>NZ_DATBBJ010000078.1:0-241591 GCF_036271055.1 Scandinavium sp. | reverse complement strand
CCATCATTTCCAGCGGCAGGCGGCGCTTGCGCAGAGTGACCGTGCCGGATTCGGCAAGACAACGGGAGATGAGTTCGGGGTCGAGATAATCCCCTAAAGATGTCAGAGGGTTACGCAGAGAGTCGTATCGGGAAACGAGATCGAGAGCCTGTCCAATGTGCATAAAAAATCCGGAAAAGAGGGAGCATTTCCGGATTCTTACACAGCCACTGGATCGATCAACCGATCCTTAACTGATCGGCATTACTCCTTGCGGAGGCTTTTGTCATTTAACGATCTAAAACTATCAGCGACTTACTTCGCCGGAATCGCTTTCAGCAGTTCAGTCAGCAGCGTCCAGTATTGGCCAACGCTTTCGATATGAACTTGCTCATCCGGAGAGTGTGGTCCGGTGATGGTGGGTCCAATCGACACCATGTCCATGTTTGGGTATGGCTTTTTGAACAGACCGCATTCCAGGCCGGCGTGGATAATCTGAATGTTCGGGGTTTTGTCGAACAGGCGCTGATAAGTCTCACGCACCAGGTGCATAACCGGTGAGTTAGCGTCTGGCTGCCAGCCCGGGTAGCCGCCTTTCGGTGCGGTTTTCGCGCCAGCCATTTTGCCCAAAGATTCCAGCATGCTAACCACGTAGTCTTTGCCGCTGTCAATCAGGGAACGAATCAGGCAGATGATTTCCACGTTGTCGTCATGCATGGTGATCACGCCGACGTTCAGGGAAGTCTCTACCACGCCTTTAGCCACATCGGAATTGCGGATCACGCCATTCGGGGTCGCATTGACCAGTTGAATAAAGGTGTCGCGGGATTTTTCGCTCAGGGCGTTTTTATCGGTCGTGACTGCTTCCAGAACAACGGTCAGGTTTTTCTCTTTCGCCGCCAGTTCATTTTTCAGGATTCCCAGGAAGTCATTCGCCAGCGTTTTCAACGTTTCTGCTTTAGCCGCCGGAACGGCAACGGTAGCAAACGCTTCACGCGGGATGGCGTTACGCAGCGTGCCGCCGTTGAAATCAACCAGACGCAGGTCCAGTTCCTCAGCGTGACCGGTCAGGAAGCGTGCCAGCAATTTGTTGGCGTTACCGAGGCCCAAATGGATGTCGCCGCCGGAGTGGCCGCCTTTCAGGCCTTTCAGCGTCAGCTTAAAGCTCTCGAAACTGGCAGGAATCGCTTCACGGGTCAACGGCAGGGTGGTGATGAAATCAATACCGCCCGCACAACCCATGTAGATCTCACCTTCTTCTTCTGAGTCGGTGTTGATCAGGATGTCAGCCTGCAGCCAGTTAGCCTGAAGGCCAAACGCGCCGTCCATGCCCGCTTCTTCGGTCATGGTCAGCAGCACTTCCAGCGGACCGTGTTCAACAGAATCGTCAGCCAGCACAGCCAGCGCGGAAGCCATGCCGATACCGTTATCTGCACCCAGCGTTGTGCCGCGGGCTTTGATCCACTCGCCGTCGATATAGGGCTGAATCGGATCTTTGGTGAAGTCATGAACGGTGTCGTTATTTTTCTGCGGCACCATGTCGAGGTGCGCCTGCATCACGACGGGTTTGCGGTTTTCCATGCCCTTCGTCGCGCCTTTACGGATCAGAATGTTGCCTACTTGATCGCGTTCTGCGTGCAGACCTTTTTCTTTCGCCCAGCCCATAATATGTTCGGCAAGCTGTTCTTCGTGGTAGGACGGATGCGGAATAGAGCAGATTTTGGCAAAAATATCCCACAGCGGCTGCGGGGATAATTGAGACAGTTCAGACACGGTAAGTCTCCTTACGGCTTCCTGCAAAAATGACTTGCAGGTAATGGGTTAGCAATGACAAACAGGCGCACAGCCTGACTTGCGAGATGCCGTTGAGAATACCACTTTCTGCCCACTCTGGTAGTACGAAGCGAGCAAAAACTCCCGGCGAGACCGTTAAACACTGGTTTTTAGTGCGTCAGATCTCTATAATCTCGCGCAACCTGGAATCACCCCGAACATTTTTTAAGCCGTTTTATAGGCTGGGATACAATCACATGAGCGAAAAATACGTCGTTACCTGGGACATGTTGCAGATCCATGCACGCAAACTGGCCGCGCGCCTGATGCCCTCCGAACAGTGGAAAGGCATTATTGCCGTCAGCCGTGGAGGTCTGGTACCAGGCGCTCTGCTGGCTCGTGAACTGGGTATTCGTCATGTGGACACCGTCTGCATCTCCAGCTACGACCACGACAACCAGCGCGAGCTGACCGTGCTAAAGCGTGCAGAAGGCGATGGCGAAGGCTTTATCGTGATTGACGATCTGGTCGACACTGGCGGCACCGCAGTGGCTATCCGTGAAATGTATCCAAAAGCGCATTTCGTCACTATCTTCGCCAAACCAGCTGGTCAACCGCTGGTGGACGATTACGTGATTGATATCCCGCAGGATACCTGGATTGAACAGCCGTGGGATATGGGCGTGGTATTTGTGCCGCCAATCAGCGGCCGCTAAATATTCATCGTCTTTTCGTCCACAGGTGTGTTGCCTGCATTTCCTGTGAACGAAAATTCCCGAATATCTTCTCAAATACAGCGCCCGGTTTACCGGGCGTTGTTCTTTTTGGCGTACAGCGAGGTACAATAGACATCATGTCGTATTCATGGAGTCTATGCGATGCCAGAAGCCAATCTCAGCGAAATCCTCTTTAAGCCTCGTTTCAAGCACCCGGAAACCTCAACGTTAGTGCGTCGCTTCAATCATGGCGCCGAGACCGCGGTGCAGTCTGCGCTCGACGGGAAAAATGTGCCTCACTGGTACCGGATGGTGAATCGCCTGATGTGGATCTGGCGAGGTGTCACGCCGCAGGAAATACTCGACGTGCAGGCGCGTATCGTGATGAGCACCAATGAACGTACCGACGAAGATCTGTATGACACGGTGGTAGGTTATCGCGGTGGCAACTGGATTTATGAATGGTCGAAGCAGGCGATGCTCTGGCAACAGAAGGCTTGTCAGGAACAAGATGACATGCTCAGCGGGCGTCACTGGCTACATGCCTCAAACCTCTACAGTATTGCGGCCTACCCTCATCTGAAAGGCGACGACCTCGCGGAGCAGGCTCAGGCGCTGGCGAATCGTGCATATGAAGAGGCGGCACAGCGTTTGCCTGGCTCCATGCGAGAACTGGAATTCACCATTCCTGGCGGTGCGCCAGTGAGCGGTTTCCTGCATATGCCACCGGGCGAAGGCCCATTCCCAACCGTACTCATGTGCGGGGGACTGGATGCCCTGCAAAGCGACAACTACAGCCTGTTCGAGAAATATTTTGCGCCGCTCGGTATCGCGATGCTGACACTGGACATGCCGTCTATCGGCTTCTCGTCAAAATGGAAACTGACACAGGATTCGAGTTTCCTGCATCAGCAGGTATTAAAATCACTGCCGAATATTCCGTGGGTCGACCACACCCGCGTGGCCGCATTTGGATTCCGTTTCGGTGCGAACGTGGCAGTACGGTTGGCGTATCTGGAGTCACCACGCCTGAAAGCGGTGGCATGTCTTGGCCCCGTTGTTCACGGTCTGTTGAGCGACCCGTTGCGACAAAGCAAAGTGCCGGAAATGTATCTTGATGTATTGGCTTCTCGTCTGGGAATGCACGATGCTTCCGACGAAGCACTTCGCGTTGAGCTCAATCGTTATTCGCTGAAAACGCAGGGGCTGCTGGGGCGTCGTTGCCCTACGCCAATGTTGTCGGGTTACTGGCAGAACGATCCGTTTAGCCCGGAGGAAGAGTCGCGGTTGATCACCTCATCCTCTTCGGACGGCAAGTTGATGCAGATCCCGTTTAAGCCGATTTATCGTAATTTTGACAAGGCGTTGAAAGAAATTGCCGGGTGGATCAACCATAGATTTGGTTAATATATTGCTTAATTCTATTGATTTGGTAAAACAGTTGCATCACTAAAGGAGACTGCAATGACGTTACCAAGTGGACACCCGAAGAGTAAACTGATCAAGAAGTTCATGGCCCTTGGCCCGTACATCCGGGAAGAGCAATGTGAAGATAATCGCTTCTTCTTCGATTGCCTGGCTGTATGCGTCAATGTCAAACCGGCACCGGAGATTCGTGAGTTTTGGGGATGGTGGCTGGAAATGGAAGCACAGGAAAAGCGTTTCACTTACAGCTATCAGTTCGGACTGTTCGATAAAGATGGCGTTTGGCAGCCGAAGGTTATCAAGGATGCTGAGGTCAGTGCTCGTCTGGAGCAGACACTGCGAGATTTCCACGTGCGTGCCCGTGACTTACTGAAGACATTTGATCTGACGCTGGAGCCAGCCGAAGATGTAAAGCAGCCGGTAAGATTATCGGCTTGACCAATGAATAAATAGAAAAGGCCCCTCGTACGTGAGGGGCCTTTTATTTTGGTTAAGATTAGAACTGGTAAACCAGGCCGAGTGCCACGACGTCGTCGTTATTCAGCGCCAGTTTGTTATCATCGCTCAGCTGGTTGATTTTATAATCAACGAAGGCCGACATATTTTTGTTGAAGTAATAGGTCGCGGCCACATCGATATATTTCACCAGATCCGCATCGCCTACGCCTTCAATATCCTTACCTTTAGACTGGACATAACCGATGGACGGACGCAGGCCGAAATCAAACTGATATTGTGCCACGAGTTCCAGTGCCTGGTTTTTATTCGCAAAACCGCTGACTTTGGTATCAATACCGCCGATAGAGGCCGTTCCTGAAATAGGCGTCATGTTACGGGTTTCGGCATAAATTGCGGCCAAATAGACGCTGTTAGCATCGTATTTAAAGCCGGTCGTCCAGGCTTCTGCATCCGTTCCTTTACCGAAGCTGCTGTCCTGCTGGGTAAGCGTACGGTTGGAGTTGGAATAGGCCGCGCCGAGAGTGAAGCCGGAGTCGCCGAAATCATAGCTCAGAGAAGTACCGAAGCCGTCACCGTTGGCTTTGCTGGCAACACGTCCGTCGTTTTCGTTCTTGCCCTGGTACTGCAGCGCCAGTTTCAGGCCATCAACCAAGCCAAAGAAGTTGTTGTTACGATAGGTTGCCAGGCCATTTGCACGACCGGCCATGAAGTTATCGGTTTTAACGAAGGAGTCATCACCGAACTCAGGGATCATATCCGTATACGCTGCGACGTTGTACAGGACGCCATAGTTACGACCGTAGTCGAATGAACCGATATCACCGGCTTTCAGGCCAGCGAACGCCAGACGGGTTTTGGTGGTAGCCGGGTCGCCTTCAACCTTGTTGGCGGCAACCTGATATTCCCACTGACCAAAACCAGTCAGCTGATCGTTAATTTGAGTTTGGCCCTTAAAGCCCAGGCGGATATAAGATTGATCGCCATCAACAGCGTCGTTGTCACTCATATAATGTTCAGCTTTAACACGGCCATAAAGATCCAGTTTATTACCGTCCTTATTATAAATCTCTGCGGCCTGCGCTGCTGTGGAAGACATTACGCCCAGTACGATTAATGCCAGTGTGCTCTTTTTCATTTTTAACCCTGATTAATAGACGCGCTTTAAAATGTGGGAACTCGCCCGATGTAAAAAACAGGAAGGGTTGTAACTCTGGGAAATGAAAGTTTTATGACAAAGTAAGAATAATTTTAAATATTTGTGTTTATCTGTTTCTGTCATAAAAAAGTCATTATCTGCCGCTACGCTTCCTGATCCCGCGCAACAAAGTGCCTCGCAATCCCCTGCGGGAGTTGGCAAGCGGCCTGAGTCCTGTTACAACGTCTGTTTCGCAATAATTGAATGGCAGAGAATCATGAGTGACAGCCAAACGCTGGTCATCAAACTGGGTACCAGTGTTTTAACCGGGGGCTCGCGCCGCCTGAATCGCGCCCATATCGTGGAGTTAGTGCGCCAATGTGCGCAGCTACATGCCGCAGGGCATCGGATTGTGATTGTAACGTCTGGCGCGATTGCTGCCGGGCGTGAACACCTGGGCTACCCCGAATTGCCTGCCACTATTGCTTCAAAACAATTGCTTGCTGCGGTTGGGCAAAGCCGCCTGATCCAACTCTGGGAGCAACTTTTCTCTATTTACGGCATTCATATCGGCCAGATGCTTTTGACCCGCGCGGATATGGAAGATCGTGAACGTTTTCTGAATGCGCGTGACACGTTGCGTGCGCTGCTGGATAACCACATCGTGCCCGTTATCAACGAAAATGACGCAGTCGCCACCGCTGAAATCAAAGTCGGTGATAACGATAACCTGTCTGCGTTGGCGGCTATCCTCGCTGGGGCCGATAAGCTGCTGCTGCTGACCGATCAGCAGGGCTTGTTCACCGCAGACCCACGTACGAATCCGCAGGCGGAACTCATTCAGGATGTGCATGGCATCGACGATGCGTTGCGCGCCATCGCCGGAGATAGCGTTTCTGGACTCGGCACAGGCGGAATGGGAACCAAATTGCAAGCCGCTGATGTCGCCTGCCGCGCAGGTATCGACACCGTTATCGCCGCAGGCAGCCGCCCTGGTGTGATTGGTGACGTGATGGAAGGCATTGCCGTCGGCACACGTTTTCACGCCCAGACTTCTCCACTCGAAACCCGTAAACGCTGGATTTTTGGCGCGCCTCCGGCCGGTGAAATCACCGTTGATGAGGGCGCTGTCTCCGCAATTTTGGAAAGAGGGAGTTCATTGCTTCCAAAAGGAATTAAAAGCGTGACAGGTAACTTCTCCCGTGGTGAAGTGATCCGTATTCGTAATCTGGAAGGTCGTGACATCGCCCACGGCGTTACCCGCTATAACAGCGATGCATTGCGCCGTATTGCAGGGCAGCATTCGCAGCAAATTGACGCCATTCTCGGTTATGAGTATGGCCCGGTTGCTGTTCATCGCGACGACATGATCACCCGCTAAGGAGCTTTCAATGCTGGAACAAATGGGCATCGCTGCCAAAGCGGCGTCGTACAAACTGGCGCAGTTATCCGGACGTGAAAAAAATCAGGTTCTGGAAAAGATTGCTGATTATCTGGAAGCTCAGACCGACACGATCCTCAGCGCCAACGCGCAGGATCTGGAAGAAGCTCGTGCCAATGGCCTCAGTGAAGCGCTGCTCGACAGGCTAGCGCTGACGCCTGCGCGTCTGAAAAGCATTGCTGATGATGTGCGTCAGGTGTGCCAACTCGCCGACCCGGTAGGGCAGGTGATTGATGGCGGAACGCTCGACAGCGGTCTGCGCATCGAACGTCGCCGGGTGCCGCTCGGCGTCGTCGGCGTTATCTATGAAGCGCGCCCGAACGTGA
Source organism: Scandinavium sp. (assembly GCF_036271055.1). GTDB lineage: Bacteria > Pseudomonadota > Gammaproteobacteria > Enterobacterales > Enterobacteriaceae > Scandinavium. The sequence goes on along the minus strand of NZ_DATBBJ010000078.1, from coordinate 234,337 downwards.
CGGTAGACGTCGCGTCGTTGTGCCTGAAAACGGGCAACGCAGCGATTTTACGTGGCGGGAAAGAGACCTGGCGTACCAATGCTGCAACGGTGAAAGTCATTCAGCAAGCGCTGGAAGAGTGCGGTTTACCAGCTGGAGCGGTACAGGCGATTGAGAGTCCGGATCGCGCGCTGGTCAACGAAATGCTGCGCATGGATAAATACATCGACATGTTGATCCCACGTGGCGGCGCAGGCCTGCACAAGTTGTGCCGCGAACAGTCAACTATTCCGGTGATCACTGGCGGGATCGGCGTGTGCCATATCTACGTGGATGACACGGCTGAGTTTGAACCGGCGCTGAAGATTATCGTAAACGCCAAAACCCAGCGTCCAAGCACCTGTAACACGGTCGAAACGCTGCTGGTGCATAAAGCACTGGCCGACACCTTCCTGCCAGCCTTAAGCCAACAAATGGCCGAAAGCGGCGTCACTCTGCATGCCGATGCTAACGCATTGGCGCAATTGCAGAAGGGGCCTGTAACGGTGGTTCCGGTACAGGTTCAGCAGTATGACGACGAATACCTGTCGCTGGATTTGAATGTGAAACTGGTCGACGATCTGGATGATGCCATCGCGCATATCCGTCTGCATGGCACACAGCATTCTGACGCTATTCTGACGCGCACGCTGCGCAACGCCGATCGTTTCATCAACGAAGTGGATTCTTCTGCGGTTTACGTCAATGCTTCAACTCGCTTCACCGACGGTGCACAGTTTGGCCTCGGCGCAGAAGTTGCTGTTAGTACGCAGAAACTTCACGCACGCGGCCCAATGGGCCTCGAAGCGCTGACCACCTACAAGTGGATCGGCTTCGGCAATGATACGATTCGTGCTTAACTGAAAAACGGGTGATGCAAAAACAGGCAGTTGATTCTAAAGGCCATTGACGCATCACCCGCAGAGTTTTAACCTTTTACCCCGTAGCCAAATCCCCTCAGTGCCGATATAGCTCAGTTGGTAGAGCAGCGCATTCGTAATGCGAAGGTCGTAGGTTCGACTCCTATTATCGGCACCATCTCAACTTCCTCAAACGTCCGTATTCATCCATAAATACCATGATTTATAACGATTTTATCGCTTTTTAGTCCATCGTTGTCCGTAACCATCCAGTAGAATCCGATACGGAATGTGTATAGGATTGTGTATATGTTCCTGTTCGGTCTTGGATTCCTATACACATGCCTTTAAACGATATGCAGATTCGCCGTGCTAAGCCTGAAGATAAATCCTATACGCTTGGGGATGGGCAAGGCTTGTCATTGCTTATAGAACCTAATGGAAGCAAGAGTTGGCGGTTCCGCTATCGCTATGCCGGTAAACCCAAGATGATCTCACTTGGCGTTTACCCAACGATCACCCTTGCCGATGCTCGTTCCCGTCGTGATGAAGCTCGAAAACTTGTGGCAGAAGGAAAGAACCCTAGTGAGGTTCGAAAAGAGCAAAAGCTGGCTCTGCAAACAGAGTCAGAGAACGCCTTCGAAAAGATAGCCAGAGAGTGGCATCAACTAAAATCTGCTAAATGGTCGGCAGGATATGCATCAGACATCATGGAAGCGTTTAAGAACGACATTTTTCCTTATGTTGGAGCAAGGCCTGTGGGAGAGATTAAACCGCTAGAGCTGCTGAACGTACTGCGTAAAATTGAGAAACGTGGTGCGTTGGAGAAAATGCGTAAAGTGCGGCAGCGTTGTTCCGAAGTGTTTCGCTACGCAATTGCAACAGGTAGGGCGGAGTACAATCCTGCGGCGGATCTCTCCAGCGCTCTCGAAGTACATCAATCCAATCATTTCCCATTTCTCAAGGCTGATGAGATACCAGATTTTTTACACGCGTTGGAGAGTTATACGGGCAGCAAACTTGTTCAGATTGCAACTAAATTACTGATGATAACAGGTGTTAGAACCATAGAACTTCGTGCAGCGTTGTGGGAAGAATTTGATTTGGATAAAGCTCTTTGGGAAATTCCGGCTGAGAGAATGAAAATGCGTAGATCGCATCTTGTGCCTCTTTCTACCCACTCGTTAAATTTTCTTTATCAACTCAAGGCAATGACTGGTAATTATCGATATGTTTTTCCGGGACGTAACGATCCTAATAAACCAATGAGTGAAGCAAGCATTAACCAACTTATAAAAAGAATTGGGTTTGCAGGTCGTGTTACCGGACATGGTTTTAGACATACCTTTTCAACGATTTTGCATGAGCAAGGTTATTCATCTGCATGGATTGAGTTGCAGTTGGCACATATAGATAAAAATAGTATCAGAGGCACTTATAACCATGCTCAATATATAGAGGGTAGAAGAGAAATGATTGAATGGTATGGGGAATTGATTTTTGACATAAAATAAATATTATTACTAATAAAAATGCTGCAGTATCAAATAATACATGCAGCATTCTCATTCAAGAATTTCCCTGAAGAGTTGAAACCAAATCCTTCGATGTGGTTTCGCTTACTTCAATAGTGTCTCGCTCAAGTTTCAATTTATCAAGCATGAATCTATTAGTTAGATCAAAGCCATCAAAGATGGTGTACCAATTTTTTACGTAGCGCTTCATTCGTGGATCGTCACCAACTAATCCCATATCGCCTTTCTGTATATGAGAGTTCATTCTGCTTTCAATTTCAAAACTATCTTTAGATATTTTACGTCCAATAAGTATAAGTTCAAAATGTAAATTCTGACTCCCGAAACCAGGATGTCTTTGAATGATCGCAGCATAATCATCAAGCTGTCTCAAATGTTTAATATTAAGAGATATACTAGGCCGTTTAATCTCAATTATAATGCATTTGAAGTATGGGTTACCATTTGAATCGAGGCAAGGGTATTTCCTAGCAAGAAATAAATCTGTTTGTCTTTTAGCACCCTCAAGTTCATTTCCTGTATCAATATCACTTTCGTCTATGTCATCTATCTGCCTGACACTATTCCTTAATTCTTTAGCTATCTTTGTGAAAGTATCTTCTTCAGCACCAATAGTTTCATAGCGCTCACCAAAAAGCCAAGTGTTATTCTCTATGATTTTCTGAAGATCAGGTGTCTCTCTTATTTCTTTATAATGATTATCCATTAAATAACGTAATTTATCGACAACAAGTCTTCTTTTCTGCAATTCTTCAATTGCGCTGATGATATTGTCAAGCTTTGTAACTCTCAATTGCTTAGAGAATTTCTCAATCCCTTCTTTATTTAAATCCAAAACGCTTTCAAGAATATCAAATAACTCCTCATTATTATTTGAAGAAGATAACTTATCTAATAGCCTCACGAAAACTTTCCTTTGTTTTGAGCTTAAAGATTCAAGTAGGACTGGATCGGCAAAATAGATATCCCTTACAATTGCCTTTATGTTATTTAGACGCCATTCTGCATATTGAGTGTCAGAGTATTCACTGTAAGAAGGAAATACACCCTCTTGTTGATAACTTTCAAGTATTGCTTCTATTCTTTTCTTAAGGAATTCATCATAGATATCTTTTGCTAAATTCCATACGAATTTTATTACGTTTTTCCATGTTGATGAATCAGCGTTGTATTTGGCTTCGGAGAAAACATCATCCCCTTTGTTACTGAAGTTGTTCGCCCATTCTGAGTTTACGAAAATAGATAAATAAAAATCTTTCTTTTGATTAAATTTGCTGGGGACTTCGAATACTTTTTTCCCCTGCGCGTTGATAAGATAAACATTGGATCTTTCTTTAGAAGGCTTTTCGTTCCATCTAAGAGCCTTTACTGAGAATAAAGCTCCATCGAAATATTGATTATATGTATAAGAATCATGCTCTGGAGGTGTAACAACTTCGCCATTGAATGAGAGAGTAAGTTGTTCGTTTAATGCTAAGTGACAACAAAACTCGCTCTGCAATCGTCTAATTATTTCATTATCTGTTGGTAAATCGTTGTGAAAATAGTTAAATACAACACAAGTTCCACTCTTGCGACCAACCAAACTTGGATGCTGCTCCGGATTGGATATATCAATGAAAGCTTGATATTTTTTTATGTCATTATCATCAATTTCTATTCTGGCGTTAACATTATCATTCTTTGTAAACCATGTGGCTTGGTGACTTAGTTTATGAAATGAAAGGCGACCTCTACCTTGAGAACCGTGAAGTTCGATATTATCTTTTTTTAAAGAGTCATCGAATCGATTAAAGTTGGAGTCGAAATCTTTAACGTCGATTCCATCACCATCATCGAGAATATATAGCGATGATAGCCCACCTAAATCATTTCTCCGTAGTTCAACGGTTACATTACGAGCCTTTGCATCAAAACCATTCCATGCTAGTTCTACAATGGACTGAAACGGTTCATAGTTCTTAAATCTCTTTTTGATACCAACATCATTGATGTTTGTTTCGCCACTTATAACATGCATGAATGTATCCTTTTCTCGCAGTGCGTATGCTGTAATGTAACAATCTTTTATAGTGTCAGCCTGATAATAAACAATATAACGCTTTTATATTTGCGCGCAATACTCTCCCCGCCACGCCTGCCCGCTTTTGAGGTGGGTTTTAATGCAGTTGCGTAAACCGGCTGAGGCCGCGCCAGAGCTGGCGCGGCAGGACGATAAAAAATCAGGATTTTGCATGCAAAACCATGCAGCGTAGGCGTGCATGGTCATTTTTTGCAAAATAGCAGATTTTTGGGGATTTTTACGCGGTTTTTTTGCGGGTCTGCTGCGCCTGTCTGCGCCGGAATATCTGGCACCGTTCGGGGGAATATTTTGCCTGAGTGTCCGTCCTGGACGCTCTGTCTGGCCGGAAGCCGATCGAGGTCAGAATATTCCGGTCATCCTCTGCATAACTGATGCCGGTCAGTGTCGTCAGGTGTACCGATAGCGCTTCACGAATGCTGGCGGCCGCCCGGTCAAGGGCTCGTTCCCTGACCCTGTCTGGCTGTCCGTTGAGGTGCATTAGCTCTGGTGCGAGGGCGGCAGACAGTGCAGAGCCATGTTCTGACATAAAGGCACGGAGCTGGCGACGGATACTGATGCGCTGTACCGCTTCATGCGCCCGGATGTAATGCCCGGCGGCCTGATTAACTTCCCATTTTCTCAGGTCAACGCGGTCACGCAGGATTTCCGGTGTATCTGCCCCGGTTATATGGCCGGTGAGTTCATACTCTCTGAACACCATTTCAGCCTGTGACAACGCAGCCTTGCAGGTCAGCCAGGACGTTTTGTTTTGCTTGCAAGCTTCAAAAGCCTGTTCCAGTGGAATGCGGTTCATCTTTGCGTCTCCTGAATCAGTGGCGTACAGATGAGCGGGCGCGGTCGAGCAAAGGGCGAGCCAGAGGGGCCACAGGGGCCGGTTCCGGCACTTCTTTTTTTGCCGGCTGGTGTATCACTTCATCTATGGATTCAACCGTGCGAAACGTGGCTGAACAGAACACGTCAACACACTGATGGTAGCTCTGCTTAACGTTGTCTGAGAGATAGCGACTGGTGCGCACATGCGCGGCTTTTTTGCAGAAAGGACAGCGCATCATGGCTTAACCCCCTGCGCTTTACTTTTGGCTGCCAGCCCTGCGCCTTTAGACATTCGGCGTAGGGGGCTTTTGTAGAGATCCATATCCACGCCGGTAAGTGCCGGACGGGTAAGGCCAAGCTGAGAAATAACCGGCTCCTGCTCCATGTTGAAATCGTAGAAGCGGCTCTGTGTAAGTACCTGTTCACCCAGCTCCTGATACAGAATTTTGTGTGGATGTTCTTCTCCATTCATTTCAAGCTCTCGTAGCCGCAGGGCGAAAGTTCGTGCCAGTGCGGGGCTGATATTTTTCATCTCGACCGCCCATTCATTCTGTGCGTAGACGGAGAATGCTCTGAGATGAGCGCAGACATATTCATTTCCCGTGGTACATGCGGCCAGCATAGTGCGGGATTTATCGTCCTTGAGGTCGCTAATCAGCCCGGTAAATTCTTCTGCCAGCTCGCGGCTGGCCGTTCGCTGGCTGTGCTCGGCTTTCATCTCAGGAGTCATCACCCCGCGCAGTTCACGAAAGCGGGTACGCCAGCTCTGAACAGCCTCGGCACTTTCTTCCAGGGCATTCTGACGCTCTTTCTCACTGCGGGTGATAGCTGCGTCGATATCGTTCAACTTAAGCATATTGCCAGTATGGGCTGTTTTTGCCTGAATAAATGACTCCAGCGCCTTGCTCAGGCTGGCCGCGGCGTTCCGGGTGGCCGTCTCATTCATGACCTTCAGGGTGCCGTCAATAATATTGCGGGTTTTCTCATCCTGAGTGCTGCCGATGGTTTTCATTACTGCGGTAAACATGTCTTTTTTCATCGTCGGGTTCTCTTTGTTTTCAACCTGACACCATTCTGCCCCGCCCCAGACAACAACTCGATCCAATGCAGTTGTGGCACATCTGGCACAAGCAAGGGCGGTTAAACCCGGCTGGCCAGAGAAAGGTCTCCGGAAAAACCTGTTTCTGTTTGTTTTTTTACTTATAACTATTCACTACTGTTCACTGGAAATTAAAAGAAGGTAATACAGTAAGTTACAGAGTGAACAGTTGACGATGAAGTGTTCACCAGGTGTTCACTACTGTTCACTGAGCTAAAAGTACTGAGTGTAAATTTTTGAATTTACAGCCTATTAATTAATGGCTTTTTTTTGATAAAAACTATTGGCATTTCACTTTAATAATTACCAATTGCTTCTAAAGGCTTCTGGCGCTAATTAGAGTCGGGCTGAGCAAATATTACTCTGTTCGTTTTTATTGTCGGCCTGATTGCCACTGTTGCAAAGGAGAAAAATATTCACAAAATAGAGCGCTACCTGATGCCGGATGGATATGCCCGGCTCTGTATGGACTTTATGAGGTAGCCTTATGCAAACAGCTTTTTCTTCTCCAGCTTCAACTCCTGCCACGCCACTGATGCCTGTATCTGGCGTCTTTCCTGAGCGTTTTCTGCGCCTGCCGGAAGTGATGCACCTGTGCGGCATTTCGCGCTCCACTATTTACGATCTCATCAGTCGTGAAGCCTTCCCGCAGCAAGTTTCGCTCGGCGGTAAAAATGTTGCGTGGCTGCACTCTGAAATTACGGCGTGGATGGCTGAGCGGATCGCAGCCCGTAACAGGAGCTACGACGCATGACGATGACTGCTTTACAAAAAGCCCCTCTTTCTGGCTTGCATCTGTTGTCTCTTTCCTGGTACAGTTTTCTCGCTGTCGCAAAATCGGCAGCCGGGCGTAGGAACCCGTGTTACTTCAAGGCGACACCAGACGCGCCATGCGTCTTTTTTTACGTCGTTGCTCAGGCACACCCAATTTTGGGGCTGTGGTGTTTCCACCTCGGCTTAACTCAGATAATGGTGGCCCGGGCGGGGCAGCCTTCGGGCTGGCCGGTTTCCTTGAAGGCCGGTATTCCTACCCCCGTCCGGGCTACCACCCATGAGTGTAGGAACTCCGGTGGTGGCAATAACCGCTACTTCAAGGAGACTGCCTTCATGGCTACGATCCCAACCCCGTCACACCACAAATTTGTCTTTGTGTTTGCCGCTGTCCGTCGCGCAGACCGTAAACCCCGTATCTGTATGCTCCGTACCGTGGCCGGTGATGAGCGCACGGCCCGCCGTTCACTCGTGCGTGAATATGTGCTTTCTCTTGCCGCCCGTCTGCCGGTTGCGGAGGTATCACATGCATTCTGAACACCTCACTCAGACCCTCTCCACGTGTCGTGATGCCGCCTTGCAGGCACACCTCAGCATTGAGGCCTACCAGAAACTCAATCGCGCCAGTGCCGTCTCGCAGTTTGTCGGAGGAGATTTACTTCGCCGTGAGATAAACGGCCTGCAACAGCTCTGGCTGCCGCAGATTTTCAGTTATCTCCACGAGGACATCAGCTATGTGCTGGAAGAGCTGAAAGATAAAGGGCTGTGCCGTGATTTTCTCGCTACCCAGGAGGTGGAGCATGTTTGATTTCCCGCAGCCGGGCGAACTGTTCCGCTCAGAAGGGTTTCCTGACGTATGCGTGGTGGGCGTTCTGGCCGACGGTATTCCGTGGGAAATGCCATACCGCTGCCCGGCGATAGTCTGGAATCCTTTCCGCGGGACGTACACCATTCTTATCCGTATTATTTCCGATGGGCGTATTACCGAAATACCCCTCGGGCGTTTTATGCGGGAATTTACCTGCTATAGCCCGGATATATTTAAACGCAGCCCGGCCAATCGCCATTCGGTTCTGAAAGAAATAGCCGCTGACCCGATATTGCAAAAATGGCGGGATAAAAATCTCGACAATTACCCGGCTGACAGACTACCGGTGAAGCGGCTCGCACCGGTGCCGCGAGTATGGCGGGATATTTCCCGGCCCGAACCGGAAATAAAACCGGATAACGATTACCACCAGTATCTGTAGTTAAAAACTGACAACAAAAATGAATTGTGCGTATTCGCGCAGGAATACGCACGTCCTCAGGAGACAAATGATGGCTGATCAGTTAACCCCTGTTTTACGTGTTGCGCTATATCGTCGCGCGGTCGCCTGTGCCTGGCTGACCGTCTGTGAACATCAGCATCGCTATCCGCTGCTTACTCTCGACACGCTGGAAAGCGCTATGACTATCGAGCTGGAGGGCTTCTATTTACGCCAGCACGGCGAGGAAACGGGCCGTCAGATCGCCTGTGCCTTGCTGGAAGATTTAATGGAAGCCGGGCCGCTCAAGGCCACGCCGTCACTGTCCTTTCTCGGGCTGGTTGTGATGGATGAACTGTGCGCCCGCCATATCACCCCACCGGCACGGCACTGAGGGAGAAATTGCCATGAAAATGAACGTCACGGAAACCGTCAAACAGGCGTGCGGCCACTGGCCGCGTATTCTCCCTGCGCTGGGTGTGAAGGTGATTAAAAACCGCCATCAGGCCTGCCCGGTGTGCGGCGGTTCTGACCGTTTTCGCTTCGATGACAAAGAGGGGCGCGGCACGTGGTTCTGTAACCAGTGCGGTGCGGGTGATGGTCTGAAACTGGTTGAGAGGGTATTCGATGTATCTGCCTCAGAGGCCGCCGGAAAGGTGAACGCCTTGACCGGTAATCTGTCGCCGGTTGCCCCGGAAGTGATTGCGGCCGCAGAAGCCGGAACGGAAGCCGACCGCAAAGCAGCGGCCGCGCTGAGCGTAGTGTTAATGGAGAAAACCCGCACGGTGACAGGTAATGCGTACCTGACCCGCAAGGGTTTCCCCGCGCGGGAATGCCTGACGCTGACCACTACGCACAAAACCGGCGGCGTGAGCTATCGCGCAGGGGATTTAATCGTGCCATTGCAGGACGGAACCGGTGTGCTGGTTAATGTTCAGCTCATTAACGCTGACGGTCTCAAGCGCACCCTGAAAGGCGGTCAGGTCAAAGGGGCATACCATATTATCGAAGGGACAAAACAGGCCGGAAAACGCCTGTGGATAGCAGAGGGCTATGCGACCGCACTCACCGTGCATCACCTGACCGGTGAAACGATCATGGTGGCGCTGTCTTCCGTGAATCTTCTTTCTCTGGCGAGCCTTGCCCGACAAAAGCACCCTGCATGTCAGATTGTGCTCGCGGCCGACCGTGACCTCAGCGGCGACGGCCAGGCCAAAGCCGTTTCGGCCGCAGAGGCCTGTGAGGGAATCGTTGCACTGCCTCCAGTCTTCGGTGACTGGAATGATGCGTTTATGCAAAGGGGAGAGGATGCCACGTGTAAAGCGATTTATGACGCTATCCGGCCACCGGGAGAGAGTCCTTTCTGTACCATGAGCGAGGCCGAATTTACCGCCATGAGTACCAGCGAAAAGGCGATGCGGGTACTTGAGCATTACGGCGAGTCGCTGGCGGTGGATGCGAACGGCCAGCTCCTGTCACGCTATGAAGCCGGGATATGGAAAATCATCCCGCCGTCAGATTTTGCGCGTGATGTGGCCGGGCTATTCCAGCGTTTGCGAGCGCCGTTCTCGTCGGGGAAAATTGCCTCGGTTGTGGATACCCTGAAACTGATAATTCCGCAGCAGGATTCCCCGGCTCGGCGGTTGATTGGCTTTCGCAACGGTGTGCTCGATACCGGCACTGGCATATTCAGCCCGCACAGCAAATCACACTGGCTGCGTACCCTGTGTGATGTCGATTTCACGCCACCAGTCGAGGGCGAAACACTGGAAAGCCATGCGCCGAACTTCTGGCGCTGGCTCGACCGGGCCGCCGGTTACCGGGCAGAAAAACGCGACATTATTCTCGCCGCACTGTTTATGGTGCTGGCGAACCGCTACGACTGGCAGCTCTTTCTGGAGGTGACCGGTCCCGGCGGCAGCGGGAAAAGCATTCTCGCCGAAATTGCGACTATGCTGGCCGGAGAGGATAACGCCACGTCAGCAACCATTGAAACGCTGGAATCCCCACGCGAGCGCGCGGCCCTGATTGGCTTCTCGCTGATACGTCTGCCTGACCAGGAGAAGTGGAGCGGTGACGGTGCCGGGCTAAAGGCTATCACCGGGGGTGATGCGGTATCCGTTGACCCGAAATACCGCGATGCGTATTCGACGCATATCCCGGCGGTGATACTGGCCGTGAACAATAACCCGATGCGCTTCACCGACCGCAGCGGCGGTGTGTCGCGCCGTCGGGTGATTATGCACTTCCCGGAACAAATTGCCCCGGAAGAACGAGATCCGAAGCTGAAAGTTAAAATTGCCCGTGAACTGGCGGTCATTGTGCGCCAGCTAATGCAGAAATTCAGCGACCCGATGACGGCGCGCACCTTGCTCCAGTCTCAGCAGAACTCTGACGAGGCGCTCAGTATCAAGCGTGACGCTGACCCGACATTCGATTTTTGTGGCTATCTGGAGGCACTACCCGAGCCTGAAGGTATGTACATGGGGAATGCGAATATCATCCCGCGACAGCCGCGCCTGTATCTGTATCACGCCTACCTGGTCTATATGGAGGCGCACGGCTACAAGAACACGCTAAGCCTGACCATGTTCGGCAAAGGGCTGTCATCGATGCTGAAAGAGTACGGGCTGAATTATGGCAAGCGGCGAACAAATCAGGGGATGCAGACGAATCTCGCGCTCCGGGATGAAAGCAATGCCGACTGGCTACCCCGATGTGATGAAACCACAGCGATTTAACCTACCCGGACCGGCATTAGCCGGTCTTTTTTTGTCTGAAATTGGCAAAGTGAGCAGCAGAGGATCTCCATCAAGTAATTGCTATCAATTGTTTAAGTGATTAATATTATTTTGATTTTTGTTGAGAGAGGTTGAGATCGTGGATTGCTTTTATATTGTCACATGTGTTTGTTTGACAAAATTAATGGTTAAAGAATCAATTTTCTTTACGGGAAAAATTTATTCAATTACTTGGCAGTAACCCTATTCGAATCGATTACGAGAAAACCAATGATTAAGGAGAGCTATAATGAATAATAGTGATGACAGAATCAACCAAGAATGGATAGCGCTAAATGCAATAAGAGGTATGATAAAGATCGCTTCAAAAGGCAGCATGAGTAAATCTACATACGACAATGCATTAGATTTAGGCGGGGTTCTTTATCCTGAACTACTCGGTCCAGAACATAGTCTTTTAAGACGGGAGCGTGAGAGTGATACTACTAAGGAATATCGTCAAAAAGCTGAGCTCAGATCAATAAAGAATGAGACCCCTATTACTGCGCTGGAACTTGTTTTAACGGATATCGAAGATTATGAATCACTCATATCAATAGCTAAAAAAAACAGAGATGATAAACAAAAATCCGATCAGCTTAAGAGAAGATTGGCTCAGCTTTTAAAGGCAAAATCTGAATTGGAGATAAAATCACATTCTGAAAATCAACTGATTTTCAGAGATGCTTACAATGTTGACAGAAATCTCCCAGAATTATCGAAAGGACATGCCTGTAAAGACTTTGAGTTGCCCGATGGTAATTACCTAAGGCTTCGTGTGCTACATCCAGATAGACCGGAGCATATTACTGGCGCAGATATAATATATGAGCGACATAATGAGAGGTCAGGGAGGATAAGTGTGGTCGTTGTTCAGTATAAAATATGGGAGAATAAGAAGTTATATATATCAGATCGTAGAGTGAAAGATCAAATAGATAAAATGAAGGGATTTACCTGTGGAAATAACATTTGCTCCCATCAAGAAGGAGATAATACTTATAGATTCCCTTGTTGCGCAGGATTCTTGAGACCAACTGACAAGTTGCAACATGCAGATCAAACATTCATATCCACAGGCGAACACCTTCCTATCTGTAGAATAAATGACTGTAAATCAAAAGGAAAGCAAGGTGGTGAAATACTTGAATATGATAAAGTAAAAGAGGTGTCACTTTCAGCAGAATTATTTGAAGAGCTATTTAATAGGGGTAAAGTCGGTTCTAGGGAGCTATCACGTGATGAGTTGGAAGTATTGTATAAGAATGCTTCAGTTATCGATGCACACGACACAGTCATCATTTACGCACAGGAATTTTAAATGTCGACTAAAAGATATGCAGGAACAGTATCCCATTGTCCATTTACATGAAAAAATAAGAACAGTACTTCTACCTATCTCCAATTATAAATTATGTTGAATGGGACTGGGTATAAGAAGCTTGGCCAGCCCATAGGTGCATCGTCTTACCTAGCGGAGGGCCATTTTTTTGTATGGTAGCAACAGTGAACAGTAAAGTGTTCACTGTTCACCAATCATTCACCACATAACTATATGAATATTATAAGTAAAAATGCTTAGTGAACAGTGTGAACAGTTTTGCCAAAAATTAAGTTTTTTTCTATTCTTTAGTTCGTATGAAAAATGAACGCATCCGTTAATGTGTATAGCTGTGTGTATAGAATTATTTTTCGATTTTATTTTTATCAATAAAATCATAATGATAATGTTTTTTATTGGTTCCTATTATCGCACCATTTCAAACTCTTTTCAACCGTCCGTAATCACGTTGTTTATAATGCTTTGTTTCTCGTTTGTACTGTTGCGCCGTACCTAAAATATTAAGGCAGCTGACAGTAATCCTCATCAGAAACTGGTTCGAGCCATTCATTGGATGAACCTTCCGCCGGAACCGCGACGGCAAGGTGTGCAAACCAACTCTCTTTGGCGGCGCCATGCCAGTGCTTTGTGCCTGCAGGAATGTTAACGACATCGCCTGCGACCAGTTTCTGCGCCGGTTTATTCCATTCCTGATACCAACCGCTACCCCCCGTGACCAGTAGGATCTGACCGCCTTTATGGTGAATATGCCAGTGGTTACGACAGCCAGGTTCAAAGACTACGTTGCCGATGTTGACGCCTTCTGTGGAGAGCATGCTCAGGTAGCTTGTTCCCTGGAAATAGTACGCATAGGCCTCATTTTTAGGGCCTTTGGGGAATATACCGTTGCCATCAAATTTATCTTTCATCAGTTTTCTCTTTTCCGGGATACCTGCATGGGCGTACTAAACACCACGATAAGCAGGATTAAGGTGTGGGAGAAAGTGTATGCAAAGGTTGATTAAATGATAAGGTGGCCAAATGTGTATGAACTAGTGCAAAAAATTCACCAATGAAAGTGAAAGAAAAACTCAACGATTTACAGGCTTTTGTGGCGGTCGCGAGAACGCATAGTTTTACTCAGGCCGCGGCTCGGCTCGGGGTCTCCCGTTCTGCATTAAGCCATGCTATTTTGGGCCTTGAAGAACGTCTGGGCGTCAGATTATTGATTCGTACCACTCGAAGCGTTTCCCCCACGGATGCCGGAAATCGTCTGCTAAATGTGCTCGGCCCACGGCTCGACGAAATCGAAGCCGAGCTGATTTCACTGCGCGATTCCCATGACAAACCTGCTGGAACAGTGAGAATTACCGCTAACGATCACGCGATTTTGACTGCGCTTTGGCCTCGGCTGTTGCCGTTGTTAAAAGAATATCCGAACTTAAACGTTGAGTTCAGCGTGGGATATGAACTAACGGATATCGCCGCCCAGCAATTTGATGCCGGTGTGCGAATGGGCGATCAGGTGGATAAAGATATGATTGCCACGCGTATTACCCCGGACGTTCAGATGGCGGTTATTGCTTCGCCTGACTATCTTTCAGGCCGCCCTGCGCTGATGCTTCCTACCGATCTGATGGAACACAACTGCATCAACTTGCGGCTACCTACCCATGGCGCGCTATATGCCTGGGAGTTTGAAAAGAGTGGCCAGCAAATGAATGTTCGGGTGGAAGGGCAAACCGTTTTCAACAATACCTTTCTCATGATTCAGGCAGCACTGGATGGGGCTGGCGTTGCCTACGTCCCGTTTGATCTTGTCGAAAAGCAGGTTGAGTCAGGACAATTGGTGTCTGTTCTTACTGACTGGTGTCCGCGTTTTCCGGGGTATTATCTTTACTACCCGAGTCGCAAGCATTTGCCTGCGGCTTTCGCGCTGGTGGCCGATGCGTTGCGCTGGAAAAAGAGGGCGTAAAATCAGCTCACCGAAGTCAATCTTTATTCCATCCAGACCAACTAAAAAACTGCAAAAGTAGATAACCGTCGACTTTTCATCTTAAACCCCCATGATTGGCACTAGACAAAACCAGCATCTGGTTATCAAATGGTTAAATAACTTTTTGCTGGATGTGAACGATCGACCAACATCAGAAATGGTCGGCACGCATTCCGGCGTTTGCAAATACCATGACACATCTCTTTGGGAGAATTTATGCATTCCTCTGCTCACCAAAACGAAAGCCGAACTTTCTTCGGTCATCCTTATCCACTCGGTTCGCTGTTCTTCACGGAAATGTGGGAACGCTTTTCGTTTTACGGCATTCGCCCATTACTGATCCTGTTTATGGCCGCCACCGTGTATGACGGCGGGATGGGGCTGGCGCGTGAGAACGCATCGGCAATCGTGGGTATTTTCGCGGGCAGTATGTATCTGGCGGCGTTGCCGGGTGGCTGGCTGGCGGATAACTGGCTCGGACAACAGAGAGCGGTCTGGTACGGTTCGATTTTAATTGCGCTGGGTCATCTGTCGATCGCGCTGTCTGCTTTTATGGGCGATACGCTGTTCTTTATCGGTCTGATGTTCATCGTCCTCGGCTCTGGTCTGTTCAAAACCTGTATCTCGGTGATGGTCGGGACGCTGTATAAGAAGGGCGATGCGCGCCGTGATGGTGGTTTCTCGCTGTTCTATATGGGCATCAATATGGGCTCGTTTATCGCGCCGCTGATCTCCGGTTGGCTGATAAAAACGCACGGCTGGCACTGGGGCTTTGGGATAGGCGGTATCGGTATGCTGGTGGCGCTGGTGATCTTCCGCCTGTTTGCCGTTCCGGCGATGAAACGCTACGACAGCGAAGTGGGGCTGGACTCTACCTGGAACAGCCCGGTGGCGAAGAAAAACGGTGTAGGCGGATGGTTGCTGGCGCTAGCAGTAGGCGTTGCCGTTATCGTTACGCTGATTGCGAAAGGCGTTATCGTGATTAACCCTGTCGCGGTGGCCAGCATGCTGGTTTACGTGATTGCAGCTTCTGTTGCGCTCTACTTTATCTATCTGTTTGTGTTTGCCGGGCTGAATCGTAAAGAGCGCGCCAGGCTATTGGTCTGCTTTATCCTGCTGGTTTCCGCGGCTTTCTTCTGGTCCGCATTTGAACAGAAACCGACATCCTTTAACCTCTTCGCGAACGATTATACCAACCGCATGATCGGCGATTTTGAAATTCCTGCCGTGTGGTTCCAGTCGATCAACGCGTTGTTCATTATCATCCTCGCACCGATATTCAGTTGGGCATGGCCGATGTTAGCGCGCAAAAATGTGCGTCCGGGCAGCATGACGAAATTCGTGATCGGCATTTTGTGCGCCGCAGCGGGCTTTGGTCTGATGATGTTGGCAGCAAAAGATGTACTGGGCAACGGCGGGGCGGGTGTGTCGCCGCTGTGGCTGGTGGGCAGTATCCTGATGCTGACGCTCGGTGAACTGTGCCTCAGCCCGATTGGTCTGGCAACGATGACGCTGTTGGCACCGGAAAGAATGCGCGGTCAGATGATGGGCCTGTGGTTCTGTGCCAGTGCGCTGGGCAACCTGGCGGCGGGCCTGATCGGCGGGCATGTGAAAGCCGATCAGTTGGATATGCTGCCAGACCTCTTCGCGCGTTGTTCCATTGCGCTGCTGATTTGCGCTGCGGTATTGGCTGTGCTGATTGTCCCTGTGCGCCGGATGCTGGAAAATGCACAGGTGAAGCCCGAGGCGAAACCGACTGTTCATGCCTGACACAATGCGTTTAGCCTCTTAGGTGCGATGGCTGCGCAGGGAACGCTGCATTCCGAGTCGGGATTGCAGATTGCTCTGGCAGCTATCCTCCACATGCGCCGCGAGTTCTCCGCGAGAAATGTCATTTTTGCTGATGAATAACACTGAATCAGCCGAAAAATCATCCACAAAACTGTCCGGATGCCCCCTTGCTGCGATAGACTTACTTTCATCTGCTGTTCTTTGCTGACCTTTGTGGCCTGGCTGTGTAATGAAAAATCTTAAAAAAGCCTCATCGCCGTCCAACGTTCTTCGTTACCTATGGGGATCGGCTATCGCCAGCATTGTGCTGACGTCAATTCTGTCATGGTGGTTACTGTCGGTTTCATGGACGGCCTGGCATACTGCGCACGATGATGTTGTGCAGTTTGATAATTTTTATCATGTGCTTCAGGTTTCAAACGACCTGGCAAGCGAGCGCGCCTATGCCAATGAACTGGTGTTGAGCCCTGCGGTGAGTAAAGCACAGGCCTGGAAATCCCTTGAGGCCAGTCGCCGCATGGTGGACCGTGATCTCAAAAAAATTCCACAGGATTTGCTCTCCCCGGCGTTGTTAATGGCAACGCTGGACCAGCTCAAGCGTTCTCGCGAGAGTGTGGATCATTACCGGGTAGCGGTGCTGAGTGATCCGCATCATGCCCAAATCGCGATTAGTGCCATGGTGTCAGCGACGGATTTCTATCACGAAGCGCTTTTTCGTCATACTTCGGAGTTTTTGCGTCTGGAGCCGTCAGCGCTAGGGCCAATCTTACGCTCCCAATCCTTAGGCGAATTACGTGATGTCACGGGCCGGATTGGTTCTCAGCTTTTGATCCCACTGGCAACTCATACTCCCATTCCACTGAGCAATCTTGAAGCGTTGAGTCGGGGGATGGAGCGTATCGATGTGCTTTGGTGGCTGCTACGCACGCAGGGCGAAGAAGCGAATTATTTACCCGGTTTTCAGATGCAATTAGATACGATGCGTCAGCAATTCGAATCACAAGGCATTGCGCTGATTAATCAATTGCAAGACGAAAGTGTGAACGGAAAGCCTTACAGCGTCGACGCAGAGAATTTTGCCGTGCGATATCACGACAGTTTGACCTCGTTTGATGAACTGCTAAATACCTATCTCACAGGCGTTAAAAAGCACTACGTTAATGCTGAAAAACAGGCGTTGTTGCGCCTGGTGATGGTCATCGTGATTCTGATAATGCTTTGTGTGCTGACGACAATGCTTATTTTCTACGTGCGTTCTCGCGTGCTTCAGCCGATTTTGCGTCTTAATCAAATAGCCGCGGCGATCATTGCTGGCAAACATCAGGACACACTGATGGACGACGGCACCGCCGAAGAGGTTCAGGTGCTGTTTTCTTCACTCGGCACTTTGGGTAATCAACTGCGGGAACAGACGAAGCTAAGCAAAAAATTGCAGCGCCAGTCTGAAGAGGATCCACTGACCCATCTGTTTAACCGCAGGGCGTTCAATGAACTGGCGGGAAATTTGCTGTTGCAGGCTAACCGCGAATATCCCGCGTGGCTCATCATGATGGATGTCGACCACTTCAAAAAAATTAATGATACCTGGGGACACCCGACTGGCGACAAAGTGTTGGTGGCGCTGGCGACAACGCTGAAAAAATTCAGTCGTCCGGGGGACGTGATTGGGCGTTTAGGCGGTGAGGAATTTGCCGTTGTTTTCCGCACTCCAGGCCATGAAGATGTGACCGGATACACCACACGTATTCAGAATGAAATTCGCCAGTTGCGTTTCGAAAGCCCTGAGGGTGAGGTCTTTTCGATTACTGCGAGTTTTGGTGTCGCGTCGGGTTGGCATCGGGAATTAAGCGAAGTGTTAGCAGAGGCTGATGCGGCGCTGTATGAGGCGAAAAATACCGGTCGTGACAAGATCAGCGGCTTGCCGGACGGGGTGTGAAAATCCCCTCCCGAAGGGGAGGGGAATCGGATTAATGATCGAGGAAGACGTAGTTTTCCCAACTGGTCATTCGAATCAAAATCTTACGAATCAGTGACAACTCTTTGAAATGCCCTGAATAGACAGCGATTTCTACCTGCGTACCCTGCGGTAGCTGGTAATCATCCAGTCGTGGATCGTTGGCTTTCACGCGAACCAGTACGCGTCCCTGGCTGGCAACGTCGGCGGTGGTGAGCAGTCGACCCTGGCCCTGGAACTGGCTTTCACCAATCGCAGGCAACACTTCAACGACTTCCCCACTAAACACCGTACCCGGAATCGACGGGAACAGCAGTTCTGCTTTATAGCCCGGTTTCAGTCGCTGAACAGAATTCTGACGGAAGGCGGCGACATAGGTTCTTTGAGAATCGGCATCAACCGGCACAAAGGTCATGACCGGAGCCAGACCCAGCGCGGTGGACATCGTGCCATCACGCAGACCGACATTACTGACATAGCCTGTAGACGGGGCGCGAACCACGGTATTTTCAAGTTTAAATTCCGCTTTTCGCAGTTGCGCTAACAGCGACGCGACTTTGGTATTCTGACCGTTTACGACCGAATTCAGGTTGTTTTTTGCCTGCTCGACCTGTGCTTTTGCGGCGACAACGGCTGCTTCAGTCGCTTTGTAGGTCTGGCGGCGGGTATCTACCATCTGGTCGGAAAACGCGCCTTTGGCATGGCCTTCGTTATAACGTGCAAACTCGCGCTGCGCTTTATCACGGTCAGCGATAGCTTTACTGAGCTCGGCCTGCGCTTCACTCAACCCTGAGTCGAGAGACAGTGCATTCTGGCTGGCTTCTTTCACCTGGGCACGCAGATCGTCAACTTTTGCCTGGAAAGGCGTAGGATCGATGCGGAACAGCACATCGCCTTCTTTCAACATGACGTTCGGCTTCACAGGCACATCAATAACCCGGCCGCGAACCTGCGAAACAATAGGCACGGTGCGGTAGGCTTGTTTACCCATATCGCTGAACGGATAGTTGTAGTTCATGACAAGAATAATCAGAGAGATAAAAATAATCCCTCCCAGCACCGCAGTGGGTACGGTCCACTTATTCAGAGGAATGCGGAAAACCTTAAAGATAACGACACACAGAGCCGCATAGCAAAGCAGTAATAACGTTTCCATTATTTATTCTCCTTAGGTGCTGCCTGCATTGGAGTGACCATCGCTGATTTTTTCATATCGCTAATTTCGGTTTTCAGCTGATCTATCTGAATAAGTAAATGGTTCATCTGATGATGAATGGCATGATTGTCTTCACTGATTTGTTGCATGCCCCAGCCACGGTCTTCACGCCACAGCGTTGCCCAAATCCACAAGAACGGCCACAGTGCGTGCAGCGTAAACAGGCTTACCCAGCCCGCGTAGTGGATGGCATCCTGATGAGGATGATTGCGTTCCTTCGCGATTTCGTAAGGAATATCGTGAATGGCGATAATTCCATAAAATAAAATGATAATAACAGCAGCCAATATTGCCAGCGCGACGTAGTCCAGGGTCATGTTCAAAACTCCAGGAAGAATAAAAACAATCAAAATTAAATGGGATAATAATATCCTTCAGTCTACATAAAATCATAAAAGTCAAACCCGAACAAACTCTTATACATCCAAAAATAAATTGAACTTATTGGTTATTTGATTTATTCGGCGAGGGTGCATTAAGTGGGTGGTTGAAATTTAAACCCAAAAGGAATTGTTCAATAAAATAATCGGAAAAGAAGTATTTAATTCCAGGCGGGGGCCGTATTTACAGATAATGAAGAAGGTCTGTCTGTGGCACTGAGACGAAAGGGTGAATCCCCTGCAAAAGTTCAGGCTTTTGGCTGACGGCGGCACTGGTCGTCCGACAGCATGCTGAAAGAAAGACCCGCAGGAGAACATCATGGCCTGGCGACCCTTTCTTTTTCTGATTACCACACGGTATCCGCTGCTTTCACCTCGGCGCGGTAAACTGTCGCTGGTGCGTTAAACGACTAAGCTTTGCCGATTTTTTTCTAAAAACAGATTGGCATTAGCCAGATTTTTTAATTCCTTTATCAAATCACCGCTGCCAGAAATACTGCGCCCATGACAACAAGGGGAGCAGACACCATGGCACGCACATCGCATCTTTCATTCCTGGCCGCATTGGCCTTCATCACCTTCCAGGCGCAGGCGGTGAATGTCACCGTCGCGTATCAGACATCAGCCGAGCCGGCTAAGGTCGCGCAAGCAGATAACACCTTCGCAAAAGAAAGCGGGGCGACCGTCGACTGGCGTAAGTTCGACAGCGGCGCGAGTGTAGTGCGCGCGCTGGCGTCGGGTGATGTGCAGATTGGCAATATTGGCTCCAGCCCGCTGGCTGTTGCTGCCAGTCAGGCAGTGCCGATTGAGGTATTCCTGCTGGCCTCGCAGCTCGGTAACTCAGAAGCGCTGGTGGTGAAAAAGAGCATCAGCAAGCCGGAAGACCTTATCGGCAAACGTATCGCGGTTCCTTTTATTTCAACCACCCATTACAGCTTGCTGG
Organism: Scandinavium sp.; assembly: GCF_036271055.1. GTDB lineage: Bacteria > Pseudomonadota > Gammaproteobacteria > Enterobacterales > Enterobacteriaceae > Scandinavium. The sequence continues at coordinate 213,530 of NZ_DATBBJ010000078.1, read as the reverse complement.
CAGCCCTGAAACACTGGGGAATTAAACCCAATCAGGTGCAAATCGTGAACTTACAGCCACCAGCTATCGTCGCGGCCTGGCAGCGTGGAGATATTGACGCGGCCTATGTTTGGGCACCTGCGGTGAATGCGCTCGAAAAAGAGGGCACTGTGTTGACGGATTCTTCCAAAGTGGGTCAATGGGGGGCGCCAACGCTTGATGTGTGGGTGGTACGCAAAGATTTCGCCCAACAACATCCTGAGATCGTAAAAGCCTTTGCTCGCAGCGCCCTTGAAGCGCAGCGCCCATATATCGATAACCCGGATAGCTGGTTGCAACAGCAGGAAAATGTGCAGAAGTTAGCGAAGCTGAGCGGCGTGCCGGAGGCGGATGTCGCAGGTCTGGTAAAAGGCAATACCTATCTCACCGCCGATCAGCAGGCGCAGCAACTTAACGGCCCGGTGAATAAAGCGATTGTCGACACCGCGCAGTTCCTGAAAGAGCAGGGCAAAGTGCCCGCGGTGGCGGCCGATTACAGCCAGTACGTGACTGACAAATTTGTGAAATAGCGGAGGCCACGATGCTGCAAATCTCCCATCTCAGCGCGGATTACGGCGGAAAACCGGTGCTTGACGATATTTCGCTCAGCGTCGATCGCGGTGAACTGCTGGTGGTTCTTGGTCCGTCGGGCAGTGGTAAAACGACGTTGCTGAATCTGGTCGCTGGGTTCTTGCCATATCACGCTGGCAGCATTGTCCTGAATGGTGTGCCCGTTGAGGGACCTGGGGCTGAACGCGGTGTGGTGTTCCAGAATGAAGGTCTGCTGCCGTGGCGCAATGTGCAGGACAACATTGCTTTCGGTCTGCAATTGGCGGGGATGAGCAAGCCTGAACGACAGGAAATCGCCCGTACGATGCTCAAAAAGGTGGGGTTAGAAGGCGCGGAGAAACGCTTCATCTGGCAGCTTTCCGGCGGTCAGCGTCAGCGAGTTGGCATTGCTCGCGCGCTGGCGGCAGATCCACAGTTGCTGCTGCTCGATGAACCGTTCGGCGCGCTGGATGCCTTCACCCGCGAACAGATGCAAACCTTACTGCTGCGTCTGTGGCATGAAACCGGTAAACAGGTACTGTTGATCACCCATGATATTGAAGAAGCCGTGTTCATGGCGACCGATCTGGTGCTGCTTTCTGCCGGGCCGGGAAGGGTGACTGAGCGGCTGTCGCTGGATTTTGCCCGCCGTTTTGTCGCCGGAGAATCTTCTCGCAGCATCAAATCTGATCCACAGTTTATCGCCCAGCGCGAATACGTGCTGAGTCGCGTCTTTGAACATCGGGAGGCCTTCTCATGAGTCTTGTGGCGAACGACAAACCGCGTCGTCTGACGTTCAACTGGCATTGGCCGCTCTCACGCCAGTTAACGTTGAGCATTTCAACGCTGGCGGTGCTGCTTGCGCTGTGGTGGGCGGTGACGGCGTTACAACTCATCGCGCCGCTGTTTCTGCCGCCGCCGGGCCAGGTGCTGCAAAAACTGCTCACCATCGCCGGGCCGCAAGGATTTATGGATGCGACGCTCTGGCAGCATCTGGCGGCAAGCCTGACGCGTATTCTGATTGCGTTGCTGGCGGCCGTCATCATCGGGATCCCTGTCGGGATTGCTATGGGGCTAAGCCCGACGGTGCGCGGCATTCTCGATCCGCTGATTGAGCTTTACCGCCCGATCCCGCCGCTGGCTTATCTGCCGCTGATGGTTATCTGGTTTGGTATCGGCGAAACATCCAAAATTCTGCTGATCTATCTGGCGATTTTTGCCCCGGTGGCGATGTCGGCGCTGGCTGGCGTAAAAAGTGCGCAGCAGGTTCGCCTGCGTGCCGCGCAGTCGCTAGGGGCCAGTCGGGTGCAAATTTTGTGGTTCGTTATTTTGCCGGGCGCGCTGCCGGAGATCCTCACCGGGTTACGTATCGGGCTTGGTGTGGGTTGGTCAACGCTGGTGGCAGCAGAGCTAATCGCCGCCACGCGAGGTTTAGGGTTTATGGTGCAATCCGCCGGGGAGTTTCTGGCAACAGATGTGGTATTGGCAGGGATCGCGGTGATTGCCGTTATCGCCTTCGCTTTAGAACTGGGTCTGCGGGCGTTGCAACGCCGTCTGACGCCGTGGCATGGAGAAGTGGCATGAGTGAACGTTTGAGCATCCGCCCGTTAGGGCCGTACATTGGCGCGCAGGTGTCGGGGCTGGATTTGAGCCGTCCGTTAAGCGATAACCAGTTTGAGCAGCTATACCATGCGGTACTGCGTCATAAGGTGGTTTTTCTGCGTGAACAGCCGATTACTCCTCAGCAGCAGCGAGCGCTGGCGCATCGATTTGGCGATCTGCATATTCATCCAGTCTATCCACACGCGGAAGGTGTGGAAGAAATTATTGTGCTCGATACGCACGATAATAATCCACCGGATAACGATAACTGGCACACCGATGTGACCTTTATCGACACGCCACCCGCCGGGGCGATCCTGGCGGCAAAGCAGCTACCGGAAACCGGCGGTGATACGCTTTGGACCAGTGGAGTTGCGGCTTACGAGGCGCTTTCTGCTCCCTTTAAAGCCCTGCTGAATGGATTAGAGGCCGAGCATGATTTCCGCAAATCTTTCCCGGAATGGAAACATCTGAAGACGGAAGATGAACATCAACGATGGCTGACCGCGGTGGCAAAAAATCCGCCGCTTCGGCATCCCGTTGTGCGCACGCATCCCGTTACGGGCAAGCAGGCGCTGTTTGTGAATGAAGGCTTTACCACCCGAATTGTGGATGTCGCGGATAAAGAGAGCGAGGCGCTGCTGAGCTTCCTGTTTGCTCACGTCACCAAACCGGAGTTTCAGGTGCGCTGGCGCTGGCAGCAGGATGATGTGGCAATCTGGGATAACCGGGTGACGCAGCATTATGCCAATGCCGACTATCTGCCGCAGCGACGCATCATGCACCGTGCGACGATATTAGGGGATAAGCCTTTTTATCGTGTGGGGTAATATTCTGAGAAAGAAACAGGCCCGGCGATGCGTGATGCCGGGCCTGAACATTAACGCAGGATTTTCTTTTCGGCGAGATCGAGGGCGAAATAGCTGAAGATCAGGTCAGCACCCGCGCGTTTAATCGCGCCCAGGCTTTCCAGAACCACTTTCTCTTCATCAATCGCGCCTGCCTGAGCTGCAAACTTGATCATCGCGTATTCCCCGCTGACCTGATACGCGCCAATCGGCAATTCAGTGCGTTCGCGGATATCACGCAGAATATCGAGATAGGCGCCTGCCGGTTTCACCATTAAGCAATCTGCGCCCTGCGCTTCGTCGAGCAGCGACTCGCGAATCGCTTCACGGCGGTTCAGTGGGTTCATCTGATAGGTTTTACGATCGCCTTTCAGCGCGGTGCCAGCGGCTTCGCGGAACGGGCCGTAGAACGATGAAGCGAATTTCGTGGAGTAGGACATGATGGCTGTGTCGGTAAATCCGGCCGCATCCAGAGCCTGACGAATGGCCTGAACCTGTCCATCCATTGCTGCGGAAGGCGCAATGAAATCTGCCCCTGCCGCCGCCGCAACGACCGCCTGTTTACCGAGATTTGCCAGCGTTAAGTCATTATCCACGCCGTGATCGCACAGTACGCCGCAATGGCCGTGCGAAGTGTATTCGCAGAAACAGGTATCCGACATAACAATCATTTCTGGCACGGTCTGCTTACAAATGCGGGACATGCGCGCCACCAGGCCATCTTCTTTCCATGCATCGCTACCGGTGGCGTCGGTGTGGTGAGAAATACCGAAGGTCATCACCGAACGAATACCCGCGTTGGCAATGCGTTCAATCTCACGGGCAAGGTGCTTTTCCGGGATACGCATGACGCCAGGCATCGCTTCGATGGCCTTATAGTCATCAATTTCTTCTTCTACAAAGATAGGCAGCACCAGATCGTTAAGGGTCAGTGATGTCTCTTCAAACATGGCGCGCAGCGCAGCGGATTTGCGCAGGCGGCGAGGGCGTGTTGTCAACTCTGTCATGATAGGCCTGATGTTAATGGGACAATCAGAACAGTTTATCCGATTTATTAGCCAGATGTTTCACTAAAGTGGTGGTTATGTCTTTGAGATGTTCTCCGGTTATCGAAAAATTATTGCCCTGGAAATAACAAATGAAATTGTATTGTTTAATGAAGGTATTAATATGAATATTATATAAAGGCTGGTTGTTTTATTTGCATGATAAATATCTTTAGGTGATTTTGATTATTTCTTCTTGTTTTGTTTATTAAGCTTGATGAGATTTGTCCGTATTCGAACTTTTCAAAGAGAATAATTGAACTTTCATGTAACAGGAAAGCATAATTCCTCCGCAAATTTAATTTGTATTGATGGATCAACATAAATTACGTCCCTGAGGAGGGATGACGAATGCACTCGTGGAAAAATAAACTTGTCGTATCACAATTAACCGTAGCCTGCGCATTAGCAATCGCTTCTCAGGCAAATGCGGGCACCGATATCTCTAATACCACCTATGAGACTTTTACCCACTTTAATGACGCGACCACGGCCGATGGCGTCTACTACCAGGGGTACGTAGGCTGGAATAATTACGATACGGATAGTCTCTATAACGGTGATATTTATCCTGTTATTAATAACTCGGTCGTTAACGGCGTTATTTCAACCTACTACCTTGATGATGGCCTTTCATCAAGCACCAATCAAAATACACTGAATATTAGCAATAGCACTATTCACGGTATGATTACATCTGAATGTATGACAGCAGATTGTGATAATCGTACTGCGGAGGGGTATGTTTACGATCGTTTATCATTGAATGTTGATAACTCAACGATTGATGATAATTACGAGCATTATACTTATAACGGTACTAATGCTGATGGTACGGCTGATTCTCATGTTTATGATGTTTATAATCTGGGTACTGCCATTACACTTGATCAGGAAGTTGACCTGACTATTCAGAATAACTCTCATGTCGCGGGTATTACGCTGACTCAGGGTTATGAGTGGGAAGATGTTAACGATAATACCGTGGATACCGGCGTAAACAGCAGTGAAGTGTTTAATAACAACATCGTTGTTAAAGACTCGGTCGTGACGTCCGGTTCATTGAGTGACGAAGGCACCGAAGGCTGGTTTGGCCGCACAGGTAACGCCAGCGATTATGCGAACGAAATGACCGCAGATGACGTCGCACTGGCTGTTATCGCTAACCCTGCTGCCGATAACGCGATGCAGACGACGGCGACGTTCAGCAACTCTACGCTGACCGGTGATGTTGTATTCTCAAGCAACTTTGACGAAAACTTCTTCCCGAACGGCGCAGATTCCTACCGTGATACGGATTCAACCCCTGATACCAACGGCTGGGATGGCACTGACCGCCTGGATCTGACCCTTGATAATGGCAGCAAATGGGTCGGCGCAGCGATGTCGGTTCATCAGGTTGATACCGATGCTGATGGCATTAACGACAGTTTTGCTGCTGGCACCGATGCCACCGCAACACTGTATGACATCTCGGCAAACAGCCTGTGGCCGAGCTCGACGTACGGCATTGATAATACCGATACGGCATTCAATGAAGATGGTCACGTTGTGGGCAACGAGGTTTATCAGAGCGGCCTGTTTAATGTCACCCTGGATCATGGTTCAGAGTGGGATACCCGCAAAGCGTCGCTGATCGATACCCTTACCGTGAACAATGCTTCTCAGGTGAACGTTGAAAGCTCTGATCTGGTCTCTGATAGCATCACGCTGAACAACGCATCTGACATGCAAATTGGCGATAACGGCTTTGTTGCGGCTGACAGCGTTAATCTGAACAGCTACAGCACCCTGAGCCTGACGGAAGAAACCGCTGAACTATATGCAAATAGCGTAAACGTTGACGGTAACGCGCAGTTGAATCTGGGTCTGGGCCAGTTGGACACGGCTGATCTTCAGTTGACCAATGGCGGTACCTTCAACATCGACAGCCGCGACTACGTTCTTAACGGCGACATGACCAATGGTCATACCAACGACCGTTCTCAGGCGAATTACGGTTACGGTGTTGTCGCGATGAACTCAGATGGTCATCTGGCTGTGAATGGCGATGTGGCAGGTAACTACAAAGTTCGTATTAACAATGCGACCGGTGCCGGTTCTGTTGCCGATTACAAAGGTAACGAACTGATTCGTGTTTATGACAATAATGCGGATACCTCAGCAACCTTTACTGCGGCAAATAAGGCCGATTTGGGTGCCTACACCTATCAGGCCAAACAGACCGGCGATACCGTTGTTCTGGAACAGCGTGAGCTGACTGATTACGCTAATATGGCGCTGAGCATTCCTTCTGCGAATACCAATATCTGGAATCTGCAACAGGATACCCTGGGAACACGTCTGAGCAACGCACGTCATGGCCTGGCTGATGACGGCGGCGCGTGGGTGAGCTACTTCGGCGGCAACTTCGACGGCAACAATGGCACCATCAATTACGATCAGGATGTCAATGGCATCATGGTCGGTCTGGATACCCAGATTGACGGTAACTATGCCAAGTGGATTGTCGGCGCTGCGGCAGGCTTTGCGAAAGGTGACATGAGCGACCATTCAGGTCAGGTTGATCAGGATAGCCAGTCTGCCTATATCTACTCTTCTGCTCGCTGGAACAACAACGTGTTCCTCGATGGCAACATGAGCTACAGCCACTTCAATAATGACCTGACCGCGAACATGAGTAACGGTGAGTATGTTGACGGCAGCTCTGCTAACGATGCCTGGGGCTTTGGTCTGAAACTGGGTTATGACTGGAAATACAACGCGGCGGGTTACGTGACTCCGTACGGTTCAATTTCAGGTCTGTTCCAGTCTGGTGATGACTATCGTCTGAGCAACGACATGCGTATGGATGGTCAATCTTATGACAGCATGCGTTATGAACTGGGTCTTGATACCGGTTATACCTTCAGCTACAGCGACGATCAGGCACTCACTCCTTACTTCAAACTTGCCTACGTGTATGACGATGCTGGCAATGATGCGAATGTAAATGGTGATAATATCGATAACGGCGTTAAAGGCTCAGCGGTTCGCGTTGGCGCTGGTGCGCAGTTTAACTTTACCAAGAAGTTCAGCGCTTATTCAGATGCTAACTACCTGGGCGGCGGCGACGTTGACCAGAACTGGGCGGCAAATGTTGGCGTGAAATATACCTGGTAATTAACCAAAAGCAGGGAACAATGTTCCCTGCTTTATTATTAACATGACTTTGACACAGGATGTGACACTTGCATGTTGGCTGTAAAACCCCTTTCCGCATTTGATGCACTTGATCAACACTTTTTACCTTTGGCTTCAATCCTAACGCTTTCTCCCCAGGATACGCTAAACCTCCACACTAATGGGTCTGTCGTGACTGTTGTGCGCGAGGGAATATTCAAAATAGAACGGGTTCAGGAAGATATTCTGGTCGCGATCAGTTCTTCTCCATTGATTCTTGGATTACCTGAGTTATTTGAGGCAAGAGGTGAGGATTATCAGCTTACTGCGCTGACGCCATGTGAGGTTTATCAACTCGATGGATTGCAATGTAGGAGCCTATTGGATCAGCACCAGCTATGGCGTGAGGCTTTTCACTGGGTTAGCTGGATCTACAAAGCACAGGAAGTTCGTGATGCTCAATTGATTGGCAAAAATTCCTATAGCCAAATCAGAGCTACGTTGCAGGTGATGTCAGAGTGGGATATTTCACTGCGTGCCAGGGTGGGTGTGATGCACTATATCCAACAACGCACTCATATTTCCCGTTCGGTCATTGCTGAAGTGCTTGCTGCATTGCGTGCCGGAAATTATATCGAAATGAATAAGGGCAAGCTGGTGTCAGTAAACCGCTTGCCTCTTGAGTATTGAAATCTTAAGAAGCGGGAACAACCAAGGGTTTATTACCGCTGAGTTCCGCCACTAAATCGTTAATACCATCGCTCATATTGATAAAGCGTGTAAGTGAGGAACGCGTCACGACCACGAACGCCCCAACATTATGCTCAGGGATCATGGCCATGTAAGTGATGAATCCGCCACCGCCGCCGGTTTTCTGAATAATTCCCGGACGCCCGTTTTTCGGTGCCATATAAACCCATCCCATGCCAAGCGCATCCGCTTTACCCGGTACATCCATACCAATCACACGCGTTAACTGGCTACGCTGATAGATAAGCGTCTGCATCCGATCGGCTTGTTGATTGCGGGTATAAAAGTCAGAAGAGAGGAACTGTTGCATCCAGCGCATCATGTCGCCAGGTGTAGAGTAAACGCCGCCGCTACCAATCGCCGCCAGTGTGTTATTGCAAGGACTGGCTCCTTTCTGTGCGACCATCAGGCGCTGACACTGATCGGGTGAAGGCGTAAATGTGGTGTCCTTCATACCCAATGGGCGAGTGATTTGCTCTTCAAACAACTGCGGGTAGGGTTTTCCTGCTGCAGTGCTCAGCGCATCGGCAAGAAGGTCAAATGCCAGATTCGAATAAGCCGCCTGAGTGCCTGGTGCCTTAGTTAACGATGCAGTGGTAAGCCAGTTCCACCGCTGATTGTGGGTTGGCCAGACGAAGACCGGACGGTGCGCGGCACCCCCTGGTTGCTCACGCGGCAGGCTGCTGGTGTGCGTCGCAAGATTCACCAATGTAATGGGCTTACCCTGGTATGTCGGCACGCTGGCACCGGGTGGTGCATATTTACTCAGCGGATCGTTGAGTTTCACCGTGCCTTGATCTAACAACTTCACCAGCATTTCACTGGTCATCAATTTGCTCAATGAAGCAATGCGTATGACGGAGTCCAGCTGCGGATGAACATTGTTCCCAGGGCGGGTTTCCCCGAAGCTGCGAAACACACGCTGGTTACCGTCAATCACCACCAAAGCCATGCCGGTAGCGCCGCTGCCGTAATAGATATGATTGGCGTAACGATCGACAATGTCTGACGCGAAAACCGGATCCGGAGAAGTTTGTGCGGCCTGAGCCACAGGTAATGATGCAGCACACAGCGCGGCAAGAAGGAGCAGACTACGTTTCAAGGAAAGCATCCATGAATTGAAATGAAAAGTTAATGCGTATTTATACTATTAAACGGCCGCTTGCAAAGCGCCTTTACGAGGGTTTTTCGCAATAAAAACGTAACGGCGGGTAAATCTGAATATTTTTCCTACACTCCTTTACGCGCTTTTGTGAACTCACGCGTATGATACTCTCCACCTTCACAGACAGTTACGGAGCAAATGATGTCGGTGAAACTCGTGGAAACAATTGTGGCTCAATGGTCCGCGAACTAAGCCTTTTCTCCCTGGTCTCATTTGACGTTCACCCAGCGTGACTTTTTGCTGCGGCTGCTGTCGCGGCGGACTTCCTGGTTACACAGCAACCTTAAAACGATAAGAATTTAGCAGGAGAGCATGTATGTTTAAGTCTTTTTTCCCTAAGCCGGGACCCTTTTTCCTTTCGGCTGTGATTTGGGCACTGATCGCTGTGGTTTTTTGGCAGCTTGGCGGTAGCCACTGGTTGCAGCAAATGACGGGAGCCTCGGAAACGGTTCCCGTTAGCGCGTCGCGATTCTGGTCACTGAATTTCTTTGTTTTCTACGCTTATTATCTGTTTTGTGTTGGCGTGTTCACTCTATTCTGGTTCGTTTATTCGCCTCATCGCTGGCAGTACTGGTCAATTCTCGGAACCTCGCTGATTATCTTTGTGACCTGGTTTAGCGTTGAGGTGAGTGTCGCCATCAACGCCTGGTATGTGCCTTTTTGGGATCTTATTCAGCGCGCGTTAAGTAAACCCGGCAGCGTCTCTATCAGCCAGCTTTACAGTGAAACTTCTATCTTCTTGACCATCGCGTTGATTGCTGTGGTGGTAGGGGTGTTGAACCTGTTCTTCGTCAGCCACTACGTGTTTCGTTGGCGCTCGGCGATGAACGAATACTATATGAGTCATTGGCAGCGCCTGCGCCATATTGAAGGTGCCGCACAGCGTGTGCAGGAAGACACCATGCGTTTTTCGACAACCCTTGAGGATATGGGGGTGAGTTTGATTAACGCGGTAATGACGTTGATTGCCTTCTTGCCCGTTCTGGTTGCTCTCTCTCCACACGTGCAGGACATGCCGATTATTGGGCATGTTCCTTATGGTCTGGTACTGGCCGCGATCGTGTGGTCGATTTTAGGCACCGGTATCCTGGCGCTGGTTGGGATCAAATTACCTGGTCTGAATTTCAAGAATCAGCGCGTCGAGGCGGCTTATCGTAAAGAGCTGGTGTACGGCGAAGACGATCCGGCACGTGCGGCGCCACCGACGGTGCAAGAGCTATTTTCAGCGGTTCGACGTAACTATTTCCGCCTTTATTTCCACTACATGTACTTTAATATTGCACGCATACTGTATCTGCAGGCAGATACAGTCTTCGGTCTGTTCCTGCTCTTCCCGTCTATTGCCGCAGGTGCCCTGACGTTAGGTATCATGCAGCAAATTCTGAGTGCGTTTGGCCAGGTCAGCAATTCATTCCAGTACTTGATCAACTCCTGGACCACGCTGGTGGAACTGATGTCCATCTACAAACGTCTACGCAGTTTCGAGCGAGAGTTGGACAACATGCCAGAGCAGGAAGTCACACAATCTTTTAGCTAAAACAGGGAAGCACGATGGCGATAGCCACAACACGCAAGGTTTCAACCTCACTTACGCTGCTCGCCGGATTGATTCTGGCGGGTTGTACCAGCCAAAAGCCGGTATTGAAAGAAGGCGAAAAACCGGTGGATGTTGCCACCGTGGTTCGGCAGAAAATGCCAGCCAGTGTAAAAGACCGTGAAGAATGGGCGCAAAGCATCGCCAGGGCGTTTGAGAGCCAGAAGCTGGCGCCGACCGAAGAAAATGTCTGTTCGGTGCTGGCGGTTGCGCAGCAGGAATCGAATTATCAGGCCGATCCGGTCGTGCCGGGGTTAAGCAAAATCGCCTGGCAGGAAATCGATCGCCGCGCGCAGAATATGCATGTCCCGGTTTTTTTGGTCCACACGGCACTGAAAATCACCTCGCCAAACGGAAAAACCTACAGCGAACGCCTTGATACGGTCAAAACCGAAAAGCAACTGAGCGCCATTTTTGATGACTTCATTGGTATGGTGCCGATGGGGCAAACGTTGTTTGGTTCGCTAAATCCAGTGCATACCGGCGGCCCGATGCAGGTCAGCATCGCCTTCGCGCAAGCACATGAAAACGGTTATCCGTGGAAAATGGAGGGCACTGTGCGTCAGGAAGTGTTCTCTCTGCGGGGGGGACTGTGGTTTGGCACCTACCATCTGCTCAACTATCCGGCGAGCTATTCCGCACCCCTGTACCGATTTGCGGATTTCAACGCGGGTTGGTACGCCAGTCGCAATGCGGCATTCCAGAATGCTGTCAGCAAGGCGAGTGGTGTGAAGTTAGCGCTGGACGGAGATTTGGTTCGCTACGACAGCGATGAACCCGGGAAAACAGAAATTGCGGTGCAGAAGCTGGCGTCTAAATTGTCGATGAGTAACAGCGAAATCCATCAGCAATTGAAAAAAGGCGACAGCCAGGCGTTTGAGGAAACGGATTTGTACCGGGGTGTTTATAAACTGGCACAAGCGAAAACCGGAAAGGCGTTAGTGCACGAAATGCTGCCAGGGATCCAGCTTGAAAGCCCGAAGATCACGCGTAATCTCACCACCGCATGGTTTGCAAAACGTGTGGACGATCGCCGGGCTAACTGTATGGCGATGGGTCAGAAATAACGACGCCAGCGCATAATAAGGCCAACCACGCCAAGCACCGCGCAGCCAACAAGGAAGGGAACCAGTCCAAACAGTGTGCCGACGGCCAGCCCAATTTCTACACGTGGGCGGTCACTGTCCTGCACCTGCATTAAATGCTCAAACACGCCCGGAGCATGGACCAGCAGGTTTAACAGCTGCGCGCCCGCCCAAAAACAAAACAGGACGAACAGCGCATAAGCGATATTACCTGGTGTGGAGGATTCCTTTTTTTTCCCGGCAATAATCGCCCTGGATAAGGTGAACTCAGTCATAACGACCTCCTGATACTACTTTCACTCTGACTCTGTCAGTCTTCTTTCTGCTGGCAGATGCCAGAATCTATTGGAACGAGTGTGACAGTAGATGGTGATTGTCAATATCAGATTCGTGGTAATTTGACTCAGAGAATGCTCTTATTTTGGTTTTTTACCGCCTGCGTCACAAAGTCGTTCCTTAAGTGAAATCAGTGGGTGTTAAATATTTGCTAACCACCGCGCAGACGGCTACGTGGGAATGTGCGAGGATAGTGTTTTCATTTGCGGAGTTGTTATGAAACTGCCTGATAAAATTCGCCGCGACTGGCACTACTATGCGTTTGCCATCGGCCTGATTTTTATACTCAACGGTGTGGTCGGGCTGTTGGGCTTTGAAGCGAAGGGCTGGCAAACTTATGCCGTCGGGATGGTGACGTGGGTTATCAGTTTCTGGCTGGCGAAGTTTATTATTCCGCGTCGCCCGGTTGAAGAAAAAGAGACGACAGAGGCGTAAAACGGGCCGTGTTATCACGGCCCGATTAGCAGAAAACTACGCGTTCATGGTGGTTTTCAGCGCCGTATTCGCCTGATGACGTTCCAGTGCCAACTCAATCAGGCGAGTGATCAGACTGGTATAATCCAGACCGCTTGCCTGCCACAGTTTTGGATACATGCTGATATTAGTGAAGCCCGGCAGCGTGTTGATTTCATTAATGATGACGTCATTTTCTGCGGTTAAAAATACATCCACGCGCGCCATTCCACTGCAACCCAATGCCTGATACGCCTCAATTGCCGTCTGGCGAATTTTATCGTTTACTGCTGAGTCAATGGCGGCAGGGACCACCACTTTCGCACCGTTGCCGTCGATGTATTTCGTGTCGTAAGCGTAAAACTCGCTATTCAGCACAATCTCGCCGCAGGTGCTGGCCTGAGGATCGTCGTTGCCGAGTACAGCACATTCGATTTCGCGCCCGTTAATGCCGGTTTCCACCACCACTTTATGGTCAAACTCGAATGCCAGCGCGACGGCTTGCTGGTACTGCTCTTCGGTTTTCACTTTGCTTACACCTACGGACGAACCCTGGTTGGCTGGTTTGACGAACAGCGGCAGGCCCAGTTTCTCTTTCACGTCAGCGAAGCTGAATTTCTCTCGGTTTGCTCGGGTTAATGTTACGAATGGCGCAATTGCCAGCCCGGCATCGCGCAGCAGGCGTTTGGTCACGTCTTTATCCATACAGGCCGCAGAGCTCAGCACGTCGGAGCCCACAAACGGCAAATTTGCCATACGCAGCATGCCCTGCAAGGAACCGTCTTCGCCGAGCGTACCGTGCACAATCGGGAAAATAACGTCGATGGCAGGCAGCGCTTCACCGCTTTCGGCGTTAATCAACTGCTCTGACATTTTTCCGGGGATTTGGGCCAGCGTAATGTCGGAAGGGCGCAGGGCAATTCGGGCCGGATCTTGCGCGTTCAGCAGATAGTTACTGGCATCGTTAATATGCCATTGGCCCTGCTTATCAATGCCCAGCAACACCACGTCAAATCGCGTCTTATCCATCGCTTCGACAATGTTCTTTGCCGACTGCAAAGAGACTTCATGTTCCGCTGATTTACCGCCAAAGACGACCCCAACCCGCAACTTAGCCATTTCCACATCCATCCACAGAAAATACAAAGCCGATACCATAGCACGTCAATTCAGTCGCTTCTGCCACAATCTTAGTTTTGCCACAGCGGAAAATATTCTGCTGCTTTGGTTGTCATCCGGGCGCTACGGCGAGCATAACCCTCTGCAAACTACGCCATTTTTCGTGATATAAATCACACTGATGCAAAATGGTAAAATAAAACACCAAACTCCCTTTGAACGCACCTCGCGCCATACAAGCAGACTGCGTGCTTGCTATGCTGGACAATACACACCAAAAACGAATGAATACGCGTAGTTATGGAATCCTGGAAGGTTAACCTTATTTCCGTCTGGTTTGGCTGCTTCTTTACCGGTCTTGCCATCAGTCAAATCCTGCCTTTTTTGCCGCTGTATGTCTCCCAACTTGGGGTGACGTCGCACGAAGCCCTGTCAATGTGGTCCGGTCTGACGTTCAGCGTGACGTTTCTGGTTTCCGCCATCGTTTCCCCAATGTGGGGCAGTCTTGCTGACCGAAAAGGGCGCAAACTGATGTTGCTGCGCGCGTCTCTCGGGATGGCGATTGCCATTCTATTACAGGCGTTTGCCACTAACGTCTGGCAGCTGTTTATTCTGCGGGCGATCATGGGGCTGACTTCGGGCTACATCCCGAATGCCATGGCGCTTGTGGCGTCACAAGTGCCGCGTGAACGCAGTGGCTGGGCATTAAGCACATTGTCGACGGCGCAAATCAGCGGCGTGATCGGTGGGCCGTTATTGGGTGGTTTTCTCGCGGATCACGTGGGGCTGCGCGCCGTGTTTTTCATTACCGCGATCCTGTTAACGGTCAGTTTTTTGGTCACGCTGTTTTTGATTAAAGAAGGCGCTCGTCCGCAAATTAACAAAGCCGATCGGCTTAGCGGCAAAGCGGTGTTTGCTTCTCTGACTTATCCTGGCCTCGTGATTAGCCTCTTCTTCACCACGATGGTCATTCAGTTGTGTAATGGATCCATCGGGCCCATTCTGGCGCTATTTATTAAATCGATGGCACCGGAAAGCACCAACATTGCGTTTCTTGCCGGGATGATCGCCGCAGTGCCAGGGGTTTCAGCGCTAATGTCAGCGCCTCGGCTGGGCAAACTCGGCGACCGTATTGGTGCGCATCGCATTCTTTTAGCCACGCTGTTTTGCGCTGTGGTGATGTTCTTCGCGATGTCTTTTGTCACCACACCTTTTCAACTGGGCGTACTGCGTTTTCTGTTGGGCTTTGCCGATGGCGCGATGTTACCGGCGGTACAAACTCTGCTGCTTAAATATTCCAGCGATCAGGTTACCGGGCGTATCTTCGGATATAACCAGTCGTTCATGTATCTGGGCAACGTTGTCGGGCCGCTGATTGGCGCTTCGGTATCAGCGATGGCAGGCTTCCGCTGGGTATTTGTGGCGACCGCTATCGTGGTTCTTATCAATTTGGTGCAGCTCGCCATTATGTTGCGCCGACGCCAGCGAATTCCCCTTAATTAAGTCGCTAACTCTGTGGGGGTAGAATATTAATTATTGCTGCCCCCAATCTTTAGTAGGGCTTAATCCTTTGAGAGAAACGTTTCGCTACCAATTCTATTTGCATAATCCGGATTTTATAAAATAATTCTTATACCGGCTATGCATTACGGATCATCGGTGCTACCGTCTCAGGCATTCTCATAAGGAAGTCTCGCCATGAAAAATCTGATTGCAGAATTGTTGGTTAAGCTTGCAGAAAAGGAAGAAGAATCAAAGGAGTTGGTCGCTCAGGTAGAGGCGCTGGAAATCGTTGTGACCGCGCTGCTGCGGCATATGCGACAGCCAGAACAACAAGCATTGATAACGGATATTGAAGCCGCGCTGGATGAAGCCAAACCTGCATTACAGGTTCCAGAGCACGATACCGAATTACTGCATCAGTATATAAAAAAGCTATTACGGCATCCGCGTAGTTAAAGCGTGTGCCGTATTGTATGGCGGCGATGAATGTTGTCGTCGTCGCTATTTCACTCTTCTTTCAGACGTTATTCACTGTGTTTTATCGTTAATTTCGCCCGCGAAGGTGGTTTTTTTCGTATCAGCGACCAGACTTATTGAGATCCCCTCACAGAAGGATGGTGCAATGAAAATAACATTACTGGTTACCCTCATGTTCGGTCTGGTGTTTCTTACCACGGTGGGGGCAGCAGAAAAAACGATGACCCCGCAACAACAGCGAATGACCACCTGTAATCAACAGGCGACGTCAAAAACGCTGAAAGGCGATGAACGAAAAACCTACATGAGCGACTGTCTGAAAAACAGCAGTTCTAAACCGGCGGAAAAAAGCCTGACGCCGCAACAGCAAAAAATGCGTGAATGTAATGCCACCGCCACTCAGCAATCGCTGAAAGGTGACGATCGTAATAAATTCATGAGCGCGTGTTTGAAGAAAACAGGCTAGTGTTGATGTGAAATAGCGGGTGAACCGTCAAAGCAGTTCACCCGTAATTGTCAGGCTTTGCTCAATTTCTCTGACTTTTCCATGCAACTGACCATTGCCTCGATCACGGCTGAGCGGAAACCTTTTTCCTCCAGCACGCGAACTGCTTCAATCGTCGTGCCGCCTGGCGAGCACACCATATCTTTCAGTTCACCCGGATGAATGCCGGTTTCCAGCACCATTTTGGCTGAGCCCATCACCGCCTGAGCAGCAAATTTATAAGCCTGCGCACGTGGCATACCGCCCAGAACAGCGGCGTCTGCCATCGCTTCGATAAACATGAACACATAGGCCGGGGCAGAACCGCTGACACCCACAACCGGATGAATCATCGGTTCGGCGATCACTTCGGCTTCACCAAAGCAGCGGAAAATCGTCACCACATCGGCGACCTCTTCGCTGGTGACCAGCGCGTTTGGCGTGACGGACGTCATCCCGGCTTTCACTAAAGACGGTGTGTTTGGCATCGCACGAATAATTTTACGATCGTGACCGAGCGCGCGGGCGAGTTGATCCAGCGTAACGCCTGCGGCAATCGAAACGACCAGCGTGTCTTTATTGAAGCTGGATGCGACATCGCCCAGCACTTTGGTCATCATCGCGGGCTTCACCGCGCCGAAAACAATATCGGCGACTTGTGCGACCTCTTGCGCGCTTTGCGCCTCGTTGATGCCATACTGATCGTGCAAGGCCGCGACTTTGTCCGGCGATGGCGTATAGACCCAAATTTGTGCGGGCTGCACCTGGCCGCTGGCGAGCAAGCCACCAAGAATGGCTTTGCCCATATTACCGCAGCCGATGAATCCGATTTTCTTATCCATTCTGTCTCTCCCTCAGCGTTTTTTTGATAATGCGTATTAGCTTATCATCTTGTGGCTTTGCCGGGAGAAGAAAGCAGGCGACAATACCCCGGTCATTTTATTCAGGAGTGAGTATGCAGATTTGGGTTGATGCGGATGCGTGTCCGAATGTGATTAAAGAGATTCTGTTCCGCGCAGCAGACAGAACGCAAACGCCGGTTACGCTGGTGGCGAACCAGAACCTGCGCGTGCCGCCTTCGCGTTTTATCCGCGCAATGCGCGTTCCGGCGGGGTTTGATGTCGCCGATAACGAAATCGTGCGTCAGTGTCAGCCGGGCGATCTGGTGATCACCGCTGATATTCCGCTGGCAGCGGAAGTGCTGGAAAAAGGCGGTGCGGCACTGAATCCACGCGGCGAGCGCTACAGTCACGCAACCATCCGTGAACGGCTGACGATGCGTGATTTTATGGACACGATGCGTGCCAGTGGGATCCAGACCGGCGGTCCCGACAGTTTATCCCAACGTGATCGCCAGCAGTTTGCCGCAGAACTCGACAAATGGCTGCTGGCGCTTAAACGCGGACAGAATTAATCAGGCGGTCGCTGCTTTTGCCGCCGGGCAGGCTTGTCAAACGCGGGTTATGTCATGTAAGGTTGTCGCAACAATCAGTGACATTATTTCTTTACACTCCATTGCGATAAACTCACCAATCAAGATAGCTAAAGCGTGAGGGTGTCATTCTAGGGTGTCATTTTTATTTTACACTTACGTGCGTACTAGTTTGATGATATTATCATCAGCTTATTCGCACGGCCTGTATTACCGCAGTACCAGGGGGATTTTCAGTGACGACACAGCCTATTTTTCTTATCGGCGCCCGCGGCTGCGGTAAAACCACGGTCGGGCAAAAGCTCGCCGAAACCTGCAAGTTTGCATTCATCGACACCGATCTTATCCTTCAGCAGCGCGCACAAATGAGCATTGCCGATATTGTGGCGAAAGAGGGCTGGCCTGCGTTTCGGGCGCTGGAAACCAAGACACTCCAGTCCGTCGCTGAGCCGCAATCCGTGATAGCCACGGGCGGCGGTATCATTCTGGCACCCGTGAATCGTGAATTTTTGCGTGCGCAGGGCATTGTGATTTATCTGAAAGCACCTGTCGCAGTGCTTGCCGGGCGTCTGGAAGCTTTCCCGGAAGAATCACAGCGTCCAACGCTCACCGGCAAACCCATCAGCGAAGAAGTGCGTGAAGTATTGGCCCAGCGCGATGCGCTGTACCGAGAAACGGCCCATTTCACCGTCGATGCCGCCTGTGAGCCGGATGATGTCGTCGCACAAATTTTGGCGTTAATTTCTGCCGCTCGCGCATCTTCCGCTCCGCTAAATTCGGCAACGGCTGGCTAGCGCCTATACTTAAAGCTCTGAACCGCAAGAGGAAGAGCTATGCCGTCAAATCCCCCTTATCCACGCCAGGCCCGTATTGTCACTGTTGAAAAAGGTGAACCGGGCCAGTCAGTAACCTGGTACGAATTACGTGCCGACCACCCAAAACCAGACTCGCTTATTAGCGAACACCCCACAGAGGCAGAAGCCCTCGACGCCAAACGGCGTTATGAAGATCCTGGTAAATCCTGATACCCCCCATTTTTAAGATGAAACGCCTGCTCAGAGCGGGCGTAAATCACACTTTTTAGCTAAACTAAATGTTAATAAAACGTTAAGCTCAAGATATTGCTGGAGTGAACTGGAGCTATCTGGAATCTTTACAAACAGCCTGAAAGGGAAGCTGCTACGCTTCTGAACGGTTGTTTTCTTAGCCATCCAGGGGGCTGTCAGTCAGCGGTAAGCCTGTATTGAAGCAGTGATTGTCGTGATAAAAGGTAAATAACATGAGTGCGACTTTGGCGATTCTTACCATCGGAGTGGTCCCGTTGCGTGAGGTGTTGCCGCTATTAACAGAGCACATCAAGGAAGATCAAATTACCCATGTCAGTCTTTTGGGCAAAATGACACGCGAAGCGGTCATGGAAGAATACGCCGTCGATGACGAAGAAGAGGCTCTCATCACTCTTCTGAATGATAACCAACTGGTTGAAGTCTCACGCAAAAAGGTCGAGCGCGATTTGCAGTCAGTGGTTGAAGTGCTGGATAACCAGGACTTCGACGTTATTCTCTTTATGAGTACAGCGCCGATCAAAGGCCTGGTTGCCCGCAACGCCATTCTCATCGAGCCACAACGCATTATTCCGCCGCTGGTCAGTTCTATCGTGGACGGGCATCAGGTGGGCGTTATCGTTCCGATTCCCGAACTGATGAAAGCGCAGCGCAGTAAATGGCAGGCGTTGCAGAATCCCCCGCGCTACGCGCTGGCGAACCCTATTCATGGTTCGGATGAAGAACTCATTGCCGCAGGAAAACAACTGCTGAGCGAAGGGGCAGACGTGCTGATGCTCGATTGCCTGGGCTTCCATCAGCAACATCGCGATCTGCTGCAAAAAGCATTAGATGTGCCTGTCTTGCTGTCGAATGTACTCGTAGCAAGGCTTGCAGCGGAACTGCTGGTTTAATCTCACTATTTTGCGTGACAGCTTGCTGTCACGCCCCCTATATTGGTTTTGTACACAACGACAAAACCAATAAGGATCTGTTTATGCTTCAAAGCAATGAGTACTTTTCCGGGAAAGTGAAGTCCATCGGTTTTACAAGCAGCAGCACAGGTCGTGCCAGCGTAGGCGTAATGGCGGAAGGGGAATATACCTTTGGTACGGCGCAGCCAGAAGAAATGACTGTTGTGAGCGGAGCGCTGCACGTGTTGTTACCGGGTGAAACAGAGTGGAAAACCTACACCGCAGGCCAAGTGTTTAACGTCCCGGGCCACAGTGAATTCCATTTACAGGTAGCAGACCCGACCTCTTATCTCTGCCGTTATCTGTAAAAAATAGGCCTTCCTGTTTGCACAGGAAGGCACTTGCTTAACGCTGAGCTTCGCCGCCCAGACCTTCTACCAGATTCGCCACCAGCGCGGCCAGTTCTCCGGTCATCAGGATAAAGTCGGCATCGAAACGCTGATCATAATTCTCACGCTCAATGTCTTCATTCTGATCGCGTAACTCGTCGCAGAATTTCAGGCGTTTGATCGACGCATCATCACAGATCATAAACTGAATGCGTTGCTGCCAGTCGAGCGCCAGCTTGGTCACGACTTTCCCGGCTTCAATATGCACCGCGATTTCATCGCTCACCAGATCCTGTTTCTTCGCGCGGATCACGCCGCCATCTTCAAGGATCGCTTTCAGTTCCGCTTCATCTAATAGCTGGAAACCTTGCGCCACGTTACCGGAGCGAACCCACTCGGTCAGCGTCAGCTCGATAGGGTTTTCCAGTGCCAGCGGAACCACCGGCAAAGAACCGAGGGTTTTACGCAGTAACGCGAGGGTATCTTCACCTTTCTTCGCGCTGGCGCAGTCGACCATAATCAGACCGTTCACGGTGTCTATCCACAGCATGGTCTGGCTAAAACGGCTGAAAGCGCGCGGCAGCAGCGAGTGTAGCACTTCGTCTTTCAGTGAATCTTTCTCGGTTTTCTTAAGCTTGCGGCCCTGATCGGCTTCAAGTTTAAGAATTTTCGCTTCCAGCGCCTGTTTTACCACCGGAGTAGGCAGAATTTTCTCTTCCTTGCGCGCGCAGATCAGGATCTGCCCGTTCGCTTCATGAGTGAACGCATCACTGTGCGAACCCATTGGCGAAACCCAGCCGGTTTTTGCCATATCCTGGCTGCCGCAGGGAGTAAACGCCAGCGCGGCTAACTGTTTTTCCATCTCATCGGCACGCAGAGAAATGTCGCGGCTAAGACGGTAAACCATTAAATTTTTGAACCACAGCATGATAATTTCCACGGCTTTGTCGTTAAATTCAGCGGGCATGATAGCGAATTGTCACTATGCTTGCATTGTTAATCAGGCACCGGGGAGGCTTCTGTGCGAATAGGAATAGACTTAGGTGGTACTAAAACAGAGGTCATTGCGCTCAGTGACCAGGGAGATCAGTTGTTTCGCCATCGTCTGCCGACGCCGCGTGATGACTACCATCAGACCATCGAAACCATCGCCACACTGGTGGCAACGGCCGAGAAAGAAACCGGACAAACCGGTACTGTAGGGATGGGGATCCCGGGCTCGATTTCGCCTTATACCGGCGTGGTAAAGAATGCGAATTCTACCTGGCTTAACGGTCAACCTTTCGATAAAGACCTGAGCAAACGGCTCAATCGCGAAGTCAGGCTTGCGAACGACGCTAACTGTCTGGCGGTTTCCGAAGCGATTGATGGTGCTGCGGCGGGCGCGCAAACCGTCTTTGCGGTCATTATTGGCACAGGTTGTGGTGCAGGCGTGGCGTTGGGCGGCAGGGCGCATATCGGCGGTAACGGCACGGCGGGCGAGTGGGGTCATAATCCGCTGCCGTGGATGGATGAAGACGAACTGCGCTATCGCGCGGAAGTGCCGTGCTATTGCGGCAAACAGGGCTGTATCGAAACCTTTATTTCCGGAACCGGTTTTGCCACCGATTATCATCGCCTGAGCGGGAAAGCGTTGAAAGGCAGTGAAATTATGCGCTTAGTCGAGGAGCAGGATGCGGTCGCCGAACTGGCGCTGAGTCGTTACGAACTGCGGCTGGCAAAATCACTGGCGCACGTGGTCAATATTCTGGATCCGGACGTCATTGTGCTCGGCGGCGGAATGAGTAACACCGAACGTCTGTATAAAACCGTGCCGGGGCTGGTGAAGAATTTTGTCTTCGGCGGCGAGTGCGAAACGCCGATCCGCAAAGCGGTGCACGGCGATTCAAGCGGAGTACGCGGTGCGGCTTGGCTATGGCCGCTTTGATCAGAATCCTCCCCCTTTTAGGAAGAAATTCAGAGAGAGGAAAACGCCGGAACCGGTTTTTGTTTCAGGTAGGCATAAATCAGTAACGACGACATCGCAAAGAACGACAGCAGAGCGGCGGGCAGCGCCACGTAGTTGTAGGCAAAGCCCGCCGTCAGCATCAATCCCCCGCAATACGCCCCTACGGCGCTGCCGAGGTTAAAAGCCATTTGCCCGCCTGCGGCTCCCAACATTTCTCCGCCTTTGGCATTTTGCAGCAGCAGAATTTGCAGCGGGGCAGAGAGCGCGAAAAGCCCCATACAGCAGATAAAGGCGAGTGTAAGCGAGGCCGTTTTATCGGCGCCAAACAGGAACAGTAACGCCAGGGCGAGCGCGATGATCAAATCTGTGACGATGGCGATACTGAGCGGTGAAAATTTGCCGGATAAACGCCCGCTCAGCAGATTGCCAGACACCATCCCTAAACCTGCCAGCATCATAATCAGCGTCATCTTGCCTTCCGTAAACCCGGCGACCGTCATCATGAAGGGCTTAATGTAGCTGAACCAGGCGAAGACGCCCGCGTTGCCAAACATCGTGGCGGCAAAAATACACCATGGTGCGGCTGATTTGAGGAAGTGAAACTGTTCGCGCAATTTACGCTTAGCTTCATCGGCAATATTGGGGATCCAGAAAATAATCGAAATCATCACCGCGACATTAAAAATGGCGATCAGCAAAAAGGTGTAACGCCAGCTGAATTCCTGACTCAGCCAGGTGCCGAGCGGCACACCGAGCAGATTGGCGACGGTCATGCCGCTGATCATCCCGGCGACGGCGGCGGTGACTTTTCCCGGCTTGGCGAGTTTTGACAGAATGATGGCCCCGACGCCAAAAAATGCGCCATGCGGGAAACCGGAAACCAGTCGGCCAGCCGCCAGCATCCAGTATGACGATGATAAGGTGAACATCGCGTTCCCGAAGATGCACAGCGCGACCAGAAAAATCAGAATGTGTTTCAGGGAAAAACGGCTGGAAAAAACGGCGATAATCGGCGCGCCAATTACAACACCAAACGCATACCAGGAGATCATATGCCCGGCCATGGGGATGGAAAGGCCCACATTCCGGGATAGCTCAGTTAAGACCCCCATAATGCCGAATTCGGCCATGCCTAAACCGAAGGTGCCTAACGCTAAAGAGAAAATAACTTTTTTCATGCTATCCCGCTGCGAAGTGTTGCGTTTTGTCGCCTGTAATGCACAGCTTGCGGCAACCTCGCCGCCGAAGCCAATTGCTTATTCTTCTTTCTGTATTAACGATCCTGCTACATTGTTATTCCACGGCAAAGACTTTATCCAGGCGGCTATAACCCAACCCGTTAATCTTCTTCACTTTTATCTGCACCGGAATGCGTTCTTTCATCGCTTCAACATGGCTGATAACGCCGATCACTTTTCCGCTGGCATTAAGCGCGTCGAGCGCATCCAGCGCGGTATCCAGCGTTTCGCTGTCGAGCGTGCCGAAGCCTTCGTCGAGGAACAGCGAATCAATACGCGTCTTATGGCTGACCAAATCCGACAATGCCAACGCCAGCGCCAGACTGACGAGGAAACTTTCTCCGCCGGAAAGCGTGCGAGTGTCGCGCACCGCATCGGCCTGCCAGGTGTCCATCACTTCCAGTTCTAACGCTTCGCTGGCTTTGCGTTTCAGCAGGTAACGCCCGTGCAGTCGTGCCAGTTGTTCGTTCGCCAGCCACACCAGATTGTCGAGCGTTAAGCCCTGCGCGAACTTACGGAATTTATCGCCTTCTTTGGAGCCGATTAGCTGGTTCAGCCAGCTCCAGTCTTCCAGAGTTTGTGCGGCGGCATCTATTTGCGCCATCAATGCCCGCTGCTGTTGGCGGTTTTCGGCATCCTGTTTCAACTGTTGTCCAATTTCGCCTTGTGCCGCGCTATTTTCGCGAAGACGCTGAGCCAGTTGTGAGAGCAGGATTTGTACCTGTTCGCCGGTTTGCGTATCCGCTAAATCGGCAGGGCGCTGCAGCTGATGTTCCGTCAACGCGTTTTGTGCTTGTGTAGCCAGCGCCTGTTGCTGCTGGAGCTGGTTTTCCAGCTTCTGCTTCATCTCTTCCAGTTGGCGGCGAGTGTCGTCATCCAGCAACGCGGCAAGGAAGGCTTGTTGATCGGTGAACTGACTGGCGACTAGCGCTTCGTCGAACGCTTTCTGAGCCAGCGTCAGGCGTTCACGCGTCTGGCTTTCCTGCTGTTGCAGCGTCTGCCACTGACTTTCCAGCGACACGCAGTCATGATGCACCTGCTGCCAGCCGTCCAGCGGCACTGGCGTGAAATCTGTCTGCGCTGGCGTTGACGGCAGAGTGTCCAGCAGCGGTTGTAGCTGAGCCAGTTTTTGCTCGATAGCTTGCTGCTGTTCGGATTGCGTTTGCCACTGCTGGCTTTCGCTTTCTCGGGCCGCCAGCCATGCGGCTTCATCACCATTTTCGGGCGGCGTAAGGCCAAAGCCATTCAGCGTTTCATTCAGCGCCTGCTGGCGTTCGGCCATTTCCTGTTCCAGGGTGCTGCGCTGAGTTTTCAGCTCCAGCGTCTGGCGTTGCAGGCTTAGCCGCTGACTGTGTTGATAAAGCTGTTGTTCGTAGTTTTCCTGCCCGGTCAGCCAGCCGCTGATGTCATCCTCCGGCGTAAGGGAAATCTGCAACCCACTGACGGTGGTTTGCCATTGTGAGGTGAGTGCTTGCTCTTGCTCAGTGATTGACTGTAGCTCGTTTTGTTCAGCCTGTTGTTGCTTAACCAGCGCATCAAGTTGTCCTTTCAGGCTGGCACCAGACTCGCGGATCTGGTTCACCTCTTTTTCTAACGCATCGCGTCGGGCTTCATTCACTCCTGGTTTGAGCGCCTGATACTCGGCGACCGCCGGGTGTTCAGCAGAACCACACAATGGGCAAGGCGCGCCGGGCTGTAAACGGGCGCGTTCATCGGTCAGCTTCGCAATGATTTTCTCTTGTTCACATAACGTCTTAACGTCATTGAACTGCTGAAGTTTTTCTTTGTATTGCTGACGACGACGGGCGAGTTCGGCTTCACCCGCTTCCAGCTCTTGCTGGCGCTGCGCCAGCAAGGGTTGCAACTGCTGGCGTCGTTTATTCAGCGGCTGGAACTGGTTTTGTAGCGCGTTCAACTGCTGACGCAGCGGACGGGCGGCGTTGTGCTGTTCGAGTGCTGCCGTCACGGCAGACTCATCCAGCGTTAGGGTTGTGGACGGCAGCGCGTTGAGTTGGCGAGTGAATTCATTTTCTCGCTGGGTCAGCGTTTGTCGTTGCGTGGCTTCACGCATTTGCTGCGTAAATGCCGCACGCCAGCCGGTCAGTTCGCGCTGCCAGTGCTGATAGCGCTGGTTTGTAGACAACCATTCGGCCTGGGTTTTCTGGTTCGCCGTGAACTGCTGATGCTGACGTTCGGCGCTAAGACGTAAACGCCCGCGCAGCGCCAGTTGGCTCTGTAAGCGAGTATTCACTTCTTCGGTTTGCTGATGAGTTTGCGTCATCGCCGTCTGGCTATCTTCCAGACGCACCCACAGCGGGCGCAATCGGTCAGCCGGTTGCGCCAGTGCGAGAGCGGCTAACTGTGGCTGGGCGGCTCGTAGCGCCTCTTGTGCCGCTGCTAGCGAGGAGTGTGAACGCTGTTGCGCTTCACGCATTTCCGATTCGCGGGTCAACCATTGCTGCCAGAGCTGGACGCGAAGTTGCTCGCTTTGCTGCTGTTTCTCTTCGTCAGTAAGTGCCTGCAAACGTTGCTGTAACGCCTGCTGTTGCTCATCGTTGAGCAAAACCATGCCCGAAGCCTGTGCCTGGAATTTTTCCAGCGCGGTTTTGGCTTCTTTATGTTTCTCAAATACCATCGCCGAGATCTGTCCGTAGATTTCAGTGCCGGTTAGCTCTTCCAGTAACTCGGCGCGCTCTTTCGGTTTGGCGTTGAGGAAGGCGGCAAATTGACCCTGAGACAGCATCATCGAGCGTGTGAAACGCCCGTAATCCAGCCCGGTCAGGGAGGCGGTTAAATCCAGCTTATCTTTCACTTTTTCAGCAAGGATTTTGCCGTCGTCACAACGAGCCAGTTCCACGCGCGGCACTTGAAGATTGCCGTCCGGCTGATTGCGTGCGCGGGTTTGGCTCCAGAATGCGCGGTAGGCCACGCCTTTGACTTCAAATTCCACTTCCGCCAGACACTCGGCGGTGTCGCGGGTCATCAGATCATTTTGCGATTGTGACAATGTGCTCAGGCGCGGCGTTTCGTGATACAGCGCGAGACAAATCGCGTCAAGCAACGTGGTTTTGCCTGCACCCGTTGGGCCGGTAATGGCAAACAGACCGTTGCTGGCGAACGGCTCGGCGGTGAAATCAATTTTCCACTCACCTTTCAGAGAGTTGAGGTTTTTCAGGCGCAGACTCAAAATTTTCATGGCTGTTCCTCCCCGGAAAGTGCGCCAAGCGTTTCATTAAACAACTGGTGCAGCCGCTTCTGCTGCGGTTCTTCCAGTTCCTCAAGGGCCAGACGGCGCTCAAACACCTCTTCCACTTTTAACTCGCTCAGGGTTTCACGGTGCTCACTTGCCATAATACGTTCGCGTTGTTCGCGGCTGCGGCGAACCAGCAGCACTTCCACGGGCAGTTCATTGGTCAGTGCCTGAATTTTTCGTTGGATATCATGCAGGTATTCGTCACTGGTGATTTCGATATCCAGCCATACGGGGGCGGCGGCATCATTGTCTCGCCACTGTTGAAGTTGTTCGCTGATGCTGGCGAAATCGCCTTTTAATACCGCCAGTTTTTGCGTGACGGGTACTTCAAGAGGTGTCACGTCTTGTAACTTTCCGTCGCTGAAACTGACCAGATTGACGGTTTTAGCTTTGCCGGTTTCATCAAAACTCAGGGAGATTGGCGAACCGCAGTAACGGATATGTTCCGTGCCGCCGATTTTTTGCGCCCGATGGATGTGTCCGAGAGCGATGTAATCGACCGGCGGGAAATTCTGCGCCGGGAAGGCATCCAGCGTGCCGATATAGATATCACGTACCGCGTCACTTTTGCTAGCTCCGACGGTGGTCAGATGGCCGCTGGCGATAATCGGCAACGTGCGGTCGCCACGCAGATCGCAGGCTTGCTGATACTGCTGCTGGTAGTAGTCGGTTATCGCCTGTAATAAATGCTGCTGCTTTTCACCTGCGCTTGACCCGGCCTGACTGACAATCACATCGCGCGGACGCAGAAACGGCACCGGGCAGAAGATCGCGCCAGGTGTGCCGTCGCGTTGGTTCAGCACGCATGGCTTCATGCCGCTGCCTGCCACGACGGTGGTATTCAGAAACGCGAGAATATCGCGAGATTCGTTGAGCGTTGCGACCGAATCATGGTTACCCGCCAGTACGACCAAATGACAGCCGGTTTGCTGCAATTTCACCACAAAGCGGTTGTATAACTCACGCGCGTAACTCGGCGGCGAACCGGTATCAAAGATATCGCCCGCCACGATAATGGCATCCACTTGCTGCGCCTGTGCTGTCTCCAGCAACCAGTCGATAAAAGCCTCGTGCTCGGCGGCGCGGCTTTTACTGTAAAAGTTCTGGCCAAGGTGCCAGTCAGAAGTATGTAGGATGCGCATTAAGGGACCTGTGACGAAAAAGCGTGGCGGCCATTATAATCTTTTAACGATAACAGGGCGATGGCAGCATTTTTTGAGTGTCATCATGGCGAAACCCACTATCATAAGACGGTCATCTTATTCATAAATCTGTCACAAATCTGACGCATAATGACGCCGCATGATACGCATATGATTAATAAACAGGATAAATAATGGCGAGACGTATTCTGGTCGTTGAAGATGAAGCCCCCATTCGTGAGATGGTGTGCTTTGTCCTGGAGCAAAATGGCTTTCAGCCTGTAGAAGCGGAAGATTATGACAGTGCCGTCAACCAGTTGAATGAACCGTGGCCTGATTTAGTGCTGCTGGACTGGATGTTACCGGGCGGGTCAGGCATTCAGTTTATTAAGCATATCAAGCGCGAAGCGTTAACGCGCGATATCCCGGTGGTCATGCTGACCGCTCGCGGCGAGGAGGAAGACCGCGTTCGCGGGCTGGAAACCGGGGCTGATGATTACATTACTAAGCCGTTTTCGCCGAAAGAGCTGGTGGCACGTATTAAAGCCGTCATGCGCCGCATTTCGCCGATGGCAGTAGAAGAAGTGATAGAAATGCAGGGCCTGAGCCTCGACCCGTCATCGCATCGAGTGATGACCGGTGAAAGCCCGCTGGATATGGGGCCAACTGAATTTAAGCTACTGCATTTCTTTATGACTCACCCGGAGCGCGTCTACAGCCGTGAACAACTGCTGAACAACGTCTGGGGGACAAACGTGTATGTAGAAGACCGGACGGTGGATGTGCACATCCGTCGCCTGCGTAAAGCGCTGGAACACAGCGGTCACGATCGGATGGTACAAACCGTTCGCGGCACGGGTTATCGCTTTTCCGCCCGTTTCTGACAATTGACTGGAGTGTGACCCGTGCTTGAACGGCTGTCATGGAAAAGGCTGGTTTTTGAGCTGATCCTCTGTTGTATTCCCGCCCTCATTTTGGGGGCGTTTTTTGGTTATCTGCCGTGGTTCTTGCTGGCGGCGGTCACCGGATTGCTCATTTGGCATTTCTGGAATTTACTCCGTCTTTCATGGTGGCTGTGGGTCGATCGCAGCATGACGCCGCCGCCGGGCAGTGGTAGCTGGGAGCCGCTCCTGTACGGGCTGCACCAGATGCAGATGCGTAATAAAAAGCGTCGTCGTGAGTTAGGCAGCCTGATTAAACGCTTTCGCAGCGGGGCGGAATCGCTACCCGATGCGGTGGTGCTGACCACCGAAGAAGGCGCAATGTTCTGGTGTAACGGTCTTGCTCAGCAGATGCTCAATTTGCGTTGGCCGGACGATAACGGCCAGAACATCCTCAACCTGCTGCGCTATCCCGAATTTTCCCGTTATCTCAAATCCCGCGATTTCACCAAGCCGCTCAATTTGGTGCTCAACACCGGCCGGCATCTGGAGATCCGCGTGATGCCCTACAGTGAAAAACAGCTGCTGCTGGTGGCGCGAGACGTGACGCAAATGCACCAACTGGAAGGCGCGCGACGTAACTTTTTCGCCAATGTCAGCCACGAATTGCGTACGCCACTCACCGTCTTACAGGGTTATCTGGAGATGATGCAGGAGCAAACACTGGAAGGCGCGCCGCGCGAAAAAGCGCTGCATACCATGCGTGAGCAGACGCAGCGGATGGAAGGGCTGGTGCGTCAGCTGTTAACGCTGTCGCGTATCGAAGCCGCACCGCTTGCCGCGCTGAATGAAAAAATCGACGTACCGATGATGCTGCGAGTGGTAGAGCGCGAGGCGCAAACCCTCAGCCATAAAAAGCATATTCTGCATTTCGAGATTGATGACACATTGCAAGTGTTAGGTAGCGAAGAACAGCTCCGCAGCGCGATGTCGAACCTGGTGTATAACGCGGTGAACCACACGCCGGAAGGCACGGAAATCATTGTGCGCTGGCAGCATGCGCCACACGGCGCTTTGTTCAGCGTGGAAGATAACGGGCCGGGGATCGCCGCGGAACATATTCCGCGTCTGACGGAGCGTTTCTATCGCGTCGATAAAGCGCGCTCGCGACAAACGGGTGGTAGCGGCTTAGGGTTGGCGATTGTGAAACATGCGGTGAATCACCATGAAAGCCGTCTCGATATCGAAAGCGTGCCGGGTAAATTTACCCGCTTTAGTTTCTTGCTGCCGGAACGTTTGATTGCCAAAAAAAGCGCCTGAGGGTGAGAGTGTCAGGATAAATTGACAAAGACCGGCGAAAGCCGGTTTTTTTGCTTTCCGGTTAACCAAACGGTGAGCAATTATCAAACGTCTGTTGCTTTTTTGTTCGCATGATTAGCCAGAGGTTTTTCTGATATCAGGTCATTCATGCTGGTTATAAATTCGTTATTGCTATAATCCTCTGGTTTGGCGATCCCTTGTTGCATTAAAACGTTATAAGCGTTTAAATTGCCCCCTATGCAGTTGCAGTCTGACTGCTTTCGCGCGCTAAACCCAATAACAATTCTTTGTGCGCGAACATCGGGAGTATTTCCCACTGCATGACTCGCTATTACCGCCGTTCTGTTCCGTAGAGAATATGAACGACGTTTTATGACTTTCAACACCACATCCACAGGCAGTAAAGAGTTTATGACCCATCAGTTAAAATCTCGCGATATCATCGCGTTGGGCTTTATGACCTTTGCGTTGTTCGTTGGCGCGGGCAACATCATTTTCCCTCCTATGGTTGGTTTGCAGGCCGGCGAGCACGTCTGGACTGCGGCTTTAGGTTTCCTGATAACAGGCGTTGGCCTGCCGGTTCTGACCATTATTGCGCTGGCAAAAGTCGGCGGCGGTGTGGACAGCCTCAGTACGCCAATCGGCAAAGTCGCGGGCATTCTGCTGGCGGTGGTGTGTTATCTCGCCGTTGGGCCACTGTTCGCCACCCCGCGTACCGCGACCGTTTCTTTTGAAGTGGGCATCGCGCCGCTGACCGGTGACGGCCCGCTGCCGCTGCTTATCTATAGCGTTATCTATTTCGCGCTGGTGATCCTGGTGTCGCTGTATCCGGGCAAACTGCTGGATACCGTCGGTAACTTCCTTGCACCACTGAAAATCATCGCGCTGATCGTCTTGTCTGTTGCCGCACTGATGTGGCCTGCGGGTTCTATCAGCCACGCGCTGGATGCCTATCAGACCGCGCCGTTCTCTAACGGCTTCGTCAATGGCTATCTGACCATGGACACGCTCGGCGCAATGGTGTTTGGCATCGTTATCGTCAACGCCGCGCGTTCTCGTGGCGTAACCGAAGCTCGCTTGCTGACGCGTTATACCGTGTGGGCTGGCCTGATGGCCGGTGTCGGCCTGACGCTGCTGTATCTGGCGCTGTTCCGCCTGGGGTCTGACAGCGCGACGCTGGTCGATCAGAACGCTAACGGTGCGTCGATTCTGCATGCCTACGTTCAGCACACCTTTGGTGGCGCGGGTAGCTTCCTGTTAGCGGCGCTGATTTTCATCGCCTGTATGGTGACGGCGGTTGGCCTGACCACGGCGTGTGCGGAGTTCTTCTCCCAATATCTGCCGCTCTCTTATCGCTCACTGGTGTTTATCCTTGGTCTGTTCTCGATGGTGGTGTCCAATCTGGGCCTCAGCCACTTGATTCAGATTTCGATTCCGGTGCTGACCGCGATTTATCCGCCTTGTATCGCACTGGTGGTATTAAGTTTTACCCGCGGTTGGTGGCATAATTCGTCCCGCGTGATTGCCCCGGCGATGTTTATCAGTCTGGTGTTCGGCCTGCTGGACGGCATTAAAGCCTCCGCATTCGCCGGGATCTTGCCAGCCTGGACCGCGCATCTGCCGCTGGCCGAGCAAGGTCTGGCATGGCTGATGCCGACTATCATCGCTGCCATTCTGGCAATGGGATGGGATCGCGCAGCAGGCCGTCAGGTGACCTCCAGCGCGCATTAATTAGCGGGCGAGGATTGAAATTAACCACGGGGCCAATGGCTCCGTGGTTTTGTTTTTTGTACAGGCAGTGGAATTTATGGAAACCAATAACAAGCTAAAGCGGGGGCTTACCGCCCGTCACATTCGCTTTATGGCACTCGGCTCGGCAATCGGAACCGGTCTTTTTTATGGCTCGGCAGACGCCATTAAAATGGCCGGTCCTAGTGTGCTGCTGGCGTATCTCATTGGCGGCGTCGCCGCTTACATTATCATGCGTGCGCTCGGTGAAATGTCGGTGCACAACCCGTCTGCCAGCTCGTTTTCCCGCTATGCGCAGGATAACTTAGGCCCGTTGGCGGGTTATATCACCGGCTGGACCTACTGTTTTGAAATCCTGATTGTGGCGATAGCTGACGTCACCGCGTTCGGCATCTACATGGGCGTGTGGTTCCCGACGGTGCCGCACTGGATTTGGGTACTGAGCGTGGTGCTGCTCATCTGTTCCATCAACCTGATGAGCGTGAAAGTCTTCGGCGAGCTGGAGTTCTGGTTCTCGTTCTTTAAAGTCGCGACCATCATTGTGATGATTGCCGCTGGTTTTGGCATCATTATTTGGGGGATTGGCAACGGCGGGCAACCAACCGGCATTCATAACCTCTGGAGCAACGGCGGCTTCTTTAGCAATGGCTGGATAGGCATGGTGATGTCACTGCAAATGGTGATGTTTGCCTACGGCGGCATCGAAATCATCGGCATTACGGCAGGTGAAGCGAAAGACCCGGAGAAATCCATTCCGCGCGCGATTAACTCGGTGCCGATGCGGATCTTGGTGTTCTACGTGGGCACGCTGTTTGTGATCATGTCGATTTATCCGTGGAACCAGGTCGGCACCAACGGCAGCCCGTTCGTGATGACCTTCCAGCATTTAGGCATTACGTTTGCCGCCAGCATTCTCAACTTTGTGGTTCTGACCGCGTCGCTGTCGGCAATTAACTCCGATGTATTTGGCGTGGGGCGTATGCTGCACGGCATGGCGGAGCAGGGCAGTGCGCCGAAGATTTTCGCCAAAACGTCTCGTCGCGGCGTGCCGTGGGTGACCGTCGCGGTAATGACCGTCGCACTGCTGCTGGCGGTGTTCCTGAACTACATCATGCCGGAAAACGTGTTCCTGGTGATTGCTTCACTGGCAACGTTCGCCACCGTATGGGTGTGGATCATGATCCTGCTGTCGCAGATTGCGTTCCGTCGTCGCCTGTCACCGGAAGAAGTGAAAGACCTGAAATTCAAAGTGCCGGGGGGTGTGTTTACCACGGTCGTTGGTCTGCTGTTCCTGGTGTTTATCATCGTGCTGATTGGCTGGCACCCGGACACTCGCATTTCGCTGTACGTCGGTTTCGCATGGATCGTGCTGCTGCTGGCAGGATGGCAGTTTAAAGTCCGTCGCGACAGGCAGTTGGCAAACGCGCAGTAATTCCCAATCCCGGTGGCGTTCGCTGCCGGGATCTTTACCCTTCTTCGGCACCCTGATTAGGGATAATTAATCGTGAATTGCGCCGTGGCATTTGCTTTGCCTGGCGTAATATTGCTTCGCCCGGTTAGCGCCTGATACTGCGCGGTGAAATTCAGTGTATTTTCCCCGGCGATCAGGGCTGTTGTCGCCGATGGCGTATTCAATTTCACCTGCTCGCCGCTGTCTGCCTGATTAATGCGTACTGCGATGCCTGTTGCGGCACCTTCACCGCCGTCCAGCGCAAGTAGTGTCGGGTCAGATGCTGCTGTGCCACTGAACGTCACCGTGGCCTGTTTAGGACCATAATCCGCACAGTTCAATCCAATGCTAAAAGGTTTAGCGCTAGAAACGTCGCCTGTCGAACCAAAATGAGTGGTGCCAACATCGCCGAGTGAAACCTTCTGTCCGTTTCCACTACTGATATCGCAGCTTGCCGCTTTTATGGTGCCTGTAAAATTAAGGGCAATGCTATTTTCATCGGAATAGGCTTTAACTGTCATGGTGAAAATCATTATTAAGATATAAATAATGGGCTGAAAAATATTTTTTGAACGCATTACTCTTTCCTGCTAATCGTAATTTAATGTCAACGTTGCAGACGCGCTAGCATCTCCTGGACTCACAGTTGCGGCCGTCTGTAGATACCTAACCTGCCAATTGAAATCATATTCGCCTGCACCTGGCGTTGTATCGACAACAAATTTTTTATTTAGCGCCACTCCTGCACCATTTTTATCCAGAAGTTGAATTGCAATCCCAGATGCTCCACCACTATTGAGCTTTATCGCCCCCTGTTGAGAGGTTGAACTATCTGAATTAGCAGTAATAAGTGCATTTATTCGTGCGCTGGAACTGCAATTAATGCTAATGGGGATGTTTTTATTCTCAGTCGTATGATTTATAGCAGTGAATTCTGTAGTGAGATAATCCCCTACAGGCACATTAACCGTAGATGTATTTACAGCACATGAAGGGTTGATGACGGTAACTGAAATGGCTCCACCCCAAATATTAGTGAGGGTATCCGTTCCTGTTGACTGATTATTATAAGTGACCGATGTGGTCACTACGGGAATAGTGGTAATAATACCGCTCTCGGCATCATCCGCAGTTTTAACAAATTGCAACGTTGAACTCACACTGCCTGCATTTAAAGCAGTATCTGTGCCATGCATCATATGACATGTCCAGCTCAACATTTGGTTGGTTAGCGGGGAGTCATTCTGCAGACCAGGACTGTTTGCGCACGGATTACTCATCGAAAAATTATAATGCACGCTCCATCCGTGAAGATTCGTGGGGTAATTCTGAGAATAACCCGTGACCGCCGGTGTGGCTGTTTGAAATTTTACATAAATATCTCGGTCAGCGGTTGTGTCCTGGCCACAGATTAATGCCCAATTGCTTCCGGTTGCATTTATTTTCGGGGAAATATAGCCGACGGCAGCTCCTCCCGGAACGGTAAAGTTCCCACTGGCGCTATAATTTCCACCTGACCCTTTGCAGTGTATTTCCATTGCATTTGCCTTTGTACTTGAAATTATGCAGATAATAACAAAGCATGCTGTCAATAATATTTTGTTCATTTTCATATTACCATTAATGACAAATTAGATTAAGTTGTTCAATGCCCACTTTATTATTCTCTCTGACCGGTGGGAGTTCAAAGTTCGCGCGGCATTGCTGCGTGCCACCGTCACCCCATTTAGCCGTCAGGCTACCTTTTTCCGGTACACCGCTGAGATAAACCTGGCCTTCTTCACCCACGATACTGGCGTTTTCTTCTGTCATATCATCTTTACTGTCTAGCGTGACGGTGGCCCCAAAAGGTACCGCCTGGCCTGAATGTATTAAGTTCAAAAGCACTCTGCTACCCACGCTGGTTTGGAATTTTGCTAGCACAACAGCACCTTTGGTCGGAACGACCGATGCCACATTGCCTTTCAGATCCACGTTGTTGCCTAACGATTCGGTATCGAGCGCTACGCGGTCACGGCGATAGGGGCTGAGATACGGCACAATGGTGTAGCCGCGCCAATCGGTTCGCACGCCCGTGCTGTTCTGAACCAGGGCATTATCGGCACCTGGGGCCGCAACGAGGGCGATTGAACTGATATCACCTGATAAAGGTTGGCCAAATGTTACACCGTGAGAATGGACAATCATTGAACCCTGTGCCCCATAGTTCAACTGACGGGAACTGTCGTTATAGTTGTACCCGGCATTGACTTCACCATAAGACCCTCTGTAATCGGCGCTCATCATTCCATTGTAGCCGTCACCATTACTCCCATAGCCTTGCATCACGCTGTAAGACAGATTGTTGTTTTTCAGCGCTGTGCCGCTAAGCCCAACCTGATTGACAGACCCTCCGTGTGAATCGTGCGTGCTGCTGGTGCTTACATAGGTATTAGGTAACCAACGGCTCAGTGGAATACTGAGGTTCAGTGCCAACTGTTGGTTCGAGCCTTGATCACTATTGGCGTAACTGGTTTGCGTATACATCAATGTCCAACTGATACCGTTCCATGAATTGCTATAGCCGACACTCAGGTTGCGCTCATAACCCTCTTCATCCCAGTAATCCTGCTGGTAACCGGACAACGACAGAGAACCCCAATCACCGCCCATCAGGTTCTGCGTTAAATCAATCTGCATCTTGCTGCGCTTGTTGTTATGAATATCTGAACTGTTGTTATCATCCGTAGCGGACTGGTACTGAGCGGCTTCGCTGAAGGTATAAAATCCTTTGGTGGAGTAGCGATAGCCCGCGAGCGTAATGGTTGAATCGGTGGCGGTGATATCTTTTGAATACTGAAAGCGGAACGACTGACCTTCTTTGGCAGCCTGGGCATCTGCGTCCTGGCCTGCGCCAGTCCATGCATTGGTGAGATCAATGGATACAGAGCCTAAATCCCCCAGCCCGAAACCGAATCCCAACGCCGCAGAGCGATAATTAGCCGCGGTTTGAACACCACCATAGACCGTAACGTCATGGGGAAGCCCATACAGTAAGGTGACTTGCCCAAAAACAGGGGCGACGCCATCGGGATTTGACGCGCGGTATTTACCCGCAGTGACGGTGTATTTCAGGCGTCCCTGACGCTGCATGATCGGGACATTCGAGAACGGCTGAACGAAAGAGCGCTCAGAACCGTCTGCTTCACGAATCGTGACCTGCAAATCACCGCTGGATGATGTTGGATAAAGATCGCTCAGGGTAAAGGCACCGGGGGAAACATAGCGTTGATAGATAACGCTACCGTTTTGTTTGACCGTTACCCGCGCGTTACTGTTAGCGATGCCTCGAATTGTGGGGGCAAACCCTTTCAGGCTTTCAGGCAGCATATCGTCATCTGAGGCTATCTGTGCGCCGCGAAACTGGAGGCTGTCAAAAACATCCGAAGGCGTATAGCTATCGCCCGCGGTGAATTGTCCCCGGAGACGCTTGAGATCGTGTTGGATAAAGGTATTGATAGAGTTCCAATGGCTTTCTGCTGGTTCATCAGTTTCACCGTTGCTGGTACCACTGCTTTTACTGTAGTTCCAGGTGCTGTAGTTACGCAGTCGCCAGCCGCCGAGGTTGAACCCGCTGTGCAGGTTCAGGAAGTCGTTGGTTGTGACGGCACCGTTGCTGATTTGCTGCGTGTTTGCCCCCGAAAAACTATAGCTCAGCAGCAGCGCTGTAATACCGTCATCCCAAAGCTGTGGGTCGACTTCCCCCTGCGCTGTCTGATTCATGTTGTCTTGAGGAACTGAAATTTTCAACGCCAAATGAGGTAAGTCAAAATCCGTCTTGGCTTGTGGAATGATCTTGGTTAGGGAGTTTGTGGCTTTGTCCTTCGCCATAACAGCCATGCCCGGTACAGAAGAGAGAACCATTCCCCATTTTGCAAGCTGAGTAGGTGTTAATAAGGGTTGCAGCTTGCCATTGTCTCCGTCGACGAATGTGACGTCCAGCGTATCCTGATGCTCTCCGTTCATATACACATCCACATGATACGTACCTGGAGCTTGGCCACCCTGGCTGGCAAATTGTGCTAAATCGACGGGGGTCGCAGTAGGGTTGTCGATTTCTAGGGCATTCACATTAAAAAAATCCTCGGCATATCCATGATGCGCGAAGAGTGATAGGGTCACAGCGACAGCCAGACGAGTGAATGTAAGTCCTTTTTTTCCTCCAGGCAGAGGCTGACTGCCCTTTGATTTTATATTTTTTAACATAATAGCCTCGAGCCAGAAACCAAGGATAAAAAAACACTGCCGTCTTTATTACTGAATTGAGGCTTGCATTGGTTTCGTAGTGCCGCCGAAATCATTAATGGCCTGCCAGGTCACTTGTGCACTTGTTGTTGCAGGTAATGAGTATGTTGCAGTGCCTTTAGGCGGGACCATCTGGTTTAGCGTTTTAACGGGTGTAGATCCGGCTTTTAGGCTGTAAAAAGTCACGTAATAAGGGGTCGGATTGTTGACCTGGAGCTGATTCCCGTTACGGTGGAAGCTGATGGTTTTGTAGATATCTTCACTTGGCGCGCTGATCCCTTCCGGGCGGTAAAATAATTTTATTCGCGTTTTAACCGATATTTGCAAAACATTCTTATCGCCTACCTTGGTCGCAGGAATTGATTTTACATTGGCCCAATAAACCGATTCTCTGTCCGTTGGGATATTTCCACCAGTACGAATAATACGAATCATATTTTCGTTATTGGCCTCGAGACGGAATAGAGGCGGGGTAACAACAAAAGGTGGTTTTGCAGCCGCTTTATTTTCACCTAATGGACCATCACCATCTACCCAAGTCTGGATGAGATAAGGTGAATTATCTGGGTTGTTTATGGAGAGGGATGTTTCATTTTTAGTTCCATCATAAATAATGCGGGTGCCACCAACGACGATGCCGGCTTGTGCTGCGTTGCCATAAACAAACAATGCGGCTATTAGCATTAACTTGGTTGAAATTACGGAGGTAGTATTTGGCATAACAAAAGTCTCATTCCCCTTTAGGGCATAATATCCACCCGATAGAAATGATATATCAGGTGGTGTACAGTTATTAGGTGTGGTTTTTTATGCCGGAAATGTAGAATTCCCGCATTGCATTACTGATAGTTGATAGTGAACTGGCTGGTGCCGCTGGCAGTTCCTGCTCCAACGGTTGTCGCTGTCGCAACGTATCGGCTGCTGAAGTTCAGTGTTGCGGTGCCGCTGTCACTGTCGACAGGGTAATCAGGAGAAGAGGTGTGCAGAGGAATGGCATTGCCCTGAGCATCAGAAATCTCAATCCCAACGCCTTTTGCTGTCTGGCCTTTATCCAAAGACAACAGACTTGTATCAGTGGTATCAGATACACCATCAAATTTGACAGAGACGTGATCTACTGCTTCAGCACAGCCTGTTAAATCAATTTTAAAGGTTGTTGGAGAGGCTTTGTCACCGGCTGCAGTAAATGCAGTTGTCGCCACATCACCCATAGTAACAGTCTGATCTGCATCAGCAACCGTTACTTTACAGGCATCGGAAACAATATTTCCGCTAAAACTAATGGTTCCGTCAGCAGCAAAAACCGAATTTGCTGACAAGCAGGTCCCTGCCATGAGCATTAATGCAATGGCCTTCTTCATATAAACTCCTGAATTAATATTACGATGAAATTGGTATTAAGTGATAATTCACATTGTAGAGTATTGAATGCGCTGAAATACAAGGAAACTAAAGTAATATTATCACTTCTTGATATGCGAAAATGATCCTAGCGGAGATCATTAAATATGTCATCTTTTTTTGGGTACGATCTCGGATCGAGTTAATGAATCCTATAGCACGTATGCTGCTATCTTCATCGGCAATAATAATGCTCCTTATGGGATGATTCTGAAATTATGTCATTTTTATGTGGCGGTTTAATGATTGAATCTTTCCGGGGGGCCTCAGGCGGCCTTTTTCGATAAAAATATGCAATAGGGGCAGGTGAAGTTAAGTCAAGCGCGTTTCATGATTTTTTGTCTAAAAATGTTTTTGTTTAGATTGCATTGCTGTAATAGTAAGTTGATGCTGATAGAATCTATGGTTGGAAAAATAATTGGCGTGATTTGATTTAAATCATCCTAAATAAAACTAAGTACTCTAATGTCTATTTATTACTGTCGCTAACTTATTTTTTGTTATTTCGGTTTTCTTGGTGAGTAAAAAGTGCCCAGTAAAAACCACTGTTATCTCTGCAGTTGCTATACTTATCAAAAATGTCGCCAGGTCGAAAGCTGATGGATTCAAGAAAACAAAATTTAACTACGTTTAATTCTGCATACGCTGCGGAGTTAGTTGAAAAAATTGGTACTAAAGTCAATTTTAAAGCTTTTCCCAGAGGAAAACGCATTTTTCTCAGTGCCACTCAGCCCAATAAAATTTATGTGATTCGGTCTGGAATTATTGCGATTCATCGGCAGCCTGATGACATCCTGATGGGATACCTTGAGGCACCCACAATCCGCGGGATGGCGAATGCATACCATTCAAACTTGCGTTTTCAATCTGAATATATCATCAAAGTCGTTGAGAGCGTGGAGTTAGCGGTCATTGAGCGTGAAGCATTTTATACATTGCTTCATGAGTTGCAGCTCTGGGATGTTTACGCAAAAATCCTTGAAATGAATATTAGTATCCTTGGCGATCACATCTTTAAGCATCTATCGCCGACGGTCTACGATGTCGTGCGTATACGACTTCCAGAGCTGATGTCTGAACCTGATTCAGTGCGCAATAGCGTCACCGTGGAAGAATACATCAGGAGCAAAACACGTCTGTCTCGCAGTCGAATCATGCAAATTTTGTCTGAGCTTAGGGTGGCTGGGTACATCAAAACGGAAAAAGGCTATCTTGTCTGGGTAAAAGAACTTCCTAAAGCCTTTTAGCCATAGACCAGTAATGCAAAAAAATACCGAATATGGATGATGTCCTCCCCCTGCATCCTCCCCCTCTCTCCACCCAAAGAAAGCGTCATAATGATGAGTCATACGTCGCCTGACTGTGGCATGGTGAACGTATTTTGAACAAAGGGGTATGACGATGTTGAAGGCATGGCATCTTCCTGTTGCACCGTTCCTGAAACAGCAACAGGATCGACTGGCAATTACGCTGTGGCTGAGCGGTGAAACGCCGCCGCTGCGGGTCACGCTGCGGGCAGAGGAAGACAACGAAGAGATTGCGCTGCCGATGCATCGTCTGCGTAGTGAACCTTATCCTGGCGTCACCGCATGGCGAGCAGAAATCGATCTGAGCAGCGGTCAGTCGCGTCGTCGCTATTGTTTCAAACTGCTGTGGGCAAATCGCCAGCGCTGGTTTACGCCGCAGGGGTTTAGCCATTTTCCTCCGGCGCGTCTGGAACAGTTTGCCGTTGATGTGCCGGATGATGGCCCACAATGGGTTGCCGATCAGGTGTTTTACCAAATTTTCCCCGACCGCTTTGCGCGCACCGAGCCGCGCACCACCGAACAGGATAATGTCTATTATCATCACGCCGCCGGGCGGGACATCGTTCTGCGTGAATGGGATGAGCCGCTGACGGCAGAAGCGGGCGGATCGACATTTTATGGCGGCGATCTTGACGGGATCAGCGAAAAACTGCCGTATCTGAAAAAGCTTGGCGTGACCGCGCTGTATCTCAATCCGGTCTTTGTTGCGCCGAGTGTGCATAAATATGACACCGAAGATTATCGCCACGTTGATCCACAGTTTGGCGGCGATCAAGCGTTGTTGCGTCTGCGACACAATACACGTCGCGAAGGCATGCGCTTGATCCTCGACGGCGTGTTTAACCACAGCGGTGATTCGCACGGCTGGTTTGATCGACACAATCGCGGCACCGATGGTGCCTGTCACAATCCTTCATCGCATTGGCGCGACTGGTACAGCTTCTCCGAAGAAGGCAAGGCGCTGGACTGGCTTGGCTATGCCAGCTTGCCAAAACTGGATTTCAGCTCCGAAACGCTGATCAACGAAGTCTATCGCGGCGAAGACAGCATTGTGCGTCACTGGTTAAAAGCACCGTGGAGTATGGACGGCTGGCGGCTTGATGTGGTGCACATGCTCGGTGAAGCGGGTGGGGCGCGCAATAACTTGCAGCACATCACCGGCATTACCAAAGCGGCGAAAGAGACACAGCCGGAAGCCTATATTCTCGGCGAGCATTTTGGTGATGCGCGTCAGTGGCTCCAGGCCGATGCCGAAGACGCGGCGATGAACTATCGCGGTTTCACGTTCCCGTTATGGGGTTTCCTCGCGAACACCGATATCTCTTACGATCCGCAAATGATCGACGCGCAAACCTGCATGGCGTGGATGGATAGCTATCGCGCCAGCCTTTCGCATCAGCAGCAGTTGCGGATGTTCAATCAGCTCGACAGTCACGATACGGCGCGATTTAAATCGTTGCTCGGTAAAGATGCGGCTCGACTGCCGCTGGCGGTGGTGTGGCTGTTCACCTGGCCGGGCGTGCCGTGCATCTATTACGGCGATGAAGTCGGGCTGGACGGCAATAACGATCCGTTCTGTCGCAAACCGTTCCCATGGAACAAAGAGCAGCAGGATGGCGATCTTCTGGCGTTGTATCAGCGAATGACCAAACTGCGCCATCGCACCCAGGCGCTGCGGCATGGCGGTTGTCAGGTGATTTACGCCGAAGATAACGTGGTGGTGTTTGTCCGTATGTTGAAACAGCAGCGTGTGCTGGTGGCTATTAACCGGGGCGAACCGTGCGAAGTGGTGCTCGATGCCACTCCGCTGCTGGCGGTAAAAACCTGGTTGCTGAAAGAAGGGAAAGGCACGTTGCAGGACGATGTGCTGTCACTGCCGGCGATTTCAGCCTCCGTCTGGTTCGGCAATTAGCGATACAACTGGCTGAGCGTGTCGCGGGTGAGTAGGGCTTCACGCCACCAGCGCTGCGCCAGCCCGTCGCTATGATTGCGCCACGCCATGTAAGCGACGTCTTTCTCACGAAATGACAGCACCTCTTTTTCCAGTAATTCCCCATTTTCCAGCCACGGGCGCGCGATATGGCGTGGTAAAAAACCACATCCCATTCCGGCCCGTAGCAGCAATACCTTAGAGTGAAAATCATCCACGCGAATCTGCGGCTGTTCATCCATCAAATTACTGTTGATCGGATGACAACTACGGGCGCTGTCGCTGATCACTACCGCGCGATGCAGATAAAGCTGATCGTTGCTGAGCGGGGTGTGCGTCTGTGCCAGTGGGTGTTGAGGGGCGACCACAAACACGTTGTCCAGCGTGCCGAGCATTTTATAAGACCAGGCGCCGGAGGTCGGCGGCTCGTTGATCGCCCCGAGGATCATGTCCGCGCCATGATGCGTCAGCTCTTCCCATGAGCCTGCCAGCGTGTGATGGGTGAAATTCAGGCACGTCTGTTTATTCAATGCGTGAAACTGGTCGATAAGCGGCAGCAGGGCGGCAAACGGAAATGAGTCATCGAGCGCGATGGACAGCTCTTTTTCCCAACCGGACTGCACCTGCACGGCCTGTTTCTCTAAATCCTTCGCCGCGTTGACTAACAAACGGCCCTTCTCCAGCATCATCCTGCCGGTATCGGTGAATTTTGCGCGATGACCGGAGCGGTCGAGCAGCGTGATGTCCAAATCGTGTTCCAGTTTCTGGATCATGTAGCTCAACGCGGCTGGCGTTTTGAAAAGTGATTCCGCCGCAGTGGCAAATGAACCGTGTTTGTCGAGGGCATCGAGAATGAGTAATACATCGAGATTTAAGCGCATGCAGGTAATTTCACTGATTCAAATAATAAACAGAGTGTCCCTGAAGCGGTCATTCGATAAAAGTGAAAATTTACGAACGCGCTGGCGCAATTTTTTGACTAAGCCTGATAATAATCATCCTTCTGTATTAATTTCGATTGCGAATATTCTCAAGTGGCTGGAAATAAAACAGAAAGATTTCTTTAATAACTCGTTAAAAATTTCCGGCTATACTCATTTGGCTTTCTCCTTCAGGATCCAACTGCTTACAACAGTCTTAGACCGTTGCCTTTTAACTTATTGATTAAGAAGGTGTGTCATGTCTATTCGGGAACTGATTGACCCGCAAAACTCTGCGCTTATTTTTATCGACCATCAGCCACAAATGTCTTTTGGTGTGGCGAATATCGATCGTCAAACTTTGAAAAATAACACTGTGGCGCTCGCCAAAGCCGGAAAGATATTTAATGTACCGGTGATTTATACCTCAGTCGAAACGAAAAGTTTTAGCGGATATATTTGGCCGGAACTGCTGGCGGTACACCCGGACGTAAAACCGATTGAACGCACTTCGATGAACTCCTGGGAAGATGAGGCTTTCGTCAACGCGGTAAAAGCGACCGGGCGTAAAAAGCTCATCATTTCAGCCTTATGGACCGAAGTCTGCCTGACTTTCCCGGCACTGATGGCGCTCGATGAAGGCTTTGAAGTGTATGTGGTGACTGACACATCCGGCGGCACATCGGTGGATGCGCACGAACGTGCCATCGACAGAATGGTACAGGCCGGTGCCGTACCTGTGACCTGGCAACAGGTGTTGCTTGAGTACCAGCGCGACTGGTCACGCAAAGGCACTTACGATGCGGTAATGGATCTGGTGCGCGAACACAGCGGCGCCTATGGCATGGGTGTCGATTATGCCTACACGCTGGTACACGGCGCGCCTGAACGTAAAGCGTAACAGCTTGCAGCGGGTGAAGGCCCGCTGACTTGTGACTGCAAGGAACACCCGCTATGACGCAAAAACATGTGACGCTGGTGATAACCCATGCCCTGCGCCCGGAAGACAGTGATACTTACGAAGCATGGCTTGGCAAAATTATGCCGGTGGCTGCCGACTATCCGGGCCATTTAGGGGCGAACGTCATTCGCCCTGGCGACGGGCAGAATCGGTGGAATATCATCATCCGCTTCGACACCCTCGAACACCTTTACGGCTGGACGCAATCGGAAACCCGTAAACAGTTGGTCGATGAAATCACACCGTTATTGACGGAGGGCGACCAAACCGAAGTGCGCACCGAGGCCGCGTTCTGGTTCACTCCGCCCGCGCCGCATGTCCGTCAACCGAAGCGCTGGAAGCAATTTCTCATCACCCTGCTGGTGATTTTTCCAAGTACAAATCTGGTGCCTACTCTCACCGGTACGTTACTCCCGACGCTGAAAGGTTCTTTACTGCTGCATCTGATTAACGATGCCTGCGTTGTGGCGCTGGTCGTCTGGTTCTGGATGCCCATCGTCACCCGAATTTTTGCCGGCTGGCTGAAAAAAGCCTGAGCCGGTTTGAGGAGTTCTTATGTCTCAACATGCCACATTGATCCTGACCCACGGCGAAATCCACACTCTCGATAAACACAACCCACTGGCGGAAGCGGTGGCGATTGCTAACGGCAAAATTATGGCCGCGGGTAGTCATGATCGGGTGATGAGCTACGCCAATGACGGCACGCAGATTGTCGATCTCAA
Organism: Scandinavium sp.; assembly: GCF_036271055.1. GTDB lineage: Bacteria > Pseudomonadota > Gammaproteobacteria > Enterobacterales > Enterobacteriaceae > Scandinavium. The sequence goes on along the minus strand of NZ_DATBBJ010000078.1, from coordinate 169,052 downwards.
AGGCCATACGGTGATCCCGGGTCTGAACGATTCGCACCTGCACCTGATTCGCGGCGGGCTGAATTACAATCTTGAACTGCGCTGGGAAGGCGTGCCTTCGCTGGCTGATGCGCTGCGAATACTGAAGGATCAGGCCGATCGTACGCCTTCGCCACAGTGGGTACGTGTGGTCGGCGGTTGGAGTGAATTCCAGTTTGCTGAACGTCGGATGCCAACCATTGAAGAATTGAATGAAGCGGCACCCGATACGCCCGTGTTTGTGCTGCATCTTTACGACAGGGCGTTGTTGAACCGTGCCGCGCTGAAAGCTGTGGGCTATACCAAAGAGACGCCCGATCCGGCTGGCGGTGAAATCGTTCGCGATAAAAACGGCAACCCCACCGGAATGCTGGTGGCGAAACCCAATGCGATGATCCTCTATTCAACATTGGCGAAAGGGCCGAAGTTGCCGCTGGAGATGCAGGTCAATTCAACGCGCCAGTTTATGCGCGAACTGAATCGTTTGGGCCTGACCAGCGCCATCGACGCGGGGGGCGGTTTCCAGAATTACCCGGAAGATTACGAAGTCATTGATGAGTTGCATGCCAAAGATCAGATGACCGTGCGCATCGCCTACAACCTCTTTACGCAACGGCCTAAACAGGAACTCGACGATTTCGAACGCTGGACCGATATGCTCAAACCAGGGCAGGGCACGGATTTTTATCGTGCCAACGGGGCCGGCGAAATGCTGGTCTTTTCAGCGGCTGATTTTGAAGATTTCTTGCAGCCGCGCCCGGATTTGCCGGAGGGCATGGAAGATGAACTTGAGCGTGTGGTGCGTCATTTAGCAGAACACCGCTGGCCATTCCGTTTGCATGCGACGTATGACGAGTCGATCAGTCGGATGCTCGACGTGTTCGAGAAAGTGAATCGCGACATCCCGTTCAATGGGTTGCACTGGTTCTTTGACCACGCGGAAACCATTACCGAGCGCAATATTGAGCGCGTGAAAGCGCTGGGCGGTGGGATTGCCGTGCAGCATCGTATGGCGTTTCAGGGCGAATATTTTGTCGATAGATATGGCAAAGATGCAGTGAAACACACCCCTCCTGTCGCGAAAATGCTGGAAATGGATGTACCTGTTGGACTGGGAACGGACGCAACGCGTGTCGCCAGCTATAACCCATGGACGGCGCTGTATTGGCTCGTTTCCGGGCGTACGGTGGGCGGCATGGCGATGTATGACGACGATAACCGTTTGCCACGCGATGTAGCACTGGAGTTGTGGACGGCAGGTAGCGCCTGGTTCTCCAGCGAGCAGGGGAAAAAAGGGCGCATCGTTGCCGATCAACTGGCGGATTTAGTGGTGTTGTCGAAAGACTATTTCCGTGTGCCGGAAGAAGAGATTAAAGGCATTGAGTCGGTGCTGACGATTGTGGATGGCAAAGTAGTTTATGCCGCCGGACATTTCAGTCCGCTCGCGCCACCGTCGATTCCGATTGTACCGGACTGGTCGCCCGTGGTGAAAGTGCCAGGCCATTACCGTTCAGCCCTGCCTGTGGCGTCAAACGTGGGGGCGGTTGTGCAGATGCATCAGTGCTGCGGCAGTTGTGGGGTGCATGGTCATCAGCATGACATCGCGCGCAAATCAGCGGTTCCGGTGTCTGACAATCAGGCGTTTTGGGGCGTACTGGGGTGCAGTTGCTTCGCGTTTTAGTTAAGCGATAAAAACAAAAAAGGCTCGCATCTGCGAGCCTTTTGCGTACACCGTGCCGATTACAGGCTGGTGACGTTTTCGGTCAGGTATTTAGCCACACCAGCTGGAGACGCGTTCATACCTTCTTTGCCTTTTTCCCACTGAGCCGGGCACACTTCGCCGTGCTCTTCGTGGAACTGCAGCGCGTCAACCATACGCAGCATTTCGTCGATGTTACGACCCAGTGGCAGATCGTTCACCACCTGGTGACGGACGATGCCGTTCGCGTCGATCAGGAAAGAACCACGCAGCGCAACGCCTGCGTCTGGGTGCTCGATACCGTATGCTTGCTGGATTTCGCGTTTGATGTCCGCAACCATTGCGTATTTCACTTCACCGATGCCGCCTTTGTCGACAGGGGTGTTACGCCATGCGTTATGAACAAATTCAGAGTCGAATGAAACGCCAACCACTTCTACGCCACGTTTCTGGAATTCTTCATAACGCTTGTCGAAAGCGATCAGTTCAGACGGGCATACGAAGGTGAAGTCCATCGGCCAGAAGAACAAAACGGTCGCTTTGCCGTTGGTGTGCTGTTTGAAGTTGAAGTTATCAACGATTTCGCCGTTACCAAGAACAGCTGCAGCAGTAAAATCAGGAGCAGGACGAGTTACCAGAACCATGAGGTTCTCCTCTACATTTATAAGGTTAATGGAACGCAACGCGGGCCAGTATAGGGAGAGGAAGCGGTTGACTCAATGCAAACCTGACAATCGCTGAGACAGGTTTTGCCTATCGATTCTAATATTAACAACTGTTTCAGCTTAGCGATTCTGTGATAAAGCGCAAGTTTTACAGCTCTCGCGCCTTCGCCTGCGCCATCATGCGCGGGTAAAACGACCAGAAGGTTTCTTCCAGTTGTGCGTAATGGGTGTCCAAATCCTGCCAGGAATCACGTAACGCATCGAGACGCGGGCGACGATTAGCCATGCCGTTGAGGACATTCTGAATAAACGCCATTTCGCGATAACGCTCCAGCCAGCGCTCGGACCACAGATAGTCATTCAGATTGACGAAGCGCGGCGGTGAGTCTGGCAAAATCGTCGTCACCTGGGCCTGAGCGTAATGCACAAAATCGGGCAGCGAGATCTCAGGCGACAATTTTTCCCAGTGACGAGACAGAAAATGATCCCACATTACGTCGAGGGTGATCGGCGCGACGCGGCGCGTTTCAGGGCGGAACCACGCTTTCGCGGCTTTCACTTCCGCCAGATTGTCAGTCAGGGCGTCGATACGGCGATGCATATAAATGCCGCTCACGACATCGGGCGCGTATTCGGCATCCGGGTTGCCACGCACGAAATCGGCCAGCAAATTGCCCGACAACGAGCTGTCGGCGAGGTGTGCGAGGTGCAGGTGAGCCAGAAAATTCATTCTATGTGTTATCCGTATTTGAGGCTTACAGGTTGCAGCTAAAGCCGCCTGCCACTAGACTAGCCGCCTCTTTATTATGTCTTGAGTTACCGTCATGCGCGTCGCCGATTTTTCTTTTGAACTACCCGAAACCCTGATTGCCCACTACCCACAGCCGGAGCGCAGTGGCTGCCGCTTGCTGTCGCTGGATGGGCCAACGGGGGCGCTGACGCACGGTACTTTCACCGATCTGCTCGCGAAGCTCAACCCTGGCGACCTGCTGGTTTTCAACAATACCCGCGTGATCCCGGCGCGCCTGTTTGGTCGTAAAGCCAGCGGCGGCAAGATTGAAGTGCTGGTTGAGCGCATGCTCGATGATAAACGTATTCTGGCACATATTCGCGCTTCTAAAGCGCCAAAGCCAGGTGCGGAACTGCTGTTGGGCGATGATGAAAGCATCATTGCCACTATGGTGGCGCGTCACGATGCGCTGTTTGAAGTGCAGTTTAACGATGAACGCCCGGTGCTGGATATTCTCAACGCCATCGGCCACATGCCGCTGCCGCCATACATTGACCGTCCGGACGAAGACGCTGATCGCGAACTGTATCAGACCGTCTACAGCCAGAAACCCGGTGCGGTAGCCGCTCCGACGGCAGGTCTGCATTTTGACGAACCGCTGTTAGCGAAACTGCGTGAAAAAGGCATTGAGATGGCATTTGTGACGCTGCACGTTGGCGCGGGAACCTTCCAGCCAGTGCGCGTGGACAGCATTGAAGACCACATCATGCACTCAGAATATGCGGAAGTGCCGCAGGATGTCGTGGATGCGGTGTTGGCAGCGAAAGCGCGTGGCAGCAAAGTGGTGGCCGTGGGCACGACATCCGTTCGTTCTTTAGAGAGCGCGGCACAGGCGGCGCAAACCGATCTGATTGAGCCGTTCTTTGGCGACACGAAAATCTTTATTTACCCGGGCTATCAGTACAACGTGATTGATGCGCTGGTGACCAATTTCCATCTGCCGGAGTCGACGCTTATCATGTTGGTTTCCGCTTTTGCGGGTTATCAGAACACCATGAACGCCTACAAGTCTGCGGTAGAACAAAAATATCGCTTTTTTAGCTACGGGGATGCCATGTACATCACGTACAATCCGTCCGCTATTCAAGAACGCGTTGGGGAATAAGTCCGCGGCGCTATAACTTCTCTACGTATTTTGGGTTGCAGGAAGGCGGCCAGTTTGAAAATACCAGCAGCATAGAAAACGATGTGACTGGGATTTGAGAACGCCGCCAACGCCCCTGTGGCCCGAAAGACGACGAGAAAAAACGTCAGACTGTCTTTCTGACGTAGGAGAAATAATGAAATTTGAACTTGATACCACCGACGGACGCGCTCGCCGTGGCCGCCTGGTCTTTGACCGCGGCGTCGTTGAAACGCCAGCCTTTATGCCTGTCGGCACCTACGGCACCGTAAAAGGCATGACGCCAGAAGAAGTACAAGAAACTGGCGCACAAATTATTCTCGGCAATACTTTCCACCTGTGGCTGCGCCCGGGTCAGGAAATCATGAAGCTGCATGGCGATCTCCACGACTTTATGCAGTGGAAAGGGCCGATCCTCACCGATTCCGGTGGCTTCCAGGTGTTCAGCCTGGGCGATATCCGCAAAATTACCGAAGCGGGCGTTCATTTCCGTAATCCGATCAACGGCGATCCGATTTTCCTCGATCCGGAAAAATCGATGGAAATTCAATACGATCTCGGGTCTGACATCGTGATGATCTTCGATGAATGCACGCCGTACCCGGCTGACTGGGATTACGCTAAGCGCTCAATGGAAATGTCTTTGCGCTGGGCGAAACGCAGCCGTGACCGTTTTGATTCCTTGAGTAATAAGAACGCCTTGTTCGGTATCATTCAGGGCAGCGTTTACGAAGATTTACGTGATATATCCGTTAAAGGTCTGGTAGACATCGGTTTTGATGGCTACGCTGTCGGCGGCCTGGCTGTCGGTGAGCCGAAGGAAGACATGCACCGCATTCTGGAACATGTCTGCCCACAGATCCCGGCAGACAAACCACGATACCTGATGGGCGTGGGTAAACCGGAAGACCTGGTTGAAGGCGTGCGTCGCGGCATCGACATGTTCGACTGCGTGATGCCAACGCGTAACGCCCGTAACGGTCATTTATTCGTGACCGACGGCGTCGTAAAAATCCGTAACGCGAAGCATAAGAGCGATACCAGCACGCTGGACGCTGAGTGTGATTGCTACACATGTCGCCATTATTCGCGCGCATATTTGCATCATCTCGATCGTTGCAACGAAATATTGGGCGCGCGTCTCAATACCATCCATAATCTTCGCTATTATCAGCGCTTAATGGCGGGTTTACGCAAGGCTATCGAAGAGGGTAAATTAGAGAGCTTTGTGACGGAGTTTTACCAACGTCAGGGTCGATCTGTTCCACCACTGAACGTTGATTAATTTTAATAATGAGGGAATTTCAATGAGCTTTTTTATTTCTGATGCGGTAGCCGCTACTGGTGCACCGGGACAAAGCAGCCCGATGTCGCTGATCCTGATGCTGGTGGTGTTTGGTCTGATTTTCTTCTTCATGATCCTGCGTCCACAGCAGAAACGCACCAAAGAGCATAAAAAGCTGATGGACTCCATCGCCAAAGGTGATGAAGTGCTGACTACCGGTGGTCTGGTTGGTCGCGTAACCAAAGTAGCTGAAGCAGGCTATATTGCTATCGCGCTGAACGAGACCACTGAAGTGGTTGTTAAACGTGACTTCGTAGCTGCCGTTCTGCCGAAAGGCACCATGAAGGCGCTGTAATCAACTGTTTTCCCAAAGGGAACTGCCGTGTTAAACCGTTATCCTTTGTGGAAGTACATTATGCTGGTCGTCGTCTTTGTCGTCGGCCTGCTTTACGCACTTCCCAACCTGTATGGTGAGGATCCGGCTGTTCAAATCACTGGCGCGCGCGGCGTCGCCGCCAGTGAGCAAACGCTGATCCAGGTCCAGAACACCTTAAAAGAAGAAAAAATAACCGCTAAGTCTGTGGCACTGGAAGAGGGCGCAATTCTTGCTCGCTTCGACTCCACTGACATCCAGCTCCGCGCGCGTGAAGCGCTGATGGGCGTGCTGGGTGACAAGTACGTCGTGGCGTTAAACCTTGCTCCGGCAACACCGCGCTGGTTATCCTCCCTCTCCGCAGAGCCGATGAAACTCGGTCTTGATCTGCGTGGTGGTGTGCACTTCCTGATGGAAGTCGATATGGATACTGCGCTGGGTAAATTGCAGGAACAAAATATCGATGGCTTGCGCAGCGATCTGCGCGAGAAAGGCATTGCTTACACGACTGTAAGCAAAGCGGATAACTATGGCCTGAGCATTACGTTCCGTGACGACGCGGCGCGCAATCAGGCGGTTGATTATCTGACTCCGCGTCATCGTGACCTGGTTATCTCTAAGCAAGGCAGCAATCAGCTGCGTGCGGTGATGACCGATGCACGTCTGAATGAAGCGCGTGAGTATGCCGTCCAGCAGAACATCAACATCCTGCGTAACCGTGTCAACCAGCTGGGCGTTGCCGAGCCGTTGGTTCAGCGTCAGGGTGCCGACCGTATCGTGGTTGAACTGCCAGGTATTCAGGACACCGCTCGTGCGAAAGAAATTCTTGGCGCGACCGCAACTCTGGAATTCCGTCTGGTAAACACCACAGTCGATCAGTCCGCTGCCACTACTGGCCGTGTACCGGGCGACTCCGAAGTGAAAGATACCCGTGAAGGCCAGCCAGTTGTGCTGTACAAGCGTGTGATCCTGACCGGTGACCATATCACCGACTCCACTTCAAGCCAGGACGAATACAACCAGCCGCAGGTTAACATCTCGCTTGATAGCGCAGGTGGTAACATCATGTCTAACTTCACCAAGGACAACATCGGCAAACCGATGGCAACCCTGTTCGTGGAGTACAAAGACAGCGGTAAGAAAGATGCGAAAGGCCGTGCCGTATTGGTGAAAGAGGAAGAGGTGATTAACGTCGCTAATATCCAGTCTCGCCTCGGTAACAGCTTCCGTATCACCGGTATTGGCAACCCGAACGAAGCTCGTCAGCTCTCTCTGCTGCTGCGCGCAGGTGCGTTGATCGCGCCAATTCAGATTGTTGAAGAACGTACTATTGGTCCAACTTTGGGTCTGCAGAACATTCAGCAAGGTCTGGAAGCGTGTCTGGCGGGTCTGGCTATCTCCATCATCTTTATGATCTTCTTCTATAAGAAGTTTGGTCTGATTGCGACCTCCGCGCTGATTATGAACCTGATTATGATTGTCGGGATTATGTCACTGCTGCCGGGGGCCACGCTGACCATGCCGGGGATTGCGGGGATCGTGTTAACCCTTGCGGTGGCGGTCGACGCCAACGTACTGATTAACGAGCGTATTAAGGAAGAAATCAGTAACGGTCGTACTATCCAGCAGGCGATTGACGAAGGTTATCGCGGTGCGTTCAGCTCGATTTTCGATGCGAACGTCACCACGCTTATCAAAGTTATCATCCTGTACGCGGTCGGTACTGGCGCTATTAAAGGCTTCGCTATCACAACCGGTATCGGTGTGGCGACTTCCATGTTTACCGCGATCGTCGGCACCCGTGCCATCGTAAACCTGTTGTACGGCGGCAAACGCATCAACAAGCTGTCTATCTGAGGAGTGCGTTGTGGCACAGGAATATACTGTTGAACAATTAAACCACGGCCGTAAAGTCTACGACTTTATGCGCTGGGACTACTGGGCCTTTGGTCTCTCTGGCCTGCTGCTGATCCTGTCGATCATTGTGATCGGTGTGCGCGGCTTTAACTGGGGTCTTGATTTCACTGGCGGTACTGTCATTGAAATCAGCCTGGAAAAACCGGCCGATATGGACCAGATGCGTGACTCGCTGGAAAAAGCAGGTTTCGCTGACCCATTACTGCAAAACTTCGGTAGCAGCCGTGACATTCTGGTGCGTATGCCACCTGCCAAAGGGGAAACCGGCGGTCAGGAACTGGGCAGCAAAGTACTGAGCGTGATTAACGAAACCACTAACCAGAACGCCGCGGTTAAGCGTATTGAATTTGTGGGGCCGAGCGTCGGGGCAGACCTTGCAACTAACGGTGCAATGGCGCTGCTGGTGGCACTGATCTCCATCCTCGTGTACGTCGGGTTCCGCTTCGAGTGGCGTCTGGCAGCAGGCGTAGTTATCTCACTTGCGCACGACGTGGTGATCACCATGGGCATTTTGTCGCTGTTCCAGATTGAAGTTGACCTGACTATCGTCGCGTCACTGATGTCGGTCATCGGCTACTCGCTGAACGATAGCATCGTGGTATCTGACCGTATTCGTGAAAACTTCCGTAAGATCCGTCGCGGTACGCCTTACGAAATCTTTAACGTGTCGCTGACCCAAACGCTGCACCGTACGTTGATCACCTCAGGTACGACCTTAATGGTTATCCTGATGCTGTTCCTGTTCGGTGGCGCGATGCTGAAAGGCTTCTCGCTGACGATGCTTATCGGTGTTTCCATCGGTACTGCGTCTTCCATCTACGTAGCTTCTGCGCTGGCGCTGAAACTCGGGATGAAACGCGAACACCTGTTGCAGCAGAAAGTAGAGAAAGAAGGCGCCGATCAGCCTTCAATCCTGCCGTAAGGTCTGCTCAGCAAAAATCGAATCCCGGTCAATTGGCCGGGATTTTTTTATGTCAAAAATCCGCATTTCGGGTAGGGTGAAGGGATAATCTCTGTTTAAAGGACGCTACAGAAATGCCCACTCCGCACTCGATTTCGCTCAAATCACTTCCACAGCCTCAATGCTGGACAGATCTGCCTTCGGTTACCCTCAACGACGCAACTCTAAATGAACGCAAAATCCGCGTGCTGGAAAGGATGCGTCAACAGGGCCTGGACACGCTGATCGTTTATGCCGACAAAGAGCACGGCGGCAATTTCGAATATCTCACCGGGTTTATTCCGCGTTTCGAAGAGGCGTTGCTGGTGTTGCAGCAGAGGGGGGATGCGGTGCTGGTGCTTGGGAATGAAAATCTCAAACTCGCGCCTCATGCCCGGTTAGCAAACCGTGTGTTACATGCGCCGTGGTTCTCGCTGCCGAATCAGCCAATGGAGAATACCCAATCGCTGCCGAATCAGCCAATGGAGAATACCCAATCGCTACCTGAAATCTTGCAGGCGGCGGGTATTGTTGATGGCAAAACCTTAGGTCTGGCGGGTTGGAAGCTGTTTACCGGCGCAAATGACAACACCAGACAGATGTTTGATCTTCCGTCGTTTATCGTGGATGCCATTCGTGATGCCGCCCCACATTCGCAACTGCAAAATGCGACCGGCGTCTTCATTTCTCCGGCTTATGGCGCACGTGCGATCAATAACGCCAACGAACTGGCGCATTACGAATATGGCGCGAATCTGGCTTCAACGGCGATCCTTCGTGCGCTGAATGCGGTGGCGCCGGGGAAAACGGAAAAGCAGATTGCCAGCCTGTTAGCCGCGGACGGTCAGCCGAATAACGTGGTGACCATTGCCGCAACGGGCGATCGTTTTGCTCATGCGAATCTCTATCCTGGCGACAAAACGGTAAAAGTGGGCGATAAATTCTCCCTGACGACCAGCTACAAAGGCGGCCTAAGCAGTCGTGCAGCCTATGTTGTGGAGTCGGCAGAACAATTGCCCGAGGCGGTTAGCGATTATCTTGATGTCGTCGCGATCCCGTATTTCCGCGCCGTAGTGACCTGGCTGGAAAATATTCATCCTGGCATGACCGGTGGCGAGTTATATCAGTTGATTGAAAGCGTACTGCCGAAAGCAGAGTACCACTGGCATCTTAATCCGGGCCATCTGGTGGCTGATGAAGAGTGGCTCTGTTCGCCAGTCTCGGCAGATTCGGATATTCCGCTTGCCAGTGGGATGCTGCTACAAATCGACATCATTCCTTCCCGCGCGGGTTATGCAGGCGCGAGCATTGAAGATACAGTGGCGTTGGCAGATGAAGTATTGCGCAATCAGCTAGCCGCAGATTACCCGCAGCTTTGGACGCGCGTTCAGGCGCGACGGGCGTTTATCGAGAACGAAGTGGGTATTCGCTTACCGGAATGCGTGCTGCCGTTCTCTAATACCGTCGGGTATTTGCGTCCGTGGTTGTTGGATCAGCGTAAAGCGTTAACCGTGAAATGATAAAAAGCCGGGTGGCGCGATGCCTTACCCGGCTAACTGTTGATACCGAATTTTCTGCTTTATGCCCGGTAAACCGCCGGGCACAGGGTTATCAGAAGTTATAACCCACAACCAGGTATCCACCCCAGCCGGTAGAACGTACGCTGAAGTCACCGTCGCCAAAGTTCAGGCTGGCGTCATCATTCCACTGACCGCCGTTGTGCCAGTAACGCGCCACAACAGAGTAATGCCAGTGATCGTAGTTCAGCGCCAGAATGTGGCTCGACGCGATAGAGTTGTTCGTACGCGCTTTTTTGCCATTCAGGTCACGGAAGTCGTTGTCGCCCAGTTCAGAACCCCAATCAAAGTTGGTGAAACCGATGTAGCTCAACTGGCCGCCCCACAGCTGGGTCAGCGGTACGAAGTATTTCACTTTGAAGCGGTAACCATCCCACTCATTTTCGTTCGCAGCGCCGTAGTTCTGCCACTGGTACTTGGCGTACACGTTCAGGGACAGACTCATTGGCAGGCCGGTATCGATATCAGTACCCAGACCCATGTACCAGGTATTCTGCTTGCTGGCGTCGTTACCGTGCGCACCCATATCGTAGATATAGTTGTTCGCGAAGTACCACTCTTTGAACGGACCGAACGCCAGGCTGGTGCCGGTCAGCTTATCAATAGAGAAGCGTGGTTCGATTTCCATAAACATACGTGAACCGTCGTCCCAGATACCGGTGTCGTTGCCGTTACCTGCACCGAAGGTTTTTGGGATATCGATATAGCCGTAGAAATCAAACCAGTCTTTCTTAGCGAACGCTTCGTATTCCAGATAAACGTCGTTATTGATCTTTGGCCCAAAGCGAGTGTGGTAACTGCCTACCACGTTAACGCTCTGATGCCACCAGTCAGAGACATACTCAGGTTTGTTGTTTTCGGCTGCACCTGCCGTGAAAGAGGTGGAAAGCGCAAGCACTGCACCGGCTGCTAATAGTGTTTTTTTCATAAGATTGCCACTTATTGAAATCCCTTTCGGGGAGTGAAAAGAACCGCCCAGGCGTTTCTAAATGTAACTGTGTTCTGCGAGGCCTATTATAAGAATCATTGCTCACAAAAATATGTGGTGTTTCACAGTTCTCTCAAGTACGTAATCGATTGCGTTCACGTTTGCGTACATTATTCGCGGGCATTGTACGGATCCTCCCAAATGTTTCCAGGGTTTTCTGGAAAACAGGAAAGATTGCAGCGGATGTCGAAGGGTGAGGAAGGCGGTGGGGAAAGCCGGAAAGCAAAAGCTATCCGGCGATAAACGATTACTGTGCGGTGACGGGCTGAATATCGTGGATGCGCACGAACACGGGCTGTTTCGGATCGCTACCACTCAGTTGTAGCGGAATATCCACATCGCTCGGCGCGAGAATGCTCGCCGGGGCGTTGATCAGCTGATTTTTGACGTTCACTTCCTGATAGTTGTCTGTCGTACCCTGAATCAGACCCCACTCAACAGTGCCGCTGAACGCAGGTAGCGGATCGTCAGATTCGCCCTGAATACGTAGCGTGGCTCGCATTCCATCGGCATTTTGCGTGATATTAATCAGCGACATCCGTAATGTACCAATCTGACTTTCCAGACGCGCTGGCGTATTGGAACCTGGCAGCAGGTATACGCCGCTCGCCGATTTGGCGTTGAGCGTATTTTGCTGGGTAATTTTGACCGTTTCCTGATTCAGCTTGGTCATGTCTTTATTGAGCGCACTGACGCTCTGTTGCATTTGGTGAACTTCGGTTTGCTGTGCGCAAGCGCTAAGGGTAAACAGGCTGCCCAGCGCCAGAAGGCGTAAAAAACGTCGTGTCATTGTTTGGGTTCCTTTTGAGTTTTGTTGCTGTTCAATGGTAGCAGCATCGTTGTAGATACCATCGGGGGTTTGTCTCAAAATGACGGCGCAGCACTGGTCGTGGTAAAATAAGAAAATGTGATTATTCTTCGTCAGGACGCGCCATGCATTGCCCATTTTGTTTCGCCGTAGATACCAAAGTGATCGACTCTCGTCTGGTCGGGGAAGGCTCCTCAGTGCGCCGTCGCCGCCAGTGCCTGGTGTGTAATGAACGTTTTACCACCTTTGAAGTGGCTGAATTGGTGATGCCACGGGTCGTGAAAAGCAACGACGTCCGTGAACCTTTCAATGAAGACAAGTTGCGCAGCGGAATACAAAAAGCACTCGAAAAGCGCCCGGTCAGTTCTGATGACGTTGAAATGGCAGTGAACCATATTAAATCGCAGCTGCGTGCGACGGGTGAACGCGAAATTCCGAGCAAACAGATCGGCAACCTGGTGATGGAGCAGCTTAAAAAGCTCGATAAAGTGGCTTATATCCGCTTTGCTTCCGTGTACCGGAGCTTTGAAGATATCAAAGAGTTTGGCGAAGAGATCGCCCGCTTACAGGACTAATCCATGCTCGACGAAATGTACATGGCGCGTGCGCTAAAACTGGCGAATCAGGGGCGTTTTACCACGCACCCGAATCCGCGTGTCGGCTGCGTGATTGTGAAAAATGGCGAAATCGTCGGTGAAGGCGCGCATTACCGTGCCGGTGAGCCGCACGCCGAAATTCATGCCCTGCGCATGGCGGGTGACAAAGCGAAAGGGGCGACGGCGTATGTCACGCTTGAGCCTTGCAGCCACCATGGCCGCACGCCGCCATGCTGCGAAGCGCTGATTACGGCAGGTGTCAGCCGTGTGGTGGCTGCGATGCAGGATCCGAATCCGCAAGTGGCGGGGCGTGGTCTGTATCGCCTGCAACAAGAAGGCATTGAAGTCAGCCACGGGCTGATGATGAGCGAAGCCGAAGCGCTGAATAAAGGCTTTCTCAAGCGGATGCGTACCGGTTTCCCGTATATCCAGCTAAAACTTGGCGCATCGCTCGATGGCCGCACGGCAATGGCCAGCGGTGAAAGTCAGTGGATTACGTCTCCACAGGCGAGACGCGATGTGCAGCGCCTTCGCGCCGAAAGCCACGCTATTCTGACAACGGACGCAACGGTGCTGGCAGATAACCCGGCGATGACCGTGCGTTGGGAAGAACTCAACGCTGATGTGCTGGCAAGTTATCCGCAGGAAAATTTGCGTCAACCGCTGCGTATCGTGATTGACCGTCAAAACCGCGTCACCCCGGAACACCGTATCGTGCAGCAACCCGGTGAAACCTGGTTTGCTCGCTGTGAGGAAGACACCCGCGAATGGCCGGAAAACGTGCGCTCGCTAAAAATTCCTGAGCATAATGGACATCTCGATTTAGTGTTGCTGATGATGCAACTCGGTAAACAGCAAATTAACAGTATCTGGGTGGAAGCTGGCCCAACGCTTGCGGGCGCATTGCTGCAAGCCGGTCTGGTTGATGAGCTGATTGTTTACGTTGCGCCTAAACTGTTAGGCAGCGACGCCCGAGGTTTATGTGTGTTACCAGGGCTTGAGAAACTGGCTAATGCCCCCCAATTTAGTTTCAGCGAGATCCGCAAAGTTGGCCCGGATCTGTGTCTGCATTTATTACCGGCGTAGGGCGGCCTGAAATAGGTAAGCCGTGCGCGAATTATTATGATAAAATCCGCCCCCCTCGGGGTAAGTCGAATCCCAAAAGGAAAAGTATGAACATTATCGAAGCTAACGTTGCTGCCCCGGACGCTCGCGTTGCCATCACCATTGCGCGTTTCAACAATTTCATCAATGACAGCCTGCTGGAAGGTGCGATTGACGCCCTGAAACGTATTGGTCAGATGAAAGACGAAAACATTACCGTGGTTTGGGTTCCAGGTGCATACGAACTGCCACTGGCAGCGGGCGCACTGGCGAAAACCGGTAAATACGACGCGGTTATCGCGCTCGGCACCGTGATTCGTGGCGGTACAGCTCACTTTGAATATGTAGCCGGTGGCGCAAGTAATGGTCTGGCGCAGGTTGCGCACGACAGCGAAATCCCGGTCGCTTTTGGGGTTCTGACCACCGAAAGCATCGAACAAGCCATCGAACGTGCTGGCACCAAGGCCGGTAACAAAGGTGCAGAAGCTGCACTGACCGCGCTTGAAATGATCAATGTATTGAAAGCCATCAAGGCCTGATTTTTTTGTAAGGGGAATTCCGTGAAACCTGCTGCTCGTCGCCGCGCCCGTGAGTGTGCTGTCCAGGCGCTTTACTCCTGGCAGTTATCCAAAAACGACATCTCTGATGTTGAATACCAGTTCCTGGCGGAACAGGACGTGAAAGACGTCGACGTCGTGTACTTCCGTGAACTGCTGACCGGAGTGGCGACCAACAGCGCGTATCTCGACGGCCTGATGAAACCTTATCTGTCCCGTCTGCTGGAAGAGCTGGGTCAGGTCGAGAAAGCCGTGCTGCGCATTGCGCTGTTTGAGCTGGCTAAGCGTGATGATGTGCCGTACAAAGTGGCCATCAACGAAGCTATCGAACTGGCAAAAACCTTCGGTGCCGAAGACAGCCATAAGTTCGTGAACGGCGTGCTGGATAAAGCAGCACCGGCAATTCGTCCCCGCAAAAAGTAATCTCCAGGCCGAAGCACACATTAGTTTGCTTCGGCCTTCTCTTTTCTTTGCTGAGGCATGACGTATGGCTTGCGGCGAATTTTCTCTGATTGCCCGTTATTTTGATCGCGTAAGAAGCTCCCGTCTTGATGTTGAAACCGGAATCGGTGACGACTGCGCACTGCTCAATCTCCCTGAAAAACAGACTCTCGCCATCAGCACCGATACGCTGGTGTCAGGCATTCATTTCCTCCCGGATATCGATCCCGCTGATTTAGCCCGTAAGGCGCTGGCGGTCAATTTAAGCGATCTTGCAGCTATGGGGGCTGATCCGGCGTGGCTGACGTTAGCCCTAACGCTGCCGTCAGTGGATGAAGCCTGGCTTGAAGCCTTCAGCGACAGTCTGTTTGAACAACTGAATTACTACGATATGCAGCTGATTGGCGGCGATACCACCAAAGGGCCGCTGTCGATGACGCTGGGTATTCACGGTTTCGTGCCGGATGGCCGGGCGTTGAAACGCTCTGGCGCTAAACCGGGCGACTGGATTTATGTCACTGGCACACCGGGCGACAGCGCCGCCGGATTAGCTATTTTGCAGGATCGTTTGCAGGTGGATAACGCCGAGGACGCCGCGTATTTGGTTAAGCGTCATCTCAATCCAACACCGCGTATTCTCACCGGTCAGGCGCTGCGTAATTTTGCCCATTCGGCTATCGATCTCTCCGATGGGCTGATTTCCGATCTCGGTCATATCCTTAAAGCCAGTGAATGCGGCGCGCGTATCGACCTTGATCTGCTCCCAATCTCCGAGGCAATGAAACGCCATGTTGAGCCTGACCAGGCACTACGTTGGGCGCTTTCGGGTGGCGAAGATTATGAACTCTGCTTCACTGTACCTGAACTGAATCGCGGCGCGCTGGACGTGGCGCTTGGCAATTTCGGCATGGGTTACACCTGTATCGGGCAAATCAGTGCCGATGTAGAAGGGCTGCATTTTCAGCGTGAGGGGAAGCCTGTCACGCTCGACTGGAAGGGGTACGACCATTTTGCGCAGTAAAGACGTAGCAAAAAGCCGCCTGAGTATGCTCAACCCGTGGCATCTGCTGGCGACCGGGTTTGGCAGCGGCCTTAGCCCGATTATGCCGGGTACTGCGGGTTCCATCGCGGCTATTCCGTTTTGGTATCTGCTGACTCTCCTGCCGTGGCAGCTCTATTCGCTGGCGGTGATGGCGAGCATCAGCATTGGCGTGTACATCTGTCATCGCACCGCGAAAGATATGGGCGTACACGACCACGGCAGCATCGTGTGGGATGAGTTTGTCGGCATGTGGATCACGCTGATGGCGCTGCCGACCAACGACTGGCAGTGGGTCGTTGCCGGGTTCGTCATCTTCCGTATTTTCGATATCTGGAAACCGTGGCCGATCCGCTGGTTTGACCGCAACGTACACGGCGGGATGGGGATCATGGTCGATGACATTATCGCCGGGGTGATTTCCGCAGGGCTCTTGTATCTGATTGGCCATCATTGGCCGATTGGGATTATCTGACCTGTATGCTTGCCCGGCGGCGCTGCGCTTGCGCGGACCTACAGCCGTTGTAGGCCCGATAAGCGTAGCGCCATCGGGCATTGCGCTTACTTAAATCCGACCACCGGATGCGGCTGATAAGGCGTTTCCAGCTCGGCAATCTGCTCCGGTTTCAGCGTGATATCCACCGCGCTTAGCAACTCATCTAATTGTTCTTCCCGCGATGTACCGATAATCGGTGCCGCCACGCCGGGTTTGCTTAACAGCCAGGCCAGCGCCACTTGCGCGCGCGTGACATCCAGTTCTTCAGCAATGCTCGCCAGCCGCTCCGCAATTTGCGCATCGTTTTCTTCGGTAGTGCTATAAAGCGTTTTGCCAAATTCATCAGACACCACACGAGCGGTGGTTTCACCCCACGGACGGGTCAGACGACCACGCGCCAATGGACTCCATGGAATGACCGCCACGCCTTCCTGATAGCACAGCGGCAGCATCTCACGCTCTTCTTCGCGATAAATCAGATTGTAGTGATCTTGCATGGTGACAAAACGCGCCCAGCCGTTCTGCTTCTGTAATTCAAGCGCTTGTGCAAATTGTGACGCATGCATGGAAGACGCGCCGATGTAGCGCACTTTCCCGGCTTTCACGACGTCGTTCAGGGCTTCCAGCGTTTCTTCTATCGGCGTGTTGTAGTCCCAACGGTGGATTTGCAGCAGGTCGACATATTCCATACCGAGGCGCGTCAGGCTGTCGTCAATGGAGCGCAGGATTTGCGCACGGGAAAGCCCTTGTGGCAAATCGCCGGTCTGATGATAAACCTTAGTGGCAACCACAACGTCTGCACGGCGGGCGAAATCACGCAGCGCCCGGCCAACAATTTCTTCGCTACTGCCGTCGGAATAGCTATTGGCGGTATCGAAGAAATTAATGCCGCCGTCGAGGGCGTGCTTGATGATCGGACGACTGCTCTCTTCCGGCAGCGTCCAGGCGTGATTGCCGCGATCGGGTTCGCCAAAGGTCATACAGCCGAGACACAGCCGGGAGACGTTAAGGTCGGTCGTTCCTAATTTATTGTATTGCATGGTTCCACTCCTGCGATGAACATAATAGTAAGCATAGCAGGAGCGGAAAGGGGGAGAGGATCAGGCCAGCCAGGCCGTGATTTTTGCTTCGATTCCGGCGGCGTCGAGACCGATATCGGCCCGCGCTTCATCCTGCGTGCCTTGCGGAATAAAGAAGTCCGGCAGGCCAATATTCAGCACTGGCACCGGTTTGCGATGGGCCATCAGCACTTCATTCACACCGCTACCTGCACCACCCATAATGGCGTTTTCTTCCAGCGTGACCAACACCTCGTGGCGTGTGGCCATATCCCGAATCAGCGTCTCATCAAGTGGCTTCACAAAGCGCATATCAACCAGTGTAGCGTTGAGTTTTTCCGCCACAATTTCGGCATCTGCCAGCAGCGTACCGAAGTTGAGGATCGCCATTTTCTCGCCCTGGCGTTTGACGATGCCTTTGCCGAGCGGCAGTTTTTCCAACGGTGCCAGTGCCACACCTGTACCGCTTCCGCGCGGATAACGCACCGCACTTGGGCCGTCATTGTAGTGATAACCGGTAAACAGCATCTGGCGGCATTCGTTTTCATCGCTCGGGGTCATAATGACCATTTCCGGGATGCAGCGTAAAAACGAGAGATCGAACGCACCCTGATGGGTTTGTCCGTCCGCGCCAACGATGCCCGCACGGTCGATAGCAAACAACACCGGCAGTTTCTGGATAGCGACGTCGTGAATAACCTGGTCGTAGGCGCGTTGCAGGAAGGTCGAGTAGATAGCGACAACAGGCTTATAGCCGCCAATCGCCAGACCCGCCGCGAACGTCACCGCGTGTTGTTCCGCAATCGCCACGTCGAAATACTGATCCGGGTATTTTTTTGAAAACTCCACCATACCGGAGCCTTCACGCATCGCCGGAGTGATCGCCATCAGCTTGTTGTCTTTCGCTGCGGTTTCACACAGCCAGTCACCGAAGATCTTCGAGTAACCCGGCAGACCGCCGCTGCTTTTTGGCAGCACGCCGCTGGTGTGATCGAATTTCGGCACCGCGTGGAAAGTGATCGGATCTTTTTCCGCTGGCTCATAGCCACGGCCTTTTTTGGTCATGATGTGCAGGAACTGCGGGCCTTTCAGGTCACGCATGTTTTTCAGCGTACTGACCAGCCCCAGGACATCGTGACCGTCGACCGGGCCGATATAGTTGAAGCCCAGTTCTTCAAACAGCGTCCCGGGAACCACCATGCCTTTGATGTGTTCTTCGGTGCGCTTGAGCAACTCTTTGATCGGCGGTACGCCAGAGAACACTTTCTTGCCGCCTTCACGCAGCGAAGAGTAAAGCTTGCCAGAAAGCAGCTGTGCCAGATGGTTGTTCAGCGCACCAACGTTCTCGGAAATCGACATTTCGTTATCGTTGAGGATTACCAGCATATCGGGCTTGATGTCGCCCGCGTGGTTCATCGCCTCAAAGGCCATGCCAGCGGTGATCGCGCCATCGCCAATCACACAGACGGTGCGGCGCTGTTTGGCTTCTTTTTCTGCCGCGACGGCAATACCGATCCCGGCAGAAATAGAGGTTGATGAGTGGCCGACGCTTAATACGTCAAACTCACTTTCTCCGCGCCACGGGAACGGATGCAACCCGCCTTTCTGACGAATAGTCCCGATGCGATCGCGACGACCGGTCAAAATTTTATGCGGATAAGCCTGATGACCCACGTCCCAAACCAACTGGTCGAAAGGGGTGTTATAGACGTAATGCAGCGCCACGGTGAGTTCCACCGTGCCAAGCCCGGAGGCAAAGTGTCCGCTCGAGCGGCTCACGCTGTCGAGCAGGTAGCGACGCAATTCGTCGCAGAGCTTCGGCAGGCTCTCTTTAGGCAACAGACGCAATTCCTGAGTGGATTCCACCAGTGCCAGCGTCGGGTATTTGGCAATATCAAAACTCATCAGAGACTCATCGTGGTGTTTTATTTATCGCGCTGAATAATGTAATTCGCTAGCGCTTCCAGTGCCGTAGTGTCCAGAGACTGCGCGGCCAGTATCGTTAATGACTGGCGGGCGTCTGCAATGAGGTCACGGGCTTTACTTTGGGCTTGCTCAAGGCCCAGCAGGGCAGGATAGGTGCTTTTGCCAAGTTGCTGATCGGCACCCTGGCGTTTGCCAAGGGTCGCAGTATCCCCTACCACATCCAGAATGTCATCCTGCACCTGGAATGCGAGGCCGATGCTTTCGGCATATTTGTCCAGCACAGGCAAGGCAGCCAACCCTTTTTCACCCGCGCTTAATGCGCCAAGGCGAACGGCTGAGCGGATCAGCGCCCCGGTTTTGTGGCGATGAATACGCTCAAGGGCTGCCAAATCAACCTGTTTGCCTTCGGCCTCCAGATCCAGCGCCTGACCACCGCACATGCCTGCGACACCGCTGGCTTGCGCCAGTTCGGAAACCATCGCCAGACGGAAACGGTCGGCGACTTCCGGCATTGGCGCATCACTCAGTATAGAAAATGCCAGCGTTTGTAGCGCATCACCGGCCAGAATCGCATTGGCTTCGCCGTATTTGATATGGCAGGTCGGCTGACCACGGCGCAGATCGTCATCATCCATTGCAGGCAGATCGTCATGGATCAGCGAATAGGCATGAATGCATTCAACCGCCGCTGCGGGCGCATCCAGCGTGGAGAGACTGACGTTAAACATGCTGCCAGTGGCATACACCAGAAACGGGCGAAGACGTTTACCGCCTAAGAGTGCACCATAGTGCATCGCCTCAACCAGCGGAGTGTTCTGAAAGGGCTGCGGCGCAATAAACTGGCGCAGCGCGTCGTTGGCTCGCTCAACGCAGGCCTGTAACTGTTGCGAGAAATCCATTGTTTACTCGGCGTCCGGCGTGAAAGGCGTCAGCGGGGCTTCATCATTATCGGCCAACAGGATTTGCACCCGTTGCTCGGCCTGTTGCAACTTCACCTGACCCTGACGCGCCAGCTGTACGCCGCGCTCAAACTCATTCAGCGCATCTTCCAGCGGCAAGTCACCGTTTTCGAGACGGGACACAATCTGCTCAAGTTCAGTCAGTGCGTTTTCAAAAGTGGCTGGCGCTTCATTTTTCTTTGGCATAGTGAATGTTTGACTCTCAATATTTTCAGCCCCGTCATGGTAACGGACTTAGGGCAATTATCAAATAACGCGCAATGTGCACAGGAGCCGCGCGATGGTGGTATACTTGCGCACCTGGATGCAGCCGCGGGTATGGGCTGCTGTACTATTTTCCATTACAAGCCTTTACAGGCTTGCCAACGAACCATTGCCGCCATGAAGTTTATCATTAAATTGTTCCCGGAAATCACCATCAAAAGCCAATCTGTGCGTTTGCGCTTTATAAAAATTCTGACCGGGAATATTCGTAACGTTCTGAAGCATTATGACGAGACGCTTGCCGTTGTTCGTCACTGGGATCACATCGAAGTTCGCGCCAAAGACGAGGACCAACGTCCGGTCATTCGCGATGCGCTGACCCGTATTCCCGGTATTCACCATATTCTGGAAGTGGAAGATGTGCCGTTCACTTCTATGCATGACATCTTCGAGCAAACGCTGCCGTTGTGGCGCGAACAGCTGGAAGGCAAATCGTTTTGCGTGCGTGTTAAGCGCCGGGGTAAACACGATTTTACCTCCATTGACGTTGAGCGTTATGTCGGCGGTGGGCTGAATCAGCACATCGAAACCGCGCGCGTGAAGCTGACTAACCCGGATATCACGGTGCTTCTGGAGATCGAAAACGATCGTCTGCTGCTGGTAAAAGGCCGCTATGAAGGTATCGGCGGTTTCCCAATCGGCACACAGGAAGACGTGCTGTCGCTGATTTCCGGTGGTTTCGATTCCGGTGTTTCCAGCTACATGCTGATGCGTCGCGGTTGTCGCGTGCATTACTGCTTCTTCAACCTTGGCGGCGCTGCGCATGAAATCGGCGTCCGTCAGGTGGCGCATTATCTGTGGAATCGCTTTGGCAGTTCGCACCGCGTGCGTTTCGTGGCGATCAACTTCGAACCGGTTGTGGGCGAAATCCTCGAGAAAGTCGACGACGGCCAAATGGGCGTGGTGCTGAAACGCATGATGGTGCGTGCGGCTTCTCAGGTTGCTGAACGCTACGGCGTGCAGGCGCTGGTGACCGGCGAAGCGCTGGGCCAGGTTTCCAGCCAGACGCTGACCAACCTGCGTTTGATCGACAACGTTTCCGATACCCTGATCCTGCGTCCGCTGATTTCTCACGACAAAGAGCACATCATCGATTTGGCGCGTGAAATCGGCACTGAAGATTTTGCCCGTACCATGCCGGAATACTGTGGCGTGATTTCGAAGAGCCCAACCGTGAAAGCGGTGAAGGCGAAAATCGAAGCGGAAGAGCAGAACTTTGATTTCGCGATCCTCGACAAAGTGGTGGCGGAAGCCAACAATGTCGATATCCGCGACATTGCGCAGCAAACTCAGCAGGACGTGGTTGAAGTCGAAACGGTGTCCGGTTTCACCGCGACTGACGTTATTCTTGATATTCGTTCCATCGATGAACAGGATGACAAACCGCTCAAACTCGACGGTGTGGAAGTGGCGTCGCTGCCGTTCTACAAATTGAGCACGCAGTTTGGCGATCTCGACCAGAGCAAAACTTATTTGCTGTGGTGTGAACGCGGCGTGATGAGCCGCTTGCAGGCGCTCTATTTGCGCGAGCAAGGCTTCGCTAATGTGAAGGTTTATCGTCCGGATTAAACAGTAGCATCGTGAAACTGCCGGGCGGCACGCTGTTTGCCCGGCCTACAAGCGGCAGGAATGTGTAGGCCGGGTAAGCGCAACGCCACCCGGCGATTTTCTGGGAACCGAATGCAAAAAACACACAAATACATTGAGATTAAGGAACGCTTAAAGGGCGATATCCTCAATCAACTCTACAAAAAAGGTGAAAGCATTCCCTCTGAACGCGAACTGGCAGGCCTTTACGGCGTGACTCGCGTGACGGTGCAAAAAGCGATGGATAACCTGGTACAGGAAGGGTTTATCGAGCGCATTCACGGCAAAGGGATGTTCGTGCTGAAAAACAGCGCCACCAACGTCTACCTTCTCAATAACGAAACCAGCGACAGCATTCTTGGCTTTTCCCGTGAATTTCAGGGAAGAGTGAAAGTCAGCAGCCAGCTTCTGACGTTCAACGTGATTCAGGCTGATGCGACACTTGCGCAGCATCTGGAAATCACCGCCGGAGATAACGTCTGGTTTATCCGTCGTATTCGTTTGCTCGATGGGAATCCTGTACTGGTGGAAGACAGTAATATTCCGCAAAGCGTTATCGACACCATTCCCGAAAATATTCTCAAAGAAGGCTCGTTGTACGGCTATATCGAAGCGTTCACTGGGAAGAAAATCAAAGATGCTGACTCGATTATCGAAGCCGCGTTATTTGATGATGAGCTTGCGCCATTGCTGGATATTGCCAGCGGGCAGCCGATGCTGAAAATTACCGAAGTGACCCGTCTTGCCGATAAAACAGCGTTTAACTACTCGATCAGTTACAACCGGGCTGACATCTTCCGGGTCAAAAACCTGCGAATCGAACGCTAGCAGGCGCAAAAAATAGCGCCTGCCAGATCCCCTTTACAGCGCGCTTGCCGCTGCGTTATCCACGTATAAAGCTGCCTGTGGCACAGTTTTCACCAGCGTCGAAGGAATGTCGACCGTCGCAGGGTGATTCACCGTTTGCGCAACAATCGCTGATTTTTTCTCACCGCTTGCCATCACCACAATATTTTTCGCTGCCAGCAAGGTTTTCAGCCCTAGCGAAATACCCTGTTTGACCTCACGCGGTGTATCAAAATACTTCACTGAAACCGCCTGAGTGACGGCGTCCAAATCGACAACGTGGCAGGTGTTTTCCAGCGAAACGCCCGGTTCGTTAAAACCAATATGCCCGTTCATACCGATGCCTAATACGACGCAGTCGATCGGCCCATGCCTGTCTATATAACGATCGACACGCTGGCATTCTGCTTTCGGGTCGCTGGTCAGCCCATCGAAAAAGCAAATTTGCTCATCGCGCAGGGGGAGTTTGTCGAAAAAGTGATGCCAGACCATTTCACGACAGCTGCCTTTATCGGCTTTGCCGAGGCCCAGCCATTCATCGATCCCTAAAAATTGGGTGCGTGAGAAATCTACGTGGCCCTGCTTTTGTGCATCAACGAGTGCTGCAAATACGCCGAGAGGCGTGTCACCACCCGCAATACAGATGAGCGCGTCAGGTTTGGTTTTCACGCAATCAATGACGTTTTGCGCCACCGCCTGACAAAGCTGCGGGTAATTCGGGGAAATATAAGTCTTCATGGCTGCTCCTTAGCTTTTTGAGTGATATTGCGGCAAATAGCGCTGATTCACTTCCAAATATTCATCAAGAATTTTTTCCGCAAGCGTCGCCGAAGGCACCAGTGGGTTGATGGTTAACGCCATCAGCGCGGTGCTGTAATCACCGGTCATCGCCGCTTCAACGGTCAGTTCTTCATAGGCTTTTACGCTCTGGATCAGCCCACGAATTTTGACCGGTAAACGGCCGTAAGCCAGCGGATGAGCGCCACTGCGATCGATAACCGCGTTGGTTTCCAGCGTGACATGATCGGGCAGATCCGGCGTCGCACCGTTGTTGACGGTGTTGACCACATGGATTTCTTTCTTGTCGTTATAAATGGAACTGATGATCGAGCAGGCAGTATCGGAGTACCAGGCCCCGCCGCGCTTTTCCAGTTCTTTCGGTTTATGGGAAAGATGCGGATCCTGATAAAGCTCAAAAAGACGGTGCTCAATTTCACGGGTTTGTTCGCCGCGCGTCCCTTTGGTGCTGGCATCTTTCAGTGCCGCATCCACCATTTCGCGGGTCAGGAAGAAGTACTTTAAATAGGAGATCGGGTACATGTGCAGCGCTTTGGCGAAGCGCGAAGAAAAGCCGATATCCGGGATGTTTTTCAATGAGTTGCTGGCGCTGCCCTGAGCCAGTTTTGCCATGAAATCATCCGTGTAGTCTTCGCCTTTAATGAAAATTTGGTCGGCAAATATCAGATGGTTCAGCCCCATAATGCGGGCATAAACGTCCTTTTTCTCCACGTCGTAGGCTTTGGCGATATCCATCAACATGCTATTAGCGCCGCTGCAAATACCGATGCTCTTGATATTTGAATGACGGGTGATGGCTTCGGTCACGATGCCTGCCGGGTTGGTGAAGTTAATCAGCCACGCATCCGGGCAATATTTTTCCATATCGCGGCAGATATCCATCAACACTGGAATGGTGCGCTGGGCTTTCATAAAGCCGCCGGGGCCGGTGGTTTCCTGGCCGAGTACGCCGTATTTTAACGGGATTTTTTCGTCATTAATGCGCGCGTCCAGGAAACCGACACGCAGTTGCGTCGTTACGAAATCAGCGTCTTTCAGCGCTTCGGCGCGATCGAGCGTCAAATGTATGTTCATTGGCACACCGGCTTCTTTCACCATGCGCTGCGCCAGCTTGCCGACAATCTCGAGCTTCTCTTTGCCTTCTTCGATATCGAGCAGGTAGTAATCCGTGACCGGAAGCTCATCGTAACGTTTGATAAAGCCATCAATCAGTTCCGGGGTATAGCTTGAGCCACCGCCAATGGTGACAATTTTGAGCTTTTTCATCAGAGTTCCTTTTTACAATGCAGAGTCAGTGTTCAGGACGGATTCGTTTTCGTGCGTTTCTTCCAGGCGTTCTTTGTTCAGTTGCTGGCGTTCCAGCAATTTAAAGAACGGGAAGTAGATCGCGACAGAAATGACGACGGTACAGACGGACCAGATCACCGCCGGAATATTGCCGCCGGTCACAAACCAGGCGGCGAGAATAGGGGGCATGGTCCACGGAATTTGCAGCACCGGACGACCAATAATGTCGAAGTACATCAGGCCGTAGGTGGAGATGCACAGCAGCATCGGGGTCAGCGTGAAGGGGATCATCAGCAGCGGGTTGAAGACGATGGGGCAGCCGAATATCACCGGTTCATTAATACAAAATACGGCAGACGGCAGTGACAGTTTGCCGACAGATTTATACATTTTGCTGCGTGAACGCAGCATCGCCAAAACCAGGCCGAGCGTGGCACCCGTGCCGCCGATACACATAAAGACGATGTAAAAACCGTCGGCGGTGATATGCGGGATCGGCTGGTGGTTTAAATAAGCCTGTGTATTTTCGGCGATGTATTTCAGGAAGATGGGGCTGGTGATGCCGGAAAGCACATTGTCACCGTGAATACCGCAGCACCAGAGCAAAGAAATCAGGAATATCAGCACCAGCATGCCCGGCAGCGAACCGAGACCGCTGACCAGCGGGCTGAGGACTTGTGTGAAAAATTCATTAATATCAAAGCCGAGCATCACTCTGACAAACCACACCAGCGTAATCGCCACCGCCGCAGGCACCAGGCTTGCGAAAGACTGTGCCACCGCGGGCGGCACGCCTTCAGGCAGCTTTATGACGATCTCACGGCCAATAAACCAACGAATAATATGCACCGTGATGACCGCCAGAATAATGGCGGAAAAAAGACCCGCTGCGCCGAGGTTATCCACGTTGAGCTGATATTTATCATTGAGTTGCGCGAGCAGGAACACGACCAACGTGACGGCACTACAGGTTATGGCGTTGAGCTTATATTCCTTCGCCAGGTTGTAGCTGATACCTACGGCTGATATGAGGCCGATCGCGCCAAAGGTGACAGCCACCGGGGCGCTGATTTTATCGGCCCACGGCCCTAGCCACTCACTCCAGCCAGGAATAGGGAGATTGGCGATGATCAGGAAAAGGCTGCCGGTGATGGTGAACGGCAATGTCAGGGCGATACCGTTACGCACCGCCACCAGAATTTTGTTTTCGCCTATCCGGATTAGGACAGGCACGACCTTGCTCTCAATAAATGTAATCACGGGCGACTCCTCTCAATGAGGTTTTTATTCCCCCTGGTGGGTGAAGTCAGGAGGGTTTATTTAACTGGTATAGTCCAGTTGAGCTCGAGTTTTTCACGCTTCTTTCTGGCTGTCAACGCCACCTAAAACACCCGCGCCAGATGTTAACTAGATGAAATATCTAGATTTATACCGAGAAAATTCAGGGGGGGCATCAGCACAAAAGATGAGATCTGTGAGCGTTGGCACGTAATGGTGTCCCGTGTGGACGATCTTGATAAATTCCGAAAAGAACGGTTTCTGAAGCCCACTCGTAAATCCTAATTCATTGTCTTTACGAGAATTACTGCCGGGAATATAACGTCATTGCCTCGCAGCAGGGTTGTGTGTGATAAACAAAAAAGTTTATATTCGAAGGGTGATGGAGATGAAGCAAAGGGAATTTCGTCAGTGGCTGGCAAGAAATGGCGCTTCGTTTGTCGAAGGTACGAACCATCTCAAAATTTACCTGGGTGGACGCCAGTCGGTGATGCCTAGGCATCCTGGGAAAGAACTGAACGAAAAATTGCGTAAGGCAATCGTGAAGCAACTCAATCTGTGCGAGGAGTAAAAATGAAATACAGAGTGGTGATTGAGAAAGATGAGATTGAAGGGGGCTGGTTTGCTTCATTTCCGCAAATTCCTGAGGCGCTGACTTGCGGTGATACGCGTGAAGAAGCGTTGATGATGGCGGAAGATGCGCTGGTGACCGCGCTGGATTTTTATTTTGAAGACGAACGGTCGATTCCGATCCCTCCCGTGTTAAACGTACATGACGATTTTATTCAGCTGCCTGCCAGCGTAACGGCAAAAGTGCTGCTGTTGAACGCGATGCTAAAGAGCGGAACCAGTCAGGCGGAACTGGCGCGTAAACTATGTACCCGCCCGCAGGAAGTGACCCGCATCGTCAAACTGGATCACGCAACCAAAATTGACACCATCGCGGATGCGTTGTCCGCGTTGGGTTTGCAACTGGTGCTTTCAGTGGTGAAAGGGCCATAGTTGGCCCCTTGCGTTACTCGTAGAAGTTGTAAATACCCGCCGGGAGCACCAACTGAGAAGCCACTTCATAGGCTTTTTCGCGGCTGACCAGCAGGTCGATAATTTTTAACCCAAAATCGATGCTGGTGCCTGGGCCCTGACTGGTGAGCAGGTTCACTCGCGGATCCCAGACTACACGTTTGTCCTGCCACTGATCTTCCGGAATCTTCTCTTTCAACGCCGGGAATCCGGTCATGTTGCCGATAGGGAAAATCTCGTGTGGCGCGAGAACTGTTCCCGCTGCGGCACAAATAGCGGCAACGATACGCCCTGAGCGGTGAAACTGTTTTACCGTTTCCACTAACAGTGCGCTGTCGCGGAAATATTCGGCCCCTTTCAGACCGCCAGGCAGAATAATGATGTCGAAATCGCCGTCGGCAACTTGCACGAGCGGTGCGTCAGCCAGCAGTTTAACCCCGCGTGAACAGGTGATGGCTAACTCGCCGTCGCTGGCGACACTGGCGGTCGTGACCTTGATCCCGCCGCGAACCAGCAGATCGATGGTGGTCACCGCTTCCATTTCTTCACTCCCAGGGGCGAGACAAACCAGCGCTGATGCGCTCATACGTGTTCTCCTTACGTTTAATTTGTTCAAACAGGCGGGCATTTTCCGGCACGGCAATCCCGTGTGCGCGGGCGCGTTTGAGCAGGTAGCCGCTGATATAGTCGATTTCAGTTTGACGTTGGGCGCGAACGTCCTGAAGCATCGAAGAGATATTGCTGGCGGTGCTGTCGATGACCTGCCAGATATACGCCAGCAAATCTTCCGGGCTGGAGTGATGACCTTCGCGTTGCATTACGGCGGCGACTTCTGCGCTCACCAGCGTGACTTCTCCAGGATGGTCGCGCAATTGTCCGTTCGGGCAATCATAAAGTGCAGTGAGCGGGTTGATCACGCAGTTCACCGCCAGTTTGCGCCAGCTGGCGTTGCCGATATCGTTATGCCATGCGACATCCGGTAGCGCGGCATGGAATGTATCTGCAAGAAAACTGTACTCCTGGGCCATCGTGTTGGCAGGGCCGATGTGTGTCATTCCGTTTGCCGAATGAATAATCAAGTTACCGTCACGGCGGGCAGCTTGCGTGGTCATTCCGAGCAGCAACGGCTGTTTTAACGCATGCAACTCGTCTAGCGTCCCCATACCGTTATGCATTAGCAGAATCGGGCAAGTGGGCGACAACATGCTGACCAGATTTTTCACCGCTGTTGAAACCTGCCAGGCTTTCAGCGTGACCAGCAATACATCACTGTTGGCGAGGACATCGGGATCGTTGGCGGTGAACAGCTCGTTGAAAATGCTGCCGTCAGTTTCTTGCAGATTCACACTGCACCAGGGGGCAGGTACACGTAGCCAGCCCTGAACTTCATGGCCTTGCCGGTGCAGTGCGGTCAGCCATAATTGTCCAAGAGCGCCGCATCCAAGCACGGTTATCTTCATCGTTCCTCCTTACCTGCTGCGCGATCGGGCGTTATGTTACTATTATAGCGCCGACGGCACGTCCGCAGTCACGGGATAACAGGTTGTGTTCTCTGACGTTGCGGGTATTATGCAACGCAACAAAAAGAGAGGGAGAATAAAACATGCCATCTTTCGATATTGTCTCTGAAGTTGATCTTCAGGAAGCCAAAAACGCGGTCGATAATGCGGCCCGTGAAGTAGAGTCACGTTTTGACTTCCGTGGCGTAGAAGCGTCTATTGAGCTGAACGAAAAGAACCAAAGCATTAAGGTTCTGAGCGAGTCCGATTTCCAGGTCAATCAGCTGCTTGATATCCTGCGCGCCAAACTGCTCAAACGTGGCATTGAGGGGAGTTCCATCGAAGTGCCGGAAGAGTTTGTCCACAGCGGCAAAACCTGGTTCGTCGAAGGAAAGCTGAAAACCGGCATTGAAAGTACTGTGCAGAAGAAACTGGTTAAGCTGATTAAAGACAGCAAACTGAAAGTGCAGGCGCAGATTCAGGGCGAAGAAATTCGCATTACCGGTAAATCTCGCGACGATCTGCAGGCCGTTATGGCGCTGGTTCGTGGTGGCGATTTGGGCCAGCCTTTCCAGTTCAAAAACTTCCGCGATTAATAAAAAACCACCTGTTAAAGGTGGTTTCGTAAGTAGCCGAAAGCGGGATTTTCCCGCTTTTTTTTACGCCGGTAACATGGCTTGTTCAACCTCAAAACGGTTCGTCACTTTGCTGTCGATTTTTACATAGGCAGAGCGTTCAGCGGCAATCACCAGCACTTCTTTCACGCCCTCTTTCGCCAGCAGGCGTGCTTTCAGATTTTCATCGGCTTCAACATCGTCCGGAATGGTGACGCGAAGGCTGCTGACGTAAGCCGGTTCTTGCATGGTGATCGCCACCAACAGCCACACGGTTGCCAGTAATGCGCCCATCAAAAATACGGTTTGGGAATCGAAATACCCGTCAAGCCAGCCACCCAGCGAGCCGCCGATGGCGACGCCAAGGAACTGGCTGGTGGAGTAAATACCCATCGCCGTGCCTTTATATCCCGCCGGGGATTCTTTGCTGATAAGTGAAGGCAGCAACGCTTCCATCAGGTTAAACGCGAGGAAGAACAGCTGTACGCCCGCCACTAATTCCCAGAAGTAAGCGCCCGAACCCCAAAGCACGATTTCGGCAATCAAAATGATCACGATGCACACCTGAAACACCTGCTTCATGCGGCGCTTCACTTCGGCGTAGATAATGAATGGCACGACGGAGACAAACGAAATGACCATCGTCACCAGATAGATTTTCCAGTGTTCCGCCGCCGGGAAACCTGCAGCTTCCAGTTGGCCGGGCAGGGCGACAAATGTCGACATCAACAGAATATGCAAACACATGATGCCGAAATTCAGTTTCAGCAGTTTCGGCTCCATCAGCACTTTGCTGAAACAGCCTTTGACCATCCCGGATTCACGGTTGAGCACATGGTTGTCGCTATTTGGAACCACCCAAATCGTCAGCAAAATGCCGAGCGTCGCCAGGCCGGAGATCATCCAGAACAGCGCGTGCAGGCCAAGTTTATGCGTGACGATAGGGCCGAGCACCATCGCGATAGCAAAAGTGACGCCGAAGCTCACGCCGATAAACGCCATCGCTTTGGTACGATTCTGCTCACGGGTAAGGTCAGACAAAAGCGCCATCACGGCGGCGGCGATTGCGCCGGAGCCTTGTAACGCGCGACCAAGAATAATGCCCCAAATGGAGTACGAGAGCGCGGCAATCACGCTTCCGAGGACAAATATCAGTAATCCGCCGACAATCAGCGGTTTTCGGCCAATACGGTCTGAAAGCAGGCCAAAAGGGATCTGAAATATCGCCTGCGCCAGGCCATAAATACCAATAGCTAAACCAATCAGCGCTTCGCTGGCACCTTGCAATGCCATGCCGTAAGTGGTCAGAACGGGAAGAACCATAAACATGCCGAGCATGCGCAGAGAGAATACGGTCCCTAAACCCCAGGTCGCGCGCAATTCGCCTGGCGTCATCTTAAAATCGTTCATTTCAACCTCGGGTTAAAAGCAGCGCTTAGTGTAAGGCCAGGGGAGGGCAGGGTAAACAAGCGGTTGTTTAACAAATATTACATCGAGATGCATTGATAATACGAATAAAAAAGGGTGCCGAAGCACCCTTTTGTCGTTCAGGCATGACTTACCAAACGTAAGCCAGCAGCGGGTGAGAATCTGGCACCATAAAGTCGACTGACATCATCACCGACAGCGAGGTGATAGCAACGATAGAGAACACGAACAGCTTACGCGCCCAGACTCTGTCATCTGCCACTTTGTACCCACGCAGCGCCATCCCAAGCCACCAGACGCTAACGGCGGCGGCGACGATCAGGTATTTGTAACCTGCATAGCCGCCCAACGTCAGCATCAGCG
This sequence comes from Scandinavium sp., assembly GCF_036271055.1. Classification (GTDB taxonomy): domain Bacteria; phylum Pseudomonadota; class Gammaproteobacteria; order Enterobacterales; family Enterobacteriaceae; genus Scandinavium. The sequence continues at coordinate 137,709 of NZ_DATBBJ010000078.1, read as the reverse complement.
TAGCGACAGCAAAAGCGATGATATAGAGCGTGATGTGGTTTTTGGCAACGGAAATTCCTTTCACAACCGGCAGAACCGGAATGTTTGCCGCCTGATAATCCTTAAAGCGGAAAATCGCGATGGCATAGGAATGCGGCATCTGCCACAGGCTGAAAATCGCCAGCAGAATGGCCGCACCACTGTCAAAGTTGCCGGTCACGGCGCAGTAGCCAATCACGGGCGGCGCAGCGCCCGAGAGTGAGCCAATCAGCGTACCGTAGACGGAATGGCGCTTCATATACAGGCTGTAAACGCCCACATAAACCACGAAGCCCATCACGCCCAGCCAGCAGGCCAGCGGGTTAGCGCCGAACCACAGGAGCATAAAGCCAGCAATACCCAACAAAGTGGCATACACCAGCGAAACGTTCGCAGAAATCAGGCCTTTGACCAGCACCCGATTCTTGGTTCGTTCCATCTTCTTGTCGATATCCCTGTCGATGTAGTTGTTAAACACACATCCGGATGCAACGACCAGCGACACGCCAACCAGGGTATAAACAAACAGCGGATAGTCAATGTTGCCTTTAGAAGCCAACAGGAAACCGCCGATGACCGAGATCAGGTTACCGAAGATGATGCCGGGTTTTGTAACTTGCAGGTATTGCTTAAACATACTCGCCGCTCTTATCGAACCATCATGTTGTAGTTAAGGTTCCACATAATCCAGATTGAACCTATCACCACAATCGCAATGATTAGCACAGTAAAGACAAAGGCTGTCAGATTCCAGCCCTCATCAGACTTGGAGTTCATGTGCAGGAAGCACACCAGATGCACCAGAATCTGTACTACCGCTGCTACCAGAACGCAGCCAATCAGGACTACGTGAGACGCAGAGCCGTTCATCACCATCCAGAACGGGATGAGCGTCAGGATGATCGACAGGATAAATCCTGTCATGTAGGTTTTCACGCTACCGTGGGAAGCGCCGTGATCAGTTGAATGACTCATTACATCGCCCCCATCAGATAGACTACAGAGAACACGCAGATCCACACCACATCCAGGAAGTGCCAGAACAGACTCAGGCACAGGATACGGGTGCGGTTGGTAGGTGTCAGACCGCGACGGTTAATCTGGAACATCAGCACTGCCATCCAGATAAGACCTGACGTCACGTGCAGACCGTGGGTGCCAACCAGCGCGAAGAACGCCGACAGGAAGCCGCTGCGATCCGGACCCATACCTTCCATGATCAGGTGATGGAATTCATAGATTTCCATCCCGATGAACCCTGCACCGAACAGCCAGGTCAGCGCGAGCCAGGAAACAACCTGGCTCTTGTTGTTCTTATACATGGCGATAGCTGCCATGCCATAAGTGATGGAGCTGAACAACAGCAGGGCGGTTTCAACCAGAACGAACGGCAGTTCGAAAATGTCTTTACCTGCCGGGCCACCAGCAGTGTTGTTAACCAACACCGCGTAGGTCGCGAACAGAATAGAGAACAGAATACAGTCGCTCATCAGGTAGATCCAGAAGCCGAAGACTTTCATCGGCCCTGCATCGTGGTGCCCATGTTCGTGCGCATGGGCTTGCGCGTTAGTCAGAGTATCAGTTGCCATTTTTCAGCCCTGCCTTAGTGACTTCATCGAAATGCTGATTTTCCAGTTTTTCGATTTCTGCAACAGGCACGTAGTAATCCACGTCCTCGTCGAAGCTTTTAACAATCCAGCTGATAACGATGCCAAGGAAACCAACAATCGCCATCCACCAGATATGCCAGATCATGGCAAAACCGAAGATCGTCGCGAAGGCAGCAATCACGATGCCTGCACCGCTGTTTTTCGGCATATGGATTTCTTCATAGCCAGCTGGTTTCTTGTACGCTTCGCCTTTCTCTTTCATTTCCCAGAACGCATCACGCTCATGAATGTGCGGCACGTGGGCAAAGTTATAGAACGGCGCAGGAGAAGAAGTAGACCACTCCAGCGTACGGCCACCCCATGGGTCACCGGTCAGATCACGGTTCTGCTCGCGGTCGCGAATAGACACGTAGTACTGAATCAGCTGACATGCGATACCGCAGGCAATCAGCGCCGCACCGCAGGCAGCCACAACCAGCATTGGATGGAACTGCGGGTCAATCTGCTGGCTCAGGCGACGGGTCATGCCCATGAAGCCCAGCACGTACAGCGGCATAAATGCAACGAAGAAGCCGATGATCCAGAACCAGAATGCGCGGATGCCCCAGGTTTCGTTCAGCGTGAAGCCGAACGCTTTTGGCCACCAGTAGGTGATCCCTGCGAAGCAACCGAACACCACACCACCGATAATAACGTTATGGAAGTGAGCAATCAGGAACAGGCTGTTGTGCAGCACGAAGTCCGCGCCCGGCACCGCCAGCAGAACACCGGTCATACCGCCGACCGAGAAGGTCACGATAAAGCCGATAGTCCACAGCATCGCGGAGTGGAACACGATACGACCCTGGTACATGGTGAACAGCCAGTTGAAGATCTTAACCCCGGTAGGGATCGCGATAATCATGGTGGCAATACCGAAGAAGGCGTTTACGTTCGCGCCAGCACCCATGGTGAAGAAGTGGTGCAGCCAAACAATAAACGACAGAACGGTAATACACACGGTTGCCCATACCAGAGAGGTGTAACCAAACAGACGCTTGCGCGAGAAGGTTGCAGCCACTTCGGAGAACACGCCGAACACCGGCAGAACCAGAATGTACACTTCCGGATGGCCCCAGGCCCAGATCAGGTTGATGTACATCATCATGTTGCCGCCCATTTCGTTAGTGAAGAAATGGGTACCCAAATAGCGGTCAAGGGTCAGCAAAGCGATGGTGACAGTCAGGATCGGGAATGAAGCAATAATCAGGACGTTTGCGCACAGAGATGCCCAGGTAAATACCGGCATCTTGAACATGGTCATGCCAGGCGCACGCATCTTGATAATGGTCACAAAGAAGTTAATACCGGTCAGCGTAGTACCAATACCGGAGAGCTGAAGCGCCCAAATCCAGTAATCGACCCCGACGCCGGGACTGTACTCAATGCCTGATAGCGGCGGATAAGCCAGCCAGCCAGTCTGCGCGAATTCGCCCACACCCAGTGACAGGTTAACCAGGATCACACCAACGACGGTGAACCAGAAGCTGAGGTTGTTCAGGAACGGGAACGCAACGTCGCGTGCGCCGATCTGTAAAGGAACAACCACGTTCATCAGGCCGATAACCAGCGGCATCGCCACGAAGAAGATCATGATAACGCCGTGGGCGGTAAAGATCTGATCGTAGTGATGAGGAGGCAGGAAGCCCGCTTCCCCCGCAGAGGCCAGGACCTGCTGGCTACGCATCATGATGGCGTCAGCAAAGCCACGAATCAGCATGACAATACCGACGATGCAGTACATCACGCCCAGTTTTTTGTGGTCGACCGAAGTCAGCCACTCTTTCCACAGGTAGGTCCACTTACCGAAGTAAGTGATAAGGCCCAGTAAGGCCGCCCCACCGATGATAATGGCAGCCACCGTAACCACGATAATAGGTTCGTGGTAGGGCACTGCATCCAGTGTCAATTTTCCGAACATCGTTTCTTCCTCGGCCCCTTAATGAGCGGTTTCCGCATGACTCATGTCCATGCCTTCCATCCCTTCGTGTGAGGCGTGCTCACCGGCAGGTTGGCTCATGTCCATGTGACCGTGACCCATGTATTTGCTAATAACATCTTTAAACAAATCAGGTTTCACGTTGGAGAAGTATTCCACCTTGTTGTACTCGCTCGGTGCAGCCAGTTTCTCGTAGGCGGCCATGTCAGACATGGTGCTCTGAGACTGTTTCACCTTCGCGACCCACTGGTCAAACCCAGCGCGATCAGGTGTTGCAATGGCTTTGAACTTCATACCTGAGAAGCCCTGACCACTGTAGCTGGCGGAGATACCGTCGTAGGTGCCTGCTTCGTTCGCGATCAGGTGCAGGTTAGTCTGCATACCGGCCATCGCGTAGATTTGGCTACCCAAACGCGGGATAAAGAACGAGTTCATCACGGAATTGGAGGTGACTTTGAACTGAACCGGAACGTTCGCCGGGAAAGCGATTTCGTTAACGGTCGCAATGCCCTGCTCCGGGTAGATGAAGAACCATTTCCAGTCCATAGAAACGACTTCGATGGTAATCGGTTTTTCGTCATGGGCCAGCGGTTTGCTAGGCTCAAGCGCGTGAGTGGTTTTCCAGGTCAGCACGGCAAGGAACAGGATGATAAGGATAGGCACCGTCCAGACCACAGCTTCCACTTTATTGGAGTGTGACCAGTTAGGGCTATACTTCGCATCTTTGTTGCTCGCGCGGTATTTCCAGGCGAAACCAACAGCCATCAAGATGGCGGGAATGACGACGATTAACATCAGGCCAAATGCCGTCAGTATCAGCGAACGTTGCTCCAGTCCAATCTGTCCTTTGGGGTCAAGTAGCGCAGAATCACAGCCGCTGAGTAATACAGTGCCTGCAATTAATGACAACCATCCCAAACTTTTATTGTATTTCCTGAGTCTCATGTAACGACCTCAATTCCACGGGATTTGGTGGCGTTTAAAGTGTGGGGGCATTTTACGGGAAGGTTACATTACTGTAAACATGATTGGAGAAGTGTCTTTCGGGTGTTACCGGGTTCTGCCGGGGCTGTCACAGATGTTGCCGATTGTGTCTAAAATCCAGGCGGATAGCGCATAATGCCTGTTTTATAACAAAAGGAGGTGGAATTAATGTCTTTGACTGATTGTGGGTATAACTAGCGTTAAAAGCATACAAATAATTAACAATTAAGTATCAATAAACTGACATTGCAAAAACAAAAAAATAATCGAACTTAAGCTGAATCGGTTAAGGAAATATGCCGAAATTTAAAAAGCGTCAGTAATTTCCTAAAATTAATAGCGCACAAAATAACAATCGGAAAAAATGAATGAATTATTGCCGTTATAATTACCGACAGTAACTACAACGACAAATAACGTTTATTTATTGTTCAGGTCAGGTGCGTTTTCCGCAAAGCTATTGCATCAAGAATACCGCCCAGAACGATGCCCAGGATGGCAATCAGAGCACCGATTTCCAGCAGGCCTGTCAGGAACGAGAAGGCCGTCAAATCCAACGCATTCATGATAAGCAGCAGAAGCCAGACGCCGAGGATAAGACAGCCAATAGCCAGGATCCGCAGCGCAACAGAATACAGTTGAGTGAATTCTGTACGTGGCATAAAACTTTCACTGCGCCAGGTATATTCCAGCGTTTGCCGACAGAGCAGCAGCAGCAAAATACCCGGGATGGCGGCGAACACGGAAAACAGATAGAACGTCGGCCAGCCGTGGGCTTCGACAAACCAACCGGCAATCGGGCCAACATACACGCGCCCAACAGCAGAAAGCGCCGAGAGCAGGGCAAACTGTGTTGCAGAGAACGATTTGTTGCATAGCGTCATCAATAAGGCGACGAACGCCGAGGTGCCCATTCCGCCACACAAGTTTTCGAAGAAAACAGCCGCACCCATGCTGAGCATGTGTTTGTCTGTAATCGACAGCAGCCAGTAACCCGCGTTTGATGCGCCCTGTAAAATGCCGAAAATCAGCAGCGCCCGGAACAGCGATAAACGCTGCATCAGTACCCCGCCATACAGCGCGCCGAGAATGGTGGCAAACAACCCGAGGGTTTTATTCATCACACCCACTTCGCCGGCATCAAACCCAACACCGCGTATCAGGAACGTGGTGGTCAGGCTCAGGGCAAACGCATCTCCAAGCTTATAGAGGACAATCAACAGCAGGATCAGCCAGGCGTTATTCCGACCAAAGAAATCACGCAGTGGTTCGGCGACAGCTTGTTCAAGCGTTTTGGGTGCCGGAATAATGTCGCTGGGTTCCGGTGCCATTAATGTTGCGATGATGCAGGGCACCATCAGTGCTGCCATCAGCCAGTACATGGCCTGCCAGCCGAGCCATTGATCTGCCAGCCACAGCGCCAATCCACCAGAAACCAGCATTGCCAGGCGGTAACCCAACACGCTGATAGCCGCGCCAGTACCCCGTTCCTCTGGAGGAAGAATGTCGGTTTTCCACGCATCAAAAACAATGTCTTGCGACGCAGAGCAGAAGGCGATAATAACGGCGAGCCCTGCCATCCAGCGTAACTGGCTTGAGGGTTCCAGGAATCCCATTGCCGCAATAGAGAGCAATAACAGCACCTGAGTGGTCAACAGCCAGCCACGACGACGCCCTAAAAACGGCGGCGTGTAGCGGTCCATCATCGGCGACCAAAGGAATTTAAACACATAGGCCTGACCGACAAGGGAAAAGAAACCGATGGTTTTAAGGTCAATATTCTCGACCGTCATCCATGCTTGTAACGTGCCGGACGTCAGTGCCAGAGGTAAACCGGAGGCGAAGCCGAGGATCAGCAGGATGGCTGATTTAGGTTGCTGGAAAAAGCGGAAGTAATAATTAGGCATGGGGTTAAATAACTGACCCGGCACGGGGCCGGGTGAGAAAGACTTAATGCGCGTTCTGTTTGATGAAGTCGTGGACACTGGTGTCCTGCGCCATATCGGAAATGGTATCCGTCAGCACGCTATTAACCGCATTGGCAATATTCTGGTTGTTGGCAGTGAAAGCACCTTCAACCTGATAGCTTGCACGGTAGTTTTTGTTCATCTTATTGCCATTCTTCGCGGTGGCGATGATCGCGATATCCGCTTTAGTGGCGATGTTGTAACGCACGTTACCCTGAGACACGTCTGCATACAGCTGGTTGACGATAATCTGCAAATCAACTGCGCCGCTTGGCCCAATCATGTAACCACGTGCGGTCATTTGTTTCTCAAGCACTTCCTGCAACAGGAAACGCAGATCACGGGAGGCGGTCAGCGTCACCAATTGGTTATCACGGGTGACCTTAGCCAACGCCTGGTCCGGACGTTGATCCGCACCGTTAATGCTAACAGTCACGCCCATCAGGCTTGGATCCTGTGAAGGCAGCGTGATTTTCGGGGCGACATCAATGGTGGTTTGCGGCTTGGCACAACCGGCCAGCATAAACATCGCAACCAACGGGAAGAGGATTTTTTTTAACATGTTAAGACTCTCAGCGTTACAGTTGTTCAACGGGCGAAAAATTCCCGCCATCATAACATCGCCAACGACGAGGGGAAGTGGGCAACGCATGTAAATTCATCGTGCTGTACGTTTTATGAGCGCAAGCCCGATTTCGTACTCTTTTTAGAGAGGATTAGTCTGGTCTGGTCGGCAAAATTCATCCGTTTGGCTGAGAAATACAGACGAAAGCTAAATTTTTGTTGTCTTCATGTAATGGAAACGGTAAAAGCGGCTAACATTTAAAGGGAAGGGCGGCATCTCAGCGTTGTCGGAGGAGTAAATTCATGATGATACGTGAACAGATAGAAGAAAAACTAAGGGCAGCGTTTGAACCCTTATTCCTCGAAGTGGTGGACGAAAGTTATCGCCACAATGTCCCGGCCGGCTCCGAAAGTCACTTTAAAGTGGTGCTGGTCAGCGATCGCTTTGCCGGAGAACGTTTTCTTAATCGTCATCGAATGATTTACGGCACGCTAACTGCTGAATTGTCCACGACCGTACATGCACTGGCGCTGCATACCTACACCGTGAAGGAGTGGGAAGGGTTACAGGATACGGTGTTTGCTTCCCCGCCATGTCGCGGCGCAGGCAGCATCGCGTAAAATTCGCATTTGCAACAGCCTGAGCTTTTCCAGTATGTTGCGTACAGATTAAATGAAAAACGGCCTGCGGGCCGTTTCATACTGCTGACAAAGAAGGAAAAAGCGTGGTTTTTCCTTCTTTGTGGTAAACGGCTGAAAATCAATAAATTGATTTTGCTTGTTTTTTTGCTGATGCTCTCTGTCCGTTCAGCATCGGAAGTGAGCGGTATTATCATATCAAACGGCCTGCGGGCCGTTTTGTTTTGTTTGAAATTTGAGCGAGCAACACATTTTTTGAGTCAAAATTACCTCAAAAGTGTGAAAAATGGCGCATCGATGCACCATTCCCGTTCTCGACTCACTACTGTGATGCCGCTATAATGCTGCGTCTTATTTTCGGAATGTCTTCGGGATGATTCTGGCAACAGGGATTGTACTTCTGCAATGAAGAGAGCTTCCCGGTGCTGCGAAGCCATCGAAACGTGCTTCCAGAGTTGACCGAGCACTGTGATTTTTTTGAGGTAACAAGATGCAAGTTTCAGTTGAAACCACTCAGGGCCTTGGCCGCCGTGTAACGATTACTATCGCTGCTGACAGCATCGAAAACGCTGTAAAAAGCGAGCTGGTCAACGTAGCAAAAAAAGTTCGCATCGACGGTTTCCGTAAAGGGAAAGTACCGATGACTGTAGTTGCTCAGCGTTATGGCGCCTCTGTTCGCCAGGACGTGCTGGGCGAGCTGATGAGCCGCAACTTTGTTGATGCGATCATCAAAGAAAAAATCAATCCAGCAGGCTCCCCGACCTACGTTCCGGGCGAGTACAAAGAAGGCGCAGACTTCACTTACTCTGTTGAGTTCGAAGTTTACCCAGAAGTTGAGCTGAAAGGTCTGGATGCAATCGAAGTTGAAAAACCGGTTGTTGATGTGACGGATGCTGACGTTGACGGCATGCTGGACACCCTGCGCAAGCAGCAGGCGACCTGGAAAGATAAAGAAGGCGCTGTAGCCGATGAAGATCGCGTTACCGTTGACTTCTCCGGCTCTGTAGACGGCGAAGAATTCGAAGGCGGCAAAGCCACTGATTTCGTACTGGCAATGGGCCAGGGTCGTATGATCCCAGGCTTTGAAGACGGTATCAAAGGCCACAAAGCGGGCGAAGAATTCACTATCGACGTGAATTTCCCGGAAGACTACCACGCTGAAAACCTGAAAGGTAAAGCGGCGAAATTCGCTATTACCCTGAAGAAAGTTGAAGAGCGTGAGCTGCCAGAGCTGACTGCAGAATTCATCAAACGTTTCGGCGTTGACGATGGTTCCGTTGAAGGTCTGCGTGCTGAAGTGCGTAAAAACATGGAACGCGAGCTGAAAGGCGCTGTGAAAAACCGCGTTAAGTCTCAGGCAATCGACGGTCTGGTTAACGCCAACGACATCGACGTGCCAGCAGCACTGATCGACAACGAAATCGACGTACTGCGTCAGCAAGCTGCACAGCGTTTTGGTGGCAACGCCAAACAAGCTATGGAGCTGCCACGTGAGCTGTTCGAAGAGCAAGCTAAACGCCGCGTAGTGGTTGGCCTGCTGCTGGGCGAAGTAATTCGTACCAACGAGCTGAAAGCTGACGAAGACCGCGTGAAAGGCCTGATCGAAGAGATGGCTTCTGCGTACGAAGATCCGAAAGAAGTGATTGAATTCTACAGCAAAAACAAAGAGCTGATGGAAAACATGCGCAACGTAGCTCTGGAAGAACAAGCGGTTGAAGCTGTTCTGAACAAAGCGAAAGTCTCTGAAAAAGCGACTTCTTTCAACGAACTGATGAACCAGCAGGCGTAATTCACGCCCTCACGGTTTACAGTTTGAGCGAAAAACCCGTTGCCTTTTGGTGACGGGTTTTTTATTGCATTATACCCGCCATACTTCAGATGACAGGTGAGCTCGCTGCCACCTGAAGTATTTCGAGTATATAAATGACGATACGTGCCAAAACAGCGTTTCGGTGTTAGCGTAACAGCAAAATATTGTTATGCTTGAAATAGGGCACTATCACCCCCATAAAAGGGGAAGTAGTAGATTGACTGGCTGATTCTCCGTCCGCAAGGTTACAATCAGTACAGCAGGTATTATCACTTTTTTATCCAGGAGACGGACATGTCATACAGTGGCGAACGAGATAACTTGGCACCCCATATGGCCCTGGTGCCAATGGTCATCGAACAGACTTCACGCGGTGAACGTTCTTTTGATATCTACTCCCGTCTGCTCAAGGAGCGCGTTATCTTTCTGACAGGCCAGGTGGAAGACCACATGGCGAACCTGATCGTAGCGCAGATGCTGTTTCTGGAAGCGGAAAACCCGGAAAAAGACATTTACCTGTATATCAACTCCCCAGGTGGTGTGATCACTGCAGGGATGTCAATCTATGACACCATGCAGTTCATCAAACCAGACGTCAGCACCATTTGTATGGGGCAGGCGTGTTCAATGGGTGCATTCCTGTTGACCGCAGGGGCGAAAGGCAAGCGTTTCTGCCTGCCAAACTCCCGCGTAATGATTCACCAGCCGCTGGGCGGTTACCAGGGTCAGGCGACGGATATCGAAATCCACGCCAGAGAAATCCTGAAAGTTAAAGCGCGCATGAATGAACTTATGGCGCAACACACGGGTCAATCTCTTGAGCAGATTGAGCGCGACACCGAGCGTGACCGCTTCCTCGCTGCTTCAGAAGCAGTTGAGTACGGTCTGGTCGATTCCGTTTTGACCCATCGTAAATAATGCCACTGCGTCGAGTGCCGCTATACTGTAGAGGGCGGCATTCCGTTAAGACTGGCATTTGCGTCGTCATGTGCGGCACAAAGAACTTAGAAAGAGGTTTGGACTCATGACAGATAAACGCAAAGATGGTTCAGGCAAACTGTTGTATTGCTCTTTTTGCGGCAAAAGCCAGCACGAAGTGCGTAAGCTGATCGCCGGGCCGTCCGTGTATATCTGCGACGAATGCGTTGACTTGTGTAACGACATCATTCGCGAAGAAATCAAAGAAGTAGCCCCGCATCGTGAACGTAGTGCTTTGCCAACGCCGCATGAAATCCGCCATCACCTGGACGATTATGTTATCGGTCAGGAACGGGCGAAAAAAGTGCTGGCAGTCGCGGTATACAACCACTACAAACGCCTGCGTAACGGTGACACCAGCAACGGCGTTGAGCTTGGCAAAAGTAACATTCTGCTGATTGGCCCAACCGGTTCCGGTAAAACGCTGCTGGCGGAAACGCTCGCTCGCCTGTTGGATGTTCCGTTCACCATGGCTGACGCCACCACTCTGACCGAAGCCGGTTATGTGGGTGAAGATGTGGAAAACATCATCCAGAAACTGTTGCAGAAATGCGATTACGACGTGCAGAAAGCGCAGCGCGGCATCGTTTATATCGATGAAATCGACAAAATCTCCCGTAAATCGGATAACCCGTCGATCACCCGTGATGTGTCTGGCGAAGGTGTTCAGCAGGCTCTGTTGAAACTTATCGAAGGCACCGTAGCAGCCGTTCCGCCGCAGGGTGGCCGTAAGCATCCACAGCAGGAATTCCTGCAGGTCGATACGTCGAAGATCCTCTTTATCTGTGGCGGCGCGTTTGCCGGTCTGGATAAAGTGATTTCCCATCGTGTCGAAACCGGTTCAGGTATCGGTTTTGGTGCAACGGTTAAAGCAAAATCCGAAAAAGCCAACGAAGGCGAACTGCTGGAGCAGGTGGAGCCGGGCGATCTGATCAAATTTGGTCTTATCCCTGAGTTCATCGGTCGTCTGCCAGTGGTAGCAACGCTCAATGAGCTGAGTGAAGAAGCGCTGATTCAGATCCTGAAAGAGCCGAAAAATGCCCTGACTAAGCAGTATCAGGCACTGTTTGGCCTTGAAGGTGTGGATTTGGAATTCCGTGACGAAGCGCTGGATGCGATTGCCCGCAAAGCGATGGCCCGTAAAACCGGTGCCCGTGGCCTGCGTTCTATCGTTGAAGCGGCACTGCTTGATACCATGTACGATCTGCCTTCCATGGAAGACGTCGAGAAAGTGGTTATCGAAGAGTCGGTCATCGAAGGACAAGCTAAGCCATTACTGATTTACGGAACGTCCGAAACTCAGCAGGCTTCTGGTGAATAATTAAGCAATTCACTCAATCAGTTAGACAAAAGGGGGATATTTTATCCCCCTTTTACTTTTCCTGTATTCCTGCCGTTGAATGTGTGGGAAACATCCCCATATACTGGATTACATGTTAACGGTGGCGTGAAGCACAGTTACGCCATCGACTCTACCTGGCGGACATTAAACTAAGAGAGAGCTCTATGAATCCTGAGCGTTCTGAACGCATTGAAATCCCCGTATTGCCGCTGCGCGATGTGGTGGTTTATCCGCACATGGTCATTCCCTTATTTGTAGGGCGGGAAAAATCTATCCGTTGTCTGGAAGCGGCCATGGACCATGATAAAAAAATCATGCTGGTTGCTCAGAAAGACGCATCAACGGATGAGCCGGGTGTAAACGATCTTTTCACCGTCGGGACCGTGGCCTCTATTTTGCAGATGCTGAAGCTGCCTGACGGGACTGTCAAAGTGCTGGTCGAAGGCTTGCAGCGTGCGCGTATTTCCGCGCTGTCTGACAACGGCGAGCATTTCTCGGCGAAGGCGGAGTACCTTGAGTCTCCGGCTATCGACGAGCGTGAGCAGGAAGTGCTGGTACGCACGGCCATTAGCCAGTTTGAAGGCTATATCAAGCTCAACAAGAAAATCCCACCAGAAGTGCTGACGTCGCTGAACAGCATTGATGATCCGGCTCGTCTGGCGGACACCATCGCTGCGCATATGCCGTTGAAACTGACTGACAAACAGTCGGTGCTGGAAATGTCCGACATCAACGAGCGTCTGGAATACCTGATGGCGATGATGGAATCGGAAATCGATCTGCTGCAGGTTGAGAAACGCATTCGTAACCGTGTCAAAAAGCAGATGGAAAAATCCCAGCGCGAGTACTATCTGAACGAGCAAATGAAAGCTATTCAGAAAGAACTCGGCGAGATGGACGATGCGCCGGACGAAAACGAAGCGCTGAAGCGTAAAATTGACGCCTCTAAAATGCCGAAAGAGGCAAAAGAGAAGGCTGAAGCTGAGCTGCAGAAGCTGAAAATGATGTCGCCAATGTCTGCAGAAGCAACCGTCGTTCGCGGCTACATCGAATGGATGGTGCAGGTTCCGTGGACCGCGCGCAGCAAAGTCAAAAAAGATCTGCGCCAGGCGCAAGAGATCCTCGATACCGACCATTACGGTCTGGAACGGGTGAAAGATCGTATCCTTGAGTATCTCGCAGTCCAGAGCCGCGTGAACAAGCTCAAAGGGCCGATTCTGTGTCTGGTTGGGCCTCCGGGTGTGGGGAAAACTTCACTGGGCCAATCGATCGCGAAAGCGACCGGCCGTAAGTATATCCGTATGGCGTTAGGCGGCGTACGTGACGAAGCGGAAATCCGCGGTCACCGTCGGACCTACATCGGTTCCATGCCGGGTAAACTTATCCAGAAAATGGCAAAAGTGGGCGTTAAAAACCCGCTGTTCCTGCTGGATGAAATCGACAAAATGTCTTCCGACATGCGCGGTGACCCGGCGTCGGCTCTGCTGGAAGTCCTTGATCCAGAACAGAACGTAGCGTTTAACGATCACTATCTGGAAGTCGATTACGACCTCAGCGATGTGATGTTTGTGGCAACGTCTAACTCCATGAACATTCCGGCTCCGCTGCTGGATCGTATGGAAGTGATTCGTCTGTCCGGCTACACCGAAGACGAGAAGCTGAACATCGCTAAACGTCATCTGTTGTCGAAGCAAATCGAGCGTAATGCGCTGAAAAAAGGTGAACTGTCCGTTGATGACAGCGCCATTATCGGCATCATTCGTTACTACACGCGTGAAGCGGGCGTGCGTAGTCTTGAGCGTGAAATTTCCAAACTGTGCCGGAAAGCGGTTAAACAACTGCTGCTGGACAAAACGCTCAAGCATATCGAGATCAACGGCGACAACCTGCACGATTATCTCGGTGTCCAGCGCTTTGACTACGGTCGCGCGGACAACGAAAACCGTGTAGGTCAGGTGACGGGTCTGGCATGGACCGAAGTGGGCGGCGACCTGCTGACCATTGAAACCGCATGTGTTCCGGGTAAAGGTAAATTGACCTATACCGGCTCGCTCGGTGAAGTGATGCAGGAATCCATCCAGGCGGCGCTGACCGTGGTACGCGCGCGTGCAGAGAAACTCGGCATTAATGGCGATTTCTATGAAAAACGCGACATCCACGTTCACGTTCCGGAAGGCGCAACGCCGAAAGACGGTCCAAGTGCGGGTATCGCCATGTGTACGGCCCTGGTGTCCTGTCTGACGGGTAACCCGGTACGTGCTGATGTGGCGATGACCGGTGAAATTACGCTGCGTGGTCAGGTTCTGCCGATCGGTGGTCTTAAAGAAAAACTGTTGGCGGCCCACCGTGGTGGTATCAAGACAGTTCTGATTCCTGATGAGAACAAACGTGATTTGGAAGAAATTCCTGATAACGTAATCGCCGATCTGGATATTCATCCGGTGAAGCGTATTGAAGAAGTTCTGGCACTTGCTTTGCAGAATGCACCTTACGGGATGCAGGTTGTAAGCGCAAAATAGTGACTTCGCGCAAAGAGCGTTAATAAAAACAGGGCTGGTAGGTGATTTCGCACTTGCCAGCCTTTTTTTGTATAGCTAATTTAGATTGCTGGTAGGGTATGTCATAGACAACGGGTGTTGTAAGGGCATGACACTCCTGATATAACTGCTGCGCCGTCGCATTGCGAAGGATTCCATTGCGATATAAATTATAAAGAGAGGAAGAGAAAAGTGAATAAATCTCAACTGATTGACAAAATTGCTGCAGGTGCGGATATTTCTAAAGCTGCAGCTGGACGTGCGTTAGACGCTTTAATTGCTTCTGTTACCGAGTCTCTGCAGTCTGGTGATGACGTTGCACTGGTTGGTTTTGGTACTTTTGCTGTTAAAGATCGTGCTGCCCGTACTGGCCGCAATCCGCAAACAGGTAAAGAGATCACCATTGCTGCTGCCAAAGTGCCGGGCTTCCGTGCAGGTAAAGCACTGAAAGACGCGGTAAACTGATCGCTTTCCCTTAAAGGGAATGTGGCAAAGTACAAGGGCGCATCATGAGATGTGCCTTTTTTGTTTGTCCAGTCTGACTTTATGCGACTTTAGGCGAGTTGTGGGCTGACAATGACCCTGTTTTCTTGTCAAAATACGCCCTCACGTGCAGCTCTCATGCTATGCTGTGCGAGGAATACAGTCACCTACAGCGGAGCGTTGTTACACCATGATGGACTCCTTACGTACGGCAGCCAATAGCGTCGTGCTCAAGATTATTTTCGGTATCATTATCGTGTCGTTCATTTTGACCGGCGTGAGCAGCTACCTGATTGGCGGTAACAAAGATTACGCCGCAAAAGTGAATGGTCAGGAAATTGGCCGTGCACAATATGAAAACGCTGTTGCCAGCGAACGAAACCGTATGCAGCAGCAGTTGGGCGATCGGTTCTCTGAGCTTGCTTCCAACGAAAACTACATGAAAACCATGCGCCAGCAGGTTCTCAACCGTCTTATCGACGAATCGCTTCTCGATCAGTATGCGAAGCATCTGAATCTCGGCATCAGTGATGCTCAGGTGAAAGAAGCGATTTTCAAAACCCAGGCCTTCCAGGCGGATGGCAAATTCGATAACCAGCGTTTCAGCGGTATCGTCGGCCAGATGGGAATGACCACGGATCAGTACGCGCAGGCACTGCGTAATCAGCTGGTCACTCAGCAGTTGATTAACGCCATCGTGGGTTCAGAATTTATGCTGCCTGGCGAAACGAACCAACTGGCGGCTCTGGTCTCGCAGCAGCGCGTTGTACGTGAAGCCACCATTGATGTTAACGCTCTTGCGGCGAAACAGCAGGTGAATGACCAGGAAATCAGCAGCTACTACGAGCAGCACAAGAATCAGTTTGTTGCGCCGGAGCAGTTCCGCGTGAGCTACATCAAAATGGATGCAGCCAACGTGCAGGAAACCGCTTCTGACAGCGAAATCCAGTCGTACTACGATCAGCATCAGGATCAGTACACGCAACCACAGCGGGTACGCTACAGCGTGATTCAGACTAAAACTGAAGCCGACGCGAAAGCCGTGCTGGATGAAATCAACAAAGGCGCTGCTTTCGCAGACGTCGCGAAAGCAAAATCCACCGACATCATCTCCGCTAAAAATGGCGGTGACATGGGTTGGCTGGAAGCGTCTACCACGCCAGATGAGCTGAAAAATGCGGGCCTGAAAGACAAAGGCCAACTGTCTGGTGTCATCAAATCATCCGTTGGTTTCCTCGTGGCACGTCTTGATGACGTAGAAGCCGCGAAAGTGAAGCCGCTGGCGGATCTGCACGATGACATCGCTGCAAAAGTGAAGCAGGAAAAAGCGCTCGACGCATTCTATGCGATGCAGCAGAAAGTGAGTGATGCGGCCAGCAACAACAACGAATCTCTCGCGGGCGCTTCACAGGTTTCGGGGATCAAAGTTGTTGAGACCAACTGGTTTGGTCATGACAATTTACCAGAAGAGCTGAACTTTAAGCCCGTTTCCGACGCCATCTTCAACGGTGGTCTGGTGGGTGAAAACGGTACGCCGGGTAACAACTCCGACATCATTACCGTCGATGGCGATCGTGCGTTTGTGTTGCGTATTAGCGAGCACAAAGCTGAATCCGTCAAACCGCTGGCTGATGTGAAAGCGCAGGTGACTGACATCGTTAAACACACCAAAGCTGTGCAACAGGCTAACCTGACCGCTGAGAAGCTGTTGGCGGACCTGAAAGCCGGTAAAGGTGATGAAGCAATGAAAGCTGCAAACCTGACCTTTGGAGCAGCGAAGACCCTGAGCCGTACCGGTCAGGATCCGCTGAGCCAGACTGCGTTCACGCTGCCACTGCCGCAGAAAGACAAACCAAGCTACGGCGTAGGTGCTGATATGCTGGGCAATGTGATTCTGGTCTCGCTGGATGAAGTGAAAGACGGCACCATGCCGGAAGCACAGAAGAAAGCGATGGTGCAGGGTATCACTCAGAACAACGCTCAGGTGGCTTTCGAAGCACTGATGGCGAACCTGCGTAAAGAAGCGAAAATCAAGCTGGGTGATATTGCTCAACAGCAGCAATAATCACGAGCACGCTCGCAGATTTTCGTAACGCACTGCAATATTTAAAGGCCGCTTTCGCGGCCTTTTCCAATTTTGAAATCTGCCTTTTGTACTGTTTTCTCTGCCCGGTTATGGTGACGTCGCTGTCAACAAACAAGGAGATAACAGCATGAAATCAGGAATCAAATCATTACTGTTCGTACTTTCCATTGCCTGTTCCGGGCTCGGATCTCAGGCTATCGCGGCTACGGCATCCGGCAAAGCATCGGCAGACGCTAAACCGGCTGTCACACAACTGGCCACGCCCGAAAAGAGCACGGCATCCGCAGACAAAAACCAAAGCACTGGCGACAAAGTCAGTATCAACACCGCCAGCGCCGATGAACTCGCAAAGGCAATGAACGGTGTTGGGCTGAAAAAAGCCCAGGCGATTGTTAGCTACCGCGAAGAATATGGCCCGTTCAAAACCATCGATGATCTACGTCAGGTGCCGGGCATGGGCGGTGCGTTGGTCGAACGTAATCTTTCACATCTGATGCTCTGACCCCTAGAGGAATTTGCACAGTAGCAAAAAAATGCCAGACTAAAGAGGTCGTACCAGTGTGCGACCTCTGACTCTATAAATAACAAAGGCAATTGCGCTATGCAGACCCAAATTAAAGTTCGTGGATATCACCTGGATGTTTATCAACACGTTAATAACGCGCGCTATCTTGAGTTTCTCGAAGAAGCCCGGTGGGATGGGCTGGAAAGCAGCGCAGGCTTCCAGTGGATGAGTAAACATCACATCGCGTTTGTGGTGGTGAACATCAACATTAACTATCGGCGGCCGGCGGTATTGAGCGATCTGCTGACGGTAACCAGTAAAGTGCAGCAACTGAACGGTAAAAGTGGGGTGCTAAGTCAGGTCGTGACGCTCGAACCAGAAGGCGAAGTAGTGGCGGATGCACTGATTACGTTTGTGTGTATCGACCTGAAGACACAAAAGGCGTTACCGCTCGAGGGAGAACTTCGCGAGCATCTTGAAGCGATGGTGGAGTAGTTACAGGAAGAATGAGGTAGAAATTGTGTCGCCCCGGCAAGCAAAGCGCCGCCGGGGAAAACAGTTACTTGAGCCCAGTTTTCGCTTTCATGGCGCTCATCACCCCGACCTTGTCAGCCAGGTAGTGATTCAGACCGTTGGCGCGAAGGGAACAGGCGGCGCAATGTCCACAGCCGTCACCTTTGATGCCGTTGTAACAGGTCAGGGTTTCACTGCGAACTAAATCGAGATGGCCCCAGAAATCGGCAAGCGCCCAGGTTTCTGCTTTATCCAGCCACATCAATGGCGTGTCGAAGCGAATCTCTTTCGCCATGCCTAGGTTTACCGCGTGATTGAGGGCTTTGACGAACTCGTCGCGGCAGTCCGGGTAGCCGGAGAAGTCGGTTTCGCACACGCCGGTAATCACCGCTTCGGCTTTTACCTGATAAGCGTAAATCGCCGTCAGGGTTAAAAACAGAATGTTGCGGCCGGGTACGAAGGTGTTAGGAATGCCATTGGCTTCAGGTTCGTAGTCCGGAACCGGAATGCTGTCGCGGGTCAGGCTGCTGACGGCCAGTTCATTCAGCAATGTCACGTCCAGCACTTTATGGGCGCGAGCGCCAAGTTTCAGTGCCAGTTCACGTGCAACGTCAATCTCAGCGCGATGGCGCTGACCATAATCAAACGTCACACAGTGCACTTCGTCATACTGCTGTAAAGCCTGAACCAGGCAAGTAGTGGAGTCCTGACCTCCGCTGAAAACCACGACGGCGCGTTTCATAGCAAATCCTGTCAACTTGTGAGAATGCACTATGGTAGCGCCTGAACGCGACGTCCACCAGCTACAAGACGTGCTTTAGGTTGCTGTCGAAGCGGGAAGCCAGGCTTCGGTAAAATCAAACCAGCCACGGGCGTTCAGGCGAATGCCGTTCACTCCCGGCGGAGCGCTGATTTTGTATTGATAATTGAACAGCGGCGTCAAAACTGCGGCATCCATCAGGTGGTGGAAAACGTTCTGCAACGCCGTATGGCGCGATGCCGGGTCGCGTTGAGTCTGCACTGCATCCAGCGTCGCCTGAAGATGCGCATATTGAGCCGCACTCAGTGTGTGCGGCCATAAAGGATCGCAGCGCAGCCATTGCTCGAGGGTGTATTCCGGCGTGTCGCCAATCAGCCTGTCGCCCATGATTAAATCGGCCTTCGCTAATTGTGAACAGCCATCCCAGGTTTTAGCATCGTGAAAGATAACCGTTAATTCGCAGTCCTGGTTTGCCAATGCCAGCCGGAGCTGTTCCGCCATGGTGTGAAGCTCAACGGGCAGGTGATAAATCAGCGTGAGCGTAGGCGGGAAAGTGACCGCAGACGTGTCATCAGCCAACGGAATTGCCCAACCTGGCAGCAGTTCATGGCTGGGGGTAATCAGGCTTTCGTCCAGAGGCAGTGTTTGCATCAGCGAGCTGCGATGAATCAGGGCAATCAATTTTTGCGCCTGCGCCGTGGTCAGTTGTGCGCTTTTGCGCAAGGTGAGGTAGCAAAATCCGAGGCTGATACTGTCGCTCACCAGGCGCAGTTTTCGCAGATCGTCTGCTTCACCAATCGCCAGTTGCACCGGATGGCGGCAACTGGTGCCCAAATCCTGTTCGAATAATTGCGGCGTTATCCAGTATTCGATGGTCTGTAGCAACGGGTGGCAGAGATGATAACGATTATGGCTTTCCAGCCGTACTAATTCAGGCTCGAAGATTTTCAGCCGAAAAGGACCGGTGCCAATCGTCGCGTTATCAGGATGCGCCAGCACGCTGCAATAGCTGGCCAGACGATGTGCCAGCCAAAAGTCCGGTTTGACCAGCGTAAACGTCAGACACTGCGCGTGAGTGACTTCGATCCGCTGAACGCTGGCAAACAGCGTACGAAGGGCGGGCAGTGACAGCAGCATTTCGAAACGCTGATGAAGCTGCGCGGTATCCACCGGATCGCCATTGTGCCAGTGCAGCGTGGAGCGAATGTAAAAATGCCAGCGTAAGCCGTCGGCTGACACTTCCCAATGATGAGCCAGATCGCCGACCGGCTCACTGTTATTTTGATGAAAACGGGTCAGACCGGAGAAAACTTGCCCCGCCAGATGCTGTTCGGCACGCCCGGGCAGAAAACCGGGGTGCAGCGGTTCGAGAGGGCGATAGTAGGGGATGCGCAGTGTCGGCGAGTTGTTCTGCCATTGACCGCCAAGGAAAGGGTGCAGCAGCGCACGCAGCTCAGGGGCTGCCAGTTGCGCCAGCGCCAGCGCATTTTGTTGCTGCCCAAGCGTCAGCGCCTGCTCCATCATCTCGTTGCGCAGGCTTTCCGGCGTAACGTGAAACGTCAAGGTGCCGCGCTTCCCACGCCCGGACTGCGCCTGCCAGCTCAACCAGCCCGCATCCTGCGCCTGGCGCAAGAGTGTTCGCACGTGGCGTTCGCTGCAAAAACAGCGTTCAGCCAGTTCGGCGACGGTGATCTGTTGCGACGCCCCGGCTGAAGGTTGCCACAGGCGTTGAAACTGGTTGAGTCTGTTGAGCTGGCGCATCGTCGGTCATCCTGTAAACCCGGAACAATAAAAAACATTCATTCACTATTCCTTCCGTATATCTCAGGCGATACTCTGGCACAAGAGACGTCTATCACACTTTCGGGGAACGACATGGCAAGACTGGCTGCATTTGATATGGACGGGACATTGTTAATGCCCGACCACCGTTTGGGTGAGCAAACGCTGAGCACTTTAAAGCGCCTGCATGAGCGGGACATTACCCTGACGTTTGCCACCGGTCGGCATGTCCTCGAAATGCGTCATCTCATCGGTAATTTTTCTCTTGATGCGTTCCTGATTACCGGCAACGGCACGCGGATCCATTCGCTGGAAGGTGACGTGTTGCATCGTAGCGATCTGGATCCGGAAGTTGCGGATCTCGTGTTGCACAGCCATTGGGATACCCAGGCAAGCATGCATGTCTTTAACGACAGCGGCTGGCTCACCGATCGTGAAATCCCTGATTTGTTGCAGGCGCATGTGTATAGCGGCTTCCGCTATCAGCTCTGTGATTTCAAACGCCTGCCTGCGCATGACGTCACCAAAATTTGCTTCTGCGGCGATCATGACGATCTCAGCCGTTTGCGCATTCAGCTTAATGAAGCGTTAGGCTCCCGTGCGCATCTGACGTTTTCGGCGGTGGAATGTTTAGAAGTGCTGCCAGTGGGCTGCAACAAAGGCGCGGCGCTCTCTACGCTCAGTCAGCATTTGGGAATGACGATGGCAGACTGCATGGCTTTTGGTGACGCGATGAATGACAGCGAAATGCTTGGCCTGGTCGGCAAAGGGCTGATCATGGGTAACGCCATGCCGCAGTTAAAGGCTGCGTTGCCGCATTTACCGGTTATCGGACACTGCCAGAATCAGGCGGTGTCTCACTTTTTGACTCATTGGCTGGATTCTCCACATCTCCCTTATTCCCCCGAATGAATGAGACCCTTCCGGCAAGCCAGACTTCGCATGAAGCCTGGCTTTTTTCTTTTTTACTGAGCGAGTAACTCCGCAAGCGCCGTCTGCCACGGGGTCAGTGAGCCGATATTGGCCTCGACCCATTGCGGGTTGTAGTAAGTTTCGAGATAGCGTTCACCGCTGTCACACAGCAGCGTCACGATAGAGCCGCTTTGGCCTGCGCTACGCATCTGTGCGGCGAGTTGCAAAGCGCCCCACATATTGGTGCCTGTCGACGCGCCGACTTTTCGACCCAGTTGGGTTTCCAGCCAATATGCGGTGGCGACGCTGGCGGCGTCCGGCACGCGCAGCATGTTATCCACCACATCCGGAATGAACGACGGCTCCACGCGCGGGCGACCAATCCCTTCGATTTTACTGCCTACCGGGCTGCGCAAAGTCGCGTCGCGGCTCTGCCAGTAATCCATAAACACCGAGTTTTGCGGGTCAACCACCGTTAATTGTGTATCGTAGCCCTGACAGCGGATGTAGCGTCCAATGGTGGCAGATGTGCCGCCAGTGCCAGCGCTCATCACAATATGCGCCGGAACCGGGTTCGGTTCATGCTGCATCTGACGGAAAATACTGTCGGCAATATTGTTATTACCGCGCCAGTCGGTGGCGCGCTCGGCGAAGGTGAACTGATCCATATAGTGACCGTTCAGCTCGCGGGCCAGCATTTCCGAGGCGGCATAGATTTCACAGGCGCTTTCCACGAAATGGCAGCGCCCGCCGTAAAATTCGATTTGCTCGACTTTGCGTTTCGCGGTGCAGGAAGGCATGACCGCAATAAACGGCAGGCCAAGCAGACGCGCGAAATAGGCTTCTGACACCGCCGTCGATCCCGAGGATGCTTCAATAATGGTGGTGCCTTCGTTGATCCAACCGTTGCACAAACCGTACAAAAAGAGCGAACGCGCCAGACGGTGCTTGAGGCTGCCGGTCGGGTGGGTGCTTTCATCTTTCAGGTACAGCTGAATGCCGGGGAAGGCGGGGAGCGTCAGACGAATCAGATGCGTGTCGGCAGAGCGCTGATAGTCGGCGTTAATCTCACTGATGGCGTGTTTGACCCAGGTGCTGTTCATCATTACTTTCCGTTTGTCATTTTGTGCCCAGCTTAGTGGAAAGCACGGAAAAAATTGTTGCTATCTGGCCTTTGAAATACAATTAACAGAGAAAATTTTTCTCTGTGAGCGGCACATGATAGACAAAATTGACCGTAGACTGCTGGCATTGCTGCAGGAGGACTGCACCCTCTCTTTGCAGACGCTGGCCGATGCCGTTAATCTGACCACCACACCCTGCTGGAAGCGCCTCAAACGTCTTGAAGATGACGGGATTTTGCGTGGCAAAGTGGCGCTGCTGGATGCAGAAAAACTGGGGCTCGGACTGACGGCGTTCGTGCTGATAAAAACCCAGCATCACAGCAGTGAGTGGTACAGTCGATTTGTGTCTCATGTGACGCAAATGCCTGAAGTGCTCGGTTTCTGGCGCATGGCCGGCGAGTACGACTATTTACTGCGGGTTCAGGTAGCGGACATGAAACGCTACGACGACTTTTACAAACGACTGGTCAACAGCGTGCCAGGGTTATCTGACGTGACATCGAGTTTTGCGATGGAACAGATCAAATACACCACCGCGCTGCCGGTCGAATAATTCTCTGGGTATTTCTGCGTGCGATTATTTGCTCAACTCAGCTGGTACTTCCGTCGGGAATGGCGTCGCTATTTCGGGGCGGTCTTACTGCTAATCATTATTGCCATTCTGCAACTGATCCCGCCGAAAGTGGTGGGCTATGTGGTAGACGGCGTGACGCAACAACATTACACCACTACGCGCATCATGATGTGGGTAGGCACACTGGCGCTGGTTGCGGTGGTGGTCTATCTGCTGCGCTACGTCTGGCGTGTGCTGCTGTTTGGCGCGTCCTATCAGCTCGCCGTTGAACTGCGCGAAGATTATTATCGCCAGCTTAGTCGCCAGCATCCTGAATTCTATTTGCGTCATCGCACCGGGGATTTGATTGCCCGTGCGACAAATGACGTCGACCGCGTGGTATTTGCTGCCGGTGAGGGCGTATTGACGCTGGTGGATTCACTGGTGATGGGCTGCGCGGTGCTGATCGTGATGTCCACGCAAATCAGCTGGGAGCTGACGCTGCTGGCGCTAGTGCCGATGCCGATTATGGCGATTGTGATTAAACGTAACGGGGATGCGCTGCATAACCGTTTCAAACTGGCACAGGCGGCGTTCTCCGGGCTTAACGACCGCACTCAGGAAAGCCTGACCAGCATCCGTATGATCAAAGCGTTCGGCCTTGAAGACCGACAGTCCGCGCAGTTTGCTGCCGATGCGGCGGATACTGGTGCGAAAAACATGCGCGTCGCGCGCGTTGACGCGCGTTTCGATCCCACCATTTACATTGCCATTGGCATGGCAAACCTGCTGGCGATTGGCGGCGGGAGCTGGATGGTCGTGCAGGGCAGCTTAACACTCGGGCAGCTCACCAGCTTTATGATGTATCTCGGGCTGATGATCTGGCCGATGCTGGCGTTGGCATGGATGTTTAATATTGTTGAGCGCGGCAGCGCCGCTTACAGCCGCATTCGCGCCATGCTTGCCGAAGCGCCCGTTGTCAACGATGGCACACAGCTGCTGAGCCCCGATCGTGGAACACTTGCGGTCAATATCCGCGAGTTTCGCTACCCACAAACCGAAAAACCGACGCTGCATAACGTGCAGTTTAGCCTGCGGCCAGGGCAAATGTTGGGGATTTGTGGCCCAACGGGTGCCGGAAAAACGACGGTGTTGTCATTGATTCAACGCCATTTTGACGTCACCGAAGGCGATATTCGTTTTCAGGACCTTCCACTGACTGAGCTTCAGCTCGACAGCTGGCGCAGCCGCCTGGCGGTCGTGAATCAGACGCCGTTTCTGTTCTCCGATACCGTCGGCAGCAACATTGCGCTCGGCAAACCGGCCGCGACTCAGCAAGAAATCGAACATGTGGCGAGACTTGCGAGCGTGCATGAAGACATTCTGCGCTTACCGCAAGGTTACGATACTGAAGTGGGCGAGCGCGGGGTGATGCTCTCCGGCGGACAGAAACAACGTATTTCCATCGCACGTGCGTTACTACTGGATGCTGAAATTCTGATCCTCGACGATGCACTTTCTGCCGTTGATGGGAGTACTGAACACCAGATCCTGCACAACCTGCGCCAGTGGGGCGAAGGGCGCACGGTTATCATCAGTGCACATCGTTTGTCGGCGTTGACCGAAGCGAGTGAAATCATCGTCATGCAGCACGGACACATCGCCCAGCGTGGTGAACACGATCAACTGGCGACACAATCGGGTTGGTATCGTGATATGTATCGCTACCAGCAACTCGAAGCGGCGCTGAATGACGTGCCGGAAGAGCAAAGCGAGGAGCAAGCCGATGCGTAATTTTGGACAACTTTGGCCAACGCTCAAACGCCTGCTGGCCTATGGTTCACCGTGGCGCAAACCACTGACTATCGGCATGTTGATCATGTGGGTCGCGGCGGCGGCAGAGGTAACGGGCCCGCTGCTGATAAGCTACTTCATTGATAACATGGTAGCGAAAAGCTATCTGCCCTGGGGCATTGTGATCGGTTTGGGCGCGGCGTATGTCGGACTGCAACTGCTGGCGGCGTCGCTGCACTACATTCAATCGCTGTTGTTTAACCGTGCCGCAGTGGGCGTGGTGCAACAGTTGCGCACTGACGTGATGGATGCCGCGCTGCGCCAGCCGCTCAGTGAATTTGACGTTCAGCCGGTCGGGCAGTTGATTTCGCGTGTGACCAATGACACCGAAGTGATCCGCGATCTCTACGTCACCGTCGTTTCAACGGTGCTTCGCAGTGCAGCGCTGATAAGCGCAATGCTGGTGGCGATGTTCAGCCTTAACTGGCGCATGGCGCTGGTGGCGATAGCCATCTTCCCGGCGGTCATTGTGGTGATGGTGATTTATCAGCGTTACAGCACGCCGATTGTGCGCCGCGTGCGCGCTTATCTGGCGGACATAAACGACGGTTTTAACGAAGTAATCAACGGCATGAGCGTCATCCAGCAGTTCCGCCAGCAGGCGCGCTTTGGTGAACGCATGGGGGAGGCGAGCCGCTCGCATTATATGGCGCGTATGCAAACGCTGCGTCTCGACGGTTTCCTGCTGCGTCCTTTGCTGAGTCTGTTTTCCTCTCTAATCCTCTGCGGTTTGCTGATGCTGTTTGGGCTGAGCACCACCGGCACGATTGAAGTCGGCGTGTTGTATGCGTTTATCAGTTATCTCGGGCGTCTGAATGAGCCGCTGATTGAACTCACCACCCAGCAGTCGATGCTGCAACAGGCGGTGGTCGCGGGTGAACGTGTCTTTGAGCTGATGGACAAGCCGCGTCAGAACTATGGTCACGACGAAGCGCCGCTGCAAAGTGGTTCCATTGATGTGGACGATGTGTCGTTTTCCTATCGCGGTGATCGGCTGGCGCTTGAGGACATTCAGCTCAGCGTACCGACGCGCAGCTTCGTGGCGCTGGTCGGCCACACTGGCAGCGGTAAAAGCACGCTCGCCAGTTTGCTGATGGGTTATTACCCGCTGAGCAAAGGGGAAATTCGTCTCGACGGACGTCCGCTTTCTTCACTCAGCCATAGCGTGTTGCGACAGGGCGTGGCGATGGTGCAGCAAGATCCGGTAGTGCTG
Organism: Scandinavium sp.; assembly: GCF_036271055.1. Lineage (GTDB taxonomy): Bacteria > Pseudomonadota > Gammaproteobacteria > Enterobacterales > Enterobacteriaceae > Scandinavium. The sequence continues at coordinate 111,497 of NZ_DATBBJ010000078.1, read as the reverse complement.
GCAGAGTCGTTTTTTGCCAACGTGACCTTAGGCCGTGATATCAGCGAAGAGCAAGTCTGGCAGGCGCTGGAAACAGTGCAACTGGCAGAGCTTGCGCGCGGGATGAGCGACGGGATTTATACTCAGCTCGGCGAGCAGGGCAATAATCTCTCTGTCGGGCAGAAGCAGCTTTTAGCGCTGGCGCGTGTGCTGGTGGATACGCCGCAAATACTTATTCTCGACGAAGCCACCGCGAACATCGATTCCGGCACCGAGCAGGCGATTCAACTGGCGCTCGCTGCCGTTCGTCAGCGTACAACACTGGTTGTGATTGCTCACCGTCTTTCGACCATTGTCGACGCGGATACCATCATGGTGCTGCATCGCGGCCAGGCGGTGGAACGCGGCACTCACCAGCAACTGCTTGAAGCCAAAGGACGTTACTGGCAAATGTATCAGTTGCAGCTTGCCGGAGAAGAGCTAGCGGCCAGCATCGAAGAAGAATCGCTTATCGCCTGATGCACCAGCAGTAAGCAATTTATTGACACCCGCGCCCGCTGGTGCAAAAACAAAACGCACCTTGCACCGCAATGGTGCGTTTTGTTTTTCCCGCTTGTCTCACACATCGCCTCGTGCCTCGTTACTTCCTCAGAAACAGCCTGAATACCCGGCATAACACCTGATTTTAATTTCTGGCACGCCGATTGCTTTATCTCTTACGTGTTAGCTGCCGCCATTACCGAATTCTGACTGGAGGGGATCTATGAAGCTGGTTACCGTGGTGATTAAACCATTCAAACTCGAAGACGTTCGCGAAGCGCTGTCTTCCATTGGTATTCAGGGGCTGACCGTGACCGAAGTGAAAGGCTTCGGACGTCAGAAAGGCCATGCCGAGCTCTATCGCGGTGCCGAATATAGCGTCAACTTTTTGCCAAAGGTGAAAATCGACGTGGCGATCGCCGACGATCAGCTCGATGAGGTGATCGACGTGATCAGTAAAGCGGCGTACACCGGCAAGATTGGCGACGGCAAGATCTTCGTCGCCGAGCTGGAACGCGTCATTCGTATTCGTACCGGCGAAGCCGACGAAGCGGCTCTGTAACTCTCAGGCCACACAGTGATAGGGATCGAGACAATGAACAAAAAACTGCTAAAAATTGCCCCCGCTGTTCTGGCACTGTTGCCGGGTCTGGCGATGGCGGCACCCGCCGTTGCCGATAAAGCGGACAACGCCTTTATGATGATCAGCACCGCACTGGTGCTGTTTATGAGTATCCCCGGCATCGCGCTGTTTTACGGCGGCTTGATCCGTGGCAAAAACGTGCTGTCGATGCTGACTCAGGTCACCGTCACGTTCGCGCTGGTTTGCGTGCTTTGGGTGGTTTATGGCTACACTCTGGCGTTCGGGACTGGCGGCAGTTTCTTCGGCAGCTTCGACTGGGTTCTGCTGAAAGGCATTGATATTAAAGCGCTGATGGGCACGTTCTATCAGTACATTCACGTCGCCTTCCAGGGCTCATTCGCCTGTATCACCGTTGGCCTGATTGTCGGCTCGCTGGCAGAACGTATTCGCTTCTCCGCCGTGCTGATTTTCGTGGTGGTGTGGATGACTTTCTCCTACGTGCCGATTGCGCACATGGTGTGGGGCGGCGGTTTACTGGCAACGCATGGCGCGCTGGATTTCGCGGGCGGCACAGTGGTACATATCAACGCCGCAGTCGCGGGCCTGGTGGGTGCTTACCTGATTGGCAAACGTGTAGGCTTTGGCAAAGAAGCGTTCAAACCGCATAACTTGCCGATGGTCTTCACCGGTACGGCTATCCTGTACGTCGGCTGGTTCGGCTTCAACGCCGGGTCAGCAAGCTCTGCGAACGAAATTGCGGCGCTGGCGTTCGTGAATACCGTGGTTGCAACGGCGGCAGCGATTCTGGCCTGGGTCTTTGGCGAGTGGGCTGTGCGCGGCAAACCTTCTCTGTTGGGTGCTTGTTCTGGCGCTATCGCAGGTCTGGTCGCGGTCACTCCTGCTTGTGGTTACATCGGTGTCGGCGGTTCCTTGATTGTCGGAATAGCGGCGGGCCTGGCGGGCTTGTGGGGCGTAACGGCGCTGAAACGCTGGCTGCGTGTCGATGACCCTTGCGATGTGTTCGGTGTGCACGGTGTGTGTGGCATCGTCGGCTGTATTCTGACTGGCATCTTTGCCTCCACTTCCCTGGGTGGCGTGGGCTATGCCGAAGGCGTGACCATGGGCCATCAGGTTCTGGTGCAGCTGGAAAGTATCGGTCTGACCATTGTCTGGTCTGGCGTGGTGGCGTTCATCGGCTACAAACTGGCTGACCTTACCGTTGGGCTGCGTGTGCCGGAAGAGCAGGAACGCGAAGGGCTGGACGTCAACAGCCACGGCGAGAATGCGTATAACGCCTGATAAATTGAGTTAACTCCAGAGCGAGCAAAGCCTCCGATTCGGAGGCTTTGTTTTTGGTTCAAGCGTATGTGATATCGCCGGGCGAGAGTATGTCGGGTAAGCGTAGTGCCACCCGACAATAAAAAAGCGCAATCAGTTACGATTACGCATCACCCCTTCCTGCACAGTCGACGCGACCAGCACACCATCCTGAGTGTAAAACTCACCGCGCACAAAGCCCCGAGCGCTGGAGGCCGACGTGCTTTCCACGCTGTACAGCAGCCATTCATTCATATTGAACGGGCGATGGAACCACATCGAATGGTCAATCGTCGCGACCTGCATACCTTTTTCAAGGAATCCCACGCCGTGCGGCTGCAAGGCCACGGGCAGGAAATTGAAATCGGAAGCGTAGCCCAACAGGTATTGATGCACGCGGAAATCATCGGCAACGGTGCCATTGGCGCGGATCCACACCTGACGTTTCGGCTCGGCAACGTGACCTTTCATTGGGTTATGGAACTCGACTGGGCGAATTTCCAGTGGCTTATCAGAAAGAAACTTCTCTTTGACCGGCGGGGGCAATAGATGGGCGAGCTTACGGGCGATATCGGTTTCCGACGGCAGTGCATCAGGTGCAGGCGCAATTGGCATCTGTTTCTGGTGTTCATAACCCGACTCGGGAGCCTGGAAAGAGGCCGTCATATAGAAAATCGGTTTACCGTTCTGGATAGCAGCCACGCGGCGAGCGCTGAAACTGTTGCCATCGCGCAGGACTTCTACGTCATAGACAATCGGTTTTTGGCTGTCACCGGGGCGCAGGAAGTAGCTGTGGAACGAATGCACCAGACGATCTGCAGGGACGGTCTCCTTAGCGGCATAAAGCGCCTGACCGACTACCTGACCGCCAAACACCTGACGTAAACCCAGATCCTCACTCTGGCCGCGGAACAATCCCTCTTCAATTTTTTCCAGATTTAACAGGGCTAGCAGATTAGAGAGAGCCTGACTCATAAATGTCCTCAAAGGTAAAAAAGACCGCACAAGGCGCGGGAATAGCCACAGTATAACGCAGTTTTCGAAGTGGTCCGATGGGTGCAATTATCTGAATAACGGTCCGATTACAGGCAGATATCTGAGATCTGTGCCACACTTACTGCGTTACAAATGTTTTAACCACTCACTCTTGCGGGATAAAATCCCGTGGGTGCATGGATGATAAGGAGAACATAATGAAAGTCGTGCACATGTTAAGTGGTTTAGCGGTTGCGGTTGCACTGTCTGCCTGTGCTCATAAGAGCGCGGATATTCCGACGCCTGCGCCAAACCCGAACCCCTCTGCGGCTACACAGCCTGTAATTCAGCAACCTAATGTGTCCGGTACTGCGTGGATCCGCCAGAAAGTGGCCTTGCCACCGGATGCCGTGCTGACAGTCACATTGTCTGATGCATCGCTTGCGGATGCGCCTTCGAAGGTAATTTCGCAGAAAGTGACGCGTACGGAAGGGAAACAGGCGCCGTTTAGCTTTGTCCTCCCGTATAACCCGGCAGACATTCAGCCTAACGCGCGGATCCTGTTGAGTGCGGCGGTGACCGTCAACGATAAACTGGTGTTCATTACCGATACGGTTCAGCAGGTTATCAACAACGGCGGGACCAAAGCGGACCTGACACTGGTGCCTGTACAGGCGACGGCTGTACCTGTTGCCACGGACGGTGGGGCGGCGACAACCGTGCCATCGACTTCACCGACTCAGGTGAATCCGTCCTCCGCAGTGCCTGCCCCGACGCAAATTCCTTAACGTCGGTTTCCCTCCTCCTGATGGGGGAGGGAATCAGTAATTCCAGCGATACTTCTGCATATCAATTTTGCCACTTCCCGAGACTTGCACGCCGTCAGACAATAATGCCTGACGTTGACGCTGCAAATCCGGCCCGGTCAGTGAAATGTTGCCATGACGATTAACCACCCGGTGCCACGGTAACGTCGATCCTTCCGGTAAGCGTCTTAGCACGCCACCCACCTGACGCGCCGCGCGTGGCGAACCCGCGAGTCTTGCGACGTCGCCATAGGTCGTGACCGAACCTTCCGGGATCGCCGCAACAATTTGCCACACCCGGTGCGGGAATGAATCAATGGGTTCCATAGCGCTATCCATCTCGGGAAAAGCACAGAATAAGCGACGCTCTACACGATGTGAAGACTGGCGTTATTCCGGCTGTTGAAACGTAAATTCCAGCGCCAGTCCAATAACCTGCGACGTGCTTGGCGCAAATTCGTCAGGTTTCACCATCTGATTTTCAAGGAATTTCAGCTTTCGCGAGGCGGTGTTGATGATCAGTTTACCGCGCATCTCCGGCAGGATCTGGGTGCAAATCGGGTAGATCACCCGGCCAGAAACCGCAACCGGGATGCGGCGCAACGGTACATGACCGACCACACCAAGCGAGGCGAACAGCACCGCGACCGGGGTGACGAACAGCAGCGGTGTCGGGTTGACGCTGACAAAATCCAGCACCACGTCCGGGCGTAAATAATTTAGCCCCTGATGGGCTATTGTCACTTCATCGATAGCGGGCATTGGCAGAGTAAGTGTCAAAGGCAGTGATTTGATCATTGTCGACCCCTGAAGGTGAAGAAAGACGGATGTCTGATGGACTCAAAAACAGTCTGGACGCTGCGCCACATTTTGCTGAGAGCAAGTTCGCAATATGGAAAACTTGTCCGGCGGGATGCCCGGTGCGAACGGTGTTCGAACAATAAACCATCATCCGGACCGCCGCGGGTTGCAATTGCCGGGCCGCACAGGGATAATGCGCCAGCGCGTTAGGAATAACGCTCTCAATGGGGGCTCTGTTGGTTCTCCCGCAACGCTACTCTGTTCACCAGGTCAGATCCGGAAGGAAGCAGCCAGGGCAGACGACGTGTGTGCCGGGATGTAGCTGGCAGGGCCCCCACCCAATTCTGCGCTACCCTCCCAAAATCCCCCCAAACGTCTATACTCGTTCTTTTCTTTCGTTCCTGGAATTAACCCCTTAAACTTTAGTGTTATTACATTGTGTTTGAAGCAAGAATAAATAGTCGGTCATGTGTTTGAAATAATAGTGTCATATAACTGTCATATATTAGGTAGACAATAAATCTGGGTAATTATTTATTTCATTTTTATGAAAAATTTATTTCTGGATTGCCTGCAAATGTTCGTGTATTAATTATCTTAATTTATTGCACGGGAAGCTTTACCATGACCACGGCTGTTCTGAATGTTAAAATTGACGGCGATCTGAAAGAACAATTACGCCATTACGCGGAAGTCCATAACGAGACCTTAGGCGCGGCAACGCAAAGACTTTTGCAGCTGGCGCTGGAAACAGAATCAGAGGCGGGAGTATCCGAAGGCGAGGTAGACAGTCAACATACCGAAGAAGAATCATCTCCTCTTACTCCTAAAGAAATCAAAGCAATACGAAAAATTCTGAAGAAGAGAAAATGAAACAGCAACTCTCAACGGCCAGCAGTTACGGTGAAGCCTGTGAAATGCTTCGCTCGGGATATGTAAAACACGTTCGTCTCAACTGGAATGTCGGTAGCGATGAGTTCTTTCGCATTGCATCAGACTGGTGCGATACCGGCGCTAAAATTAAAAAAGACGGCGATAGCTTTATTATTTCGGTCAAAGGTTTCCCGATCCCTCGTCAGCATTAATTTTACCCGTCATTCTTCGAGCTGCAGGTACGTTGACTGCACCCTGTTGCCGCCCTCCTGCAACTCGAATTATTTAGGGTAAAAGTATCTCTATTTTTGAATGAGCTAATAATAAACCGCAGATTATTATTAGCTCGTCGCTATTTTAGTAAACTATTTTTCGTGGTGGTAATTTATTCTGCTGACCGTTCAGAGAATTCCAGATAGGTTGCAATGTCCTGAACGCCATTCTCAGTGTTTCATCGTCCAGCGTAAACGGCAACCGTAGCCAGCGGTCGAAAGCCCCAGCCAACCCAAAGCGTGTGCCCGTTCCCAAATGGATCCCAGCGCTTTCAGCCCGCGCGGCGAACAGCGTTGCCAAAGAATCCGGTAATTCCACCCAAAATGAAAGTCCTCCTTCTGGCTGTTCGTAACGCCATTGCGGGAAATATTCCGTCATTAATGCGCTGCACATGTCGCGGCGAGCGGCGAGCATTTTGCGTCTTGCTGGCAACAGGCTCTCTGCGTTTTCCAGCAGCCAGCAGGTGGCGAGTTGCTCCAGCGTCGGTGACCCTAAATCCAGGGTATCGCGCGCCTGAATCAATGAAGCCAATGTGCGTGTGGAAGCGCGGATCCAACCGAGCCGCAGTCCGCCCCAAAAACTTTTGCCCGTCGAACCTAAAGTTATTACCGGCGCATCGGCGTTAAAGGCTGCCAGCGGCGCGGGTGGGGGAGCGTTGTACCAGAGATCAACCATGGTTTCATCGATGACAAGCGTAGTACGCGTGCGGGCAGAGAGATCGGCCACGCGCTGGCGTGTCGCGGCATCCATGCAACGCCCGGTCGGATTGTGAAAATCTGGCATCAGATAGGCAAGACGTGGCGCTGTTTGCGCGAAAGTGGCGGCCAGCCCATCAACATCCCAACCCTGTTGTGGCAGAGAAACACCCACCGGACGGCAGGAAGCGCCCTGAATGGCGGCAATCGCCAGAGGATAGGTTGGATTATCCACCACCACCCGATCTCCGGGGCCGGTTAACAATCGCAGAATCAGTGCCAACCCGCTTACTGCGCCGTTGACCACCATGATTTCGTCGGCGCGAGTCGGCAAACCGCGTGCACAATAGCGCTGCGCGATTGCTTCCCGCAACACCGGTAAACCTTGCTGATCGTATCCGGTACTGGCGAGATGCTGTGGCATAGCGGCAAGCGCGTGGGTATAAGCCTGATGAATTTCAGGGCCTGCGCTCAGCGCGGCGGTCGACAAATCGAGTGCCTGTACGGTAGCCATTCGCCCAGGCACCTGCTGATGCTGAATTGGAAGGATTACCCGCGAGCCGCTACCGTGGCGACTGAGGATATAGCCCTCATCGCGTAATTGGGCGAGGGCGCTGGCGACCGTGGTACGGCTCACGTTCAGCGCCGTTGCCAGTTCGCGTTCGCCAGGCAAACGGCTGTCGAGCGCCAGACGCCCATCAAGGATCAACAGCCGTAGCGCCTCGGCAAGCTGACGCCATAGCGGTGTGCGCGAAGCACTTTCCTGCCAGTGACCGAGCAGGCTCATCAGCGATTGACTTCCGGAGCGACGAAGAGACATAGCAGTCCACTTTTATAAAACTGGTCATTAATAATAGGTCCATTTTTAACGATGATGGCGTTTTCAGCAATCACTGATGAGGTCTTTATGCTGCGCCGTTTACTGCAACTGTACGTCGGGCTCTGCCTGTACGGCGTTTCCACCGCGATGTTCGTGCATGCAAATTTAGGGGCCGATCCCTGGAACGTTTTCCACCTCGGCGTGGGCAAGGTTTTTGCACTCGATATCGGTACGGTGATGATCATTACCGGCGCGTTAGTGCTGTTGCTGTGGATCCCTATTCGCCAGCGTCCGGGGCTGGGCACGATCAGCAATGTGATTGTGATCGGTCTGGCTGCTAACGCGACGATGGCAATACTTTTCACGCCAGAATCGCTGGTTATGAAAAGCGTGCTGATGATTGCCGCGGTCATACTCAACGCACTGGCGACCGGAATGTACATTGGCGCAGGCTTTGGCCCCGGACCGCGTGATGGACTAATGACCGGGATTCATGCCCGCACCGGCTGGTCAGTTCGCGTCATCCGCACTTGTATCGAGCTAACCGTATTGGTCATCGGCTATCTGCTGGGCGGCAGCGTGGGTATTGGCACGCTGGTGTATGCGCTTGCGATTGGTCCGTTAATTCAGCTTTGCTTGCCGTGGTTCCGCACGGAGATACAAGCGCGTCCGCAGCTGAAAAAAGAGAAAGTATTGAGCTAATTTACGAAGCGCTCACAGTCATAGCTTTCATTATCCGTTACACTGGCGGCATTGCTCTATGGATGCTGAATACCAATGAAAGCCATCACTCTGTATGACGTCGCGCGACTGGCGGGCGTTTCCTACCAAACCGTGTCCCGCGTGATTAACCAGGCGGAACACGTTTCGGCCCGCACCCGTGAAAAGGTGCAGCTCGCAATGGCGGACCTGAATTATATTCCCAATCGCGGTGCGCAGCTTTTAGCGGGTAAACGCCAACCGACGCTCGGGCTTATAAGCGCCGATTTGGCGTTGCATGCGCCGTCGCAAATTGCTTCGGCGGTGAAGCGCCGGGCCAGCGAACAGGGCTATGCAGTGCTGATTTCGATGGTGACCGGCAACGCGGAGGATGATTGTCGGGCGGCGGTACAGGAAATGTTGGCGCAGCGCGTTGAAGGATTGATGATTAACGTGCCGTTGGAAGATGATGTCGCCCTGCGGTTGCGCGAGCTGGCAGCGCCGCTTCCGGTTCTGTTTCTGGATGTCAGCGAACAGGCTGAGGTCAACAGCCTGGTGTTCAGTTCATCGCAGGGCGCACAGCTTGGCGTCACGCATTTGCTGGAGCAAGGCCATTCACGGATTGCGCTGCTGGCAGGGCCACTCTCTTCCGTTTCTGCGCGAGCACGACTTGATGGCTGGAAACAGGCGTTGATTACTGCCGGAGTTGCACCCTGTGCTATCGCGAGTGGGGACTGGAGTGCGCAATCGGGTTATGAAAAGACGCACGGACTGCTGGCGAACGCAGCGAAACCGGATGCCATTCTGGTGGCAAATGATCAGATGGCGCTCGGTGTACTGCGCGCTTGTGCGGAAAAGGGAATTGCGGTGCCGCAACAGTTATCCGTCGTCGGTTATGATGACACCACAGATAGCGCCTGGTTTACCCCGCCGTTGACCACCATTCGCCAGGCGTTTCGTGATGCAGGCGAACAGGGGGTGGACTGGCTTATCAGTGAGCGTGATGCCAGCGCATTGAGCCAGACACAGTTGCCGGTCACACTTGCCTTTCGTGGAACGACCGCGCCAGTTACGCAGGATCTGCCAGACGATCTTGCCCATCGGCTACAGGAACTCGCGGCGCTGGCGAATAAACTCGGTCTGCGATGATCGCTTTGTGATCCTCCTCGCTTCTCGTTGATTCGATCCTTTACGCTTGATGCAGATCGGCGCATGCTGATTAAAATTGTGAGCGCTTCGCGTAGAGGTTTTATTGATGAATTCCCTGCACTCCATTCTCGCCCGCCGCGACTGGGAAAACCCCGGTGTAACGCAATGGCATCGTTTACCCGCCCACGCCCCGATGTTCAGCTGGCGTGATGCCGAACAGGCACAAGACGATATGCCTTCCGCTTCTCGCCTGTGTCTCAACGGTGAATGGCGTTTTAACTTCTTCCACGCGCCGGAAGCCGTGCCGGATGACTGGCTTGAACGCGATTTAGCCGATGCGGTGGCGATGCCGGTGCCGTCTAACTGGCAGATGCAGGGTTATGACATCCCGATTTACACCAACGTCACTTATCCCATCGCCGTCACGCCGCCACACGTGCCTACGGAAAACCCGACCGGCTGTTACTCCCGCGATTTTGAGGTGCCAGAAAGCTGGCTGAAAGAAGGGCCGACACGGATTGTGCTCGATGGCGTGAATTCCGCGTTTTATCTGTGGTGCAACGGGCAGTGGATGGGCTATTCGCAGGACAGCCGCCTGCCAGCGGAATTCGATCTTAGCGACGTGCTGGTGCCCGGAAATAATCGCCTGACGGTGCTGGTGTTGCGCTGGTGCGACGGCAGCTATCTGGAAGATCAGGATATGTGGCGAATGAGCGGGATTTTCCGTGATGTGTCGTTGCTGCACAAACCCGCCACTCGCATCGCCGATTACCATCTCACGACCGATTTGAATGAAGATTTCACCCGTGGTGTGCTGAACCTGAATGTCACGTTCGAAGGTGAAGCGTTTGCTGAAACGGAAGTGGAAGCCGTGCTGTGGTGCGAAGGGGTTGCAGTTGGGCGGCAGCGCCAAAAACCGGGGAGTGACATTGTCGATGAACGGGGAAACTGGGCTGAACGGCTGCATCTGGCGATCCCGGTGGAAAAGCCGGATCTGTGGAGCGCAGAAATCCCCACGCTTTATCGCCTGACGATCACTCTGTTTGACGCCAGCGGAAAGCCGCTGGAAACCGAAGCCTGTGACGTCGGCTTCCGTAAAGTGGCGATCGTAAATGGCCTGCTGACGCTCAATGGTCAACCACTGCTGATCCGGGGCGTGAACCGTCATGAACATCATCCACAAACAGGACAAGCAGTGGATGAAGCCACCATGCGGCAAGATATTTTGCTGATGAAGCAGAACAACTTTAACGCCGTACGCTGCTCGCATTACCCTAACCATCCGCTGTGGTATCGGCTGTGTGATCGCTATGGTTTATACGTGGTCGACGAAGCCAATATCGAAACCCACGGCATGGTGCCAATGAGTCGTCTGGCGGACGATCCCCGCTGGCTGCCAGCGATGAGCGAGCGCGTGGCCCGAATGGTGAGTCGTGACCGTAATCATCCATCGATCATTATCTGGTCGCTGGGGAATGAATCCGGGCACGGCGCGAACCACGATGCGCTGTATCGCTGGCTGAAAACCACCGATCCTACGCGTCCGGTTCAGTACGAAGGCGGCGGGGCTAATACCGCCGCGACGGACATTGTTTGCCCGATGTATGCGCGGGTCGATCAGGATCAGCCGTTCCCGGCGGTGCCGAAATGGTCGCTGAAAAAATGGATCGGTCTGCCAAATGAATCGCGTCCACTTATCCTTTGCGAATATGCGCATGCGATGGGGAACAGCTTTGGTGGTTTCGCTAATTACTGGCAGGCGTTCCGCGAATTTCCGCGATTGCAGGGCGGTTTCGTCTGGGATTGGGTCGATCAGGCGCTGTGTAAAACCGATGCCGAAGGCAATACTTTCTGGGCTTATGGCGGTGATTTCGGTGATACGCCTAACGATCGTCAGTTCTGCATGAATGGCCTGGTGTTCCCTGACCGTACGCCGCACCCGGCGTTGTTCGAAGCCAAACGCGCGCAGCAGTTTTTCCAGTTTCGTCTGCATTCCGTTTCCCCATTGAGGGTGGAGGTTCGTAGTGAATATCTGTTCCGTCGCAGCGATAACGAGCGTTTGCGCTGGTGGCTGGCACGCGACGGCGAAACCATTGCTGAGGGCGAGTGCGTTCTGACTCTTGCCCCGCAGGGCGTTCAGTTGCTGGAGCTGGCGAATGAGGCACTGCCAGCAGGCGCGGGGGAACTCTGGCTGAACGTTGAAGTGTGGCAGAACGACGCCACGGCGTGGTCCGACGCAAATCATCTTTGCGCCTGGGATCAGTGGCCATTACCGACGCCGCTTGCCATTCCGGTGTTGACCGTCGCTGGCGTTACACCGCAGTTGGCTGAAAACGCAGAGACTTTTACCGTCACTCATGGCAATCAGCGCTGGCAGTTCAGTCGTGAGAGCGGGAATTTAAGCCAGTGGTGGCGCGATGAAAAGCCCGCGTTATTGTCGCCGGTTGTCGATAACTTCACTCGTGCGCCGCTGGATAACGACATTGGTGTCAGCGAAGCCACACGTATCGATCCAAACGCCTGGGTTGAACGCTGGAAGGCGGCGGGGATGTACGCCATGAATGCCCGATTGTTGCACTGTGAAGCGAAAGAAAGGGGCGACGAGGTGGTGATTGTGACCCGCCATGTCTGGGAGCACGAGACGAAAGCGTTATTTATTTCCGATAAGCGCTGGCGTATTGATGGTCACGGCGAGTTGCATGCCGAGATCGACATCACCGTTGCGGCGGATATTCCCGAACCTGCGCGAATTGGCCTGAGCTGCCAGTTGGCAGAGACCGCAACACATGCGTCGTGGCTGGGTCTTGGTCCCCATGAAAACTATCCGGATCGCAAACTTTCTGCTCGCCACGGACGCTGGACACTGCCGCTTAACGAGCTGCATACGCCTTACATTTTCCCGACAGAGAACGGGCTGCGCTGTGATACGCACGAACTCCGTTATGCGGATAATTGCTGGCAAGGCGAGTTCCATTTCGGCCTTAGCCGCTATAGCCAGCAGCAGTTGCAGGAGACAAGTCATCAGCATCTGTTACGTGAGGAACCGGGCTGCTGGCTGAATCTGGATGCGTTTCATATGGGCGTCGGCGGCGATGACTCCTGGAGCCCGAGCGTATCGCCAGAATTCCTGCTGCCTTCACGGCGCCTGCGTTATGCGTTCAGTTGGCGTCGCGACTAAACTTATCAACGCCGGATGCGGTCAGAACCGCTGACCGCGCCGTTCACTTCGGAGGTTATCTCATGAAGTATGTTGATGGTTTTGTCGTTGCCGTGCCTGCGGACAAAAAGGAGGAATATCTGGCGTTGGCGGCAAAGGCGGCACCGCTCTTTAAAGAGTTCGGGGCCACCCGCGTGGTGGAATGTTGGGCAGACGATGTGCCAGACGGCAAGCTGACTGACTTTCGCATGGCGGTAAAAGCAGAAGACAATGAAGAAGTGGTTTTCAGCTGGATTGAATATCCGTCGAAAGAGGTTCGGGATGCGGCCAACGCGAAGATGATGGCCGATCCACGGATGAAAGAGATGGGCGAAAGCATGCCATTTGATGGCAAAAGGATGATTTACGGCGGCTTCGCACCGATCCTAAACGAGTAAACGAATACGGCTGTGCGGCGTGCCGCCAGCCGTTTTACACCGCGTCAGACTGATGCAGATTGCTTTCCGCCCAGAGGACAAACTCTGCTCTTGGCAATGCCTTACTGAATAACCAACCCTGACCAAACTGCACGCCATGCTGCACCAGCCACTCTCGCTGGAATTCGGTTTCAACCCCTTCGGCGACAATCGCTAATTGCAGAGACTTGGCCATTTCGATGATGTGCGGCGTGACATTTTTAAATTCCAGCGCATCCACGAATGATTTGTCGATTTTGATGATGTCGACATCCAGATTTTGCAGATAACTCAGGCTGGAATAGCCGGTGCCAAAATCGTCGATGTACAGCGCGTAACCCGCTTGTCGAAACTGGCTCAGGGCGCTGCTGCTGTTTTTCAAATCGATAAAACTGCGCTCAGTCAGTTCAAGCGCCACCTGCGAGGGCTGTACGCCCCACTTATTAAGCTGTTGCGCCAACAGCGCAGGCAGTTTGGGGGAGAGAAGGTCTTGCGGATCGAGGTTGATCGAGACATGCAGATCCCGATGCAGTTTCAGCCACGGCCCCAAATCTTCAAAGACTTTTTCCACGATCAAACCCGTGAGGCGGGTGATAAGCCCGGTTTGCTCAGCCAGCGGCACAAAAATGTCAGGCGATAAAAAGGTGCCATCCGGCTGACGCCAGCGCGCCAGCGCTTCTGCGCCAACGATTTTCCCGGATCGTAATGACACAATGGGCTGATAGTAAACGTCGAGACTGCGGGCGTTGATGGCGTCCAGCATGCGTTGATAAGGCGATTGTGACTCACGCACCAGTTTTATGATCAGCAACGAACCGAGCAGGCTTATGATCACCCCAAGCGGCAACCAGATGAGCAACTGCTGGTGCCAACGTGCGGTGAGCGGCGTCGTGGGGGCCCAGACTACCTGTGAAATACCGACATCCGGATAGTCGCGCAAATTATAGAGAATGCCGTTACGTAAGAAGGTGTTGTTCCCGTTATGGCGCACCTGTCGCAAAAGCTGTAAATCGAAAGGAGCGCTTTGAGCGATGATGCCTCCGCTGCGGGTGCCAATCAGGGCTACGTTGATTATCCAGGATGAAAAAGGCGTGACGTCGACGAACGAACCGGGATCGAGCATCACCATGTGATGCTCACTCGCCAGCGCCACCATGTAATGATGGATCCCCAGATCGTTGTTGTTGGTCAGCCAGACGCGGTAACCGTCCACGGTGTGACGATCGGTAGGCGGAAATTGCATCTCAGTACTTTTACTTTCCAGCGACGAACAGCGTGGTTTCAGGTCGTCCAGCCATAAGACTTCTTGCACATCGCGGTGGGTGTAGGAGGCGCGGCGCATCGCCTGCAGATGGGCCTCGCTACAAGATTCACCCTTGAAGGCATCGATTTCTTTAAGGGTCGATTTGGCCTGAGAAACCACCTGTTGGGTACGCATAATGACGCGTTCGCCATAGTGGTTAAGATCGCGCGTAAACTCTTTTTCGGCCTGATAATGTGCGAGCCAGACGCTGAGTGTGATAGGTAATAAGACAGAGAGGATCAGCACGGCCACGACCAGAACGACCATTTTTTTATTTGTCACGGTCCTGCTTCCCTTATCCAGCGTGGAAATCGTCATATTACGCCAATTATATGCAATGATAAGGTTAACTGTCTTTTTTCAAAGGAATAATCAGGGACACGCCGATGAAGAAAAATGAGTTCGTCACGCAGGATCTGCTCAGTAAAATTTATCAGCAGGGCGATGGCGGCCCACGCAAACTTCCTCCTGAGCGACAACTAGCGGAAGAATACGGCGTTTCGCGATTTACCGTCCGACAGGCGCTGGAAAAACTGGCGAGTATCGGTGTCGTCAGAATTGTCCAGGGATCGGGCTGCTGGATTAATGAACAGGCGCGGAACAATCCTCTGGTCTACAACTCGATAACCGAAAAGCGTTTCGATCAGATGCGTTACCGGATGATTAGCCTGCATAAAAAACGCCCGAATCGCGAGGAGCAACAGATATTCGGGCTAACGGATGATGACTTTATCTGGCAGTTTTGCCGTCTGCGCTATGTGGACGACAATCCCGTGCAAATCGAGGTGTCACGCATGCCTTCGGCGGCATTCGCTGACCTTAGCCAGCAGGTTATCGAGCGATCATTACAGCAATATGTCCTGCAAAAGGGTTTTGAGATTTCGCACATGCTCACGACCTACCGGGCGGTCACTATCAGCCGTGAACAGGCCGAATTATTGGGCTGCAAAAAGGGGAGTCCGGCGATGCACATCAACAACCGTGGCATTTTAGCGGGCGGGCAGGTGTATGAAATCAGTGACATTATTGACATCAACTACACCTGCACTTACGTTATTCCCCACAACCGCGACAATCTTGCTTTCCGTCAGCAACCCGGCTGACTATGGCGTGTGAAGGGTGCCGTCCGGTAACCGGCTTTGCGTCCATTCGTGCGGGCGATAGACCACCGGATGCTGAGTTGCCAATTCCTCATTGAAGCCAACCCCAATGCCGACCGCCTGTGGCGGATAGATGTATCCCGCCTTCACTTCTGGCGCGCCAGGGAAGACTGCATCTGTGGTGGCGGAACGAGGAATAAACTCCTGAATTGCCGCGTTGTGCAGATGAATATTGAGATGGGTGTTCACCGCTACGCCAATCGGGGTCATGTCGCCGGGGCCGTGCCAGGCCAGACGTACACCAAACGCCTGACACAGTACCGCTAATTTCAGTGCCGGTGTGATGCCTCCGATTTGCGACACGTGGCAGCGAATAAAATCTATCTGACGATTAACGATTAAGTCGTGCCATTCCGCCGGATTGTTAAACAGCTCGCCAAGCGCCAGTGGCACGCTGCTTTGCTGGCGAATTTGCGTCAGCCACGGGGTCTGCTGCGGCGGCAAAATGTCTTCGATGAAATAGGGCTGATACGGTTCCAGTTGTTTCGCCAGTTGCACCGCTTGCTGCGGGAACAAACGTTCATGCACGTCATGCAGAATGTGGAAACGGTGGCCGTAGCGTTCACGCAGCGCGCGGAACATCTCCACCGTATTGCGCATGTACTGATCCTGATCGAACCACGCGCCAACCGAAGGGTTTTCCGGCGCATGCAAGTCGGTTGGCGTGCCGCCATAGAAACCAAGCTGGCAACGAATGTGGCGATACCCTTTTTCCAGGAGCGCATCCACCGCGCGGTACAGTTCTTCGAGTGTTTCGCCGCTAGCGTGGGTATACGCGGCAATCGCGTCGCGAGATTTACCGCCGAATAACTGATACAGCGGCATGTTTGCCAGTTTCGCTTTGATATCCCATAGCGCCATATCGATGCCTGCGATGGCGTTGTTCATCGCCGGGCCGTTACGCCAGTAAGCGTTGACGTTCATCATCTGCCAGAGATCTTCAATATGATTGGCATCGCGGCCCATTAGCAGCGGACGAAGATATTCATCGACGAGGGTTTTGACCGCCAGTGGGCGCTGCTGAAATGTGGCGCAGCCAAGGCCGATAATGCCTTTGTCGGTGGTTACGCGTACCGTCACCAGATTATGGCGATCCGGGCGGGTGATGAAGCAGTCTATTGCGGTAATAAACGTCGGTTCCACGGAAAAAGGCTCCCTGTTTAAGACGGAAAAGAAGACGATTGATGATTTATCTTCGCTCTATTTTTGGCATGCGGTAAACCCTTTTTTTGAATAAATATTTTGGTCTGAAATTGGTGGTTAATTGAATTAAAAACCAGACCAATTATTACTATGTGGCAGATTGATGGCTTTTGTTATTGAGAAGTGTGAGAGGCTTCAAGTTTTATTGGTTTGTTTTGTATGCCGGGCTTTATTACCATCCGGATAACCAAAACAAGAAGAGTCGCAGGAGTCACTATGGGGACGCGAGACGCCATCGCCCGGATCATCCAACTGGTGGGTGGACAAGGTAATATCAATAAAGTCTGGCACTGCATGACCCGCTTACGCTTTGATTTGATTGATGATAGCAAAATTGAACAAGTCGAAATCAGAAAGCTGCCCGGCGTGCTGGGTGCGCAATTACAAAGCGATCAGTTCCAGATAATCATTGGGCCGAAGGTCAACGGCTGGTATGAGCAAATGCAGGAAGCGCTCGGTCAGCGTGACGAGTCGACTGCGGTAAACAGCAAAGGGCGTAAAAGCCTGGTGTCGCTGTTTATGGATACCGTGTCCGGCGTGTTTGGTCCCATTGTGCCGGCGATTGCCGGGGCAGGGATGATCAAAGGATTGCTGGCCGGTTTAATCGCGCTGAATGTGGTGTCGACCAAAAGCGACACAGTGATGATTATCGACCTGATCGCCAGTGGCGTGTTCTATTTCCTGCCTTTTTTCCTTGCGGTATCTGCGGCAAAAATCTTTAAAACCAATGAGTATCTGGCAGCTGCGGTGGCGGCCTGTCTGATGTATCCAACGTTAATCGAGGCCGCGAAAGCGCTGGCGACACATCAGCCTGATGCCGCTTCCGCGCTGTGGCTGATGAACGCTATTCCGGTTCCAGTGTTTAACTATGCTTCCAGCGTTATTCCGGTGATTTTCTCGGTACTGGCGCTGAAATATATCCACAAATGGGTCGACAGCTTCATGCCCGACGTGCTGAAAACGGTGTTCACCCCAACGCTGACGCTGTTTATTGGCGCACTGGCGGCGCTGGTGGTGATCGGCCCGATTGGTATTTGGTTGGGCAAAGCGCTGGCGTATGGCATTGAAGGGTTGTTCGGTGTATCGGCGAGTTTTGCAGGACTTGTGGTCGGCGCGATCCGTCCTGTGGCGATCCTCACCGGGATGCATCATGCAATGACCCCGATTGCGCTGCAAAATTTCAGCGATCGCGGTTACGACATGCTGATGCCGATGATGTTTATGGCAAACATGGCGATTGCCGGAGCAACCTTTGCTATCTGGCGTCTGAGCAAAGACCGACAAGAACGCACAGTGACGCTGTCGGCGGCGGTTTCGGCCTTATTGGGGATCACAGAACCGGCGCTGTTTGGCGTACTGACGCGCTATAAGAAAGCGTTTATTGCGGCGACGATTGCCAGTTCCCTGGCCTCGGCATTCATCGCTTTCTTTGGCGTGCGCCTGTATGGCTACATTCTGTCGAGTATCTTCAGTTTGCCTGCGTACATCGGCCCGTACTTTGTGTTTGCGCTGTCAGGTGTGGCGATGGCGTTAGTGTTGTCGTTTACGCTAACCACTTTTTTAGTGGGGCGTGAACAGCGTTAACGCTGTGATGCTGTAACGAGAAGGGCGACGATGGTCGCCTTTTTTATTGCGTGAAAAATAACCATGAACGGTACAGGGTTGATATTGATCCAACCTCGGTGTATCTTGTTGTTATGTTATAATATAACAATTGAGGTTCATCATGAAAACCAATATCCACCCGCATTACCGCACCGTGGTGTTCCATGACACCAGCGCCAACGAATATTTCAAAGTCGGCTCGACTATTCAAACCGAACGGGAAATTGAGCTGGAAGGGGAAAACTTCTCGTATATCCCGCTGGATGTGTCGTCCAAATCGCATCCGTTCTATACCGGGAAGCAAAAAACGTATTCGAACGAAGGCAGTATGGCGCGCTTCCGCCAGCGCTTCGGCGGTTTTATTGACGCGAAACGGAGCTAACGATGCAGGTTCTGAATTCACTCAAAAGCGCGAAACAGCGCCACGCGGATTGCCAGATAGTGAAACGTAAAGGGCGGCTGTACGTCATTTGCAAAACAAACCCCCGCTTTAAAGCCGTGCAGGGGCGTAAGAAAAGACGTTAATTTTTTGGCTGTCGCCAACTTTCCAGGGACGTCCGCTGCTTGCCGTCGGTATCAAAATTATCGGCGGCAAGCCATTTCTGCATTGCCTTGTCTACTTCCGGCCACTCCTGGTCGATGATTGAAAACCAGTGTGTGTCACGATTATGACCTTTAATCACTAACGCCTGACGAAAACACCCTTCGTACTGAAAGCCCATGCGTAGCGCCGCGCGGCGAGAAGGCTCATTGTGGCTATTGCATTTCCATTCGTAGCGACGATACCCAAGCGTATCGAACGCGTAGCGCATCAGCAGCCACTGCGCTTCGGTAGCCATTGCCGTGCGGCTTAACAATGGTGAAAAATGCACATGCCCCACTTCGATCACGCCGTTTTTACTGTCGATGCGCATCAGTGCCAGCGTACCCACCGGTTGCCCGCTCTGTTTGTCGATAACGGTAAAATGGATAGGATCCTGTAGCGCCACGATGCTTTTCACCCACGCGGTGTAACTCTCCACATCGTTATCCGGTTCACGCAAAAGCCACGTCCAGGCGCGAGTATCTTCTGCCAACTGATAAGCAGCAAACAGCGCTCCGGCGTGTTTTTCATTAAGTGGTTCAAGACGGCACAGGCGGCCCTCAAGCGTTTCGCGACGTGGATGCGGGCGCGGTTGCCAGTCCGGAAGGGCATCGCCAACCGGCTGACCAAACTGATTATTCTGACTCATACTGACTCTCCTTTATGAACATGCAACCGCAGAATAAGGATTTGATGGTTCCCTAAAAAGAACCACTGGCGTATCTTCTGGTGGTACCACAAGGAGAGGCGATGAATATTCCTGACGATGCATTTTATGGGTTGCTGGCGCGGGCTGTGCAACAACGCGACGGCGAGACATTACAGCGCACGCTTTATCACGCGCTACGTAACGCGATTCTGAACGGGCAATTACAGCCGCAGAGCCGCTTGCCTGGGTCGCGAACTATCGCGCAGCAACTGCTGTTATCGCGTAACACCATCAATGCCGCGCTGGATCAACTGGCAACAGAAGGCTATCTGCTGCGTGATCGGTTGGGATCGCAAGTGGCGACGCTCCCGCATTCCTCGATCGCAGAAACACACGCTCCGCTCGCGTTTTCTCTGCCGCTACATCTGGGCGAACTGCCGCCAGCCACGCGTCGCGATTCGCCCGTATTGGCTTTTACACCGGGTACGCCTGCGGTAAACTATTTCCCACTGCCGCTGTGGCGACGCTTGCTGGATCGCGTCTTGCGGGAAGAGGGCAGCGCATTGTTGGGTTACGGTGATTCTGCGGGGGAGGAATCATTACGCAGAGCGATCGCTCGTCATCTGGCGATTTCGCGCGGGATTGATTGCGATGCCAGTCAGGTGGTGATCACCGAAGGCGCGCGTGAAGGGATGAATCTCTGCACCCAGTTACTCAGTGAAAGAGGGCAGTTAGCGTGGCTGGAAGATCCCGGCTACTTTGGCGCCCGGAGTGCGTTTATCTCTGCGGGATTGACGCTCCAGGGATTACCCGTCGATGATGAAGGCATGTATTTCCCCGCATCGCCCACCTCGACGCCACGTCTTATTTTTACGTCCCCTTCGCATCAGTATCCGCTTGGTAATCTGATGAGCGCCGCCCGGCGTTTAGCCTGGCTGGAATTCGCGCGCTCGCATGATGCGTGGATTATTGAAGACGATTACGACAGTGAGTTTCGCTATAGCGGGGAACCTATCCCGGCGATGTTAGGCATGGTGCCGAACGCGCCAGTCGTTTACCTCGGTACATTCAGTAAAACACTGTTCCCGTCGCTGCGTATCGGTTTCATGGTAATGCCCAAAGCATTGGCGAAAGCGGTACAGCCAGCGATTCATTCCCTGCTGCGCGGCGGGCATCGTGCAGAGCAGCGCGCGTTGGCGCATTTCATTGAAGAGGGGCATTACGCGCGACATTTGGCGTCGATGCGTCGTTTATACCGCAAACGACAGGCTCAGCTGCGAGCGGCTTTACAGCAGGAGTTGACGCTGCCTCACAGCATTTCAGCCGGGGAAGGGGGAATGCATATCACGGTGAAAATAGCGGGTATCGATGACGGAAAAGTAGTGGATCTGGCGCGTCAGTGCCAGTTGGCTCCGGCGGCGTTAAGCCATTTTTACCTTGACCCTTCTCAGGGCGAAACCGGTCTGGTACTGGGGTACGGAAATACTTCTGCTTCCCGGTTTATCGCCGGGATACGAACGCTTAATCGGCTTATTGTGCAGACTCGGCGCGAGCAAGCGTGAAGATATCATAGAACGACAGCTCGCCTTTGGTTGCCACCATTTTTTGCAGCTGGCTTTTCTGCGGCTCCGCAACGCGGGGCGATTGCAGGATAGTGTCGATTAACCCGTTCGGCACAAAACGGGTGTTGTACCATTCCCCGTTGTAGCAGACGCGAAAATCGAGGACATCGATATCCTCGTAGCGATAGCGCGGTGCGACATCGAAAAAGAAAAAGCCGTTAAGTACGATGAACAGGACGACCAAAAGCCATTGGGAATCTGCCAGCGTTTCGGAACGGTACATCACGACCCACGTCGCGAAGAAGCCCAGATACATGGCGAAAACGAGACCTGGGAAGCGGCGAATAAAACTGATGCTAAAGCGCGGACGGTTGTCGCGCTTTTCTACGCTGTTCAACTCGTCAATGGTGCGGGTAAGCAGTCGCTGTATTTCGGTCATCTGCGCCTTCTGTTATGCCTGAATCGGGTGATGTTCTATTTTATGTTGCGTCCGTGCAGGCGAAAAGTAACAGTTTGGCTACAGAAAAGCATAACAGTCATGCGAGCATTTTGATTATCTTCGCCGGATTGCCGCCAACAACAGCATTGGCTGGAACATCTTTCACCACCACCGCGCCTGAAGCGATGACCACGTTATCGCCAATTGTCACGCCGGGATTAATGATGGCGCGCCCACCAATCCACACGCTATTACCAATTGTCACGGGTTTGCCGTATTCCGCGCCGCTATTGCGTGCTTCGGCATCAAGTGGGTGTGTTGCGGTATAGATATGGACGCCGGGTGCCAGCATGCAGTTGTCGCCAATATGAATGGGGCAACCGTCGAGCATCACGCAGTCGAAATTAGCGTAGAAATTTTTGCCGAGGAAGATGTTGTATCCGTAATCACAGCGGAATGTGGGCTCAATATACGCATCTTCGGCGCGACCGAGCAGTTCGCCCAGCAAGCGGGTGCGCAGGGGCTTCTCCTCGGGGGAGGAGTGATTGTAGCTATGCAGCAGTGTTCTGGCGCGTAAACGGTCGGCTCGGAGGGTCGTATCACCCGGACGATAAAGCTCTCCGGCGATCATTTTGCGTTTTTCTTCACTCATGTGGTTCTCCTTTTAGCGAGAGAATCACAATATACGAGTGTGAAATCAGTTGGGAACGTTCCCTGTCTCAGTGTGTGATAAGTATCACATTGTAATCTGTACTGTTGTCAGTAAAGAAGGCGAAGGGGGGAAGAACCAGAATTCAGTAATGATTAACGTATAAATTTCCACACAGACGATGGGATCTTATCGTAAAGCTTATTCATCGTCAGTTCGGCCAGACGATGATCCGCTGCTGAGTAAAAAACAGCCAGTTCATTATCTGAAAGTTCATATTTATTTTTTTCAATAACACGTTCTAATGTATCCAGCGTCTGACAACGTCGTAGTCGCATCAAATAATCAGTTTTTGTTAAAGGGTTATCTGACATAACTTCACCTTTTTGTTTGTAATAATCTCAACAAGAGAGACTGACAGGGTTCGTCCGGCTTAGCGTGACGAAGCAGCGGAAGAGTCTGTTTCCAGACTTGCGCCATTTCTGCAGATCTTCTGCGTTAATGCCATAGTTACTGAACAACATAAAAGTATCGTCCAGATATTCATCAATTTGCGCGATCAATTTATTGTCTTCGTTATACTTAATTTTGTAATTAAGTGCGAAGGTAGCAATATGTTCGATCAGTTCATTGAGTTGAAGATTGAGTTCAGACGTGGGGTCATTGACCCAGCCTGATCGGTTTTCTTCAAGGTTAGCGAGACAGTCATGATACAACGTTTCACAGAGAAATTTAAGCTGTACGAGATCATGTCTTTTTGGCGAGTATTCGTCCATAACGCATCCCCTTATGATATACCAACAAACACCGTGTGGGATGGATACAACTGTCTGACCCGGAACATACGCAGTGAACCTGATGCAGTAACTATAATCTACTCTGAAAAAGATTTCACCGCGCTATTACGAAAAATTACAATTACCTTTAATAAGTTCAGCAGTGTACCGACATCCAAACATTCAAAAGCCTGCGTTTTAATATAACTCTGGTTAAATAAGCAGAGACAGGCTTACTTTTCATTAGGTTATGTTGACAGAATCTTCAGCAGTACAAAAATGACTTTCGTATGGGTCTGGTAAACTAAGACTAGTCTTAAGTGGCTGTCTTACTAAAGACGGGAACCATCGCATATTGCCTTCGGAAAATGCCGCAATATTAAGATTATATCCCTGAGTTTTGTCCGAGAAAAATAAACTGATGTGCAATAGATGCGATTAATTTTTAGGGGCAAAAAAGAAGGGCCGCTAATGCGACCCTTTTCGTTACTACGTAAGACTAATTAATGACGTTCTACCGGATGCGAATGTTCGACATCTTCCGTCTTCTTACTGAAACGGCGACGAACGACCACGAAGAACACCGGAACGAAGAAGATAGCCAGAACGGTCGCGGTGACCATCCCGCCCATTACGCCCGTACCTACGGCGTTCTGCGCACCGGAGCCAGCACCGGTACTGATAACCAGCGGCATTACCCCGAGGATAAACGCCAGAGAAGTCATCAGAATCGGACGCAGACGCATACGGACGGCTTCCAGCGTGGATTCAATCAGGCCTTTGCCTTCTTTCTCCATCAGGTCTTTGGCGAATTCCACGATAAGTATCGCGTTCTTCGCCGACAAGCCAATGGTTGTCAGCAGGCCCACCTGGAAGTACACGTCATTGGTCAGGCCGCGTAAGGTCGCAGCTAACAATGCGCCCACAACCCCCAGCGGAACCACCAGCATGACCGAGAACGGAATCGACCAGCTCTCATACAACGCCGCCAGACACAAGAACACCACAATCAGTGAAATCGCGTACAGGGCAGGGGCCTGGTTACCGGACAGACGTTCCTGATAGGACATACCGGTCCAGTCGTAGCCCACACCGGTCGGCAGTTTGCTCGCCAAATCTTCCATCAGCAGCATCGCTTCACCGGTACTCTTACCCGGTGCAGCCTGTCCAAGGATTTCCATCGATGGTAGACCGTTGTAACGCTCCAGACGCGGTGAACCGTATTCCCAACGCGAAGTGGAGAAGGCGGAGAACGGCACCATTTGCCCGTTACTGCCACGAACATACCAGTTGCCAATATCATCCGGCAGCATGCGGTATTTCGCTTCAGACATTAGATAAACTTTCTTAACGCGTCCACGGTCAACGAAGTCGTTAACGTAGCTCCCGCCCCAGGCCGCACCCAGCGTGGTGTTAATGTCGCTAATCGACACGCCCAGCGCTTGTGCTTTTTCCTGATCGATATCGACCTTAAACTGCGGGGTATCTTCCAGGCCGTTAGGACGCACGCCGACCAGCATGTCAGGATGTTTTGCGATTTCGCCAAACAACTGGTTACGCGCCTGAGTCAGTTTTTCGTGGCCGAGGCCCGCCTGGTCAATCAACTGGAAGTCGAAGCCGGTAGCCGTACCCAGTTCAACGATCGCAGGCAGGTTGAAGGCGAACACCATCGCATCTTTAATCTGCGAGAAGCGTCCCATCGCACGACCGGTAATGGCTTCAACTTTGTTCTCATCACCTGGACGCTCGCTCCAGTCTTTCAGAGAAACGAACGCAATACCGGTGTTCTGACCACGACCGGCGAAGCCGAAGCCGTTAACCGCAAAAACAGACTCAACGTTAGCTTTCTCTTTGTTGAGGTAATAATCGGTCACCTCATCAAGCACTTTCTGCGTACGTTCTTGCGTCGCACCTGCTGGTAACTGCGCCATGGTCAGGAAAACGCCCTGGTCTTCATCGGGCAAGAAGGAACTTGGCAGACGAACAAACAGGTAAGCCATGCCCACCACGATGATGATATAGAGCAGCAGATAACGACCGGTGCTGCGCAGAATATTGCCTACGCTGTCGGTGTAATGATGCGTGCTCTTATCGAACATGCGGTTAAACCAGCCGAAGAAGCCTTTATGCTCGCCGTGGCCGCCTTTCTGAATCGGCTTCAGCATGGTGGCACAAAGCGCAGGCGTCAGGATCAACGCCACGAGAACCGACAGCGCCATCGCCGAAACGATAGTGATGGAGAACTGGCGATAAATCGCACCCGTCGAACCGCCAAAGAAGGCCATCGGAATGAATACCGCTGACAGCACCATCGCGATACCGACCAACGCGCCCTGGATCTGGCCCATTGATTTACGGGTCGCTTCTTTCGGCGGTAACCCTTCCTCGGCCATCACACGCTCGACGTTTTCGACCACCACGATGGCATCATCCACCAGCAAGCCGATGGCGAGCACCATCCCGAACATCGTCAGGGTGTTTATCGAGTAGCCGAAGGCGGAAAGCACAGCAAAAGTACCCAACAATACGACCGGTACGGCGATGGTTGGGATCAGTGTCGCGCGGAAGTTCTGCAAGAACAGATACATCACGAGGAACACGAGGATGATCGCTTCAACCAGCGTTTTCACCACTTCATGAATCGAGATTTTCACGAACGGGGTGGTGTCGTATGGGTAAACAATTTTCATCCCTGACGGGAAGAACGGTTCCATACGTTTCAGTTCAGCACGGATCGCATCGGCGGTATTCAGCGCGTTCGCACCGGTCGCCAGTTTGATCCCCAGACCCGATGCAGGCTGACCGTTGAACTTGGCGATAACGTCATAGTTCTCACCGCCGAGTTCGACTTTCGCTACATCACGCAGGCGAACCTGCGAACCGTCCGGGTTCACTTTCAGCAGGATTTTGCTGAACTCGTCGACGCTGGTCAGACGGGTCTGCGCCACAATCGAGGCGTTCAACTGCTGGCCTTTCACGGGTGGCGTGCCGCCTAACTGACCGGCTGCCACCTGGGCGTTTTGTGCTTTCAGTGCGCTGATTACATCTACTGGCGTCAACTGGAAGTTATTCAGTTTGTTCGGGTCCATCCAGATACGCATCGCGTACTGAGAACCAAACAGTTGAACGTCACCGACGCCGGAAGTACGGCTGATCGGGTCTTTCATGTTGGCAGCAACGTAGTCGGAGATATCGTCCTGAGTCATAGTGCCGTTGGTGTTGATAACACCGACAACCATCAGGAAGCTGCTGGACGCTTTCTCCACGCTCACACCCTGCTGCTGAACTTCCTGCGGCAGAAGCGGCATCGCCAGCTGCAGTTTGTTCTGCACCTGAACCTGCGCGATATCGGGATCAGTACCGGATTCGAAGGTCAGGGTAATGGTTGCTGTACCCGTGGAGTCACCGTTTGAAGACATGTACATCAGGTGATCGATACCGTTCATGTTCTGTTCGATAACCTGGGTCACGGTGTTCTGCACGGTCTCAGCATCCGCTCCCGGATACACGGCCGTGATGGCAATCGCAGGCGGCGCAATCGTTGGATATTGCGCTATCGGCAATTTGAGGATCGCAAGTCCCCCAGCCAGCATGATAATGATGGCGATCACCCATGCGAATATGGGGCGATCGATAAAGAAATTAGGCATGTCTTAACGTCTCCTGTTTAAGTTAAGACTTAGGCTGTTCTGACGCGGCATTACCTGCCGTTTGTTGCTCTTTGTCAGAAGTGACTTCCTGCGCTTTTACCTGAGCGCCCGGTCTGACTTTTTGCAAACCGGTAATGATGACGCGATCGCCATCTTTCAGACCTTTGGTCACAAGCCATTTGTCGCCAATCGCTTGAGCCGCAGTGATCTGACGAACTTCGACTTTATCGCCTTCACCGACCACCATCGCACTGGCATCGCCACGTGGCGTACGGGTCACGCCTTGTTGTGGAACCAGCAGGGCGGTAGGGTTGATCCCTTCTTCCAGCTTCGCGCGCACGAACATGCCTGGCAGCAGAGTGTGGTCAGGGTTAGGGAACACCGCGCGCAGCGTGATGGAGCCTGTGGTCTGATCAACAGTGACGTCGGAGAATTCCAGAGTACCGCTCTGCGAATAAGTGATACCGTCCTGAGTCACAAGATCAACTTTGGCTTTACCGTCGACCTGTTTCAGGGAGCCGCTAGCCAATTCTTGTTTCAGACGCAGGAAATCGTTGCTGGACTGGGTCACGTCAACGTAAATCGGATCAAGCTGCTGAACGGTTGCCAGCGCATCGGCCTGACCGGTCTGCACCAGAGCACCTTCCGTTACGGAAGATTTGCCGATACGGCCACTGATAGGTGAGGTGACTTTGGTGTAAGCCAGGTTGATACGCGCTGTTTCAACGGCTGCTTTTGCTGCCAGAACGGAAGCGCTGGCTTGCTGAGCATCCGCAAGCGCGGTGTCGTAATCCTGTTTACTGATGTACTGCGTGCCCACCAGTTTCTGGTAACGGCTGACCGTCACCTGCGCGATTTTGGCGGCAGCTTGTGCTTTAGCCAGATCGCCTTTCGCACTGTCGTACGCGGCCTGATAGGTTGCGGGATCAATCTGATACAGGGACACCCCTGCCTGAATTTCACCACCTTCCGTAAAGTTGCGTTTCAGGATAATGCCACCCACCTGAGGACGAACTTCTGCGATACGGAAAGCACTGGTGCGACCAGGGAGTTCGGTTGTGATTTGAAGAGGTTCAGATTTGAGCGTTACTACACCAACTTCTGGCGTCTGCGCCGCTCCCTGTTGAGCCTTTTTATCATCACATCCTGTAAGCGCTAAGCTGCCTGAAAGCATCAGAACGACCGCCAGAGGCGTTAACCCTCTGTTTTTGTTCATATGTAAACCTCGAGTGTCCGATTTCAAATTGATCAATGGATCAAATGTCCACAAACCCATTGCTGCTTTATATTATGGTCGTGCTATGGTACATACATTCATAAATGTATGTAAATCTAACCTGTGTAAATTCACCAACCTATGGCACGAAAAACCAAACAACAAGCACTGGAAACGCGGCAACAGATTCTTGATGTTGCACTGCGCTTGTTTTCTCAACGGGGCGTATCATCCACCTCGTTGGCCGAGATTGCAAAAGCGGCTGGTGTGACTCGTGGAGCAATCTACTGGCATTTCAAGAACAAATCAGATTTATTTAGCGAAATCTGGCAGATCTCGGAGTCCAGTATCAGCAGTCTTGAGTCTGAGTATCGGGCAAAATTCCCTGACGATCCACTCTCTATTCTTAGGGAGATTCTAGTCTATATTCTTGAAGCGACAGTGGTCGATGAGCGTCGGCGTTTAATGCTGGAAATTATCTACCATAAATGTGAATTTGTTGGCGAAATGGCCGTCGTCCAGAGGGCGCAACACGATCTCTGCCTTGAAAGTTATGACCGGGTAGAAGAGGCATTAAGAGAATGTATTCGTGCCGGGCAATTACCCGCGGATTTATTGACCCGTCGTGCGGCGATTGTGATGAGAAGTTATGTGTCGGGCATTGTTGAGAATTGGCTGTTTTCGCCTGACACCTTTGATCTTAAAAATGAAGCCAGAGACTTCGCGGCCATTCTGCTCGAAATGTACCAGTTTTGCCCAACGCTTCGAGGCACCCAGGCAATGTGACGGTCAGTAAAACAGACTGAGAAATTTCCTAACGCCGACTGCTATTCGGCGAAGAGCAGAAATGCTATGCTTCGCCGGCAATTGCCCCCGGCGTTTCCGGCCCTGAACTCATTCATGCTGACACTATGCTGCACACTACTTTCTGGCGGAAATCATTCTCCGCGCTCATTGTTTCGTTAGTTCTTCTCTTTGCCGCCACGGGCCTTAGCCACGCGCGCGAGCAAAGCAGCAACGATCTTCCCGATCGTGCCGATGTGCAAAAACAGCTCAACGCGCTGACCAAGAAAAAAGATCTCACGGCGCAGGATAAACTCGTCGAACAAGATCTGTCGGACACCCTGCAACTGCTCGATAAAATCGAGCGCTTAAAGGACGAAACGGCGCAGCTTAAACAGCAGATTGATCAGGCTCCGGCGAAAATGCGTCAGGCGGCTGATAACCTCAGCGCATTGGGTGATGCGGACAATGACGACGAAACGCGTAAGACGCTGAATCAGCTCTCTATGCGCCAGCTGGAATCGCGGGTGAGTGACTTGCTCGACCAGCTACAAGCCGCGCAAAACGATCTCGCCACCTACAATAGCCAACTGGTGTCACTGCAAACGCAGCCCGAGCGCGTGCAAAATGCGATGTACAACGCGTCCCAGCAGCTTCAGCAAATTCGAAATCGCCTGAACGGCACCACGATAGGTGAAGATGCCCTGCGTCCGACACAGCAAACCATGCTGCTGGTGCAACAGGCGTTGCTGAATGCCGAACTTGAACAACAGCGTAAAAGCCTCGCCGGGAATACCGTGTTGCAGGATA
The DNA here is from genome assembly GCF_036271055.1 of Scandinavium sp. Lineage (GTDB taxonomy): Bacteria > Pseudomonadota > Gammaproteobacteria > Enterobacterales > Enterobacteriaceae > Scandinavium. The sequence continues at coordinate 81,987 of NZ_DATBBJ010000078.1, read as the reverse complement.
CGTTGCAGAAACAGCGTGATTACGTCACCGCCAACAGTAATCGCCTGCAACATCAGCTCCAGCTGTTGCAGGAAGCGGTGAACAGCAAACGTCTGACGCTGACCGAGAAAACCGCACAAGAAGCCGTTTCGCCAGATGATGCCGCGCGTATTCAGGCTAATCCGTTGGTGAAACAAGAGCTGGATGTTAATCATCAGCTCAGTGAACGGCTGATAAAAGCCACCGAAAGTGGCAACCAGCTGGTGCAGCAAAATATCCGCGTGAAAACCTGGCTCGACCGGGCGCTGCAATCCGAACGCAATATCAAAGAACAAATCTCGATGCTCAAAGGCAGCCTGTTGCTGTCGCGCATTCTTTACCAGGAACAGCAGACCTTACCGTCAGCCGATGAGCTGGAAGACATGACCAACCGCATCGCGGATCTGCGTCTTGAACAATTTGAAGTGAACCAGCAGCGCGATGCCCTGTTCCAGAGCGACGATTATGTGGCGAAACTGGAAGAGGGCCACAACGCTGATGTGAACGCCGACGTGACCGACGCCTTGACCCAGGTGGTCGATATGCGCCGCGAACTGCTGGACCAAATGAACAAACAGTTGGGCAACCAACTGATGATGGCTATCAACCTGCAGGTCAACCAGCAGCAGTTGATGAGCGTGTCAAAAAGTCTGCGTTCTATCCTCACGCAGCAGATTTTCTGGGTGAACAGCAACAAACCAATGGACTGGGACTGGGTGAAGTCGTTCCCTTCGGCGTTGAAAGAACAGTTTGGCAAAATGAAACTCACCGTAAACTGGGAGAAAGCCTGGCCTGCGGTGTTTATCGCGTTCCTGGCAGGGCTACCGCTGCTGCTGATTGCCGGGCTGGTTCGCTGGCGTTTGAAATGGCTGCGCAATTACCAGCAAAAATTGGGTTCGGAAGTCGGTCAATTGCGCAATGACAGCCAGTTGCATACGCCGAAAGCGATCCTCATTGATATGGTGCGGGCGTTGCCGGTGGTGATGCTGATCCTCGCCGCTGGGCTTATCCTGCTCACAATGCAGCTTAATGTCAGTGAACTGCTGTGGGCATTCAGTAAAAAACTGGCGCTGTTCTGGCTGATATTTGGTGTGTGCTGGAAAGTGCTGGAGAAAAACGGCGTCGCGGTCACGCACTTCAACATGCCGCCACAGTTGACCAGCCATTGGCGTCGACAGATTGTCCGTCTTAGCCTGGCACTGTTGCCGCTGCATTTCTGGTCGGTGGAAGCCGAACTCACGCCGCTGCATTTAATGGACGATGTGCTGGGTCAGTTCGCCATTTTCCTCAATTTACTGCTGATAACCGTGCTGGTCTGGCCGATGTGCCGCGACAGTTGGCGCGACAAAGAATCGCATAGCCTGCGTTTGCTGACGATAACCACGCTGGCGATTGTACCCGTGGCGCTGATGGTGCTCACGGCGACAGGTTATTTCTATACCACGCTGCGCCTGGCTGGACGCTGGATTGAAACGGTCTACCTGGTCATTCTGTGGAACCTGATTTACCAGACGGTGCTGCGCGGCCTGAGCGTTGCGGCTCGCCGTATCGCCTATCGTCGTGCGCTTGCACGTCGTCAGCATCTGGTGAAAGAGGGCGCGGAAGGCGCAGAGCCACTGGAAGAACCGACCATCGCGCTGGAAGATGTTAACCAACAAACGTTGCGTATCACTATGCTGGTGATGGTGGCGGCGTTTGGCGTAATGTTCTGGGCCATCTGGTCCGATTTAATTACCGTCTTTGCTTATCTCGATAGCATCACTTTGTGGCACTACAACGCGACCGAAGCCGGTGCCGAAGTGATGCGTAACGTAACGCTCGGCAGTCTGTTGTTTGCGCTGATTGCATTTGCGGTGGCCTGGGCGCTCATTCGAAACTTACCGGGGTTGCTGGAAGTTCTGGTGCTCTCGCGCCTGAACATGCGTCAGGGCGCGTCCTATGCCATCACGACGATCCTTAACTACGTCATTATCGGCGCAGGGGCGATGACCGTCTTCGGTTCGCTTGGCGTATCGTGGGATAAATTGCAGTGGCTCGCGGCGGCATTGTCGGTCGGCCTGGGCTTCGGCTTACAGGAAATTTTCGGTAACTTCGTTTCTGGCCTGATTATCCTGTTCGAGCGCCCGGTGCGCATCGGCGATACGGTGACTATTGGCACGTTCTCCGGGTCGGTCAGCAAGATCCGTATCCGTGCGACCACCATTACCGACTTTGACCGTAAAGAAGTGATCATCCCGAACAAAGCGTTCGTGACCGAGCGTCTGATCAACTGGTCACTCAGCGATACCATCACTCGCGTGGTGATTAGCCTCGGCGTGGCGTATGGTTCGGATCTGGATAAGGTCAAAGCAGTGTTGCTGCAAGCGGCGATGGAACACCCGAAAGTCATGCACGAGCCGGAACCGTCGGTGTTCTTCACCACCTTTGGCCCGAGCACGCTGAACCATGAGCTGCGTCTGTATGTGCGTGAACTGCGCGACCGCAGTTACACCGTGGATGAGTTGAACCGTACCATCGACCGACTGTGTCGTGAGAACGGAATTAATATCGCCTTTAACCAACTGGAAGTGCACCTGCGTAATGAAAAGGGTGACGAAGTGCGGGAAGTGAAGCGCGAAGTGAAAGGCGACGATCCGACGCCATCCGGCATTTAATTCAGGCTTAAGCCCTCTCTCTTTCCGGGAGAGGGTCGCAGGTCAGTTCTGCGACTTTTCGCTAATCTTCCGCTCAAAATCTTTCTTCACGATTTCCAGCGCGCTCAGCACGGTTTCCGGCGCGATGGCGTGTTCTTCCAGCAGCATAATCAAATCCACCGCCAGTTTGACATCGTCCGGGGCATTCTCCAGCGACATAGCTTCTCCTGTTAGCGCATCATGCGCGCCAGTACGTTTTCGATATTCTCCAGCGCGCCGCGACAGCGTGCCAGACGTGCGCTAAAAGCCTCCACTTCCCGGGAAAGCCGTTGCTGGTCAGCAAGGGTTGTGGCCTCGGCGAGTTGTTGGCGACGCAGTTGCGTCATCTCCAGCAGGCGGCGTTCATACTCCTGATGTTTGAGTCTCTTACGCTGCCAGCGTGTGAGGGCAGGCGAACCGTTATCCCACCCACGCAATGACCAGGCCGCACTTTCGCGGGCGATGGCTTCAAGCTGCGCCACTAAATGTTCCGCCAGCCACTGCACCTGTTCAAACTGCTGCTTTTCGACGACCTGATGCAGCGCCTTAAGATTTCCTCGCGCCTCTTCCACGCAGGCCTGCAAAAATGAACTCCGGGTGCGAAAAAGCTGGCGATCGAAGCGTGCGCCAAGCGTGGCATGAAACGCCATCGGGGCCACGTCGGCTTCAAGCCGCGCAAGCTGTGCGTCCAGCGATTGCAGTAACAGGTCAGTTTTCATTTATTTCTCCCTCGTAAGGACGGTGGCCTGTGCTACATTTGCCGTTCATTTTGACTAATTTTCTCTCTATGAAACGGACTATTCTAAACATCATTGGCTGGCTGGCGGTAGTGTTAGGCACCTTGGGTGTGTTTTTACCCCTCTTGCCGACAACGCCGTTTATTTTATTGGCGGCCTGGTGCTTCGCGCGGTCGTCGCCGCGTTTTCACGACTGGTTGCTGTATCGCTCCTGGTTTGGCGGCTACCTGCGCCATTGGCAGCAATATAAAGCGATGCCACCAGGCGCGAAATCACGTGCAATTGTGGTGACGCTCGTCACCTTCGCCATTTCACTTTGGCTGGTGAAGATAATCTGGGTGCGTTTTTTGCTGCTGGCGATCCTCGCCTTCCTGCTGATTTTCCTTTGGCGCATTCCGGTGGTTGATGCAAAACAACAAAAATAATAATGCTGGTAATGGTTATTGCATTTATGCGTGACTGCCAGTACATTCTGGCGTTTTCGAGCATGGGCCACATGGGTTAAAAGTTAAACAACTGTAACTTTTAGCGCAAACAAGGCGCCTTGTGAGTAACACCGTCTTAATCAGGCATACACCTATGACCGCAACAGCACAGCAGCTTGAATTTCTGAAAAACAGCATCAAAAGCATCCAGGACTATCCGAAACCTGGCATTCTTTTCCGCGATGTCACCAGTTTGCTGGAAGACCCGAAAGCCTACGCGCTCAGCATCGAACTGCTGACCGAGCGTTTTAAAGACATGGGTATCACCAAAGTGGTGGGAACCGAGGCGCGTGGCTTCCTGTTTGGTGCTCCGGTGGCGCTGGCGCTGGGCGTAGGTTTTGTGCCGGTGCGTAAGCCGCGCAAACTGCCGCGTGAAACGATCGCTGAAAGCTATGAGCTGGAATACGGCACCGATCAGCTGGAAATCCACATCGATGCGATCCAGCCGGGTGATAAAGTGCTGGTAGTGGACGATCTGCTGGCCACTGGCGGCACCATCGAAGCGACCGTGAAACTGATCCGCCGTCTGGGTGGTGAAGTCACCGACGCCGCGTTCATCATCAATCTGTTCGATATCGGCGGCGAGCAGCGCCTCGAAAAGCAGGGCATCAACTGCTACAGCCTGGTGCCATTCCCGGGCCACTGATCAAATCCCCACATAGCCTCGCCGTATTCGCGAGGCTATGTTAGCATTACCCTCCTGTATTTCACCTTCCAGCGTTGCAGAGCCTGCCAATGAGTTATCAGGTCTTAGCCCGAAAATGGCGACCACAAACCTTTGCTGACGTCGTCGGCCAGGAACATGTGCTGACCGCACTGGCGAACGGCCTGGCGTCCGGTCGTATCCATCACGCGTACCTTTTTTCCGGCACTCGCGGCGTCGGGAAAACCTCTATCGCCCGTCTGTTGGCGAAAGGGCTGAACTGCGAAAGCGGTATCACCGCCACACCGTGCGGCGTATGCGACAACTGCCGTGAAATCGAGCAGGGGCGTTTTGTCGATTTAATCGAAATCGATGCCGCTTCACGCACCAAAGTGGAAGATACCCGCGACCTGCTGGACAACGTGCAGTACGCCCCGGCGCGTGGCCGCTTCAAGGTCTATCTGATCGATGAAGTCCACATGCTCTCGCGTCACAGCTTTAATGCGCTGTTGAAAACGCTGGAAGAGCCGCCTTCACACGTTAAATTCCTGCTGGCGACCACCGATCCGCAGAAACTGCCGGTGACCATCCTTTCCCGCTGCCTGCAGTTCCATCTGAAAGCGCTCGACGTCGATCAGATCCGTCAGCAGCTTGAACATATTCTGAGTGAAGAGAAGATTGCGTCCGAACCGCGTGCGCTGCAACTGTTGGCCCGTGCGGCCGATGGCAGTCTGCGTGACGGGTTGAGTCTCACCGATCAGGCGATTGCCAGCGGTGACGGACAATTGACCGCCGCGACCGTCAGCACCATGCTCGGCACGCTCGACGACGATCAGGCGCTCTCATTAATTGAAGCGCTGGTTGCCGCCAATGGCGAGCAGGTGATGGCACTCATTCACGAAGCTGCTTCGCGTGGCATTGAGTGGGAAGCGCTGCTGGTCGAAATGCAAAGTTTGCTGCATCGCATTGCGATGGTTCAGCTCTCTCCCTCGGCGCTTGGCAGTGACATGGCGATTGTAGAGCACCGGATGCGCGAGCTGGCACGAACCGTGCCACCGGCTGATATTCAGCTTTATTACCAGACGCTGCTGATGGGCCGCAAAGAGCTGCCGTATGCACCGGATCGCCGGATGGGGATCGAAATGACCCTGCTGCGCGCGCTGGCATTCCATCCTCGTCAACCGTTGCCGGAACCAGAAGTACAGCCTCAGTCGTTTGCGCCCGTTGCGCCAACTGCGGTAATGCAGCCGACGCAGGTGCCGCAGCAGCAAGCCGCCTCAGCGCCGCCTGCGTATCAAAACGAATCGCTACCGGATTCCACCAGCCAGGTGCTGGCGGCCCGGAATCAATTGCAGCGCGCTCAGGGAGCACCCAACGCAAAAAAGAATGAACCGGCAGCCGCATCCCGCGCGCGGCCGGTGAACAGTGCTGCGCTGGAGAGACTGGCCTCGGTGACGGAACGCATTCAATCGCGTCCAGCTTCTCCGACGTCGGAAGAACAGCGTCCGCAGAAAAAAGAAGCTTACCGCTGGAAAGCGACGACCATCGTCGAAGAAGTGAAAGAAGAGGTCGCCACGCCGAAAGCGTTAAAGAAAGCGCTTGAGCATGAGAAAACGCCAGAGCTTGCCGCGAAACTCGCGGTGGAAGCCATTGATCGCGACAGTTGGGCGGCGGAAGTCAGCCAGCTAAAATTGCCTAAACTGGTAGAACAGGTCGCGCTCAATTCGTGGAAAGAGCAGAACGGCAGCGCCATTTGCCTGCATTTGCGTCCTTCCCTGCGCCACCTCAATAACGGCGGGGCGTTAAAAGCGCTGACCGACGCACTCAGCGAATTCATCGGTTCTCCGGTTGAATTGACCATCGTTGAAGATGATAATCCGGCGGGGCGTACGCCGCTGGAGTGGCGTCAGGCCATTTATGAAGAGAAGCTCGCGCAAGCACGCGAAGCGATCGTTGCCGATAATAACATTCAGACTCTGCGCCGTTTTTTCGATGCGGATCTGGACGAAGACAGTATTCGACCCATTTGATCGTAAGTCTGGCTTACGGTTTAACTTTTAACATGACTGACTGAGAGATAAGCCTATGTTTGGTGGAAAAGGCGGTCTGGGTAACCTGATGAAACAGGCCCAGCAGATGCAAGAAAAAATGCAGAAAGCGCAGGAAGAAATCGCTCAACTGGAAGTGACCGGTGAGTCGGGTGCGGGCCTGGTGAAAGTCACCATTAACGGTGCGCACAACTGCCGTCGCGTTGAAATCGATCCGAGCCTGCTCGAAGACGATAAAGACATGCTGGAAGATTTGGTGGCTGCTGCGTTCAATGACGCTGCGCGCCGCATCGAAGAAACCCAGAAAGAGAAAATGGCCGGTGTTTCCTCAGGAATGCAGCTGCCACCAGGCTTTAAGATGCCGTTCTGATGCAGACCAGCCCTCTGTTAACACAGTTAATGGAAGCGCTGCGCTGCCTGCCGGGCGTTGGCCCGAAGTCAGCGCAGCGGATGGCGTTTACCCTGCTGCAGCGCGATCGCAGCGGCGGTATGCGCCTGGCGCAGGCCCTGACTCGGGCGATGTCCGAAATCGGTCACTGTGCCGATTGCCGGACGTTCACCGAGCAGGACGTGTGCAACATCTGTTTGAACCCGCGTCGCCAGGAAAACGGTCAGATTTGCGTGGTGGAGAGTCCAGCGGACATCTACGCCATTGAGCAAACCGGGCAATTTTCCGGCCGCTATTTCGTGCTGATGGGGCATCTTTCGCCGCTGGATGGCATCGGGCCGGACGATATCGGCCTTGATCGTCTTGAGCATCGTTTGAGCAGCGAAAAGATGCAGGAAGTGATCCTCGCCACCAATCCGACGGTGGAAGGGGAAGCGACCGCCAACTACATCGCCGAGCTGTGCGGGCAATATGGCGTTGAAGCCAGCCGCATCGCCCACGGCGTGCCAGTGGGTGGTGAGCTCGAAATGGTCGATGGCACCACGCTGTCGCATTCACTCGCTGGACGTCACAAGATTCGTTTTTAACCAATCGAGAGGGCATTTTTGTCCTCTCGCTTGAAAAGTTCCTCCCTTAGCCCCATCTCCCCCTCATCGCTTATTCATTCTGTTTAATTTGGCATTGAGGAATTTTCCGATGAAAGGACAAGAAACTCGCGGTTTCCAGTCAGAAGTCAAACAGCTTCTGCACCTGATGATCCATTCGCTCTACTCCAACAAAGAAATTTTCCTGCGCGAGCTGATTTCCAACGCCTCCGATGCGGCGGATAAGCTGCGTTTCCGTGCGCTGTCTGACGCCTCCCTGTATGAAGGTGACGGCGAATTGCGCGTGCGTGTGTCGTTCGATCAGGAAAAACGCACCCTGACCATCGCCGACAACGGAATCGGTATGAACCGTGACGATGTGGTCGATCATCTTGGGACCATTGCGAAGTCCGGGACCAAAGCTTTCCTGCAATCTATGGGATCCGATCAGGCGAAAGACAGCCAGTTGATCGGCCAGTTCGGCGTGGGCTTCTATTCAGCGTTCATCGTCGCGGACAAAGTGACCGTGCGCACCCGTGCCGCGGGTGACAGTGCTGAAAACGGTGTGTTCTGGGAATCCGAAGGCGAGGGTGAATACACCGTTGCGGATATCACCAAAGCGGATCGCGGCACCGAAATCACCCTGCATCTGCGCGAAGGTGAAGATGATTTCCTCAATGACTGGCGTGTACGTTCGATCATCAGCAAATACTCTGATCACATCGCGCTGCCAGTTGAGATTGAAAAGACCGAAGAAGTGGATGGCAAAACCGTCGTTTCCTGGGAAAAAATCAACAAAGCCCAGGCGCTGTGGACCCGTAACAAGTCTGAAATCAAAGACGACGAATACAACGAATTCTACAAACACATCGCCCATGACTTCACCGACCCGCTGGCCTGGAGCCACAACCGTGTTGAAGGGAAACAGGAATACACCAGCCTGCTGTACATCCCGGCACAAGCGCCGTGGGACATGTGGAACCGCGATCACAAGCATGGTCTGAAACTGTACGTGCAGCGCGTGTTTATCATGGACGAAGCCGAGCAGTTCATGCCGAACTACCTGCGCTTCATTCGTGGTCTGATTGATTCCAACGATCTGCCGCTCAACGTTTCCCGTGAAATACTGCAAGACAGCACCGTGACCCGCAATCTGCGCGCCGCGCTGAGCAAGCGTGCGCTGCAAATGCTGGAAAAACTGGCGAAAGGCGATGCGGAAAAATACCAGACCTTCTGGAAGCAGTTCGGTCTGGTGTTGAAAGAAGGCCCGGCGGAAGACAACGATAACCAGCAGGCTATCGCCAAACTGCTGCGCTTCGCGTCCACGCATACCGACTCTTCCGAGCAGACTGTGTCGCTGGAAGATTACGTATCGCGCATGAAAGAAGGGCAGGAAAAAATCTATTACATCACCGCAGACAGCTACGCTGCGGCGAAGAGCAGCCCGCATCTGGAACTGCTGCGTAAGAAAGGCATCGAAGTGCTGCTGCTGTCCGATCGTATCGATGAATGGATGATGAGCTACCTGACTGAATTCGACGGGAAAGCATTCCAGTCCGTTTCGAAAGCAGACGAGTCACTCGACAAACTGGCCGATGAAGTGGATGAAACCACCAAAGAAGCGGAAAAAGCGCTGGAGCCGTTCGTTGATCGTGTGAAAACCCTGTTGGGCGATCGCGTGAAAGAAGTGCGTCTGACGCACCGTCTGACCGACACGCCAGCGATCGTGACCACCGAAGCGGACGAAATGAGCACCCAAATGGCGAAACTGTTTGCCGCTGCGGGCCAAAGCGTGCCAGAAGTGAAATACCTCTTCGAGCTGAACCCGGACCACGCGCTGGTGAAACGTGCGGCGGATACGCAGGATGAAGCACAGTTTGGTGAATGGATCGAATTGCTGCTGGATCAGGCGCTGTTCGCCGAGCGCGGCACGCTGGAAGATCCGAACCTGTTTATCAAGCGTATGAACCAGTTACTGGTGTCCTGAGTCTTTATTTCGTTAACCCTCTCCCGAAAGGGAGAGGGTATTAAACCGAATCATCGCCCCAATAATTCTCCCCGTTAACCGTTTCAGCCTGCCCGCCTTCCTTGAGCGAGCCGCCGTCTGGTGGTATCGTTTAGCGCTTTTGAAAAATTGAATCAACATTTGAGGGGATTTTCGCAATGCGTATTATTCTGCTTGGCGCTCCGGGCGCGGGTAAAGGAACTCAGGCGCAGTTCATCATGGAGAAGTACGGTATTCCGCAAATCTCCACGGGTGACATGCTGCGCGCCGCAGTAAAATCAGGCTCCGAGCTCGGCAAACAAGCGAAAGACATCATGGATGCTGGCATGCTGGTGACCGATGAACTGGTTATCGCCCTCGTGAAAGAGCGCATTGCGCAGGAAGATTGTCGTAACGGTTTCCTGCTGGACGGCTTCCCACGCACCATTCCACAAGCTGATGCCATGAAAGACGCGGGTATCAAGGTCGATTACGTGCTGGAATTCGATGTGCCGGACGAGCTGATCGTCGATCGCATCATCGGTCGTCGTGTACACGCCGCTTCTGGCCGTGTTTACCACATCAAATTCAATCCACCGAAAGTGGAAGGCAAAGATGATGTGACCGGCGAAGAGCTGACCACCCGTAAAGACGATCAGGAAGAAACCGTGCGTAAGCGCCTGGTGGAATACCATCAGATGACCGCGCCGCTGATCGGCTACTACTCCAAAGAAGCGCAGGCGGGCAACACCCAATACGTCAAAGTTGATGGCACTCAAGCCGTGGCTGACGTTCGCGCTGAACTGGCTAAAATCCTCGGCTAAAGCCCGAGTCTCTCACCTGGGCCACCAGGTGAGAAAATTTCTCACTTACCTTTCACACCAATAGATACTTCTCTCTCTCGTTTCGGCTACAATTATCAGCCATTTAACGACGAAGAGGCGGTAATGCGTCAGACCAAACCCGGCATTCTGTTAGCGAACCTCGGCACGCCCGATGCACCCACGCCGCAAGCGGTCAAACGCTATCTGCGCCAGTTCCTGAGCGACATTCGCGTGGTTGATACGCCGCGACTCCTGTGGTGGCCCATTCTGCGTGGTGTGATCCTGCCGCTGCGCTCAGCGCGTGTGGCGAAACTCTATCAATCCGTTTGGATGGACGAAGGGTCGCCGTTGTTGGTTTATAGCCGTCAGCAGCAACAGGCGCTGGCGAAACGGCTGCCGGACACGCCGGTTGTGCTTGGCATGAGCTACGGCTCACCGTCGCTGCAAAGTGCAGTAGACGAGCTGCTGGCACAAGGCGTTGATCATATCGTGGTGTTGCCACTGTATCCGCAATATTCGTGCTCGACTGTCGCTGCTGTGTGGGATGAACTGGCGCGTATTCTTGCCCCGAAACGCTTCATTCCAGGTGTGTCGTTTATCCGCGATTACGCAGACGACAACGGTTACATTCAGGCGTTAGCCAACAGCGCCAAAGCCTCGTTTGCCGAACACGGTGAGCCGGACGTGCTGCTGCTCTCTTATCACGGCATTCCTCAGCGTTATGGCGATGAAGGCGATGATTATCCGCAGCGTTGCCGGGATACCACGCGTGAGTTGGTTTCCGCGCTCGGTATTTCGCCTGATAAAGTGATGATGACCTTCCAGTCGCGCTTTGGTCGTGAACCCTGGCTAACGCCGTATACTGATGAAACACTGAAAATGCTCGGCGAAAAAGGCGTGAAGCATGTGCAGGTGATGTGCCCGGGTTTCTCGGCGGATTGTCTCGAAACGCTGGAAGAAATCGCGGTGCAGAACAAAGAGTTCTTCCTCGAAGCCGGCGGTGAAACTTATACATACATTCCGGCACTGAATGCCTCGGCCGAACACATTGAGATGATGGTTAATCTGACCGCACCATACCGCTAAGTGCAGGCAGGCAGCGAACAGGCAGGGAATATGCTACTATTCTCCGCCTGTTCACAGCCACCGACCGCAGCCCATGAAATTTCCCGGTAAACGCAAATCCAAACACTATTTCCCCGTTAACGCCCGCGACCCACTGTTGCAGCAAATTCAGCCTGAAACCGAAACCAACGCCTCATGGGTAGTGGGTATCGATCAGACGCTGGTGGATATTGAAGCCAAAGTCGACGACACCTTTGTCGAGCGTTATGGTCTGAGCAGCGGTCATTCGCTGGTGATTGAAGATGACGTAGCGGAAGCGCTTTATCAGGAGCTGGTGAGCAAAAACCTGATCACCCATCAGTTTGCGGGCGGGACGATCGGCAACACCATGCACAATTATTCCGTGCTGGCAGACGACCGCTCGGTATTGCTCGGCGTGATGTGCAGCAATATTGAAATCGGCGGCTATGCTTACCGCTATCTCTGCAACACCTCCAGCCGTACCGATCTCAACTATTTGCAAGGCGTGAACGGCCCGATTGGCCGCTGCTTTACGTTGATCAGCGACAGCGGCGAACGAACGTTTGCCATCAGCCCAGGCCACATGAATCAGCTGCAAGCCGACAGCATTCCGGAAGATGTGATTGCTGGCGCTTCTGCGCTGGTACTGACGTCCTATCTGGTGCGCTGCAAGCCGGGCGAACCGATGCGTGAAGCCACCTTGAAAGCCGTGGAATATGCCAAAAAGCATGACGTCCCAGTGGTGCTGACGCTTGGAACGAAATACGTTATTGCCGACGACCCGGCATGGTGGCAGGCCTTCCTGAAAGAAAACGTCTCGATTCTGGCGATGAATGAAGAAGAAGCTGAAGCGCTGACCGGCATTGCCGATCCGCTTTTGGCATCTGATAAAGCGCTGGATTGGGTCGATTTGGTGCTCTGTACCGCAGGGCCTGTGGGCCTCTATATGGCGGGCTTCACCGAAGACGAGAAGAAGCGCCTGACTCAGCATCCGCTGCTGCCGGGCGCGATTGCCGAATTCAACCAGTACGAATTTAGCCGCGCGATGCGCCACAAAGATTGTCAGCAGCCGCTGCGTATTTATTCTCACATTGCGCCCTACATGGGCGGGCCTGAGAAAATCATGAACACCAATGGCGCAGGCGATGGCGCCCTGGCGGCACTGCTGCACGATATTACCGCCAATAGCTATCATCGCAGCAATGTGCCTAATTCCAGCAAACACGAATTTACGTGGCTGACGTATTCCTCGCTGGCGCAGGTGTGTAAATACGCTAACCGCGTGAGCTATCAGGTGCTGAATCAGCATTCGCCACGTTTAACACGCGGCTTGCCGGAGCGGGAAGACAGTCTGGAAGAGTCTTACTGGGAACGTTGAGTGTGTTCCCCGGCGGCGTGATGCTTGCCGGGGCTACGTTATACGTGCAGTGATAAATGTAGGCCTGCTAAGCGAAGCGCCAGCAGGCTTTTTTTATCCGGTGACGATTTCACTCACCGCCGGTTTCTCCAGCAGCGTCAACATCGTGTTGGCAATCTCGCGCTCGCCCATCACCACTTTGTCCGCACCGCGTTCGGTAATGTAATCCACTTCATCGTCATAATGCGCACGGGCGATAATCTCAATCGTCGGGCATTTTTCGCGAGCAGAGGCGACGATTTCCCCGGCCTCATAGCCGTTCGGGATGGTCAGCAGCAGCCAGCGCGCGCAGTCGAGATGCGCAAGGTTCATAATTTCTTCGCTCGCTGCGTTGCCCAGCACCGCACGAATGCCACGTTCACGCAGTTCATCGACGCGTGTTCGCGACGTTTCAATCACCACCAGCGGAATGCCCTGCGCCAGTAATTTCTCGCCGAGCAGACTACCGACCCGTCCAAAACCGACCAGCAGCGCGTGATTGCAGATATCCACCGGGATCTGTTTTTCGTCCTCAATGGCTTCCTCTAAGGTTTGCTCTTCGAGGGTTTCGGTTTTATCGAGGTATTTTTCCAGCACCGCAAACAATATCGGGTTGAGCATAATCGACAGGATCGCACCCGCTAGCACCAGATTCAGTCCGGCCTGTGGCAGCAGATCCAGCGCTATGCCAAGCCCGGCAAGGATAAAGGCGAATTCACCAATCTGTGCGAGGCTTGCGGCGATCGTCAGCGCTGTACGCTGAGAGTGACCAAACAGACGTACCAGCAGGAAAGCGGCGGCAGATTTACCGAAGATGATAATCGCCAGCGTGCCAAGCACCGCCAGCGGCTGCTCGATAAGGATCATTGGGTCAAACAACATGCCGACGGAAACAAAGAACAGCACCGCAAAGGCGTCGCGCAATGGTAGCGTATCGTGTGCCGCGCGGTGGCTTAGCTCGGATTCATTCAGCACCATACCCGCGAAGAATGCGCCAAGGGCAAAGGAAACGTCGAACAGTTCAACCGCGCCGAACGCGATACCTAACGCCAGCGCCAGCACCGAAAGGGTGAATAGTTCGCGGGAGCCGGTGGCGGCGCTACGAGCCAGGATCCACGGCACCAGACGACGGCCTACCAGCAGCATCACGGCGATAAAGGCGACAACTTTGCCGATGGTCAGGCTAAGGTCGAGTGCCAGCGTGGCAAAGCCCACATTGCCCTGTTCCATCATGCTGGCAATCGCTGGCAGCATCACCAGCGTCAGCACCATCACCAGATCTTCCACAATCAACCAGCCAATCGCGATTTGCCCGCGCTGGCTGTCGATTAACTGCCGTTCTTCAAGCGCGCGCAGCAGCACCACGGTACTGGCGGTTGAAAGACACAGACCAAAGACGATGCCGGTCATCAGCGACCAGCCTAATCCAGCGGATAGCGCCATACCCAATAACGTTGCCACCGCAATCTGAGCAATCGCACCGGGAATGGCGATGGCCTTTACTGCCATCAAATCCTTCAAAGAGAAGTGCAAACCGACGCCGAACATCAGCAGGATCACGCCGAGCTCTGCCAGTTCAGCGGCTAAATGGGTATCGGCGACAAAGCCTGGAGTAAACGGTCCGGACAGAACACCGGCTAATAAATAGCCCACCAGAGGAGAAATACGCAGTTTGTTGGCAATCATGCCGAAGATAAAGGCGAGGACGAGCCCCCCGACAATGGTGGTGATTAGCGGTGTGGCGTGATGCATTCCGTCTCCTTTCGTGGCTGCTGTTTCCTGTTCTGGCGAAAAACACCAAAAACCGAGTTACAGTTTATGACAATTTTGACTGTTCTGTTTATGAATTATTGTTGAATTTAGTAATAAAAAGGAATTAGGCGCTTAAATGGCACAGATGGGAAAAGAACGAGGGTTAAACACGAAGTGTGCTGATAAATAGCAGTTATCAGGCCGTCAGTTTTTCAGTCTGACGGCCAGAAAATCAGGCTTTATGACGATTATCAGGTAAGAATATGGTCAATATTCCCAGTAATGGCAGGAAAGCACAGATTTTATAGACCTCTTCAATGCTGGTATGGTCGGCAACTACGCCCAACACCGCAGCGCCAAGGCCACCCATCCCAAAAGCAAAGCCGAAGAACAACCCTGAAACCATGCCGATACGGCCCGGTAAAAGCTCCTGAGCGTACACCAGAATGGCAGAAAAGGCGGATGCGAGGATAAAACCAATGATCACCGTTAAAATACCGGTCCATTCAAGCGTGGCGTAAGGTAAAACGAGCGTGAAGGGCGCAACACCGAGAATGGAGCCCCAAATAACATACTTACGCCCAATCTTATCACCGACAGGCCCACCAATCACGGTCCCTGCGGCAACGGCGAACAGGAAGGCGAACAGGTGAAACTGCGCGTTTTGTATCGATAATCCGAACTTATCTATCAAATAAAAGGTGTAATAGCTACTGATGCTCGCCATATAGAAGTATTTTGAGAAAATTAGCAGTAACAGCACGCTAACGGCCAGAATCACCTTGTTACGCGGCAACGGATTCACCACTGCTGCCTTTGGTTTCCCCTTATTCAGGCGGTGCTGAGCGGCATACCAGCGGCTGACTTGCGCCAGGACCACGATAGCCAGTAGTGCCGCGAGAACGAACCAGGAGACATTGCCCCGGCCATACGGCGCGATTATCAACGCCGCCAGCAACGGGCCGAGCGAGCTGCCGAAGTTGCCGCCAACCTGGAATATAGACTGTGCCAGTCCGTGACGGCCACCGGACGCCATACGTGCCACGCGCGACGATTCCGGGTGGAATACCGAAGAACCTGTCCCGACCAACGCTGCTGCGATAACAACCGCTTCAAAAGTGCCCGCCATCGCCAGTAACACCAGCCCGCTGAGGGTAAAGCACATGCCCACCGGCAATGACCACGGCATCGGGTATTTATCGGTCCAGTAACCCACTACCGGCTGAAGCAGCGACGAGGTGAGCTGGAAAGTCAGGGTGATCATCCCGATCTGCACGAAGGTGAGGGAGAACTCAGATTGCAGCAGCGGGTAAATCGCCAGGATCAGCGACTGGATCATATCGTTTAGCAGGTGAGACAGGCTGATTGCCCCTAAAATGCCAAAGGAAGTACGGGCCTTTTGCGGCGGCGCAGACGGGCCTGACAGCGTCGGATTGGTTTCACTGATTGCCATAGTTTCACTTTAAAGTTGGTTTGCGATGTTTAGGGAAGATCTACTCTGTAATAATTATCAGACTAAGATAACTGGCTCAGGCGTTTGAAGAAAGTCTCAATTCTGAAAACAAAGTTGTCTATGCTTGTTACGCATTGTAATTTCTACATTTGCCATTCAGTCAGGGAGAGAGTCATGAAATGTCTAAAACGCGGTGTGACGCTGGCAATGCTGGCTGCATTGTCGCTTACGAGCCTACAGGCGCAGGCGTACGAGCAGGATAAAACCTACAAAATCACAATCTTGCATACCAACGATCACCACGGTCATTTCTGGCGCAGTGAATACGGCGAGTATGGTCTGGCAGCGCAAAAGACGCTGGTGGACGGCATTCGCAAAGAAGTGGCAGCAGAAGGCGGGAGCGTACTGCTGCTGTCGGGTGGTGACATCAACACGGGTGTACCGGAATCCGATTTACAGGATGCGGAGCCTGATTTCCGCGGCATGAATCTGGTGGGTTATGACGCAATGGCGGTCGGCAACCACGAATTCGACAATCCGCTGAGTGTGCTGCGTCAGCAGGAAAAGTGGTCTAAATTCCCGTTCCTTTCGGCCAATATTTACCAGAAAAGCACTGGCGAACGCCTGTTCAAACCTTGGGCGCTATTTAAACGCCAGGGGTTAAACATCGCGGTGATTGGCTTAACGACAGACGATACCGCCAAAATCGGCAACCCGGAAAATTTCACTGATATCGAATTCCGCAATCCGGCTGAGGAAGCGAAGCTGGTCATTCAGGAACTGCAGCAGACGCAAAAACCGGACGTGATTCTGGCTGCAACGCACATGGGCCACTACGACAACGGCAATCATGGCTCTAATGCTGCGGGTGATGTGGAAATGGCGCGCAGCCTGCCCGCAGGTTCGCTGGCGATGATTGTGGGTGGTCACTCACAAGATCCTGTGTGCATGGCTTCAGAGAATAAAAAGCAGGCTGATTACGTTCCGGGCACACCGTGTGCGCCAGATAAACAGAACGGCATCTGGATTGTGCAGGCGCACGAATGGGGCAAATACGTCGGGCGTGCGGATTTTGAATTCCGTAACGGCGAAATGAAATTGGTGCATTACCAGCTCATCCCAATCAACCTGAAAAAGAAAGTGACGTACGACAACGGGCAAAGTGAGCGCGTACTTTATACCCCGCAGATCCCGGAAAACCCGCAAATGCTCTCGTTGCTGACGCCGTTCCAGAACAAAGGCAAAGCGCAACTAAACGTTAAAGTGGGTGAGGTGAATGGTCATCTTGAAGGCGACCGCAGCAAAGTGCGTTTTGTGCAAACCAATATGGGGCACCTGCTCCTTTCGGCACAAATGGCGCGCACCAACGCTGATTTCGCCGTCATGAGCGGCGGTGGCATTCGCGATTCCATCGAAGCGGGCAAAATCACCTACAAAGACGTGCTGAAAGTGCAGCCGTTCGGCAACGTTGTGGTGTATGTCGACATGACGGGCAAAGAGGTCACTGACTATCTGACGGCTGTTGCACAGATGAAACCGGATTCAGGTGCTTATCCGCAGTTTGCGAACGTCAGCTTTGTGGCGAAAGGAGGCCAGTTGAGCGACCTGAAAATCAAAGGTGGGCCGATTGACCCGAGCAAAAATTACCGCATGGCGACGCTGAACTTTAACGCAACGGGCGGCGATGGTTATCCGCATATCGACACCAAACCGGGTTATGTAAATACCGGGTTTATCGATGCCGAAGTGCTGAAACAGTACATTGAGCAAAACTCACCGCTGGATGTGAATGCTTATGAACCGAAAGGCGAAGTGAGCTGGCAGTAAGCGCGCGGGCTATTTTGTTCGCCATTTTGGACGCGGGCAGTGCTCGGAATCCTCACGTACTTTGTGTACGCTCCGGTTCCTGCGCGCTGTCCGCGTCCAAACTGCCTTCACCAATAACGCCCTGAGGCATACCGGCAAATCTCAATCGCGCCGCGCAATATCCGCAAATTTCGCGTCGAGCATCGTCGCCAAATCACCCGCCGCCAGTTCAATGTCCAGCCCACGTCTACCGCCAGAAACATAAATGGTCGCGAATGCCTGCGCCGGGGCGTCGATCAGCGTCGGCAGGCGTTTTTTTTGCCCTAACGGACTGATGCCGCCGACCAGATAACCTGTTGTACGCTGCGCCACCATAGGATCGGCCATATCCACTTTTTTCACGCCTAACGCTTTAGCGACCTTTTTCAAATCGAGCTGCGTCGCAACAGGCGTAACGGCCACCGCCAGATGTTTCAGATCGCCGTTGATCGCCACCAGCAACGTTTTATAAACCTGGTCCGCATTCAGACCTAATTTGCGCACCACTTCGTCGCCAAAATTGGTTTCGTTGGGATCGTGATCGTAACTGTGGACCTGAAACGAGATCTTGTTTTTTTCGAGTAACTTAACGGCGGGCGTCATAACCATCCTTCTTACAACCGGAGTGAATAGGGCTCAGCATACGCCCGAAGCCTGGCGAAAAAATAGTACTATCTTGCGCAATAGTGTTGGCAGTGCTGGTGAGTTTGAGCGACAATCGAAAGATCCGAAGTGCGAACTTCGGGATAATAATAACGATGAAATTCCTCTTTGACGGGCCAATAGAAATATTGGCCACTTTTTTATTTATGCTGTGTTTTCAGCATCGACGGCAGATTTCCTTCCCCGTATAAATGCAGCGCACCGACCGCCACGACATAGCGTCCCGGTGGCAACGTTTGCAACTTTTCCCGCCAGGCCAGATTTCGCTGATGCATCAAAACATCGTACAGCGACTGGCTAAAGGTATTCGGCAGCGACGGCGTATCGCCCGGCGGCTGCTCCAGCCACCAGCCAATCATCACCTGTAATAAGCGCGCATTAGTGTGCCAGTGGGTGAGCGTATCTTCCAGCAACGCGAGACCGCCGTCAGGCAGTTCACGCAACAACGTAATCTGACTCTCCGCGCCTTCCAGTTCCATGACCTTACTGTTCGTTTCACGTGCCACGTTCAGCAGTTGGTAATCAATCCCGTAATCGGGACGTAACCCGAGTGTCTGCGCCTGGGTTGCCTGCAAAATCATCGCTATTTGCCACAGCGGCTGGCTGTCGAACAGCGCAATGGAAAGCCCGAGTTCGTCGGTGAGTTTTTCCAGCTGTTGGAAGTGTGATTCGCTCAGACGCTCGCGCAGCGGCGGGCAAGCCGGGAGATCGCGAAACGGGGTTTCGTTCCCGCTAATATCGGCTTCAACAATCAACGCATCGGCTTGCTGAATGAGTTTGATCAGCTGCGGCGGCAGCGGGGCCATATCACGGGTGCCCATATGAATGCTGCCAACCAGATGCAGTTTTTGCCCACCCGCGAGATGGATATCCAGGCCGGGCCAGGGATAACGCCCGCGAAACAGCGCGCACAGCGAGGATTTTATTCGTTGAAACAGGCCCATACGCGCTCCGCAAAGATAAAGATTCATGCTAACGCTTCACGCTGTGGCTCTCAACGCTTAAATCACCGCAACCCCCTGATTCTGGCAGGCTGCCTGTAAATCGTTATCCAATGGATGTTCAGCGATGATCGCGCTCGCCAGTTTTAAATCGCCAATGGCAAAGGGCGATGCGCTGTTCAATTTTTCCTGCGATGCCATCACCACCGTTTCGGCAGCTCGTGCGGCCAGTGAGCGTTTCACGCAGGCTTCTTCGTAATGTCCGGTAGTCAAACCGGCTGTGGGATGAATGCCGGTGACGCCCATAAAAAACAGATCCGCATTGATCCGGTTTATGGATTCCAGCGTCGCCGCGCCCATCGTCACCACCGAATGGCGAAAAAGAATGCCGCCAATCAGAATCACCTCAACCAGCGGAAAATCGACCAATGCAACAGCAATCGTTGGGCTGTGTGTGACGGCGGTAAACGGCAGATTGGCTGGCAGCAGGCGCACCAGTTCGTGCGTGGTGGTGCCGCCGTCAAAGATGACGACTTGACCCGGTTGGATCAGTTTTACCGCTTTTTGCGCGACTGCCTGTTTACTGCCGGATTGCACGTTTTTGCGTGTTTCCAACGGTGCGATAGCGGCGGATACCGGTAGCGCGCCGCCATGGACGCGCTGGAGCAAACCTTCCGCTGCCAGTTCGCGTAAATCCCGGCGAATGGAGTCTTCAGAAACGCTAAAGCGCAGGCTCAGTTCGCCTGATTGCACCTGCTTTTCGGCGTTCAGTATCTGAAGGATTTGTTGTTTTCTTTGGCTGGCGAGCATCATATTACCTGTTAACGAATTTTCTTGATATTGCACGATTATGCATGATAGCGTTTTTGCTGTCATCTGCCGGAGAAAACAAAATGCAAAAAGAGAACGAGCATGTTCGTCACGTCGAAGCCCATTTGTTATCGGACAACTGGTACACCCTGAAAAAATACACTTTTGAGCTGCGTCGTCATGACGGTTCATGGCAGCAGCAAAGCCGTGAAGCCTATGATCGCGGTAATGGCGCGACCATTTTGCTCTACAACCGGGATAAAAAAACGGTGGTGCTGACCCGTCAGTTTCGTCTGCCGGTTTATCTGCAAGATCAGCAGGGCTATCTGATTGAAGCCGCTGCAGGGTTGCTGGATAACGCTTCACCGGAACAGCGCATTATTGCGGAAGCGGAAGAGGAAACGGGGTTTAAGATTGCGCAGCCAGAGAAAGTCTTTGAGGCGTTTATGAGCCCAGGTTCTGTCACCGAAAAACTCTATTTTTTCATTGCCGAATACCGTGAGCAGGATAAAAGCGGGAAGGGCGGTGGACTGGCAGAAGAGGGCGAAGATATTGAAGTGCTGGAGTGGTCGTTTGATAAGGCAATGGCTGCAGTGCGCAGTGGCGAGATCCAGGATGGCAAAACCATCATGCTGTTACAACATCTGGCCCTTAACGTCCTGAATTAAGGGCCAGATTGGTTTTATGCTTTCGGTTTAAAGCGCAGCAGTCGGTTAGCGTTGCTGACAACGGTGATGGATGATAATGCCATCGCCGCACCAGCCACCACCGGGTTGAGCAACGTTCCGGTCAGCGGCCACAGGATCCCTGCGGCAATCGGAATACCCAGCGAGTTGTAAACGAACGCGCCCAGCAGGTTCTGCTTCATATTGCGAAGCGTCGCTCTGGAAATCGCCAGCGCATCGGCCACGCCCACCAGACTGTGACGCATCAACGTGATAGCCGCCGTTTCGATGGCCACATCGCTACCACCGCCCATCGCGATACCCACTTCTGCCTGTGCCAGCGCTGGCGCATCGTTGATGCCGTCGCCAACCATCGCCACTTTACGGCCTTCCGCCTGCAATTTTTTAATCGCTTCGGCCTTTCCATCTGGCAACACGCCCGCGATCACTTCGTCGATACCAGCTTCTTTGGCGATGGCGTTGGCGGTGACCGGGTTATCTCCGGTCAACATCACCAGACGATAGCCTTCGCGATGCAGACGCTGGAGCGCCGCCACACTGTCCGCACGCAGCGGATCGCGAATGGCAAACAGTGCCGCTGCTTTGCCATCGACAGCTAACAACACAGGCGTGGCCCCTTTCGCGGCTTGCGCTTGAAGGTCAGCGTCAATTTCTGCGGTGGCAATCTGCTGTTCGTTTAACAATGCCTGATTCCCTAACAGCAACGAATGGCCTTCCGCTTCACCGCTTACGCCAAGACCGCGCAGCGTGCGGAAACCGTTCACCTGTGGAAGCTGGCTTTCATTCGCTTTTTCAATGATCGCGCGGGCCAGTGGATGGCTCGAACCCTGTTCCAGCGCCGCCGCAAGCCGTAAGGCCTGAGCTTCATTGATATCGCCGTAGGTTTTCACTGCCACAACCTGAGGTTTGCCTTCGGTCAGCGTGCCTGTTTTATCGAACACCAGCGTGTCGAGTTCACTGGCGCGTTGCAACGCATCGGCATCACGCACCAGCACGCCATATTCTGCGGCGCGACCGACGCCTGCAATAATCGACATCGGTGTTGCCAGACCCAAGGCACACGGACAGGCGATGATCAGCACCGTGGTTGCAATCACCAGGGTATAAACAATTTGCGGAGCAGGGCCGAAGAAATACCAGATTGCCGCGCTAAACAGCGCAATGACGACCACGGTCGGAACAAACACCGCAGAGATGCGATCCGCCAGTTGGCCGATTTCTGGCTTACTGCTTTGGGCCTGACGCACCATGCGAATAATGCGAGATAACGTGGTGTGGCTGCCAACGGCGCTCGCGGTAAACAGTACGCTGCCGTCCTGAACAACGGTCCCGGCGTGAATGTTTTCACCGTCGCTTTTTTGCTGTGGCACCGGTTCCCCGGTCAGCATCGCTTCGTCGAACCAGGCTTCGCCCTGGGTGATTTCCCCATCAACCGGCACGCGATCGCCAGTGGTCAGGCGCAGCGTCATGCCCGGCTGTACGTCTGCCAGTGGCAAGGATTTTTCGCCATCTTCGGTGACCACGCGCGCGGTCGGTGGTGTCAGATCGAGTAATTTTTCCAGCGCTTTTGAAGAACGTTGACGGGCGCGGGCCTCAAGCATATGACCGAGGTTAATCAGGCCGATGATCATCGCACTGGCTTCGTAATAGAGATGGCGCGCTTCCATCGGGAACCACTGCGGCCAGAGGTTGACGCTCATCGAGTAGAGCCAGGCCACGCCTGTGCCGACTGCGACCAGCGTATCCATTGTGGCGGTGCGATTTTTCAGGCTTTTCCACGCACTGGTATAGAAATGGCCTCCGGCGAAGACCATCACACCGAGGGTAATCAGACCGATGACGAGCCATAGCGAGCGGTTGGCGTCGGTGACCATCATGTTGTCACCGATCATGCCCCAGACCATTACCGGGATACCGACCAGCAGCGCGACAATCGCCTGCCAGCGAAAACGTTTCATGGTGGCGAGGGCGGTTTCCTGCTGGCGTTCGCGACGTTTGAGGTCGTCTTCGATGGCCTCCGCGCCGTAGCCTGCTTTTTCCACCGCTTGCACTAAATCCGCGGCGGTCGCATGGCCCATTATCAGCGCCGTGCGTTCCGCCAGATTGACCCGTGCCTGAGTGACACCCGGAACGGCGGCAAGCGCATTCTGAACCCGGGAGACACAGCTGGCGCAGCTCATGCCGTTGATCAACAGCTGTTGGCTGTCATCAAGGTCATCGGCTGCCGGAAGCGCAGGGGGGACCGCTGTCAGTGCTTCCGACGGAATTGATGACTCTGCCAGCGGGTCAGCCTTTGGGTGGCTAAGTTCTGCCCCGTATCCGGCTTGTTTAATGCTCTCGATCAACGCGTCAGCGCTGGCGCTGCCGGTGATATGCGCTTCGGTGATCGACACATCGGCCTGTTCGACATCAGGACGTTGCTCCAGACTTTCTTTTACCCGTTTCACGCAGTGACCGCAGGAAAGGCCGTCCAGCGTAAGATCGACGATATGAGACATATTCATTCTCCTGGTGAAGTAACCGACAAGGCGCGTCGGCGTTTTTTCTTTGACTGTGGTAGAGCTTAAACCTTCCATCAAGGGGAAGGTCAACCCTTTTGAAAATATGACGCGGGAGGCTAATAACCGGGAGATGTCTGATTTGCTCCTGTAAAATCAAAATGCAGCGGTGCAAATCACTTATACTGCCCACATTCTGATTAATCGACGTCACGCCTCCAGCATGTATATTTCGACACGCATTAAGGTTGTAATCCATCTCTGTGCTTTTCTCGTTGTGCTGTATAGCCTGACGATGCTGCCGCCTATGCTTCTGGCGCTGGTGGAAAAGGAGCGCAGTCTGTTTGCGTTTCTGTCTACGTTCGCCATTATCTTTCCGACCGGGCTTGTCGGTTGGGCGTTGACGCGCCAGTCGAAAATACAGCTTGAAACGCGGGATGGTTTTATCATTATCGTCCTGTTTTGGTTGTTGTTTTCCGTTATCAGCGCGATGCCGCTGTGGCTGGATGACTCACTGAATATTTCGTTGGCTGACGCCATGTTTGAAGGCGTGTCGGGGATAACGACGACCGGTGCGTCGATTTTCAATGACGTGACGCATCTTCCGCGCTCAATCCTCTATTATCGCTCGCAGCTCAATTTCATTGGCGGTTTGGGTGTTATTGTTCTTGCCGTGGCGGTGCTGCCACTGCTGGGCATTGGGGGCATGAAGCTGTATCAGTCGGAAATGCCTGGCCCGTTCAAAGAAGAGCGGTTGACCCCACGACTGGCAGACACGTCTAAAAGCCTGTGGTTTACCTACATGCTGCTTGGGATGACTTGTACGCTGGCGTTTTACCTCGCCGGAATGCCCTTTTTTGATGCGCTGTGTCACGGGCTTTCTACCGTTTCGCTGGGTGGTTTTTCCACGCAAAGCGAGAGTATCGGGTATTACAACAGTTATGTGATTGAGCTGGTGGCGGGGGGCTTTTCCCTGCTGTCGGCGGTCAACTTTACGCTCTATTTTGTGGCACTTTCACGCCGTAGCCTGAAACCGTTTCGTCGTAACAGCGAACTGCGCTTTTTCCTTTGCGTGGTGGCTGTCGTGGTGGCGATCATCACGTTTGAAGTGTGGCGCGCAGGCATGTACGCCTTACCTGCGTCGTTTGTTCATTCGTTCTTCCTCGTCAGCTCAATGATCACCGATAACGGCCTGGCGACAGCCGATTATGCCTCGTGGCCCACGCACGTGGTCGTGCTGCTCTTATCCGCCAGTTTCTTCGGCGGCTGCGTAGGTTCCACTTGTGGCGGCATAAAGGCGCTGCGTTTTTTGATTCTTTTTCGCCAAAGCCGACACGAAGTCCACCAGTTGGCACATCCTCGCGCCATCATGAGCGTGCGTGTTGGTAATACGGTGATTAACGACAGGGTGATGCGTTCCGTCTGGAGCTTCTTCTTCCTGTACATCTTCTCAACCTGCGGTTTTATTTGGGCGCTGAACCTGCTGGGCTATGATTTGCTCACCTCATTTGCCTCCGTCGCGGCTTGTATTAATAATATGGGTTTAGGGTTTGGCGCGACGGCAGCAGGGTTTGGTCCGCTCAACGATGCGGCCAAATATCTGCTTTGTGGGGCTATGCTATTAGGGCGTCTGGAGATTTATCCGGTGCTGATCCTCTTGTCGAGAACATTCTGGCGCAGTTAAGCTATTCCCACAATTGATGAGTGGAGGCGAGTGTGAATATCAGTGACGTGGCGAAAAGAACCGGTTTAACCAGTAAGGCAATTCGTTTCTACGAAGAGAAAGGCCTGGTGACGCCGCCGCTTCGCAGCGATAACGGCTACCGCAGCTACACGCAGAAACATCTCGATGAGTTGACGCTGCTGCGTCAGGCGCGCCAGGTGGGGTTTAATCTGGAAGAGTGCGGCGAGTTGGTCAATCTGTTCAACGATCCGGGCCGTCACAGCGCGGATGTCAAAGCGCGCACCTTACAGAAGGTCGCGGATATCGAAAGACACATTACGGAATTGCAGGGAATGCGTGAGCAACTGCTGACGCTGGCGGAGGCGTGTCCGGGTGATGACAGCGCCGATTGCCCGATTATTGATAATCTCTCCGGCTGCTGTCATCGTAAAATGTAGTTAGTGTGGGCGCACCTTCAGCGTGATCCCTTCTACCGCAACCACCTCCACGCGGCTACCCGCAGGAAGATCGTCATCGGCGGTCACCGGCCAGGAGCTGTCGCCCACTCGCATATGGCCGCGTCCGTTGCTGAGTGCGGTATCCAACGTGAACACTTTCCCGACTAATTGCTGACCACGTTGATTGAGCTGGCTGTCGGCACGTGGCTGCTGGCGAACGCGGTTGGACAACCAGCGCCACCACAGCCAGGCGGCGACGAGTGTCAGCCCGGCAAATATCACGCCTTGCCACTCCCAGCCAAACGGCAACAGCCACACCAGCAAACCGGTGACAATGGCCGCCACGCCGCTCCACAGCAAATAGCCATTACCGCCGAGCATTTCTGCCGCCAGCAGCACGCCGCCGAGGCTTAGCCAGAAAATGTGCGGATGGACGAGGAGGGCGTCAATCATGGTTTGGTCCGCTCGCTGGCGCTGTCTTTCACCAGTTCAGCGATCCCGGCAATGGAGCCCATCAGGCTGCTGGCATCCAGCGGCATCATCACCACTTTGCTGTTGTTCGCGGAACCAATCTGCTGCAGCGCATCGGTATATTTCTGTGCAATAAAGTAATTCACCGCCTGAATATCCCCGGCGGCAATCGCTTCGGACACCATTTGCGTCGCACGGGCTTCCGCTTCGGCAGAACGTTCACGCGCTTCGGCTTGCAGGAACGTGGACTGACGCTCACCTTCCGCTTTCAGGATCTTCGATTGTTTTTCACCTTCGGCTTTCACGATTTGGGCCTGGCGGATCCCTTCGGCTTCCAGAATATAGGCACGCTTAGTACGCTCGGCTTTCATCTGCGCATTCATCGCGTCGATAAGTTCTGCGGGTGGGCGCACATCGCGGATTTCGATACGGGTGATTTTAATGCCCCACGGATTGGTCGCTTCATCGACGATGTGCAACAGGCGAGTGTTGATATTGTCGCGCTGCGAGAGCATTTCATCCAGCTCCATCGAGCCAAGTACGGTACGGATGTTGGTCATCGTCAGGTTGATGATCGCCAGTTCAAGATTGCTAACTTCATACGCCGCTTTCGGCGCATCAATGACCTGAATAAAACAAACGGCATCGATGGAGACGTTGGCGTTATCTTTGGAGATAACTTCCTGAGAAGGGATATCGAGTACCTGCTCCATCATGTTAATTTTGCGGCCAACGCGGTCCATAAACGGCACCACCAGGCTCAGACCCGGTTGCAGGGTGTTGGTGTAACGCCCAAAACGCTCGACTGTCCATTGGTAACCCTGAGGAACGATCTTGACGCCAGCGCCGACAATCACCAGCGCCACGAAGATCAAGACGGGGATAAAAATAAGCATTTAAAACCTCCTGTTTTTGCTAAAGAGCCGACTACCTTCGTCAGCCTGATAACGGAAAGTATAACTTTTTATCCTTCTCAGCGCGAAGGCTGGAGGCAGACTATTAATGTGTAATGAGCATGAAAAAATGGGAAAAAAATGAAGGAATTAATACGAGCCAGTATGCAGGGCTTTAAGCCTGATAAATGAGGATGAAATATGAGGGTGCACAATGAAAAAAGCCGGGTCAATTGACCCGGCTTAGCTTTGTAGCTTTGTAGGCCTGCTAAGCGCAGCGCCAGCGGGCACTGAATTTAGTAAAGCAGAGAGTAAAGCAGGCGACGGTATTTCGATGCCAGCGCATCGCCAGTGCCCAATGCTGCAAGGATTTCCTGCAACATCTTGCGCGCCTGACCGTCTGCCGCGCCTAAATCTTTTCTCAGGTGGCTGAACAGCAGTTCCAGCGCTTCTTCATTGCGCCCAACCTGATGCAGCTGCAACGCCAATTGAGAGGCCAGTGCCGCGTCTTCCGGCTGTTCGGCCACTTGCTGTTGCAGCTGCTGAATTTCAGGCGTGTCAGCGGCCTGTTTCAGCAATTCAATCTGTGCCACCAGCCCCTGATAACGGGTGTCCTGATCCTGCATCGGCACGGTTTTCAGCGTGGCTTCTGCATCTTCTGAACGGTTCAGTGCAATCTGCGTTTCCGCCAGCAGCAGGCCAATCTGGCTGTCCTGATTCGACATCTGCCACGCATCTTTCAGCAACGGCAGCGCGTCGGCATAGTTGCCTTCCTGCATCAACTGCATTGCCTGTTGGGCTTTCAGTTCTTCTTCACGCGGCAGCACTTTGTCGAGCAGCGCGCGGATAGCGTCTTCCGGCTGCGGGCCCTGGAAACCATCTACCGGTTGACCGTTCTGGAACAAATACACCGTTGGAATGGCGCGCAGGCCGAACTGGGAGGCGATAGCCTGCTCGGCGTCGCAGTCGAGTTTTGCCAGGATGAACTGACCGTTGTACTGGTTAGCGAGGCTTTCCAGTACCGGGGTCAATTGTTCGCAATGTTGGCTGCGCGGCGACCAAAAGTAGAACAGCACCGGCAACGTGGCCGACTGTTCCAGCGTTTGATGCAGGTTAGCTTCGTTAATATCAATAATATTCTGTACGGACATGGAGTGGCTCTCTTTTGTCTCTGTTTTCTTTTACATGGGGGCAGAGCCTGTTGCTTCAACTCAACCCTGCAAAATTTTATCCATCATCCGGCCGGGCAACAGGCGCTTAAGCAGCATAACGGCGTGTGTCACCAACGTCACCGGATAGCGCATTTTGGGCTTATCGCTGGTGAAAGCATGGCGCACTTTTGCCACTACCGCCTCTGGCCCGAGGGTAAAACGCGCGGCAATGCCGGGGTTTTCCACCGGTTTATCGCTCTGGGTCTGGTTAACGTTTTCAGTAAAACGGGTGCGGATCGGGCCGGGCTCAATCAGGCTGACTTTAATGCCGCTGTGGCGCAACTCCATCCGCAGCGCGTCGGACCAGGCTTCCAGTGCATATTTGCTGGCGGCATACGCCCCACGGCCCGGCGTGGAAATCAGGCCCATTACTGAAGACGTCATCACAATGCGGCCTTCGCCGTGCGGCTCCATCGCCGGAAGCAGGCGCATCGTGAGCTGGTGTGCGCCAAAGAAATTGGCGGAAAACTGTTGCTCTAATTGTGCGCGGCTTAGGGTATTGAGTGGGCCATACACGCCGTAGCCGGCATTGTTGAAAATGCCGTACAGGCGATTACCGGTTAGAGCGATAATTTCATCGGCGGCGCTGTCCACGCTCTGCGGTGAATCTAAATCGAGCGTAATTCCCGTCAGGCCGATCTCTGCCATGCGGGCCACGTCTTCCGGTTTACGGCAGGCGGCCAGCACGCGAAAGCCCTGACGTTTCAGTTCAAGCGCGCTTTCCAGACCAATTCCGCTGGAACATCCTGTTATTAAGACCGTTTTTTGCATAACTTTACCTGAAGACAACTCCGCCTATTCAGGAGTCGTGTTTAACTAAGGGAGCCAGGCGTGTCGCCATCCAGTCGGCGATAAACGGCTGGGCATCACGATTGGGGTGTATGCCATCGTCCTGCATCCATTGCGGTTTCAGATAGACCTCTTCCATGAAAAACGGCAGCAGAGGAATATCGAACTCTTTGGCAAGCTGCGGATACATCGCGCTAAAGGCTTCATTATACCGACGACCATAGTTTGCGGGCAGACGAATTTGCATCAGCAGCGGTTTGGCGTTAGCCGCTTTGACCTGATCGAGGATCGTGCGCAAGGTTTGCTCAGTTTGCTGCGGCTGAAACCCGCGCAAGCCGTCGTTACCACCGAGTTCGACCAGCACCCAGCGCGGCTGGTGTTGTTTGAGCAGCGCAGGCAGGCGCGCCAGCCCCTGTTGGGAGGTGTCGCCGCTGATACTGGCGTTGACAACCTCGGTCTTTGGCTGCCACTTTTCATTCAGGAGCGCGGGCCACGCGGCGTTCGCCGCCATGCGATACCCGGCGCTCAGACTGTCACCCAGAATTAACAGCGTGTCGGCAAACGCGGCGCGGCAGGTTAACAGCAATAACAACAGGAACGGCAGATGCCAGCGGAAAACATACTTGAAGTTCATCATCTTAAGAAATCCGTCGGTCAGGGGGAGCAAGAGCTTTCCATCCTTACCGGAGTTGAGCTGCTTGTCAAACGGGGGGAGACGCTGGCGCTGATTGGCGAGTCCGGCTCCGGCAAATCGACGCTGCTGGCGATCCTCGCTGGGCTGGATGACGGCAGCAGCGGGGAAGTGAAACTTATCGGTCAACCGTTGCACAAGATGGATGAAGAAGCGCGCGCTGCGTTGCGCGCTCGCCATGTGGGCTTCGTGTTTCAATCTTTCATGCTGATCCCGACGCTCAACGCGCTGGAAAACGTCGAACTTCCGGCGCTGCTGCGCGGTGAAAGCGACAGCCAGGGGCGCAGTCATGCGAAAGCGCTGCTGGAGCAACTCGGGCTTGGCAAGCGCCTGCATCACCTCCCGGCGCAGCTTTCCGGCGGGGAACAGCAGCGGGTTGCGCTGGCTCGTGCGTTTAACGGGCGGCCTGATTTGCTGTTCGCCGATGAACCGACCGGTAATCTTGACCGACAAACGGGGGATCGCATTGCCGATTTGCTGTTTTCTCTGAACCGTGAGCACGGCACCACGCTGGTATTGGTCACGCACGATCCGGAACTGGCGGCGCGCTGCGACCGACGTCTGCGGCTGGTAAATGGTGAACTGCGGGAGGAAGCATGATTGTCCGTTGGTTCTGGCGTGAATGGCGTTCGCCTTCGCTGCTGATTGTCTGGCTGGCGCTGAGCCTGGCGGTGGCCTGCGTGCTGGCGCTTGGCAATATCAGCGACCGCATGGATAAAGGTCTCAGCCAGCAGAGCCGCGAATTTATGGCGGGAGACAGAACGTTGCGTACCGCACGAGCAGTACCTGAAGAATGGCTGAACAAGGCGCGTGAATTGGGGCTGAAAGTGGGTGAACAGATTAACTTCGCCACCATGACTTTTGCCGGGGACACGCCACAGTTGGCGAGCGTTAAAGCGGTGGATGACGTTTATCCGATGTACGGTGAACTGGAAACGGACCCGCCGGGCCTCAAACCGCAGGCGGGTAGCGTGCTGCTTGCCCCTCGGCTGATGGCGCTGCTGAATCTGAAAGTGGGCGACAACATTGACGTGGGCGATGCCACGTTACGCATTGCAGGCACTGTGGTGCAGGAACCTGATTCCGGCTTCAATCCCTTCCAGATGGCTCCGCGCCTGATGATGAACGTGGCGGACGTCGCCAAAACCGGGGCGGTGCAGCCGGGCAGTCGCGTCAGTTGGCGTTATAAGTTTGGTGGTACGTCGCAACAAATTCATGCCTACGAGAAATGGCTGTTGCCGCAGTTAAAACCCGATCAGCGCTGGATTGGTCTTGAACAGGATGAAGGCGCGCTCGGCAAATCACTTGAACGTTCGCAACAGTTCTTACTGCTGTCTGCTTTGCTGACGCTACTGCTGGCGGTGGCTGCCGTCGCAGTGGCGATGGGCCATTATTGCCGCAGCCGTTACGATCTGGTGGCGATCCTGAAAACTCTCGGGGCCGGGCGCGCGCAGTTGCGCAAGCTGATCCTCGGACAGTGGGCGATGCTGTTGCTGTTGTCGTTGATTACCGGTGGGGTGATGGGTCTGCTGTTTGAAAAAATCCTGATGGTGCTGCTCAAACCGGTGCTGCCGGTTGCGCTACCCGCCGCCAGTTTGTGGCCGTGGCTGTGGGCTATCGGCGCAATGGTAGTGATTTCGCTCTTAGTAGGAATGCGTCCGTGGCGCTTGTTGCTGGCAACTCAACCACTGCGGGTGTTACGCCGCGATGCGGTGGCGGACGTCTGGCCGCTGAAATTTTATATCCCGGCGATTACCGTGATTGTCGTTGTCTTGCTGGCGTGGCTGATGGGCGGCTCGATGCTGCTGTGGTCGGTGCTGGCGGGAGCCGTGGTATTGGCGGTGCTGTGCGGGATTGTCGGCTGGCTGCTGCTGAAAGTGCTTAAACGTATCACCCTGAAATCACTGGCGTTGCGTCTGGCGGTGAGTCGTTTGTTGCGCCAGCCATGGTCCACGCTCAGTCAGTTGGCGGCATTTTCACTCTCGTTTATGTTGCTGGCGTTATTGCTGGTACTGCGTGGCGATCTGCTGGATCGCTGGCAACAACAACTGCCGCCAGAAAGCCCGAACTATTTCCTGATCAACATCGCGCCGGAACAGGTCGGGCCGGTGAAAGAGTTCCTTGCCGATCATCAGGTGATCCCGTCGACGTTTTACCCTATCGTCCGTGCGCGACTGACGGAAATTAACGGTCAGAATACCGAAGGCAATAAAGACGAAGCGCTGAACCGCGAGCTAAATTTGACCTGGCAAAATCAGACGCTGGAGCACAATTCAGTGACCGCCGGAAGCTGGCCGCCAAAAGCGGGAGAGGTGTCGATCGAAGAAGGGCTGGCGAAACGGCTAAAGGTTGGCGTCGGCGATAGCGTGACGTTCACGGGGGATACCCAGGCGTTCAGCGCCAAAATCACCAGTTTGCGCAAAGTCGATTGGGAAAGTTTGCGGCCCAACTTCTTCTTCATCTTCCCGAGTGGCGCGCTGGAGGGGCAGCCGCAAAGCTGGCTCACCAGTTTCCGCTGGGATAAGGGAAATGCGCTGCTGACGCAGCTGAACCGGGAGTTTCCGACGGTCAGCCTGCTGGATATCGGCGCGATCCTCAAACAGGTCGGGCAGGTGCTGGAGCAGGTCAGTCGGGCGCTGGAGGTGATGGTGGTGCTGGTTACCGTCTGTGGCGTGCTGCTGCTATTGGCACAGGTGCAGGTCGGCATGCGTCAGCGCCATCAGGAGTTGGTGGTCTGGCGCACGCTGGGGGCCGGAAAATCACTGCTGCGTACCACGCTGTGGGCAGAATTCGCGCTGCTGGGGCTGGTGTCTGGCCTGGTGGCGGCGATAGGCGCAGAGACTGCGCTGGCCGTCTTGCAGACGAAAGTGTTTGATTTCCCGTGGGAGCCAGACTGGCGGCTGTGGGTCACGTTGCCACTCTGCGGCGGTATATTACTTTCGTTATGCGGCGGCTGGTTAGGGCTTCGCCTGTTAAAAGGCAAAGCATTATTCCGCCAATTCAGCGTGTAGTTTATTTCCGTCATTAATTAAAGCCGGCCGACGTGCCGGTTTTTTATTATAAGAGCACGGAAAGATAAGTGACATTGTTTAACCGCACATTTCATTAAAAACGCGACAACACGCCCGGATTAATAAAAGTTAATATCTGTTAAGTAAATGCGCGTTCATTTATTTGTCAGGCAATTTATTACCGGAATATAACATGAAAATAACAAAAAATGCACTGGCGCTGGCCGTCGGTGCCGCAGTGGCAATCAGCTCCATGGCCGCTCAGGCCGAGATAACCTTACTTAAACAAGACCCGCAGGCAGGCGATCCGCTTAGCCGTCTGAACTTTACCGTTGGCGGCAGTATCCGTCCTCAGTTTAATATGATGAGCGGGGATGGGGATAAAGGCTCATATAAGCGTAATGGTTTTGATGGCGGCACGCGTTTTCGTTTCGCAGCCGACTATTATCTGTTCGATGATATTAGCTGGATAAGCTATTACGAACTCGGGGTGAATATTCCGGCACTGTTTGACTGGGATAATCATTATGCCGAAGGGGCCAATAATACCCAGCGCCGTATGCTGTATACCGGGTTGAAAAGTGATACCTGGGGTACGTTGACCTTTGGTCAGCAGAACAGTGTTTATTACGACGTCGTGGGTGCGAAAACCGATATCTGGGATTACGACATGGTGGGTCAGGCGCCGGGTAACGGGATTAATGGCGACTATGACGGTTCTTATCGTTCACGCAAGATGCTGAAATATAAGAAAGCTATGGGGGATGTTGACCTGTATGCTTCTTACCTGTTCAACGATGGTGAATATCTGCCGGGCAATGGCCTGCGTTATAAGCGCAAAGGCGGCGGCTCAATTGGCGCGGATTACCACATCACCGACGATTTAACCTGGGGCACCGCGTGGAACTACACCCGCGCCGAAATGCGTAACCCGGATAACAATGACAGCAAAACCTACGATCAGAATATTTTGGGTACGGCATTGAGCTACACCCCGGACAACTGGACGTTCTCATTCGGTGGCGGCTGGTATCAGAACTTCATGACCACCAAAAAAGTGTCTGTTAACGACTACTTTGCGGGCGATGCGTGGGGGATTGAATACTTTGCGGGCTATAAAATCCCGGTGGGTCAGTATGCGCTCAAATCTGTTCAGCCCTACGTAATGGGTGACCGCATTGAGTACATCAATGGTCGCAATTACCAGCGTATTGATAACGGCGTTGGGGTGAGCTTCCAACTGGATTACGGCTTCCGCGTGGATTACGAACATGTGTTCACATCCAGCACGGACGATCTCGGCGATATGAATCTGGTGCGCCTGCGCTACGATTTCTGATGTGAATCAGTGCGCCCGGCGGTACGGCTCCGCCGGGCAGAAAATCTTAATCCGCAAGCCAGGCAGCCACTTCCTGATAATTCCCGCGAAACACAATTTTGTCGGCTTTTTTGCCAAGCTGATAGCGGTACATCGGATCGTAATATTCAATCAGCAAAGGCTCGAGCCAGCGGAAATGCGGCTCTGTGCTGCCGCTACGTTGCTGCTCTGACAGCGCTTCATCCAGTTTTGCCGACAGTTCAGCGAAGCGCTGTAAACCCAGACGGCGGCGAATCGCAAATAGCCCTTGATGCAGATAATGGCTGAATTCCTGCCAGCCTTCTTCCTCACCAAACGCCTGTAAAAAATCATGATGCATGCGGGTGAAATACTCTTCGCGCAGCCTTTCCAGGCGCGTTGCAAACGGATCTTCCACCACTGCAATCATTGATTGCGCCATCCTGTCGCGCAGGCATTCCGGCAAATGGTTCGCGCCAATCATGTGGCCTTCATCTTCCAGTATCCAGCGTGACGCCTCTTTCTGTAATAACGCAACAGCCAGCGCATTTTCAAAACTCGCCTGAGAAAGTTGTGGCTGGAGCGTGCGTCCAAACGATGATCCGCGATGATGGGCAAGCCCTTCCAGATCGACGCCGGATGTCAGCGCTTGTACCAGCTGTGTTTTGCCGTTGCCGGTGCAGCCGCCGACCAGCACGATAGGACGTTGAACGAGTTCAGACGTGGCGGTGATTGCTGCCTGGCGCAATGATTTGTAGCCGCCGACAATCAGCGGAACATCAACTCCGGCTTCGTGAAGCCACTGCTGTGTGATATGTGAACGCTGGCCGCCCCGCGCGCAGCAAAGATACGCATCGGTGTGAACGCCAATCGCTTCACGCCAGGCATCAGTACGACTCTGACGTTTTTCCCCTGCAACCAGAGCATGTCCGAGTTTCAGCGCCGCATCGGCTCCGTGACGTTTGTAGCAGGTGCCGACCGCCGCACGTTCTTCATCGTCCATTAACGGCAGATTGAGGGCCGCAGGCATTGCCCCTTGCTGGAATTCAACCGGAGCGCGAACGTCAATGATGGGCGTTCCGGCGCGCAGAATGGCGCGGAAATCCGTCCCATTAGTCATGGGGAAATCCTTTTTGAAAAATATGGGGGGATTCTACGCGCGAGAGGGTGGGCCGGGGAAGATGAAGATCATTCTCCGGCCCGAAAGGTTAATTCAGTTTGGATTGCGCCCAGGTAATGCCGCTGGTGTATTCCGGTGGCAATAGGGGAGCGAGGGCTTCAAGCGTGGCGCTCAAACGCCCGGTGTCACTGTCATTGAGATTCAGATGGCCGACTTTGCGGCCTTCGCGGACCTCTTTGTGATACCAGTGCAGATGAACGAGCGGCAGCTTCAGCCAGTCGTAGTTCAGCGCAGTGCCAATCAGATTCACCATCACCGACGGGCTGTTCACCACTGGCGGCGGCAGTGGCAGATGGGTGATAGCGCGCAGGTGCAGCTCAAACTGGCTGATGGAGGCACCGTTTTGCGTCCAGTGTCCGCTGTTATGCACGCGCGGAGCCAGCTCGTTAATCAGCAGCCCTGCAGGCGTAATGAAACATTCCATCGCCATCACGCCGACATAATTTAGCTCGTTCATGATGGCACTCAGCATGCTTTCTGCCTGCGCCTGCTGTTGAGCATTGGCCTGTGGGAAGGCGACGCTCACGCGCAGAATGCCTTCCTGATGCAGGTTGTGGGTCAACGGATAGAAAACGGTTGAACCGTCGTGGGCGCGAGCGCCAACCAGTGACACTTCACCACTGAAATTAATGCCCTGCTCAACGATGCATTCGCCGTAGCAGTCGTCCGGTAATTCATGGGTTTCACCGCTGCGTAAGCGCCACTGTCCGCGACCATCGTAGCCACCCGTACGGCGCTTGACGATCGCCAACTCGCCAAGACGGTCAAACACCCCAGTCCATTCCGCTTTATCCGCCAGCAATTGCCACGGCGCGGTAGCCAGGCCGAGCTTATCGAAGAGCTGTTTTTGCGTCAGGCGGTCGGCGATGATCGGGAACACATCACGGTTTACAAAAGCGGGATGACGCGCCAGTTCACGGGTTAACGCAGTTTCCGGCCAGCGTTCAATTTCTGCGGTGATAACGCTTTGTTGAAACGGAACGGCTTGCGGATCTGCTTCAAGGCCAACCGGCCAGACGTCGATGCCTAAAGGCTCACCGGCCTGACGCAACATGCGACCTAACTGACCATTGCCAAGGACGCAAACCTGCTTCATGCCTCACCCCGCGGGTCCGGATTATCCAGCACTTCGTCGGTTTGAGCTTTACGCCATTCGACCAGGCGCTTATGCAGGTCTGCATCGTGAGTCGCCAAAATTTGTGCAGCAAGCAGTGCCGCATTTGCCGCGCCAGCTTTACCAATCGCCAGAGTTCCCACCGGAATACCGCGTGGCATCTGGACGATAGAGTAGAGGCTGTCCACACCGCTCAGGGCGGCGCTCTGTACAGGAACGCCGAGCACCGGCACCAGCGTTTTCGCGGCAATCATGCCTGGCAGATGTGCTGCACCGCCCGCGCCCGCGATAATCACCTGATAGCCGTTGTCTTCCGCCGTTTCGGCAAAGCTGAACAGTTTGTCCGGCGTGCGGTGAGCAGAAACCACTTCCACATGATGGGGAACGTTCAGGATATCGAGGATTTCGGCGGCAAACTGCATGGTAGCCCAGTCGCTTTTGGACCCCATCACGATGGCGACACGCGCCGGATTGTTGCGGGAAGACATGTGTCTTAAAACTCCTGTGGGTGTGGAACACACTGCTTTGAAGGCCAAAGAGAATAGCATGGAAAAACGGCAAGGAAAACGGTTGCGCGGCAAGCTGGACGGCAATTTTAACGGTTTTTTATCGGATGATGGGTGACGGGTTGAGCGTGTCGACAGACGGTTCGGGTTGGCGAAGTGAAGCCGTGAAGCGTGTAAATCTGCCCCGTTATCGGCAAAATTACGGTAAAGTCACGGCAGAATTCACTTGTTAGACAATACCGACTGCGGCGCCGATGCAGGCGTTTCACCGCAGCACAGCATGACCATGAGGAGAGAGTATGCTGACCATTCTTCGTACCCCGGAGGGGAAAAAGTTTCTGACCGCCGTCGCTATCGTTTTTATCGTCGCGGTATCGGTAGTGACGAAAGTGACATTTCAGGGGGTTGAAGATCAGTACAACCTGCCGATGGAAAGCTGGAGCGTTGGCATGTACTTCATTCAGGGAGCATGGGCCGCTATTTACAGCATCATGTTCACCATCATTGGCTCACTGCCGTTTGGTTTTTATTTCCTCGGACCGAAAGACGATCGCGGTTAACACCGAAAGATCAGAACGGGAAGGGGATAAGTTCGACGCTATCGGTGGTCACTTTGACCATCGATCCTTCGGTGTGCCATGCGCCTAACACCACGCGAAATGCGGGCTTGTCGTTGGCGATAAGCTCGTGAACGGCCGGACGATGGGTATGCCCGTGGATCAGCCACTGAACGTGGTGTTTCTCCATCATGTTGACGACGGCCTGCGGATTCACATCCATGATGTTCATCGACTTATGACTGTTGGCAGATTTACTGCCATCACGCATTTTTGCCGCGACACGACGGCGAACAAACAGGGGCAGGGCGAGGAATAATTTTTGCAGCCACGGTTGATGTACCTTGGCGCGAAATGCCTGGTATCCAGCATCATCTGTGCAAAGCGTGTCGCCGTGCAGGATCAACACCGGGCGACCGTATAACTCAAGGCGTTGCTCTTCCGGCAGCAAAATCATGCCGCTTTCGCGCGCAAAGCGCTTTCCGAGCAGGAAATCGCGGTTACCGTGGATGAAATAACAGGGCACGCCTGAATCAACCAGCGCTTTGATTTCTTTTGCGATTTCACGGTGTAACGGTTCGGGGGCGTCGTCGCCAATCCAGGCTTCAAACAGATCGCCAAGAATATACAACGCATCCGCGTGACGGGCTTCACCGCGCAAAAAATACAGAAAACCGGCGGTGATCGCCGGTTCTTCTGTTTGCAGATGCAAATCTGCAATAAAGAGTGTCGCCACGAATTACTCGCTGACGGTCACGCTTGTCACGAGAACGTCTTCTTTAGGAACGTCCTGGTGCATGCCGCTACGGCCAGTCGCGACAGCTTTGATTTTATCAACTACATCCATGCCTTCAGCCACTTCTGCAAATACGCAGTAGCCCCAACCTTGCAGGTTTTCGCCGGAGAAGTTCAGGAAGTCGTTATCAACAACGTTGATGAAGAACTGCGCAGTCGCTGAGTGTGGCGCCTGGGTACGGGCCATTGCCAGAGTACCGCGGGTGTTTTTCAGGCCGTTGTTGGCTTCGTTCTTAATCTGATCTTTGGTCTCTTTCTGATTCATGCCCGGCTCAAAGCCGCCGCCCTGAATCATAAAGCCATTAATTACACGGTGGAAAATGGTGTTGTCGTAAAAACCTTCGCGGCAATATTCCAGGAAGTTTTTGACTGTTTCAGGCGCTTTATCATCAAAAGTTTTGATAACGATATCGCCGTGATTAGTGTGGAAAGTAACCATTTTTGCATCCTGTTCCGATATTGTGGTGCGGATACCCGCTGACGGGTCACGTATAGGGGGTTGTTATAGCATAACCGCCGGGTTCGATCACCTTGCATTGCGTGCTGCTTCCGGATTGAATTACGGGTAGAATATCCGCTTTAAGATCACACACGTTTACATGGAATCTTCAATGTTAAAAATCTTTAATACACTGACGCGCCAAAAAGAGGAATTCAAACCTATTCATGCCGGACAGGTCGGCATGTACGTGTGTGGTATCACCGTTTACGATCTCTGTCATATTGGCCATGGTCGCACTTTTGTGGCCTTTGACGTGGTTTTTCGTTACCTGCGTTTTCTTGGCTATCAATTGAAGTACGTGCGTAACATCACCGATATCGACGACAAAATCATCAAGCGCGCTAATGAAAATGGCGAGGATTTTGTGGCGTTGGTCGATCGTATGATCGCCGAGATGCATAAAGATTTTGATGCGCTCAATATTTTGCGTCCGGACAACGAGCCGCGCGCGACGCACCACATCCATGAAATTATTGAGATTACCGAGCGTCTGATCGAGCGCGGTCACGCTTACGTGGCGGGTAACGGCGACGTGATGTTCTCCGTGCCAAGCGATCCGAACTACGGTCTGTTGTCGCGTCAGGATTTGGATCAGCTCCAGGCAGGCGCACGCGTCGACGTGGTAGACGTCAAACGTAACCCGATGGACTTCGTGCTGTGGAAAATGTCCAAAGCGGGCGAGCCAAGCTGGCCGTCTCCATGGGGCGAAGGGCGTCCTGGCTGGCATATCGAATGTTCGGCGATGAACTGCAAACAACTCGGCTCCCATTTCGACATTCACGGTGGCGGTTCAGATCTGATGTTCCCGCATCACGAGAATGAGATTGCACAGTCCACCTGTGCGCACGACGGCGAATACGTCAACACCTGGATGCACTCCGGCATGGTGATGGTTGACCGTGAGAAAATGTCCAAATCGCTGGGTAACTTCTTCACCGTGCGCGACGTGCTGAAATATTACGACGCCGAAACCGTGCGCTATTTCCTGATGTCCGGCCATTACCGCAGTCAGTTGAACTACAGCGAAGACAACCTCAAGCAGGCGCGCTCTGCGCTTGAGCGTCTATACACTGCATTGCGTGGCACCGATGCAACCGTTGAAGCGGCGGGCGGCGAAGCCTTTGAAGCGCGTTTCCGTGAAGCGATGGACGACGATTTCAACACTCCGGAAGCCTATTCCGTGCTGTTCGACATGGCGCGCGAAGTGAACCGCCTGAAAGGGGAAGATGTTGGCGCGGCGAACGCGATGGCCTCTCATCTGCGTAAGCTTTCCGGCGTGCTGGGTCTGCTGGCGCAGGATCCTGAAGTCTTCCTGCAAGGTGGCGCACAGGCAGACGACGGCGAAGTCGCGGAAATAGAAGCATTGATCAAACAGCGTCTGGATGCGCGTCAGTCAAAAGACTGGGCAGCAGCCGATGCGGCGCGTGACCGTCTGAATGAGATGGGCATCGTGCTGGAAGATGGCGCACAAGGCACCACCTGGCGTCGCAAGTAAACGCCTTTTGCCCTCTTCGTTCTGGGGAGGGTTTTCCTTATCCTTCAAGATTTGGGTTTTTAATTTATTCCCCCTTTTTATCCGCTCATTACGTCCTTCTTTAACCTGAACTGATCTCAGTTTTGACTCAGAATGGCCTCAGTTGATTCTTGGTCCTCCATCACATCGCACAACAGTATCATTTTTTGTAATTTCTTTCTTATTCATTGATTTTATTGAACTTAAATATAATTGGTGGGATTTATATATTTGCTATAATTATGTTTTACTGTTTGTTATTCATTGGCTTTATTGACGGTCTAAAATTGGACTCTGCTGGGATTTCGTTATTATATTATTCGTGAGATGATGGGTGGATGTGATGTTTCTGAAAAAAATTACCTTTATTTTTATCTGCTGATAATCATGGGTGATCATGATGCCTCGAGGGTTTTATTATTATGTTTTCAACCGACAATTTGAGCGGATGTTTTAAACGAACATCATGTTTATTATTGATGGCTGTAGGAATGATCAGTGGCTGTCAACAAAATG
Source organism: Scandinavium sp. (assembly GCF_036271055.1). Taxonomy (GTDB): domain Bacteria; phylum Pseudomonadota; class Gammaproteobacteria; order Enterobacterales; family Enterobacteriaceae; genus Scandinavium. Next base: position 41,268 of record NZ_DATBBJ010000078.1, on the reverse strand, counting down.
CAAAACCACATTCTCAAATTGAACCGACGATCACTAGTCAGTCAGATTCTCTTAATTCCAGCGCTGTCCCTTCACCCCAGATGGCGGTAGAAGCGCAAGATTCAGGTTCGTCTACTGCTTCCGAAGGTGAAGCCACAACCTGCCAACGACAACTTCTGGCCCTTTCTAAGGTAAATCCGAGCGCTTATGCGCAGAAAAAAGCGGCATTTGATGCATTGCTGAGTAGTGCATCCGTTTACACCGCAGTGCGGGATGACATTGGTTCGCAGACGCGAGGAACAATGGATGCTCTCTATAAATATAAAACTCAAAAGCTTTGCAGCGATATTGAGCAGTCTGTTCGCCAATCTCTGATTAGCCGGGGAGAGAACTTCAAGTGATTAATTTTAGAAAGAACATTTTTTTTTTGCACTTCCCGTCCTGATCAGTGGTGTTGCGGCAAGCAATGTTAGCGCTCGTGATAATCTGGATACTCTTCATTCGTTGGATAGCATTACTTCGCAGTCCAGCGATATTCCTGATTTATTAACAGGGAAAACTATTGACCTTCCGGAACCCGTAACGCAGAAAAGCAGCGTTAAAAAACACACTAAAAAAACCGCGACAACGCATTCTCAAACGAATGTGGAAGGCGCAAATGTGCAAGAGTATGCTGCCTTGCAGAAAGAACTCGCTGAATCACAAAAACAGATCGATAGCTTGCAAGCAAAGTTGCAAAGCACCCAACAGCAGCTTGATGAAAAAAATAAGCAATTGACTACTCTGGGTGCCAAACAAACGGAAGGGCATTCCTCTTCTTCTGCCGAATTGAAGAACCAACTGGCTGATAGTCAGGAACAGCTCACCGCGCTGAAACAGAAAATCACCACCCTCACTGCTGCACAGGTCGCAAGTTCACTCGAACTTGCTTTAGCCAAAACGCGCGACAGTCAGGACGTTATTCAACTGAAGAAACAGCTGGCTAACAGCCAGAATCAGACAACGGCGCTCACTAAGCAGATTGCCAGTCTTAATGCTGCTCAAGAAGCGAATGCCAAAGCGCTGGCCGCTGCGAAAGCGGGCGATTCAGATGTGGTGGCAAAACTCAAACAGTCGTTAAGCCAGAGCCAGACTGAATCCACAACGCTGAAAAAGTCACTGGCAGACAGCCAGGACCAGACAACAGCGCTCACTAAGCAGATTGCCGATCTCAACGCTTCTCAGGAAGCGAATGCCAAAGCGCTGGCCGCTGCGAAAGCAGGCGATTCAGATGCGGTGGCAAAACTCAAACAGTCTTTAAGCCAGAGCCAGACCGAATCCACGACGCTGAAAAAATCCCTGGCAGACAGCCAGAATCAGTCTGCAGTGTTGACCAAACAGGTCGTCGATCTCACCGCCACGCAGGAAGCCAATGCCAAAGCGCTGGCGGTGGAAAAAGCGGGTGACCGCCAGTCGGTTGCCGAGCTCAAGCAAACGTTGACCAAAAGTCAGACTGAATTTGCAGCTCTGCAGAAAACACTGGCCGACACGCAAAATCAGGCCTCTCTGTTGAGTCAACAGGTGACTGTGCTCACCGCCTCGAAAATGACTGACGCCAAATCGCAGGCACAGGCAAAAACGGATACCGATAAAACAATAGCTCAACTTAAAGCATCCCTTGCGGACAGCCAAAACAAGGAGACGGCCTTAAATCAGCAAATTGCCACCCTTACGGCTACCCAGGCGGAAAGTACTAAAGTACTGGTTGATGCTAAAGCGGACGGTAACAAAGCTGTAGCCGATCTGAAACTGGCGTTGGCCGAAAGCCAGAAGCAGCAGGCTGAAACGCTGCAAAAATGGCAGGATGCCAGCACCAAACTGGATGAGCAGAACAAACAAATTACGGTACTGCAAACAGCCAAAAAAACGGCGCCTGCCACAACGAACGCACCTGAGACGAAAGACGAAATACGGGCTTACTCACTGGGTACGCTCTGGGGACAGGAGATTGCCGGGGCCATCGATAAGGTGAAAACCGACGGCATCAAGCTGAATATGCAGCAGGTGACCAGTGGTGTCTCGGACTCGATTAATGGCAGCTTCCGGATCCCGCAGGATAAAATTATCGCTGAGCTGGATGAGCTGAACCAACAGGCTATCGCCCGGACTAAGTCTGCAACGAACTCAGGAAAAGGTAGCGGGAATAAGTATTTAACCGCGTTCAGTAAGAAGGCTGGCGCAAAGCGCGCAGAGATGGGTTATTTCTACATTGTTTCCGCCAAAGGCCAGGGAAAAATCAAAAAATCAGATGTGGTCGCGATTCAGGTCAAAGAGAGCTTGAGCAATGGCACAGTGATTAAAGATATGACCAAAACCGACAAAGTGTTGGCTCTGCCGTTGCAAAACTTCCCTCCGCTGTTCTCCTCGGCAATCGCGATGTTAGGTAATAATGGTAAGCTGACAATGGCTGTGCCGCCGGAGCTGGCCTATGGTGATGAGGGCCGGCCGCCAAAAATTCCACCAGCGTCAACGATGGTGTATGAAATAAGCGTGAAGAACGTGGAAGCGCATTAAATCGATCCGTTTCCCATGAAAAGCCTACCAGAGGCGCCATAAGCGGAGCGGCATGGCGATTCACCGAATAGCAGGCTTGGGCATCTTAACTGCCCCGGCCTTGATGGTCGGAGGCGCTTTGTTATGAATACGCCTCCAGATTACCTCGCAGGTGCTGCAGTCGTTTCCGGATGGTTCCTGTATCGTCGGGCAGGTGGCGACGGGATGGTCACAGAAATTGAGCAACTCATTGAGAAATAGCATAATAAAACGGCTCCCTGTAGTAGAAGTCGTTAGAGTGCCGCAGTTCAGGAACGATTGACCGATCCTGAACTGATCTGCATTGGAGTTTTCCCCCGGCTTTTTTACGCCGATTCCCGCGCGACGAGTTGCCCGGAAAGCGTGATTTTTTGAATTTGCAGTTCGGGTTCTTTCAACTGACGGATAACCAATGTTGCGGCTTGCCTGCCGGTTTCTTCACTGGCGGAGGAGACATAGGTGAACGAAGGGGAAGTGAGATTAACGTGCAGCATATCTTCGAAACCAATCAGCGCCACTTGTTGGGTTAAAAACACGTCTTTGCCAATCGTACGCCCGACCTGATGAATGCCGTTGATGCAGCCAATCATTGCGGCTGGAGAATGACAGAGTAGGGCGGTAATGGTGTTGTTTTTTTCCAGTAGATGGCGCGTGGCGATACTGGCAGCGTGCGTGTCATCGCTGCATGCCGGAGCCGATTCCTCTTTGTAGACCATGCCACTTTGCACCAGCGCGCTGCGAAGCCCCTGCAGTCGTTGCTGGCGAATCAGGCAATCCACCTGCCCGCCGATATAGCCAATGCTGCGATGACCACGTTCAATCAAATAGCGCGTTGCAAGACTTGCCGCCTGACGATTATCGCGCATTACCAGGTTACAGTTCTCTTCCATCAGCGACTGGGAAACGACCACCAGGGGCAAAGGGCACTGACGAATAAGCTCGGGTAAATTGGGGCGTGTTGTGTCTGAGGCGAGATAGATAACGCCTGCGACACCCTGTTGTTTGAATGACAGTAAACAGCGTTCCAGGCTTGCTCCCTCGTCCTGCGGTTGGCCGAGAAACACCATGAAACCCTGTTTCTCCAGTTCCTGAACGACACTTGCCATGACTTTAATGGAAAAACTGTCGCTGAAATCTCGCAGAATAAGGCCAATCAGGTTAGATGTATTGGCGCGAAGGTTGGCGGCGGCGACGTTATGGACGTAGCCGAGCTGAGCAATGGCTGCCTGAACTTTCTCAATGGTGGCGTCGGAAATCTTGCCCTTCTGGCGTAAGACCAGCGAGACGGTGGAGACGGAGACACCCGCCAGTTTCGCCACATCAATAATGCTGACTTTTTTCAAACCTGCTCCCTGAAAAAAACCGCCACAATCAGCCAGATAAACAAACGTCCCCGGCGCATACCGGAGACGTTGGACAGCGTAACATTTTGTACTTATTTGCCAATCATCGTCGACATGGTTTGTGCGATAAATTGTGCTCGGGCGCCAAAAATGACCTGAATACCAGTGTCGCCGACGAACACTACACCGCGAGCGCCGACGGCGTTGAGGCCATCTTTGTCGACGATATCGCTTTTTGCCACTTCCAGTCGCAGGCGAGTGATGCAGGATCCGACGGAGTCGATATTCTGTGCGCCACCGAGCAGGCTGATGATTTCCGTCGCCAGCTCGGTATCGGTCTTGTCGTTCGCATTGGCGGTCACGCTGGTACGACCCGGCGTTTTAACGTCAAAGCGACGGATCACGAAGCGGAAAGTGAAGTAGTAAATCAGCCCCATTGGGATGCCGATAATCACCGCGCTCAGGAAGTTAGTCTGGTAGCCGTTAAATGACGGGAGAATACCGAATGAAAGGTAATCGATAAAACCGGCAGAGAACGATTTGGCGATGTGAGCATGCAGCAGGAACATGGTCATGTATGCCAGACCCGCCATGATGGCGTTGAAGACGTACAGGATCGGCGCCACGAAGATAAAGGTAAATTCAACCGGCTCGGTGATGCCGGTCAGGAAACAGGTCAGCGCCGCAGAGAACAGGATACCCGCCGCGATTTTTTTGTTAGCAGTGTGCGCTTCGTGATACATCGCCAGACACGCCGCAGGCAGTGCAAAGAGCATCAGTGGGAACTCGCCCTGCATGAATTTACCGGCATTCTGATAGCTGTCGCTGCTAAAGGATTTCACGCCTTCTTCCAGCATTTTGAACCAAATAGTCTGGTCGCCATGGATAACCTGACCCGCCTGAGTGGTGTAATCGCCGAACGAGTACCAGAAAGAGGGATACCAGATGTGATGCAGACCAAGCGGAATCAACGCGCGTTCCACCAGGCCAAAGATAAAGGTTGAAGCTGCCTGATTATCACCGTTGACCACAACCGACAGCGCATCAATTCCTGACTGAATGTGCGACCAAATATACGGCAACAACAGGCCCATGATGAACGACAGGAAAGCGGTCGCGATAGCCACAAAGCGCTTGCCGGAGAAGAAGCCGAGGAATTCAGGCAGCTGCATCGAGTGGAAGCGGTTATAACACCAGGCCGCGAGCACGCCGCAAATCAGGCCGCCAAAGACGCCCATCTGCAATGTCGGGATCCCAACGACCATCGCGTATTTCCCGCCCTGCGAGGCCATTTCTGGCGTAATGCTCAGGACAGTACCGATAGTGATGTTGGTAATAAACACCGAAACCGCCGCAGACAGCGCCGCGATGCCAGATTCTGAGGCCAGGCCCACGGCCGAACCGATAGCAAACAGCATTGGGAGGTTGTCGAAAATAACCCCGCCCGCATTCATCATTAACGGTAAATGGAATTTATCACCAAATGCCAGCAGCAAACCGGCTGCAGGCAAAAGTGATATTGGCAGCATCAACGCGCGACCAATCATGGATAGCTTTGACAACGATTTAACAAACCCTGAGAACAGACTCATGCTGCTTTCCCCCGACCTGAGACCCTGAGATGCACTGATTGCGTGCTGTTGTTGTAAGTAGAACGTTTTAGTAGAACGTTCTACTTATCGTCTGGGAATCGATTGAAACGCGCAACTTAAATTTCACATTTGCTCAGAGGAAATGATGATTCTTTGAAGTGGATCGATAATTAGAGGTGATAGTGATGCGGGTAAATCAGAGGGAATAAACCCGACAAACGCAGCGTTGTCGGGTGATACAGGGCCGAAGAGGAAAACTCCGGCCGGGTAGCGTTATCTTAAGCTGTTACGGTAATGCTCTGTCCGGCAAAGGTCACGATCTGACCGGCAACGATTTTGCAGCGTTTACGGGTTTCAATCTCGCCATCAACACGCACCAGACCGTCAGCGATAACGATTTTTGCTTGCGCACCGCTTTCGCTCCAGCCTTCGAGTTTCAGCAGATCGCACAGTTCAACATGCGGATGTTTGCCAAGGGAAAAAGTGGCCATTCTTATACGTCCTCTACATCATGATATTCTTCACACGCCTGCAGCGTGTTCTGGATAAGGGTTGCTACGGTCATCGGGCCTACGCCGCCTGGAACCGGGGTAATATACGACGCGCGCGCAGCGGCATCGTCAAAAATCACATCGCCGACCACTTTCCCGCTTTCGAGACGGTTAATACCGACATCGACCACAATCGCGCCTTCTTTGATCCACTCGCCGGGAATAAAGCCCGGTTTGCCCACGGCAACGACCAGCAGATCGGCATTTTCAACATGCTGACGCAGGTTTTTGGTGAAGCGATGGGTCACGGTGGTGGTGCAGCCCGCCAGTAACAGTTCCATGCTCATTGGACGGCCGACGATATTGGAGGCGCCGATGATCACCGCATTCAGCCCGTAGGTGTCGATATTGTAACGCTCAAGCATCGTCACGATACCGCGCGGCGTACAAGGACGCAGACGCGGTGCGCGCTGGCACAAACGTCCGACGTTATACGGATGAAAGCCATCAACGTCTTTGTCGGGAGCAATGCGCTCAAGCACTTTGACGTTATCAATGCCCGCAGGCAAGGGAAGCTGAACCAGAATACCGTCGATGGTGTCGTCAGCGTTCAGGGTGTCGATAAGTTCCAGCAGCTCGGCTTCAAGCGTGGTTTCCGGCAGATCGTAAGAGCGGGAGATGAAGCCCACTTCTTCGCACGCTTTGCGTTTACTGCCGACATAAATTTGCGACGCAGGATTGCTGCCGACCAGCACGACGGCCAGTCCAGGGGCGCGTTTTCCGGCGACAATACGCGCCTTCACTTTTTCCGCGACCTCAGAGCGTACCTGCTGCGCAATCGTTTTACCGTCAATAATCTTTGCTGCCATCAGAGAGAAGATTCCGTCTGTCGAATTCGAAAAGGGGGATGCGCATATTTTGGCAGAAGCCGGGCGTGATGTCAGTCACCGTTTACGTTTTTCTGCCGCGACTGAGGGCACGGCTGGCAAAAATCCCTCCATAAACTAAGCCTTTTCTATTTAATTGCTCTTTATGGGGTTATTTCCTAATGCTTATTAGGACGAGACTGAACGATATCGCAGCGTTTATACGTATTTTATATCAGGTTAATTGATTAATTTAGCGCTACTGCTGCGGGAGTTAATTCCGTTCAGTGTTGAAGGAACGACGAAACTTATTTTCGGATAGTTTCTTCGCCGTAAATAATAAAATTAATTTTCAAGGAATAATCATGAAAGTGAGTAAAATCGCTGCGTCTCTGGTAGCTACTTTAGGTTTGGTTGTTAGCGCGGCTAATGCCGATACGGTTACTGTTAATGGCGGTAATGTGCATTTTAAAGGGGAACTGGTCAACGCGGCTTGTGCTGTGAGCACGGATTCTTCTAACCAGACAGTTGAACTGGGTCAGTACCGCACGGCATCCTTCGCCAAAACGGGCGATACCTCGGCAAAAATCCCGTTCAACATTGTGCTGAATGATTGCGACCCAACGGTTGCCGCGACCGCTGCTGTGGCCTTTACCGGTCAGGTAGATGCAAAAGACAACACGCTGTTGGCCGTGGTTTCCGGCGATAACGCGGATACCGCAGCCGGTGTCGGTATTGAGATCATGGACAACACTTCCGCCACGCTGTCACCAAACGGAAGCGTCTTCTCTGCCGCGCAAAATCTGGTGGAAGGCACTAACACCCTGCATTTCAGCGCACGTTACAAATCCACCGCAGACACCACTGAACCCGGTCAGGCTAACGCTGACGCCACGTTCGTTATGAAATACGAATAAGCTGCCGCCACGCTCAGGATGAGGATCGCCTCAGGGATGAGGTACATTTTCAGATACCCGGGAACAGATAATGATAAGGAAGTTGTCGCCACTGGCATTGATGGTCATCGCTGTTTTACCCGCCTTCGCCCACACGGTAGTAGTGGATGGTGGACGCGTACAACTGCGCGGCGAACTGGTCAACAGCGCTTGCGTCGTGGCGCCCGAAAGCCAGGATCTGCGAGTGGAAATGGGCCAATACCGCAGCAACACCTTCGGCGATGTGGGGAGCTATTCCACCGTAACCGTCCCGTTTACCCTCCGTCTTGTTGAGTGCCGCCGAGATATCGCAAGTCAGGTGGGGGTCAGCTTTCAGGGTCTGAGCCCGACGGAAGATCCGCAGGTTTTTGTAGCGTCAGCACCTGCCAGCGGTATGCCAGGCGAAAGTGGTTTGGGGCTCGCGTTATTCGATAATCAACAGCAGTTAATAATCCCCAATGCATCACCGAATCGTTATTTACCGATAACCAGCGAAGAAATGACTTTTCATTTTAGTGCCCGTTATCGCGTTATTTCATTGCCACTGGTGCCAGGCAATTTACTCACCGATGTCTGGTTTACCCTCGTTTATCCGTAAATATCAGACGGTTTCAGAAAATAAGAAAACAGGTAAATGAGTTATGACTCACTTCATCAATAAAATAATTTTACTGTCTCTGCTATTTTTCACGGGCGCATTGCCTGCACAGGCGGCGGGCGGTATTGCGCTGGGCGCAACACGTGTGATTTACCCGGCGGATGCCAAACAGACTTCGTTGGCGCTGAGCAATAGTAATAAGCAGGAACGCTATCTGATCAATGCGTGGATAGAAAATACCGCCGGTCAGAAAGAGAAAACCTTCGTCATCACACCCCCGCTGTTTGTCAGCGAGCCCAACAGTGAAAACACTCTGCGTATCATCTACGCCGGGCCCGTGCTGGCGGCCGACAGAGAATCCTTATTCTATCTGAACGTGAAGGCGATCCCGTCGCTTGATAAAAAGAACGGTGACAGCAATAACGTTTTGCAGCTGGCGATACTTTCACGCATCAAGCTGTTTGTGCGGCCTCAACATTTAGAGATGCAGCCCGCGCAGGCACTCGAAAAACTGGCGTTTACGCGTAAGGGCGCGGCAATCAACATCAGTAATCCATCGCCGTATTACGTTACGCTGGTCAATTTAAATTTGGCAGGCAAAAAGCTTGATAACGTCATGATAGCGCCCAAAAGCAGCGCTTCGGTGACGGTATCTTCCGGGGCGCAGGGCGCGTTGAGCTGGCAGAGTGTGAATGACTATGGCGCCATCACTCCGGCTCGCCGTGTGAATTTGTAATGAACGTTCTCAAGCCTCGTCTGCCGCGTCTTAGTATGCTGACACTCGCGTTGTCCGGCGTTTCGCTGGTGTCGGGCGCGCAGGCGGAAAGTTACTTTAATACGTCGTTTTTATCGGATGATGCGGCAAGCGTCGCGGATTTGTCGCGTTTCGAAAAAGGATATCAGCAGCCCGCCGGGGTTTATCGCGTTGATGTCTGGCGTAACGATGAGTTTATCGGCTCACAGGATTTGGCCTTTAAACCTGCAGAAGGCACCCAGCCTGCGGCGGGCGGATTAGCGCCTTGCCTGACGCCTGCGCTGCTCAAACGTCTTGGGGTCAATACGCTGGCGTTTCCCGCGCTCGCGAAAGTGGACAAAGAGACCTGCGTCGAGCTGGAAAAAGCGATTCCCGGATCAGAGATAGCCTTTGATTTTGCTGCGTTGAAGCTGCATATCAGCCTGCCACAGGTGGCGATGTTTAACAGCGCGCGCGGCTATATCCCCCCGGAAGAGTGGGATGAAGGCATTCCGGCGCTGCTTGCCAACTACAGCTTTAGCGGCAATCGCGGCAGCGACGACGACAGCTATTTTTTGAGTCTGACCAGTGGCCTGAACTACGGGCCGTGGAGACTGCGCAACAGCGGCACCTGGAGCTATTCCAACAACAATAACCAAAAAGAAAACACATGGCGCAACGTCGCGACCTGGGCGCAGCGCTCGATTGTGCCGTGGAAAAGCGAACTGGTCCTCGGCGATAACAACACCGGGAGCGATGTGTTCGATAGCGTCGGTTTTCGCGGGGCGCGCTTGTATTCGTCCGACAACATGTACCCTGACAGCCTGCAAGGCTTTGCGCCAACGGTACGCGGCATCGCCCGTACGCCAGCCAAAATTACCATTCGCCAGAATGGCTATGTCGTTTATCAAAGCTACGTGCAGAGCGGGGCGTTTGCGATTAGTGATCTCAACCCGACCTCATCAAGCGGCGACCTCGATGTGACGGTGGACGAAAAAGACGGCAGTCAGCAGCGCTATACCGTGCCTTACTCCTCCGTTCCGTTGTTACAGCGTGAAGGACGCTGGAAGTACGACCTGGTCGCCGGGGATTTCCGTTCAGGTAACGATCAGCAAGACACGCCGTTTTTTGCTCAGGGCACGCTGATCACCGGCCTGAACGGTGGGTATACGATTTACGGTGGCACGCAACTTTCAGAAAATTACACGTCACTGGCTATTGGTCTCGGGAAAAATCTTGGGGATTGGGGCGCGGTATCCGTGGACATCACGCAAGCGCGCAGTCGGCTGGTGGATGACAGCACCCACGAAGGACAATCGCTGCGTTTCCTGTACGCAAAATCGCTCAACACTTTCGGCACCAACTTCCAGTTGCTCGGCTATCGCTATTCGACCAAAGGCTTCTTCACGCTCGACGACACCACGTGGAAGCACATGAGCGGCTATCAGTACAGTGATAAAAATAACGATGGCGGCGTGCCGGACATCATCAGCTACCACAACCTGACACAGAATAAAAAAGGGCGCTTCCAGGTCAATATCTCGCAGTCGCTGGCGGATTACGGCTCGCTGTATCTCTCCGGGAGCGAACAAACGTACTGGGGCTCGGACGACACCAACACCTGGTATCAGGTCGGGTATTCCGGCGGTTGGCGCGGAGTGAGCTACGCGTTGTCGATGTCGTGGAACCGTTCGATTGGCATTCCAGGGACTGACAGGATCGCGTCATTCAACTTGTCAGTGCCGTTCAGCGTGTTTAACAACGGCGCGGAACGCCGAAATTCTGCTTTTGATCGGGCGTATGCCACGGTTTCCGCCAGTCGCAACAGTGATGGTGACGACAGCTGGCAGAGCGGTATCAGCGGGACATTGCTCGACGGCAACAACCTCAGCTACAGCGTAACGCAGGGCAATGCCAGCGGTCGCGGTTATACGGGCAGCGCTAGCGCCAACTGGCAGGCTACTTACGGCACGCTCAGCGGCGCGTACAACTACGACCGCGATCAGCACGCCCTCAACTGGCAGGCATCGGGCGGCATTTTAGCTCACGCCGATGGCATCACGTTCAGCCAACCGTTGGGTGATACCAACGTGTTGATCAAAGCACCGGGCGCGAGCGGAGTCAGCATCGAAAACCAGACCGGAGTGAAAACCGACTGGCGCGGTTATGCGGTGATGCCGTACGCCACGGTATATCGCTATAACCGAATTGCTCTCGACACGAACACCATGAGCAACAGCACTGACGTGGAGAACAACGTCAGCAGTGTGGTGCCGACGGAAGGGGCCGTGGTGCGCGCAGCGTTCGATACTCGCATCGGTGTGCGGGCATTAATTACCGTGCGTCGCGGCACGCAGCCGGTGCCGTTTGGTGCCATCGTTCGCGAAACAGCGAGCGGAGTAACCAGCATGGTCGGCGACGACGGACAAATCTATTTAAGTGGTTTACCGCTCAGCGGTGAGCTGTTGATTCAGTGGGGCGAAGGGCCTGGCGCGCAGTGTCGCGCTCGCTATTCGCTGCCCGAAAAGAGCCTGCAACAGGCGATCACGCTCACGGAGGTTCGCTGTGATCAATAAACGCCTTTCCATTTTACTGCTCGCCTGCGCGATGATATCTACATCGGCCTGGGCCACCGTTTGCCGTAATGAAAATGGTGTGGCCACGGATGTGTATTACGATTTGACCGATACCTTCACCAGCGCCAATAACCAGGTGGGGCAAACGGTGACCCTCAGTCAAAAATCGGGTTGGGTGGGCGTAAATGCTGTTTGCCCAAGCGGCACCACCGGCACGACCACCAAACGCAGTTATGTGACATCTTTCCCGATTACCAGTACCGAAGGGAATTTCAAGTACCTGAAACTCAATGAGTATCTCGATGGCGCGATGCAGATAACCGACAGTTATGCGGGCGACTTCTGGCCGCCAGTCAATTATATACAGATGGGCTCACACCCCAATGTGCCGAAACAAAAAGCGTTTCCGGTGAATGATTCAAAGCTCATTTTCCGCCTGAAAGTCACCCGGCGTTTTATCAATATGGTGGTTATCCCTAAACAGACCATGTTTAACGTTTATGTCACCACAACCAGCGGCGACCCGCTGACCACGCCGGTTTACACCATCAGCTACAGTGGGACGATAAATGTGCCGCAGACCTGTGAAATCAATGCTGGCACCGTCGTGCAGTTTGATTTCGGTGATATCGGCGCATCGCTGTTTAGTCAGGCCGGGGCAGGCAATCGCCCGGCAAGCGTACCGGCGCAGCAGAAAACCATTGCTATCAAATGCACCAACGTGGAGTCACAAGCGTATCTCACCATGCGCGTGGAAGCGGAAAAGACCCAGGGCAACGCGATGGTCTCTGATAATCCCGATCTGGGGTTTATTGTGGCTGACAGCAGTGGCGCACCGCTAACGCCCAATAACATCAACAGCAAAATTCCATTTCGTCTGGATGCCAGTGCTCAGGCGCTGGTGGGGATCCGCGCGTGGCCAGTCAGCATTACCGGCAACAAACCGGCGGAAGGCAAATTTACGGCCCGAGGCTATCTGCGAGTGGATTATGACTAAGAGCGTATTGATGAAATCAGCCCGTCTTTCACTGGCGCTATTTACCGCAATGTGGGGGAGTGGCCCGGCGAATGCCGAAAACGCACTCGGCGAAATCAATATCGAGCTTTTCGGTAACGTGGTGGATTACAGCTGCGTGGTGGAGGCGGGTGACAGTGATAAGTCTGTCGAGCTGGGGCGCTGGGCGACGAAACAACTGCGCAATGCTGGCAGTACAACGTCCGTTATTCCGTTCACACTCAGTCTGACCGGCTGCCCGCCGGGGTCGGCGTCCATCACTTTTGCGGGTAAAGCCGATGACAGTGATCCTTCATTACTTGGCCTGAATGCCGGCAGTCAAGCCAGTCGGGTGGCGGTTGAAATCCGTGATGCTGACCGGAGTCGACTGCCCTTGCAGCAGGCAAGTCGTGAAGTGGCAGTGGATGCATTGGGTAATGCGACGCTTCAGTTTTACGCGAACTATATTGCTACAGCGGATAATCCTCAGCCAGGAAAGGCAGATGCGGATGCCACTTTTACGATTAATTACAATTAAGAGAAAGACATCACTCCGGATATTTTATCGGGAGTGATTAACTCTCTTAAAGCAGTTCGTGAGCTTTGGCGTAGTCGATCAATTCAACAATGGTATGCACGCCAAGTTTAGAGAAAATATTTGATTTGTGCGCGCTGATTGTTTTGTTGCTGAGCAACAGGTGATCGGCGATTTCTTTATTTGTCAGACCATTGACCAGATGGCGCAATACCGTCACCTCACGGTTTGAAAGTGGCATCTCGTTCAATTCCCCACGGCGTGAGGAAGGGTTGCTGAGGAAGTTCAGTGTATCTGATGGGAAAAATGAATAACCGTTTAACAACATTTCCACCGCTTTATAGATGTCATTATGATCTTTTCTTTTGCTGACAAATCCATTCGCACCGGCACGAATAGCTCGCCCGGCATAATAATTTTCAGACTTTGAAGATAAAAATAAAACCTTAGTTTGAGGGTTGATGTCGTTAATCCGCTTAAGAAGTGAAAACCCATCTGTTCCAGGCATTTCAATGTCAACAATGACCAGGTTGACGTTGTTTTTTCGCAAGTAATCAATGACTTCCATTCCGTTTCCTGACTTCATTACGACGCGAATATCGCTGTTCTTTTGCAGCAGAACCTCTATCGACATCCTCACGATAGGTTGCTCATCCATAATAACAACGGAAGCAGGTTTCATTTTCTAGTCCTCAGATTATGTATACAGTTATGCTGAGTTCGGAAAGAACTCCATCACCAGTGCCAGATCTCATCTGCGTTGTTTTGACATGCCCGTAATAACGCCAAATCGTAGCGCTATGGGCAAATTATAAAACACGATCCAGCTATCAATTCGGTCATGCGTAAAAATGATGGAAGGCATCAGGTAAGCCTGATATTTAGTTGTTTTCTATCCTGGAGTGATTAATTTTACCTTTTGGGGATATCCCTAAGGTTGCCTCCGTTAAAATATTATTTGCAGACGATCTGTTTATCCATTTTGTTATTAATCTCAACGCTGTCGATTATACCGTGTAACTTTCCAGGAAAAAGCCTGAGATTATGACAATTGGCTTTACTAATTATTATGTTCTGCATGGGATCAACCAGGAATTTTCTTTCGGGGTGAATTTCTGCGGTTTGCCGGTTTGCTGATGCTAACTCTTTATGTAATAGCAAAAAACGAAATAAGTCACTGCTTGTTGTAGGGTTGTTAAATTTTTTGCACATTATGATGTGAGGGCATAAGAGAAGCTGGCGGGAAAAAATTCAGTCTGAAGAGTAAGTTAACAACAAAACCGCGCCGGTAACGTATTTTGCGGAGCTTTCACTCGTAACTCGTTTGCTGCCCTTGCTTGTTGGTAATGAGAGCAAAACTCTGTCGGTGAGCTCACATTATACTCGAGTATTTCACCTGAATGGACGGAGTAAACTCTTTTGAGTAGCAGTAAATTCCGTCTTTTATAAAGAAATTGGCTATTCATTTTGCGTTGTCGATTTAACTAAGAATAGTTTTAATTGTTTGTTTTTGGTTAAAAATTTACCCTTTCTTAACGCTTTTTTAAGTAATTTCCTAATGAAAGTCAGGGCTTCAACAGGTTATCCCGCATGATGATAGGTATGGATCGCATTGACGCGTTGCAACAGGCGAAGCAGTTGCTGGCGATGGTTTAGTCGAAGAAGGGACAACACGCAACCGACGCGATAGATGACTCTGTGATAGGGCCGTATTTGCAGGCGCGCAATATGGCACAGTGAGTGTCCTTGAGACATGAGCATCAGTACACTCCACTCTTTGGCTTTGAATAATCGCGGGAACGCCGCGCGCGTTTGCCCTTGAAATTGCAATGCATCGCGGGCTTGTAGCAGCGCCAGCCGTTTATCAATAATTCGACAGTGACAGGCGGTCTGTAAAAACTGCAACGAATCGGCATCACTGACGCTCGTCATCAATGCTATGTCCATCGCCGGGTGGCGTTGTTGTAAATTTCGCAATCTGTCCAGAAGTGCCACGATGGGCAGATTCCAGCCCTCAAGATCGACTATCAGGCACATCGGCAGTGTATGGCAAATGGCATTCAACGCCGCATCGATATCCTCATAGATACGGCACAGGCACAGCGGCATAGGGCTGTAGCGAACACCAAAGGCCAGGTAGCGATTGCGAGTCACCAATATACGATAGTCGCAATACCGCACTGTGTGGTTAAGTAATTCACTCCGTTCAACCAGGGCGTTATGCGGCAAAGGCAGCGCGTGGCCCTGAAAATCCATGATATTCCGGCGTCGCCTTTCTCTGCGTAGTATCACGCGCATCGTTTCCCTCCCTGCACGTACGGCAATCGCTTATGGCCTCTCTGTTTGGTATCGGCATAAGCAGAGAAATGTTGCCTGGTTTGTGACGGGCAACGTCTGGTGCGATGGTTTTTCCCCATCGCTGTATGACAGGTTTCATTGTTGGCACAAGGAAAATCTGAAGGTACCAGGCGTTGCTTAAACCGTAGCCGGATTTTTCGTAGAGGAAGGGCAGATGAGAGCGAGTGTTTAAGGTTTAATCAGTTAAGGACGCGGTTTTGGGCGTATCCGTGAAGAAGGAGGCTTTGAGGGCGAAAGCCATTGACTCACCAGCCTTTGACCGTATAATTCCAGGCGTTCCACACCGCGAAGTTCATCTTCTCAGTGCGCCCTTAGCTCAGTTGGATAGAGCAACGGCCTTCTAAGCCGTAGGTCACAGGTTCGAATCCTGTAGGGCGTACCATTATTTATCAATAAGTTACGCCAATTTTAAACCAGTCTGATTTTCCCCTTGTGTCGTATTTGTGTCTTTAAGACCAAAAATCTCGTCAATTTTACGTGCGTGCACGGTCAGATGGTTCGGTGCCAGCTGAGCGTATCGACGAACCATTTCGATGGACTCCCATCCTCCCATTTCCTGTAATACAGAAAGTAGAACTCCTGATTGAATTAACCAGCTCGCCCAGGTATGTGTTAAATCGTGAAACCGAAAGTCTTCTATTCCCGCTTTATTTAAACCAGCCTTCCATGCGTTATTATCGTCGACACGCATTTTCCTTATTGCTGGCGTCAATGATTTATCAGGCCGATGCTTTGCCGTGGTGTGAACAAATAGCCAACGCAACCGAACGCGCTAAACAAGACACGGGGCGTAAGTCTATGGCGGCAGTCGCCACCACGCCCGCACAGAGCGAAATAACCAGCAAACCGCCGAGTTTGTACCTGGTGACGCGCATCAATACCCCGGCAGACTTCCCGGAGGTGGCGCGGTTGTTGCGCTCGCCACGCAAACGGAACTGGAAGCAATGCGCAATCAAATCAAAGATGAAAATATACGCGGAAATTAACGCCGCTGGCATACACTTTAATAATACTTAATCCCCTATTAACTTCTTGTTAATTGTTTGAATTCTTAAATAATTATTTCAAAATAAATATCATGATATAGATCATTAAAATGTTAATTATTTATGTTTGTTCATTCATTATATGATGACAATGTTAATTCAATTAACTGAAATGGAGTTTTAGGAAATGGCAATTCCAGCGTATATGTTCCTTAAAGATGATGGTGGCGCGGATATTAAAGGTTCCGTAGATGTTCAGGGCAGAGACGGAAGTATTGAAATTCATACGTTTGGGCATTCTTTAAGTATTCCTACTGATGATCGTACAGGGAAGTTAACTGGTACGCGTGTTCATGGCGCAATGATGGTAGAGAAGGATTTTGACTCGTCCAGTCCTTATCTTTATAAAGCGGTTGCGACTGGGCGAAAATTAAAATCAGCTGAAATTAAATGGTATAAAATCAACGACGCAGGACAGGAAGTTGAATACTTCAACATGTATTTAGAGGGGGTTACAGTCGTCTCTGTGAATCCATCCATGATTAGGCATGAAAAAATTAACCATGTCGAGCATGTAGCATTACGCTATGAACGTATCACATGGAAATATGTTGATGGTAACGTGCAGTATACTGATTCATGGAACGAGCGGGCGAAAGCATGACAGAAGTAACGGCAGATATATTGTGGAGTGTCGCTAGACACTTCTTACACAAAGAGAGTTTGCTCAACTCTCAGACTCGTAATATGCACGCCATCGCGCCACATCTAAATCATTGGTTTACTGTATATAATATCAATACAGATTTGCGTATTGCTCACTTTTTGGCGCAGGCATGTGTTGAAAGCAACAATTTTGGTCAGATGACAGAAGTTCCCGCGCATGGAGGGGTAGAATATGATGCGGGTACAAGAATCGGTAAAACATTGGGAAATACAGAAAAAGGTGATGGGCCGAAGTTTATCGGTAGGGGACTGTTTGATTTAACGGGGCGTTATAATTATCAACAGTTTAGCGATGCGTTTGATAAAGATTATGTAGAGCACCCGGAAGCAGTTTCAAACAATCCTTACGTCGCTGTAAAAGCTGCATGTTATTTCTGGGATATAAAAAAGCTAAATACTTATGCCGATGATGATGACATAGATAAAATAACTCATGTTATTAATGGTGGGGTTAATGGTTTAGCCGATAGAAAAGCTGCATTAAGGCGGGCCAAACACGCATTGGAGATAAAATGAATAAGAGTATTGTTTGTGCAGTTGTACTCACGCTGTTTAGTTGTGGTGCAAGTGCTAAAATATCGTCTGTACAGTGTAAAGATAAGGCGCTAAAGGAGGCGTCTAAACTTTTAGCATTTTATAGCGAAGGCGATGATAGGGCCACTATTGATGACAAGGTAACTCCATTGGCCCAAATTAAAAACCCGCAAAACAATAAGCAGATTTTTGATGTTCTAGAAATATGGGGTTATATCTTTAAAGGGAAGTATCGAATTCGAATTATTTATGCATCTAACCTTGATTGTGCTTTGATGGGTGAGGAAATTTTAGAATACGCAGATTTATAACCTATGACCTATAAATTAAGCACCTTGAATTATAAGGGTGCTTTTTTTTGCCAGTTTTGGCTATACCCCAACCCAACAGTTTGCGCATTAACAAGGAGCGGCACGACACCACTCCTTCAGAGCATCAGGTCTTAGGGAAAATCCAGACGTGTTTTTCGGGTAACGACAGATGGCAATGCTTCGGATCGAGCACTTCATTACCGTAGGCGCGGATGACAAAATCATCGCCAGAAGTGCGGAACAGATATTCCCAGCGGTCACCCAGATACATGCTGGTCAGCAGCGGCAGTTCAAGCTGATTTTCACCAGGACCCTCAACCAGTGCGACGCGCTCGACACGAATAATTGCCGTGCCTTCATTACCGGGTTGTACGCCTTCCCCGGCGAGCCCCCACAGCGCCCAACCGCTTCCTTCAATCCGCGCTTTGCCGTCGCGCACTTCAGTCACTTTGCCATGCAGGCGGTTATTACTGCCCATAAATTCTGCAGTAAACAGCGTTTTCGGTGAGCCATACATTTCCTGCGGCGTTCCCTGTTGTTCAATTTTTCCGTTGTTGAGCAGCAGAATGCGGTCGGAAATTGCCATTGCTTCATTCTGATCGTGCGTCACCATCAGCGCGGATAAACCGAGTTTGATGATCAGTTCGCGCAGGAAGACGCGCGCTTCTTCACGCAGTTTGGCGTCCAGATTGGAGAGCGGCTCATCAAGCAGGATCACCGGCGGGTTATAAACCAGCGCCCGGCCAATGGCCACGCGCTGCTGTTGCCCACCGGAAAGCTGATGCGGGTGACGTTTGCCCAGATGCCCAAGCCCGAGTTGATCTAACACGGCTTGTACCCGCTGAGTTATCTCTTTCGTCGCCACTTTGCGCAGCTTCAGTGGGTAGGCCACGTTTTCAAACACGGTTTTGTGCGGCCACAGCGCATAAGACTGAAACACCAGCCCGAGGTTACGCTCTTCGGCAGGAACTTCACTGCGCGGCGTGCCGTCGTACACTTTGTTATTACCGAGCGTAATCGAGCCTTGTGTGGGTTTTTCCAGGCCCGCGACGGCGCGCAATAACGTGGTTTTTCCGCTGCCGGATGGTCCAAGTAAGGAGACGACTTCACCGCGTTTCAGATTCATGGCAACGCCTTTCAATACCGGATTGTCGCCATAGGTTAAATGCAGGTTTTCGACCGTTAATTCAATCATGTAATTTAACTCCAAAACGAAGGGCAATCCCCAGGCCAACCACCACCAACAGGATGTTAATAAAGGAGAGCGCTGCCACGATATCAATCGCACCGGCCGCCCACAGGGATACCAGCATTGAGCCAATGGTTTCGGTCCCCGGTGAAAGCAGATACACGCCCGTTGAATATTCGCGTTCAAAAATCAGGAACATCAGCAGCCATGAGCCGATAAGTCCGTAGCGCGACAAAGGTATGGTTACGTGTCGGGTGATTTGCCCCCGCGTTGCCCCTGCGCTGCGCGCTGCTTCTTCCAGTTCTGGCCCCACTTGCAGCAGCGTTGAGGAGATAAGGCGCAGGCCATAGGCCATCCACACCACGGTGTACGCCAGCCAAACGCTGAAAATGGTGCTGCGCAATGAACGTAGCCAAACGATCAGATTATCGCGCAGCCACTGCGACCACGGCATGCCGGACAGCCAGCCAGATTTGAGGGCATTATCCAGCCACATTGGCAGGAACAGGAACACCCAGAGGAAGGCCAGACCCGCGAGCAGGCCAGGCACCGCGCGCGGCACCAATACGCTGTAATCGAGAAAACGGGTGGTGTTATCGGGTTTGCGGTGCATAGCAATGCCTACAAACAGATAACACCCAACCGCCAGCGCGCCGCCGAAAACGCCAATCGCCATCGAGTTGACGATGGCACGCAGCAGGTTAGGCTGCGCCCAGATAGTGCGGAAGGTGTCGAGCGAGAGTTGATCCCAGACCGACACGCCGACGCCCCAATTTGAAATAAAGGCGCGCAGAACCACGCCCATCAGCGGAACGCCAATGGTTACAGTCAGCCAAAAAGCCACCACGGCACCGGCAACCCAGCGCCATTTCCCCAACGGCAGCGCGCGGGCCTGCGAGGCTTTGCCTTTGACGGTCACAAAACGGTTGGCGGTGCGCATCAGACGGCGTTGCAGCATAACCAGCGGGATGGTGATGCAAATGAGCACCACGGCGACGGCGGCCATCAAATGGTACGACGGCGTGCCGAGTTTGTTGGTGAGCTGATAGAGATAGGTCGCCAGCACCATGTTGCCTTCCGGATCGCCCAACACCAGCATCAGGCCGAACACTTCCAGTCCGAGGAAAAACAGCAACACAATGGCGTACAGAATCGACGGCCTGACCATCGGCAAACTGACGGCGGTCATGACCTGTAACGGTGAGGCCCCGGCAATACGCGCGGCTTCTTCCACATCGGAACCGACACTGCGTAGCGCGGAAGAAATATACAAATAAGCGTGCGGCACGTGGGTCAGACCGGCGATCACCACGATGCTCGACATGTCATAAATATTCCACGGGACGAAGCCAATCAGGGATTGCGCCCACAGCGAAAAGAACCCCACCGGACCTGCGGCGACCACATAACCAAACCCCAACACCATCGGCGAAACAAAAATAGGCACGAGGATCAGCGGTTCAATCAGCCGTCTGCCGGGCAAATCGGTGCGCACCATCAGAAACGCAAGAATACCGCCGAGCGGAATAGCGATAGCCACCAGGCCGAAGGCGAGAATAAACCCGCTTTTAAGCGCTTTATAGAAATCAGGATCGGTAAAAATGAACCCAAAGGATTCAAGACTCCACTCTTTTGATGGGGAAAAGAAGGGAGCGGAAAGGAAACTCTGTATCACGATGAATGACAGCGGGGTGTAAATAACCAGCGCGGTTATGAGCACGACGATGCCACGTGGCAGGCTTTGCCACTTTCTTTGTAATGTACGCATGTGACTTCCCGTCAGTCAGGGAGCATGAAAGCTGAATCAGTTAAAAGAAGGCTATTTACCCAAAATCATTCAAGTTGCAGGCAGGCGGCAAAGGACCGAGTCCCGATGAGCTTACTTAAGTAAGCTCATCGGGCGAGGGAGCGCAGCCAACGCACCTGCAGCTTGAAGGATGAAGGGTAAATTATTTAGCCGCGGCTTCGCGCCATTGCTTGATGTAATCCAGGCGTTTTTTCGGCTGTAAATATTCCAGCAAAGTTTCGTCCACCGGGATCGGCTTCAGCGCCTTGCCTAACATTTTGGTCATGCCGTCGATATCATTTTTGCCTTCGATATCGTTACGAATGGACGGGATATCCGCCTGATTAGCGAGAATGCTTTGCCCTTTCTCAGACAACACGTAATCCAGCCACAGTTTCGCGGCGTTGCTGTTTTGCGCCTGTTGGCTGATGAAGGAAACGCGCGACAGCACCAGGGTGTAGTCCTTCGGATAGGAAATGCCTAACGACGGATCGGTTTTCGCGCGCGCTTCCGCATAAGAGCCAAGGATGTTGAAGCCGATAAGGTTTTCGCCTGAGGAAACTCGCTCCATCATGGTTCCAGTGGAGGACTGCACGGCTAAACCGCCTTTGGCAACGTCTGCCAGCGTTTTAAAGTAGTTAGGGTCGGCTTTGAAATCCTGAACGGACAGCATGAAGCCCAGACCGGATTTTTCGATGTCGTAGGTGGTGACTTTGCTCTTAAATTTGTCGCTCTGACCGGCAATCAATTTTGCCAGCGCCGCATGAGAATCAGGAACTTCACCAGCCGGGATCAGGCGTTTGTTGTAGATAAACACCACTGGCTCGTATGTCGTGCCGTAGGCTTTGCTCTGCCAAATCGCCCATTTCGGCAGTTGGCCCTGCTCAGGGGATTTATACTCCTGAGCGTAATCGGTGGCGAGTTTCAGCGCGGTGTCCATTGAAGAACTCCAGACCACATCACCGCTGCCGCCGCCGGCAGCTTGTTCGCTGATATATCGGTTGTACAGTTCGGTACTGTTCATGTCGTTGTATTCGACTTTAATGCCCGGATAGGTTGCTTCAAAACCTTTTATCAACGGCCCGGCGGCTTTGGTGTCCGTCGTGGAGTACACCACCACCTTGCCTTCTTTGGTCGCGGCATCGACGATTTTTTGATAGTCCGCCGGATAACCCTGCGGCAGGGCAGAGATGGCCGAGGACGACATGAGAACAGCAGCAGAAATCAGAGAGATGCGGAATGTGTTCGACATAATAATTAACCTTTTAGTTACACTTGAGGAACTAAAAGTCAACATAGCCTATGGGGTTTGGCAGGCAATAGGGGGACGACAGCGCTGTGCATGAAGTGTGATTGTTGGCGTTATTTATGCAATTAACACCATAGAATCCGCGAAAAGTGTGCGAACCGCGGAATCGTTTTCAGCGGATTATTCCGTATCAGTCCGTTTTCGGTAAAGTCGTCTTGGATGCCCAATATTGCCATACTGGATCTCAATCCCGATAAACCCGATCTCCACGCAATATTCGAGATAGCGACGGCACGTTGTTTTGCTGATGCCCACGTCTTCAACCACCTGTTCCACTGACCAGAAGTTGTCCGGGTGATCAATAAACACCTGCTTAACGCGTTCAAGCGTTGAGGGTTCAATGCCCTTCGATGACGGCGCGGATATGGCCTCACCAGCGGGTAAGTTAAACAGTTTATCCAGCGCATGTTGATCCACCACTTTGACCTGCCGCAGCGTGTGAACCAGCAACATAAAGCGCTCCAGCGACGCACGCAGACGCTGGAAGAAGACGGGTTTAATCAGGTAGTCAAACGCGCCGCTGCGCATGGCGTGGCTACAGGTTTGCATGTCACTGGCGGCGGTGATGAAAATAACGGAACACTCAAAACTTTTGAGCAACGGGCTGTCGATTAATTCCACGCCTTGACCGTCTGGCAAATAGTTATCGAGCAACACCAAACGTGGCTGGTGCTGGCTCAACAGGGTTCGGGCTTGTTCCAGTGTGGCGGCGATCCCGACCACACGCAGATGAAAATTCTGCTCGATAAACTCGCGGTGCAATTCAGCCAGATGTGGCTCGTCCTCAACAATAACAACTTTAAGCGCGCCGGTATCAGTCATGGGCGTGTCCTGTTAGCGGAGTTTTCTGGAACGGGATGAACACCGTAAAAAGCGCGCCCTGCGGCGTATTGTCAGTGATTTCAATGCTGCCACCGGCCTGATGAATATAACTGGCGACCAGATATAAACCGATGCCGTGATCCGGTTTTTCCCACGCGTCCGGATCAGTCGGTTTGGTGGTCACTCCCTGTTCGAAGATCTGCTGTTTCATCGCGTCGTCCACGCCGCAACCTCTGTCGGCCACTTCGATCACCAGCTCCTGATTTCGGTCTGAAATGTAGATCTCAACGGGCGACGAACGTTCTGGCGTGTTCAGCGTGGCATCGACAGCATTGTCCACTAAGTTACCGATGACGGACATCAGTTCGGTTTCGCTGAGCCCAGCAGGAATACGGGTGAGCTGGCAGGCCGGGTCGAAAATAAGCTCAATACCTTTTTCGCGTGCGCTGACATATTTTCCCAGCAGCAATCCGCACAGCGCGGGTGAAGCGAACTGTGCGGAGACAAAATCCAGCACCTTTTGCGCCCCTTCGGATTGCGCGTGAATATAACGCATCGCGTCGTCATAGCGTTGCATTTGCAACAACCCTACCAGTGTCGCAGTCCAGTTCAGTTGTTCATGACGCATAATGCGCAGATTATCGGCGTAGTGCGTCACCTGGCTTAACTGGCTGCTAAGGGTGTTTATGTCGTTTTTATCGCGGAAGCTGAACACCCAGCCGTTGTCTGCGCCAGGTTCAACTTTGATCGCCACGCGGTTGACGATCACCTGCCGTTGATTCAACACGGTGATCCAGTCGTGATGACGACTGTTTTCGTTGTGCGCATCGTGACTAAAAAAAGTGGGCGGGATTTGCATGACGTCTTCCAGCGGCTTGCCGAGTAACGCTTTTTCGCTTTGATGTATATCCAGTATTTCTCTTGCTGCACGGTTAATTAAAATCAGCTGCTTTTGTGCGTTCACCGCGAATACGCCTTCGTACATTGCTTCCAGCAGGGCTTTTTGTTGCAGCACCAGTTGGGCGATATCTTTGGGTTCAAGCCAGAACATCTGCTTTTTGAGCGCTCGGGTAAATATCCACGAAAAAGCAAACAGCATCAGTAATAAAGCCAGACCGTATAAACCGGACTGCCAAAGCAAACGGGCATTCACATTGGCGATATAAGAGGTGAGATAACCGACGGAGACAATGCCGATCACGTTGCGGTTGGCGTCGAAAATGGGTGCTTTGCTGCGCAACGAAACGCCTATCCCGCCTTTGCGCATCGAAATAATGGTTTTGCCTTTCAGCACCTCAGCGTTATCGCCGCCGATCATCGGTAAATTCAGGCGCTCCGGGGATTCGGAATGGAAGAGATGCTTTTCTTGCGTATCACCGATCACGATATAACTCGCGTCACTTTGCGCGCGCAGCGGCTGAATTAATGCCGCAATACCCGCAATATCTCGCTGCTCCACTTTTTCCGCAAGGCCCGGCATCAACGCTATTTCGCTCGCCTGCACGCGGGCGCGTTGACCCAGATCGTGATGAAGCTGGCGGTCGATAAAATGGAACAACAATGCGCCCAGCAACAATAGAAGCAGGCAGGAAAAGACCACCAGAGACAGAAATAGCTTCACCTGAAAAGGCAATCGGGGCTTCATACGACCTGTGATGAAAGGGCCAGATATAAACGTTTGAAGAGACTAGCACGTGAAAATCAGGGCTTAAATTGGGGCAATGCAGAGTTGTGAACTGGCTACATTCTCTGTTTATTCATGGAGAGAAAAGATGCGCAAAGCGGGGGCACTTCGCGCATTGCTGCTGACTTAAAGGGCAAACGGACCGTCGCCGACCTGAGCCTGCGCGTACCATTGCATCAATTCAGCGGTGCCAGGCTGGCTTTCAGCGGGAGCCCACGGCGCAGAGTCTTGCTCCGCTACGGGCTGATAAGCGCCGTGTTTCACTTCGAAAATCACACCGCCGTTATCTAATGACAATACCGCGTGCCATGTACCGGCATCCATCTCCAGCACCTTACACTCCTCGCCGAGTACGACACGGCGTATCACAGTGCCGTTATCATCGAAATTCAGCACCACAAAACGACCGCTTAGCGGGAACAGCAGTTCAAACGTGTGCGGGTGACGATGAGGGCGCACATAGGTGCCGGGTTCCATCGCAATGGCCAAACGCTGCACGGGATCGCTCAATTCGGGATGAAAATTTCGGTGGGCGCGTAAACGGGGAGAATGGGCCGCCGTTTCGCTCTGTTGCTGCATGTCGTTCAGGGTGATTGTTTTCATTTCAGTCGCCTGGCGTGATTTTGGGCACACATAATGGTTTTGTGTCTACCAGATTATCAGTCATCGCGCTGTCTAAGAAGCGCGGTATGTTTAACGATCATGCCCTGTAGCATTTCTTCTTTTGTAGCGGTACATGCGTTTATCTGCTTCGGCAATCGCGGCGATTAACGGTGTGTCATTGCTCAGGGGCGCGAAACCATAGCTCACCGAAAGCGAAATACCGTGACCAAACTGTTGCAGTTGTTCGTTGATACGTACCATCGCTTCGTAAGCCCCCGCGACATTTCGAGTGCGAAACAGAATCACAAATTCATCTCCGCCCATTCGAACCGCGTAGTCATAGCCGGTGCGAATATTCTGCTGAATACTTTTGGCGATAAACCTCAGTGCGTCATCTCCCATCGCATGACCATACCGATCGTTTATAGGCTTAAAACGATTACAGTCGATGAGTGCGACGATGTAGCTGACGTGTTTTCCTCGATTTTTTTCCCATGCCAGCAACCATTTTCGGTTGTAAAGCGAGGTGAGGGAATCGGTGTGTGAGGCTTGTTTATGCTTGATCATGGAACGACTCAGCAGCCCGACTACCGTAACCAGCAACAGAAATATAAGGATATCGGGATAGCCATCCGCTGAAAGGTAGAATGCCCATGGGTTGACGGAAACATTGAAAACAAAGCGCTTGTTGATCTCAAATGATGCTCTGCCAAAGACATATCCATTATGGAGAATGCTGATATGGCTGTGTTTAAGCTTATCCTCAATGTCAATATTCAGATATCGCTCACCTGAGGTGTAACCCATTCGGTCTATCAACTGAATAAACGTGTTTAATTCGTAATCGAGGCACGCCACGCCGAGGACGGAATTTCCGCTGGAATCGCCAATATCATAAACAAAATGTTCAATAGAGAGCGTTGGGCGCCTGGTCAGGACGTCCTGATAAATCTCACTGAATTTTCCCGCAGAGGTCTCCACGGAATTATTCAGTTTTTGCGTAAAGTAATTCCGGGTTTTCCCTTCACCTTTCAGCATAAACCCTTTGCCGCCGTAGCTGGCAAAAACGTAATTACGCGTCGGCATTTTGGTATAAAGATAGATATAGTCATTATCGACGGGAAGGAAATAGCGCCGCACAACCAGATGGTGATGAGGCACCCGGTCTTCACGCTCGAGCGACAAATCTATGCTGCGGGCAATCAGCACCGCCTGTCGGGGTAATTCGCGACGAGACTGGAGTGTGCCCCGAAGGTCGGGTGAAGGGTTGTCAGCAAACAGGTTTGCGCCATAAATCTGATGCTGCGGGTCGTATTCCATCGCAGGCGTCGAAAGGGACGGTAGGGCATGATTCTGGCGGAAGTAGAAGAGTGAGATAACGTCGGCGAGATCTTCGTTATGCAGCATATCGTCGGCAAGAATATTGCCAAGCCCGGCAGACACTTTTTCAGAGACAGTCACCAGACGAAACAAAACGGTGTAAGCAAACACTATCGCGACCAGAGCCAGCCCAGTGAGGACCAGGATCTGTATCAGGCGGCTTTCAGCTTTTCGGGCAACACGGCTTAACACATCTTTTACCATCGACGTCATCTCCGGACTGCCTGACCGTCATAGTGCTCAGTGTAGTCATGCAAAGGGAGGGGCGGTAATTAAATGGGAACATTCATACAGAATACCTGTTTACGCTGTAATGAAGCCTAAACGGATCAGGCTTCTGCAGTAGAAGAAAGGGCGTGGGGGAAGGGGCGGTTGAGAGCCGCCCGTAAACGATTTGGCTATTTATTCAGCTCGGCTTTTGCGTCGGCCAGTTCTTCTTTGGCGTCATCCAGTTTTTCTTGCTTCTTCTGGATTTTGTCTGAGCGTCCTGTTGCTTTTGCTTCCGTCAGCTCCTGCTCGCGCTCCGTCACTTTTTGCTCTTTTTCACGCACATCAGCTTCGCGTTCAGCACGCAACGACGCATCGGTGCAGTTAGCGTTCACTTCTTTCAGCGCCTTCTCCAGTCCTGCGATTTGACCGCTGTTGTTATACTTTTTGGCATAATCGAGTTGCTGCTGGATTTCGTCTTTTTTAGCCGCACACCCGGTTAACGTGGATTGTGCAAAAACAGAGGCGGTGGGCAGGGCCATCAGCGCTAAGGCCATGGCGGTATTTTTTGTCAGAGTAGTGAAAGTCATGGATTCTCTCCGTGTCCATTAAAGTAAGGATCATCCTACTCCCCAGATCTTAATAATTTCTTAAATCATCCGTATAAAGCACAAGGATGATTCATTTTTTCGCCAACCCTTGACCCTTAACAAAGTCGAAAGAGGGCATCTCTCGCATAATCACGCTCGTTTATCCTCTTACTGGTGTGATTGTATGGTTAACCAACTGAACATTAACTGGCCCGAGTTTTTAGAGAAATACTGGCAAAAACAACCCGTTGTGTTGAAAAATGCCTTCCCAAATTTCGTTGATCCGATCACGCCAGATGAACTGGCGGGGCTGGCGATGGAGCCGGAAGTAGACAGTCGCCTGGTCAGCCAGACTGACGGTAAATGGTCTGCAAGCCACGGTCCATTCGAACATTTTGATGATCTCGGCGAAACCGGCTGGTCACTGCTGGCGCAGGCGGTGAACCACTGGCATATGCCTTCCGCAGAACTGGTGCGCCCGTTCCGCGTCCTGCCGGAATGGCGTCTTGATGATCTGATGATCTCCTACTCCGTGCCGGGCGGTGGTGTTGGTCCGCATATCGACAACTACGATGTGTTCATTATTCAGGGGATGGGCCGCCGTCGCTGGCGCGTGGGGGATGCGATCCCAATGCGTCAATTCTGCCCGCACCCAGCGCTGCTGCACGTCGACCCGTTTGAGCCGATTATTGATGTTGAGATGTCGCCAGGCGACATCCTGTACATTCCACCTGGATTCCCGCACGACGGCTTCACTTATGAAGACACGCTGAACTATTCAGTGGGCTTCCGTGGGCCAAACGGACGCGACCTGATCAGCAGCTTTGCGGATTATGCGCTGGAAAACGATCTCGGCGGCGCGCATTACAGCGACCCGGATCTGACCGTGCGTGAACACGCGGGCCGTGTGGAAGCGCATGAGCTTGAGCGTCTGCGTTCGATGATGGTTGAAATAGTAAGCCAGCCGGAAGATTTCAAACAGTGGTTTGGCCGCTTTGCCTCTACGCCACGTCACGAGCTGGACATTGCCCCGGCAGAGCCACCGTATTCCGAAGAGGAAGTCCAGGACGCGCTGATGGGCGGCGAAATGCTGACTCGCCTGAGTGGTCTGCGTGTGCTCAACATCGACGGCAACTTCTTTATCAACAGCGAAAGCTGGAAAACCGCTGATGCGAAAGCGGCTGATGCGCTGTGCCGCTTTACGGAACTCGGTCAGTCAGAACTCGGCGATGCGCTGCAAAACCCGGCGTTTATTGCCGAGCTTACAGCGTTGATGAATCAGGGTTATTGGTTCTTCGAAGAGTAATTCCGGTGCCGGGTGGCGCTACGCTTACCCGGCCTACTGAACCCTGTATGCCCGTGCAAACGCAGTGCCGCCGGGCGTTTCGCAATGGATCAACTCGCCGATACCGGACGCCCGTCCGGCTGTTCATTCACTTCATCCTCAACCGCTGCATGACGACGTTGTGCCAGCAGACGACAAATCTCGGCGTGCTTCTCTTCGGTAAAGGTATAGCGCGACATAAAGCCCAGCCGAATCAGCGAGCCGATGGCGGGCAGCAAACAGATGCCAAAGAACAACCCATTTAGCACAGCATCGCTCTGACTCTGCGCCTGAGGCACGTAGCCAATCATCGTCAGAAACACTCCAATCAGCCCCCCGCCGAACGCAACTGACATCTTGCCGGTAAAGGTTTGCCCAGAAAACGTGATGGCCGCGCAGCGTTTATGGGTGTGGTATTCGGCATATTCGATGGTGTCGGCAATCATCGAGGAAGTTAGCAGGTTACTCATGGTCACGAAAATGGTGCTCAGGCCCAGCAACAGGAACAAGATGGCGGTGTGTTGATAGCCTGCAAACCACATCACCACGCGCACGGTAATATCCAGCCCGCAGAGGATCATAAACAGTTTTCGCTTTTGCAGTTTGCGGGTCAGCATTGGGGCGACCAGACACACGACAGAGGCGACGATCCCCATCAGCCCAATCATCATTTGCAGGCTGCCATCGCCCATATTGTAAATAAAGAAGTAGATATAAATGCCGTTGGCAACGTTATGGAATACGCAAAAGAAGAACGACAGCAAAATAATAAACAGTGGCTTGTTCTGTTTTAAATTGCGGAACGTATCGCGAATGGTGACGTTTTCCGGGCTCGGCGGCACGCGTTCTTTAATTTGTGCGAAGCCGTTGAGCATCAGCGGCAGGCCAACCAGCATCATCACCAGCGCCGCCATAAAATAGCCTTTGTCGTTGCTGTAGTGAGAGAAAAAAGCCGCCAGTTTGGGGAAGAAAATATTGGCGCAGGCAATCCCCGCATTCACGCCCAGCGTGGCTGCCGTGACCGCGCGGGTGCGTTGACCGGAATCGTTGGTCATTACCGATGAAATCGACCAGAACGGAATATCGGAAATCGCATACAGCGTGCCCCACAGAATATAGGTCACACCCGCATAAAGAATTTTGGTGGTGGTGTCGGCTTCTATTTTATAGAACGACAACAGCGTCACGCCGGTAATGAGCAATGGCGCAATCAGCATAAAATGACGGAATTTGCCAAAACGGCTGCTGAGCGTGTCCATGAAACTGGCGAACAGCGGATCGTGGATGGCATCCCAAGCGCGAGCCACCAGGAAAATGGTACTGGCGGCGAGGGCGGAAATGCCCAGCACGTCGGTATAAAAATAGTTAATAAACGAACCCACTAAACCAAAGCTAAAACACTGACCTAAACCATAGCCAAAATAAGACCACAACTCGCGAGACGGTATTTTCATTGTATTTGCCATAGTGCGTACCTTTCCCCCGGAAATTTATTTCCGGAGGATATTGTTATTTTTATGAATGGGTTGGGTGCAAGCCGATGCGACTCAGTTTGCGCACCAGGCTGATTTCCGCTTGCGAGAACGGAATGCCGTTTTCTTCAAACACATCGTGGAACCAAAGGCGGCAATAATCAGTGGTACTGGTCATCACCACCGGCCAGGGCAGAAACGTTTGGGTTTTGCCACGCACCAGCCCCCATTGATACGGCGCAACGTTAGCGGCATGCATCAGCGGCAATTGTTCTTCAATGGTGCTGCCGACGTGGCGGGCCAGCCATTCGGTGCAGAACATCGGGCGGTTGAGTTGTTGCAGGTGGTGGATAACGGCAACCATCCGCGCGGTGTTGGTGTATGCGTGGAAGCTGACCACGTCCGACAGTTCCAGCGCGGTTTTATCCAACGGATGCGTGTAGTGATGAATGCCGGTTTCTTCAGGCTGCAAGCGCCACGCGCAGACGGTTAACGGTTGTTGCGGGTCTTCTTCTCGCGCCCATTCAAAGGCCTTGCGCATCAATTCATGGGCGTAATCTTCAAGTTTTGCGTCATAGAACACTTCAACGGTGCCGGTCGAGAAAATCCCACGGTTACCCGGTTCGTTGTAGAGATCCCACAGCAATACACGCTTATCGCTGCGGAATTCACGCACGATGTCGCGCACGTAGCGCTCGATATGCGGCCAGTCGTCGTAGTTGCACACTTTCGCACGGCCCGGACTCGCCGCCGCCTGACTGTTGTGCACGCCCGGAACCGGGGCTTTTTGCGGGCCGAGATAGGGTTCATCGCCGGAAAAGCCGCAGTCGTCCATCAGTGTCAACATGGTGCGGAAACCGTGCGTGTCAGCGATCTGCAAGAACTGGTTGATGCGGGCGATGAATCCGTCGCGATCGTGTTCCCAGACGATAAACGGCAGGTTGATGCGCAAACTGTTGTAGCCCGCTTCTGCCGCCCAGCCCAGTTCTCGCTCGATCGTTGGCGCATCGAAGGTCTCTTTCTGCCAAATATCGGTCCAGTTCACTGCCGTCGACGGCAAATAGTTAAAACCGCACAGCCAGCCCTGCTGCTGATACCACGCCTGCGCCTGTGCCTGACTCCATTGTTGTTTCATGCTCACCTCATAACTGATAATGTTTAGCTAATAAATATTAGCTGGCGGGTAAATGAGCAAAGGCCGCTGTGCGAAAAAGCGATAACCGTCACAAAGTTGAGCTATCCAGCCGAGAGAAACGTGACCGATGACGCACAGCGCTGCCGAAATGCGGAGCGGGCAGGTATGATGTTGATTCTTGAGACCGTGGGGCAGGGACATGAAGCGGAAAAATAAGGTCACGATGAACGACATCGCGCGCGCTGCCGGGGTTTCCCAGGCGACGGTGTCGCTGGTGCTCAATCAGTCACGCAATATCAAACTCAGCGAAGAAACCCGGCAAAAAGTGATCGCGGTGGCGGGCGAGTTGGGCTATGACCGTCTGCCTGCGATCCATTCGCCGCGCAATCAGGAAGAAATCGCACTGCTGATAAGCTCCCTGCAAAGTTACGATCCGTTCGTTGATGCGATAAGCCAGGCGCGGGAAGCCGCGTGGCGCAATGAAGTGTTGCTCACGGTGTACGATTACGGTGACGACAATGAGCTGGCGCTGAACATCATTCGCCAGCTCGAAAAACGGAATTGTGTGGGCATCATTCTGGCCTCGCCGGTGACGACGATAGTCGACATGACCGCTTTCCAGGACTGCACCGATTTGCCGCTGGTGCTGCTCAATCAGCGTGACCCTGATTCTCCGCTGCTGCCATCGTTCGTGCCGGATGACTACGCCAACGCCTTTCAACTGACGCGCCACCTGATCGGCCAAGGCGCGAAGCGCATTGCGCATATCGCGGGCGAAAGCTGGATGGAGGCGACCCGTCAGCGTTTGGCGGGTTATCACGCTGCGCTAACCCAAGCGGGGATCGCGCCACAGCCAGAGTGGGTGCAACAAACCAACTGGCAGTTTAATGAATCCTATCAGGCCACCGTTGCGCTGCTGGCGCTGGATGTACGCCCCGATGCGATTTTCTGCGCCAGCGACTGGCTGGCCGTTGGCTGCTATCAGGCGTTGTCGGCAAACGGCGTGCGGGTGCCGGACGATATTCTGGTCGCCGGTTATGACGATCAAAAAATATCGGAACAAATGACGCCGCCGTTGACAAGTATTCAGTTGCCTTATGGTGAACTGGGTAGACTGGCGGTGGAATATCTCTGTCATGCAGAAGATACCGCTACGCATTTAACCCTTGCGGGACGTCTGAAAATAAGACGTTCCAGCCTCGCAAATTTATAAATAAACCCCGAATAGCACAGCCTGCTTAGTTTATCATAAGCAGGCTAAGTATATTTGTCGTATCAATAATTCCGGTGATACCTGAACACTTCACTTTGACGAAGCCCGTCTGTCGCGCGGGTCGTCTGCACTTCCCTTTGCTCCTTTTTCGACGTGTCTATCGCCAATAAATAAAGAGACCTGCACATGAATATTAAAAAGCTGCGTTTTGTCTTATTGCTCGTGGTTCCGACTCTGGGTGTCGCTGCGGGTGGCTGGTTATATATGACCAGTGGCCGATATGTAGAAACAGATAATGCTTACGTTAAAGCGGATAAAACCGCTATTAGCGCGGAAGTGCCTGGGCGTGTATTACAGGTGGCGGTAAAAGAAAATCAGCACGTGAATAAAGGCGACCTGTTATTTAGCGTCGATCCCAAACCCTATGAATTAGCGGTAGCGCAGGCCAAGTCTGAATTAAATAATACGGTTATCGATCTAAACACCATTAAATCGCAATATAAAAGCAAGCTGGCGAATATCGCGGTGTCAAAAAGTCAGTATGCCTATGCGCAGCGTGAAGAAGGGCGTTTGCATCGTCTGAGCGGCCCGGGCTACGTGTCGGCGTCCGATCTTGACGGTGCACACCAGAAAAGCCTGTTAATGGCGTTGGAAGTGAATATGTTGCAAACGCAATTGCAGGAAGTGGCTGATAGCTTCGGCGGCGATATTGCGTTGCCGGTTGAGAAACATCCGCGTTATAAAAAAGCGCTGGCTGAATTGAATACCGCGAAAAACAATCTCTCGCACGTTAACGAATATGCGCCGTCTTCCGGCCATATCACCAAAGTTTTGCAAACCGGGGAATATTTGCAGAACGGGACAACTGCGATGCTGCTGGTGTCTGACAGCAATTTGTATGTTGAAGCCAACTTTACCGAAAAAGATCTGACCCACATCCGTGATAATGAAAGCGCTGAAATCACCGTCGATTATGCGCCGGGCGTGGTGTGGCACGGCAAAGTGAGCAGTATCAGTCCAGCAACGGGGGCTGAGTATTCGGTTATTCCGGCAGAAAATGCCACCGGCAACTGGGTGAAAGTGACACAGCGTGTGCCAGTTCGCATTCGTCTGCAAACCGATGCCAACCAGCCGCAATTGCGTGCGGGGTTAAGCGCCAACATCAAAATTGATACCCAGGTCAGCAACAACAACGAATCCTGAGGAGGCAGAATATGTCTGATGTGATAGCAGCTCCGCTGCCACAAAAGCGTCCTGCCGACAGACGGTTACTGATCACCTTTTCGGTGATGCTGGCGACCATCATGCAGGCGCTGGATACCACCATCGCCAACGTGGCACTGCCGCATATGCAGGGCGCGATGGGTGCAACGCAGGACCAGACGTCCTGGGTTCTGACTTCTTATATCGTCGCCGCCGCGATAGCGATGCCGCTGACCGGTTTTGTGGCGGCGCGTATCGGGCGTAAGCGTCTGTTTACGTGGTCTGTTATCGGTTTCACCGTCGCTTCCATGCTATGCGGGGCCGCACAGTCTCTCGATCAAATTGTGATTTTCCGTCTGTTGCAGGGGATTTTTGGCGCAAGCCTGGTGCCGCTGTCACAATCGGTGATGCTGGATGCCTGGCCGAAAGAGAAGCACGGCTCAGCGATGGCGATGTGGGGAATGGGCGTGATGGTGGGGCCAATCCTTGGCCCGGCGCTTGGCGGCTGGCTCACTGAATTTTACAGCTGGCGCTGGGTGTTCTATATCAACATTCCGTTTGGCGCGCTGGCGTGGCTCGGTATCAGCGCCTTCGTCAGTGAAACGGCGCTGGATGCAAAACGCAAATTCGACTTGCTCGGCTTCTTCTTACTGAGCGTGACTATCGGCAGCCTGCAACTGTTTCTCGACCGTGGTCAGTCGAAAGAGTGGTTTTCCAGTGGGGAAATCATCATCGAAGCGGTACTGGCGGGTGTGGCGTTTTATCTGTTTATTGCCCACATTTTTACCATCAAAAAACCGTTTATCGAGCCGGGTATTTTCCGCGATAAGAACTTTGTCGTCGGGCTGTTGTTCAGCTTTATGATGGGGATCATTCTGCTGGCGACCATGGCGCTGATGCCGCCGCTGTTGCAGAACTTTATGAATTATCCGGTTATCGATGTCGGTCTACTGATGACGCCGCGCGGGTTCGGCACCATGTTCAGCATGATGATTGTCGGACGGATCGCCGGGAAAGTGGATTTGCGCTATGTGATTGCGCTCGGCGTGGTGGTGATGGCGATTTCACTGTGGCAGATGACCCAGTTCAGCATGTGGATGAGCCAGTGGGAAATTATCAGCTCAGGCGTGGTGCAGGGCATCGGTATTGGGCTGACCTTTGTGCCGCTTTCAACACTGACCTTCTCAACGCTGGCTCCGGCTTATCGCACAGAAGGCACGTCGCTATACTCGCTGATCCGTAACATCGGCAGCAGTATCGGTATTTCGATGGTGACGACCTATCTGGCGCAACAAAGTCAGCGCAATCATAGTGTGTTTGCCGGGTTCATCAACCCGTTCAACAAAGCGTTACAGCATGATATGCAGCAGGGCGCGTATAACCTGCATCAGGTGTCGGGGCTGATGGCTATCAACGGTGAAGTGACCCGTCAGGCCACGGTATTAGCCTATTACCAGGATTTCCGTCTGATGATGTTCCTGTGCTTTATTCTGCTGCCGCTGGTATTGCTGTTCTCGAAGCCTGAGAAAGTGGGCGAAACGATTCTGGAGTAGTTTACGTTGCCCGGCGGCGCTGCGCTTGCGCGGGCAGTGGTTGATATCAGTAGGTATACGCCGCCGGGCAAGCCTCACTAAATGGCAAACTCACTGTTATCGTCCGATCGCGGTACTGGTAGCGATAAGCAAAGTGGAAATCAGCAGGCACGCCGGGTTGGCTATTGCCCATCTCGCAGACTTTTTTCAGATTGCCGTGATCAAACGCATCGAGCAGATTTTGCCTCAGTTTGGCTTCTGAAAAGCCTTTGCTGAACGCGGTGTTGACGCTAAAAACGTAGGTCAGGGTGCTGGCCTGTACTTCTAAGCTTTCTAAGGTCACGCCTTTTGAGGCAGGCTTGGGCAACGTTTGGTTGACCTGGGTGATGTTCTTGTTCACGTCCTGATAAAATTCCGCCGCTTGTGCTTCGCGAGTTGGCGCACTGTTGCTCGCCGCATACACCTGGCTTTGCGAAATCCCCTTGGTGGCTTCGTGGATCATCGCAATAACAATGGCTGCGATGACGAACGCCCCTGCGACCAGCGCCAGTTTAAACAGACGGCGCAGCGCGGATTTGCTTTTATCGACAATCTGGCTTTCATGAA
Source organism: Scandinavium sp. (assembly GCF_036271055.1). Classification (GTDB taxonomy): domain Bacteria; phylum Pseudomonadota; class Gammaproteobacteria; order Enterobacterales; family Enterobacteriaceae; genus Scandinavium. The sequence continues at coordinate 5,085 of NZ_DATBBJ010000078.1, read as the reverse complement.
TAAACGATTTTACTGCCGCAGACTTCTCCGCCATGTCTTGCTTAAAGTCTTCACGCCGACGTTCGCGAAAATACGCCTCTTTGCGTTTTTGCAGCTGATACTCGTCTTCCCACATCGTTTCAACATGACGCCAGAAATCGGCATACTCCTGCTCGGTACGCTTCTCCTGTTCCTGCCTGTTCTGGCGAGTGCTCTGCGTATCGGCTGCCTGCTGTTCATTAAGCCACTGGTCATAACGCAGACGCGATTCGGCATCACTCAAAACACGCCATGCTTCATTGATCGCTTTGATAATGTCGGTTTGTTTCTGACGCTCGGCTTCGGGAAAACGGTCCGGATGATGCAGAAAAGACATGCGCTTCCATGCACGCTTAATTTCTTCAGTTGTCGCCTGACGAGCGACCTTCAACGTATCGTAATGGCTGTGCATGTGACCAGGAGAACAGAAAATAAAGGGGAGTGTGCATTGTAAAGAAATGGCAGAAAATCACGAGCCACCAAAATGAGTGGGGAAGAGGATGTTGAGTGAAATTCCCCCGCGGCGATCGCCGCAGGGGAGAGCAGACATTACGGCGTAACGATGTTGAACCAGAACTCAAATTTGTCCATTGAGTTCAGCAGCAGATCGAGTTTGCCAGCGTCGCCAGTGATTTTAACGTCACCTTTGTCTTTGGCTTCCTGCAACGATTCCTCTTTCAGCACGATTTTGTCGAGCGTCGCACGGGAAAGGTTGATCGTGGCATCCGCGTTGCTCGCTTGTGCGTCGGCGGTGTGGTTCAACACCCCGTTTTCCAGCTCAAGTTTGTACTTGTCGCCGGTATCGGTGAAGTTGAAATTCAGCACCGCTTTTGCATCCGCCGCTTTCTGACCATTCACATGCACCGCCAGATAATCGAAGAACATTTCTGGGGTCATTGCACGCACGGTATCTGGGCTGGCGGTGTTCGGTGTCGGACCTTTCACCACGCCATTACGCAATTCCTGCGCGCCGGTCAGGTAGAAGTTACGCCATGGGCCAGATTCGGCCTGATAGCCCAACTGTTCCAGCGCATCCGCTTCCAGATTTTTGGCGGCCTGGTTGCTCGGATCAGCGAAGACGATTTTGCTGACCACCTGAGCGACCCAGCGGTAGTTACCCTGGTCGTAATCGGTTTTCGCTTTTTGCAGGATGGCATCTGCGCCGCCCATGTACTCAACGAATTTCTTCGCCGCTTCTTCCGGTGGCAGTTCATCCAGGGTTGCCGGGTTGCCATCGAACCAGCCGAGATACAGCACGTAGGTGGCTTTGACGTCATGGCTGACGGAGCCGTAGTAACCGCGGTTCGCCCAAGTATTGGCGAGATTTGGCGGCAGTTTGAAATCTGCGGCGATTTCGTCGCGGGTCAGACCTTCGTTAGCCATACGCAATGTCTGGTCGTTAATATAACGGTACAGATCGCGCTGCGATTTCAACAACGTATTAATGTTGTCGTTGCCCCACGTTGGCCAGTGGTGCTGTGCCATCAGGACTTCAGCTTTATCGCCCCAACGTACAATGGCTTCGTTGATGTATTTCGACCATGGCAGCGGTTCACGGATTTTCGCGCCGCGCAGGGAATAGGTGTTGTGCAGGGTGTGAGTCACGTCTTCTGCGGTTTCGATGAGTTTTTTCTCTTCGATGTACCACAGCATTTCAGACGGAGCTTCTGAACCTGGCGCCAGCATGAAGTCATAGGTCAGACCGTCAATGACTTCTTTTTGACCGTCTTTCTCGATGATATTAGTCGGTGCGATAAGCGTTACCGTACCGGCAGAGGTCGTCGTTCCCAGACCTGCGCCAACCTGGCCTTTGGTGTCTGGTTTTAGCAGGTTGCCGTACATGTAGCTGGCGCGGCGGCTCATGACGTTACCAGCCATGATGTTTTCAGCCACGGCGGCTTCCATAAATCCAGCTGGCGCGTAAATCTTCACTTTGCCGGATTTCACGTCAGCTTCGTCAACCACACCGCGCACGCCGCCGTAGTGGTCAACGTGGCTGTGGGTGTAGATGACCGCCACAACCGGTTTTTTACCGCGGTTTTTGAAATACAGATCCATGCCCACTTTCGCGGTTTCGGCTGAGACCAGTGGGTCAACCACGGTCACGCCTTCTTTACCTTCGATAATGGTCATGTTGGACAAATCGAGGTTACGAATCTGGTACACGCCGTCGGTGACTTCAAACAGGCCGCTGATGTTGATCAGCTGCGATTGACGCCACAGGCTTGGGTTGACGCTATCCGGCGCTTTTTCACCTTCTTTAATGAAGGAATATTGTTGCGGGTTCCAGATGACGTTGCCTTGTTCGCCTTTGATAACGTCCTGTGGAAGCGCGGCGACAAAGCCTTTATGAGCGTTGGTAAAATCGGTGTTATCGGAGAAAGGCAGTTGTTGTAAAAGGGCATCATTCGCCTGTTTGGTGGCGGCTGTTGCGTCTTTCTGGGCTTGAGCTTCCTCTGCGAAGGAAGGGAGTGCTACGGTAGTCAGTATCCCTGCAAGCGCCAGGCTTGTGACGATGGCATTGAGTCTCATTTATTGACCTCATGAGATGTGCAAAAGTGGAGTCCGTGTTTGTAAGCGTACTGTTAGGAAATGCTTCTTTTTATAACCGCATGTTTACATTGGGCAAGTGTAGACGAGATTTAACAAAGTGCCTTATAAAACAGAGAGGAAAACGCGATTATTTTTAACAGCAAGTCTTATTGCTCGGCATGAGCGTACATAGACCTATGAAAGTAAGGTATAACCGAAAAGTTTAGGGTGGGATTATTTCGGGCTGTGTTTATCCCAACAGATTCGGTTTCGCCCTTGGCGCTTCGCCAGATAAAGCTGTTTGTCGGCAAATTCGACCAGTGCTTCCAGCGTCATCTCTGGGTGCCACTGTGCAATGCCCTGACTCAGAGTAACTCGCGCGCTAATCGTTGATCCTTTGTGCGGAATGCGGGCATTCGCCAGCGCATGTTGGATGCGTTTACCGATATCCACTGCGTTATGGATGTTGTCGCATACCGCCAAAACGACAAACTCTTCCCCCCCGAAACGAAACGCCGCATCGCTGGCTTTACGCAGGGATTGCTCGATACAGCGTGACACGCGAATCAGACATTTATCCCCCTCGATATGACCGTACATATCGTTGTATTGCTTGAAAAAATCAATATCCAGCACAATCAGGAACATCGACTTGCTGTTTTGTTCAAGTTGACGCACGTTGCGTGCAAAAGCTTCCGTCAGGCTGTGGCGATTAAATAACCCGGTCAGCGTGTCGTAGTTGGCAAGCCGGACCAGCTTTTTAATCAGCACATTTTTTTCGTATTCGCTGCGTTGTGTACGTTGATAGGACTCCAGCAGGATGTAGCGCGCCGACAGCACCACGATCAGAATAATGGCCGTGCCGAGACCTTGCAGTAGCGTGAATTTTAATGGAGTCAGGATTTCGCCGTACACCATCGCAACGACAATCGGGATGCAGAACAGTGTCAATAAGAGTCGCGAGATATAAAACGTAATGGTTGCGGGAAGCAGAATGATCACCAGGATCACCATCGTTACCGTGGGTTGGTAAAAATCATTCAGCATATTAAAGAAAATAATTGCCCATAAAACACCAAATATCAGTGCGATAAGCGGTAGGCACTTTTGATAAAGCCCTTCATTGATGCGGTCGCGTAACGTAAAAGCGGCGTACATATTGATCAACGAAAAAGCGATGATGCTGTAGAGCGTGAGCGTGTAATTTTCGGTATGGAAAGGAGACTGTAATTAAAATTGTGTAATTGCCTGTTTTTGATATGTTCACTCCACTCACGGAGACAGGCAAATTATGGACGAAAAGAAACTTAAAGCTCTTGCGGCTGAACTGGCTAAAGGCATTAAAACCGAAGCCGATCTCAATGCATTTTCCCGCATGCTGACGAAGCTTACCGTCGAAACAGCGCTCAATGCAGAGCTGACTGAACACCTCGGGCATGAAAAAAATGCCCCAAAGTCAGGGTCGAATACCCGTAATGGCTACTCGTCCAAAACATTGCTGTGCGACGATGGCGAGATCGAACTTATTACGCCACGCGACCGCGAAAATACCTTTGAACCGCAGCTAATCAAGAAAAATCAGACACGTATCACGCAGATGGACAGCCAGATTTTGTCCCTGTACGCCAAAGGCATGACGACCCGCGAAATCGTTGCCACCTTCAAAGAAATGTACGATGCAGATGTGTCTCCGACGCTGATATCTAAAGTCACCGATACGGTCAAAGAGCAGGTAACGGAGTGGCAAAACCGGTCCCTGGATGCGCTGTATCCCATTGTTTATCTTGACTGTATCGTGGTGAAAGTTCGTCAAAGCGGTAACGTGATAAACAAAGCGGTGTTCCTCGCTCTTGGCATTAATACTGAAGGCCAGAAAGAACTTCTGGGCATGTGGCTGGCTGAAAACGAAGGTGCGAAGTTCTGGCTCAGTGTGCTGACAGAGCTAAAAAACCGGGGACTTCAGGATATCCTGATTGCCTGCGTGGACGGTCTGAAAGGCTTCCCGGATGCGATAAACAGCGTGTATCCGCAGACGCACATCCAGCTTTGCATCATTCACATGGTGCGCAACAGCCTGAAATACGTGTCGTGGAAGGACTACAAAACGGTCACCAGTGGGCTGAAAACGGTGTATCAGGCGCCGACAGAAGAGGCGGCGCTGATGGCGCTGGATAACTTCGCGGCAGCCTGGGACGATAAATACCCGCAAATCAGCAAAAGCTGGCGTGCCCACTGGGAAAATCTCAATACGTTCTTCGGTTATCCGCCCGATATCCGCAAAGCTATCTACACCACGAATGCCATCGAGTCGCTGAACAGCGTGATCCGTGCGGCTATCAAAAAGCGCAAAGTGTTCCCGACAGACGACTCGGTGCGAAAAGTTATTTATCTGGCGATCAGGGATGCTTCAAAAAAATGGAGTATGCCGATCCAGAACTGGCGGCTGGCGATGAGCCGTTTTATTATCGAGTTCGGTGACCGCCTGAGCGATCACCTTTAATACGGTGGCAGTTACACAGAATTATTTACAGGGTC
>NZ_DATBBJ010000077.1:0-1503 GCF_036271055.1 Scandinavium sp. | reverse complement strand
AGCCCATGTATGACAGCCTCAGCTTCTGTCAAGGCCTTGAGCCCTGAATTGGGCGCAGAAAATTCCGGGGTGGTCGGGACGGGGTCAAGGGCGCCGCTCTTTGGCGTTCATCTTGACCCTTGACCCCGTTCCGGCCACTGCGACAATCAACCCGGGAACGAAGCTCAGATGTTTTTTCTGAGTTTCGTTCCATATCAGAAAACCGTCTTGCATGGCTAAACGACCCGAGCTCGCACGTTGATGAATCACTTTCGATGGCAACCGTTCAGGTTCCACCAACCATGTATTCGGCCCGATAAAGCTCCATGATTACTTGTTCAAACTCTCTCGCCAGGCGAGAGAGGCGGGGTGTCCAATCAAAGACTCGGCTTCAAGCCGCAGCCATTGGGCTGTACGGACTGCCCCGCATGCGAACCACGCTCCATGACCTGTGTGTAGTTCTGCCCGGAGCGCAACATCCAATACAAACGAACCGCAAGTTTGTGGGCGATGGCCACTTTGGCCACGCCGTGATGCTTGTTCATCGACAAGCGCAGATACTGCCGGTGCCAGTTCGGATCCTTGCTTTGTGCCTTGATGGCAGCTTCCACCAACAACCAGCGCAGCAGCGTATTGCCTTGCTTGGTAACGTGTCCCATTTGCTGCTGATGCTTGCCACTGGACGCCTCAGCTGGAATCAGCCCGAGATAGCTCCCCACCTGTTTGCCGCGGGGGAACCGCCTCCAATCCCCTATGATCAGCACGTACGCCAACGACACTACCGGACCCACGCCCGGATGCGTCATCAACAGCTGCGCTTCGGCATTCTGCTCGGCCGCCGCCAGCACCGCCGCGTCCAATGGCTCTATCCGCGTGTCCAGCGCATCCAGCAGTCCCAGAAGATCTGCTCGCCGATTGGCATACCAACCCGCAAGCGGCAAGTCCTCGATCACCTGCCGGCGCTTCGCCGACCAGGTCCGAGAACCGGTCAACCCCTCGTTCTTAGCGATCGCATCCAACTGGTTCTTGATTCGCGCTCGCATCCGTACCAGTCTGCAGCGATGTAAAAGCAACTGCCGCTGTTCCTCGTTGGCCACCGACGGCTGCCATACGGCGGGAAACCGGTTCTCTACCAGCAATCGCAGAATGTGACGGGCGTCTCGCTTGTCCGTCCGCTGCTCGCGCGGAGCCGAAGCATGAATCGCGCTGGCGTCCCCCACAAGAAATTCGTGACCAAGTTCGCCAATCAATATGCGGAACCAACGATCGTTCCCCGTTGCTTCCACTCCGATGCGCACAGCTCTGTCTGCCAAGGAGCGGTAAAACGCTAACGCCTCTCCCCGATGGCCCAATCGGCGTTCCCCGTACTCACCCGTTTCCTGCTCCAAATACGCGATCTGCTGGAAACCAGGATGAAAGTCACACCCTATAATCATCATGCTCGGCTCCTTCTCCGAGCTTCATGGTCGTTTAGCAGCAAACAGTGTAGTCAGGCTGCGGGAGCCGACGCTGTCATGCAATCAA
>NZ_DATBBJ010000076.1:0-1694 GCF_036271055.1 Scandinavium sp. | reverse complement strand
CATTCTCGAATGTCGAGAATGGAAGTAGCGGGCCTGTCTCTGCTTGGGAAGCGTTCTAACAGCCCTTGCAAGGCTCCGCCACAATCGGCACAGAGGACAATCGGCGAATGATCTGGATTGCCGACGCCGGGATTTGATAGTCTGGTCTTATCCGTTTGCTCTTGGACCTTCTCCTGCGCCCCCTGTGATGGGTTTGGAATTGCCCGTAACACCGCCACCACCTTTGACGTCTTTTTCTGGCTGCAGGTCACGAACTTTGATGTGTCCCTTCTTCATTCGGCGCCAAACGGAGCGAACCACACCCATATTGTAATCTTTGTTTTGTGCCTCCATGGTCCCAATTATTTCGCAGCAACGTTCGCCTTAGGATGTCCAACTAACCCGATAAACGCAAGCATTTTCAGCGCGCTACCATTCCTTGAAATCGCCCGCCTGTTCGTGCGTCTCGATCAGGTTGCCCTGACGGATTTAACGCATTTCCGCATCTTTCCGCGTAACCTCGAGCCGGACTTTACGCATTACTTGTGTGAGCAAAGAAAGGAAAATGGAAATCTATGAACGATCACGACAGCGCAACCATAATCATCACGTTTCTGCTTCTTCTTCCTTGGCTTGGGCGCAGCGCAGTCTCGGCGATGGCGGTATGGCGAGCACGCACGGAGTCCCAAACCAAGAAAGCAAAATAAATTGCGCATGGGCGATTGCGTTGCTGATTGCATCCGGTCCGCCGTACGACACTCAACCGACGGGCTTTGCGGAAGTGATCAGCGACGGCGGCCACGAGGCGCGTCAATTGGGGTTTAGGGAGCGGAATCGTTTCAGGAGTATCACACGTACGAGGTCTCCAGAACGCTCGGAGACCCTCAGTTCGGTGTCTTGACCGTTGGCCCATCACTTTTTCGCGTAACCTCGCGTCCGATTTTACGCACTACCTCAGTGAACGGCCAGAAATGACTCCTCAGAAACAACAAAACAACTCAAGAAAGGAAAACTAAAATGCAAAAGAAAAACATCAAAATCAAAGTCTGTGACCTGAAGCCGGCCAAAGACGCCATAGGCGGCCGCCACCGCCACCGCGGCCACCACGGCCACCAGCATTCCGCGCTGTTGAACCAGAGGGAAGGACCCGGGGTGCAAGCCCCAGACAGTGGCGATGGCATTCACATGCCTCAATAAGGAATAACCGTTAGAAAGTCGCACCGTGGTTCGATTTCCCACGGTGCGGCCTTTGTTTATCCCCGTCCGCGACTCTGAGCAAACAACCCACTGAGGTCGCTAGAACCCTCGGAATCCCTCAGCTGCCCGTGTTGAGCCGGTAAGGCTGGCAGCGATCCTGCGCAAACGTCATTGCAAAGCGACCCTGCCGGGAATCATTCAGGAGCGCCAACAGCCATTGTCACTGTCATATGGTACTGCATGTCTTGTCATCGAAGCGTGAAATAACGTGGTTTAGCGCGATCCAGGCGAGATTTTACCTGGCGTCGAGCAGCTTTTGGAAAGCGGGGTCCGCGCGCAACGGGTCCCAAATTGGATCCAGCCTAAGAAGGGCCGGTGTGATGGGCGCTGGGTTATAAAGCCAGCCACCATACGGCGTTTGTAACAACCGCGTGAGAGTTGAGATCGCACGACTATTCTCGCCAATAATCATCTCAACTAGCGCCAGGTTCTCTTCGAACCCGGGTCCGGACAGCCGA
>NZ_DATBBJ010000075.1:0-5167 GCF_036271055.1 Scandinavium sp. | reverse complement strand
CCCAAAAATCCCCGGGGGGAGATTTTGCTGCAAGGTCGCAGATATTACTTCGCTTATAATGAGACCCTACTATTTAGGAGTATTATCAAATGATTGTTACATATGCAGCCAAGATAACTGAAGAGAATTACAAAACCCTTGAGACTGACATTGCCATGTTTGATCTCAATGTTGATTATCTCAAATATGAACTGATGGACGCCGCCGAATTTGGCGTTGACATCTATGCATTTTTGAGTGTTAACTATGAGACCAAGCAGGCAACGTTCACTACCAAGGAAGATGATGGTTCTCCAAGCAGTTGGCATTTCTGCAATGGAATGACAAGAGGACAATATTTCAAAGAAGTAAGATTCAATAATCCTAAGCCCCGTTAACGCGGGGTTTAGTTTTTCGCAGAATTTACATAGCTTATAATGAGACCCTACTATGTTTAAGGAGCTGTTATGCAGAACGAGAACAACATTGACCGGACCGAGAAGACCCCCAAGTTTTCGAAGCTGAAGAAGATGGGTAAGGGCATTGCTGTCACAGGATTCTACGGAATCCCGACTGGCATCTGCGCTTACTCCCTCTACCTCGGCGTCAAGACCCAAGTGATCAACCTCGAGACCGCGAAGTTGAACCTCGAAGCCGCAAAGCAGGCTGTTGCAAAGTAAGTCCAAAGGAGAGTACCACAAACTGGTGCTTTCCTTTTTCCTCGCGAGATTTCCACTGGGTATAACGAGACCACTACCCAAAGGAGTACGTATGACCAAGAAGTACTATCTCGCCATCAACGAGGACACCATTGACCTGGTTACATTCTTGAACGATGGAGTTCGTCCGGAGCTCAAAGATGTTTCTACACATCTTGTCTTCGAGATCAATTCCCCAAACGAGATCACGACCAAGGTTGAGGATTCGTACAAGGTGCTTGGCGAGCCACCAGTACAAACATTGGTTGTAGGCTACCACGACGAGTAGTCTTAAAGCTGGGAGCCCTACGCGGGCTTTCAGTTTTCCTCGCAGGAATTACATGTGGTATAATGAAAGAGATTGCTAAATAATGCAATTATAAGACGCGAATGGCGGGAGTACAACCCCTCCCCTATAGCTGAGTGAAAGTTGTGGTTTTCGGCGGACCCCTCAGCCTCTTTCTTTTTTTTTCATTTTCGACGAAAGAACACTATGCTAAGAAATCGTTCCTTTGTTGTGAAGATGGTCAGTGACAAGGAGCTCGCTGCAGATGGCACAGAAGTTGGGGAAGTTGTCGACTACACCAGAGTCGCAGATGAAGTCACCAAAAGAGTTGCGTTTCTCATCGGTTGCTACATGGCGGCCGATACGCTTCGTCAGGTTGCGATTCTCTCGGCGCAAAACAAGCTGAAATAGTTCGCAAGATAAACATATCTTATAATGAGAGAGATGGCGCCGCAATTGGAGTGGCTAGATCGCTGGACCAAGAAACAGTGATACTTCTCTTTCTTTTTTTCATCCTAATTGAAAGGCTCAATAATGAACGTCTATGTACAGCGCAAGCGCTATGGGTTTTGGAACTTTATAGGCGATTGCCTAATGGTTGGTCTGACGGGTGGCCTTTGGCTCATCTGGATCTTCGTGCGTGAAATGCGAAAGAGATGAAATGCACTATGTGTTATACGGAGTTCTTGGGGCATTTGTGTGGGTTGTTGTATATGAATCGACGAAGGCACTCCTCTCCCGTTATATACACTTTCGTAGGGAAAAGACGTTCTTACGTTTTGTTCGTGTTACCCTTCCAAATGCCAAAACAGTAGAAGTTATATCTGCCTCTAGTAGTGATAAACAAGCTATAGAAAATGTTGAAAGGCGACTGCGTGATGCTTCCCGAAATCTTTAGGGACAAGTTGGCAGGCATTAATTCCACCACATTCCTCACCGGTATGGGTGTCACCGGTGTAGTCACAACTGCATATTTGACGGGACGTGCATCTTTCAAAGCAGCACAGATTCTCGAGCGCGAAAACATTCGCCGTATCGCAACCGAGATGCAGGACAAGCCCGAGCCTCCTATAGAGACGAAGGACAAGATCAAGCTGGTCTGGCCGCTTTATATTCCTCCGATCAGTGTCGGTTGCACCACGATCACAGCCATTATCATGTCGAACCACACGGCGTCGAAGAAGATCGCGGCTCTGACAGTTGCCTCGGGTATCTCGGAGAGAGCATTCCAGGAATACAAGGCGAAGGTCGTCGAGAAGATCGGTGCGAAGCAGGAAACAGCTGTTCGTGATGAGATCGCTCAGGACCGAATCACCAACCAGCCGCCGTCCACATCTCAAGTAGTAATGGCCGGAGGTGGAGAAGTTCTCTGTCACGACATGCTTACGGGGCGATATTTCATGAGCGATATGGAGAAACTTCGACAGGCCTCGAACAATCTCAATTACGAAATCATTGCTCATGATTACGCCAGTCTGAGCTTCTTCTACGATCTAATCGGATTGGCTCCAACCGCATATTCAGATTATGTCGGATGGAGATGCGATGATCATCCTGAAGTCATATATTCAACCGTGCTGTCCCCGGATGGGCGCCCATGCATCGCGATTGACTTCGACTCTCAGCCGCATCCCGAATATTCACGACTCTGGTAAAAGGAGAGGTGTGCTAAAGAAGACGATCACGTACACGGACTTCAACGGAGAAGAGGTCAAGGAGGACTTCTTCTTTCATCTGTCCAAGGCAGAGTTGGTAGAGCTCGAGATGGGGCATGAAGGTGGTCTCTCTGCGGCAATGGAGAGAATCGTTGCCACTGATGACAGAAACGCTATTGTCCAGGAATTCAAGAAGATCATCTTGCTGTCGTATGGCAGGAAGTCGATGGACGGCAAGCGCTTCATCAAAAATGCCACTATGCGTGAAGAGTTTGAATCATCAGAAGCATATTCCACACTGTTCATGGAATTGGTCACTGTAACTGATTCAGCTATCGAATTCATGAACGGAATTATTCCAGCAGATATGGCTGACCAAGCTGCTGAAGTCTTAACTCCAAAAGTTGAGCCAAAACCTATAACAATGGTTGAAGCTAACGCAATAGGTTTGTCTGGGAAAGAACTCACAGACAAGATCGTCGCGGGCGAGATAGTTATTGTGGATGAGTAGCTCGCGAAGAAAACAATGCGTATAATGAGACCCAATCTAACTTTTAGGAGTAAGTTATGTTTCCGATGACCAAGCTCGATATTGCCAAGTACGCAGTCAGCATGATCGTTGCGTTGAAGACGACTTCGGTCGTAGAGCAGCAAGTTGAACAACACACGTCACTCGACACTGATGGTATCCCCGTCAAGGTCGGTTGCACGGTTGTTGGTCAGTACGCCGCCTACAGAGCGAAGCCGTATACAGACGTTGCGGTTGAGCGGACTTTTAACTGGTTTTCCGAGAAGTTTAATCAGAACACAGAATCAAACGAATACAAGTCAGATCGATAAGATCAAACTAAGATCCCCTTACACGGGCTCTTAGTTTTTCTTTTTTCTAACCAAGGAAAATATGGAGATCCCTGATTATCCGCCTAATAGTGAAGCGAGTAAGAGAAGATTACAGGAGGAAGCCAAAAACATCAAACGAGTAACAACGGAGGATCCAGTTCGGAGAAGGAAGCCGCTTCGTAAACAGTTCCAAGAAACATTCGTCGCAGGCGATGCCAAGACTGCTTCTCGTTACGTTATATTTGATGTACTGATTCCTGCTGCTAAAGATACAATCGTTGAGGTGTTGTCTCAGGGTATCGAAAAGTTGATTTATGGCGATTCTCGACGTAGGACAGGATCAACTCCACCGGCAAGTGGTCCGACTGGATTGGTAAGTTACAATCGATATGCCATGCAGAGTAGACAAACTAGTCCTCAACGAGCAATGAGTCGTATGGCACGATCTCGTCATGATTTCGACGAAGTTGTGTTGACGTCTCGTACAGAAGCAGAAGAAGTCATTGATCGTCTATTTGAAGTGGTGAGCCGATATGGATCCGCATCAGTCGCAGACTTATACGAATTGGTGGGCATTTCCGGAACTCACGTCGATAACAAGTGGGGGTGGACAGATCTCCGAGGCGCTGGAGTGTCACGAGTTCGTGGCGGTTATCTACTCGATCTTCCAGAACCGCAGCCACTAGATTGAAATGAACAACGCGCAGATTCGAGATGCGGTAAAAGCGATGTACCCGAATCAAAATTGGGCTGCGCAAGTAGACAGGATGGCGGACGATCAGATTGTTGCGATATATTTGAAGAACCTACAAGATCCAAGTCCGTTACCTGAAAAAGAGAAACCGCCTGAACAAGGTCAATTATTTTAGGAGAAAAATTATGAGATTCGTGCCAGAGGTGATCTCCAAAGGGATTGCCCATCGTTCTTTGATTCTTGAAAAGAACTCACCGTCACTGCTATTCGGTGCCGGTATTGTCGGTGTTGTTGGAAGTACTGTTCTCGCTTGTCGCGCGACTTTGAAGATGCAAGATGTTCTTGATGATACGAAGAGTGATCTTGAGAAGGCCAAGAATTTAGTGCATGATGATTACTCTGAGAATGATCGTCAACGTGATATTGCAATCATTCATGTCCAGGCTGGTATGAAGATTATCAGGCTCTATGGTCCGTCGATTGTAGTGGGTGGGGCTTCTATCGCTGCTCTGACACGTTCTCACAATATTCTCAATGAGAGGTATGCAGCAGTAACCGCGGCATACGCGGCTCTTGACAAGGGATTCAAAGAGTATAGAGCTCGTGTAGTTGACAAGTATGGCGAAGATCAGGACCGAGAGTTTCGCCATGGCAGCAGAGAAGTTGAGATCATTGATGAGCAGGGTAAGAAGCAGCTGGTTACTCGTGTAGGTGATGATGGCCCATCAGTCTATGCGAGATTCTTCGATCCATTGTCTACATCGTGGTCAAAAGAGCCGGAGTATAATCTTCTGTTCTTGAAGTGTCAGCAGACATACGCCAATGATCTGTTACTGGCTCGGGGTCATGTCTTCTTGAATGAGGTATATGACATGATCGGGGTTCCGAGATCAAAAGCTGGTTCTGTCGTCGGTTGGATTATCACTCCAGGTAATAGAACCGATAATCACATCGATTTCGGAATTTACAATGTAGAGGACGATAAGATCAGAGATTTCGTCAATGGTCGTGAAGG
>NZ_DATBBJ010000074.1:0-72284 GCF_036271055.1 Scandinavium sp. | reverse complement strand
GAGATCGGCTTCGGTTTTAATGCCTTTAGCCAGTTCAGCCGCAAGAGCTTTAAGTTTCTTTTCGTCCATAATTTGCCTGTCTCCGTGAGTGGAGTGAACATATCAAAAACAGGCAATTACACAATTTTAATTACAGTCTCAAAAGCGAAGATCCCGGCAGTCTGTGTGAATGGCCACCGGGACATGCTAATCAGCGTTCCGCCACCAGACGGATAAAATCATCATCACCTTCCTGCGCCTGAGCTTGTTCTACAGGTTTCACCGGCTCTTCCTTTTCCGGTTCATTTGCTTCACAAAGACGACGCAAAAGTGCGTTCTGACGTTTTTGCTGATCCAGCAGCGCTTCCAGAAGTTCTATCTGTTCGTTCGCACGCGAACTGGCACGGTTGACGAAAAACCAAAGCACCAACCCAATGACCAGCACCAGCAGAGACACTGCCAGTGAAGCCAGATTTACCATTCCGGAATTCATTAAATCAACCATTTCACCACCTCAAATTGGAGCCATCATTCTACCACTCGGCCTGAGGAAGGAAATGTCCTATGCTAAAAAAGCTTACCAGGGAATGAATTTATTGATGGTGCAAATACCACTGAAAAACTGCACATCCTGATCGCACAACACGTTAATCATCTGAGTCCACAGCAAAAGACAGGCAATCAGAAGGATAACAATCAGGATGGTCCACCGTAACTTTTTCACTCCGCTCTCCGGATAACCTTAATTATTGACAGATTAGCACGCTAACCTTAAACCGAGGCTAACTGTAACGATGTCAGCGCAATTTAAGAATCATCGACTTGTTTCAGCGCGTGAACAAACTAATCTAGTCGTCAGGAAGAAACAATAACGAGGCAAACGATGCGTTTCACGATTCGTACAATTATTGTACTGGCAATTCTTTGGATTGGCCTTCTCTTAACCGGCTATGGCGTGCTCATCGGTAGCACTGAAAATGTGGGCGGGCTGGGTCTGCAATGTAAATACATGACCGCGCGTGGCACAAGCACAGCACAATATGTGCATACCGATAGTGGGATCATCGGCATGACCGACTGCCCTCTGCTGCGTAAAAGCAAGACGGTTGTCGATAACGGATAATCATTACGCAGAAACGGAAAACGCCGCGATAAGCGGCGTTTTTTATGTCTACTTTCCAAAAAATTATCAGAATGGATAATCGTTATAACCCATTTGCTCTGAAATTTTCCGCGCTGCTGTATGGAGCATGCTGACGTACTCGTGCAGACGCTCTTCGGAAAAACGCAGTGTCGGGAAAGAGATACTTAGCCCTGCGATGACCACACCGAAACGATCAAAGACCGGGACGCCGATACAGCGCAGCCCTTCTTCCTGCTCTTCGTTATCTTCGCCATAACCTTGTTCGCGCACCTGATCCAGCAACGGCAGCAATTCTTCAGTATCCGCGATAGTCCGGTCAGTGCTGCGTTTGTATTCAACGTGTTCGAGGATCTGTTTCACTTCTTCGCGGTCACGCCACGCCAGCAGCACTTTACCGATAGCGGTGCTATACAGCGGATTACGGCGGCCAATTCGCGAATACATGCGCAGGTTATACATCGAATCAATTTTGTGGATGTAGACAATGCTGTCTTCGTCCAGTGCGCCAAGGTGAATGGTCTCTTTCGTCAAACGAGAAAGCTCACGCATCTGGATGTCTGCGCTACGAATAAGATCAACGTTTTGCAGCGAACGGGCACCCAGCTCGAACAGCTTCAGCGTCAGAGAATATTTTTCTGACTCACCTTCCTGCGCCACATAGCCCAACGATTTCATGGTCTGCAAAAAGCGATAAACTGTACTTTTCGACATCATCACGCGCTGTGATAACTCAGTAATTCCGATTTCACGCTCTTCGCCAAGCGCCTGCAGAATACCAAAAACCTTCAACACCGAAGAGACAGAGTCTGGCTGTTTATCCAAATCTGCAACTGCCATTTATCACCTCATCGCGACTGTTTTATAAAATTCAGAACTGTTTTTTATTATAATTTCACGCGCCGTCCGCTGCAATCACTCTTCTGCAACTTCGTTACAAATCTGCGACATACTGCTGAATAATCAATGCTAAAATCATTACCTGCATAATGATTTCATTAAAGACCTATTTTTCACATGGAAAAAACAGCCCCCGATGGTTTGCCATTGCCGCAACGCTACGGTGCCATTCTGACGATTGTGCTTGGTATTTCGATGGCCGTTCTCGACGGTGCTATCGCCAACGTCGCTCTGCCAACCATTGCCACTGATTTAAATGCCTCCCCCGCCGCCTCTATCTGGATCGTCAACGCCTATCAAATTGCGATTGTTATCTCGCTGCTGACGCTGGCGTTTCTCGGCGATATGTTCGGCTATCGTCGAGTCTATAAATGCGGCCTGGTGGTATTTACCTGTACCTCTCTGATTTGCGCGCTTTCTCATTCGCTGGAGATGTTGACGCTGGCTCGTGTGGCGCAAGGGTTGGGCGGTGCAGCACTCATGAGCGTTAACACTGCGCTGATACGCCTGATTTATCCGCAACGTTTTCTCGGACGCGGCATGGGAATCAACTCATTTATTGTTGCCGTCTCGTCGGCTGCCGGGCCAACCATCGCCGCCGCGATTTTGTCTGTCGCGTCGTGGCAATGGCTGTTCCTGATTAACATTCCGCTGGGGATTGTCGCCTTTGTTCTGGCGATGCGTTTTCTGCCGCCAAATGGCGCTCGCAGTCAGGCCTCGCGTTTTGATTTGCCAAGCGCCGTGATGAACGCTTTAACGTTTGGTTTGCTGATAACAGCACTCAGCAGCTTTGCTCAAGGGCAATCGCTGAACCTGGTATTGGGCGAAGTCGTAGCAATGCTGATTATTGGCTTCTTTTTTGTTCGTCGCCAGTTGACGCTGCCAGTCCCGTTGTTGCCTGTCGATCTGCTGCGTATCCCTCTGTTTTCGCTATCGATATGTACTTCTATTTGCTCCTTCTGCGCGCAGATGTTGGCAATGGTTTCCCTGCCCTTCTTCCTGCAATCAATGATGGGGCGCAGTGAAGTCGAAACTGGACTGTTGTTAACGCCGTGGCCGCTGGCGACAATGGTGATGGCGCCACTTGCCGGGTATCTTATCGAAAAAGTCCACGCTGGATTCCTCGGCGCTATCGGGTTAGCGGTGATGGCCTGCGGGCTCTTTGCGCTGGCGCTCCTGCCCACCTCACCGCACGACCTCGATATTGTGTGGCGCATGATGCTGTGCGGTGCTGGTTTTGGTCTGTTTCAGTCACCGAACAATCACACCATTGTGTCGTCTGCGCCGCGTAATCGTAGTGGCGGAGCGAGTGGCATGTTAGGCACCGCCCGTCTGTTGGGGCAAAGTACCGGCGCGGCACTGGTTGCATTGCTTTTCAATCTTTTCGGAACGCATGGCACCCACACCTCACTTTTATTGGCCGGAACCCTGGCTGTTATCGCGGCGATTATCAGCGGTCTTCGCGTTACTCAGCCCCGCGCCGTGTGCTGAATCTCGACGTAAAAAAAGCGCCTCGAAAGAGGCGCTTTGCATTGGATGTAGTGCTGTGAATTCGTTATTTCAAATACTCGCCGGTACGCAGCGCTTCGATACGCTTGTCCAACGGCGGGTGCGTCATGAACAGTTCGCTCATGGACTTCGCTTTACCGTTGATACAAAACGCCATCATGCTACTCGCTTCCTGCGGTTCGTAGCTGGTTTTCAGGCGCTGTAGCGCCGCAATCATTTTCTCGCGGCCAACCAATTTGGCAGACCCGGCATCGGCGTGGAACTCACGATGACGAGAGAACCACATGGTGATGATGCTGGCGAGAATACCGAACACCAGTTCCAGAACCGTCGCCACAGCAAAGTAGATCAACGGGTTGCCGTTGCTACTTTCACCTTCATCACGGTTGCCACCCAGGAACCCGGCAGCAATCTGTGCAATCACTCGCGAAATGAAGATAACAAAGGTGTTCACTACGCCCTGAATCAGAGTCATGGTGACCATATCGCCGTTGGCAATGTGGCTGATTTCGTGAGCGATAACCGCTTCAGCTTCGTCACGGCTCATGTTCTGCAACAGGCCCGTGCTCACGGCAACCAGCGACGCATCACGGCGCGCGCCAGTAGCAAAGGCGTTGATATCCGGTGCGTGATACACGGCAACCTGCGGCATCGCAATACCCGCCTGACGAGATTGCTGAGCGACAATATTCATCAGCCAGCGCTCGGTTTCGTTGCGCGGCTGTTCAATGACCTCACCGCCTACGGATTTCAGCGCCATCCATTTCGACATCATCAGTGACACTATCGAGCCACCAAAACCGAAAAGCAGCGCCATAATCAGCAGGCCTGTCATGCTGCTTGACTGAATTCCTGTCAGACTGAGCACCAGCCCAAACACCACCATGACTGCCAGGTTGGTCATCAGGAAAAGCGCGATTCGCATCATAATTTCTCTAACCTCGTTGTAACAAAACGCACTATGCGATTACCCATATCGTATGGGTCTTACGAAGATTTTCAACTATCCAGGGTCGCTAAGTCACGAGAAAGACACAACTTTACATTATGTTGTATCAGACTGACGGAGGGGTTAAGCAGGTAAAAAAACAGGCACAATTTCTTGTGCCTATTGGGGGTTATTTGCTCGCGGCTTGCATCGCCGACGGCTTATCTTTTTCCATACTCGCCAGGTCATTAGCGATATGGACAGTCTCGTCCAGATACGGATCGGGTTCCTGATAATCCTTCGGCAAATCGTCGAGTTTTTTCAGCGGTGGCTTACCTTCTCGCTTATAGCGATCGTTAATCCGCGCCAGACGCGTTGCGTCATCTTCCTCATTCTCTTTCTCACGCTGTGCGTAATTCAGAGAGGCAATATTGCGGCGTTCTTTCAGCGCGTTGAAACGTGCAATATCTTTGACGATGTACTGGAACTCAGGATCCTTCGCGATACGGTCGCTATGCATTTTCAGCAACTCAGGACCAAACGGTGTCAGATCGCCAGTTTTGTCGTAAGTGGCAGCACTGATGCTGTCCCACGGCAGAGCGTTATCTTCAAACTTCTCGCCGGTTTCCGTTTCTTCACTGCCCGTAGGCATCATGATGTCTGGCGTCACACCTTTACGTTGGGTACTGCCGCCATTAATGCGGTAGAACTTCTGAATGGTGTACTGCACAGAACCCAGCGCTGGCCATTCCGGACGCAGCATCTGATCGTAGATGCGGTTCAGCGAACGGTACTGCTGCACGGTGCCCTTACCAAAGGTCGGTTCCCCGACAATCAGCGCACGGCCATAGTCTTGCATCGCCGCGGCGAAGATTTCAGATGCCGAAGCACTAAAGCGGTCAACCAGCACCACCAGTGGGCCTTTGTAATAAACAACGCCGTCTGTGTCGCTATCCTGACGCACTTTGCCGTTGTTATCACGCACCTGCACTGCCGGGCCAGATGGGATAAACAGACCAGAAAGCGAGACCGCTTCTGTTAATGCACCGCCACCATTGCTACGTAAATCGATAACGATGCTGGTGACATTCTGTTTTTCCAGTTTCTGCAGTTGAACCTTCACATCATCAGTGAGGCCTACATAGAAACCTGGGATATCCAACACGCCGACTTTTTCTTTGCCGACATTTTTCACCGACATTTTCACTGCGCGGTCTTCGAGACGAATGCGCTCACGCGTCAGCGTAACGATGCGGGTTTTGGTGCCTTTACCAGCAGGCAGGATTTCAAGGCGCACTTTGCTGCCCTTCGGTCCTTTAATCAGCGCCACGACGTCATCAAGACGCCAGCCGATGACATCAACCATGCCTTTGCCGGTCTGACCGACACCCACAATACGATCGCCAACGCTAATCGCTTTGCTCTTCGCCGCTGGGCCGCCTGCCACCATGGAATTGATCACGGTGTAGTCTTCGTCCATTTGCAGCACCGCACCGATACCTTCCAGAGAAAGGCTCATTTCGGTGTTGAACTGCTCGGTGTTACGCGGGGAGAGATAGTTGGTATGCGGGTCAATTTCGTGCGCGAACGCCGTCATCGCCAGGGAGAAGACATCTTCGCTGTTGGTCTGAGCCAAACGGCGAATAGCGAACTTATAGCGACGGGTCAGGGTTTCGCGAATTTCTTTATCGTTTTTACCGGCAAGCTTGAGGCTCAGCTCGTCATATTTGACTTTGCCATCCCACAACGCATTCAGCTCGGCTTCATCCTTTGCCCACGGCGCTTTGCGGCGGTCAAGGTTGAAGGTATCGCTGCCGGTGAAATCCATCGGACGCTCAAGCACTTTGAGCGCGTATTGATAACGCTCAAAACGGCGTTTTTGCGCCAGATTGAAAAGATCGTAGAAAACATCCAGTTGGCCGCTGCGAAGTTCGTCGCCGACCTGCGATTTACGCGAATCATACAGGGAAACATCACTGGCCAGCAGCACGTTATGGCTGTAGTCCAGTTGATCGAGATAGCGGTCGAAGATTTTCGCCGAGAACGCATTGTCGAGATCGAACTGGCGATAATGAGAGCGGGTAAAGCGAGACGTCACACGCTCGCTTACCGTCGCGTGCTGCGCTTCTTCCTTAAGGACAGGAATCTGGTCAGCACGGGTAATATCGTCCACGGCGAACGACTGGCCTGCCATTAACAGCATGCCAGCGAGCGCGGTGACCTTAAAAAGTTTGTTCATGCCAGGCCCGGCCTCCGTTTCAGAACACTAAATGTTCTGCACGTACAATCATTGACATACCAGAAGTCAGCTGTACACGAACGCCATCTTTCGTGATTTCCAGTACAGTGGCGTCCATTGCGTTGTTACCCGCTTTCACCTTCAGAGACTGACCTACGCTCAGCTCAGAGATGTTTGAGACCGGGGTATGACGCTCTTCGCGTTCCGGGCTTGGCGCTTTCGCGGCAGCCGGCTTAGCCGCAGGGCGTGGCTTACGATCGCCAGAATCTTTGCGTGGTGCAGCCGGACGCGGTTTGCGCTCACGGCGCGGCGCATCGACAGGCTCACCCGCAGCAATGGCGGCTTCACGTTTTTTCGCCTGCTGCTCCGCACGCTGTGCCTGTACACGGGCCTTCGCTTCTTCAAGCTGTTGACGCGCGTGAGACACATGCTGCTCATCCAGCTCGCCGCATGGGTTACCGTCGAGATCGACACGGGTTGCGCCCGCTTTGATGCCGTACAGGTAGCGCCAGCTGGAAGTATAAAGACGTAAAGCGGAACGAAGCTGGGTTTTGCTGAGGTTCATTTCACCTTCAACACGCGTCACCAGATCCTGAAAAATACCAATTTTCAGTGGGCGCGCCTCACCTTCAGCGCTGAAACACTGAGGGAATCGTTCGGCCAAAAATGCGATAACTTCTTTACTGCTATTCAACTTAGGTTGATTTTCCATGAAATTTCCTGATTACAACGGACGTAGCCAACATACCGCGGGCATGAACAGGCGTCATTATAATGACGTCATCGGTAAATGCTACGTTATCCGTTGATTATCCTGCGACAGGCTGAAAGAATTTATGATAATCGGTTGCCGCAAGCAGTTGTTCGAGGTGGCCAACCAGCTCCTGCAACCCTTGCTCATCTTCAGATGTGAAGCGGGAATACGCCGGGCTGTCGATATCCAGAACGCCAATAATTTTTCCGTTTACCACGAGTGGAAATACTATTTCGGAGTTGCTAGCGGCATCACACGCAATGTGCCCATCAAAAGCATGCACATCTTCTACGCGCTGCACACGATTTTGCGACACAGCTGTGCCACAAACGCCTCGACCTACCGGAATACGAACGCAGGCAATTTTCCCCTGGAATGGGGCTAAAACCAGCGTATCGCCTTCAAGGAGATAAAAACCTGCCCAGTTAACATCAGCCAGACGCTCAAACAGCAATGCGCTGGTATTAGAGAGTGTGGCTAAAAAACTGGTTTCACCTGCCATTAATGCCTGAAAATCGCGGTTAAGATCCGCGTAAAACTCTGATTTGCTCATTATTCAATCGCTTATTGTAAGTCTTCAAAGCCGGTCATCGCCGACGCATAGCCTAATAAAATAAGCATTAAATGCGCTTAGGCTCAAGATGAATCGCTTCATAGGTTAAGATAGAGTTATACATTCATTTCAAAAGCGAATAAATGGCACTAAGAGCTTCTAAAATTTCGCCGGGCAAAAAGATCACCGTTCATACGATTAGCCAACCGTTGGCGCCCCCGGAATATCATCGCTGTCCACAATGCGACACGCTATTTAGCCTGCCGGTGGTGAAAGCATCGCAAAGCGCATACTGCCCTCGCTGTGATGCAAAAATTCGTGATGGCCGCGACTGGTCGCTGACTCGCCTCGCGGCGATGGCGGTTACGATGATGCTGCTGATGCCCTTTGCGTGGAGCGAGCCGCTGTTACGTCTGCATCTGCTTGGCGTCCGTATTGATGCCAACCTGCTGCAAGGCATTTGGCAGATGACCGGTCAGGGCGACCCCATCCCTGCGGCGATGGTGTTGTTCTGTAGCGTCGGTGCCCCTCTGGTGCTGGTCATTGCCATCGCCTATTTATGGCTTGGTAATATTCTCGGCATGAATTTACGCCCCGTCCTGTTGATGCTTGAACGACTCAAAGAGTGGGTGATGCTTGATATCTACCTGGTCGGGATCGGGGTGGCCTCTATCAAGGTTCAGGATTATGCGTTTCTCCAGCCGGGTATCGGCCTTGTCGCATTTATCTCTTTGGTGTTGCTGAGTATCCTCACGCTTATCCATCTGAACGTGGAACAGCTGTGGGACCGCTTTTACCCGCATCGCCCTGCCCAGCGTCCCGATCCGGGTTTGCAGGTTTGTCTCGGTTGTCATCACACAGGATTCTCTGACGCCCGTGGGCGATGCCGCCGCTGTCATATTCCGTTGCGTCACCGACGTGCGCTGAGTCTGCAAAAAAGCTGGGCGGCGCTGATTGCTTCAATCATTCTTCTCATTCCGGCGAACCTTCTGCCGATTTCCATTATCTATGTGAATGGTGCGCGTCAGGAAGACACTATCCTGTCCGGCATTATGTCGCTCGCGAATAGCAATATTCCCATAGCCGCAGTGGTCTTTATCGCCAGTATTTTGGTACCGTTTACGAAAGTGCTGGTGCTGGTTGCTCTGCTGGTGTCGATTCATTTTAAATGCGAACAAGGGCTCAGAACCCGAATTCGGTTGCTGCGCTTCGTCACCTGGATTGGCCGCTGGTCGATGCTTGATTTGTTCGTCATCTCGCTGATGATGTCGCTTATCAATCGCGATCAGCTCCTTGCTTTTACGATGGGACCCGCTGCGTTTTATTTCGGTGCTGCGGTAATATTGACTATTCTTGCTGTTGAATGGCTGGACAGCCGCTTACTTTGGGATGCACATGAGTCAGGAAACGCCCGCTTCACCGACTGAAGCGAGAATTAAAACAAAACGCCGTATTTCCCCTTTCTGGCTGCTGCCGGTTATCGCGCTGCTGATTGCGGGCTGGCTCATCTGGAACAGTGTCGAAGATCGCGGCACCACCGTGACCATCGATTTCATCTCTGCGGATGGCATCGTCCCTGGACGTACACCTGTGCGTTATCAAGGTGTCGAAGTGGGTACTGTTCAGGAAATCAGCCTCGCGAAAAATCTCAATCGCATTGAGGTGAAAGCCAGCATCAAGGGCGATATGAAGGATGCGCTGCGTGAAAAAACGCAGTTCTGGCTCGTCACGCCAAAAGCCTCTCTGGCGGGTGTGTCCGGTCTGGACGCCCTGGTCGGCGGCAACTACATCGGCATGATGCCCGGCAAAGGTGAGAAAAAAGATCACTTCTCGGCG
Source organism: Scandinavium sp. (assembly GCF_036271055.1). Classification (GTDB taxonomy): domain Bacteria; phylum Pseudomonadota; class Gammaproteobacteria; order Enterobacterales; family Enterobacteriaceae; genus Scandinavium. Next base: position 62,445 of record NZ_DATBBJ010000074.1, on the reverse strand, counting down.
TTGGATACGCAGCCGAAATATCGGCTCAACAACGGCGAATTGATGATCCACCTGCACGCGCCGGATTTAGGCTCGCTCAACAGCGGTTCACTGGTTTATTTCCGAAAAATCCCTGTTGGACGGGTCTACGATTACGCCATCAACACCAACAAACAAGGCGTCACCATTGATATCCTGATCGACCGCCGCTTCACTAACTTAGTGAAAAAAGGCAGCCGCTTCTGGAACGTTTCGGGTATCAAAGCTGACGTCAGCCTGAGTGGTGCGAAAGTGCAACTCGAAAGCCTGGCCGCGCTGGTCAACGGCGCCATCGCTTTTGACTCGCCTGAAAACTCAAAAGCCGCCGATCAGAATGATGAATTCGGTCTGTACGCCGATCTGGCCCATAGCCAGCGCGGGGTCATCGTCAAACTCGACTTACCGGACGGTAACGGTCTGAAAGCAGGCTCGACGGCGCTGATGTATCAGGGGCTGGAAGTTGGGCAGCTTACCAAGCTGGACCTCAACCCGGGCGGTGCGGTTTCTGGTGAAATGACCGTGGATCCAGGCGTGGTAAATCTGCTGCGCGATAAAACCCGTATCGAACTGCGTAATCCGAAACTGTCACTGGAAAACACCAATCTCAGCGCTCTGCTCACCGGTAGCACGTTTGAACTGGTGCCCGGTGAAGGCCAGCCGCGTAACCATTTCGTCGTGGTCCCTGCTGACAAAACGCTGCTCCAGGAGCCGGGCGTCGCCACACTCACGTTAAGCGCGCCGGATTCGTATGGCGTTGAGGCCGGACAGCCGATTATCCTGCACGGCATCAAAATTGGTCAGGTTCTGGAACGCACACTTACCGGCAAAGGTGTCTCGTTCTCTGTCGCCATTGATCCGCAATATCGTTCCCTTGTTCATGGCGACAGCAAATTCGTGGTGAACAGCCGCGTCGACGTCAAAGTTGGCCTCGACGGAATTGAATTCCTTGGTGCCAGCGCCAGCGAATGGATAAGCGGTGGGATCCGTGTTTTGCCGGGCGAAAAAGGCCCGATGAAGCAGGATTACCCTCTGTTTGCCAATCTGGAAAAAGCCCTGGAAAACAGTCTGGGCGATCTGCCAACGACAACGCTGACACTCAGCGCTGATACGCTGCCTGATGTGCAGGCGGGTTCAGTGGTGCTGTACCGTAAATTTGAAGTTGGGCAAGTGATCACCGTGCGCCCACGTGCTAACGCGTTTGATATTGAACTGCACATCAAACCTGAATACCGCCAGTTGCTGACGCAAAACAGCGTTTTCTGGGCCGAAGGTGGCGCCAAAGTGCAACTGAACGGCAGTGGTCTGACGATACAGGCCTCCCCTCTTTCGCGTGCGCTGCGCGGTGCTATCAGTTTCGATAATCTGAGCGGAGCGGGTGCTGGCGCACGTAAAGGCGATAAACGTATTCTTTATCCGTCGGAAACAGCGGCTCGCGCAGTGGGCGGACAAATCATGCTGCACGCGTTCGACGCCGGGAAACTGGCGGCAGGCATGCCGATTCGTTACCTGGGAATTGATATCGGCCAGGTTCAGTCGCTCGAACTCATCACCGAGAAAAACGAAGTGCAGGCGAAAGCCGTACTCTACCCAGAATATGTGAAAAAATTCGCTCGAAATGGAACCCGTTTCTCGGTGGTAACGCCGCAGATTTCGGCCGCGGGTGTTGAACATCTGGACACCATCCTGCAACCGTATATCAACGTAGAACAGGGTCGTGGAGGCAGTGCTCGCCGTGACTTTGAGCTACAGGAAGCCACTATCACCGACTCACGTTATCTCGACGGCTTGAGCATTATCGTCGAAGCGCCAGAAGCCGGGTCGTTGAGTATTGGCACACCGGTCCTGTTCCGTGGAATTGAAGTCGGCACCGTCACGGGCCTGCAACTGGGTTCACTGTCCGATCGCGTGATGGTGGCGTTGCGTATCAGCCAGCGTTATCAACATCTGGTGCGCAATAACTCGGTGTTCTGGCTGGCGTCCGGCTATAACCTCGATTTCGGTATTATCGGTGGTGTGATTAAAACCGGGACGTTCAATCAATTCATTCGCGGCGGTATCGCGTTCGCCACGCCGCCGGGCACACCGCTCGCGCCTAAAGCACAAACCGGCAAGCATTTCCTGTTGCAGGATACTGAACCGAAAGAGTGGCGTGACTGGGGAACCGCTCTCCCACGCTAAACCTGAGCGACTCCGGTGTAAGAAGCCGGAGTCGCTGTGTTAAACTGCGCACCCGTTTATGAATCTGGTGCGTTTAGTGGCTTATCTTCCTGACTCCTTTCTTGATGTGATGCGTGCGGCAATGCCGGGCCATCTCTCTTTCGACGATTTCATCGCCGCCTGCCAGCGCCCACTGCGCCGCAGTATTCGCGTCAATACGCTTAAAATCTCGGTCCCGGACTTTCTGCAACTGGTTGCGCCTTATGGCTGGCAACTGACGCCCGTACCGTGGTGCAAAGAAGGGTTCTGGATCGAACGCGAAGAGGAAGACGCCGTGCCGCTAGGCAGCACCGCCGAACATTTAAGTGGCCTGTTTTATATTCAGGAAGCGAGCTCCATGTTGCCCGTCACCGCGCTGTTTGCCGATAACAATCAGCCACAGCGAGTGATGGACGTCGCCGCAGCACCAGGTTCCAAAACGACCCAAATGGCTGCACGAATGGGCAACGAAGGGGCGATTTTAGCCAACGAATTTTCCGCCAGTCGCGTCAAAGTTTTGCATGCCAATATCAGCCGCTGCGGCATCAGCAATGTGGCCCTCACTCATTTTGACGGCCGCGTTTTTGGTGCCGCACTTCCGGAATGTTTTGACGCCATTCTGCTCGATGCGCCCTGCTCCGGTGAAGGCGTGGTACGCAAAGATCCTGATGCACTGAAAAACTGGTCAGCCGAAAGCAACCGTGAGATTGCCCAGACTCAGCGCGAGCTTATCGACAGCGCGTTCCATGCTTTACGCCCAGGCGGCGCGCTGGTGTATTCCACTTGCACGTTGAACCGTGAAGAAAACGAAGAAGTACTGGACTGGCTGCTGGCGCAGTACCCGCAAGCGGTAGAAATCACCCCGCTCGATTCCCTTTTTGACGGCGCAAAATTGGCACTCACGCCAGAAGGCTATCTGCATGTCTTCCCACAGATTTACGATTGTGAAGGTTTCTTCGTTGCGCGCCTGAAAAAGACTGCCGCCATTGATGCCCTTCCTGCTCCCGGCTACAAAGTGGGCAAATTCCCCTTCGCGCCGATGAAAACCCGCGAGTCTCAGGCGGTTGTTCAGGCCGCAGAAGCCGTCGGTTTGCATTGGGGCGATAACCTTAACCTCTGGCAACGCGATAAAGAAATTTGGTTGTTCCCGTCTGAAATAGAACCCCTGTTGGGCAAAGTGCGCTTTTCACGTATCGGCATTCGCCTCGCCGAGACATTTAATAAAGGTTTTCGCTGGCAGCATGAAGCGGTGGTCGCACTCGCGGGCGAAAAAAGTTCGCGCTTCGAACTGACGCCGAATGAAGCCGAAGAGTGGTATCGCGGTCGGGACGTGTGGCCAGAAACACCGCCGACGCGTGACGATGTTATTGTGACCTTTCAAGGGCATCCGCTAGGACTGGCAAAAAAAGTCGGAACACGCCTGAAGAACAGTTACCCTCGAGAGTTGGTTCGTGACGGAAAACTGTTCTCCGGCAAGGCCTAACGGCACGCAAAAATAAGCACGTTCTGACTGGCAAAATGCTCGCCGTTGTCTAGGCTGAAAAATGGGAAGACCTAACTGGTCGTACCACAAAAGACGCAGACAACGGGAGAGCATGATGACCAAAACCAATGTACGCATAGGCGCCTTCGAAATTGATGACGGCGAGCTGCATGGCGAGCAGCAAGGGGAGCGAACGTTAAGCATTCCCTGTAAATCCGATCCTGATTTATGCATGCAGCTTGATGCATGGGATGCCGAAACCAGCGTTCCTGCCATTCTCGATGGCGAACACTCCGTCCTCTACCGCAAACATTACGACAGTAAGTCCGACGCCTGGGTCATGCGCCTTGCCTGACTCAAAAGGAACCCGCCCTTCGGCGGGTTAATTATTTCCCCTTTCGCTTATCTCTCTTACACTTAAGACATGATTCATGAGTGTGAGGACGCGATGTTCGCTCTGGTTCTGTTTATCTGTTATCTCGACGGCGGCTGCGAAGACCTCGTAGTGGAGGTGTATAACACCGAGCCACAATGCATACACGCCATGGACGATCAGCGTATACGCCATGGCGGCTGCTTCCCTGTCGAAGATTTTATTGATGGTTTTTGGCGCCCGGCTCAGGCGTACAGCGATCTCTAAAAATGAAGTGCATCACTGAAGCTGGACCAACGTAAGTTCACCGCCGAACACCGCCCCGGTATCGATATAGTGCTGATTCAGAGCATCGTAGCGGTGTTTCAGTGGCGTATGCCCAAACCAGAAGTGATCCGCCCCGTCGATGTCGGTGTGATGACCAGCCAAATGATCACTCAGACGCTGCCTGTCCCACAGCACCCGATGCCAGTCCACTTCCTGTAACCATTGATAATGCTTCGCTGGGTAATCTGCATGAGCAATAACATGAATGCCTGAATCCGTATCCACTTCAATGATATAGGGCAGCTGGTTACATTCACGGAGTAAGCTCAGCGCCGTGGCTTGTTGATTTGCAGAACAATGCTCAAACCATTCTCCTCCGTTCAATTCCCACAGCGACAACTGCTGATGTTCAAGCGCATCCATTGCCATTTGTTCATGGTTACCGCGAATAGCCAAAAACCAGGGTTGATGGATAAGTTCGAGGCATTTCAGGCTGTCAGGTCCACGGTCAATCAGGTCGCCAACTGAGATAAGGAGATCCTGATAGGGATTAAATTTTTGTTTTTTTAGCTCAGACATCAATGCATTAAAGCAACCATGCAGATCGCCGATGAGCCATATATGTCGCCATTGATTACCATCGATTCTCTGATACATAATTTCATCCTCGTATATTGAGTATAGAAGATGCATGGCTCTGGCTGGTATTTTCCCACAACTTCAATCAAGGCTAAACAGACAGGGAATAAAGCCGCCCGATGCGTTAATTTTATCCACGGCGACCGTTAAAATAGTCTCATAGAAATGATGAGGTTATTATCGTGTCGGACAACACCCTGTATTCTGAGCAAACACTTCCCCCACAAACCCATATTATTTCCGATCTGGTCAGCGGACGATTATCCCCGGCACCGATCTGGAAAAAGGCGGACTATCGGTTGAAGTTTTTGCTGCGCACGATACTTTTTTATCGTTCAACTCGTCTGATGCTGGACACGCTGAGCCAGCGGGCTGATTTTAAAAAACTGCTGAATGCTCAGACAACATTGCCAAGCAAAACGCATCGACAATATCTTGCGCGTGGGCTTTCATCGACTCAACGCGCCAGCGCTATCGTTAGCCATTATCAGTTTATTGATTCACTTAAAAACCCCCGGCTTGCCAGCGCCCTGACAGCAACAAAAGCCACAGAACTTCTGGCTTTCGAAGGTAAAGACGGTGCGCAATTTACGCTTTACGCCTCCTGCGCGCACAAAGCTGAGCGCGAAGGGGAAAGCACGCTCTGGTTCTGCAACGCAGACAACACAGTGCTTGCCAGTACGACTTTCAGCATTGCCCGTGGCAAAGAGGGTTGGGAACTTATCATTGGCGGTTTGCAAGGTCCTCGTCGTGAGGTATCCCGTGACGCCATTAAGCACGCCACTCGCGCCTGCTACGGATTATTCCCTAAGCGGATCCTGATTGAATGCTTTGGATTAATGGCAATGCAATGTGGCATAACCACATTGTCTGGCGTCAGTGATAACGGACATGTCTTCCGCGCGCTGCGCTACCGTTTCAGCAAAGGCCGCCATTTCCATGCCAGTTATGATGAATTTTGGGCATCCATTGAAGGCGTCAAAATAAACGAATTCCGCTGGCAGTTGCCCCTGCAACAGGAACGCAAATCGCTGGAAGATATTGCCAGTAAAAAACGTGCAGAGTACCGCCGTCGTTTCGCGCTGCTGGATGACATGGCGGCACAATTCAACACGCTATTCCCCTCCATTTGATCCAATCGGTTTTGGCATCTGCTGGTCATCTGGCAGAGGCCATCGCGCATAGCCGTTGCACGAGGCCATGATGTTTCGCTATCATCATAATACTCCTGTCATGCCTCGCTTGCGGTATCCTGTTGCTATGAGCAAAACTGAAATTACGCTGATAATCCTTGTTGTTTTGGTGCTGATTATTGGCTTCTGGTTTATCTTCAGCAACCAAATCTGGATCTTCGTCAGCTATCTTGAAACCCTGCTCTACCCGGATATTGTCACGCCCCAATAACGCCCTTTCTCACGCCGTGTATTCAAAAATAAACAAGTTGTCATTTGAACCCAAGCGCGTGGATCAATACCATTATTCATGAAACTTATGACAACGAGTGATTCTGCGTGAGCACTCATTGACCTACGTTTCAGGTCTGATTGACTCCATTCCTGGACGCGCAACTTTCAGACCAAACCTCGCGGCGCTGCATATCCCTGTAAAGCCGCAAAAAGTAAGTCCGAAATATAATATTCATTGCAAGCTTTTCCCCTTTACCCTGCGAAGTGAAGGGGATTTTTTTTGCCTTTTTTCTGCTTTTTTCCCCATTCAGAGTGTCAATAAAGGCGTCAAAATTTCGCCTAAATCGCGGCACACTTTAGTGTAAAAAAAATGTTAAGAGTGACTTTGATGTGATATAAAAGAACTCAGGTCAGTCACGAAAGTGTGGGGAATTTTCGGGAATGGCGCTGTAAGTCATTGATGTGAATTACAGATAAAAAGAGACCGAATACGATTCCTGTATTCGGTCCAGGGAAATGGCTCTTGGGAGAGAGCCGTGCGCTAAAAGTTGGCATTAATGCAGGCTAAAGTCGCCTTGCCCTTTAAGAATAGATGACCGTGCCAGGTTTTCCAGTCCGCGACAAAAGTGGTCAGAAAAAAACCGTGAGCAACGTGTCACAAAAAACAAAAACCGCAAGCTTTCGTCAGAAAATCTTGCGGTTTTTTATTGTCGGTCAAGAGGTTATCGCTTCGCTCAGCACAGTTTCTCTGCGCGCGTGATAAACGGTTCCAGACTCATTTTTTGACCTGCATGAGCCGGATCGTCGACCTGAATAACGGAGATCGGTTGGGCGTTGGTTTTACCCTCTTTCACTTCCTGTTCAGCCACCGCATTCAGTGGATACTGCACCAGAGTGCTGGGGTTTATCGCGTACAACGCATGACCCGGACGGCAAGTGAGCATCACTTCTTCGCGGTTAAATGCCCACTGCGCTTTGCCAACTTCAAATCGGCTGACGGTAATAATTTGCGGTGCTGCCAGAGCAGTTCCAGATGTTGCCAATAACAACATTGATAAAACGAATTTTTTCATCTTTTAGCCACTTTATTCAGAACGGTTCCCAGGTCGCGAACAGACTGACTGCCGCGATGACCAGAACCCCTAAAATCATTTCTGCCTGAGTGGTTCGCAGAAACAGCGTCTGAGTGCGCTGCCGGTCTGTCGCCATCCTCGGCACCAGAACATACCTGTTCACCAACGCGATTACCACCATCAGCGCCACGAGCGCACATTTCACTAATAACAAAGTGCCATATGCTGATGCGGTCACCAGTTGCCCCTGAATCAGCCATGCATTGGCGATGCCACTCAGCACCACGCCTGCCACGGCAAGATGCCCGTAACGTGAATAGCGCATCATGGTATTGATGGCCGAAGTGCGCCATTGCCCCTTCGCCAGCCGCAGACAATACAAAAATGGCAGGAGTCCGCCAAACCAGGCACCGGCACATAACAGGTGAACGGCGTGATTCATCCGCTGTAAGACACCGATGATGCCCTCACGCATCGCCGCATGACCGACACCCGCCATGAGCAGAAATTGCGCGATACAAAGAATGAGGACCAGCGAAGCGAGCCGATGTGGCTTGATGCAAGCGACCACCAGCGCAATCCACGTCAGCAGAATCTGCCACAGCCAGACACTGCCAAAGCGCGTACCTACGACGGCAAGCCAGACATCAGGCTGGAAAACGTCATGCCAGCCGTTGCCCATCAGGCCACCCTGCAACATTAAAATCAACGTGGCTGAAACCGCATTAACCAGCAGTGCCACACGCAGTACGGGCAAAAAGCGCTGCATCATCAGGCGACGAAGCTGAGGAGTTGCCCACCACGCGCCGTACAGTACCAGACCGAAGGCCAGCATCACCGCAATAAAATGCAAGCATCTGACCCCAACGTATAGTGATGTCAGCACGATTATTTCACGCTGAAGTGGTACTGGCCTTTGGTTTTGTGTCCGTCTACCGACACCACGTGCCAGTCAACGGTGTAATCGCCAGGTTTGAGCGACTGTTCAATGGGGGCAATCAGTTGGGTGTTATCTTTCTCATTGAGTTTCACCGCGCCGACAGGAATGTTTGCCTCCTGAGGGCCCGTCAGCGTTACGCCACTGAATTTCACTTCAATACCTTCGGAGAAATTCAGCGTGAGCGCCTGCGGAGCTGCCGTTACCTGCGCATCAGCGGCGGGGTATTGATGTTTCAGGTGCGCATGAGCAAACGCCGCGGAGGTGGTTAAAACACAGGTCAGGAAAACTCCGGTGCGCAGCGCGCGTGAGGCGATACGGTTCATTTTCTTCATTCCCTTTCGTTATATATCTGAGGGAGAGAATAACTCTGTATCATGTTTACGTCGAGATTCACCGCGGGTTAGTCTTGCTATTTCGCGGCGCTCTTAGTACTTTCTGCCCCGTCAACAGAAGGAGCCCAAGATGAACATCAATCTGGCCACTCTCCCCCAGGATGAGATGGACAAAGTTAATGTCGATTTAGCCGCCGCTGGCGTCGCATTTAAAGAGCGCTACAATATGCCGATCGTGGCAGAAGTGGTGGAACGCGAGCAGCCTGCACATCTGCGCGATTGGTTTCGCGAGCGATTAATTGCGCACCGTCTGGCCTCAGTCAATTTATCCCGTCTGCCTTACGAACCAAAACCGAAGTAAGAATTACCGGCTGTTACACTTCCTTACATTAGCCCTGCTACAATCCTGAGACTATTCTGACGACTGACTCAGGGATGCTGAGTCTGGAAAAGTGTAAAGGAAGCCACTATGCCTGCATGGACGATCGCTGCTGCACAGTACACAGCCCGCAACAGGAGCGTTGCGGAAAATATTGCCCACCATTTACGTTTTATCGAAGCGGCCTCAAAATTGGCCTGTCAGCTCCTCGTATTCCCGGAAATGTCATTGACCGGTCCCGAGACCAGCGCCCCACTCCCTCCACCGCCTGATGAAGAATTGCTGCATCCTCTGAGCTATGCGGCCGCGCGTCATGGCATGACTATCGTTGCCGGATTACCCGTAGAAATGGACAGCGAACGCAGTAAAGGCGTCGCTATTTTTATCCCTGGCGTCGCGGCACCACTCACCCTGCATCAAGGCCAGGGAATCTGTCTGTCACCTCTGGCCCGGCATGTCAGCGTTCTGGCACCCGATGCATCAGGTAGCGAACTCGATCCTTTTGCCTCTCTTTTGGCAACCGGCACCAGCACCTGCGAATTTCAGCAACAACAATCCGTGCAGCAGCTCCAGCGCCTGGCACATAGATATGCTATCGCGGTGTTGAAATCCAATTATGCGGGCGGCAGCGCACTGTGGGATGAAAACGGGCAACTGATCGTTCGCGCCGACAATGGAGACCTGCTGTTAACCGGGCGCAAATACGCAAACGGCTGGGAAGGCGACATTATTCCGCTGCGAGAAAGTCTTTGCACCATTGACGAAAGCCGCTGCGGCGCATAACCTGCCTCTTTTTAGCCGGGAGAGCATCATGTTACGCGTTATCGATACGGAAACTTGCGATTTACAGGGAGGCGTGGTGGAAATCGCCTCGGTAGACATTGTTGACGGCAAGATAACCAATCCCATGAGCCATCTCGTTCGCCCGGACAGACCGATAAGCCCGCATGCGATGGCCATCCATCGTATTACCGAAGAGATGGTCGCCGACAAACCGTGGATTGAAGAGGTGGTGCCGTATTATCAGGGCAGCACCTGGTATGTCGCGCATAACGCCAGTTTTGATCGCCGCGTGCTACCTGAAATGAACGGGGAGTGGATTTGCACCATGAAGCTCGCCCGACGTCTGTGGCCTGGTATCAAATACAGCAATATGGCGCTGTATAACTCCCGAAAACTCAATGTCACCACCCCGCCGGGCCTGCATCATCACCGTGCGCTGTATGACTGCTATATCACGGCTGCGTTGTTGATTGATATTATGGATGTGTCGGGCTGGACCGCCGATCAAATGGCTGACATTACTGGCCGCCCGGCGTTGATGACGACCTTCACCTTTGGTAAATACCGCGGTAAACCGGTCTCAGAAGTGGCCGAGAAAGATCCCGGCTACCTCCGCTGGCTGTTCAATAACCTCAATTCAATGAGCCCGGAACTGCGCTTAACACTCAAGCACTGGCTCGGAGAATAGTTATCGAGGTGCCTGGCCCGGCAATGTGTTCTGGGCCAGCGCAATCAGGAATGTGTATTCCAGCGCCACACCTTCGTAACTTTTAAAGCGTCCAGATTTACCGCCATGACCGGAATCCATATCGGTGCAAAGCAGCAGCAGGTTATCGTCTGTTTTTAACTCCCGCAGTTTCGCTACCCACTTTGCCGGTTCCCAATATTGCACTTGTGAATCATGCAAACCGGTCGTCACCAACAGATGCGGATAGGCTTTTTTCTCCACGTTGTCATACGGGCTGTAGCCTTTGATATAGTGGTAATACTCGGGATCTTGCGGATTGCCCCACTCTTCAAACTCACCTGTGGTCAGCGGAATCGACTCATCCAGCATCGTCGTCACAACATCGACAAACGGCACTTGGGCAATTACACCGTGGAACAGCTCCGGGCGCAGATTAATAACCGCCCCCATAAGCATCCCGCCCGCGCTGCCGCCCATACCATAACAGAGTGACGGACTACCGTAACCCTGTGCCAGTAGCGCATCGCAAACATCGAGATAGTCATTGAAGGTATTGTTTTTGAACAGGAATTTTCCGTCCTCATACCACTGCTGACCAAGTTCTCCGCCGCCGCGCACATGGGCAATAGCAAAGACGAAACCGCGGTCGAGCAGGCTCAGGCGACTGCTGCTGAAATCCGCATCCATACTTGCGCCGTAGGAGCCGTAGCCGTAAACCAGCAGTGGGTTATTGCCTTTGCGGAAATGTTCACGGTGATAGACCAACGATACCGGAACCTCTACGCCATCACGCGCTTTGACCCACAAATGTTCGCTGCGATACAGACTGGCATCAAACCCCTTCACCTCCTGCTGTTTGAGCACGGTGCGTTCGCCGGTATCCATATTCAGCTCGAACAGAGTGTCCGGAGTGGTCATCGACGAATAGCCGTAACGCAGGCGCGATGTGTCGGGTTCAGGGTTGTAGGCAAGCCAGGTCACATACGCAGGATCATCAAAAGCGATGCCGATGGACTCCCGCGTTTTACGGTTGATTTGCCGCAAACTTGTCAGGCCATGTTGGCGCTCTTCCACCACCAGCCAGTCGGTGAACAGCGTAAAGCCTTCGAGCATCACTTCATTACGCGGCGGGATCAGCGTTTCCCAGCGGCTTTCATCGCGCACAGGCGAACGGTACAGCCCGAAGTTTTTACCCTCGCGATTAGAGCGCAAATAGAAATTATGCTGGAAGTGATCGAGGCTATATTCGTGATCTTTACGTCTAGGCAAGAAACAGAGCGGCTGTGCGTCCGGCAGCTCAGCATCCAGCAGATACACTTCACTGGTGGTGGCGCTGGCGACATGAATAATCACGTAATGTTTTGAACTGGTTTTGTGCAGTCCTACGTAAAAGGTGTCGTCTTTCTCTTCATACACCAGTTCATCGGCGGTGACAGACATCCCGACGGTATGACGCCAGACCTGATAAGGCAGCAGCGTAGTGGGATGTTTACGCACGTAATACAGCGTTTGTGAATCGTTACCCCAGACAAACCCCGGCTCAACGTTTTCCAGCGTCTCAGGATACCAGTTATCGTTTTCAAGATTGCGGATACGAAGGCCATACTGACGACGTGACAGATAATCCTCCGTCAGCGCCATCAGCGTATTATCGGGCGATACCCCCAGGCCACCGAGCGTATAAAACTCGCTACGCGCGGCACGCTGATTGCCATCGAGCAGCAATTCCCACTCGTTCCATTCGTCTTTCTGCACCGACTGGCGCTGATAGACGGCGTATTCGCAGCCTGGTTCGTAAACCTGTCGATAGCGATAGCCATTCTTGCTGTACGGCGCAGACACTTCGCGCTGCGGGATGCGGTCGACAATCTCTTTCAGCACTTTATCTTGCAGGCTACGCTGCGTGGACATGACGTCGTGGCCGTAGTCATTTTCCTGTTTCAGGTACTCGAGCACGTCCGGCCGCGCACGATCATCGTCGCGCAGCCAGGCATAGTTGTCGATGCGGGTATCGCCATGAAGCGTCATGGCGTGGGGAATACGTTTTGCTTTTGGTGGCATGTCGTTGTTCTTCTGCAAGTTACCTCCCCTAAGGGTGGCAAATGTACACAGCGATGCAAGCGAAACATGCCAGATTGTGGTTAAAGTGCCTGTTTTTGCGTCTTTAAATCCGCTTCGATGCCCTCGCGCACTTCCTGTGGGATCTTCAGCGCGTCACCCAATGCTTTCAGATAGCTACGCTCCATGAAATGATCGATGTCTATGGCGGCACAGCTCAGGAAATAGAGTTCCAGCGCTTCTTCCTCGTTATGTACGTCTTTCGCCAGCAACTGGGGATCGAGCGGTTGGGCGATGGCTTTCTCTACCAGCTGCCGCCCCTGCGCTTCAACCCCCGCCTCTTGCAGTTGCTGCTCGATAGCTGCCCGCTCTTTGTCATCAATATGCCCATCACTTTTCGCCGCAAATACGAGGGCCAGGATAAGGCGTTCTGTTCGCACATCTATCGGGCTGGCTATCTCCCCATACTGCGGTTCGTTCTGATGCGCGGTACGAATTTTGTCTTTGTACTTGTTCCACAGAACCGTACCGGCAACCGCGCCACCGCCGACCAGCAACGCACCGGTTCCATATTTTGTCAGCAACTTACGCGAGGATTTACTTGAGACCAGAAGCCCTGCCAGCCCGCCAAGCGCACCTGGCACCAATAGTTTACTGAGCCCCTGCTCGCCCGACGACCTGGTCGATGAGGAGGCTTGTCCCATTAGTGATTGAAGTTGATTTAACCAGTTTGCCATGTTGACCTCACTGTCTGTGGTGAAACCCCAGACTAAGCGAGCCGCTGTCAGGAAATGTCTGGCCTGACTAAAGATGTGCAAAGTACGACGTCTGATACGCCCTGTGAGCCTCACGAGACAGACGCAAACGTTTTCGTATATACTGCCGTCAATTTTTTTACTGTGGGATTTGGTTATGACTGTACTAGGCACCGCGCTGCGTCCGGCGGCAACTCGCGTGATGTTATTGGGCTCTGGCGAGCTGGGTAAAGAAGTGGCGATTGAATGCCAGCGTCTGGGTATCGAGGTCGTTGCCGTCGACCGTTATGCTGATGCTCCGGCGATGCACGTTGCTCATCGTAGCCACGTTATCAATATGCTCGACGGTCAGGCACTGAAAGCACTCGTCGAACAAGAAAAGCCCGACTTTATCGTGCCGGAAATTGAGGCCATCGCCACCGATATGCTGATTGAATTAGAGCAAGCCGGTCAACATGTGGTTCCCTGTGCTCGCGCGACAAAACTCACCATGAACCGCGAAGGTATTCGTCGTCTGGCCGCAGAAGAACTTTCCCTGCCCACCTCGACCTACCGTTTTGCCGACAGCGAACAAAGTTTCCGTAATGCGGTGGTGGAAATCGGCTTCCCGTGCATTGTAAAACCGGTCATGAGTTCTTCCGGCAAAGGCCAGAGTTTTATCCGCGATGAAGAGCAACTGGCCGCCGCCTGGCAATACGCGCAACAAGGCGGTCGCGCAGGCGCTGGGCGGGTGATCGTTGAAAGCGTGGTGAACTTTGATTTTGAAATTACCCTGCTGACCGTCAGTGCCGTTGACGGCGTACATTTCTGCGCACCGGTCGGTCATCGTCAGGAAGATGGCGACTATCGTGAATCCTGGCAACCGCAGCAGATGAGTCCCCTCGCGCTTGAACGCGCGGAAGAGATCGCCCGCAAAGTGGTATTGGCACTTGGCGGCTACGGCCTGTTTGGTGTGGAACTGTTTATTTGCGGCGACGAAGTGGTGTTCAGCGAAGTGTCGCCGCGTCCACATGACACCGGCATGGTAACGCTTATCTCACAGGATCTCTCTGAGTTCGCGCTGCACGTGCGCGCTTTCCTCGGTTTGCCGATTGGCGCGATTCGCCAGTATGGCCCTTCGGCTTCGGCAGTGATCCTGCCGCAGTTAACCAGTAATAACATTAGCTTTAGCAATGTAGAAAGGGCGGTGGGTGCAGGCGTCCAGTTGCGCCTGTTTGGCAAACCGGATATCGCTGGAACGCGTCGTCTTGGTGTGGCGCTGGCGGTGGCTGAAACGGTTGAAACAGCGGTAAAGCGCGCGAAAACGGCGGCAGAGAACGTCGTGGTTAAAGCATAAAAAAATGCCCGGTGGTGCTGACACTTACCGGGCTTACGCAGTTTGTTGGCCTGATAAGGCGAAGCCGCCATCAGGCACCTACGTCAATTACTTCGCGCCTTCTACCGCTTCGCGAGCAATTTTGGTGATATGGTCGTAATCACCAGATTCCAGCGCATCCGCCGGAACCAGCCAGGAACCCCCGATACACAGCACGCTTTTCAGCGCCAGGTAATCACGGTAGTTAGCCGGGGAGATGCCGCCAGTTGGGCAGAAACGAATATGCGCGAACGGGCCAGCAATCGCCTGCAACGCCTTGGTGCCGCCGTTGGCTTCTGCCGGGAAGAATTTGAATTCTTTCAGACCGTAGTCCATGCCCAGCATCAGTTCAGACACGGTGCTGATACCCGGGATCAATGGAATAGTGCCTTCGGTTGCCGCTTTCAGCAGTGGCTCGGTCAGACCTGGGCTTATCGCAAACTGTGCGCCCGCTTCTGTCACTTCTTTCAGCTGTTGCACGTTGGTCACGGTGCCGGCACCCACGATCGCGTCCGGGACTTCTTTTGCAATAGCGCGAATCGCGTCCATCGCGCAAGCAGTACGCAAGGTCACTTCCAGCACGCGTACACCACCAGCAACCAGCGCTTTCGCCATTGGCACTGCGTGTTCCAGTTTATTCACCACGATAACCGGGACAACCGGGCCGTTGGTCAGGATAGCTTCTGCACTTGTTTTCCAGTTTTTCATCAGAGTTTTTCTCTTCGCCAGAATGATAAGTCTTGTCGTATTAAAAAGTGATGCAGGTCGCGCCCTGTTCCGCACCGGAGAGATTCTCACGCAGTGCGCTGAACAGTTCGCGCCCGGTCCCTACCCGTGATGCGCTCAGGTCAGGTAAATGCGGTTTGCGCGCGGCAAGCTCTGCTTCATCGACCAGCAACGTCAGTTCGCCAGTTTGCCCATTCACGCGGATCATATCGCCATCATGCACTTTCGCCAGCAGCCCGCCATCATACGCTTCGGGGGTGACGTGGATTGCTGATGGCACTTTACCGGATGCGCCTGAGAGTCGTCCATCGGTGACTAACGCAATTTTGAAACAACGGTCCAATAATACACCTAATGGCGGCATAAGTTTATGCAATTCTGGCATGCCGTTAGCTTTTGGTCCTTGCAGACGCACCACGACCACGCAATCTTTGTCCAGCAGACCCGCCTCAAAGGCAGGCAATACGTCGTGCTGGCTCTCAAACACCACGGCTGGGGCTTCGATAATCTGGTTTTCAACCGGCACGGCAGAGGTTTTCATGACCGCACGGCCCAGATTGCCACTCAGCACTTTAGTGCCGCCGTGATGGGAGAACGGTTTTTCGATAGTGGCGATAACGGCTTCATCCAGTGAACCCTGTGCGCCTTCGCGCCAATCCAGCTCACCGTTATTCAGCCAAGGCTCCATCGTGTAACGTGACAGACCATGTCCCGCAACGGTTTCAACGTCTTCATGCAGCAGGCCGCCCTTCAGCAGTTCACGCATCAGCACTGGTACGCCACCCGCCGCCTGGAAGTGGTTAATATCTGCCGGGCCGTTCGGGTACAGGCGTGCCATCAGCGGCACAATATCGGAAAGCTCAGAGAAATCATCCCAGTTGATAATGATGCCAGCCGCGCGTGCCATCGCCACCAAATGCATGGTGTGGTTGGTCGAGCCGCCGGTTGCCAGCAGAGCCACAATTCCGTTGACCACCACTTTTTCGTCGAACATTTTGCCCAGTGGCATCCACTCATTGCCATTGCCGGTCATGCGGGTCACCTGGCGCGCAGCAGCTGCGGTCAACATTTCGCGCATTGGCGCATCCGGGTGAATAAACGAGGAGCCCGGCAACTGCATGCCCATGAACTCGATAACCATCTGATTGGTGTTGGCTGTGCCGTAAAACGTGCAGGTGCCCGGCGCGTGATAAGACGCGGCTTCCGACTCCAGCAGCGCCATGCGATCTACTTTTCCTTCGGCATACAGCTGACGAATGCGGACTTTTTCTTTGTTTGGCAGACCGCTCGACATCGGACCTGATGGGATGAAAATTGACGGCAGATGACCAAACGACAGTGCCGCCATCACCAGACCCGGGACGATTTTGTCGCACACGCCGAGGTACAGCGCGCCATCAAACATATTGTGTGAAAGCCCTACCGCTGCAGACATCGCAATCACTTCACGGCTCAGCAGCGACAACTCCATACCGTCCTGCCCCTGAGTGACGCCGTCGCACATCGCAGGTACGCCACCGGCCACTTGCGCCACTGCGTTCACACCGTGCAACGCTTTACGGATAACGTCTGGGTAGAATTCGTACGGCTGGTGCGCAGAAAGCATATCGTTATAGGAAGTGATAATGGCGATGTTGTTACGCAGCATGCTTTTCAGCGAGGCTTTGTCCTCTGGCTGGCAGGCCGCAAAGCCATGCGCCAGGTTGCCACAGGCCAAACGAGAGCGCTGAACGGTTTCAGACTTAGCCTGGTTAATGCGTGCGAGGTAGGCGCTGCGGGTCTCTTTCGAACGCTCGATAATACGATTTGTTACGCGTAACAATGCAGGATTCATAAAAGCTCCTCAAATTCTGAGTGTCTGGGCTGTGGCATTAACACGAAATTCAGGAGTTTTTAACAATGCTGAAACGCGCTTGTGCTGTAGCTCAGGGGCAAATTCATCTGCCATAATTGTAATGAAAAAAGCCCCGGGGGTGAACCTCCCGGGGCTTAAAAGTGCAAATATTATGCGTGATGCTGTGTCAGATCATGTTACCGGTAAAATACCCTGAACGGAGTAACATTTATTTTTTACTCAAACTCGTTCCACGAGCGGCCATCACGGGTGATCATCGCTACGGAAGAGACTGGCCCCCAGGTGCCCGCCTGATACGGTTTTGGCGCATCCTGATCGGCAGCCCAGGCTTCGGTGATGGAGTCGACCCATTTCCACGCCTCTTCCACTTCGTCACGACGCACGAACAGCGCCTGAATGCCGCGCATCGTTTCCAGCAGTAAACGCTCGTAAGCGTCGGCCAGGTGCGTTTCGTTAAAGGTTTCGGAATAGCTCAGATCAAGCTTCGTGGTTTGCAGGTTGTGCTTGTGATCAAGCCCCGGGACTTTATTGAGGATCTGGATATCCACGCCTTCGTCTGGTTGCAGACGAATAGTCAGCTTGTTCTGCGGCAGCTCTTGCCAGGACTCTTTGAACAGGTTCAGTTCAGGTGTTTTGAAATAGACCACCACTTCGGAACATTTGGTCGGCAGACGTTTACCGGTGCGCAGGTAGAATGGCACGCCAGCCCAGCGCCAGTCGTCGATATCCACACGGATAGCCACGAAGGTTTCGGTGTTACTGCTCTTGTTCGCGCCCTCTTCTTCGAGGTAACCCGGCACTTTTTTGCCCTGAGCAAAACCAGCGGTGTACTGACCGCGTACGGTTTTATCTCGCACGTTTGAGCGGTCGATACGGCGCAGCGATTTCAGCACTTTCACTTTGGCATCACGAATGCTGTCAGCGCTCAGATCGGACGGCGGAGACATGGCAATCATGCACAGAATCTGCAGCAAGTGGTTTTGGATCATGTCGCGCATCTGCCCGGCTTGATCGAAATAACCCCAGCGGCCTTCGATACCCACTTCTTCCGCCACGGTAATTTCCACGTGATCGATAGTGCGGGAATCCCAGTTGTTAACGAACAGGGAGTTGGCAAAACGCAGCGCCAGCAGGTTGAGCACGGTCTCTTTGCCGAGATAGTGGTCAATGCGATAAACCTGGCACTCTTCGAAATATTCGCCCACCTGGTCATTGATTTCACGCGAGGTAGCAAGCGACGTACCGAGCGGTTTTTCCATAACGACGCGAGCAGGTTTTGCATTCAGTTTGGCTTCGCCAAGCCCTTTGCAGATAGCGCCAAAGGTGCTTGGCGGCATCGCGAAATAGTTAATGGTGACGCGTTCTTTCTGGTCGAGCATTTTGCCGAGGCGAGTAAAGGATTTGGTGTCGTTGACATCCAGATTGCAGAAGTCCAGGCGACCACTCAGGGTGTCCCACAGACTTTCATCAATCTTCTCCTTCATGAAGGTTTCCAGCGCCTCGCGCACCACTTTGGTGTATGCATCTTTATCCCAATCGGCACGTCCTACCCCAAGGATACGCGTGTCCGGATGGATCTGGCCTGCTTTCTCCAGTTGATACAGGGAAGGCAGCAATTTACGACGCGCCAGGTCACCCTTTGCGCCGAAAATGACCAGATCACATGCCTGGGCCGTTTGCGTTACCGCCATGTCATTCTCCTCAGTTGGATTGCCCGGTGCTTCTGCCAGGCGCTATTTGTAATTTTCTTACGCTGCACTGTACTGTGTTTACGTGAATGTCGAAACCCTGAACCCGTCGCCAATGCCCGATAAAGGCATTTCTGGATTAAAAACCCTCTGCGGCGTAGGGCAACAGCTTAATTTTGTTCGTCATTTCGCCAGTTATGTCCTGGTAAAAGTCGACTGTGATCATGTAATGAAAAAAAACAACGTAAATTGCCCTCTTTCCTCTGCATTGCCGAATTCACAGGGGTATATTCTCACTAAATTGCCTGGCGATTTCACCCATTAATGGAATCGCTTTCACCGATGAGCGTCTGTTAACCATGAACATGCTGGAAAAAATCCAGTCCCATCTGGAAAACCTTAGCAAATCCGAGCGAAAAGTGGCGGAGGTGATCCTCGCCTCCCCTTCTCAAGCCATTCACTCGAGCATCGCCACGCTGGCAGTAGAGGCCACGGTCAGCGAACCCACAGTGAACCGTTTTTGCCGGAGCATGGACACCAAAGGCTTTCCTGATTTTAAGCTGCAACTGGCGCAAAGTCTCGCGAACGGCACACCTTATGTGAACCGAAATGTCGATGAAGACGACAGTGTGGAAGCGTATACCGGCAAAATTTTTGAATCCGCGATGGCAAGTCTCGATCATGTTCGCCATTCGCTGGATATGTCTGCCGTCAACCGCGCGGTGGACCTGCTCACCCAGGCGAAGAAAATCGCCTTCTTCGGCTTAGGATCTTCCGCCGCCGTAGCGCATGATGCGATGAACAAATTCTTTCGCTTCAATGTGCCGGTGGTGTACTCCGATGACATCGTTTTGCAACGCATGAGCTGTATGAACTGCAGCGATGATGACGTTGTGGTGCTAATTTCCCACACCGGACGTACGAAAAGTCTGGTTGAGCTGGCACAGCTGGCGCGTGAAAACGATGCGATGGTGATTGCGATTACCTCTGCG
The DNA here is from genome assembly GCF_036271055.1 of Scandinavium sp. Taxonomy (GTDB): domain Bacteria; phylum Pseudomonadota; class Gammaproteobacteria; order Enterobacterales; family Enterobacteriaceae; genus Scandinavium. Next base: position 42,440 of record NZ_DATBBJ010000074.1, on the reverse strand, counting down.
GACACGCCGTTGGCGCGCGAAGCATCATTAGCCATCACGCTCGACGTACCGGAAGATACTGACATTTATATGCCCATGGTCTCCCGGCTAGCGCAACTGACGGTTATCGACGTGCTTGCTACTGGCTTTACCCTGCGCCGTGGGGCGAAATTCAGGGATAACTTGAAGCGGGTCAAAGAAGCATTGAAGGAATCGCGGTTTGATAAGGAACGGCAGATTAGCAGTGATAACCATTAAAAGTTCATAACAAGCTTGTAACTTATTTGTACATTCGGTTAAGTTCCAGCATTAGACTACGCACAGGTGGAACGCCCGAATGCCTGTTCACGCAACACCAAAATTGTTTCAGCAATGGAGTATTACATGTCCAGAAGGCTTCGCAGAACCAAAATCGTGACCACGTTAGGCCCGGCTACCGACCGCGATAATAACCTTGAAAAGGTGATTGCAGCGGGTGCGAACGTTGTCCGCATGAACTTCTCCCACGGCAGTGCCGAAGACCACAAGATTCGCGCCGATAAAGTCCGTGAAATCGCGGCTAAACTAGGTCGTCACGTCGCTATCCTCGGCGATCTGCAAGGACCAAAAATCCGTGTATCTACCTTCAAAGAAGGTAAAGTCTTCCTTAATATCGGCGACAAATTCCTGCTCGACGCCGACCTCGGTAAAGGCGAAGGCGACAAAGATAAAGTGGGTATCGACTACAAAGGTCTGCCTGCTGACGTTGTGCCTGGCGACATCCTGCTGCTCGACGATGGTCGCGTACAGCTGAAAGTGCTGGAAGTTCAGGGCCTGAAAGTGTTCACGGAAGTAACCGTTGGCGGCCCACTGTCCAACAACAAAGGCATTAACAAACTCGGCGGCGGCCTCTCGGCTGAAGCGCTGACCGAAAAAGATAAAGCAGACATCCTGACCGCCGCGCTGATTGGCGTTGATTATCTGGCCGTCTCCTTCCCACGTTGTGGTGAAGACCTTAACTATGCTCGCCGTCTGGCGCGTGACGCAGGTTGTGATGCGAAAATCGTCGCGAAAGTTGAACGTGCTGAAGCCGTCTGCAGCCAGGATGCGATGGATGACATCATTCTCGCCTCTGACGTGGTGATGGTCGCCCGTGGTGACCTCGGGGTTGAAATCGGTGACCCGGAACTGGTGGGTATCCAGAAAGCGTTGATCCGTCGTGCGCGTCAGTTGAATCGCTCAGTGATCACTGCGACCCAAATGATGGAATCGATGATCACCAACCCAATGCCAACCCGTGCGGAAGTCATGGACGTGGCAAACGCCGTGCTGGATGGAACCGATGCGGTGATGTTGTCTGCAGAAACCGCAGCGGGTCAATATCCGTCTGAAACCGTGGCTGCAATGGCGCGCGTCTGCCTGGGCGCAGAAAAGATTCCAAGCATCAACGTCTCCAAACACCGTCTCGACATTCAGTTCGATAACGTGGAAGAAGCCATTGCCATGTCGGCAATGTACGCCGCGAACCACCTGAAAGGCGTGTCGGCGATCATCACCATGACCGAATCCGGACGTACCGCGCTGATGACGTCCCGTATCAGCTCCGGCCTGCCGATTTTCGCCCTTTCCCGTCATGAACGCACCCTGAACCTGACCTCACTGTACCGTGGCGTAACACCGGTTCACTTCGACAGCGCGACAGACGGCGTTGCCGCCGCCAGCGATGCGGTAAATCTGCTGCGTGACAAAGGTTATCTGGTTTCAGGTGATCTGGTTATCGTCACTCAGGGCGACGTAATGAGTACCGTGGGCACGACTAACACCACACGTATTCTGACTGTAGAGTAATCCCGCCTTATCCAGTTAAACTGCAATAAATAAAAAAGCTGTTGGGATCCCCCAGCAGCTTTTTTTCGTCTACATCAATATATTCACACATTGTATTTCCCAAATAAATACTTCTTGATTTTATTTTACTTTTTCATCAAAAAAATGATCCAGCAAGGTAATAGCCATTGATTAAACTTCTACACTCTCCTTCGATTAAAGCAATCCGTTCATTATATTTTTAAACACAATGAAAAGGACGTCATTAAATGAGTGACATTATCTATCTCAGGCTGACGGGTGAACAGCAAGGGGAAATATCAGCAGGTTGTGGAACCGAAAAATCACTTGGTAACCGCTTTCAATATCGACATGAAAATGAGATCAAGGTTAATAAACTGGATGCCGGCTCCCGAAGTTCCGGGTACGGCGTAAACGATAAGCGGCTACGCTTTATCAAACCAATAGATAAAAGCTCGCCTTTGCTGGCAAATGCGATAAACAACAACGAGAAGCTCAAGCTTAGCTTCGACTTTTATCGCATGAGTCGAACCGGACACCTGGAAAAATATTATCATATCGAACTCCGTGGCGCGGCGGTTCAGGCCATTTCGACTTCATTTGTTATTGATAAGCTTGATGAAGAAAGTATTACTGTCAATTATGAATATATTCGCAGCAAACATCTTATTGCCAACACTGAATTCAGCAACCTTATCCTCCCTGATAATTATCCTAAGCTATTTCCGCCTGATGAAAAACGTCAGCCCGAGAAACGTAATATCGTTTTAACCTTGGGTGTCTTTTTTGACGGAACCGGTAATAACGCGGTGAATACACTCAACATGCTCACGGCCTGCACAGCTGCACATTTCGACCTTTCTGACCCCGATGCCGCCAGTATTCTCGCCCGCACCGCGCAAGAGAAAATGGGTGTATCGGGAACCGGCGCGACGAGCTACACCGGGGGCTATACAAATATTCACTGGTTGAATCAATTATACAAAACGGACCTGCCGCTCGATTCCGGACAGGCGCAGGCGGCGATTTACATCGAAGGCATCGGCACCGAAGCGGGAAAACCGGACAGCATGATCGGCCTCAGTTTTGGCGTGGCAGATACCGGGGTGATTGCGAAGACGGATATTGCGGTGAAGCAGATTGCGGGGGCTATTGATAATGCGTTGTATCAATTAGGGCAAAAAAAACCCGGATGCATTTTCACTGTCACCGCTTTTCAATTTGATATCTTCGGTTTTAGCCGCGGGGCGGCAGCGGCCCGTCATTTTGCAAATCGGGTGCAAACAGAAGAATTGGTGATAATCAACGCTATTCGCCAGGGCATGGGCCATATCTTATATAAAGGCGCACCAGCCGGGAAAACCCGCTTTATCGGCATTTTTGATACTGTTGCTGCCATCGGCACCCCACAGAACGGTCTGAATCCGCATACCGCAGATACCGGTAATGTGAACATCGTGCTGCGGCCAGGTGTGGCAGAAAAAGTGTTTCATATCACCGCACAGCATGAGTGTCGTTTTAACTTCGCGCTCAACAGTGTGCAACCTGCATGGCCTGAACTCGCGTTGCCTGGTGTTCACTCGGACATCGGCGGCGGTTATCTGCCTGCGGTGCGTGAAAATGTCTATCTGACTCGTCCGGAAGCGGAAACTGTGCCCCTGGCAACTCCGCCTGAGAAAACGCGGGCTTACCATCACACAATAGAGCAGTTACCGATACTTGGGGCTGCCACAGCATTGGCACCAATCATACGTACCAATGACATCAGCGCAGACGTCTGGGCTGATGAGAGAATGCCAACAGATCCCGTAAAGGGCATGCAAAAGCGAGTATTTGCGGCGTTGACAATGAAAGAGCGGATCGTGAAAAACGACTGGTCGAAGGTGGTACTGCGGGTGATGATTGCGGCGGCAGAGGAAGCGGGTGTGGTGTTTAAGCCAATAAAAAGCGGAGACAAAGATCTAGGTTTTTCTTCGGCTCTTTTGCCCTTACACGACAAAGCTATAGACTCAGTAAAGGCTAAGTCTTCAGGAATGGAGAGAATCCCGTTTACTTTTACTGAGATGAATCTCTTGGCAAAAAATTTCATACACTGTTCTGCACATTGGAACAGTCTTGCCGTCGATAATAAAGGGAAGGTTACCGGCGGAACTTCAATGTCAGAACTCTTAGGGTTTATCAATCGGCCCGACGAAAACTGGCAGCGTACAACATTCAACATGGACGGGCATAAAAAGTGATAATGAAAGCGCTTCTTTTATCTTGTTTATTTCTGACGCTCTCTGGCTGCCATTCAGGTAATTATGTAACTCCTGAGGATACCGGTGAGATGCCCTATGGGAAATGGGGTTTTGTTTTTTTTACTCCAAAGGAACTTCCTGCTTTTGTCAATTACGTTGGTATTATTGATGAAAAGAAGATTCTTTATTCTTTTATGAATCTTGATAGTGTAGATGATGATTATGGTAGTGTCGAACAATGGAATAAACGATATACGCGCTTTGCACAATTCAACCAAGCCTTACATCCCCCAGTTGTAATGTTGTTTTGCTGGGATTCCATTATTGATAAAAAAACATATGAAACGCGGGTAACAATTCCTGAATCGATAAGAGAAAGGATGAGCCTATCTTTAGGGATCACCATACAGGGAGAACAAATATGGTACAGCACCATGCTTTTTGGTCTGGCACCAGGAGGTAAAGTCAGAGTCTGGCTGCAAAAAAATAGAGGTGGAGGTGAAAACCTGTACGTAAAGCCCCAAAAAATCACTACGCTGTCTGGCTCTAAATTGGAGGGCTGTAAAGGAATAAGCCGTCTTAATCCCTCTTACAAAATCCCTGATGGATATGATCAGAGTATAAAAGATTTTATCAAAGGAAAAACCTACCCGTACGGCGACTGGTGAGGCTGGATGCAATGATTGAAAACATGGATCGAAATCAAAAATGAAAAGAACACGAGTAATTTTTGCAATTTTATTACTGACGCTCTCTGGTTGTCATTCGGGCGTACCAACAACACCAGAAGAAACAGGCGAAATGCCTTACGGAAAGTGGGGGTTTGCATTTTTTACTCCTAAGGCCTTGCTGGCAGATGTTACCTATGTAGGCATCATTGATGAGAAAAAGGTCCTTTACTCATTCAGGATGCTTGATAGCGTAGAGGATGATTATTTAAGCACTGGTCACTGGAATAAACGTTACACACGCTTTGCGCAATTTAATAAAGCTCTCCATGCACCAGTGGAGATGCTTTTTTGCTGGGATTCGATTATAGATAAAAAAACATATGAAACGCGGATCACCTTTCCAGAATCGATGATTGAGAAAATGAATATATCTATTGGCATGACTCCGCAGGGAACAAAGATTTGGTACAGCACTTTGTTGTTTGGTTTGGCTCCGGAAGGAACGGTTAAAGTTTGGCTGCAAAAAAATAGGGGCGGAGGTGAAAACCTGCCCGTAGAGCCGAAAAAAATCACAACACTGTCTGGTGATAAGTTAGAGGGATGTAAGGGGATCACCCAACATCCAAATGGATATACCTATTTTGGCGAAACACCCGATTTTGTAAAAGGAAAAACTTATCCGTACGGCGATTGGTGAGGCTGGATGCAATGGCTGGAAGCATGAAATGATAAGAACAAGCGTAATTTTGGCCACTTAATTCCTGACACTCTCTGGTTGTCATTCGGGCCTACCAACAACACCAGAAGAAACAGGTGAAATGCCGTACGGAAAGTGGGGCTTCGCATTTTTTACTCCGAAAGCACTTCCAGCCAGAGTGACGTATGTTGGAATCATTGATGCTAAAAAGATTCTTTATTCTTTCAGGAATCTTGACAGCACAAATGATGATTATTCAACTATTGATCATTGGAATAACCGCTATATGCGATTTACACAATTTAACAAAGCCCTGCATCCACCGGTTGTGATGATGTTTTGCTGGGATTCGATAATTGATAGAAAAACCTATGAGACACGTATTACCTTCCCTGAATCAATGAGAAGAAAAATGAACTTATCCACAGGAATAGACATGTTTGGAGAAAAAGCTTGGTATAGCACAATAGTTTTTGGCTTAGCCCCAGAGGGCAAGATCAGAATCTGGCTACAAAATAGCGGTGGTGGCGATAACCTGCCCGTAGAGCCCACACTAATAACCACGCTGTCAGGCGATAAACTGGATGGCTGTAAAGGGATTACATTGGCAAATTTTGATTACGATATCCCAGATGGCTATTCACAAGAAACTATAGATGCCATCAAAGGAAAAACCTACCCCTACGGTGACTGGTAAGGCTGACAATGTTTATTGGCGTTACGACGGCAGCGGGTTGTGAATTCTTAATCCACAACCCGTTTACCATCATGGTGGAAAATCAAACAGCATCCGTCGACAATTTCCCTTATTTTCTGGGAAATAACTCTTTGCGCTTATAAGGCTCGATATCACCGGGCTTACGGGTTTTGAGCAGCTTGAGGATCCAGGTGTACTGTTCCATATGCGGTGTGACGAACACTTCCACTTCTTCGTTCATACGTCGTGCAATAGTGTTGTCATCCGCAGTGATCAGGTCATCCATAGGAGGACGGATCTCGACGGTCAGACGGTGCGTTTTGCCATCGTAAACCGGGAACAGCGGTACAACTCGAGCACGACACACCTTCATCAGACGACCGATAGCAGGCAGTGTCGCTTTATAGGTCGCGAAGAAATCCACAAACTCACTGTGCTCTTCTCCGTGATCCTGGTCGGGCAGATAGTAGCCCCAATACCCTTCACGAACAGATTTGATAAACGGTTTGATGCCATCGTTACGCGCGTGCATACGACCGCCAAAACGGCGACGCACGGTGTTCCAGATGTAGTCGAATACCGGATTGCCCTGATTATGGAACATCGCCGCCATTTTCTGGCCTTTTGACGCCATCAGCATTGCTGGAATATCCACTCCCCAACCGTGCGGCACGAGGAAAATCACCTTTTCATCGTTGCGCTGCAACTCTTCGATGATTTCCAGGCCCTGCCAGTCAACGCGCTTGAGGATTTTCTTTGGGTCACGCAGGCCAAGCTCCGCCATCATCACCATTGCCTGTGGCGCAGTGGCATACATTTCATCGATGATGGCTTCGCGCTCGGCTTCGCTTTTTTCCGGAAAACAATAAAGCAGATTTATCTGCGCACGGCGCCGCGAGCTTTTTGCCAGACGCCCTACTTTTCTGCCTAACGCACCAAGAATCGGATCGCGAAAAGATGGCGGTGTCAGTGCGATACCAGCAAATGCCAGTACGCCCAGCCATGAGCCCCAATAGCGCGGATGTACAAAGGATTTTTCGAACTGAGGAATAAACTCAATGTTATTTTTTTTCGTGTCCATGCCTGTTCCAGAGTCGTGCCGGAAAAAGAGAAAGATGCTGATAGTTTAGCGATGAGCCCGGCTTCGCACAAAAGAAAAAGCCGACACCTGATCAGGCATCGGCTTTAAGAGAACGGTTTTTAGTCAATTTGCAGCTGCGGTGCAACCTCTTTGACCTGTGCCAGGAAATCACGACGATCGGAACCTGACAACCCTTCGGTACGCGGCAGTTTGGCGGTTAACGGGTTCACCGCCTGCTGGTTGATCCACACTTCATAATGCAGATGCGGGCCCGTCGAGCGACCGGTATTACCTGAGAGCGCAATGCGATCGCCACGTTTCACTTTCTGTCCTGGTTTCACCAGCAGCTTACGCAAGTGCATATAACGCGTGGTATACGTGCGTCCGTGACGCAACGCGACGTAATAACCCGCCGCACCGCTACGTTTCGCGACGACCACTTCACCGTCACCCACAGCCAGCACAGGCGTGCCTTGCGGCATAGCGAAATCGACACCTTTATGCGGTGCCACACGCCCGGTGACAGGATTCAGACGACGCGGATTGAAATTTGACGAGACGCGGAACTGGCGTGAAGTCGGGAAACGCATAAAGCCTTTTGCCAGACCCGTACCGCTCTTGTCATAAAACTTGCCGTCTTCTGCACGGATGGCGTAATAGTCTTTGCCGCTTGAGCGTAAACGCACGCCCTGCAATTGGCTCTGTTCGCGTTTGCCGTCGAGCATTTCACGCGACATCAAGACAGAGAATTCATCGCCTTTTTTCAGCTTACGGAAGTCCATTTGCCACTGCATGGCTTTGATAACCGCACTGACTTCGTTGCTGGTTAAGCCGGCGTTACGCGCGCTAGTGACAAAACTGCCACCCACGGTGCCTTTCACGACGCTGTTAACCCAATCACCCTGCTGCGTTTCACTGCTCATTTTGAAACCGTTTGCAACTTTGTCATAGGTGCGGGTTTCACGGCGAGACACTTCCCATGTCATACGCTGCAAATCACCGTCGTCGGTGAGCGTCCATGAAAGCTGTTGACCGATTTTTAGGTTACGCAGGTCTTTATCTGAAGCGGCCAGTTGGCTGATATTTCCCATATCGATGCCGTACTGGTTAAGTATGCTACTGAGGGTATCGCCTGTAGACACGACGTATTCGTGTACGCCGGCATCGCTGTCTGCTTTATCGTCTAACTCATCCTGCGGGATGGCTTCATCTTCCTGTGGGGCCTGATCGATGGGTTCGCTGGCTTCAGGCAGTAAAGAACGTATTTCGCTCTTTTCTAGTTCGATGGTTCTGACAATTGGGGCTGAATCGGGATGGTAGACATACGGTCGCCATACGGCGACCGCTAAGGTCAGAACGGTCAACGACCCCAACATAACGCGGTGGGGCCGCGGCAAATTGTTAAATGCCAGGGCGACAGAGCGGGCTATCTGCTGCACGTATACACTTCCTCATTAATCTCCTTTCAGGCAGCTCGAATACTGGTTCGCCAGTTGGGTCAGAAATGCCGGATAACTCGCTTTGCCCAACGGAATGTTGGTGCCAAGCGGATCCAGAGTCCCCATTCGAACGGTGGTTCCGCGGGATACCGCTTCCACCACTGCCGGCCTGAATTGTGGCTCAGCAAAAACGCAGGTCGCTTTTTGCTCAACCAACTGTGTTCTTATTTCATGTAAACGCTGCGCACCGGGTTGGATCTCAGGGTTGACGGTAAAATGCCCCAGTGAGGTCATGCCGTAATGTTTTTCAAAGTAGCCGTAGGCGTCATGAAAAACGAAATACCCTTTTCCTTTCAACGGTGCCAGCTCGTTACCCACCTGCTGATCGGTCGCGGCTAATTGAGCCTCGAAATCTTTCAGGTTGGCGTCTAGTTTGGTTCGACTTTGCGGCATAAGTTCCACTAATTTATCGTGGATTGCAACTGCCGACAGGCGCGCTATCTCGGGCGACAGCCACAGATGCATGTTGTACTCGCCATGATGGTGATCTTCATCACCTTTTTCTGCCGTAGCGTGGTCATGATGGTGGTCATGGTCATCATCGTCCGTGCCTTTCATGAGCAACGGTTTCACACCCGGCAGCGTTGAAATTGTCACCTTTTTGGCTTCAGGAAACGCGGTGGCTGTCTTGTCCATAAATGCTTCCATCTCAGAACCAATCCACACCACTAAGTCGGCGTTTTGTAAGCGTTTTGCATCGCTTGGACGCAAGGCGTAATCGTGCTCTGAGGCCCCGTCAGGTAACAGAACTTGCGTTGGTGTTACACCGTCTGCAATGGCTGCGGCAATAAATCCGAGGGGTTTTAAGGAGGCAACAACGGCGGCATGGGTTTGCGTTGCAACAGTACCCCAAAGCGCGGTGGATAATGCTGCGAAAAGAAGCGTCTTTTTATGTAACATAATGCGTCTTATCATCGTAATAATTAAAAGAAGTGTGATATTATAACATTCACTAACTTGTGCAACCTCAAATTGTGATGACAAATCTCGTAACGCTCGAAAATGTCTCGGTCTCTTTCGGTCAGCGCCGTGTCCTGTCCGATGTATCGCTGGCGCTGAAGCCTGGCAAAATTCTTACGCTTCTTGGGCCAAATGGCGCAGGAAAGTCGACACTTGTCCGCGTAGTGCTTGGGCTGGTAGCACCGGATGCCGGTGTCATCAAGCGAGAGGGTAAACTGCGGATTGGCTACGTCCCGCAAAAATTACACCTCGACGCCACCCTGCCCTTAACCGTCAGTCGTTTTTTACGGCTACGCCCTGGTACGCGCAAAGACGATATTCTCCCGGCGCTTAAACGCGTTCAGGCAGGCCATCTGATGGAAGCCCCGATGCAAAAGCTCTCCGGTGGTGAAACACAGCGCGTACTGTTGGCCCGTGCGTTACTGAATCAACCCCAATTGCTGGTGCTGGATGAGCCAACCCAGGGTGTGGATGTGAATGGTCAGGTCGCGTTGTATGACCTTATCGACCAGTTGCGCAGCGAACTCAACTGCGCTGTGCTGATGGTTTCCCACGATCTGCATCTGGTGATGGCCAAAACCGACGAAGTGCTATGTCTGAACCATCACATCTGCTGTTCCGGCACGCCGGAAGTGGTGTCCATGCATCCGGAATTTATTTCAATGTTTGGTCCGCGCGGCGCGCAGCAATTGGGCATTTATCGCCACCAGCACAATCACCGTCACGATTTACAAGGACGTATTGTTCTGCGTAGAGGGAATGACCGCACATGATTGAATTACTGCTCCCCGGTTGGCTTGCCGGTGTGATGCTGGCCTGCGCCGCAGGTCCGCTTGGTTCATTCGTGGTCTGGCGTCGAATGTCCTATTTTGGCGATACCCTCGCGCATGCTTCTTTATTAGGCGTTGCATTTGGTCTGCTGCTGAACATTAATCCCTTCTATGCCGTTATTGCTATTACCCTGCTGTTGGCTGCCGGGCTTGTCTGGCTTGAGCGCCGTCCGCATCTGGCGATTGATACGTTGTTGGGGATTATGGCTCACAGTGCGCTTTCCCTCGGGTTAGTCGTGGTCAGCCTGATGTCAAACGTCCGCGTGGATTTGATGGCCTATCTGTTTGGCGATCTGCTGGCAGTTACACCACAGGATTTAATCGCCATTGGACTCGGCGTGATCGTCGTCGTGGCTATTTTGCTGTGGCAATGGCGCAACCTGCTGTCGATGACCATCAGCCCGGATCTGGCATTCGTTGACGGCGTGAAACTGCAACGCGTCAAACTCCTGCTGATGCTGGTCACCGCATTAACCATTGGTGTGGCAATGAAATTTGTGGGGGCGCTGATCATCACGTCATTACTGATTATTCCCGCAGCCACCGCACGCCGCTTTGCGAAAACGCCTGAGCAGATGGCTGGAATTGCCGTCGGGGTCGGGATGATTGCGGTCACTGGCGGGCTGACGTTTTCCGCGTTTTATGACACGCCAGCCGGACCGTCGGTCGTGCTCTGCGCCGCAGCGATGTTCATCCTCACCATGGCGAAGAAAAACGCCCAATAGATGGTTGGCATTGCAGACACAAAACAAAAAACGCCCAATTGGGCGTTTTTTTATGCATTGATTATGTTGAGCTTTATGGCATTGCAGGCGGCGTGATCCCGAAGTGGTTCCACGCTCGCACCGTCGCCATGCGCCCACGCGGGGTTCGCTGCAAAAAGCCCTGCTGGATGAGGTACGGTTCCAGCACATCTTCAATGGTTTCACGCTCTTCACCGATCGCTGCCGCGAGGTTATCCAGCCCGACCGGACCGCCGAAGAACTTATCGATCACCGCCAACAGCAGCTTGCGGTCCATATAATCAAAGCCTTCTGCATCGACGTTCAGCATGTCTAAAGCCGAGGCGGCAATGTCAGCTGAAATCGTGCCATCGTGACGAACTTCGGAGAAGTCGCGCACACGACGCAGCAGACGGTTGGCAATTCGCGGTGTACCGCGAGCGCGACGGGCCACTTCCAGCGCGCCCTCTTCGCTCATCTCCAGCCCCATAAAACGCGCGCTGCGCCCCACGATATACTGTAAATCCGGCACCTGATAAAACTCCAGACGCTGGACAATACCGAAACGATCACGCAGCGGTGACGTCAGAGAGCCCGCTCGTGTGGTCGCGCCAATCAGCGTAAACGGCGGCAAATCAATTTTGATTGAACGCGCCGCCGGGCCTTCACCGATCATGATATCCAGCTGATAATCTTCCATCGCCGGATACAGCACCTCTTCCACTACCGGTGAAAGGCGATGAATTTCATCAATGAACAGCACGTCGTGCGGTTCAAGGTTGGTCAACATTGCCGCCAGGTCACCCGCTTTTTCCAGCACGGGGCCAGACGTGGTGCGCAAGTTCACGCCCATTTCATTGGCGACAATATTCGCCAGCGTGGTTTTCCCCAACCCCGGTGGGCCGAAAATCAGCAGATGATCGAGCGCTTCGCCGCGCAGTTTCGCCGCCTGAATAAAGATTTCCATCTGCGAGCGCACCTGTGGCTGGCCGATATACTCTTCGAGCAGTTTGGGGCGTATCGCACGATCGACCACATCTTCAGGGGTCACACTGCCTGCAGACACCAGGCGGTCAGCTTCAATCATCCTTTACCTCACATCGCGGCGCGTAGCGCGTCGCGGATTAGCGTTTCACTGCTGGCATTTGGACTGGCGATTTTACTCACCATCCGGCTGGCTTCCTGAGGTTTATAGCCCAGCGCCACCAGTGCAGCAACCGCTTCCTGCTCGGCGTCGTCTGTTGCCTGGCTTGCAGGAGACGCCAGCACCAGATCGGAGGCCGGAGTAAACAGGTCGCCGTGCAGCCCCTTGAAGCGGTCTTTCATTTCGACCACCAGACGTTCGGCGGTTTTCTTCCCGATACCCGGCAGTTTCACCAACGCCACAGAGTCTTCACGTTCCACGGCATTCACGAACTGCTGTGCGGACATGCCGGATAAGATAGCCAGCGCCAGCTTCGGGCCGACACCGTTGGTTTTGATAAGCTCTTTGAACAGCGTACGTTCCTGCTTATTATTAAAGCCGAACAGCAACTGCGCATCTTCACGCACCACAAAATGGGTAAAGACAATGGCTTCATTGCCCTGATCGGGCAATTCGTAAAAACACGTCATGGGCATATGCACTTCATAGCCGACGCCGCCCACTTCCAGTAAAACCAGTGGAGGTTGTTTTTCCAGAATAGTGCCTCTGAGTCTACCGATCACGTGACGCTCCTGCGTTGGGGAAAAAGTATCAATGTCATATCATAAAAAAAGGCTGGATAAATATCCAGCCCCTATTATCTTAATCTGCCGCGCGCCAGATTGAGCCGCGTTTCACTCATCTGTATTGCATTCTGGCTGATGTGGCAATGCGTAATGGCAATCGCTAACGCATCTGCGGCATCCGCCTGCGGGTTCGCCGGGAGTTTTAACAGGGTTCGCACCATGTGCTGCACCTGCGTTTTCTCGGCACCACCGTTGCCCACGACTGTTTGTTTCACCTGGCGTGCCGCATATTCAAACACGGGCAAATCCTGGTTCACAGCGGCAACAATCGCCGCACCGCGAGCCTGCCCGAGCTTGAGCGCTGAATCCGCATTTTTCGCCATGAACACCTGTTCGATAGCAAAAAAATCAGGCTGAAACTGGGTGATAATTTCTGACACGCCTGCGTAAATCAGCTTCAGGCGTGACGGCAAATCATCGACTTTGGTGCGAATACACCCGCTGCCAAGATAGGTTAACTGCCGTCCGACCTGACGAATAACGCCATAACCGGTGACGCGTGAGCCCGGGTCAATACCGAGAATAATGGACATCACGCGCCTCCAGAGGGAGTGTTAGGCTGCCCCATTACAGAGTAGCCGCAACCTCATCAGAGATCTCACCGTTGTGATAAACTTCCTGCACGTCATCGCAGTCTTCGAGCATGTCGATCAGACGCAGCAGTTTTGGTGCGGTTTCCGCATCCATGTCAGCTTTGGTAGATGGGATCATCGACACTTCAGCGTTGTCCGCTTTCAGACCAGCCGCTTCCAGCGCATCACGTACTGCGCCCATCTCTTCCCACGCGGTGTAAACATCAATCGCGCCGTCATCGAAGGTCACAACGTCTTCCGCACCGGCTTCGAGTGCCGCTTCCATGATCGCGTCTTCATCGCCCGCTTCGAAGGAAATTACGCCTTTTTTGCTGAACAGATAGGCCACGGAACCATCAGTGCCGAGGTTGCCACCGGTTTTCGTGAAGGCATGACGCACTTCTGCAACGGTACGGTTACGGTTATCGGACAGGCATTCCACCATGACCGCTGTGCCGCCAGGGCCGTAACCTTCATAAATGATGGTTTCCATGTTCGCGTCGTCATCGCCGCCCACGCCACGCGCGATAGCACGGTTCAGGGTGTCGCGCGTCATGTTGTTAGACAGCGCTTTGTCGATGGCCGCACGCAGACGCGGGTTAGACGCCGCATCGCCGCCACCCAGACGGGCTGCGGTGACCAGCTCGCGAATGATTTTGGTGAAGATCTTACCGCGTTTGGCATCCTGTGCTGCTTTGCGGTGTTTGGTGTTGGCCCATTTACTATGACCTGCCATAACTATTTCCTCAAAAATCGCGCCTTATCAGGCTGCATTAATTACAAATTCTTCGATCGCTTGCCGGTTGCTCCACGATTTGGTGAGCGCGGCCGCCTCAGCGGCGGCAACCCAGCGCCAGGCGAGATGCTCACTTATCTCAATCTGACGTTCATGGGGCAGCGCAATACAGAACCACGATTCGGTATTACGCTCGATGCCCGGAGCATAGCGATGACGTAAATGCGTAAAGATTTCAAACTCCACCGTGCGCTGACAGTCGATTAAGGTCAACGATTCTGAGGCCACATCAATGGCGACCTCTTCATTTACTTCACGCATGGCGGCTTGCGACGCTGTTTCCCCCTCTTCCAGACTGCCAGTAACCGACTGCCAGAAATCCGGATCATCGCGTCGCTGCAACATCAGCACCCGCTTCGTGTCCTGTGCGTAAATCACAACCAGCACGGAAACGGGACGCTTGAAGAGCATATTACTTATTCTCCGCAGACTCTTTTGGCTCTTTCGCCACAACCTGAATACCCAACTCGCTCAGCGACGCCGGATTGGCGAAGCTTGGCGCTTCGGTCATCAGACACGCGGCTGCGGTGGTTTTCGGGAAGGCAATGACATCACGGATGTTGTCAGTGCCGGTCAGCAGCATGGTCAGACGATCCAGACCAAATGCCAGACCCGCGTGCGGCGGTGTGCCGTATTTCAGGGCGTCCAACAGGAAGCCGAATTTCTCGCGCTGTTCCTGCTCGTTGATGCCTAGAATACCAAACACGGTCTGCTGCATTTCGCCGCTGTGAATACGGACCGAACCGCCACCGACTTCGTAACCGTTGATAACCATATCATAGGCGTTAGCCACTGCATCTTCCGGTGCCGCTTTCAGCTCTGCCGCTGTCATCTCTTTAGCAGAGGTGAACGGATGGTGCATCGCGGTCAGGCCGCCTTCGCCGTCGTCTTCGAACATCGGGAAGTCGACAACCCACAACGGCGCCCATTTGGCTTCGTCGGTCAGGCTCAGGTCTTTACCGAGTTTCAGACGCAGCGCGCCCATCGCGTCAGCAACCACTTTCTTGTTGTCTGCGCCGAAGAAGATCATATCGCCGTCTTGCGCGTCGGTACGTGCCAGAATAGCTTCAATGATTTCTGCATTGAGGAATTTAGCGACCGGGCTGGTGATACCTTCCAGGCCTTTCGCGCGCTCGGTGACTTTGATGTAAGCCAGGCCTTTCGCGCCGTAAATTTTAATGAAGTTGCCGTAGTCGTCGATCTGCTTACGGCTCAGGGCTGCACCACCAGGAACACGCAGCGCAGCTACGCGGCCTTTGGCATCGTTCGCCGGACCGGCAAACACGGCAAACTCAACGCTTTTCAGCAGGTCGGCAACGTCCACCAGTTCCATCGGGTTACGCAGATCCGGTTTATCGGAACCGTAACGACGTTCAGCTTCGGCGAAGGTCATGATCGGGAAATCGCCCAGATCCACACCTTTAATTTCCAGCCACAACTGACGCACCAGCGCTTCCATCACTTCGCGCACTTGCGGTGCAGTCATGAAGGAAGTTTCTACGTCGATCTGAGTAAATTCAGGCTGACGGTCAGCACGCAAATCTTCGTCGCGGAAGCATTTTACAATCTGATAGTAACGGTCAAAGCCGGACATCATCAGCAACTGTTTGAACAGCTGCGGTGATTGCGGCAGTGCGTAGAATTTGCCTTTATGTACGCGGCTTGGCACCAGATAGTCACGTGCGCCTTCTGGCGTGGCTTTAGTCAACATCGGGGTTTCGATATCGAGGAAACCGTGGTCATCCATAAAACGACGCACGAAGCTGGTGATTTTGGCGCGCGTTTTCAGGCGGTTCGCCATTTCCGGGCGACGCAGATCCAGATAGCGGTATTTCAGACGCGCTTCTTCGGTGTTGACGTGGTTGGAATCAAGCGGCAGAGATTCTGAACGGTTGATGATAACCAGGTCGGATGCCAGCACTTCGATTTCGCCCGTCGGCATTTCACCATTGACGTTTTTAGCATCACGCGCACGCACGGTGCCGGTGATTTGAATGCAAAACTCATTACGCAGTTCGGAAGCCAGTTTTAAGGCTTCAGCGCGGTCTGGGTCGAAAAAGACCTGCACGATACCTTCGCGGTCACGCATATCGATGAAGATAAGGCTGCCGAGGTCACGGCGGCGGTTGACCCAACCACACAAAGTCACTTGCTGCCCAACGTGGGACTGACGCAGCTGCCCGCAATATTCTGTACGCATGAGAGTTCCCTTAACTTAGCCGCCGGCACACTTGTCGCAGCTTTTCACAACTGGATGAAAAAAGGGGGTTATTATACTGGAAATTCTGCCTGACGATAAGCCCGTCGCGCAGCAGGCGCACGTTTGCTGTACGCTTGTGGTAAGTACTCACAAAAATTAACAAAATTTGTGATCCATGCACGCCCTAACTCAGCGTATGGTTAGCCACCTAATTATGTGATTTAACGGGGATAAATATGTTGGAACTGAACGCAAAAAAAACGGCACTGGTAGTGATTGACCTTCAGGAAGGCATTCTCCCTTTTGCAGGTGGCCCGCACACAGCCGCTGATGTTGTCACAAAATCAGCGAAACTGGCAGCCAAATGCCGTGAGCAAGGTTCACCTGTTGTGATGGTTCGTGTTGGCTGGTCTGCGGATGGCGGCGATGCAGTGAAAACCGTAGTCGATGCACAAACACCTGCGCATAAACTGCCTGAAAACTGGATGACTTACCCTGCCGCGCTCGGTAAAAAAGACACCGACATCGAAGTCACCAAACGCCAGTGGGGCGCTTTTTACGGCACCGAACTGGAGCTCCAACTGCGTCGTCGCGGCGTAGATACCATTATTCTGTGCGGTATCTCCACCAATATTGGTGTGGAATCGACAGCACGTAATGCCTGGGAATTAGGCTTCAATCTGGTCATTGCCGAAGATGCGTGCAGCGCCGCAGATGCTGAACAGCATCAGGGTAGCTTTACCAACATTTTCCCGCGTATTGCCCGCATTCGCAGCACTGAGGAAATCCTTGCCGCTTTATGATCTTTATCGGCTTGCCGCAATGGTCGCACCCTAAATGGGTGCGGCTTGGCATCACCACCCTTGAACAATATGCCCGTCACTTTAACTGTGTGGAAGGCAACACCACACTGTACGCGTTGCCTCGCGCCGAAATCGTTCAGCGCTGGCATGAACAAACCAGTGATGAATTCCGCTTCTGTTTTAAATTCCCGGCAACGATCAGTCATCAGGCGGCGCTGCGCCATTGTGATGATTTAACTGCCGAGTTTTTCAAGCGAATGGATCCGCTGGCGCAACGGATGGGTCAGTACTGGCTGCAGTTGCCTGCCGCTTTCTCCCCCGCCGATCTTCCTGCGCTATGGCATTTCCTCGACGCATTGCCCAAGACGTTTTCTTACGGCGTTGAAGTACGTCATCCGCTCTTTTTCGCAAAAGGTGAAGAGGAAAAACAGCTTAATCGAGGGTTACACGAACGTGGCGTCAATCGCGTCATTTTAGACAGCCGTCCGGTACATAGCGCCATTCCGCACAGCGAAGCAATTATCGACGCTCAGCGCAAAAAGCCCAAAGTGCCAGTTCACGCTGTTGTGACGGCAAGTCAGCCGATGGTGCGATTTATCGGCAGCGATAATATGGCGCAAAACCGCGAGCTGTTTGATGTTTGGCTGAAAGCACTGCCGAAATGGACGCAGACCACTACGCCTTATCTTTTCCTGCATACGCCAGACATCGCACAGGCGCCGGAACTGGTAGACACACTCTGGAATAGCCTTCAGGCCGCCCTGCCGGAAATAGGCCCTGCCCCCGCCATCCCGCAGCAAACTTCTCTTTTTTGAGTTATTCTTCAGGCCATAGTCATTGCCATCTGCCAGTCTAAAAGGAAGTTTGTATGGTGAGCGCGCTGTATGCCGTGCTGGGTGCGTTGTTGTTAATTAAGTTTTCTTTCGATGTTGTGCGTATGCGATTGCAGTACCGCGTGGCCTATGGCGATGGCGGGTTTAACGAACTGCAAAGCGCTATCCGTATTCACGGCAATGCAGTGGAATATATTCCTATCGGCCTGCTGCTGCTGTTGTTCATGGAAATGAACGGCGCCGAAACGTGGATGGTGCATGTATGCGGCCTGATGCTGATTGCCGGTCGCCTGATGCACTACTACGGCTTTCACCACCGTCTTTTCCGCTGGCGACGTTCCGCAATGAGCGCCACCTGGTGTTCGTTGGTGCTAATGGTGCTGGCAAACCTCTGGTATCTGCCCTGGGAGTTGGTTTTCTCCCTGCGTTAGCGCACAATACGCCGTTTTTTATTTTCTGGAATCACGTTATGCCTCATCGCGACACGCTTTTTTCTGCTCCGATAGCAAGCCTGGGCGACTGGACCTTCGATGAACGGGTAGCCGAAGTATTCCCCGACATGATCCAGCGTTCCGTGCCCGGTTACTCCAATATCATTTCGATGATTGGTATGCTGGCAGAGCGCTTTGTGCAACCTGATACTCAGGTGTATGACCTCGGCTGTTCGCTCGGCGCGGCGACCTTGTCGATTCGTCGGAATATCGCTCATGATGGCTGCAAAATCATCGGCGTGGATAATTCCCCGGCGATGGTTGAGCGCTGCCGTCGTCATATCGACGCCTACAAAGCCCCGACCCCTGTTGAAATTATTGAAGGCGATATCCGCGATATTCAGATCGAGAACGCCTCAATGGTGGTGCTCAACTTTACGTTGCAGTTTATTGAGCCGCCAGAACGCCAGGCACTGCTGGAAAAAATTCATCAGGGACTGAACCCGGGCGGCGCATTAGTGCTGTCAGAAAAATTCAGTTTTGAAGATCAGAAAGTCGGCGAGTTGCTGTTCAACATGCACCACGACTTCAAGCGGGCGAACGGTTACAGCGAGCTGGAAATCAGCCAGAAGCGCAGCATGCTGGAAAACGTGATGTTGACGGATTCGGTCGACGCGCATAAAGCACGCCTTCGTGCTGCGGGTTTTGCACATAGCGAACTGTGGTTCCAGTGCTTCAACTTCGGCTCACTGGTCGCGCTGAAAGCCGGAGCAGACGAATGATCGAGTTTGGCAATTTTTATCAATTAATCGCGAAAGACCCCCTGCTCTCTCGCTGGCTGGAAACCCTGCCGGCACAAATCGCCGCCTGGCAGCGGGGAGAACAGCATGGTTTATTTAAGCAATGGTCTCGCGCCGTTGAGTTTATGCCGGAGATCCAGCCGTGGAAACTCGACCTGCTGCACAGCGTCACCGCTGAATGTGAAGAGCCGCTGAGCGAGGGCCAGCAGAAGCGTATTGATGTGCTGATGCGTAATCTGATGCCATGGCGCAAAGGGCCATTTTCGCTCTATGGCGTGAATATCGACACCGAGTGGCGCTCCGACTGGAAATGGGATCGCGTTCTGCCGCACCTTTCCGATTTGACCGGACGCACTATTCTCGACGTCGGCTGCGGCAGCGGCTATCACATGTGGCGCATGATTGGCGCAGGCGCGAAGCTGGCGGTCGGTATCGATCCAACACAACTGTTCCTCTGTCAGTTTGAAGCAGTCCGTAAACTGCTCGGCAACGATCAACGCGCGCATTTGCTGCCGCTGGGCATAGAACAAATGCCGGTATTAAACGCGTTCGACACCGTTTTTTCGATGGGCGTGCTTTACCATCGCCGTTCACCGCTCGAACATCTGTGGCAGTTGAAAGATCAGTTGGTCAGCGAAGGGGAACTGGTGCTGGAAACGCTGGTGGTGGAAGGCGATGAAAATACCGTGCTGGTGCCAGGCGATCGTTATGCGCAGATGCGTAACGTGTACTTCATTCCGTCAGCTCCGGCGCTGAAACAGTGGCTGGAAAAATGCGGTTTCGTTGATGTGCGAATTGTCGACATGAACATCACCAGCACCGAAGAACAGCGCCGCACCGAATGGATGACTACCGAGTCACTGGCTGAATTCCTCGATCCGAATGACAGCAGCAAAACGATTGAAGGTTACCCTGCTCCGCTGCGCGCGGTGATTGTGGCGAAGAAGCCTTAGCTTTAAACCATGAAATGCCCGGCGGCACTTCGTTTGCTCGGCCCTGGCTCAAGAATCACACGTATACCCAATATTCGTACATTTCGCCTAAATAGTTCGAGTTACAGCACGGCGGCAACGCAGGGAATCCCCAGGAGCTTACTCAGGTAAGTGACTGGGGTGAGCGAGGCTGCCAACACAGCTGTAGCTCGAAATATGACGGCGAAAAAAAGGCCCCTGTGTAAATGGCAGGGGCCTGGTACAAATAAGCATCACATTGGGCGATATGATGCACGGTAAAAATCGCGATTACTTGTAGCGGTCAACGATCGCCTTCATTTCCGCTACCGATTCGCCATTGACGGCGTATCGTGAGTATTCATCTGCCGTCGGGTCAGTTGACATCGACAGCCCCGGGTTTCGGTATTGCATCACTGACGGAACCCACTGTCCGGCTGAGCTGTGAACCTCTCTCACACCCGCATCGAGGAACAACGTCATGTTGTTCGCCCGCACGCCAGCACCAGCCATAATGATTGGAGCATCGGCGTGGGCAATTAGTTCCCGAAGAAGTGAAAGACCTTTTTCTGCCGTTTGCTGTTGGCCTGAGGTCAGAATACGCGCCACGCCGAGTTGTTTAAGATTATCAAAAGCTTGTAGCGGATCGACACACATATCAAACGCCCGATGGAATGTCACCGCAAGCGGACCGGCAGCAGTCATAATCTCACGCATTCGCGGCATATCGACATGACCGTCAGCATTTAAAATCCCGATAACGAATCCAGGGAAACCGAGTTCACGGACCAGTTGAACGTCTTCCAGCATTGCCGCAAATTCACCTTCGGTGTAGCAAAAATCGCCGCCGCGCGGTCGGATAATCGGGTGCACCGGTACCGTCACCTGCTGGCGAACCGATTTCAGGACGCCAACGGACGGCGTTAAGCCCCCTTCCAGCGGTGCGGCGCATAATTCAATACGGTCAGCGCCTCTTTTCTGCGCCTCACGCGCACATTCCATGCTGTAACAGCACACTTCCAGCAAAGCCATTACCTTCTCCTTTTTATTCGGGTGCGTCATGATGACACAGTCTCAAAAAGCAGATCCCGCGTAAGCTCACATTGTTGTGTCGCCTGCTTCACTCGCCACAATCTCTTCTATCGACCAGGGATGAAATTTAATAGTCACTTTACCGTCGGTGACGGCAAGTGTTGGATTTGGCAACCGTTCGCGGTCGCCTTTTGGCGAACTGGTTTTGACAAAAATCCCCGGCTGGCTGAGTCCGTCGTCTGACAACAATGCCAGCGCGCGGGCATTCAGGGTGTCGGGATCGCCTGGCAGTACAATTTCGATATGCTCCCAACCTTCATGTGGATAACGCTTTTCGCCCGGCCAGGGTAATTCCACCACGCTAAACTGCCAATGTTCAACGCATACCGGTTCATGCAGTTTGAACAGACAAATCGGGCGACCGTTGATCATATTTTCAGATAACAGCTCGCCGCACTGCTCAAGACCCTGACGCCAGCGCTCTGCGGTGGCATTTTGATGGCAACGCAGCGAAATATGGTCGGCGCTCAACGGGGCAATTTGCAGACCCAGGCGATCGGCCAGGTCAGACAATGCCTGTGTAAAACGCGGCAAATCCGCCGCGATGTCCTGTAATGCTTCGTTGGTTTCCCAGTTCACTTTTCGCCCTCACACCAGTTTTTGCAGGTCGCTAATTTACCCTGTTGAACGCAGACGACCAACTGCTGATTTACGCGCCGCTCCAGGGCTGACGGGCCGTTGCAAATGCAGTATACTGGCTGGCTTAATTTGTCCTCATTTCGACGTTGCCCCAGCTCGTGCGCAGCGCCATTAACGTAAGGTATTCCGGTGAATATTCAGGCTCTTCTCTCAGAAAAAGTCAGTCAAGCCCTGATTGCGGCAGGTGCGCCTGCCGATTGCGAACCTCAGGTTCGTCAGTCAGCAAAAGTCCAGTTTGGCGATTATCAGGCCAATGGTGTGATGGCCGTGGCGAAAAAACTGGGCATGGCGCCGCGACAACTTGCAGAGCAGGTTCTGTCTCATCTGTGCCTTGACGGTATCGCCAATAAAGTCGAAATCGCCGGTCCTGGCTTTATCAATATTTTCCTCGACCCGGCGTTTCTGGCGCAGGGCGTAAACGATGCGCTGAAATCCGATCGACTGGGCGTTGCCGTTCCTGAATCACAAACCATTGTTATCGACTACTCCGCGCCAAACGTAGCGAAAGAGATGCACGTCGGTCATCTGCGCTCCACCATCATTGGTGATGCCGCAGTGCGTACTCAGGAATTCCTCGGTCATAAAGTGATCCGTGCTAACCACGTCGGCGACTGGGGAACTCAGTTCGGAATGCTGATTGCCTGGCTTGAAAAGCAGCAGCAGGAAAACGCGGGTGAAATGGCGCTGGCCGATCTCGAAGGTTTCTACCGTGACGCGAAAAAACATTACGACGAAGATGAAGTCTTTGCCGAGCGCGCCCGTAACTACGTGGTAAAACTGCAAGGCGGCGACCCGTACTTCCGCGAAATGTGGCGCAAGCTGGTCGACATCACCATGACGCAGAACCAGATAACCTATGATCGCCTGAACGTGACGCTGACCCGCGACGATGTGATGGGTGAAAGCCTGTACAACCCTATGCTGCCGGGCATTGTTGCTGACCTGAAAGCCCAGGGTCTGGCGACCGAAAGCGAAGGCGCAACGGTGGTATTCCTCGACGAATACAAAAACAAAGACGGCGACCCGATGGGTGTCATCATCCAGAAAAAGGATGGCGGCTACCTTTACACCACTACCGATATCGCCTGCGCAAAATACCGCTACGAAACGCTGAACGCCGACCGTGTGCTGTATTACATCGATTCCCGCCAGCACCAGCACTTAATGCAGGCGTGGACCATCGTGCGTAAAGCCGGTTATGTGCCTGAGTCCGTGCCGCTGGAACACCATATGTTCGGCATGATGCTTGGTAAAGATGGCAAGCCGTTCAAAACCCGCGCGGGTGGCACCGTGAAACTGGCTGATTTGCTGGACGAAGCGCTGGAACGCGCCCGTCGTCTGGTGGCAGAAAAGAACCCGGATATGCCTGCGGACGAGCTGGAAAAACTGGCTAATACTGTTGGTATCGGCGCGGTGAAATACGCGGATCTCTCCAAAAACCGCACCACCGATTACGTCTTCGACTGGGATAACATGCTGGCGTTTGAAGGTAACACTGCGCCGTACATGCAGTATGCCTACACGCGCGTGCTGTCAGTATTCCGTAAAGCCGAGCTGGATGAAACCGCTATCGTTAACGCCGCCGTGGTGATTAATGAAGATCGTGAAGCACAGTTGGCGGCACGGCTGCTGCAGTTCGAAGAAACCCTGAATGTTGTCGCGCGCGAAGGTACGCCGCACGTGATGTGTGCTTACCTGTACGATCTTGCGGGCCTGTTCTCCGGCTTCTATGAGCACTGCCCAATTCTGAGCGCCGAAAACGAAGAGATCCGTAACAGCCGCCTGAAACTGGCGCTGCTGACGGCGAAAACGTTGAAACTGGGCCTGGATACCCTGGGTATCGAAACCGTCGAACGTATGTAATTCGTTAGTGTTTTAAACGCGAAACCCGGCAAATGCCGGGTTTTGTGTTTTCGTAGCCCCGATAAGCGTGGCGCCACCGGGGAAACAGTCAGAAATATTTTCGCAAATATTCGGTCAGACAAAGGATCGCCATCGCCTGTCCGTAAGGCATCGACGTCAACGGGATCTGGCGATAAAACTCAAGATTGCTGCCCATTCCTGTGCCAAATGACGTTTGCAGCAACTCCCCTTCCGGTGAAATATTCGCCACAATACCTTTGATCGCTTTCTCTGCCACTTCGGCATAATCCGCTGATACATAGCGCTTACGCACGGCTTTCAGAATGCCGTAGGCAAAACCTGCGGTGGCTGACGCTTCCAGGTATGAATGCGGATCGTCCAGTAGCGTATGCCACAGCCCGCTGTCATCCTGACACTTCGCCAGCGCGGCTACCTGCGCGTTCAACACCTGGACCAGATAACGACGAACCGCATTGTTTTCTGGTAAATCCACCAGTTCGAGGAAATCAGGGATCACAATAGTCAGCCAACTGTTGCCGCGAGCCCACCGCGCATTGGCAAAATTATGATTGCCTTCGTAATTCCAGCCGTGGAACCACAGCCCGGTCTGACGATCCATCAGGTTTTGCACGTGCAGCAGGAACTGGTACACCGCCTCTTCCACGTATTCCGGGCGATTCAGTAACTTGCCGATTTTCGCCAGCGGCATCACCGTCATCATTAATGTGTCATCCCACATCTGCTGATGGTTTTCTTCTGCCAGCGTAATGTGCTGCATGCCACCGTGTTCGGTGCGCGGCATCTCATGCATTGCCCATTCAGCCCAGCTTTCAAGCCACGGAAAATACTGCGGGTTTTGCGTTTCTTCGTAGCGGTAAGCGAGTGTCAGAAAAGGCGCCATGGTGTTAACGTTTTTGGTGGTCGCCCCTTCTGCGAAACGGTCGACGAACCAGCCGTCGATGATGTCACGCATCTGTTCATCACCGGTTTGCTGATAATACTGATGGATACCGTACAGTCCGACGCCGTGCGTCCACTCCCAGCCCGACCATCCTTTCGTGTCGATCACTCGCCCGTCGTCAAGACGTAGCAGGAACTCTCCACTTTCATCCTTGATATTGACCAGATTGTGCGTCACTTTCTGGATCAACGCCTTCAGTTCGTCACGGGCGATAAAGCGCTCCGGTTGACACATCAATGGGCTATGTTTGACAGGCCAGACTTTCATTGCATTAACCTCTGTTATATGTCGAATTCAATGATGCATCCTGCTTCAATGACGGTGCAGCAGGCTTATTGCGATTCAGATAACCGATATTATTGTTGCCCCAGAGCGAATCAAACGGCATCCCCGCCAGCAGTTCGACCGTGGCTTTCGCTTCAGGCGTGGCGGCTTCGGCAAACGCATGACCGGACTCGCGCATTTTTGCCGTCTCGGCACGCAGAATGCTGTGGGTATGCAGGTTGAGTTTGAAGCGCAGGGAAACCAGGAAACCACAGGCCAACACCACAATCGTGCCGACGCTCAGGATCATTAGAATGGTGTGCCCCACTTCTGCTGGCTGCGTTTTCATGCCTG
Source organism: Scandinavium sp. (assembly GCF_036271055.1). GTDB lineage: Bacteria > Pseudomonadota > Gammaproteobacteria > Enterobacterales > Enterobacteriaceae > Scandinavium. The sequence goes on along the minus strand of NZ_DATBBJ010000074.1, from coordinate 16,909 downwards.
AGACAAAACCGGACATTTGCATGACGATCCCGACCAGCATAATTGCCCCAGCCTGAGAAGCCTTGCGTGTCAGGGTCATGATCCCGGCGAAAATACCTTCGCGGCGCTGACCGGTAATGACTTCATCAACATCGGCAATGTAGGTATAAGTGTTCCATGGTACATAGTTGATACCACCTCGACCTAGCCCAGCGACGGCGGAAACCAGCAGCATCAGCGACCAGATATCGCTTAGCCCAGCGTAGTACAACACGGCATAGGAAATCGAACTCAGACCAAAGAGCACGACCACGATGCGGTATGACGGTGCAGGGCCAAAACGGATGCACAGCGGCATCATCGCGATCACGGCAATAAACTGGAAAATCGCCATTGTGCCCATCAGATTAGAGGCGAAAGAAGCCTCCTGCATCAGCACGAACACTACGTAATAGGTGAAAACTGCATTGAAGACGTCCTGCGCGATATAGCCACCGAGATACATCCCCAAATGCTGACGGAAAATCTTAATGCGCAATGTCGAGGTCAACTCGATGATCAGACGGTTAAGGCTTTGCGCAAGCGTCAGTTGTTTCTTCTCTTCTTCGGCACGCAGCGCGGCTTCGCTCCAGTCTTCGCGTGGGCGCTCCCAGGTGAAGAACCAGACAAACGTCAGCATCAGCGCACAAAGCACCGAGAACACCAGACTTGCGTAGAAGAATGAAACAGCGTTGTCCTTGCCGAAGTGCGACAACAGAATGCCCGGCAGGAAGGAGGCCAGAATCGCCGACATTTGCGCCATCGCGATACGCGCACCTGAGAATTTGGTTTTCTGTTTGAAATCGTCGGTCATTTCCGGCACCAGCGTTTCATATGGCACCAAAATCATGGTGTAGACGATATCAAACAGCAGATAGGTCAGCAGGTAATACCAGAATCCCATATCCCCTACCCACATAAAGGAGTAGCTGAATACGCAAGGGATCCCGAGCATAATGAAGAATTTGCGGCGGCCGAAGCGTTTGCCCAGCCAGCTTGAACCAAAGTTATCTGTTAAGAAGCCCATCAACGGGCTGACTACGGCATCCAGAACCCTTGCGGTAGCAAAGATAAAAGTCGCCTCTATCGGGGAAAGTCCACAGAAGGTGGTGTAGAAGTATAAAAGCCATGCGGCGGTCAAAGCAGTCGTTCCTGCGCCGAGGAAATCGCCCGAACCGTAGGCAAGATAGTTTGCTAATCCGATTTTACGTGTTTTCATTTGCCGTAATTCCCGTGTATTTATCAGGAAAGCTCGCCTCATCAATGCTGAGGATGTCCTTACACGGCTACAGTAGAGCGATGCTGGCGGTGAAACCTTTACATTTTTGCCACCGCTTCAGCGGGCATGGCAAAAATACAAAGAGTCAGCGTGCGTGCTTCACTGATTTATAAAACAACGTTTCTTTTACTTCAAAATATCAATTCACATAATGTGATCCCGCAAATCGAATGCATATCTTGATTCCCCTTTATTTAGTCAAAATAGCTTCCAGATGGCTCTTTGTTCAACGCTATCCGCCACGAAGGATTTGATGTGCATCAACCAAACCCCCAATTACTGAACGAACCGTTTACGAATTAAAAATACCGCGATAAAGTCATTTGCAGAGTACCTCCGTGCCGCTCCCGTAGGGAAGCCAACCCTACCCGTCAGTGACTGCCAGATACTCACACTTACAATTAAAAGGAGTTATTCATGGTTATGCATGTCGTGGATGAAAATGCGCAGGTCTCCGCACTGAGTTTTCAGTATGGGAAAGCGCCAGTGGAAGTTTCCGACCGGGAAATCAAAGCCACTGGCTCTGCACGCGCACAGAAGTTACTGGAAGATTATTACGAAGCAAAAGTGTCACTGGACACCGAATTTACGTATTGGTACACGCAAAAATGGCGTGAAGCCGAAGGGCAACACCCTATGGTTCGCCGTTCAATGGCGCTGAAATGTGGCTTTGAACATTTGACCCCGATGATCACCCGGGGTGAGTTGCTCGCAATGCAAAAAACGCGCTACGTGCGTGGCGCCTACATCATGCCCTGGACCTCTAACCGCTATCCGTTAAATAGCGAAGAGCAAATGGAAACGGAAGCGGCGCGAGCGGCAACCCGTAGCCTCGAAGAAGTCACCATCGTGGCTGATGGCGGCGGTAACGTCACCGAAAGCGTGGGCAATGTGCTGTCGATTTCAAAACGCTTTGGCGTACGCCGCGAAGAATACCCAATGGTCGTTGAACTGTGCCGCTACTGGAAAAATAAATCCGTAGAAGACAGCTCGTTCATGTGGGCGGCGATGCACCCGCGTTTCGAACAGTATATGAACATGAAAAAAGCGGTTCTGATGTGTTCTGATCTCGAAACCTCAGTGCGTCATGGACGTAACGTTGTTAATTTCCAGTATCCGTTGCAGCTTGGCCTGAATGGCATGATTGAAAAATGCCATCGCAAAATCGCAGAAACCAAAAACATCACTACAGAACAACTCGCCTTCTGGCAGGGTACGATCCTTGTGATTGAAGGGGTTCAGGTCTGGGTGCAAAACTATGCCCGCGAAGCGCTGCGCATGGCATCTGTAGAGCAAGACCCGCAAATGCGGCGCGAACTTGAGCAAATGGCGGACCGTCTGACGTGGATTGCTGAGCACCCGCCGCGGACGTTCCTTGAAGCCAGCCAACTGATGTGGACTTGCCATATCGCCGTACTGAATGAAATTCAGGGCTCCGGGATTTCGCCAGGACGCATCGGACAGATCCTCTATCCATGGTGGAAAAAAGAAACCGACACGGGCACGCTCACCCACGAGGAAACGCTTGAGATCCTCGAATGTATGCGTGTCAAATTTACCGGTATCGATCTGGCGATGGCCGTTGGAACTATCGGTTTACTGGCTGGCAGTACGTTCAATAACGTCGGCATTGGCGGCCTGAAACCCGATGGCTCCTCGGCTGAAAACGAACTGGAAGAGCTGATCATGGAAGCCGCCATCCGCTGCTCCACACCTCAACCAACGCTCTCGATGCTGTATGACAATAAGCTCAGTGAGAAATTTATCCTCAAGGCCGTCGAGTGCAACAAAACCGGCTCCGGCTTCCCGGCATGGGTCAACAATCGGGTTTCCATCGAATACCAGATGAAGACCTTCGCCGAGGAAAAAATCTCTCTCGAAGATGCCCGAAGCTGGACGATTGGTGGTTGCCTGGAGATCCAACCCGGTGCGCTGGTAAACGGTGCGCTGGGCGCGGGCTCCTACAGTTCTACCGGCGTCGGTTTTATTAACATGCCGAAGATCCTCGAATTGGTGCTTTGGGACGGTATCGACCCACGCACCGGTACGCGAGTCTTTGCCTCGCATGGCAGTAAACTGAAAAGCTACCCAGAATTGCTAAGTATCTTCAAAACGTGGTTCCGTGAAGTGGTCGTGCTGTTTCAGGAAATGTTCAACATCAAATCGGACTCTACTATTGATGTTGATAACCCCATTTTCTATTCAGCATTGATGGCTGACTGCATTGATTCTGGCACCGATATCGATCGAGGAGGCAGTCGTTACAACCGCTGCTTTACGACCTGGATTTCAGGCTAGGTCAATCTCACCAATTCGCTGGCGTCGATTCGCAAAAATATCTACGAGGATAGCGCATTTACTCTAAGTGAGCTGAAAGAGGCCCTGGATAGCAATTTCGGCTATCAAAGCACCGAAGTTACCGGCAGCTACTCAATGTTTGACCAACAGCGTATCGACCAGAAGTGGGCGAGAATTCATTCCTTGTGTATGTCTGCGCCAAAGTTCGGCAATGATAATCCACAAGCAGATGGTATCTATAAAGAGATAGTCGAATACTTCCGCGATATCGTGCCACAGGTCAATGACGTATTTGGTCGTCCATGGGTGCCTTGCATGCTCTCCGTGACCACGCACGGTCCACTCGGTCAGGCCTGCGTCGCATCTGCGGACGGACGACTGGCAGGCTTGACGCTCGCCGACGGTGCACAATCACCGTATCCAGGTACGGACACCAGCGGACCTTACGCCGTCTTTAACTCTGCTACCTGTATCGATCACTCAGACTTCCTCAATACGCAGCTCAACACAAAAATCCATCCTTCAGCCATTCGTGGTGTGCAGGGTTCCCGCAAGCTGCATGAACTTATCCGCGCGTATATGGATAAAGGTGGATACCACATCCAGTTCAATATCGTTGACTCTCGCATGTTGCGTGACGCCCAACAGAATCCCGCCAGCTATCGGGACCTGATGGTACGCGTTGCCGGGTTCACGCAGTACTGGGTTGAACTGTCCAAACCTATCCAGGATGAAATTATTTCCAGAACGGAATACGAGGAAATTTAAATGACTACGATGACTTGCAACGATTGCCAACGTTGCGCCCCATTTGACGTGTTCAAAGGCACCTGCGAAACCACTCAGGCCCGCGTTCTGGTAGACAGTGAAGCCTGTCATCAGTTTGTTCGTTACGATAAGTGCAAATTCTGTGCGAAGTACCAAGTCAAACCAGGCCATGAATTCATCGGCGTCTGCGGTGAATGGGATGTCTATCCAGATATGAAAGCCTGCGAGCGCTTCATCAGTAAATGATCCACATTCGGGGCCGTTATGCGGCCCCGTTCTTTATGAGCAAACCGATATGCAAACGAATGAAGATCTGGCCCTTATTTTTGATATTCAGGGATTTTCGGTACACGACGGTCCGGGTGGCCGAAGTTTAGTTTTTTTTAAAGGCTGCCCACTGCACTGTAGCTGGTGTAGCAATCCCGAGGGCATTTCGCCTCGCCGCGAAGTGATGTTTCGTTCAGACAGCTGCATCCGCTGTACCGACTGTATTACAGCCTGTCCTTCAGCCGCGGTGACGCAACATGCGCCGAATACCTTACCACTGTTTGACAGAAGCCTCTGCAAGGACTGTGACACACCATCCTGCGTTGAGCACTGCTGGCATTCAGCTCTCGGCGTGGCCGGACGCTTTATCAGCCAACAAGAATTGATGCGCAAAATCGAACGCGACCGTCGCTTTTGGGGCAGCGGTGGCGGCGTCACTCTTGGCGGAGGCGAAATGATGGGGCAATACAAGTTTGCGGCACGTTTCCTCGAAGCCTGTCAAAAAAGCTATATCCACACCGCAATCGAGACCTGCGGTTACGCCTCATGGGCACACTATCAGGACGTTCTGCCGCACACGGATTGGGTTTTTGTTGATTTAAAGCATATGGACGATCGGTGCCATCGCGCAGCGACCGGGGTATCAAACCGGCTGATTCTGGAAAACATCCGGCGCATGGCCACAGAATATAATCACTACCGACTGATGCCACGTATACCGGTTATCCCGGGGATCAATGACGACCCATCAAACATAGACGCCAGCGCACAGTTCTTGCTCTCTTGTGGCTTACATGAAGTCAATCTTCTGCCCTTTCATCGTCTGGGAGATTCTAAATACAGCCAACTTGGGTGTCAGTGGCCATGGGCGGATACCCCATCGCTGACCGAGGACGCCTTAGAACAGATTCAATGGCGTTTTATCCATCACGGGATCACCTGCTATTGCGGTAGCGATACCCCATTTTGAATTGAGGCCTTTTGTGAGGGCGACGGGGAATCTATAATCACTTCCCCGCGTAGATTCATAGAGACCAGGATGACAACGAAAGGCAGAAAAAGGGATAACAACGTGCGTACGGCGATTTTGGATAGCCTGACCGCAATGATTACCGAGGGTTGTGGGTTGGCGCATATTCCCATCGAGCGGCTGGCGAAGCACGCGGGTGTCAGTAAAACGACCATCTATAAATGGTGGCCGGGTAAAGAGGACATTTTCTGTGAGGCGTTTTTTCACTGGACCGATAATCATCTGCCCACACTGGCCTTCGCCGATCACGGTGCAGAAACCTTTTTCCAGCAATTTTTGTTGCGAGCCACTGAGATTCGCCAGTTTCATCGCGGCGCGATTGCCCGCACGATGCTGGGTTTAACGCTTGAACATGACGCTATCGCCCAACAATTTCAGCAAAACTATCAGTTGCCGCGTTATCAGGCGATGCAACGTAGTCTGCAAGAGTGGCTAGGAACAGAGGCTAAACGTGAAGATATCAGCTTGTTTCTTGACCTCACATTTTCCCTTATCTACAACTTCTCCTCTCCCAACATTGCACAAACCGACGCGCATTTGTGTGAAGAGATAACCCGAGTCTTCCACCTTATCTTCCCTCAGGTGACGCTACGGCAGGTCAACGATAATTAACGATAACCTGATTACTCAAAACATTGAGCGCTGGAATGAGTCGTCCACCGCCAGGGACTTCCCAGACAAAACGCAGCGGTTCGGAAGCGGGAATGTTCTGCAATCCCCACGTATTCCCGCTTTGACCGTCCAGTTCAACGCAGCGCGTTGGTGAACATAAGCGTACGCGCAGCCCGGCAGGCGTCGGGCCAATCAGCGTGTAGCGCCAGGCAATCATCGTGACCAGCCCGCTTGACGGTTGAGAAGGCACCAACGGCGGTGATGACATCGACTCCCCGCGATGACTCAGAATGATGCCTCGGCTACTGGACTGCCAGGCGCCCTCACCTGCAGCTTGAACGCAAAGCGGGAGGAGTAATAGCCAGAATAAATGACGCATTATTTGCCCCCGATAGTGGCCGTCATACGGATCTGACGGTTATCCGACAGTTCCAGATTTGACAACACTACCAGTTGCGGCAGATTACGCCGCAGGAAACGAGACAATAAAGGACGAAGCGCATGGTTCACCAGCAGTACCGGTGGCGAGCCGAGCATTTCCTGCCGTGACAGCGCTTCCTGAGTCTGAGCCAGGAGTCGGTCAGCAAGCCCCGGCTCCAGCCCGCCGCCGTTTTGCAGTGCCTGCAGCAGCAAACGTTCCAGCGGCGTATCCAGACCAATCACTTGTACTTCGCCATTCCCCGGGAACCATTGCTGAGTGATGGCGCGGCCCAATGCCACACGCACCACGTTGGTAAGTTCATGCGGGTCGGTCTGCACTGGTGCATGTTCCGCTAGCGTTTCCAGAATGGTGCGCATGTCACGAATCGGCACTTTTTCATCCAGCAGATTCTGCAACACTTTATGCAACGTGGTCAGATTCACTATGCCTGGAACCAGATCTTCGGTGAGCTTCGGCATTTCCTGGGTGACGCGGTCAAGCAGTTGCTGCGCTTCCTGACGACCAAACAACTCGGCGGAATGCAAACTGATCAGGTGATTCAAGTGTGTCGCGACCACGGTACTGGCTTCTACGACGGTGAAGCCCTGGATCTGTGCCTGTTCTTTTAGGGCGCTTTCAATCCAGATGGCTGCCAGACCAAATGCCGGATCAACCGTCGGCTCACCCGGTAATGTCCCCGCCGCCGTGCCGGGGTTAATCGCCAGCCAGCGGCCTGGATAGGCGTCACCGCTGCCGATATCAACCCCTTTGAGCAGAATACGATAACGCGCCGGAGGAAGATCCATGTTGTCGCGAATGTGCACCACTGGCGGCAGAAAGCCCATTTCCTGCGCGAATTTCTTACGAATCGAACGGATACGCCCCAGCAACTCGCCATCCTGCTGCGAATCCACCATTGGGATGAGGCGATAACCGACTTCCATCCCCAATGTGTCTTCCAGTTGGACATCGCTCCACGTCGCTTCAATGGCCTGCGGATTTTCCTGAGTACGCACCGGAACCGCTTCTGCTGGCGCTTGTTGCTCGCGTCCACGTAACCACCAGGCGAGGCCCAGCAGTGCGGCAGTAAAAAGCAGGAACACAAAGTTCGGCATGCCCGGCACCATGCCCAGCAAACCCAATACGGCGGCACTCAACATCATAACGCGTGGGTTACTGAACAGTTGGCCCACCATCTGTTCGCCGACGTCCTGATCGGTGGCAACGCGGGTCACGATGACACCTGCTGCGGTTGAAATCACCAGCGCCGGGATCTGAGCGACAAGACCATCACCGATCGTCAGCAAAGTGTAAGATTCCGCCGCCTGACCCAGCGACAAATCGTGTTGCAGAACGCCGACCAGCAAGCCGCCGATCACGTTGATAACCATAATCAAAATACCGGCGATGGCATCCCCGCGAACAAACTTACTCGCACCATCCATCGAACCGTAAAAATCCGCTTCCTGAGTCACATCTGAACGGCGGCGTTTGGCCTCATCTTCGCCGATCAATCCGGCGTTCAGGTCGGCGTCGATCGCCATCTGTTTACCCGGCATCCCGTCCAGCACAAAACGCGCACCAACTTCGGCGATACGCCCCGCACCTTTGGTAATAACCATAAAGTTGATAATGACAAGGATAATGAAGACCACGATACCGATGGCAAAATTACCGCCAACCAGGAAGTGACCGAATGCCTCAACCACTTTCCCCGCCGCCGCGCCGCCCGTGTGCCCATCCATCAGAATGATACGCGTTGAGGCCACGTTCAGCGCCAGGCGCAGGAGTGTGGTAAACAGCAAAATGGTCGGGAAAGCCGCAAACTCAAGCGTACGCTGAGTGAACATCGCCACCAGCAATACCATGATCGACAGTGCGATATTAAAGGTAAACAGCAGATCGAGGACGAACGCCGGTAGCGGCAGCACCATCATCGACAAAATCAGCAGGATCAGCACTGGCCCGGCAAGAATTTGCCATTGGGTTGATTTCCAGTTCGTGGGCAGACGCAGCATTGCGACCAAATTAGCCATCAGTGTCATTCTCGTTCAGAAAATCCAGTGCTTCAGGCACCGGTAAATTATCAGGTTTTTTCGGCGGTGTGCCGCCTGCCAGACGCCAGCGTTTAAGCTGCCAGACCCAGGCCAACACTTCAGCCACGGCGGCGTAGAGCGTGCCAGGGATTTGTTGACCAATTTCGGCATGGCGATAGAGCGCACGGGCCAGTGGCGGAGCCTGTAAGACAGGAATGCGGTTTTCCTCACCCAGCTCACGGATTTTCAGTGCAATCAGACCCGCACCTTTCGCCACCACTTTTGGCGCGCTCATTTTGTCTTCTTCATACTTCAGCGCGACCGCATAGTGAGTCGGGTTCGTCACAATGACGTCTGCTTTCGGCACATCGCCCATCATGCGACGACGCGCCGCTGCACGCTGCATTTGGCGAATGCGCCCTTTCACGTGCGGGTCGCCTTCGCTCTGTTTGAACTCATCACGGATATCCTGGCGGGACATACGCAATTTTTTGATATGACTGTAAATCTGGAAGAAGACGTCGAAACCGACCATTGGGATTACGCCCAGCGCTACCAGCAAAGCACATAGCCCCACCATATTGAGGGCGTTACCCATTGCGGTCATGGGCGATTCGCTGATAAGGCGCATCATGTCCGGCCAATGCATCCAGACAAAAAATCCGGCGACACACCCCACCAGCACCGATTTCAGGATAGCTTTCAGCAATTCCGCGGCGGATTGCGCAGAAAACATTTTTGCAATGCCCGGTAGCGGGTTGAGCTTATCGAATTTGAACGCCAGCGATTTCGGGCTAAACACAAGACCGCCCAGCATCACAGGGCCCAGGATCGCCATCACCACCACGCCAACAATCAGCGGCATCAATGCCAGCATCGCTTGCTTTAGCAGTAAAATGATTTGCCCGAGAATAAGATTGGGATCGTTGACGATACTGTGGTCGAAATGTAATCCGGACGACAACAGGCCCGCCAGTCGACGCGCCAGCGATTCACCACCTAGCCAAATGACGCAAACCCCTACCAGTAAAATCAGCAATGATGTCAGTTCGCGCGATCGCGGGATCTGGCCTTCTTCACGTGCTTTTTCAAGTTTTTGGGGTGTGGGGGCTTCTGTTTTGTCGTCGCTTTCGCTCTCGTCTGCCACGTTACATGCTCGCGTCACTTCTAATGATGACTATTTTGCCAGAGCCTATCTGTGGCAATGGGTGGAAAAGCCCAGTGAAATGTAGCTTTTTAGGCTGTTTGCGCCTGACTGAAACTTGCAGCAGAAGCTCCGATTCCGCACTTGTCATAAATTCGAAATTAAAAAAACAGTCCTTACCAAATAAAAAGGGATGTTACATTTATTTTGCAACGTGATAAGCCAGCTATTTTAGCCCTAAATTCGCATGTAAAATATATACTTCAAATCACTATCATTCGTTAATGATATTATTTAGATCTTTTTTTGATCAATTACACCCAATCTAAAGGCATACTCTAAAAACATTCCTAAAATATCATTTTGATATTATCCTACTTATGGCATCAGAATTATTAATGTTATAGTAGGCGCAGCTATCGCTGGGTTAACCATTTCAAATCTTCTTAGAAGAAGGAATCTCTATGAACGTAAAATTCAAACCATCGCTAATATTAGCGACTCTCTTAACCGTTACCTCTATTTATAGTTATGCCGCAGAAGAAAATGCCGGGGTGATTCATTTTACGGGCGAAATTATTGAGCCTAGCTGCGTGATTGAAGGTGATGATGGGACTGACAGTACCGTACCTCTGGGGACATATCCAACCTCCCTTTTCGCCAAAGTAGGTGACGAATCTGACCTCGTTCCCTTTACAATCAAACTCGCCAGTTGCCCGGTTGCCAGTGACGGTCTGGCTCAAGTGCAGTTGACTTTTACAGGGGCAACGTCGCTGACGGGTTCTAACACCCTTCTTGACGTCAGCCAGATAACCACTGAAGGTGATCCTGCTGCTACCGGCGTTGGCATTGCAGTGAGTCCGAAGGACGATAGCAAGAGCCTACTGACCTTTGACGGTGCAGATGGTCAGGTTCATATCGATCTCCCGAGCGTCGCTGACGATATTATTGAGACCTCTTTCAATGCCCGATATAAGTCTTTTGCCACCGATGTCAAAGCAGGCCCGGCTGATGCCGATATGACGGTGAATATCCTCTATCGCTAACCCTTCACATCACTGTCATGTATATATTATCGCTATATGGCAGCGATTATTTAAGCGCAGTACCTCAGAAAATCACCTGGGATATTGCGCTTACGAATATTTCAGAATTTATTCATAAAGGGAGAAAATGACAATGCGTATTTTTATGCCAGCGACACTCTCTGTTGTGCTGCTTTTTATTTCAGCCAGTCATGCTGCAGGTATTCAGGTAGGCAGGACACGCATTATATACGAAGCCAGCAAAAAAGAAGTGGCTCTCCCTCTTATCAACAAGGAAAAAGAGCTACCATGGTTGATTCAGTCGTGGACAGATACTGGCGATGGTAAAACCCGTGGACCGTTTGTCGTTACGCCCCCTCTTTTTCGCCTCGACCCGCAGAAAGAACAAAGCCTTCGCATTACCTGGTCCGGCGCCTCAATTCCCAACGACAGAGAGTCGCTGTTCTGGATTAACGTGCGCACTATTCCAGCTGTCGCTAAAGACGACGATAACAAAAATGTACTGCGCTTAATCTATAAAACTCGTATGAAGCTTTTCTGGCGCCCAAAAGGCCTGAAAGGAACGTCTATTGAGAATTGCAAAAACCTGCGCTTTAGCCGCCAGGGTCCGACGTTGAAAATTATCAATGACGGAGAGTACTACAGCGTCTTTGATAGATTGCAACTGGACGGTATTGTAGTAAAAGAGGCTGATTTGGTCGCCCCAAAAAGCAGTGTCAATGCGGTGTTGCCACCCGCTGCCAGTGGACGAAACGTGAATTGGCGCTGTATCACCGATTACGGTAACGCTAGTGATAAATTTACCGCAGCGTTGAACTAACGTGATGAACAGTATGACGACGTACACACACCTCTACCTTTTGGTCCGCGCGCATAAACGACTTTGTCCTCTCGCCTATTCTGTCGGCGTAATATTACTCATGACCGCAGCCGATGCGCGTGCGCGCGATTATTATTTTTCCCCTTCTTCACTTGAAGGTGAAGCCCAATCGCAGCCAGATGTCGATCTGTCGTTGTTTTCAAAAAACAATGCACAGCTACCCGGTGCTTACGCTTCGGTCATTATGTTGAATGAGGAGCGGCTTGAAGAGACATCCATCACCTATATCAATAGCAAAGATGGAGCCTTAACCCCGCAACTGACACCAGACCAGTTAAGAAAATGGGGGATCCGTGTTGAAGCGTTTCCTGAACTGTCCCAACAGCCCGGTAATAAACCCTTAGCAGCACCGTTAGGGGACTTTATTCCTGCCGCTTCAGCCAGTTTTGATTTTAACAGCATGACGCTGCACATCAGCATGCCGCAGGCGGCTCTCAGCAATGAAGGTCGCGACTATATCGATCCTTCACGTTGGGACGATGGTGTTACCACTGCCTTCGCCGATTATTCCTTTTCCGCTTCACAGCAAACGGGCGGCGATGACAGTACGCAAAATAATCAATATCTTAACCTGCGCAGCGGCGTAAACCTGGGAGGCTGGCGTTTACGTAATTACTCAACATGGAGTCACTCCCAAGAGACGAATACCTGGCAAACCATTAATACTTCTGTTGAACATGACATCGACGACCTGCGAGCGCAGTTTGTGGCTGGCGAAAGCAGTACCCGGGGGGATGTTTTTGACAGCGTTCAGTACAAGGGAATCGATATCGCCACTGACGAGGATATGCTGCCCTATAGCCAACGTGGCTTTGCTCCTGTTATCCGAGGTATTGCCGCAAGTAACGCCGAAGTATCAGTCCGACAAAACGGGTACCTTATTTATCAAGCCAACGTCGCGCCGGGGGCTTTTGAAATTAAAGATCTCTATTCGACCACTAACAGTGGCGATTTAACGATAACAGTAAAAGAAGCCGATGGAACTGAACATCAGTTTGTCCAACCTTACTCTAGCCTTGCCGTCATGCAGCGCCCCGGGCACACAAAATACGAAGCCACGGTTGCCCGCTATCGTGCTGAAGGAGGAACAGATGCCAATGAACCTCTGTTTGCTCAGGGCAGTGTCATCTATGGACTGAATAATACCTCGACACTGTATGGTGGCATCACAGCCTCGGAAGATTATCTTGCGGCGAATGCAGGTACTGGTGTAGCACTTGGATCGTTAGGCTCCCTGTCCACCGACATTACCCTTGCACAGACGCATCTCGATAACGATGAAAGCAGTACCGGGCAATCCTTGCGCTTACTGTATACGGGTAAAATCGATACAACCGATACCAACTTTACGCTCGCAGGCTACCGCTATTCGACCCAGGGGTATTACAGCTTCGCGGATGCCAACCAAAAATATGATGCCGAAGAAAATGACTGGCAGTTCCGTTACAACAAGCACAACCGCATTCAGGTCAGCATCAGTCAGAACGTACTCGACAGCAGCCTTTACCTGAATGGTTATCAGCAAGATTACTGGGATACAAACCAAAAAGAACGCAGCCTGTCGGCAGGCATCAATCGAATGTTTTACGGTATGAGTTTTCATCTGACGTACACATATAACAAAATGGATGATAGCGCCACCGATCAGATGCTCTCCTTCGGCTTTAGCGTCCCACTGAGTCGATGGCTCCCCAATAGCTGGGCCAGCTACAATATCAGCAGCAGTAAGCAAGGCGATACGCATCAAAATGTCGGCTTCAGCGGAACCCTTCTCGACGATCAGAGGCTCAGCTATTCATTACAACAAAGCCGTAGTAATCATGATGGTGAAAGTAATAGCAGCGTATACAGCACCTACCGTTCTCAATACGCCAATCTGAACGCAGGTTATTACTACTCCTCGGATAACTCGCAACAATTAAGCTATGGGGCAAACGGCGCTATTGTCGCTCATCCGCATGGTGTAACACTCTCGCAACCTCTGGGTGATACCTTTGCGATCGTTAGTACCGGGAATGCTTCGGGTATCCGTTTCCAGAATGAGAGGGGTATCACAACTGACACATTCGGCAACGCGATTATTCCCTCGCTCAGTCCGTATCAGATTAACAATATCCGTGTCGACACCACCAGCCTGCCGGACGATGTCGATACTGCAGCCACCACCATCACGACGATTCCCAGCCGCAGCGCTGCGGTTGCTGCCAGCCTTGAGGCACACGTTGGCTATCGCGCCTTAGTAAAACTTTCCCGTCCAGGAGGCCGCACCGTGCCCTTTGGTGCCATTGCCTCTGCTGACGAACAGGGTGTAAGCGGGATAGTCGATGACACCAGCACGCTTTACCTGTCAGGCATCAGTGAAAATACCGTGGTCACAGTCACGTGGGGAAAAATGCCCGATCAGCAATGCGCGACACAGATCACTATTGATAGCACACAAAATCCAGCCAATCCAACCGGCATCCGTACAGTCAATGCGCTCTGCCAACAGGTGAATGCTCATGCAAAATAAGTTCGTTCTCCCCCTCATTATTACGGCTGCCCTTTTTTTATCGGGAACACAAGCAATGGCTGCCGCAACGGTTCTGCAAAATTGCTTTGCGGGCCCAATGCCTTACAGCATCAACTATAACTATGAGCTCCCTGCTAGTGAAAATATCGTTGCTGGCACCGTCGATCATCATGAGCATCTGGTCGGAGAGCTAACGACAATAGAAGCAAACTGCCAGTGTCCTGAGAGTCTGAAGTCGAATACGCCAATCCTTGAACTCTCCGCCGCTGGTAGCCCACTTTCGGCGGGCGTGAATGGTTATGGTTATTTAACTGACAGAATTGATATTGATGTTTCCGGTTATTCTGATGCCATCAATTCCCCAGATGGGAGTGGCCTGTCTGAACTTAAAATTAATCAATACCCTACCAGCCCCTCAAACAGAGCCAGTACGACAGAATCTATTAAATCTACTGAGGACTCAACCAGCGTATGTAGCGATAGCACTCGCCCTACCGGTGGGGTCTCAACAAAACGTCAGTTTCGCTGGAACGTCATCGTAATGAAGATGTACATCAAAAAGCCGATTCTCGGTGAAGAGATCATCCCCTTAACCCCTGTCGTCCAGAACTTTGCCTGTCTTTCATTTGGGTCAGGCGCTGGCTGTGACGCTACGAATGCTTCCCCTGTTTCCACGATTTCGCTGTCTGGTTCCCTCACAGCGCCACTCAGTTGCGTCATAAATGCAGGAAGTACCATTGAAGTCGAATTAGGAAATATCGTCAGTTCTCAGTTTTTGGCTAAAGGTTTACCGCCAAGCGGCTATACCCTAAAGAACGTTGATATCAGCTACCATTGCACCGATCCTGCCGTACCCAACAGCAGTAAAATCAGGCTATCACTCAGCGCAGATCAGGGCATCAGCGATGCCGACAATCGTTATATCGCCAAAATGCTCGACAGGGACGATATTGGCGTGCGGCTGTTTGATGAAAATCACAACAGTGTGGTATTGGATGGAACGGCTGACTTCTCCGTGCCATTGGACGATGACGGCAACGGCAGCATCCGTCTGAAAGCGGCCCCTGTTAGCACCACCACCAGCAAGCCCGAACCTGGTAAGTTTGAAGGCAACGTAACCGTCAAAATGGATTTGCGCTAATGCGCTTATGAAAGGAAAGCGATTTCTCAGGCATAGCGACCTGAGAAATCGTAGAGAAAGTCAGAAACCTAAGCTATCCAGCAGGTCATCAACCTGATCCTGGCTTGCAACAACACCCGCTTTGTTGGTATCCATCTGTGGGCCATTAAGCAGACTTTCGGTTTCACGCTTCTGCCGCGTGGACGGATCCGGAATATTCTCCAGCAGCACCATCAACAGTTGGCGTTCGATTTCCTGAACCACGTCCATCATCCGCTTAATCACCTGCCCGGTCAGATCCTGGAAATCCTGAGCCATCATGATTTCCAGCAACTGGGCATTGGTGAAACTGGTGTGTTTAGGCACATCCGCCAGATAACCGCGAGTGTCATTGACCAGTTCACGCGCATCACTCAGTTCGATAGGATTTTCAAACCATTCATCCCAGCGGCCAGAAAGCGCTTTCGCTTCTTTTTCCATCTGATTTTGATGCGGTTGTGACAATTCGACGCAGTTCAGCGCACGTTCTGCCGCCTGCGCGGTCATCTGCACCACATAGTCAAGGCGATCACGGGCATCCGGAATTGCTTCCGCAGCCTCGGCAATGGCTTGATCCAGGCCGAGTTCACGCAGGCTATCGCGCAGCATCCGCGTCAGGCTGCCAATCCGGGCGATGATATCGCCCGCTGAGTGCTCGTCAGTCGGTTTTACAGGGAGTTGAGTCATTTTATTTGCCTCACATGCCGAGCTTTTCGAAGATTTTGTTCAACTTCTCCTCGAGGATCGCTGCCGTAAATGGTTTTACGACATACCCACTCGCCCCGGCCTGTGCAGCGGCAATAATGTTCTCTTTCTTGGCTTCCGCCGTCACCATCAGCACGGGCATCGCCGCCATCGCGCCATCGGCACGGATGGTTTTCAGCAGGTCCAGCCCATCCATGTTCGGCATGTTCCAGTCTGAAATCACGAAACCATAACCGCCCGCCTGTAACTTGTTCAGCGCATCCACGCCGTCTTCCGCTTCTTCAACGTTGTTGAATCCCAGCTCTTTTAACAGGTTACGCACAATGCGACGCATGGTGGAAAAGTCATCCACAACCAGAAACTTAAGCTCTTTATCCGCCATTTACCTTCACTCCTCTTAAATACGTATTGCCTGTCCGGCACTGATTTTCGCCAGCATTTGCTGGCTTACCTGGCTGAGATCGACCACTTCGCTGACGCCACCCATATTGATGGCCTCACGCGGCATGCCGAACACCACACAACTTGCTTCATTCTGCGCAATGGTCCAGGCTCCGGCCTGGTGCATGGCGAGCATTCCGGCGGCACCGTCGTTGCCCATCCCCGTCAGGATCACCCCAACGGCGTTGCGCCCCGCATGTTTCGCCACCGAATGAAACAGCACATCCACAGACGGACGGTGCCGGTTAACCGGCGGACCGTCATGAATCTTGATGCACCAGGCTGGCGCCTGG
>NZ_DATBBJ010000073.1:0-505617 GCF_036271055.1 Scandinavium sp. | reverse complement strand
GAGATCGGCTTCGGTTTTAATGCCTTTAGCCAGTTCAGCCGCAAGAGCTTTAAGTTTCTTTTCGTCCATAATTTGCCTGTCTCCGTGAGTGGAGTGAACATATCAAAAACAGGCAATTACACAATTTTAATTACAGTCTCGGGAGTGACCATAAATTCCGTTTCCCAAACGGAGCCCATGTTGTACCCGCCACTATCTGTAACTGGATTTTAAGTGCATTTTTTTTAGTTTTTCTATAATTGCCGGGTCAGTGATAATCAGAGCTGTAGACAGTACATGAGTTTTATTACTTCCGCCTGTAAACGGTGGAAGGCAGTCGTCTTTGAAGCCACAAAAGGTATCCGCATGGTTATCCTTAACTTTGCCACCAACATCTGCGACAAAAAAATATCCATCATGCTTGAATTTCTTACCCGTATAGGGATCTGTGACTATATTGTTAGTAACTTCCTTAATATAAAGCACATCTCCTCTTTTTAATTTTAAAGCATCATTGTTATTAACATGGACAGCAATGCTCCGGTACGGAACCAGAAAGTAATCATAAATTCCCAATCCAAACGGAGCGTTAGTTTTTAAATGATAACTGCGGCTATAAGAATCATAATCTTTACTTCCTAACTCTGAGGCACAATCGATGGAATATGATCGTTTTGAATTAAAGACTCCCCCATCTGTGATTCTTATGTCCTTTCCATTAAAGGTTATTTTGATTGATCCTTCCTGAGCACCCAGGCACCAGTCTTTCTTGCTGACATTATCTGATATCGGGACACCATTAATATCCCGGAATGGAACGCCGTTTTTATCCGTGATGGGCTGTGTTGTATGATACGAAGTCGACCACAGCTGTATAGTTCTCCCGGTCGAACCGTCCGTGGGAGGTGGGATATCAAAGGTGTCCTGAAAATCCGGCGTAAGTATACGATCCTCCTGATTAGCAATATGTGCAGATTGCATGCAGGAACTGACGAGCGAAAGCAACCCCAGTAGCAGAAATATGCGGGCAGTTAATACTGCTACCTTAGGTTTTTTTCGGATGAACTTATTGATAGCTTTCATTTTTTTATTGCCCTCGTTCTCAGCGGTTCTTTCGCATTGCGGTACAGGCGGAGGAGCGGCATTAGCTACAAGGATTGCAAGTAGACCGGGAGCTTAATGCATTTTGCTAGAGATATTTTACTTCTGTAAGAATTAAATGTTTTTCGATAACTGTATCCATATCTTCTGGTGTTGTATCATCACTCATTGCCCAAAGGTTTGTTCCTATTTCCTTGAGTTTCATTAATATAATTTGGTCATTAGTTGAAAGGATTTTGGGATCATCATACGAAAAAAATTCGCCCCTGAAAGTATCTTCATCTGACGTGAGGCTTAGTGATGCCCAGGCACCGATACGGACTCCCAAGTAAAAAACACGAGCTCTGAAATAACTACATCCTTTGCATAAGCATGCATAGTAGAACATATTGTCGGCCTCTTTTCTGTTGACCCCCGGTGTATTGCATGCGACATCATGGAGGACCGATGCATCTCTGTAATCACCAATATATGGAGATCCTATAGTTGACCAGAGTGCCTGCGGGATACTGGCTCCATTAATGATATCTCCTTTACTGGCTTTCCATTCTCTTCCCGAAGGATCAGTATAGGAGACATCTTCATTTAGTTTCATATTCCTGTTTGGTCCGGTTTCGTTCATCCATAAAGTAGAAACCGGGTTTGGGAATTTTCCAAAATTTGACATGTTAAACCCCTTTAAATTTATTCTGTTTTACATACCACTGGTTTAAGTATTTTAAGCAATTCCTTAATGAGTTGGAGTGTTGTGGTTATTTTATCTAAAAATAAACTCTTCCTGTTCGGGCAATAACCTTATCCAGTTTAGCCATGATTTCATCGTAATTCTGGCAAAACCACTCAGGTGTAGGTACTTTATTTAAACTTAAGTTTAATTCTTGAAATACATCTGAAACGCTTGTCATTTCAATCTGAACAGAATCATCTTGTGGAGTTAGTTTCTTATTTTTCATGATTTGAACCTCGTAGGCAGTTAAGGAAATTATTGAACGCTATTGAGTGACATTGTGCATTTACTTAGAATATGATCCCTTAGTATTCTGGAAATAGTAATAATGTATGATTATCTTCAGGGGTTACCATTCTTATTTCGTGGGGCGAGAATCTGAAAAATAGCAGTACAATCTTACCCGTGAATAGTGGACACGCGACTAAGTGAGTAAACTTTCTACCAGAGGTGACTCATGACAAAACCAGCATCAATTCCAAAAAAACCGCAATCAGCACACACCTGAATTCCGTCAAAAAACCCTTATGATCTGCCCCCATTTTTTAATAAACGGCGGAGTTAGTGATACCTTCACCTGGTTGTAACAAAACTGCGAACTTCCGCACCTCGCTCACAGCAGACCAGCTCGCTTTAAGGGACAGTTCAGAGTTCATGTGTAATCGTCGTTAGGCTTACTTCTTTCGAAATAAAGAAGCCAACGCTGCTGCTAAAAATCCGATCAGGGGCATAGTGCCTGCACCAGCAAGAAAGTTATTGCGGTCTATCTTGTTATTTCTGCGAATATCCACGAAACGAGAAAGTGCGTTTTCTTCATTTGCGGCGTAAACCTCTTCAAACTGTCTTTCATAACCCTCTGCTGTCAATTGAGAAGCTTTGTCAGTGGCAGAGCGTTCCAGCACAATAACTTTCTGACCTTTTTGGAAAAAGCAGTAATCTGGCATTTAACGTATCCCCTACATCTCTGATGGTTATGTCTATTTTTCGCTCAAAGTGGACTACCACGCCCTCACAAACAAAGCTCCCGGCCCGAAAGCCGGGAACACCCTCAACTACTGCGAATCAAACAATCGCGCGGATTACGGCGAATGACTGGGATATCGCCGGTATTATTCAGTGCGCCGGGGAAGGTTTTTAGCCACGTCGCGACTTTTTGTTTATTGATATTCACCACGCTCATGCCTTCCAGACAGCCCCACAGTTCGCGGGTGTGCTGCGGGGTGATGACGATGCAATCTTTCATCACTCTTATTTTTACTGGCATGCCGTTGATAAAACCGGCTTTCGGCAACCAATCACCGCTCAGCGGTAGATAGCGCGAATTGACGCGGGAATAGAGTTCACAGCAGGCGTCACTGTTTTGCTCTGTTTCCGCTCGCGGATGCCGGGTTGCCGCGTCTGTCTTTTTTCCGTGCAGACGATTGGCGCTGTTTTTGCGAGTGACCTCGGGGAAATGATTATTGTCCCCTGAATCATCAAGATCTGTTTGGGCGATAGCCGGATCTGGCATAAAATTCTGCTCAGCCATAAATAACTCCTTTTCAGTTGTTTGTGGTTAGCGGTGTAGGGGTGTTGTAGCACCTTTACGCCGCGTCTCTTTTCATCACATCTCGTTTCATCACATCTCTATTTTACTGCTTGCTTAATAAGCACTGACTTATTGTACAGGGCTGGATAAATAAACAGACTGGGAAAGTTGAAAAATGCGTGGGCGCTCGGAAAGAAAATGCTTTTT
Source organism: Scandinavium sp. (assembly GCF_036271055.1). Classification (GTDB taxonomy): domain Bacteria; phylum Pseudomonadota; class Gammaproteobacteria; order Enterobacterales; family Enterobacteriaceae; genus Scandinavium. Next base: position 502,075 of record NZ_DATBBJ010000073.1, on the reverse strand, counting down.
GTTGCAGGTTTACATTCTTTGGTGTCAGGTGCGTTTCAGCTTATTCATTAACTGCGGATCTTGCTCCAGCAGTCGCAGCATTTTTAAGGCTACTCCGGTGGGAATTCGGCGTTTAAGTTCCCATGACTGAATGAGTGCTGGGCTGGTGCCAATGGCCTCGGCAAACTCGTTTTGCTTCATGCCAAAGTTAGCCCTCATCATTTTAACGTCAGGGATAACATGGCAGTGCACGTTGTCCGGATGCGGCTGAACTTCACCTTTTTCAATGGCCACCATTTCCTGGGCGCTTGCCAGAAGATCGTCAAACAAATTGTCGTCCATAAATGTTCCTCGTTATCCGAACCTGTTCACAGGCTGCACTGATTAATTTGCTGAATGACGCCCTTAAGCTGCGATTTTTGGCCGTCACTTAAGTTGTCCTGCCGACTTTTGGGATACATGATAAGCAGGTAGATCCGATCACGTTGGGTCTGAACATAATAAATCACCCTCACACCCCCGGATTTACCTGTGCCAGGTCGGGACCAGCGTACTTTTTTGCATCCGCTGGTGCCCGCAATCGTATCCCCCAACTCGTAATTCTGAAGCAGCCAGACCTGAAATTCATGCAATTCATCATCTCGCATAAGATCATGTCTGGACCGATTGAACACGCTGGTTTCGATAAAGAGGAAATTCATTTCCTTCAACTATCCTTGTCGGCTTGAAAACATTTTAGGCGTACCATGTACGTTTTGCAACATTAAAAACGTACTTCGTACGTGTAAATTGGCCCTCTCTTTGCCATGAGCCTTTTGCGGATGAGGGCGCTTTGCCGGGAATTATATTTTGCCGGATAAGGAGAGAGCTTTAAAAATATCGGCCTACGTTTCAGAAATGCATGGACGCTTCAGGAAAAAATGGCAACTTTGCAACGCTGGAGCGGTGATATTCGGCCCAGCTCGCAATGACGCAACAATGACCAAATAGCCCCAACAAACCCCTCTGACTTCACATATTCATCATCTCTCCAGGTCTGAAACGTTTTAATCCAATCTGTTTATGTTAGAGATAGAAACGGCGTTTTACTCTGTCGAAATACAGGCTGATGGTGAGTTATAGCGATGTCAGATGAACGGGGTGTAGGCGTGATAAGGATGTTACTTTTATGGGGAATACTCGCGTTTTTGGCGCACGAGGCGATTCTGGCTGGCTGGATTGACCGGCTGATTATGTGACAACGGGCTGTGACCAGCCCGCTGATAAATCTTTATTTTTTACTCAAGTCACTCAGCAACACCGCAATACTTTGCCCGCCTTCGGTGTGCTCCAGGCCGATTTTGACGATGATGGTCAGCGGCACCGACAGCAGCATCCCGACCGGGCCGAGCAGCCAGCCCCAGAAAATCAATGACAGGAACACCACCAGCGTCGACAGGCCCAGCCCACGGCCCATGATCCGGGGTTCCAGAATATTGCCGAATACCATGTTGATCGCCAGATAACCCGCCAGCACCACCAGCGCGTCGTAGAAACTACCGAACACCAGCACCTGCAAAATCGGCGGAATGGCGGCCAGCACCGAGCCGATATTCGGAATGTAGTTGAGTGCAAATGCCAGCAGCCCCCAGATAAACGCAAAACGCACGTCGAGCGCGGCGAGCATGCCCCAGGCAACCAATCCGGTTACAAAGCTGATTGCCGTTTTCAACACCAGATAATGGCTGACGCTGTCGATGGCTTTCTGGATCGCCGCCATCCCTTCCAGTGGACGCATCATCATTTGCTGGAGTTTGGCTGGAAGCTGCGGCACTTCAAACAGCATAAACACCACCGTCAGCAGTAACAGGAAAATCGACGACATGGCGTTGGTGAGCTGAGTTAAAAGGGCGGTGACCAGCGTCATCGCGGCGTTCGGGTCGATGTACTTCACCAGTTCATTCACCGACACCTCAATACCAAAACGTTGTAACCAGGGCTCGAGATTCTCCAGTGGCACAACCAGCGACGAACGATATTGCGGCAGCGTGCGGGCGAGTTCGTTCAGCGAGGTGCCTAATGATGCCAGTAACAGCACCGCAAGCATGATGATAAAGCTGATGAGCAGCGTGATCGCCAGCCCCCGTGGCACGCGCCAGCGCACCAGCAGGTTTACAACGGGGTTCAGCACCACGGCGATAAACAGCGCCAGAATAAACGGCACCACGATATCTACGGCAAAACGAATACCGGCGAGGATAATCACCAACATGCCCAGCATGATGACTATTTTTAATCCATTAAGGGTAATACCCGACTTTGCCATAACATTCCCTGATAAAAGTTTTAACAACATCATAAACGGTATTGGGTAAGAATAAACTTATTCAGGTTAAACCGCATCAGTAAAGAATTGAAAAGGTTTTGAGTTTATTGTGGCGCTATGCCAGAATTATGCCGTGTTTAACTACTGAGGACAATTTTCATCCGCAATGACGAGAAGCAATACCGCGGATAATTGTAATATTATGAACATCCTGTTCAATGCCAAAAACGTCTGTCAATCTCTTGAATTCCCTTCCTTTACCTTGCTATCCGGTGAGCAGCACTGGCGCTCTGCGCTGTAGTTTTTTCCTTCAATTGAGTTAAATCCACATCAATTCACGGCTTGTGATTTATTACAAGTTGCAGAAGATTATATTCTCAGGAAGGAGAAGAACCATGTTTTACTGGATATTATTAGCCCTGGCTATTGCCACTGAAATTACCGGCACGCTCTCTATGAAATGGGCCAGCACCAGCGATGGGCAGCTTGGTTATATTTTAATGCTCGGGATGATTGCACTTTCTTATATATTTCTTTCATTCGCTGTAAAAAAAATCGCGCTTGGCGTGGCTTATGCGTTGTGGGAAGGCGTGGGTATTTTACTGATCACACTGTTTAGCGTACTGTTGTTTGATGAAAGCCTGACGCTGACGAAAGGCGCAGGGCTGGCAACGCTGGTAGCGGGAATTGTGTTGATTAAATCCGGCACTCGCAAAGCCAAAAGCAACCGCGCGGAGGTGAGCCATGGCGCAGTTTGAGTGGGTTCACGGCGCATGGCTGGCGGGTGCGATTGTGCTGGAAATCGCGGCCAATATTTTCCTGAAATTTTCAGATGGCTTTCGCCGCAAGGTTTATGGCCTGTTGTCACTGGCGGCGGTGTTAGCGGCATTTAGCGCGCTTTCGCAGGCGGTAAAAGGGATCGATCTCTCTGTGGCCTACGCCATTTGGGGCGGTTTCGGCGTGGTTGCTACTCTTGCTGCGGGCTGGATCTTGTTCGGTCAGCGACTTAATTACAAAGGATGGATCGGTTTAGCCTTATTAATTGCCGGTATGGTGATGATTAAACTTGCATGATGTGACGCTGCCCGCGTTTGTGGGCAGCGAAAAATGCTGGCTGTATTACGCTAATTAAACAGGGTGCATTTCCCGCTGGCTGGCTACTTGCATGAGGGTTGCGAATGTTTAATCCATCTTGCTGGCGCAATATCGCCACCGCCAGAACGCTTTTTGTGATGCTGTTTCTGGCGGGTATCGGTCTGATCATTTCTATTGTTTCCCTTTTGTACCTTTCTCAGCATCTGATCAGCAGCAAAACTAACGCCATCGACGCGCACCGTTCGGCGCTGTCGGTGGATGGCGCTATCCAGACCTCGGTGAATCGCGTGCTGTCGCTGGTGGTGGACAACGCCATTTGGGACGACGCGGTGCATAAAGTGTATTCGCCAGAGCTGGATACTCGTTGGCTGTACGACACCTGGGGCGCCGGGTTTAAAATCAATAACCTCTACGATGGCACTTTTGTGCTCGACGAACATTACAAGGTGCTGTGGGGATCGTTCCACAGTCAGTCATTTACTGAACGCAATCTGGATTTTTTTGGCGAAGGGCTAACCGCGCTGATTAACCAGCATGCGGCGGATCTCGCCAGCGGTAAAAATATCTTCGCCGGGATCACCCAAACCCGTGAGGGGGTTGCGTTTGTGGGCATTGGTTTGATTCGCCCGATGACCAGTCGTCTGCCAATTTATGACGCCACCCGGCGTTATCTGGTGATTACTCGCCATCTTAACCCCGGCATTCTGAAAGATTTAGGAAATACCTTCCAGATAGCTGACCTTAATTTGACCAAAACACACACCAGTGTTTACAGCGTGCCGCTAAAAAGTTCGGGCGGCAAAGTGGTGGGCTATCTCAACTGGCAGCCGCGTTTGCCGGGCGCTGAAGCAGTGATGGCGGCTTCGCCGGAAATCCGCAAAATTGTGGCGCTGGCGGCAGGGCTGATTTTGCTGTTTATCATGCTCAGCAGCCTGGGTTTGTACAAACTGGCGCGCGGCGAGAAACAGGCGCGGGAAATCGCGTTGACCGACTGGCTAAGCCGTCTGCCGAATCGCCGGGCGTTGATTGAGCATCTGGAACAGGTCAGCCCGCGCAGCGATGAAGCACTCAAAACCGTGGTGTTTATCGATCTGGATGGTTTCAAGGATGTGAATGATATTTACGGGCATGATGTCGGCGATACGCTGATTGTGCATATCGCGCACACGTTGCAAGCACAGGTGCCAGTGGGCGGGATGCTGGCTCGCCTCGGCGGCGACGAGTTCGCGATGACCGTGAGCGGGGTGGGATCCGGGCAAAAAGCGGCGGCGTTTGCGGGCAGCGTACTGGATTATCTCAATAACCCTATTCGCCTTGGCGAGCGCACGATCCATATCAGCGCCAGTATCGGCATTGCCAGCGGATCGCTGGAAAGCAGCACCAGTTCAGAGCTGTTCCGCCGCGCAGATATCGCGATGTACCATTCAAAAATTACCGGAAAAGGGCGGATAACGCATTACGACGCAGAGCTGAACAGCGCGCGCGAATACCAGTTGAGCATTGAGAATGACATTCGCGAGGGGCTGGAAAATAACGAATTTGACGTGTGGTATCAGCCGATTGTGGATGCGCGTTCCCAGGTAATGACTGGTGTCGAGGCGCTGGTTCGCTGGCCGCGCAGACCAAAAGGTGAACTGAAACCGGATGCGTTTATCGCGATTGCGGAAACCAGCGGACTGATTTATTCACTCGGTCAATTTGTACTGCGTCGTGCGTGTGCGGATTTACAAGCGCTGGATGACTTAAAACTGTCGGTAAATATTTCCCCGGCACAGTTTCGTGACCCTGAATTTGAAAACAAAGTGGCTCGGGTGCTGGAATCCAGCCATTTCCCGCCGTACCGCTTACAGCTTGAAGTGACGGAAACCTATGTGCTGGAAAATCCCGAACGGGCGCGGGTGGCGATTGCGAACCTTAAATTGTTGGGGACGGCGATTGCGCTGGATGATTTCGGGACGGGCTATTCCAGTATCGGTTATCTGCGGCGTTTTAATTTCGACACCATCAAAATCGACAAATCTCTCGCCGGACTGGTGGACAGCGACGAGCAGGCGGCGGCGCTGGTTGGCGGCACGATCCGCATTGCCAGCGCGTTAGGGATGACGGTGGTTGCCGAAGGGGTCGAGAATGAAAAACAGATGAAGCTGTTACGGTTAGCCGGGTGCGATCAGTTACAGGGATTTTGGTTCAGCGAACCGATGCCGATGGCGTCGCTGCTGCAATTGCGTCAGCAGCGACACGGCTAATTACTCGCCAGCCAGTGTTTCAAGTTTGTCGCGAAAACCGGTGACAGAGATGGCTCGGTTATCGGCACGATAACGGTCTTTCGCCGCCGGGGCCGAACTTTGCACGCCAATCAATTGCCAACCGTCAGCAGTTTTCAGCATCAGGGGGGAGCCGCTGTCACCTGGCAGGGTATCGCACTGGTGCGATAGCACGGTGCTCTGCGCCCAGCCCGTCACCACACAATTATTGTGCGTGTACAACGAATCAAGATGATCGAGCGGATAACCGGACTGTGTCACCTGACGGTTGGCGGTTTTCAGCGCGGCGGTCAGCGCGTCTTTATCCCCGGCGAACAACGGCAGCGGCGTAATGCCGGACGGCGGGTAGCGCAACACGATCAGACCAAAATCCCATGGCGCGGCAGAAGACGGCACAATCCAGCCTTCGCCGTCAGGCTTGAGGCGTTTACCGAGCGACGGCTCAACGCGGCCTTCAATACCGTGAATTTCATAACGCCAGACACCTTTTTGCGATACAAAACGCAGTGCGACAGGCTTATCGAGTTTTCCGCGCGGCGGCGTTAGCAGGCAGTGTCCGGCGGTTAACGCCAAATGCGGGGAAATTAAGGTGGCGGTACAAAGATTACCGCTGGCTGTTTCAAGCTGGCCGATAGCGTCCCACGGAGATTGCGTTGGATTCGTGACCTTGACGCGGTCGTCATGACCGAAAAATAGCGTCTTAAGATCGCTGGCACTGATGCCGGTATCATCGCTGTCGTCGTCAGCGTGGGTCAGGGGAGAAAAAAGGCAAACGGCTCCCAGTAAAACCACTATGGATCTGCGCATAACACTCTCTGAAGGGGCAATTATGATTATTAAAAGGTAAACCCAATGAGATTACTATAGACGGGATGAATAAAAAGTGGGAGTAAAATCAGCGAACTACACTCAGGACAAGAAGAACCGAGTGGCTACCAGCGCACAGATAATCAGCAATAAAAGGATGAGCTCAAAGCGATAGCGGCGCAACATCATTGCTCTCCAGAAAAAAACGGCGCTGAAACAGCGCCGATTTAGTATACAAGACCGTACTGCCGGGTGCGAACTTATGCAGCTGGCTGTGCAGCTGGTTTAGCAGCAGCGTGGGTAGTGTGTTTTTTGTGTTTTTTAGCAGCCTGAGCTTTCTGAGCTACAGCAGGTTTGGTTGCTGCTTTTTTGTGGTGCTTTTTAGCAGCCTGAGCTTTCTGCTCTACAGCTGGCTTGGTTGCTGCTTTTTTGTGGTGCTTTTTAGCAGCCTGAGCTTTCTGCTCTACAGCTGGTTTAGCTGCTGCTTTTTTGTGGTGCTTTTTGGCAGCCTGAGCTTTCTGCTCTGCAGCAGGTTTAGCTGCGGTTTTCTTGTGTTTTTTATGGTGAGTGGTTTTAGCAGGAGCCGCGTGAGTGGCAGCAGGCGCAGCAGCCGGTGCGGTAGCAGCGGTATCAGCAGCGAAAGCAGCAGAAGACAGACCCATAGCAGCGGCAACAACCAGAGCTAATACTTTTTTCATTCTGAAATCCTCGAATTTGGTTTCTATGTTCAACCCCACTGCGGGGCCGTTGAGATGAACTATAGACTTGTGGATCAAAGCGTTCAGTGAGTGATTGGTATCGGCGTGTAACCGTTTGTACATCGAGAGGTATAACGTGGAAAGACGCGCCAGACGCTGGGCCTGGCGCAGAGGATTACAAGTAGCGGGCGGTGAGGTGATCGCGGAAATAGCGGCTGTTGAGATCTTCGCCAGTGGCGTTCATTATCAGTTCGGACGTGCTGAAACGGCTGCCGTGCTGCCAGACGTTCTGTTGTAACCAGCCGAACAATGGGCTGAAGTTGCCTTGATTCAGATTTTGGTCGAGATCGGGCAGCGCTTTGCGGGCGGCCTGGAACAACTGCGCGGCATACATCGCCCCGAGCGTGTATGACGGGAAATAGCCGAATCCGCCATCGGTCCAGTGAATGTCCTGCATACAGCCGTTGCGGTAGTTGCCTTCGGTCGACAGTCCCAGATATTGCTGCATTTTTTCATCCCACAGCGCCGGAATGTCATCGACTTCAATCTCGCCGTCAATCAGCGCACGTTCGATTTCATAGCGCAAAATGACGTGCGCCGGGTAGCTGACTTCATCAGCATCCACGCGAATGTAACCGCGCTCGACGGTTTGGCTCCAGGCAATAAAGTTGTCCAGCGTGAACGCAGGCTGATTGCCGAAACGCTGCTGGATGTGCGGCAGAATATGCTTGAGGAACGCCGCGCTGCGACCAAGCTGCATTTCAAAGAACAGACTCTGTGATTCGTGAACGCCCATGGAACGCGCGTGGGCAATAGGTTGTCCGGCCCACTGGCGTGGCAGATTTTGCTCATAACGCGCATGACCGGTTTCATGAATCACGCCAAACAAGGCGCTCAGCAGATCGTTCTCATCGTAGCGGGTGGTGATGCGCACATCTTCCGGCACGCCGCCACAGAACGGATGCGTGCTGACATCAAGACGGCCGCCGTTGAAATCAAAGCCGAGCATGTTCATCGCTTCCAGCCCCAGTTCTCGCTGAGATTCAGTCGCGAACGGGCCTTGCGGGTTGATCAATTTACGGCTGGCCAGCTTATCAACCACAGTTTGTAGTAGGTCTGGCAACCAGCTTTTCAGGTCAGCAAATAGCACGTCCAGACGCGCGCTTGTCATCCCCGGTTCGTAGATATCGAGCAGGGCGTCATAGCGCGAACCGCCGCTGGCTTCGGCGCGAATTTTGGCTTCTTCGCGGCTTAGGCGAACCACTTCTTTCAGGTTCGGTGCGAAACCTTGCCAGTCATTGTTTTTGCGCTGGGTACGCCAGGCGTGTTCGCAACGATTGCCCGCCAGCGATTTTGCTTCGACCAGGCTTTCCGGCAGCAACGCGGCCTGGTCATACGCGCGGGCCATCTCACGCAGGTTGGCGCGTTCGTCGTCGGTCAGATTTTCCTGTTGGGCGGCAGCCAGCCACTCGCCGACTTTTTTATCGGTCAGAATTTGGTGTTGAAGCACGCCCAGTTCGGCCAGCGCTTCGCCGCGCGCCTGGCTTCCGCCCGGTGGCATCATGGCGGCCATGTCCCAGCCAGCGATGGCGGAAAGGTGTGAGAAACGCGATAAACGCTGGAAAGTGCGGGTGAGCTGCGAGTAGTTGTTGTCTGCCATGTTTGCCTTAATCCTGTTGAATGACTTTTGTTTGTGCGGGCGGTCAAAAATACGACAAAAGTATGAGGCGGAATGGAAAATTCACACCAGACTAATGACTATCACAGGTCAAAGTGTGCGGCAAACTATGAATCCGTTCATCTGGATCTTTATTACGCTACTGTCGATTGACGCAGTACGCGACATGGCAGGGCTTACCACTTTCCTCGGTCAGTGGTAAGGACGCCCGTCAGCCGACGGGCAGCAGACATTAATGCAGGCGTTTGTGCAGGCAACTGCCGGTAATTAACGCCAGGACAAGCATTGCCGCGATAAAACCCCCGACGCCGTTCCAGCCCCAGTTATGCCAGAACACACCGCCCAGCGTCCCCGCAATACTGGAACCGAGATAATAGCTGAACAGATACAGCGACGACGCCTGACCGCGAGCGCGTCGCGCCCGTGGCCCAATCCAACTGCTGGCAACAGAATGCGCAGCGAAGAAGCCTGCGGAAAACAGCAGCATGCCGAAGAAAATCAGCCACAGCGAAGAGAACAGCGTTAGCAGCAGACCGCACAGCATCACTGCGGTAAAACCCACCATTACCGGGCCGCGACCGTAACGCTGCGTCATCGCGCCTGCTTTCGGCGAGCTCCACGTACCAGTGAGATAAGCGACAGATAACAGGCCAACCACCGCCTGGCTTAACGACCAGGGCGGCATCATCAGGCGATAGCCGATGTAGTTAAACAGCGTCACAAACGCGCCCATCAACAAGAAGCCTTCGGCGAACAGCAGCGGCAAACCTTTATCGCGCCAGTGAATGCGGAAGTTGATAAACAGTGATTTCGGGCGCAATGATGCCGCCTTAAAGTGGCGAGAGTCCGGCAGAATTCGCCAGAACATCAGCGCCGCCGCCAGCGCGAAACAGCCAATCATCGCGATAGCCACCCGCCAGCCGAAGAAATCGGTCATGACCCCGGTGAGCAGACGACCGCTCATGCCACCAATTGAGTTGCCGCTGATGTAAAGCCCCATGGAAAAAGCGACAAAGCTTGGGTGAATTTCCTCGCTGAGATAGGTCATACCGACCGCCGCCACACCGCTTAATGACAGGCCAATCAGCGCACGCATGATCAGAATACCGTGCCAACTGGTCATCGTCGTCGACAATAACGTACAGCAGGAGGCCAGCAGCAGCGCGGTGACCATGACCTGTTTGCGTCCGATGGCGTCCGACAACGGCCCGGTAAACAGCAAGCCGAACGCCAGTAACCCGGTCGAAACAGAGAGCGAAATACTCGCGCTGGCAGGGGAAACGCCAAACTCTTGTGACAACACCGGCAGAATGGGCTGAACGCAATAGAGCAGGGCGAAGGTCGCGAGACCGGCGGAAAACAGCGCCAGAGTCACGCGAATAAACTGCGGGGTGCCGCGTTGAATAAACTGCCCCGGCGCGGGAAGGCGGGTATCGGTGACGTCGCCAGGCGAAGCGGTGTCAGCGGTGGTAGTACGGCTCACGGGAAGATCCTTGCGTAAAAACAGCGAATAAGAGAAACATTCAGTTCACCTTCCCAGAGTAGGAAAATGTTAATATTCTGTCTAATATATTAATAATCTCAAATGATATGTTTAAAGTATGAATATCGAACTGCGACACCTGCGTTACTTTGTGGCGGTAGCTGAAGAGCTGCATTTTGGCCGGGCCGCTGCCAGGCTGAACATCTCTCAGCCGCCGTTAAGCCAGCAAATTCAGATCCTTGAACAGCAGATAGGCGCGCGTCTATTCGCTCGCACAAACCGCAGCGTCAGCCTGACGCCTGCGGGAAAACTGTTTCTGGCCGACAGCCGACAAATTTTGATGCAGGTAGAAGATGCCGCCGCTCGTGCCGCCCGTCTGCATCAGGGGGAAACCGGTGAACTGCGGATTGGTTTCACCTCGTCGGCTCCCTTTATAAAGGCGGTGTCCGACACGCTGTCGCGTTTTCGTCTGCAATATCCGGATGTGCATATTCAGACGCGTGAGAGCAATACGCGTGAACAGATTGCACCGCTGAGTGAAGGGGCGCTGGATTTGGGCCTGATGCGCAAAACACAGCTACCGGAAACGCTCGACTGGCAGGTCATTCTGCGCGAACCGCTACTGGCGATGGTGCATCGCGATCATCCGCTCGCGCAAAGAGAATCGGTCGCGCTGGCGGAGCTGGTTGAGGAGCCATTGGTGTTTTTTGACCCACATGTCGGCACCGGGCTGTATGACGATATTCTTGGCTTATTGCGCCGTTTCGGTACGCCGGTCATTACGCAGGAAGTGGGCGAGGCGATGACGATTATTGGCCTGGTGTCCGCAGGATTGGGCATTTCTATCCTTCCGGCCTCTTTTAAAAGGGTGCAACTCAATGAGATGCGCTGGCTGCCGATAAGTGATGAGGACGCGGTGTCCGAGATGTGGCTGGTGTGGTCAAAACATCATGAACAGTCGCAGTCCGCGCTGCGGTTTCGCGAACAACTGCTGGCGGCGGCGTTGGTTGACTTTTTTTCTGAAAATACGCGAAAAAATGTGCGGTAAATCACAAGCCTAAGCAAAAATTTGACGCGTTACGTAGAAGTGCTTCACCATAGCAAAAGTTTATTTCGAAGCGCGAAAATAAGGGAGTTTGCGGTGGTAGCAGAAAGTCAGCCAGGCCATATCGATCAGATCAAGCAAACCAACGCAGGGGCGGTGTACCGCCTGATTGATCAACTCGGCCCGGTGTCGCGTATCGACCTTTCTCGCCTTGCGCAATTAGCTCCCGCCAGTATTACCAAAATCGTTCGTGAAATGCTCGAAGCACACCTGGTGCAGGAAACTGAAATTCAGGATCCGGGCAGCCGTGGGCGTCCTGCGGTCGGGCTGATGGTGGAAACCGAAGCCTGGCATTATCTTTCGCTGCGCATCAGTCGCGGGGAAATCAATCTCGCCCTGCGTGATTTGAGCAGCAAACTGGTGGTGGAAGAAGAACAAACGCTGCCCCTGGTGGATGACAAACCTTTCCTCGACCGGGTCATCGAACACATCGATCATTTCTTTATTCGCCACCAGCAAAAACTGGAGCGTTTAACCTCTATTGCAATAACCCTTCCCGGAATTATTGACACTGAAAATGGCATTATTCACCGGATGCCGTTTTATGATGACGTCAAAGAAGTGGCGCTCGGCGAGGCGCTGGAATCGCGCACTGGCGTACCGGTTTACCTGCAACATGATATCAGCGCATGGACCATGGCAGAGGCGCTGTTCGGCGCATCACGCGGCGCGCGGGATGTGATTCAGGTGGTTATCGATCATAACGTGGGCGCAGGTGTGGTAACCGACGGGCGATTACTGCATGCAGGAAGCAGCAGCCTGGTGGAAATCGGCCATACGCAGGTCGATCCTTACGGGAATCGCTGTTACTGTGGTAATCACGGTTGTCTGGAAACTATTGCCAGCGTTGAGAGCGTTCTGGAACTGACACAAGTGCGGATGAAACAGTCGATGAGCTCGATGCTGCATCAGCAGCCTCTGACAGTCGAATGGCTTTGCCAGGCGGCGGTGCAGGGCGATCTCTTAGCCAGTGATATCATAAGCGGCGTGGGCACCCATGTTGGGCGCATTCTCGCGATTATGGTGAATTTATTTAATCCGCAAAAAATTCTTATTGGTTCGCCGTTTAATCAGGCTTCCAGCATCCTTTTTCCGGCTATCAGCGCCTGTATTCATCAGCAATCACTGCCCGCATACAGCAAACATATCAGTGTTGAAAGCACCCAGTTTCTGAACCGTGGCACGATGACCGGCGCTGCGCTGGTCAAAGATGCGCTGTATAACGGCTCACTGTTGATCAGACTGCTGCAAGGATAACAATTTAAATTTGTTTAACTAAAATTGCGCTAACGCAAGCCGCCTTTTCGGGCGTTCACGTACACTCCCTCCGCTCTGAACTATCACCCTGATTTATATATTTCCGTCAAAGCTGTGGAGTGGAACATGCTTAAGCGTTTCTTTATTACAGGTACGGATACGTCTGTTGGTAAAACGGTCGTATCACGCGCATTGCTGCAAGCGCTGGCCGCTCAAGGTAGCCATGTCGCGGGCTACAAGCCTGTCGCCAAAGGCAGTAAGGAAACCCCTGATGGGCTGCGGAACAAAGACGCACTGATCCTGCAAAGCGTGACGACCGTAGAGCTTCCCTACAGTGCCATCAATCCTATCGCCCTGAGCGAAGAGGAAAGCAGCGTGGCGCACAACTGCCAAATCGATTACACGCTGTTGTCGAAAGGGCTTGGCGAGCTGAGTGCGGCGGTCGAGCATGTGGTGGTTGAAGGCACTGGCGGCTGGCGCAGCCTGATGAACGATCTGCGCCCACTTTCCGAATGGGTGGTTCAGGAACAATTGCCGGTGGTGATGGTGGTCGGGATCCAGGAAGGCTGCATTAATCACGCTTTGCTGACCGCCCAGGCGATTGCCAACGACGGTTTGCCGTTTATCGGTTGGGTTGCGAACCGTATCAACCCCTGTCTCGCGCATTACGCTGAAATTATTGATGTGCTGAGCAAAAAACTCCCCGCGCCGTTGGTCGGAGAGCTGCCGTATTTGCCACGCGCAGAACAGCGCGATTTGAGCCAATATGTTGATTTATCCCTGTTCGGCGACGTGTTGACGGTAAATTGAATCCTGACGCAACGTTCGCGAAAGCACCGAAGCCACCACGCAGGAAATCAGCAAGCCGGGCAGTAACGCATATTGCCCGGTCATTTCACAAATCATCAGCGTCGACATAATCGGCGCATGGGTGGTCGCCGCCAGTAGCGTTGCCATTCCCGTTAACCCCAGTAATACCGCCATTTCATTGCCATCCGGCAGCCATAGCCCCCAGACGCGGGCAAACAGCATTCCGATTGCCATGCCGACAAACAGTGTTGGCGTAAACACCCCGCCCGGCGCACCAGAACCGCTGCTCGACAGAACCGCCAGCAGTTTGCAGATAAACACGCCCCCGATCGCGGCAAACAGCGGTGGTGTCAGCAAATAGCCTTGCACCACGCTGTAACCATTTCCCCAGACGGCGGGTGTGATTAGTGACAGCAGGCCGACAATAAAACCACCGAGTGCGAGTTGCCACGGCGGGGAGAGTTTCAGGCGTAAGAAGAGGGAATGGGTGACACCCATCAGCCAGACAAACAGCGGGCCGCAAAGCCCGGCGAGTAAACCTGTCGCCAGCATTAAACCGTAGGTTCCCGCGCTGTGCGGCGCGTCAACCTGGACGATATACAACAACGCCGGGCCGCCGCTCAATAAGTTCGTAATTAAAAGGGCGATAACGGCTGCGACCACCACCGGCCCGAGTGAAGCCAGCATCAAAGTGCCGAACAGAATTTCTGCGATAAACAAACTTCCGGCCAGCGGTGCGTGATAGGCGCTCGCCATCCCGGCGGCGGCCCCACAAGCAATCCACAGCTTCCATTCGTCTTTTGGCGTAAAACGTTTTGCAAAGAAAGAGGCGGCGAGGGCGGCAAGCAGGATCATCGCGCCTTCACGCCCGATGGCGCTGCCGCTGACCACCACTAACAAAGAGGCCAGAGATTTGATGAGGCTCGAACCATAATCAAACTGCCCGTCGCCGGTTTCTAACGCTTCCATATAGTCGGTCGGCGCATGCGGTCGCTGACGCGTGTAACGCTGCCAGCCCCATAACAGCAGACCCGCAGCCAGCCCGCCGAGCGCGGGCGTCAGCAGCCGTCGCCACCAAGGCAAACCGCTTGCTGCATACACCAGACTGCCACTGCTGTCGCTAAGCAAAAGCCATTCGAGCCAATACATGGCGTGCCGAAACAGCGCCACGGCAAGGGCGGCGAGAATACCGACAATCGTCGCAATCAACAGGCGGCGAAACATAGCCTGAATATCCGGATAAGTATGAAGACGGTGCATCAGTTCTACATTGTGAAAAAGGGATAGTGAATACTATACACAACCTGCTGAGGTTGATTGATAAATGTCACGGTGAGGAAGGTTGCGAATGGATTTCTGCGGTATAGCCCGGCGGCGCTTACGCTTGCACGGGCCTACAATGTTCTTGTTGGCCTGAGAAGCGTACACGCCATCAGGCCTTACAGGTTAATCCGCCGAATAAATATTCAACGCACGTCGTGTACGACCTGAGCTGAGGTAGTCGGCGATGTAATCCTGAGAAATTTCACCGTTGTAGCGGCCTTCTTCATCGACAATCGGCATCCAGCTGGTGTTGCTTTCGTATAGTTTGGACAGCACCACGCGCAAGTTGTCTTCGGCTTTACCTGTGACGCGGAACGGGTGCAGCAGATCTGCGCAGTTCCCCGTGGCGTTACGGGCTTCACGGCGCTTCACAAAGCCCAGTGGTTTGCCGTCATTATCCACGACGGTAATGGCTCGAATATCGTTGTCATCCATCGTGGCAAATGCCTCAGGCGCAGCGGTATCGCGTTTCACAGTAATAGTTGGCTGTTGGTCGGTGACGTCACCGGCTGAGACTAACAGCAGGCGTTTCAGCGTTCGGTCCTGACCGACAAATGAGCCAACAAATTCATTCGCCGGTTTGGCGAGCAATTCGTCCGGGCTGGCACACTGGACGATTCGCCCCTGACGGAATACGGCGATACGATCACCCAATTTCAGCGCCTCATCAATGTCGTGGCTGACCAGCATCACCGTTTTTTTAAGCTGACGCTGCATATCCAGGAACTGATTCTGGATCACTTCACGGTTGATGGGGTCGACCGCGCCGAACGGTTCATCCATCAGCAGGACCGGAGGATCAGCCGCCAGGGCGCGAATCACGCCGATACGCTGTTGCTGACCGCCGGACATTTCTTTCGGATAGCGGTTAAGGAATTTCTTCGGATCCATCGCTACCATGTCCATCAACTCTTCGGCACGCGCCTTATAACGGGCTTTGTCCCAGCCGAGCATTCTTGGCACGACAGTGATGTTTTCCTCAATGGTCATGTTCGGGAACAGGCCAATTTGCTGGATCACATAGCCAATATTGCGGCGCAGCGTCACGGTGTCCATGTCGCTGGTGTCCTGGCCGTTGATCAGGATTTTACCGCTGCTTGCGGGGATCAGGCGGTTAATCATTTTAAGCGTGGTGGTTTTGCCGCAGCCTGATGGCCCCAGCAGCACACACATTTCGCCTTCCGGCACGTTGAGATTAACGTTGTCTACGGCATTAAAACTCTGGCCGTTTTTTTGCGTAAATTGTTTGGTCAGATTTTCTAATTTTATCATTATCGGATCCCTTTTGGTGTCAGGACAATCTGCAGTCGATGCAGCAACCAGTCGAGCACAATAGCCAGCAGGCAAATCATCAGCGCCCCGGCAATTAACATACGAATATCACTGCCGCCAATGCCGTTGAGCAGTAGCAGCCCAAGGCCACCCGCACCAATCACGGCGGCAATTGCCATTACGCCAATGTTCATCACCACGGCGGTACGGATACCACCGAAAATCACTGGCAGCGCAATCGGAATTTCAACCCAACGCAGACGCTGCCAGAACGTCATGCCGATCCCGCGTCCGGCTTCACGCAGGCCCGGTGGCAGGCTGTCGAGTGCGATGTGGGTATTACGCACAATCGGCAGTAATGAATAGAGGAACACTGCGGTAATGGCTGGCAGGGCGCCAATACCTTCGCCAATCATTGAGAACAGCGGGATCATCAGGCCGAATAACGCAATCGACGGAATGGTCAGCAAAATAGTGGTCAGGCCGAGGATCGGTGTGGCCAGCCATTTGTAACGAACAATTAAAATGCCCAGTGGAACACCGGTAATTATCGCCAGTCCCACGGCGAGCAACACCAGCCACAGGTGTTGCCAGGTCAGCGTTGCCAGATAGTTCCAGTTATCGATCATGTAATGGACAGTTTCCATCATTCCTCCTTAAACCAGGCCTTTGCTGTGCAGAAAATCCTGCGCAACTTTTTGTGGCGTCTGGTGATCGATATCCACGCGCTTATTCAGCTCGGTAATCACCTCGTTATTCAACAGGCCAGAGATCGTGTTAAGTGCTTCTTCCAGCCCTGGATTGGCTTCCAGCGTGTCTTTGCGCACAACTGGCGTGACGGCGTAGCTCGGGAAGAACCCTTTGTCGTCTTTCAGCACTTTCAGGTCGAAACCTTTCACACGGCCGTCGGTGGTGTAAATCAGCCCAGCATCAACAAAACCGTCACGCACGGCGTTGTAGACCAGGCCCGGGTCCATCTGGCGGATTTGGGGTCTGTCGAGCGTCATTTGGTAGGCCTGCTGCAAGGGTTTCATGCCGTCGCTGCGCCCGGCAAACTCGAGATCCAGCCCCAACAACCAGTTGTGTTTCGGGTCGGTTTTACGGATCTGCTCAATCTTCGCCACCATCTCCGACATGGTGTTGATGTTTTCGGCCTCGGCACGTTTACGTTGCATAGCGAAAGCATAGGTATTGTTCATTTCGGCGGGTTTCAGCCACACCAGCCCGTGCTTCGCTTCGAGACGCTTCACCGTTTCGTAAGACGCTTCCGGTGACATGCGCTTGTCGATGTGGTAGAAGATGATGAGCGCAGTTCCGGTGTACTCCCAGGTCATATCAATTTGCTTGTTAATCATCGCGTTATGCGAAATCACCGTCGCAATATTGGTTTTCGGTTGGACTTCGAATCCTTTTTTACGCAGATACTGCACGGTAATGGCGGATAAAATATGCTGCTCGGTAAAACTTTTGGTCGCCAGAATCAGCGGGGCGGCCTGTGCCTGTCCGGCAACAAACGCCAGCGCAGCGGCGGCGACAAACAGACGGGTTAATCGTCTCATCTCATGCTCCTGATTATAGTTATTCGGCAGTATGCGGGCTAAGGATGCGTCCAAGGCCTGCCAACAGTGTGTCGAGGATCAGGGCGAACAGGGCGGTTGCGACAGCACCGAGGATCAGCGTCGGGAAGTCGTTAAGGTAAATACCGGGGAAAATCAGCTCACCGTAGCTGCTCGCGCCAATCAAAAAGGCCAGCGGCGCAGTACCAACGTTAATGGCGGTGGCAATACGAATGCCGGACATCATTACCGGCCAGGCATTAGGGATTTCCACCTGTGTCAAACGTTGCCATTTGGTCATTCCGATCCCGTTCGCCGCTTCCAGCAGAGAACCCGGCACGGAACGTAGCCCGGAATAGGTGTTGCGCACAATCGGCAGCAGCGACGCAAGAAACAGCGCCACAATCGCCGGTTTATCGCCAATACCGACAACCACCATCGCCAGTGCCAGAACGGCCAGTGGCGGCAACGTGTTACCAATATTGAATATCTGCATCACGTATTCGGCGATCCCGCGAGCGGCAGGGCGGCTCAGCAGAATCCCGCTCGGAATACCGACCAGTAAGGCGAAGAACATCGAGGAAAACACCAGGATCAGGTGCTGTTGTCCGAGATAGAGTAAATCGACCTGGCGCGCGCGAAGGGTATCGAGACCAATTCCCCACGTGACGAGTGCCAGGACCACGATAATCGCGCCGATAAAAAGTAGCGCGCGGGTCAATAACGATGATTGCATTGCAGTGTATCTCCCTGTTTGCATGCTTATAGGTGTTGTTATGCCATGTTCCGGCAGGGTCCAAGACCTATAGCAAGTGGTGGGGAAGGATTCCAGAAAGGGAGGGAATTAAGTTCGGGTGTCAGGAATTGTAAACAAGGTGTTACGCCTTATAACGTAACGGCTGGAGAGTAGATTGCCAGAATTATCTTAAAACTAAATCACAAAGGTGACACCGTAACAAACTGGATTTTTATAGGTGACTGAAATTTAAGTTAAGTCGTCCGTCGGGTGACGGACGAGCGAGGTGTTTTAGCGGTACAGCTTTTTCTCTGCAACCGGGAACAGCAGTTGGGTTTTCCAGAATGCCAGCGTCTGCTGTGCCAGTTCCCCGAGTGAACGGTAGAACGGATGTTCTGCGTGGGCGATAAACTCTTCAAGAAAACGACCCGACCAGGGCAGAAGGTGCCAGCCAAGCAGCTGCTGCCACTCTTCATCACGGTTATTTTCTTTCAGCCAGGCGCCCAGCATCAGCATGGTGCCGAAATGATCTTCCGGTTCATTTTGTTCCGCTTCGAAAGAGATGCCGTTTTCGCGCATCCATTGACGCAGAGCGAGAGTCGAATCACCGAACAGCACGTTTTCGCGGTCTAACCACACCGAGCCCCACGGCGGAGCGGGCAACGCATACGGCCCGACGAAAAGACGCTGAAACGCCTCGCTTAATGGTTCTTCTGACTCCGCTTTAAAGTTTTCAATCAGCTCTTCTTTGAACGGGATAGATTCAGGCCATTGCTGCGCCCAGGAGCCGTCGCGGAAAGAGTCCACCAGCGGGGTGACGTTCTCGCTTTGTGGATCTAAATAAAACAGCGCGCCGAGTACACGGCCTGTAATGGCGATGGCTTCTACGAATCGCGGTTCATTCATAACAGTTTCCTTGCTGTGGCGTGGGACTTCCCACGCCGATAGTCTTGATAAAATTACGGATAACGACAGTTATCACGTTGCTACGCAGAAGATTCAGACCTTCTCGATTTGCACCAAATTGGTATGCTGCGGGTTGCCTTTCGCCAGTGGCGATGGGCGCTGGGTCGTCAGCGTATTGATGCATGAACCATGATCGATACGGTCGCCGTTCATGCTGGCATTATGCCATGCACCCTGGCCCATCGCGCTAACGCCCGGCATAATTCGCGGCGTGACTTTGGCCTCAATGCGTAACTCGCCACGGTCATTAAACACGCGCACCATGTCACCATTATGAATGCCACGCTTCGCAGCATCCACCGGATTTAACCAAACTTCCTGGCGGCAGGCGGCTTGCAGCACATCAATATTGCCGTAACTGGAATGGGTACGCGCTTTGTAATGGAAGCCAAAGAGTTGCAGCGGGAACTGTTCGCGCTGCGGCGCATCCCAGCCATCGAAAGTGGAAGCGTAGACCGGCAGTGGGCTGATGGTGTCGTCTTTCTCGATTTCCCAACTTTCAGCGATTTGTGCTAACTGCGCAGAGTAAATTTCAATTTTCCCCGACGGCGTTTTCAACGGATTCGCCGCCGGATCGTCACGGAAATCTTTATAAGCCACGAAATGACCGTTAGGATCTTTACGCTTGTAAATACCCATCGCTTTCAACGCTTCATACGACGGCAGTAGGGGATCTTTGGCGACCATTTTCGCGTACAGATATTGCAGCCATTCGGCCTGAGTGCGACCTTCGGTGAACTTCTGGAACACGTCTGGGCCAAGGCGTTTTGCGACTTCGCTGAGGATCCAGTAAATCGGTTTACGCTCAAATTTCGCGCTGGTGGCAGGCTGGATGAAAATCAAATAGCCCATATTGCCTGCGTAATCGTTCGGGATGATGTCTTCTTGTTCGATGGTCATCAGATCCGGCAGCAACAAATCAGCGTATTTCGCCGAGGCGGTCATAAAGTTTTCGATGACCACAATCATTTCGCATTTTTTGTCATCCTGGAGGATGTCGTGGGTGCGGTTGATCTGCGAATGCTGATTGATGATGGTGTTGCCCGCATAGTTCCAGATGAACTTAATCGGTACATCCAGTTTGTCTTTGCCACGTACACCGTCGCGCGTGGCGGTCATTTCTGCGCCGCGTTCTATGGCGTCTGTCCAGGTGAAACAGGAAATCGCCGTTTTCACCGGGTTTTCCAGCACCGGCATACGCTCGATGGTGATGTTATAGGTCGATTCACGTGCGCCGCTATTGCCGCCGTTAATGCCAACATTACCCGTCAGAATCGGCAACATGGCGATGGCGCGAGCGGTGAGTTCACCGTTGGCCTGGCGTTGTGGACCCCAGCCCTGACAAATATACGCCGGTTTGGCCGTGCCGATTTCACGTGCCAGTTTGATGATTTTGTCCGCCGGGATCCCGGTGATACGCGAGGCCCATTCCGGCGTTTTCGCCGTGGCATCGTCGCCCTGACCGAGAATATAGGCCTTGTAGTGGCTGTTAGCAGGCGCGCCTTCCGGCAGTGTCTTTTCGTCGTAGCCGACGCAGTATTTATCGAGGAATGGCTGGTCAACGAGGTTTTCGTCAATCAATACCCATGCCATGCCTGCGACCAGCGCGGCGTCGGTTCCCGGACGAATCGGCACCCATTCATCTTCGCGCCCGGCAGCAGTGTCGGTATAGCGTGGGTCAATGACGATCATTCTGGCATTGGACCGCTCGCGCGCCTGTTCCAGATAATAGGTAATGCCGCCGCCGCTCATGCGGGTTTCAGCCGGATTGTTGCCGAACATCACTACCAGTTGGCTATTTTCGATGTCGGAGGTGCTGTTACCGTCGTTGGAGCCGTAGGTGTAAGGCATGGCGCAGGCGATTTGCGCAGTGCTGTAGGTGCCGTACTGGTTAAGTGCGCCGCCGTAGCAGTTCATCAGACGCAGTACCAGTGACGCATACGGAGAGGAGCGGGTGATGTTGCCGCCGACAATGCCGGAGGTGTAGTTAATGTACACCGCTTCGTTGCCGTATTCTTTCACCACATGTTTGAGGCTATCGGTCAGCATATCGAGCGCTTCGTCCCAACTGATGCGTTCGAATTTACCTTCACCGCGTTTGCCGACGCGTTTCATCGGGTAATTCAGTCGTTCCGGATGGTTTATGCGACGACGAATCGAACGCCCGCGCAGACAGGCGCGCACCTGGTGATCGCCGTAAATATCTTCGCCGGTATTGTCGGTTTCTACCCAATACACTTCGTCATCACGCACGTGAAGACGCAGGGCGCATCGACTGCCGCAGTTGACCGAGCAGGCGCCCCAGACCACTTTATCAGCCGGAAGAGTCGCTTGCTGAACGGCCGCGGCCGCGCTTTTAAGGCCAAAGGGCAGAGACACACCGCTTGCGGCAAGCGCGAAAGAACCAATTGCAGATGATTTGATCAAAGAACGACGGCTGATCCCGCCGAGGTGTTCATGGTGTTCATTTTCCGACATCACTCACTCCATCTTTTTAGTTATACCATCGGACGTAAAACCCGACTTTTGATGGAAGAATGTTACTTACTTAGAGGTAGGAAGATATTATCCCCGGTCAATCAAGGGATAATATCTTTCGTTTGAAGGCAGAAACTACTGCTGTTCGTTGCCGTTACGGGTGTAGAGAATTTTAAAGGTGTCATTGGCGCAGTGCCCCACGACTTGCGCATCGGGGCGGTCGGCCTGGTCATTTGGCACGATGTCCAGCGTAAAGGCCGATTCCTCCACACCGTTGTTGACAATTTTCTGCTGAATGTCCTCTTTCACACGCTCGCAAGATTCCGGCGCTGCCGCGAACGCAGGCATCGCGCCGGCCAGTAACAGTGCCAATAGCCAGTGAGTCTTTTTCATACGCATCTCCTTTCGCTACGGTGAGATAAAAGCATAGCACTGATAGTGTAAATCGCTGTATTTGCTAATATGATTGAGAAAATTCTACCGTGAAGGACAGTCTGTGAAGAAACTGCTGTTGTTGATGCCGCTGGTAAGCGCGCTCACCGCCTGTGATAACGCCTCGGTTCCGGTCGCGTTTACGCCGGAGATGGCGAGCTTTTCCAACGAATTTGATTTTGATCCGCTGCGCGGCCCGGTGAAAGATTTCAGCCAGACGCTGATGAACGAAAAGGGCGAAGTGACCAAACGCGTGAGCGCGAAACTGTCGCAGGAAGGCTGTTTTGATTTGATTGAAATGCACGATCTGGAGAACAACACGGGTGTCACGCTGGTGTTAGATGCGAATTACTATGTCGACGGCACGACGCAGCAAAAACGCATTTTGCTACAAGGCAAATGCCAACTTGCGGGACTGCCAGCAGCCGGACTCACGTGGGATACGGACGATAATGGTTTTGTCGTCGCCGCACATGGCAAAGAATTCACGGTGGATTATCAGTATGACAAAGAGGGTTACCCGCTGGGGAAAACCTCTACCAGCGGAAAAGAAACGCTGAAGATTATTGCCAGCCCACCGAAGGATACCCGCAAAAAACTGGATTACACGGCGGTCAGCCTGCTGAATGACAAAACCATTGGCAATGTGGCGCAAACCTGCGATTACGACAGGCACGATAATCCGTTGAGCTGCGATTTGCAGATTGTGGATGACAGTGTAAAACCTGCGGTGACACAGCATTACACCATCAAAAATACCATTGAATACTACTGAGCCGTTGGCTTGAGCAGGGTGTGCGTTTTGTGTTTCGGTAAGTATTGATGCTGGAACAAGCACATCCGAATGGTATTGCGGTATTCGCCGTTAATGAAAAACTCATGGATGAGTTCGCCTTCCACCTGAAAACCGAGTTTGCGATAGATATGAATCGCTTTTTCGTTTTCCGTGTCGACAATCAAATACAGCTTGTACAGGTTCAGCACCATAAAGCCGTAATCCATCGCCAGCAGCGCCGCTTTGGTGGCAAGGCCTTTGCCCTGAAAATCCGGGGAAATAATAATCTGAAACTCGGCACGGCGGTGAACGTGGTTAATTTCCACTAATTCAACCAGACCGGCTTTTTCGCCGTCGCATTCAATGACAAAGCGGCGTTCGCTTTGGTCGTGAATGTGTTTGTCGTAGAGATCTGAGAGCTCCACGAAGGCTTCATAGGGTTCTTCGAACCAATAGCGCATCACGCTGGCGTTATTATCCAGTTGATGAACAAAACGCAGGTCTTCGCGTTCCAGCGGGCGCAGCTTAACGGTATAAGCGTCAGCCATGTGATGTCCTTATTAAGATGAGCAGGGCAAACGGGGAAGAAGGGCGCAGATCTGCGCCCATCGGTATTACGGAACGAGCTTTCGACCGGTAGTTCTGTCGAGACAGCGCAGGGTGTTGGGTTCCCAGTACGCGTTCAGGTTGGTGCTTTGCTCGCATTTGTCACGAGAATCAAAGGCCACGTCGGTTTTGTCCCACTCTTTTTCAGCGCGGGTGTTCACCTTCTGACGAAGGGAACGGGTGTCGTTCCACTGCTCCTTGTCCATCGCCGCATTCTGTTTGCTCTGCGCGCCATCACCCGATTCGATGATGAGCTTGCTGGTGTCCGCAGATGCGCTCGCGGTATACACGATGGCACCCAGCGTCAGCATTGCCGTCAGGCACAGGCGTTTGCTAAGGGTCACTTTCATTGCTGTTTCCTTTAGGGTGATAAAAACGGTAAACCCACACGCAGAGTTTACACCAACTCCAGTACAGGGAATACCCGCCCTAATGGTAAGGTCCGGTAAAGGGCGATTAGCAGGCTGTTTTATAAATGCGCACCGCTTCATTCACATCTTTGGTTTTGATGAAGTTAATTTTCAGTCCATTGATATAGATATCGTAACCGTCCTCGTTGTAGCGAAACACAATGGTATTGCCGCGAAAGCGAATGACCTTATCTTTCACCCCGATACCCTGGCGCCGAAGCACCATCTTCGCCATTCTGTCGATACTCATATTACTGCACCTCAATGGCCTCAGGATTGTTGCAGAGAAAAGCGATTCTCCCTTGCCTAAGATTAATTTATCCTTAACAACTTTGCTGACAACCGCCAGAAAGAATCGTTCATGTTGAAAATAAGACCGGGGAAAATCCTGAATGTTTCTAATTTGTGATCGTTAAGAGCTTTCTTGTTATCTTCACTTGTATGGTAGTAGTTCAGGTATAGAGTGTTGACCAGCGCTGCGGATAACGGCGTATGAGATCAATCCTGACCTGGAGTATTTTATGGCAACTACCGTGGTGGAACAGGCGGCGCTGGCAAAGCCCGCAAGAATAAAAACGATCCAAACCGTGACCCTGGCGCTGCTGTTTATTGCCGGGATAGTTAACTTCCTTGACCGCTCATCGCTGAGCGTCGCGGGTGAAGCCATTCGTGGTGAGTTGGGTTTATCCGCCACCGAGTTTGGCGTGCTGCTGTCGGCGTTCTCCCTTTCTTATGGTTTATCGCAACTGCCTGCGGGGATCCTGCTGGATCGCTTTGGCCCACGACTGGTGCTGGGCGCTGGCTTGATTTTCTGGTCGGCGATGCAGGCGCTGACTGGCGTTGTGAACTCGTTCAGTCACTTTATTCTGCTGCGCATCGGGCTTGGGATCGGTGAAGCCCCGTTTATGCCTGCGGGCGTTAAATCGATCAGCGACTGGTATGTGCAGAAAGAGCGCGGCACGGCGCTGGGCATTTTTAACTCTTCAACGGTGATCGGTCAGGCCATTGCGCCGCCCGCGCTGGTGGTGATGCAGCTTGCCTGGGGCTGGCGCACGATGTTCGTGGTGATTGGTCTGGCGGGTATTATCGTCGGCGTTTGCTGGTATGCGTGGTATCGCAACCGCGCGCAATTCAGCCTCAATGAAACCGAACGCGAATACCTTTCTGCGCCAGCCACGGCGAAACCTAAATTAGCGTTCAGCGAATGGCTGGCCTTGTTCAAACGCCGCACCACCTGGGGCATGATCCTCGGCTTCTCCGGCGTGAACTATACCGGCTGGTTGTACATCGCGTGGTTGCCGGGATATTTACAGGCAGAGCAGGGGCTTAGCCTGGCGAAAACCGGTTGGGTAGCGGCGATCCCGTTCCTGGCGGCGGCAGTCGGAATGTGGACCAACGGATTTGTGGTCGATGCACTGGCGCGTCGCGGCTATGATTTGGCGAAAACCCGTAAAACGGCAATTGTGCTCGGTCTGATTCTTTCTGCGCTTGGTACGCTGCTGGTGGTGCAATCTTCCACTCCGACACAGGCGGTAGCCTTTATTTCGATGGCTCTATTCTGCGTCCACTTTGCCGGAACCTCTGCCTGGGGTTTGGTGCAGGTCATGGTGGCAGAAACCAAAGTGGCGTCTGTGGCGGCCATTCAAAACTTCGGCAGCTTCGTGTTTGCTTCATTCGCGCCGATTGTTACCGGCTGGGTGGTCGACACCACGCATTCCTTTAATCTGGCTCTGGTGATTGCCGCCTGCGTCACTTTCTTTGGCGCACTGTGTTACTTCTTCATCGTGAAAGACCGCATCGAATAATCCTTTCTTCTGGCCCGGCGCAGCCATTTGCTGCCGGGCAACCCTCTCATTAATGCCTCTATTTTTGTGATCCGCTGAGCTTTTTCTGTTTTATATACTTGTATGGTAGTTGTTGTGGGCACACTATTTGCTCATCAACGATAAGCCGTAAGGAATGAACATGAAAATTGTTGCAGCAGACGTATTTGTTACTTGTCCGGGACGTAATTTTGTCACATTGAAAATCACCACCGAAGACGGGATCACCGGGCTGGGCGACGCGACGCTGAACGGACGTGAGTTGTCGGTGGCTTCGTATTTGAAAGATCATCTTTGTCCGCAGCTGATTGGTCGTGATGCGCATCGCATCGAAGATATCTGGCAGTTCTTTTATAAAGGCGCGTACTGGCGTCGCGGTCCGGTGACCATGTCAGCGATTTCCGCTGTCGATATGGCGCTGTGGGATATCAAAGCCAAAGCCGCCAACATGCCGCTCTATCAACTGCTCGGCGGCGCATCGCGCGAAGGCGTCATGGTCTATTGCCACACCACCGGCCACACGATTGATGAAGTATTGGACGACTATGCACGCCACAAAGAAATGGGTTTCAAAGCGATTCGTGTGCAGTGCGGCGTGCCGGGGATGAAAACCACCTATGGAATGGCGAAGGGCAAAGGGCAGGCGTATGAACCGGCCACCAAAGGCCAGTGGCCGGAAGAACAGCTGTGGTCTACCGAAAAATACCTCGATTTCACGCCGAAACTGTTCGACGCGGTGCGTCAAAAATTCGGCTTTGACGAACATCTTTTGCACGACATGCATCACCGTCTGACGCCGATTGAAGCTGCGCGCTTCGGTAAAAGTATCGAAGATTACCGCCTGTTCTGGATGGAAGACCCGACGCCCGCCGAGAACCAGGAATGTTTCCGTCTGATCCGTCAACACACCGTCACGCCGATTGCGGTGGGGGAAGTGTTCAATAGCATCTGGGATTGCAAACAGCTGATTGAAGAACAGCTGATCGACTATATCCGCACCACAATCACTCACGCGGGTGGTATCACGGGGATGCGTCGTATCGCGGATTTTGCGTCACTTTATCAAGTGCGCACGGGTTCACACGGGCCGTCCGATTTATCGCCAGTATGTATGGCGGCGGCGCTGCATTTTGACTTGTGGGTGCCAAACTTTGGCGTTCAGGAATATATGGGCTATTCCGATCAAATGCTGGAGGTGTTCCCGCATAACTGGACTTTCGACAATGGCTACATGCATCCGGGCAACAAACCGGGGCTGGGCATTGAGTTTGACGAAAAGCTGGCTGCGAAATATCCGTATGATCCGGCTTATCTCCCGGTGGCGCGTCTGGAAGACGGCACGCTATGGAATTGGTAATAAACCCTAAAAAGAAATAACGGAGTCGCCTGCCAATAGCGATTTCATACGCCATAAATATGAAATCGCCATTTCTCCTCATTATTTAAGGAAAGAGCATGACCCGCAAAAATAAAAATATCACCATCCCGGTGAGCATTGGCTATGGCCTGACAGATATTATGGGCGGGGGCGCATTTACGGTGATTGGCGCCTGGCTATTATTTTTCTACACCACCTTTGTTGGCCTGTCGCCAATGGAAGCGGCCTCCATTGTGGCAATTGCCCGTATTGTTGATGCTGTCGTCAGCTTGTTTATGGGTAGCTTTACCGATCACTTTTATAAAAACTATTTCGGCAAAAAATTCGGCCGTCGTCGCTTCTTTTTGCTGATTGGCGCGCCGCTGATGCTGGTGTATGCACTGCTGTGGCTCGACGGTATGTCATACGGCTTCTACCTTGCGGTGTATCTGGCGTTCGAAGTGATTGCCGCGATGGTACTTATCCCGTGGGAAACCTTGCCCTCAGAGATGACTAAAGACTTCAATTCACGTACCAAATTATCAACCTGCCGGATGTTTTTATCCGCATCCGGCACGTTTTTAGCGACGTTTATTCCGGGTCTGCTGATTAGCTATTTCGGTGAGCATAATGCAAATGCCTATCTCATTAACGGGATCGTATTTGCTGTTGCGTTTATGGCTTGCGTATTTATTTCATGGAAAGTGACGTGGGAGCGCGAATTAACGCCAGAAATGATGGCTGAACTCGAAAAAGACCAGGTTAAAACCTCGCTACTTGAAAAACTGAATAAAGTTGGCCTGCTGTTCAAAGAGTACGCCTCAACGCTGAAAGTCCGCGCTTTTCGTAAACATCTGGCGATTTATCTGTTCTCGTTCACGGCAAAAGACGTCTATAACACGGTGTTTGTGTTCTTCTGCGTTTATTGTCTGAGCGTGTCGTCGGCGTTGGCCGGCACGCTGCTGTCGATGAGTATTGTTGGCTTACCGGTCACGCTCGTGGCAGGGCTGGCAATCATCAAATTTGGGCCATCGCGGCTCTATATTTTTGCTTATTCACTGATGTTGATTTGTCTTGGTGGGTTGTTCCTTATTTACCAGTTCCCGACCGACAATAAAGTGATGCTGTTGCTGATCCTTGCGGCGGCTTATCAGGTTGGGCGTTGCGTACTGGAATTTACCCCGTGGAACGTTTTCCCGTTTATTCCGGATATTGACGAAATGATCAGCCACAAACGCCGCGAAGGGCTATTTGCCGCTGTGATGACGTTTTCCCGTAAAACCACGGTAGCGATCGCGACCTTTGTCGTCGGTCTGTTGCTCCAGACCGGTGGTTTTGTGAAAGGCAGCCAGGTGCAGCCGCAAGAAGCGATCAACACTATCGCGCTGCTGTTGTTTGCCGGAACCGCCATCCTGCTGCTGTTTGCTTTCTGGCAGGCCTGGACGTTCCATTTGAACAAGCAAACCCACGGCATTTTTGTGGCAGAAGTGGAACGCATGAAAGCTACCGGCGATGCCAAAGCCATTACGCCGCAGGCAAAAGCCATAGTCGAGGATTTGACGGGCTATTCCTGGGCACAGCTCAATGATTTGCCTGAAAACGTAACAGTGACGAAAACGCTCAGTGTGCGATAGGGTGATAAGGCTGTCACACAACTTTCAATTCATGTCATACCACTTGCAGGGAAATTAACATAAATCAAAGTACAGGACGTTCATGGGGGTATTCTAGTATGGCAATGAGCGTCCTCTACCTGTGAGTCAAAAAAATGCAAAATACGCTTTTAACCGCTAAGGCGACCGTACCCGCCTATGATCGCACCAAACTGGTGCCACGTATCGTTCATCTGGGTTTTGGTGCTTTTCACCGCGCGCATCAGGCCGTTTATACCGACATTCTCGCGTCAGAACATAACAGTGACTGGGGTTATACCGAAGTCAACTTGATTGGCGGCGAGCAGCAAATCGCTGACCTAAAGCATCAGGATAATTTGTATACCGTGGCAGAAATGTCAGCTGACGCATGGACTGCCCGTGTTGTTGGCGTAGTCAAAGAAGCGCTGCATGCTCAGGTTGATGGTCTCGAAACCGTGCTGGCAAAAATGTGTGAGCCGCAGGTGGCGATTGTGTCATTGACCATCACCGAAAAAGGGTACTGCCATTCACCAGCGACCGGCGAACTGAACCTTGATCACCCGATGATCGCTGCAGATCTGAAAAACCCGCATCAGCCAACGTCAGCACCAGGCGTAGTGGTTGAAGCACTGGCGCGCCGCAAAGCCGCAGGGTTACCGCCGTTCAGCGTCATGTCCTGCGACAACATGCCGGAAAACGGTCATGTGCTGGGTAAAGTGGTGCGTGCTTATGCTCGTGCGCTGAATAGCGAATTAGCTGAATGGATCGAACGCAACGTGACGTTCCCATCGACGATGGTTGACCGCATTGTACCCGCTGTCACTCCGGAAACGCTGGATAAAATTGAAGCCATAACCGGTGTGCGTGACCCGGCAGGTGTGGCCTGTGAACCGTTCCGTCAGTGGGTCATTGAAGACAATTTTGTTGCTGGCCGCCCACAGTGGGAAAAGGCCGGGGCAGAACTGGTGTCTGATGTTATCCCATTTGAAGAAATGAAACTGCGCATGCTCAACGGCAGCCATTCGTTCCTCGCGTATCTCGGTTATCTGGCGGGGTATCAGCATATCAACGAGTGCATGGAAGACGCGAATTATCGTCGGGCTGCTCACGCATTAATGCTCAAAGAGCAGGCGCCCACGCTGAAAGTGAAGGGTGTCGATTTAGCGCGTTATGCGGATTTGCTGATCGACCGTTACAGCAACCCGGCGCTGCGTCACCGCACCTGGCAAATCGCAATGGACGGCAGTCAGAAACTGCCCCAGCGTATGCTCGATTCCGTGCGCTGGCATCTGGCGAAAAACAGCGATTTCTCATTGCTGGCGCTGGGCGTTTCGGGCTGGATGCGTTATGTCGACGGCACGGACGAGCAGGGCGAAGCGATTGAAGTCTGCGATCCGCTACTGGATACGATCCAAAACGCAGTAAAAGCCAGTGCGCAGGGCGAAAATCGTGTGAAAGCGTTGCTGGGTATTGAAGCTATTTTTGGCAAGGAATTGCCGTTAGAGAGCAAATTTGTCGCGCAGGTGACAAACGCGTATCTGTCGCTGCTGGAGAAAGGGGCTAAAGTCACCGTGGCGGCCTTTGCGGCGAAGCTGTAAATCGTTTCACTGCCGCTCCATTCGGGGCGGCATCTTCATCACACCGGTATCATTCTTCGCTAAACCAGTCGCGATTTTCCTGACGAATCAACAATACAGACTCGCTAATTTCTTGCAGATGTTCGGTCATCGCTTTATCAACGCCTTCCACGTCACGCTTTTCCAGCGCGCTGAAAATATCCTGATGCTGACGTAACAGCATTTCCGGGGAAGTGACGTGATCAAGGCTCATATAGCGCACGCGGTCGATGGCGGCTTTAATGTTTTCGATGGTTTCCCACGCCAGTTGGCAGTCGGCAATTTGCGACAGCAACTGGTGAAATTCGTCGTCGAGAAGGAAGAAATCATTGAGCTGTTCGCGGTCAATGGCGATACGTTGCTGGTGCAGATTTTGCTCCAGTTGATAAAGCTGGGCATCGGTTATCATCGCGGCGGCACGGCGCACCACGGCACATTCAATCGCCTGACGCACGAAACAACCGTTGCGCACCTGTGACAGGGAAATCTTATTCACGTAGCTGCCGCGCTGGGGACGAATTTGAATCAATCCGTTTTCGGCGAGTTTGATAAAGGCTTCACGGACCGGTTGGCGCGAGACGTCAAAACGAACCGACACTTCTTTCTCGGACAACGGCGTGCCAGGTGCTATCAGACAGTGCACGATATCCCGGCGCAGAATGCGATAGATTTGCTGATTGACGGGCTGGGTCGGATTGAGTTGCGATTCTGCGGCCATGGCTCTTTCTTCATTGCGGGATAAGTGCGTTATTTTACGCTGATTTTGCTGCCACGCCCAGCCCGGCCCGCAGGCCGGACGGGTTAACGGCCGTTAACTCTGACGATGAATGCTCAGTCCGGCGTAAGTCTGACTGACAGGCATCATTTCAAGGGTGTTGATGTTGACGTGTTTTGGCAGTGTTGCAACCCACCACACGGCTTCGGTGACATCTTCTGCCGACAACGCGCTGGTGTTTTCGTAGGTTTTCTCAGCTTTCGCATCGTCGCCTTTAAAGCGCACATTAGAAAACTCCGTGCCACCCACGAGGCCTGGTTCAACATCGGTCACGCGTATCGCGGTGCCGTGCAAATCGGTGCGCAGATTAAGGCTGAACTGGCGTACAAACGCTTTGGTCGCGCCGTAAACGTTGCCGCCTGCATACGGCCAACTGCCAGCCGTTGAACCGATATTGATGATATGACCACGGTTGCGTTCGACCATGCCCGGCAGCACTGCGCGGGTCATATACACCAGGCCTTTGTTGTTGGTGTCGATCATCGTTTCCCAATCGTCAACGTTGGCTTTTTGCGCAGGCTCCATGCCGAGCGCCAGACCCGCGTTGTTGACCAGAATATCGATATTGCGCCACTCGGCGGGAAGGTTGGCAATCATCTCTTCAATCGCCGCGCGGTTACGCACGTCCAGTTGCGCGGTCAGAATGTTGTCGCCCAACTCTTCTTTCAGCTCCTGCAAACGTTCCTGACGACGGCCTGTGGCGATAACTTTGTGGCCATTAGCGATAAAACGGCGGGTAATGCTTTCGCCAAATCCGGCGGTGGCTCCGGTAACAAGTACAATCATTCTTCCTGTTCCTCAATGCTTTAACTGTCTTCATACCATAGCATGTGCGGTCAGCCTTCGGGAGTGGAACTTTGCTGCCAGGTGTTGCCGTTGATGCGTTAAAAATAAGGTTGCCTGCGAAGCCGCGCTACGGTGCTGCCCCGTAAAATCATTGCGGTTTATCAATGGGTTGCCTACTCTAAGGAATGTCCCAGTTTCAGGAGTGAGTGATGAATCACGATAATCCGTTTTTAACTGTTAGCCTGTTGCCATATCAGGCTCCGCGCTTTGATGTTATTCAGGACGAGCATTATCGTCCGGCATTTGATGAGGGTGTGCGGCGTAAACGCGAAGAAATCACCGCTATTGCCGAAAATCCACAGCCCGCAACATTCGACAACATCTTTGTGGCGCTGGAGAAAAGCGGCGAACTGCTTGAGCGCGTGACGTCTGTATTTTTCGCGATGACCAATGCGCATACCAATGACACGCTCCAGCAACTCGATGAACAGTTTTCCGCCGAGCTTGCAGGGCTCGCCAATGATATTTACCTGAATGATGCATTGTTTGAACGTGTCGAGCATATTTGGCAACAACGGGAAACGCTAAGTCTGGATTCAGAATCGTTGCGTTTGGTTGAAGTGGTATATCAACGCTTTATTCTGGCGGGGGCTAAATTGGGCGTCGCGCAAAAAGCTGAACTACGCGAACTGAATACCGAGGCGGCGACGCTTAGCACTCAGTTTCATCAACGTTTGATGGCGGGTGTCAAATCCGGTGGACTGGTGCTGGATTACCGTCATCAACTCGATGGACTTAGCGACGAAGAGATTACCGCAGCCGCCAGCGCGGCACAGGAAAAAGGGCTGAATGATCGCTGGCTTCTTACATTGTTGAATTTTACGCAGCATCCCGCACTCGCACAGTTACGCGATCGGCAGACGCGTGAAAACCTGTTTACCGCAGGCTGGCTGCGTAATGAGAAAGGCGATCAAAGCGACACCCGCGAGCTTATCCTGAGATTGGTCAGCGTTCGGGCCAACCAGGCGAAACTTTTGGGTTATCGCGATTATGCGAGCTGGAGCATGGCCGATCAGATGGCAAAAACGCCCGAAGCTGCCTTTACGTTTATGCGCAAAATCGCACCAGCGGCGCGAGCGCGTGCCGAACGTGAATTGGCGGATATTCAGCATGTGATAGACGATCAACAGGGCGGTTTCAGGGCGCAAGCATGGGACTGGGCTTATTACGCCGAACAAGTGCGGCTGGCTCGTTATTCCCTTGATGAATCAACAATTAAACCCTATCTCGAACTGAACAATGTTCTGACAGAAGGTGTGTTCTGGGCGGCTTCACAGCTGTTTGGCATCCGTTTTGTCGAGCGCTTCGATATCCCGGTTTATCACCCTGATGTGCGCGTTTGGGAAATATTCGACACGAATGGCGAAGGTTTGGCGTTGTTTTAC
This sequence comes from Scandinavium sp., assembly GCF_036271055.1. GTDB lineage: Bacteria > Pseudomonadota > Gammaproteobacteria > Enterobacterales > Enterobacteriaceae > Scandinavium. Next base: position 468,604 of record NZ_DATBBJ010000073.1, on the reverse strand, counting down.
GGTGATTTCTTCGCCCGTGATTCAAAAGGCGGCGGCGCGTGGATGGATAACTTTGTTCAGCAGTCGACGCTGCTTGAGCAACGGCCCGTCATTTACAACGTCTGCAACTATCAAAAACCGACAGCCAGTCACCCGGCGCTGTTGAGTTGGGATGATGTCGTCACATTGTTCCACGAATTCGGCCATACGTTGCATGGATTGTTCGCTACACAGCGCTATCCTGGGCTTTCGGGCACGCGAACGCCGCGTGACTTTGTTGAGTTTCCGTCACAGATCAACGAACACTGGGCGCGTCACCCGCAGGTCTTCACCCGTTTTGCCCGCCATTATCAAACCGGCGAGCCGATGCCTGAGACTTTGCGCGACAGCATGATGCGTGCCGCGACCTTCAACAAAGGCTATGACATGACCGAATTGCTCAGTTCGGCGTTACTGGATATGAACTGGCACACGTTAACCACAGAAACGCTGCCAACAGATGTTGATGCTTTCGAAAATAAAGCCATTCGCGCCGAAAATTTAGATATTGCCGCCGTACCTCCGCGTTATCGCAGCAGCTATTTCGCGCACATCTTTGGCGGCGGCTATGCGGCAGGGTATTACGCCTATATCTGGACCCAAATGCTGGCAGATGACGGTTATCAGTGGTTCGCAGAGCAGGGCGGGCTGACCCGCGAAAATGGACAACGCTTCCGGGACGCGATTTTATCACGCGGTAACAGCAGCGATTTGGAAACATTGTATCGTGACTGGCGTGGGCACGATCCGTTCCCGGAACCGATGCTGAGAAACCGTGGCTTAAGTGAATAATTCCCAATAGATAACATTGAATATCTAAAAAGACCTTTCGGGGTCTTTTTTTATGCATAATAAGCCTGCTAATTTTTATTTCATATGAAAGTAATGACTGGCGATTTGTTACCAGAGAAAAATAACGCCTCCTTTATCGACACACTTTATAAAAATAAGCACGTCATCTTCGATACGGTTTTTCTACACCCAGATAACATAACACAAACTGGCATTTATTTCCCCTTAAAAATCAATGCGATAAAAAACAATTATTAACTGCTTTTTTGCGCTGTTTATTTTATAAAGAAATTAATATGATGCGGGCGGGCATATCAATGCCCTCTAAAAACGCTGAATGCAAAAGGATTGATAAATATTACTGGATTGACAACGGCGTTACTCTAATAAATGTCAGGATTGAATGATGAATAAAAAAGTAATGATGTTAGCAACGGTTGTAATGGCGGGGAGTCTGTTTTCTGTGTCCGCATTCGCTATCAGTGAGGCCTATCGCGCCCAGCTTGAAAAATCGGGCTGTACACAGGTTAGTGAAGCTAACGGAACGTGTAACCCAAAGCATAGTCGCCAACAGAACAAGCACCCTCAGGCCAGGTTCAAAGGTGATGCAGATTCAAGGGCCACCAGCGGTCCGACACGTAAAACCCCTCTGACCAAATAGGTCTAATTAATCTCGTATAAAGAACTGACGACAATGAAAAAATTATTATTGGTTATTGCTGTCATCAGCGCAGTTGGTTGTGTGGCCAAAACAGCACCGCAAAAACATGCCTGGTATTTTAGTCAGCATACCTCTGGTACGCTGAATGGTAATTTCCAGACGCAACGCAGTGAAGTGTATCGCATCAATTTACCTGAGTTTGAAAAAGTCTATCAGCAGGGTAATGTGGATCGCAGCAACGGTAAAAATCGTGAGTATGCAAATGCGTATGCGGCGTTAATACGCAAAGAGGCAGATACACAACATCAGGTACAAAACACCTTTAAAAACAATGCAGGTGATCAATGGCAGGATACTGCAGAACAAAAGGATGCAACGCTGTGGTTTGGCGAGCTGGCAACAGCGTATCTTGATGGATACAACGGCATTAAGTAACGCGGCGTGGTGCGCATTTTTGACTACGAAGATCGTCTCGTTTAGTCTTCATTGAAGTTAAAGCTGTTAATCTTATCTGATGATGCAAATAGGGCAAGGAATCGCCTGATTTGCTGACTAACTAAAACACAAATCTATCCATGCAAGCATTTGCCGCCACATCGTTGGCGGTTTTTTTTGTTTTTTTCATAGGCACAACAAAAAGCCCCTTGTGCTATAAGCGACAAGGGGCTGTTAAGGATCGGGATTATCAGTGTTCATCAGTCATCCCATTTATGGCTGAAATACGCAGCAAGGAAACCGGTGAAAACAATGGTTCCTAACACTGCAATAAAGACATGCATATTTCCCAGCATGATTAACCTCCGTTAAAATTAAAAGCCTACGATATAATCCTCACTTACCTTCATTAGCCGCGATAGAAACAGAATACAGAAGTGAATCTAAACAAATCATTAATTAAGTGAACTACTTCGTGAGTTGCGTAAATTTTTTGCGAAACGCCAACGGGTTGATTGCGAATTGTTGCTGGAAATGATGGCGTAAGGCGCTGGCTGTGCCAAATCCATTCACTTCGGCGATATGTTCAATACTCAAACGGCTTTCGGTTAAAGCCTGTTGAACGCGTTGCAGACGTTCATTCAAAATCCAGCGAGCTGGCGTCATGCCAGTAGCTTCCTGAAAACGGCGCAGCAGCGTGCGAGGGCTCATGCCAACGCGCAGAGCGAGGGACTCCAGAGTGTGCGTTTCGGCAAGATGACCGTGCAGCCAGTCGAACAGTTGCCCAAGTCTTTCACTTTCGCGGCTTCGCGCGACAGGGCGCGCCAGATGCTGGGTTTGACCGCCATCGCGATGCGGCTGCACAACCAGGCGGCGTGCAACGCTGTTCGCCACTTCAAGCCCATAATCGTTACGTACCACGTGCAGGCATAAATCAATCCCCGCCGCGCTACCCGCCGAGGTCATTAGCCGATCGTCGCCGATATACAGCACATCATCGACAACATGAATGGCGGGAAACCGCTGTTGAAGTTCATCCGTGTAGCGCCAGTGCGTGGTGGCCTGACGCCCGTCCAGCAAACCGCTTGCGGCAAGGACAAAGACACCGGAACAGATCGAGATTATCCGGCATCCGCGCAGGTGTGCCTGGCGTAAGGCGCCACAAAGTGCGTCGGGCACGGCTGTTTGCACACCTCGCCAGCCGGGCACCACAATCGTATCCGCTTGTTCAAACAGCTCATACCCGCCATCAGCCACAATACGAATGCCCCCGGTAGCGCGCAGCTCGCCGTCATCGACTGCAGCCACCGCAAAGCGATACCAGTTTTCACCCAGTTCCGGGCGCGGTAATCCGAAAATTTCCACGGCGACACCAAACTCAAAAGTACACAGCCCGTCATAGGCGAGTGCGACGACCAAAGGGCGGGTTGCGAGTGATTGATTACGGGCGATGTCAGTCATGATGATGTGCTACGGGGAAAATAGAATGAATGAGAGTAGAGGTAACACGACAGCGGCCACCGCGACAAGAGAGGACGCAGATAAATTCGTAGCCAGGCCACTAAGCAGTCTAAAACCAACCCCTCGATGCCAAGGGGCCAATCGAATACATTATTTGTTCCCAACAGCGTCCGGTATACCAGCCACACTTTGGATCTTCCAGAGGCCATTTTCTTTCACCATGCAATCAATGACCACATGTTCATATTTTACACCATAGGCAACATAAACATTCAAACACACTGGGTCGGAATCCGAGGTGATGACTTTTACGCTGGTAGCCCAGTCATCAGCGATGTACTGTGATTTAGTGAAAAAATCAGCGTCATAAAACTCTGAGTCCGAGTATTTAGGATCCTGGGCATGGCGTAATTTTTTTAGAGTGGATACGGTAACATAGTTATCAATTTTATGGCCGTCAGTTATTGGGTATTTATCTGCATTAATCTGTTCCAGATACCAGACATTAAATTGTTTTGCGCGTGTAAATGCTGTTTCATCGTCAGATGCAGCGACTGCGGTGGTAGATATTAAAAGTAAAAAGAGGATTCGTTTCATATTAGCTGTGTCTGAATAGTTTAAAAGCAGGGCGTATTTTTCGGTAACGTGGTCCAGGATACATGCTCTTTTGTACAAAGTCAGAGTACCAGACTCCATGACCATCGTAGATACAAACATGTCCATATTCATGAGGGCCGGATAATGCGTCAATTATTGCAATATCACCTTCAATTGGCTGCCCGTAGACTTGTCTAAATCCAGAAAGCCTTAGTGAGGATTCAAAGTGATTAGCGTTGTTTGAGGTAACAAGTATTCCTCCTGCCACAATAGCCTTTGCAACAGCACGTGCGCAATAATGGGTTGTGACAGGGCCAGCATGCATGCGGGCATAATGAACTGCGGAGTGGGCATTCCAGGTCATGCTTTAGTCCCTGAGTAAAAGTAAATACCCACGACAAAAATACACGTTTTATAGTTGAAAATATTTTCTTAAGTGTGACGTGAAATTAACCAATATAAATAACAATTATGGGTTTCATTAAATAAATCTCTGCGCTGAATTATTTTTATGCAGGCATAAAGATAATAGTGAGTATTCTCAGGACATGGCATGGCCTCCTCATTAACTGTGTGAGAGAAAAATTGGCAGGATCCTGGCGTTTTCTGTCATAACCACGGACGGCGCGGGTACTGAATTTTTGGTGTGATAGGACCTGACACGACACCTAAATCAATCGAAAAGGAAAATACTATGAGCGTTGTTTCAGACATTCCCACTGCTGCGCCACAGGATGCGATTGCCCATTTTCAGCGCCGTCTCAGCGTTGAAACGGATTGCGATGATGTGCATTCGGCAATCAAAAGCAATGAAACAGATTTTGTTCTTCTTCATGTGGTCGGCACACCTGAGGCTTTTGCGCGTCGGCATCTGCCAGGCGCAGTGCATTTACCGCATCGTTTAATGACCGCTGAGCGTATGAATGAATGGCCAGAGAGCACACTTTTCGTCGTTTATTGTGCAGGCCCGCACTGTAACGGGGCAGACAGGGCTGCGCTCAAGCTGGCGCAGCTCGGTAAACCGGTAAAACTGATGATTGGCGGCTTAATGGGATGGGAAGATGAAGGCCTGGCCTTTGCTTCATCATGAATATTTTTCATCGGTGATGAATTTATCTCGTTTGCCTGCGTCTCTCCCGCATGGCACTTTGAGTACATATAGCCATCCAGAAGTCTAAATTTGATTTCGCAATTATCACGTCAGGCAATCAGTTGCCTGACGGCAAGGAGAGTCCATGTCACAGCATTCCGCCCCTTATCGCGCCGATATCGTCGGCAGTTTTTTACGTCCGGACAGCATTAAACATGCCCGTCAGCAGTTTGCCGCAGGGGATATTGATGCGCAGACGCTACGCGCCGTAGAGGATGAGGCGATCCTGAAAGTCGTTCAGCATCAGTGCGACTGCGGCCTGCATGTGGTGACCGACGGCGAGTTTCGTCGCGCCTGGTGGCATTTTGACTTCTTTGATGGGTTGCAGGGCGTTGAGCGTTACGATTCGGACCAGGGCATTCAGTTTAACGGCGTGCAAACTAAAGCTCACGGCGTGCGCGTCACCGGGAAACTCGGTTTTGGCGACCACCCAATGCTGGAAGATTTCCGCTATCTGAAAAGTATCAGCGGCGATGCGCAGCCGAAAATGACCATTCCAAGCCCGAGCGTGCTGCATTTCCGTGGCGGGCGTAAAGACATTGATGCGACGGTTTACCCGGATCTGGCTGATTATTTTGACGATCTGGCAACCACCTGGCGTGATGCGATCCGCGCGTTTTACGACGCGGGTTGTCGCTACCTGCAACTGGATGACACCGTTTGGGCGTACCTTTGTTCTGATGAACAGCGTCAGCAGGTGCGTGAACGCGGTGACAATCCCGATGAACTGGCAAAAACCTATGCTCGCGTGCTGAACAAAGCGCTGGAAGGGAAGCCGGACGATCTCACTATTGGGTTGCACGTGTGTCGCGGTAATTTCCGCTCAACGTGGATTTCTTCTGGCGGATACGAGCCGGTTGCGGAGGTGCTTTTCGGTAGCGTGAATGTGGATGCGTTCTTCCTGGAATATGACAACGACCGTTCCGGTGATTTCAAGCCATTACGCTTTGTGCGTCCGGGCCATCAGCAAGTTGTGTTAGGGCTTATCACTACGAAAGAAGGTGAGCTGGAAAACCCGGAAGGCGTGAAGGCGCGTCTGGCCGAAGCGGCGCAGTTTGTCGCCAAAGAACAAATCTGTCTCAGCCCGCAGTGCGGTTTTGCCTCAACCGAAGAGGGCAACAGTCTGACTGAATCTCAGCAGTGGCAGAAAGTCCGCCTGGTGACGGAGGTCGCCGCCCAGGTTTGGTAAATGCGCTAAAAGCAGGGCAGCGTTGCACTCTTTTAAAGCAACGCTGTCCTGACTGCACAGCTTCACTCTGCAACAAAAGTCTTATCCCACCCGTTCAGCCGCCTGTTTTCACACTCTTTTTCCACTCTGGCATCATTCTTGCCTTACTCCTGACGACTACACCGATGTTCTTAATCCTTGTTGCTGTCTTTTTCAGGAGTGAATCATGCGCCGTCGAACTTTACTTAAAGCTTTTGCTCTCTCAGCTTCTACGATTGCCCTGGGTTTCAGCGTCAGCGTCTATGCCGCTGACACCATCAAAGTGGGGATTATGCATTCGCTGTCCGGCACGATGGCGATTTCCGAAACGCCGCTGAAAGATGTGGCGCTGATGACTATCGACGAGATCAACGCCAAAGGCGGTGTACTCGGAAAAAAACTGGAGCCGGTGGTGGTTGATCCGGCATCAAACTGGCCGCTGTTTGCCGAAAAAGCGCGCCAACTGCTGACGCAGGATAAAGTCGCGGCGGTGTTTGGCTGCTGGACATCGGTATCACGTAAATCGGTGCTGCCAGTGTTTGAGGAACTGAACGGGCTGCTGTTCTATCCGGTGCAGTATGAAGGCGAAGAGATGTCGCCGAACGTGTTCTACACCGGGGCCGCCCCGAATCAGCAGGCGATCCCTGCGGTGCAATATCTGATGAGCGAAGACGGCGGCAGCGCGAAACGCTTCTTCCTGCTCGGCACCGACTACGTTTATCCGCGCACCACCAACAAAATTCTGCGCGCTTATCTGCATTCCAAAGGCGTGCAAGATAAAGACATCGAAGAGGTCTACACGCCGTTTGGCTACAGCGATTACCAAACCATCGTCTCGAACATTAAGAAATTCTCCGCAGGCGGAAAAACGGCGGTGGTGTCGACCATCAACGGCGATTCTAACGTCCCGTTCTACAAAGAGCTGGCAAACCAGGGCGTGAAAGCCACTGATGTACCGGTGGTGGCGTTCTCGGTCGGCGAAGAGGAACTGCGCGGGATTGATACCAAACCGCTGGTCGGCAATCTTGCGGCGTGGAACTACTTTGAGTCGGTCGATAACCCAACCAACCAGAGTTTTGTCGCTGATTACCGTGCCTACGCTAAAGCCCACAAACTGCCGAACGCCGATACCGTTGTGACCAACGATCCGATGGAAGCGACCTATGTCGGCATTCATATGTGGGCGCAGGCGGTGGAAAAAGCCGGCACCACCGACGTCGACAAAGTGCGTGCGGCGATGGCCGGACAATCCTTTAAAGCGCCGTCGGGCTTCACCCTGACGATGGATGCCACCAACCACCATCTGCATAAACCGGTGATGATCGGTGAAATCGAAAGCAACGGGCAGTTCAACGTTGTGTGGCAGACCGACAAGCCGGTGCGCGCGCAGCCGTGGAGTCCGTACATTGCGGGCAATGACAAAAAGCCCGATCAGCCGATGAAAACGGCCAGCAACTAATTCTCAAACGGAAAATTCCAGGGAGACGCGATGATCAACGTTCTACGCCTGACAGGTCTGTTCCTGCTGATAACCCTGCTGCCATGGATGGCGCAGGCGTCGGACGCGGATGATTTCGTGGCGGCCAGCCGTAGTCAGCAATCGACGTTGCTGGCGCAATGGGCCGCCGATCCTCAACCGCAGCGCTTGCCTTTGTTGCAGGCGCTGGCGGCGGAGACGCTGCGCAGTGATAGCGCGCATCATGCGTTTAATGTGGTTGACGGACAGCCGCAAGCGTTAGGCGCAACCGCGCAGCCGGACGGCGAGCTGAAACCCGTGCGCCTGACTAACCGTCTGCGCAATCTGGTGGCGGGCGCGCTGGCAACCCATCAACTGGTGAGTGTCAGTGTCACGCAAAGATTGGCTGCGGCGAAAACATTGCAGCGTGATGCATCGGCAGATGTAGTCCCGATGCTCGAAAAACGCCTGAAAGTCGAAACCGATGAGGGTGTTAAACAGCAACTGGAAATCGCGCTGGCGAATTTACAACTCACCAGCCCTGATGCGGCGGTGCGTAAGCAGGCGATGACGCTGCTCGGGCACTCGTCTGACCCAGAAACGCAGTCGCGCTTAATCCCTTTTACCGATCCACAGCATGAACCGGATGCGAGCGTACGTGCGGCAGCGGCAGAAAGCCTGAAACACATTCAACACCGCCTGTTCTGGGGGGATATTCTCGGCCAGGCGTTTATGGGCATTTCGCTCGGATCAGTATTGCTATTGGCGGCTCTTGGGCTGGCGATCACCTACGGTCTGCTCGGTGTGATTAATATGGCGCACGGCGAAATGCTGATGCTGGGCGCGTACAGCACCTGGCTGGTGCAACAGGCGATGAGCCAATTTGCCCCGCAGTGGCTGGCGTTTTATCCGCTGCTGGCGCTGCCGGTGGCATTCTGTGTGACCGGCGGGATTGGCATGTTGCTTGAGCGCACCATCATTCGCCATTTGTACGGGCGTCCACTGGAAACGCTACTGGCGACGTGGGGTATCAGCCTGATGCTGATCCAACTCGTGCGAATGCTGTTTGGCGCGCAGAACGTTGAAGTGGCGAACCCGGGCTGGCTGTCCGGCGGGATTCAGGTGCTGCCGAATCTCATCTTGCCGTGGAACCGCATCGTGGTGATTGGCTTTGTGTTGTTGGTTCTTTTCTTCACCTGGTTTTTACTCAACAAAACGCGTCTCGGACTGCGTGTACGAGCCGTGACACAGAACCGCGCAATGGCAGCCTGCTGTGGTGTGCCGACCGGGCGCGTCGATATGCTGGCGTTTGGTTTAGGCTCCGGTATTGCCGGGCTGGGTGGCGTGGCGCTGTCGCAATTGGGCAATGTCGGGCCGGAACTAGGTCAGGGCTATATTATCGACTCTTTCCTGGTGGTTGTGCTCGGCGGTGTCGGTCAGCTGGCTGGCAGCGTGGCGGCGGCATTTGGTCTGGGGATCTTCAACAAAATTCTGGAACCACAAATGGGCGCGGTGCTGGGCAAGATTTTGATTCTGGTGCTGATCATTCTGTTTATTCAGAAGCGTCCGCAGGGGCTGTTTGCGCTGAAAGGGAGGGTCATTGACTGATGAGCCAGCCATTAACGTTAACGCTTGCACGTCGGGCACCGCGACCACTGCGCTGGGTGGGCGGTGTGCTGGTACTGGCGCTGCTGATTATCCCGTTTCTTGCGCTTTTACCCGCCACACATCCGCTGGCGGTTTCCACCTGGACGCTGACGCTGGTCGGCAAAATCCTCTGCTATGCGGTCGTCGCGGTGGCGCTCGATCTGGTGTGGGGATACGCGGGTATGTTGTCGCTCGGACACGGATTGTTCTTCGCATTAGGCGGCTACGCCATGGGCATGTACCTGATGCGTCAGGCATCGGGCGATGGTCTCCCGGCGTTTATGTCATTTTTGTCGTGGAATGAGTTGCCGTGGTTCTGGTGGGGAACGCAGCATTTTGCCTGGGCGATGTTACTGGTGATGCTGGTCCCGGGTTTGCTGGCGCTGATTTTTGGCTGGTTTGCTTTCCGCTCGAAAATCAAAGGTGTCTATTTCTCGATCATGACGCAGGCGCTGACGTACGCTGGCATGCTGCTGTTTTTCCGTAATGAAACCGGCTTTGGCGGCAACAACGGCTTCACCGGATTTACCACCATTCTCGGTTTCTCTGTCACCGCAACGAGCACGCGTGCAGCATTGTTTTTGGCAACGGTGCTGTTGTTACTGGCGACGCTTGCGATCGGTTTTGCACTGGCGCGCAGTAAATTCGGCCGCATTCTGACAGCGGTACGCGATGCGGAAAACAGGCTGATGTTCTGCGGCTACGATCCGCGTGGTTTTAAACTGCTGGTATGGACGCTTTCCGCGGTGTTGTGTGGCTTGGCAGGTGCACTGTATGTGCCGCAAGTCGGGATTATCAACCCCGGTGAAATGTCGCCGACTAACTCAATTGAAGCCGCTATCTGGGTGGCGCTCGGTGGGCGCGGCACACTGGTTGGTCCGATTTTAGGCGCGGCATTGGTGAATGGCGCCAAAAGCTTCTTCACCGTTGCGATGCCTGAATACTGGCAGTTATTCCTCGGCCTGATTTTCATTGTGGTGACGCTGTTCCTGCCGCGCGGTGTGATCGGCTTGCTGCGTAAAGGAGACAAATAATGCAACCCGATGAAGGACTCTTTACCCGTCAGTTGCCCGGGGATCGTTACCGCGAGCAAACCGATCCGGTGCTGCAACTGGAAAATATTAACGTTAATTTCGACGGCTTTCAGGCGTTAACCGATCTGTCGCTGAATATCGGCGTGGGCGAACTGCGTTGCGTGATTGGGCCAAACGGTGCGGGAAAAACTACGCTAATGGACGTGATCACCGGCAAAACACGGCCGCAAAGCGGCAGGGCGATTTACGATCAGTCTGTCGATCTGACCGCGCTTGATCCCATTGCCATTGCGCGTCAGGGCATCGGGCGAAAATTCCAGAAACCGACGGTGTTTGAGGCACTTACGGTGGCGGAAAACCTCGAACTGGCGATGCGTGGCGATAAATCGGTGTGGGCGAGTTTGCGGGCAAAAATCTCCGGAGAACAACAAGATCGTATCGATGATGTGCTGCAACTTTTACGTCTTGAAGGTGAACGGGCCAGGCGTGCGGGATTGCTTTCCCACGGGCAAAAACAGTTTCTGGAAATCGGCATGTTACTGGTACAGGAACCGCATTTGTTGTTACTCGACGAACCGGCGGCAGGCATGACTGACGCCGAAACCGAATACACCGCAGAGTTGTTTCGCACGCTATCCGGGCGGCATTCACTGATGGTGGTCGAACATGATATGGGTTTTGTCGAAACCATTGCCGATCGCGTGACGGTGCTGCATCAGGGCCAGGTGCTGGCAGAGGGATCGCTGCGTGAAGTGCAGGCCAACGAGCAGGTGATTGAAGTTTATCTCGGACGCTAAGGAGTAACGATGTTACAGGTTCAGGAACTGCATCAATATTACAGCGGCAGCCACATTCTGCGTGGCGTGAGCTTTAATGCACAACCGGGCGAAATCACCTGTCTGTTGGGCCGCAACGGCGCAGGCAAAACCACGTTGCTCAAATGCCTGATGGGGCTGATCCCGGCCAAAAGCGGCAGTGTAAGTTGGCAAGAAAATGTCATTACTCACCGTAAGCCGCACCAGCGTGTGCAGGCGGGTATCGCTTATGTGCCGCAGGGGCGCGAGATTTTCCCGCGTCTAACGGTGGAGGAAAATCTGCTGCTGGGGATGTCGCGCTTTTCGGCACATGAGGCGCGTATTGTGCCGGAAGAAATTTACCAATTGTTCCCGGTATTGCGGGCAATGAAACAGCGGCGGGGCGGCGATCTCTCTGGCGGTCAGCAACAACAACTGGCGATAGGCCGCGCGCTGGCAAGTCGTCCTCAACTATTAATTCTGGATGAACCGACAGAAGGCATTCAGCCGTCGGTGATCAAAGAAATTGGCGAAGTGATTCGCCAGCTTGCTCGTCGCGGTGATATGGCGATCCTGCTGGTTGAACAATTTTATGATTTCGCGGCAGAGCTGGCGGATCAGTATCTGGTGATGTCGCGCGGAACGATTGTGCAACAAGGGCGAGGAGAGAATATGGAGATCGACGGTGTGCGCGGGATGGTGACGATTTAGGACTTGCCCGGTGGCGCTGAATTGCATCACCGGGCGGGGTGATTACGCCAAAGCGGAATAATCCATATTACGCAAATCATCGAGCAAACCTGCCCCGTTCGGTTGCCAGTTCAACTGCTGACGCGTCCATTCGCCGCTGGCGCGTAAATCCATGCTGGCGAAGGCGGCAAACCAGCCAAAGTGTTCTGCGGCCTGCTCTTGTTTCAATGACGCTGTCGGCACACCGAGGCCCTTCGCCACCACGTCGGCGATCTGACGCGATGAGATACTTTCTTCGGCTACCGCGTGATAACGCTTACCTGACTCGCCGTGTTCCAGCACTTTCACATACAGGTTGGCAACGTCGTCAACATTGGCCGCACACCACGCGTTTCGCCCCTCATTGATATACGCCGCCACGCCTTTTTCCTTTGCCTGCGGGATGTAGTAACTGATCAAACCTTGACGCTCGGTATTATGCACCTGCGGCAAGCGTACAACGCGCACGTCAATGCCTTGCTCCAACAGAATCTGTCCTTCCAGCTCCGACGCTACGCGTGGGTTAGGATGAGCTGGATTAAAATTCTGCTCACGAGCGGGTTGACCGCTGTCGTCATCGCCCATCGCAGTGCCTGAGGTGATGATAAATGGGCGTTGACTGCCTTTTAACACCGATCCAATAGCGGCAATAACGCGACGATCTTTTTCGCAGTTGGCGACAAAATGGTTGAAGTCATGGTCAAACGCGGTGTGGATAACCGCATCGCAGTTTTCAATTGCGCGCAGCCAGCTTTGCGGATCCTCCAGCGAACCAAACTGTGCCGTTGCGCCTGCGTCCGTCAATTTACTTGCGGCTTTATCAGAGCGCACCAGACCTGTCACCTGATGACCGCCTGCCAGAAGATTCGATACCACTCTTGAGCCAATAAAACCCGTCGCTCCAGTCACAAAAATACGCATAGCTAACCTCCTGAAAGAATTTAACGACAGCGTACGCCCGAACCTATTACTATTAAAGTAGTGACATTATCAGGGTATAAACACTAACAGGTTATTTATGACGCTACTTTCCGAAAACCCGCTGGGAGATTTTTTACGCGCTCGTCGTTTGGGGCTGGATCCGACTTCGTTTGGTTTTACGTCGGGGCGTCGCCGTACGCCGGGTTTACGTCGTGAAGAAGTGGCGCAGCTCGCCAGCATTAGTCCGACCTGGTACACCTGGCTCGAGCAAGGCCGTGGGGGCGCACCGTCACGTGAGGTGCTGGACCGTATCGCCAGTGGATTACGACTGACGTCACCCGAACGGGATCACTTGTTTATTCTGGCCTTCGGGCATCCGCCCGAAACACGTTTCAATGCTTCCGATAATATTACGCCACGCCTGCAACGGGTGCTCGACAGCTTCACCATTCCAGCCATTATCAAAACCTCGACCTGGGATGTGGTGGCGTGGAATCGTCCGGCAGCAATCGTGATAAAAGATTACGCTCAGCTTCCGCGAGAGCGGCGTAATATTTTGCGATTGTTGTTTACCGACCCGGAAGCCCGGCACGTGCAGGAGGATTGGGAAGGTGTGGCACGATTAATTGTGAATGCATTTCGCGCTGATGCCGCGCGAGCGGGGGCTTCTCAGGAAATTGACAGACTGGTGGCGGAGTTGTCAGAACAGAGCGCTGATTTTGCGAAATACTGGCGTAATAACGATGTCGCGGGGCATGGCGAAGGGGTAAAAAGGTTGCACCATCCGCAGATGGGCGCGATTGAACTGGAGTTTTCGACGTTCTCAGTCGAAGGGCGGCCCGATCTCACCATGATGGTGTTCAACCCGGCGACGGAGGAAAGCCTGAATAAAGTTCAGCGCTGGGTGGCGGCCAGCGCTACTCGCGCGAACTAACGGTTCAGGCGGTTTTTAGCGCGCCATCCCACGCTTTAACGCTCATACCGCGCAGGATCATCAGCCAGACCAGGACTATTGCCAGCATCATGACGGCGAACAGCGTCCAGGCGGGCCAGGTGCTGAGAATAATACCAGTTATCATTGGGTTAGCTGCGGCGCCGAGCCAGCCTAATGCCTGTGCTGAGAAATAGCTGGCCTTCATACCCGGCGGAGCAATATTGTCGATCAGCATGTATTCCCCGGGCGCATAGATAATTTCGCCAATGGTAAACACGGCTGCGGCAACGCCCCAATAGATCAGGTTTTCACCCGAGAAGATAAAACCGCCGAGTCCCAGCAGGAAGCAAAGCGTGCCGATCGCCATCAGCGGGCGAATATTACTGGCGGTAATCTTACGTCCGACAAAATATTGTAAACTCACCACCACGATGGCATTTACCGGTAATACCACAGACACCACTTTCTGCGCGAAATCGGCGTCATCGGCCACCGTCAGCACATACTGAGAGATGCAGGTGGCGAACGAGCCACCAACGTATGAGGCCAGCAGACCGGAAAGGGTAAACCAGAATAGCGCTTTATCTTTCAATAAAACTGACGGCTGCCAGACGGTGGCCACTTTTTCTTCACCGCTTTCCACCGCGCGTTGCACGTAAAACTGAATAAACACCAGCGGGAATGCGGCACATACGGCTGCCAGCCAGAACGGCAACTGCAGGCTGTACATGACAAGCCAGGTGCCAATCGGTGGTCCGACCGTCCAGCCTATATTCAAAAAACTGTAGTTAAGCGAGAAAATGCGCGCCTTTTCACCGACGCTCAGCACATCGGCAAACCAGGCTTTTAGCACCGTTGAAAAGACGGAGTACGCACAGTTGATAAGCGAAAAGAAAAACACCACCAGGGTGACGCTATGCACCAGTGGGATCGCAGCAAACCCGGCAATAAACGCCAGGATCGACACGATCATGTAACGCTTTTTATCGAATTTATCAGCCAGAATGCCAAAGCCCAGGCTGAAAACAACGCCGACAGTGAGCGCAATGGTGAGTGCATAGCCTATAGCCTCGACGCTCATGCCATACTGGCGCGTAAGGTAAATGGTCATAAATGGCAGCGTGGCACCGCGACCAATAGTTAACAGCAACGACGACGCCAGCAATGCTGAGGTTGAACGTTTAACAGAGGGATTCATTTTCCTGCCCGATAATGACGCGTGTTATTTTTTTGTGAGTTATCACAATTATCATGACCTTCGGACGTTGTATAGATCCCAATTTATCTGCAAGTGCCTTGTCTCCCTGCCAAAAATAATGATCTGTTCCTCGACTGCGTTTTTCGCTACCTTGAATCTGTTTACAAAAATTTAATCATTCAGAGGCGGGTATGACGCGGAAAGATGGGCTGTTGGCGCTGTTGGTGGTGATCGTCTGGGGACTCAATTTTGTGGTGATTAAGCTTGGGCTGCACAATATGCCGCCGCTGATGCTCGCCGGGCTGCGCTTTATGCTGGTGGCGTTTCCGGCCATTTTCTTTGTCGCGCGCCCGAAAATTCCGCTCACGCTTTTACTCGGTTATGGTCTCACCATCAGCTTTGGCCAGTTTGCGTTTCTGTTCTGTGCGATCAAATTCGGCATGCCCGCAGGCCTGGCGTCGCTGGTGCTGCAGGCGCAGGCTTTCTTCACCATTATTCTGGGCGCATTTGTTTTTGGCGAACGGTTGCAGGGTAAACAGTTGGCGGGGATTGCGCTCGCGGTATTCGGCGTGCTGGTGCTGATTGAAGCGAGTCTGAACGGACAACATGTTGCGATGATCGGTTTCTTCCTCACGCTGGCAGCGTCGTTTAGCTGGGCCTGCGGCAATATCTTCAACAAGAAAATTATGCAGCATGCCGCGCGTCCAGCGGTGATGTCGCTGGTGGTATGGAGTGCGCTGATCCCAATTCTGCCGTTTATGCTGGCTTCTTATCTTCTGGATGGGCCGACGGCGATGGCGCAAAGCCTGATAAACATCGACCTGACGACAATTTTGTCGTTGGTGTATCTGGCGTTTGTGGCAACGATCATCGGTTATGGAATTTGGGGTTCACTGCTTGGACGGTATGAAACCTGGCGCGTAGCGCCGCTTTCGCTGCTGGTGCCGGTGGTGGGAATGGCAAGCGCTGTGCTGCTACTTGGCGAAACGCTCTCAATGTTGCAGCTAATGGGCGCGCTGCTCATCATGTTGGGGCTGTATATTAACGTGTTTGGTTTGCGGGTGCGTCGGGCGAAGGCGGTGCAGGGGTAAGGCGGGAAGAAAAAAGCCCCGCATCTGCGGGGCAAAAGAGTTACTGGGAGTTTCGGTTATAGTAAGGCACGCCCAGTTCGTCGGATTTGTCACTGCCAGTGCCCATATGGTTAAAGTCAAACGGCGACCGGTCCTGGGCTGAAGGCATCATCATGGTATCTCGTGTCGCATGATTTGCCGGATTGATGGATTGCTCCGCAAAACTCTGGCCGGAGACCAGCACCAAAAGGGTGAGGGCGGCGGAGGCGAACAGTTTCATTTTTTCCTCGATACGTCTTGTGCAGGCGATTAACAATTACAGTGGTTGAGCGGCATCAGATAACGCGACTCGCCGGGCATGTTGGTCATGCGATACTTATGCGGCGGCACATCGAAATAGTTCTTAAACGTGCGCGTTAATGTCTGCTGGGATTCAAAGCCGTAACGTTCAGCCAGATACAGGATCGGCTCGTTACTTTGCTTCAGCTGCTGCGCGATTTCAGTCAGCTTACGGCTGCGAATATATTGGCCCAATGAATGCCCTGTTTCTTTCTTGAACATTCTTTGCAGGTGCCATTTGGAGTAACCGGAGCGTTCTGACACTTTTTCCAGTGACAGTGGCGATTCCAGATTGCTCTCGATCCAGTCCAAAATGCTATGAATAGTGATAGCGTCAGTATTACGTCTGGACATCGTCTTACCTCTTTATTCTGTTTACGGCAGGATTTTCTTGAGCAGAAGCTCAAGGGCTGCGACCTCATCCACCGTTAAGTTTTTTGTTAGTTCCTGATGCAGGTTCTGGCCCACCAGTTGGTGGCATTGTTCACATATTGCTGCGCCGTCCGGTGTCAATTGCACCAGTACGCCGCGCTTATCATTCGGGTTGGGTAGACGTTCAATCCAGCCTTTACACGTCAGGCGGTCAAGCATACGAGTCAGAGCACCGAGATCGACTGAAAGCGCTTTTTTCAGTTCGACGGGGGTAATGCACACTTCACAGCGAATCGAACACAACGTTTTGAACTGTGAGGCGGTGATATCCATTGGCGACAGATAGTCGTTCAGAAGACGATCTTTTTTCTGGTTGACCATATGGATCAAGCGACCAAGTGGAATGATTTCGTTAAACAGATCACTGGTGCTTTTCACAAAGGTTGCCCTGGCAAGTAGTTTAGTTGCGGGGGATATTATTGCCCAGGCAACCATAAGTCAACTGAATGGATAAGCTTATGCCACGAATTGCTAAAACGCTTCACGGCACACTTTTTGCCCGTTAAACGCTTGATGGATAACCGACTGTTATGGTCTGACAGCGATTAAAAATCGCTAACAATTAGGCATAGTCAGCGTGGCGATAATGCTCTTATACTCAGCCAGCAGGCGACTGCTATCACTGGAGTGTTATGTCATGCTGGAATTGTTTAAAGCCGTTGGCCTCGGGTTGGTGGTGATTTTACCGTTGGCGAACCCGCTGACCACCGTCGCGTTGTTCCTTGGGCTTGCCGGGAACATGAATAACGCTGAGCGTAACCGCCAGTCGTTGATGGCGTCGGTGTATGTTTTCGTCATTATGATGGTGGCGTATTACGCCGGCCAGGTGGTGATGAACACCTTTGGGATTTCAATCCCTGGTTTGCGTATGGCCGGGGGGCTGATTGTTGGCTTTATCGGCTTCAAAATGCTGTTCCCACAGCAGAAAGCGCACGACTCACTGGAAGCGCGGCATAAAGCCGAAGAACTTGAAGACGAGCCGACCGCCAATATCGCGTTTGTACCGTTGGCGATGCCGAGCACCGCTGGGCCGGGAACTATCGCGATGATTATCAGTTCGGCATCGACGGTGAAACACGGCGTGGATTTTCCGGATTGGGTAGTGTGGGTCGCACCACCACTGATTTTCCTGCTGGTGGCTATAATCCTGTGGGGCTGTTTGCGCAGTTCCGGGGCGATTATGCGTCTGGTTGGAAAGGGCGGTATCGAAGCAATTTCCCGTCTGATGGGCTTTTTGCTGGTCTGTATGGGCGTGCAGTTCATCATTAACGGCGTGCTTGAAATTATTAGTACTTATCACGCGTAATCACTCGGGCGGCATTCTGTCGCCCGAATTCACTTCTGTACCCTATATACAGACTGCCTCTTTGATCAACGCCGCAAACATTTCCTGTGTCTTCCTCCTTTCTGTTCCCGGGGTATGTTGGACTAACGTGATCCCCATATGGCCAGGAGCAGGCAAAATATTTCCTGCACTTAGCAAGCTTTCTGGCTTGCCGAAGTGTGTTCTTAGCGTTAATCCCAATCCCGCCTGAACCGCTGCCCACACCCCACTCAGACTGTGGCTGACAATGTTTATCTGCCAGGGGATACCTGCATTATCCAGACATTCAATTGCGCGGGAGCGCATCAGACACGGATTTTCAAATAATATTAATGGCAAAGGTTTCCCTGCTTTCAGCAGGGCTTCCAGCGCGAAATCTTGATGATAAATCCATTGTAACGGCGTAGTGGTCAGCAACTCTCCCTTCTCTAAGGGGTCGTTTGACTGCCACAGCAACGCCATATCGAGGCCATTGTCTGCCAGCGCATTGAGGAGCGGCAAATTACGGTCGACGCGAACACTCATCCGTAAATCCGGGTGCGATCGGCTGAATTTGCCCATGATGCCTGGCATCAGTGACTCGGCAAAATCTTCCTGCATGCCAATATGGATTTCTCCTTTGAGCAACTCGCCACGGATAGCGCGCTGAGCCTCATCGTTCAGGGCCAGCAAGCGGCGCGCATAGCTCAGCAGTATTTCGCCCTGGCCCGTCAGTCGCAGATGTCGACCCTGTTTAAAAACCAGTTCTGCGTGACACTGTAACTCAAGTTTTTTGAGCTGTGCGCTCACTGCGGAGGTTGAACGCGCCAGGCGCTCTGCGGCGGCGGCAAAACTGCCAGATTCAATCCCTGTAACAAAGCTGCGCAGGGCATCGAGATCCAACGTTGGCGGGATTTTCACGGGAATACTCCTGAATTTCGGGATGATTGCCATCGAATAATTTGATTTTCAGGATTCAACTATTGCGTGAGGATGGCGTGACTGTCAACCAGGAGAACACCTATGAATCCATCCCTCGATCGCGAAAGTCTGGCTCTCTGTGCACCTAAGCTGGCGCAGTTAAGCCAGCAAGTATTGTTTGATGATGTCTGGAAACGACCAGAGCTTACGCCGCGCGATCGTAGTCTGATTACACTTGCGACACTCGCAGCCCTTGGACGTTTACAGCAACTCCCCTGGCATCTTAATTTCGCCCGACAGAACGGTCTGCGCGATGATGAAATTACCGAAGCCTTCACGCATCTGGCTTTTTACGCGGGCTGGCCGGCCGCGGTCAGCGCATTAGGTTGTCAGCAAGAGGGGAAACAAGCATGCCCATAACACGTGTTATTTGTGGTGAACATCTCACAGATGCAGAACGAGAGATAATATCTGAATTGCTGCACGACTGTCTGGTCACGGAATTCGCCGTACCACCGGACGATAAATTTCAGATTTTCGAACAACTTTCTGACCACCGACGTATTGCGAATCCTCATTATCTAAGTAAAGGGCGTAGCGCCGGTTTTATTCTGTTTCAGGTCACAGCCGGAAAGCCGCGTAGCTCAGAACAGAAACAACGATTTTACCGTGCGCTGAGTGATGGGCTAAAGGCAAAGGCTGGTATCAGTCCGGAAGATGTGATGGTGACTTTGCAGTTCAACCAGGCTGAAGACTGGAGCTTCAGCAAGGGAGAAAAATTTGGCCTGTGAGTAGGCAAAAAAAGAAAAGCCGGTTTAGCTCTGCTGAACCGGTTCTTCCAGCGCCACCGGCCAGCGGCGGAAAATAATCACCGACCAGACCAACGCCGCGAGAGCGGGTACGGCACCTACGTAGCCAATATCCGCCATCGAGAAATGCAAACTGACCTGATTGCCCACCAACGCGCCTGCGCCGATACCCAAATTAAAGATGCCGGAAAACAGCGCCATCGCGACATCGGTAGCATCTGGCGCAATCGCCAGCACTTTGACCTGCATTCCCAGGCCAATCACCATGATCGCCACACCCCAGATAACGCTCAGGATGGTCAGATTAATTTCACTTTCAGCCGCCAGCAGCAGAACGCCGAGGCAAATTGTCAGCAGGGCAATCGCGCCACTGACCAGTGTCGACGCATGGCGATTGCCGAGTTTCCCGAACACGACTGAACCGATGATCCCCGCGCCACCCAGTGCCAGCAGCAAGAAGGTGGCAAAGTTGGCATCGAAACCGGCGACGTTTACCACGAACGGTTCGATGTAACTGTAGGCGGTGTAATGAGCGGTCACGACTACGACGGTGAGCAAATAGAGGCTCATCAGCGCCGGACGGCGGAACAATATCGGCAGGCTTTTCAACGAGCCGGAATGTTCGCTCGGT
This sequence comes from Scandinavium sp., assembly GCF_036271055.1. Classification (GTDB taxonomy): domain Bacteria; phylum Pseudomonadota; class Gammaproteobacteria; order Enterobacterales; family Enterobacteriaceae; genus Scandinavium. The sequence continues at coordinate 448,065 of NZ_DATBBJ010000073.1, read as the reverse complement.
ATTTTTGGCAGCAGTTTAATCAGCGCCACTAAGGTGATAAGCGCCCCGAGACCGATGATAAAGAAGGTGGTGCGCCAGCCGAAGTACTGACCGACAACGCGACCAATCGGCAAACCGAGCACCATCGCCAGCGCGGTGCCGGTCGCGATCAGACTCAGTGCTTGCGCACGCTTCCCGGCAGGCGCGAGACGTATGGCCAGCGACGCGGTTATCGACCAGAACACTGCGTGGGCAAACGCGATACCGATACGGCTTATAACCAATACGTTGAAATTCCAGGCCAAAAACGACAGCACGTGGCTGACGATGAACAACACAAACAGGCCAATCAAAAGCTTGCGGCGTTCCATTTGGCTGGTCAGCAACATAAACGGCAGCGACATCAATGCCACCACCCAGGCGTAGATCGTCAGCATAATCCCGACCTGCGCGGTCTCCATCGAGAAGCTGTGGGCGATGTCAGACAATAACCCCACCGGCACAAATTCCGTGGTGTTAAAGATAAAGGCAGCAATGGCAAGGGTGACCACTCGCAGCCACGCGACCTTGCGTGAAACCGTGTTTGTTGTCATGGCAGTTTTCTGGATGGATGACGGGAATGAAGAGAGGGCGATCTTAAAACCATCGTTGTGCAAAACACAACCGTTTTGTGATCAAGATCGCATCTCAGAATGTTATGACGCGGTGATGGTGAGGCGAACGCTGCGGTTCAGTTTGTGCAACGCCAGCTCGACGGTTTCGATGCGCGAGGAGTGCTCGACGTCTAACAGTCTGTCGATCTGCGGCGGCTTTTGCTCCAGCTTTCTGGCAAGTTCGGCCTTACGAGTGCCAGTTTCTATCATCGCGTTATGCAGTGCAGCTTTCATCGCGACCAGCACCGGCACGCTAACGGTGTATTCGCCTTTCTGTGCGGCGCTTCCAGTTGGGATCGGGCGGCGTTCGTCCACTTCAATCGCAATAGCAGTCACCAGCCCAAAAGCGGCTTCATACAGCGCGTTTTCAATGCTGTCGCCGACGGAATGCATTAACGGCAGGTCACGACAAGCAGCCATCCAGCTGTTGGTGACCTCATCGTGAGTCAGTGATACAGGGTAGATGTACATAAGTCGTGACTCCTGCTGTGTCAGTTCAATTCCAGATCTTTGAGGATCACGCGGCGGAGCGGCTCGGGCATTTCTTTTGCGCCATGACGTAACAACCAGCGTTTAAACTCTGAATACTTCACCGCATTTCCCTGGCAGAAATGCTAACACCTATGGAATAAAAAGCAACATATATGTTTATCTGTTTACGTCCAATCCTACTCTGCTGAACGGAGAAAGAAAAAAGCGGTGTCATAAACTGGAAGGGTGCTCGTAATTTTCCCTTAGAAACGGTATTACTGTTGCTAAGTCGTTATAAAAACTAAAGGATACCGCGATGCAGGAAATTCCGTTTTACATGGTCGATGCCTTCAGCGACCGCACGTTCGGCGGCAATGCGGCGGCAGTTTGTCCGCTGATCGAATGGTTACCGGATGCCACGCTGCTGAAAATGGCGCAGGAACACAACCAGTCAGAAACCGCGTTTTTCGTGCGTACTGACGGCGGCTTTGAGCTGCGTTGGTTTACGACACAGGGCGAAATCAATCTCTGTGGTCATGCCACTCTTGCCAGCGCTCATGTCATTTTTGAATTCCTCGATTATCCGCATACAGAAATTCGCTTTTCGACGCGTTTCGTCGGTGAACTGACGGTGACCCGCAACGGTGACTGGCTGACGCTAAACTTCCCGGCGTGGAAATCTGAACCGACACAGCCTCCGGCGCTTTTACTGGAAAGCCTTGGCATAACGGAATATGAAGAGGTGCGCGTCGCACGTGATTACCTGGTGGTGCTGAAAAGTCAGCAACAGCTAGAAGCGCTCACGCCTGACATCCACGCGCTGTTACCACTCGGCAAGATGGTTTGCGTCACGGCACCTGGCGATAAACATGATTTTGTCAGCCGTTTTTTCTGCCCTGGCGAATCCGTCGCAGAAGACCCGGTTACCGGATCGGCCCACAGCATGCTTATCCCTTATTGGGGTGAAAAATTGAATAAAACGCAGATGCAGGCGCGTCAGGTTTCCACCCGCGGCGGTGATTTACGCTGTGAATGGCAGGGCGATCGCGTGTTAATCAGCGGTCAGGCGACGACGTATATCATCGGTAACGTTTATCTGCGCGAAGGAGATTTTTAATGCAAACCGTGCCTGTCTGGTTGGTAGATGCCTTTAGCGACCGGAATTTTGCCGGGAATCCTGCGGCGGTCTGCGCGCTTGAACAATGGTTGCCTGACGAGCAGTTGCTGCAAATGGCGCAGCAGCATAATCAATCTGAAACGGCGTTCTTTATTCCGGCGAAAGGGGGCTTTGAACTGCGCTGGTTTACCACGCGTAACGAGGTCAATCTTTGTGGTCACGCGACGCTTGCCACTGCGCATGTCATTTTCAACCATCTCGATTATCCGGACGCGCGTATTCATTTTGATACGGCGTCTGGCAGGCTGACGGTGAGCCGTGAAGGTGAATGGCTCACGCTGGATTTCCCTGCCGGGCCAACCACCGAACAGACACCGCCTGCAGAAATGTTGGCGGCGCTCGGTATCAAAACCTATGTTGCCGCCCGCAAAGGTCGTGCGTGGCTGATTGAGCTGGAAAGCCGCGAAGCGGTTGAAGCCATCAAACCGAATATCGCCGCGATGACACCGATAGAACACAAGGTGACCATTACCGCGAAAGGAACGGGTGAGTACGACTTTATCAGTCGCTTTTTCTCGCCAGGCGAAGCGGTGTGGGAAGATCCGGTGACCGGTTCGGCGCACACCATGCTTATTCCTTACTGGAGTGAAAAACTCGGCAAAACGCAGATGCTGGCGCGCCAGGTATCGGCGCGCGGCGGGGATATGCGCTGCGAACGTAAGGGAAACCGTGTGCTGATGAGTGGCACAGCGGTGACCTGGATGCAGGGGAAAATCTTGCTGCGTTAAGAAACGGCGGTCGGCTGCGGGCTTTCATCGAGTAAAGAGATGAACGCTTCGAGTTGGCGGGTCATCCCACCGCGCCGCCACACCAGCCAAGTCGTCAGCCAGCGCCATTTCTCAGCCAACGGCCAGGCATCCACCTGGTGATGACCGGGCATACTTTCTAACATGCTGCGCGGGATCATCGCCAGGCCCGCCCCGGCAATCACACACGCCAGCATTCCGTGGTAAGACTCCATTTCGTGAATGCGGCCCGGCGTGGCGCGGTCAGCGTGGAACCAGCTTTCGAAATGTCTGCGGTAGGAACAGTTGGCGCGAAACGCATAAATACTGGTGCCGTTTACGTCACTGGCTCGTTTAACGGGCGCATGCCCCTTCGGCGTCACAATCATCATCTCTTCCTGATACACCGGCACGCCTTCCAGGCCCGGATGCATGACTGGCCCATCGACGAACGCCGCGCTGAGTCGGCCTTCGGTCACGCCATCAATCATGGTGCCTGACGGCCCGGTCGCCAGATCGAACTGAATCTTCGGATACCGCTGGTTATAGAGTGCCAGTGTCGGGGGAATGCGCACCGCAGCGGTGCTTTCGAGTGACCCTAACGAGAACAAGCCCTGCGGCTCATCGCCTGCGACCACCATTCTCGCTTCATCGACGAGGGCTAAGATCTGCTGGCTGTAGCGCAGGAAACTGTGTCCGGCCGGGGATAACCGCAGGCGCTGATTTTCGCGAATGAACAACTCGACGCCCAAATCCGCTTCCAGTTGGCGAATGCGAGTGGTGAGGTTAGACGGCACACGATGCACTTTTTGCGCGGCCTGGGTAATGCTGCCGGTCAGGGCGACGGCGTTGAACATCTCAAGTTGAGTCAGGTCCATAACGTTCTCGTATCGTGAATAGAGTGGTCAATATTATTCATTATCCATAAATAGCAGAGTGGTCCAGTATTAGGCAACAGCCTCAGTAAACAGAGAGACAAAAATCATGACATCACCTACAACTCACGCCATTTCCCTTGACCCGGCAACGGGCGAAACCCTCTCGACGCTGGCCTGGGCCACAAGCGAAGAAGTGAATCAGGCCGTTGCCCTGGCAGATGAAGGATATCGCCTGTGGAAGCGCACAACAGTTGCCAAGCGCGCTGATGCGCTGCGTAAAGTGGGCGCAGTATTGCGCCAGCACGGCGAAGAGATGGCGTTGATGATCAGTCGCGAAATTGGTAAACCGATTGCGCAGGCTCGTGGTGAAGTCGCCAAGTCAGCGAACCTGTGTGACTGGTATGCAGAACACGGCCCGGCGATGCTCGGCCCCGAAGCGACTCAGGTTGAAAACAATAAAGCGGTTATCGAGTATCGTCCTTTGGGGCCAATCATGGCCGTAATGCCATGGAATTTCCCCCTGTGGCAGGTGATGCGCGGCGCGGTGCCCATTTTGCTGGCGGGTAATAGCTATCTACTGAAACATGCCCCGAACGTGATGGGCAGCGCGAAACTGATTGGCGACATCTTTACCGAAGCGGGGATCCCTGCTGGCGTGTTTGGCTGGGTAAATGCCACCAATGACGGGGTTTCACAGATGATCAATGACCCGCGTATTGCCGCAGTGACGCTGACGGGCAGTATGCGCGCCGGGAAAGCGATTGGCGCACAGGCCGGTGCGGCGCTAAAAAAATGCGTACTAGAGCTTGGCGGTTCTGATCCGTTTATCGTCCTCAATGATGGCGATATTGATGAAGCGGTAAAAGCGGCGGTGATCGGGCGTTATCAGAATACCGGGCAGGTGTGTGCGGCAGCAAAACGTTTCATCGTGGAAGCGGGCATTGCTGATGCGTTTACCGAGAAGTTTGTGGCGGCGACCGCCAAACTGAAAATGGGTAATCCGCAAGATGAGCAAAACTATTTAGGCCCAATGGCGCGTTACGATCTGCGTGATGAATTGCACGACCAGGTGACCGCGACGCTGGAAGAGGGCGCGACCCTGTTGCTCGGCGGCGAGAAAATTTCCGGCAAAGGTAACTATTACGCTGCAACCGTACTCAGTAACGTGACACCGAAAATGACCGCGTTTCGTCAGGAGATGTTTGGCCCGGTGGCGGCGATTACCGTTGCTCGTGATGCGGATCATGCCCTTGCCCTGGCGAACGACAGCGATTTCGGTTTGTCTGCAACGGTCTATACCGCAGACGAAAAACAGGCGCAGCGCTTTGCCGACGAATTGGAGTGCGGCGGCGTGTTCATTAATGGCTACAGCGCCTCCGATGCTCGTGTAGCCTTTGGTGGCGTGAAGAAAAGCGGCTTCGGTCGTGAACTGTCCCATTTCGGCTTGCATGAGTTTTGTAATGTGCAGACCGTATGGAAGGATCGTCATTAAGTTTTAACGCATGCCCGGCGGCGAATGTTTGCCGGGCAATGTTTTGTCATGGGTTTGTCATTTTCATTCCGTACACTCGCGGCTAACGTGTTGTTACAGATGACTATTATGAACTTAATGCAAATTTCCCGCCGTTTTACACGTCGCTTTTTCCCTCAGCAGTTTGGGTTACTGGCCGGTATTTTCTTCATCATCGGACTGTTCTGCGCAGTACAAATTGCGTCCTCATTTTTACTTTCCTGGTCTTTGCACAACGCTCGTCTCAGTGAGCAACATAATCAGCGTACGCATCTCCAACAACTCAAGGTCGATCAGGCGCGGGTGTCATTATTGGCGGCAAGCGATCTGCTCAACCGCGCGGGCGTTTATTTTATGCAGGATAAAGAAACGGGTTCTGTCGGCAGTTCAGACGGTTTGTTACAGGACGCACGCGCCACGCTGACACAATCGCAAAAAGCCTGGAAGGCGTGGCTGGCGATGGCCCCACAGAAAGATGACGCGCTGATCAACAGCTACCAGCAGTTTTACGGTGCGATTGAAGAGCAACTCAATGGCCTGCAAAAGACGCAATCCATTGATGCCTTTTTTGCGGTGCCAGTGCAGGTATTTCAGAGTGATTTCAACGATAACTATGCGCGTTTTCAGGCCGCCAGTGAGCAACGTGCCGAACAAGGGCGTCAGTCGTTAATGACCAATTTGTCCGGGCTGCAACATCTGTTTATGCTGGCACCTGCGGTGCTGTTAATCGTTGCGCTGCTGGTCTGGCGTGGAATGGCGAAGTGGGTGATTGTGCCGCTGCGTCGTTTAATTGCGCATATCAAAATGCTGGCTGAGGGTGACCTTTCGCAGCCGTTGCCGGATGTATCACGTTTCAATCGTGAGGTGGCACAGATAAGTACCAGTTTGAGTGGAATGCAAAGAGGGCTGCAGTTGCTGGTGACGCAGGTCAGTGAGGCGACCGGATCGATTACTGGCAACATCACGCGGCTGGCGCAGAGTAACAAAGAACTATCGCAACAAGCGCAAAAGCAGACAGAGGAGCTGGATGATGTCACACGGCATATCGCCTCTTTAGAATCGCATGTGGAAGGCAATTCCAGTTATGCGGGGCTGGCGCGTGAACGAGCACAAGAAGCGAGCCTGGTGGCGGCCGGAGGCGACAGGATGATGGTCACGGTAAATGCGTCGATGCAGGCAATTGTCGATCGTTCGGCGGAAATGCGCGGGATCGTCGCTATGATCGACAGCGTAGCGTTTCAAACGAATATTTTGGCGTTGAATGCGGCGATTGAAGCAGCACATGCGGGTAATCAAGGGCGCGGTTTTGCGGTGGTTGCCAGAGAGGTTGGGTTGCTGGCGCGACAAAGTAGCGAATCAACGCAAACTATTCAGGGGCTGATAAACAATTCTCTACAAGGGATTGAAGAGGGATCACAGGCGGTCAGTTTACTGGAAGATAATCTCCAACAGGTGACGCAGTTGGTGGGTAACTTGAGCGCATTATTGACTGATATCTCCAATGCGACCCTGAGTCAGGGCGAAAACATTCATCAGATGACCCGCCAGCTCCATTCGCTGAATCAGGTTGCGGGGAAAACGGGAGAGCTGGTCAACTCGACAGCTTCTTCATCGCGCCACCTTGAAGCCAGCGCACAACAGTTGACACAGGCGGTAATGCGCTTTCGTCTGCCGGCCTGACGCTGATATACTCGCAGGCCGGAATTAGCCTGCGGGCAAGGAGCAAGAGTGGCAACGGTCATCAATAACAGCATGCTGGAATCGGTTCTGGCAGAGGTAAAACCGCTGATTGGGCAAGGCAAAGTCGCGGACTATATTCCCGCGCTGGCCTGTGTGGATGGCGCAAAGCTAGGGATTTCGATCAGCACCGTTGATGGCCATCATTTCTTTGCAGGCGATGCGCAGGAGCGCTTCTCTATTCAGTCGATTTCCAAAGTGCTGAGCCTGGTGGTGGCGATGAACCATTACGAGGAGCAGGAGATCTGGCAGCGAGTGGGTAAGGATCCGTCTGGTCAGCCGTTTAATTCACTGTTGCAGCTTGAAATGGAACAGGGCATTCCGCGTAATCCGTTTATCAACGCCGGAGCGCTGGTGGTGTGCGATATGCTGCAAAGCCGACTCAGTGCGCCGCGCCAGCGTATGCTGGAAATCGTGCGTAAACTCTCGGGCGTGGACGATATTGCCTATGACACCGTTGTGGCACGTTCAGAGTTCGATCACGCCGCGCGTAATGCAGCTATTGCCTGGCTGATGAAATCTTTCGGTAATTTCCATAATGATGTGACTACCGTTCTGCAAAACTATTTCCATTACTGCGCGTTAAAGATGAGCTGTGTCGAGCTGGCGCAAACCTTCCTGTTTCTCGCAAATCAAGGGCATTTTCCGCAACGAAATCAGACCATCATTACGCCGTTACAGGCGCGACAGGTGAACGCCCTGATGGCGACCAGCGGTATGTATCAGAATGCCGGAGAGTTTGCCTGGCGTGTCGGGCTTCCGGCGAAATCAGGCGTCGGTGGCGGGATTGTGGCGATCGTGCCGCACGAAATGGCGATTGCCGTCTGGAGTCCACAGCTTGATGACGCAGGTAACTCGTTGGCGGGTACAGCGGTGCTCGAAAAACTGACTCAGCGGCTGGGTCGTTCGGTGTACTGACGGGTTAACCCTCAGCTTTGCAAATAGACAACAAATAAGTAACACATAGAATTGTTAATACGCGCATTGTGATCAATAGTATTCACTATTAACGATCATCGACCTGCGATTCCCGAAATAATTGCCTTTAGCGATTATATGGAAAGATAATTAATGCGTTCTATTTCTGTTCCCCGGTTCACCGTGTTTAGCGAAGCGCACGTTCTTCGTAATGCCTTTTTCCTGTTTGTCATCACCACGTTGTTTTATGCGTTCGGGGCGATGCTGCGTCTGGTGCAGGAGCTGTCGCTGTTCTGGCCGCTGAATGCGGTGATGGCGGCGATATTTGCCCGTTATATCTGGCTTAACCGTCTGCACTATTATGGTATTTGCTACGGGGCGATGCTCCTGTATGACGTGATGACCACGCAATGGGGACTGGCATCCTTAGTGATTAACGCCTCGAATATGGTGTTTATCGTGATAGTGGCGCAGCTGGTAATGCGGGATAAACGCCGGGCGGGCAGTGAACCGGAACCGATCAACGCGCTGCGGCTGTTCTATTATTGCCTTGTTGCTGCTGTGTTTTGTACGTTGTTGGGCGCATTAGGATCGGTCGGGATCGACAGGCAATCCTTTATGCCGTTGTTAGCCGACTGGTTTAGCGAACAATTTTCTACCGGGGTGCTGATTTTACCCTGTGTCATGACCATGACGATGCCACATGAAATTACGCGAATTCACTGGAAACAATTACTTCCAGCACTGACGTTAGTGATTTCTGTGCTGGCGGCGATTGCCGTTGGCGGGGCGGGCAGCCTGGCGTTTCCGCTGCCTGCGCTTATCTGGTGTGCTATTCGCTACCCTTTGCCTGTTACCTGTGCGCTCACGATGGTGACTGGCGCCAGCGAAATTATTCTGGTGGCAAATTCGGTGATTAATTTAGCGGTCACCGGTCCACTTCAAACCTCACAGTTATTTTCAACCCGGTTGGGGATTGCCACGCTCGCGATTAGCCCGGTGATTGTGTCGACCAGTGTGGCTGCCATCAATAATCTAATGCGTCAGGTCTCTTTGCGCGCAGATTTTGATTTTCTCACCCGCGTGTATTCCCGTTCCGGCCTGTATGAAGCATTAAAAAACCAGCCATCGACGGCGGATCAGCACCTGACGGTGATGCTTCTGGATATTGATTTCTTCAAAAGCGTGAATGATAACTACGGGCATGAGTGCGGTGATTATGTGCTGGCGGCTTTTGCCCGTCAGGTGCATGACGTCGTTGGCGATCAGGGGCTGGTGGCGCGCATGGGGGGCGAAGAATTTGTCGTCGCGGCGCGAACGCAAGATCCACTCGACGGTTATCAGTTAGCGGAGAAAATTCGCAAGCGTATTGAGTCGAACGTGTTCCAGTGGCGACAACAGCCGCTGCGCGTCACGGTGAGTGTGGGGATTGGGAACGGCATGGTCGGCAAGAAAGCAATGATTGATGCTTTCAATGAATTGCTGGTGGAAGCCGATGAATATCTTTACCGTGCGAAAAAGGCCGGACGCAATAAAACCTGCGCCAAATCGCTTGCCGAAGAGGGCTCACGGGAAATCGTAGCATCATAATCTCTGTGACACTGTCACCTATATGAGCGTTTATTATGCAAAAACATTCAACTATCTTATTTGATAGCTTGCGGGGTTTTGCTAAAGAAAATACGATACCGTCGCTAAGGCATCGGAAAATCGCATTGAATGAACGGTTTTGACCAACATAAAACGAATGATAAGGTCCCGGGAATGCGGTTTATTCGCCGTATGTATCTGATGCGTATCCTCGGCACCTTTCTCTGTTTCTTCCCCATTCTGTCAGTACTCGACGAACTCGACCGCTCCTTTTGGCTGCGCGGCCTGCTGGCCGTGAATGCTTTTGTGTGGCCGACCGTTGCGTATTTACGCGCCCGCAGCGCCCGTGCGCCGCTGGTGGCTGAACATCAAAATCTGGTGATTGACGCCGGAGCGGGCGGGTTATGGATAGCGTTAATGGCGCTGAACCCTTTGCCGTCAGTGGCGATTGCCACCCTGTTACTTGCGGACCGACTAGCAGCTGGCGGCGTTGTGCTAATGCGTAAAGCCGCAGTGATGATGGTTTGCGTTTTTGCCGTCGCCTGGTTGTGTATAGGCATGGAATTTCATTCCGGCGTATCGCAGCGCACGATGCTGGCAACACTGCCACTGATTGCCATTTATCTGCTGGCACTGTGTGTGTTGACCGATATTCTGGCGGTGAAACTGCGACGAAAAAGCCATGAGCTGGAGCGGATCGCGATGAAAGATCCGCTGCTGGACATCGCCAACCGGCGTCTTCTGGAAAAGCGCATTGCCTGGGAGCTCACCCGTTTGCAAAATGCCTGCGGTGATTCGGCGCTGGTATTTATCGATCTCGACAACTTTAAAGACGTTAATGATCGCTACGGCCATAAAATCGGCGATGCGATGCTGGAAACAGTGTCGCAAATCCTGCACGTCGCTACCCGCAGCACCGATACTCCGGCGAGGCTGGGCGGTGACGAATTTGTGATTTTGCTGCCCGATACCTCGCAGGAGGAGGCGGTGTTGATTGCCCACCGGATCATGGAAGCCACGGCGGTGATCACCACGCTGCCTGATAGCGAACTTGCGTTAACGCTTAGCATCGGTGTCGCCTGCGCGCGCCCGGAAATGGAAGATGTTGCAGCCTGGCTAAAATCCGCGGATGACGCGCTGTATGAAGCCAAAAGACGCGGTAAAAACCAAATCTTCGCTCACTAACGTTTACTCCGCTACATCTGCAAAATCCAGGCTACGCTGTTAATTATTCTGCATGAGGAGACGCGATGAAGAGTCCCGCTAATCCGGAAAATGAATCTCAGCGGATGACTTCGCTTCGGGAGTCCGGCATTTTGGATGCGGGAGAACCCGCGCGATTTGAAAGACTCACTCGTTTAGCTCGTCGTCTGTTTACAGTGCCAATCGCGATGGTGAGCCTGGTTGACGATGAATCGCTGGTGTTTAAATCCTGCGACGGCCTGCGTTACGCCTCGATGCCGCGAGATATTTCCTTTTGTGGGCACGTTATCCTCAGCGAAACGCCGCTCATCGTGAATAACGCTTTAGAGGACGATCGGTTTGCCGACAATCCGCTGGTCGTGGGCGAACCCCACATCCGCTTTTATGCGGGGTATCCATTACGTTTACCCGATGGCGCAATGGTGGGTTCGTTCTGTCTACTCGACAGGGAGACGCGTACTTTCAGTGCGGAAGACGAGTTATTGCTGCGGGATTTAGCTTCGATTGTGGAAGACGAATTTCAATCGATTAGCGAAGCGACCACCGATTCATTAACCGGCTTGTTTAATCGTCGCGGCTTTGAACACCTGGCGAATTTTGCCATAGCGTCTGCCCATCGTCGTGCGGAACCGCTGACACTGGGCTGGATCGATCTCGACAAATTCAAACAGATTAACGACCGCTATGGACATTCGGAAGGCGATATCGCGTTACGGGAAATGGCGCGACTGCTGGTCAAAACTTTCCGCGATACGGATTTGTTGGTGCGCCACGGAGGTGATGAGTTCGGCATTCTGTTTTCCGATACCGATGAGAGCGGGGCGTGGATTGCCATGCAGCATCTACAGGAAGAAGCCAACGCCTTTAATTTGTCGTCAGGAAAACCGTGGAAACTGGCATTTTCCTGGGGCGTTATTGAGTTTAATCACGGCGATATTACTGACTTACCGGGCTGGCTGCGAGCGGCAGATAAGCGGATGTACGCGATGAAACAGCAGCACCAAAATCATCGTGCGTGAATAAGTAAAGCCTATGGCCGCTTTCTTGTGTTATCAGCATGTTAATTAGATAGTAAAGGGGTCTTGTTAAGGAGGCCCTCATGACTTCGCCCGTTCGTCTGATTTCCCTTTCCCATCACGATATCCTACAACGCCTGCCGGAACTGGCTGACATTCTCGTCGACTGTGTGAACGGCGGAGCATCCGTCAGTTTTATGCAGCCGTTTCATCCCGACAAAGCCATCGCCTTTTGGCAAAAAGTCGCACAAAGCGTGGCGTCAAACGAACGTGTTGTGCTGGCGGCAGAGTTGGCTGATGGTCAACTGGTTGGTACGGTTCAGTTAATCACAGATTTACCGGAGAACCAGCCGCATCGGGCGGAAGTGGCAAAGTTGTTAGTCCACTCGCGCGGTCGTCGTCAGGGCATTGCTCGCCTGTTAATGGATGCACTGGAGCAGGAAGCAATGCGTTTGAGTAAATCCGTTCTGGTGCTGGATACCGCAACTGGGAGTGGGGCGGAGAGTTTCTATCAGCGGTGTGGCTGGCAAAAGGCCGGAGAGATCCCGCGTTTTGCGCTCATGCCTGATGGAGCGATGACGGCGACCTCCGTCTTTTACAAATTCGTTTAATCCTCGTAAAAAGCAGCGCACGGTTTGATCAAAACAGGGTTTCCGGGTTCTAAAGTCTGATAAGTTATTAGACCAATAACGCAGGCTGTATGACCAATTAAAAAGGGAAACCCATTGTGAAAACCTTAAACCGCCGCGATTTTCCCGGTGCTCAGTACCCTGAACGCATTATTCAGTTCGGAGAAGGTAACTTTCTTCGCGCTTTTGTCGACTGGCAAATTGACCTTTTGAACCAACATACCGATCTCAATGCTGGAGTGGTTATCGTGCGTCCCATCGACAGCGATTTCCCGCCGTCGCTCAGTACGCAAGATGGACTCTACACCACGATTATCCGCGGACTGAATGAACAGGGCGAAGCAGTGAGTGACGCGCGCCTGATTCGTTCCGTTAATCGCGAAATCAGCGCATACAGTGACTATCAGGAATTCCTCAAATTGGCGCATAATCCTGGCATGCGTTTCGTGTTTTCGAACACCACCGAGGCGGGTATCAGCTACCACGCGGGTGATAAATTTGATGATGCACCTGCGGTCAGCTATCCCGCAAAACTCACACGCTTGTTGTTCGAACGTTACACGCATTTCAACGGTGCTGCGGACAAAGGCTGGGTCATCATTCCGTGCGAATTGATTGATTATAATGGCGAAGCGCTGCGCGAATTAGTGCTTCGCTACGCGCAGGAATGGGCATTACCGGCGGCGTTTGTCGCCTGGTTGAACACCGCTAACGCATTCTGTTCCACGCTGGTTGACCGCATCGTGACCGGTTATCCACGCGATGAAGCAGCAAATCTTGAAGCCGAATTGGGCTACAAAGACGGCTTCCTCGATACCGCCGAACACTTTTATTTGTTCGTTATTCAGGGGCCGAAAACGTTGGCCCACGAACTACGCCTCGATAAATTGCCGCTTAACGTGCTGATTGTTGACGACATCAAGCCGTACAAAGAACGCAAAGTGGCGATCCTTAACGGCGCTCACACCGCGCTGGTGCCGGTCGCTTATCAGGCAGGGATTGATACCGTCGGTGAAGCGATGAATGACGCAGAAATATGTGCATTCGTTGAGAAAGCTATCTATGAGGAAATCATTCCGGTACTGGATTTACCGCGTGATGAGCTGGAATCTTTCGCCAGCGCAGTGACCGGGCGATTCCGTAACCCGTACATCAAGCACCAATTGCTGTCGATCTCCCTCAACGGGATGACCAAATTCCGCACACGAATTCTGCCGCAGTTGCTGGCAGGGCAGGCGACAACAGGGAAATTGCCTCAGCGCCTGACGTTTGCTTTGGCGGCATTGATTGCATTTTATCGTGGTGAACGGAACGGTGAGAGCTACCCGGTTCAGGATGATGCGTACTGGATCGAACGTTTTCAGCAGCTTTGGTCTTTGCATCACGACAAACAAATCAGCACTACATCACTGGTTGAATCGGTGCTGTCGGTGAAAGCTCACTGGGAGCAAGATTTGATGCAGGTTAAAGGGCTGGCAGAGCAGGTGGCTCACGACCTGGACGCTATTCTGACCAAAGGTATGCGAGAAGCAGTAAAACCACTTTGCTGATTTCTGACCCGGCCAACGAGCCGGGTTTTTAATAATAGCTCATTAGTTACAACATACAGTTAAGCTTTCTTAATAATACTCTCTTAACTCCTCTGCGATTGAAAGCTTAACAGGGAATAATTGAGCCAAATACTTGTGATATTCGGCTCATATTATGAGCCGAATAAGGCATTAGTTTCGGCTCACGCAGGATGCAAGATCTGATAGCGGGTGTTACGTCCGCCGCCGGGGAGTTTTTCCAGCAAACCTTGTTCGAGCAAATGAACCAGATGACGGGTTGCAGTAGCTTTACTCACTTTGGCGACCTTTTGATACTGACTGGCGTTGATCCCGTCCGCAAAGCCGCTTTCGCCGCCGTCGAGCAGGCGATTAATCACTTTGAGCTGTTCCGGGCTAAGTGACTGACGAGCGGCGTCATTATGTTTCCAGTAACGGCTTTTTGCCAGCGTGCTGTCGACTCTCGCGAGCGCATTATCCAGCGTCACATCAAGTGTTTGCAGAAACCACAGCAGCCAGTCGGTGATATCCAGTCTGCTTTTTTGCGTGCGTTCAAGGATCTGGTAATACTGATTACGCCGTTCAAGAATCGACACCGACATCGCATACAACCGGATACTCTGGTTATCGGCCTGAGCCAGCGCCAAATCCGTGAGCGCGCGGGTTAAACGCCCATTGCCATCATCGTAAGGATGCAACGTAACAAACCACAAATGCGCCACGGCGGCCCGTAAAATGGGGTCGGTAAGGGGATCATCTTTACTCAGATTGAACCAGTCGATAAAGGCGTTGAGTTGCACATCAAGGCCGTCGCGCGGCGGCGCTTCGAAATGAACCACCGGCTTATCAATTCGCCCGGAAACAACCTGCATGGGTTCGCCGCCGCGCAATTCCCCGGCATGAACCGCATGCATTGACCACGGATCGTGAGGGAAAAGCCAATGATGCCATTGGTGCAAACGCGCCAGAGACAGGGGATCATGGCGGTTATCAATGGCATCGAGCATGATCGAGGCCACACCTTCTGAGCGCTCGGAAACCGGGAAGGGGGTTTCTTCGTCAACGCCAAGTCGGCGAGCGAGTGATGAGCGCACCGATTGCGCATTCAACCGTTCATCTTCAATGGCAGAAGAAGCAAGAATGTTGGATAACAACGCATCAAGGGTTTGCCGCTCTTCGCCCTGCATTTCGCTGCGACCAATCAGTACGCCGGATTTTCGCTGGAGTTGGCGCAGCAAAGGCAAAACAGTCTCTTCCTGCCATTCAAAGGCAGGCCAGTTCGGTTGTTGCCAGATCCATTGCGTCATGTTCCCCCCTGAGCCGATTGTTGCCATATTCGGCTCATATTATGAGCCGAATATGAGAGAAAGTAAAACGCGCTATTGTTATGAAGATGTGAAGTAAAAGCGTAATAAACTTGAAAGAGTGATTTGGATCACGTTAAATAACGGCGTTCTCTTTCTACTGATAGTGACTCATGATCCTCAGACCCCATGAACACTGGCTTGCGCGAATTTTCGTTTGGCACGGCTCGGTGTTATCCAAGATTTTCTCGCGACTGTTCCTTAACTTCCTGCTGTCGGTGGCCGTCATCATCATGCTGCCGTGGTACACGTCGCTGGGCGTGAAGCTCACCGTGGCACCGTTCAGTATTCTCGGTGTGGCTATCGCGATTTTCCTCGGTTTTCGCAATAACGCCTGTTACTCGCGCTATGTTGAAGCCCGCCAGTTGTGGGGCCAGTTGATGATTGCTTCGCGGTCGTTGTTACGCGAAGTGAAGAATACGTTGCCGTCCGATGCGGATGTTACGGCCTTCGTTAAACTACAAATTGCGTTCGCCCATTCACTGCGCATGCAACTCAGGCGCTTACCTCAGGAACAAACGCTGGAGAAATATCTATCGCCTGATCAGCTCGCACAGGTGTTAGCGGTGCAATCTCCGGCGAACCGTATTTTGCTGTTGATGGGGAACTGGCTGGCAGAGCACCGCCAACAGGGCGCGCTATCGGACATTTTATTCCACAGCCTGAATAATCGGCTCAACGATATGTCGGCCGTGCTCGCGGGTTGCGAACGTATTGCCGGTACGCCAGTGCCTTTTGCGTATTCGCTTATTCTGCACCGGACGGTATATATGTTCTGCATCATGCTGCCGTTTGCGTTGGTGAGTGACCTGCATTACATGACGCCGTTCATCTCCATGTTGATTTCCTACACCTTTATTTCGCTCGATGTGTTGGCAGAAGAACTTGAAGAGCCATTCGGAGTGGAAAATAATGATCTGCCGTTGGACGCAATCAGTAACGCTATCGAGATTGATTTACTGCAGATGAATGACGAAACTGAGGTTCCGGCGAAAATACTCCCCGATAAATGCTACCAACTCACCTAAGGTAAAGCTGCAATGGACGTTGTGATTCGCGAAATTCAGGCCCAGGACAAACCTCAGTGGCGCATACTGTGGAACGGGTATAACCAGTTTTATGAGTCAAAAGTAAGTGACAGTGTCACTGATAAAACCTGGTTGCGGATGTTGAATGTGCAGTCGTCTATCAATGGGCGCGTAGCAGTGGTTAATGACGAAGTGGTGGGGTTTGCGCACATCGTTTTGCATGAAGGCACGTGGGAGTTATCGACACTCTGTTATCTGGAAGATCTGTTCGTCGCTCCTGAAATGCGTGGGCACGGCATTGCGCGTCAACTGATTCAATCGCTGATTGATGAAGGCAAAACACAAGGCTGGTCACGCCTTTACTGGCATACACGCGAGAACAACCCAGCGCGTAAACTCTATGACCAGTTTGCAGACGTGGAAGATTTCGTGCTTTATCGGATGAATCTGTAATCGTGGCGTTTAAGAAATCAGTAAGATTTTCCCTGTGGAATGGTCAACAGACCATCAGGAGAATCATCATGGAAAAGAAAATAGAGACCGCCGTAAACATCATTCTTTTTGTGTCCTTGTTTGCGACGGCGTGGGATCTCTCTTTAGTGCGCGATTTTAGCTGGTAACGCGACGCGCGATGATAAACAAGCGCGGGAACGCCAACAGGATCTGCCCATTTTGCTGGCGCGGATAATGTTCCTCCAGCAGTTGCACATAGCGGTTCAGAAACGCTTTCTGACTCACACTGTCTAAATCCTGCAAATACGGGCGCAGCCCGGTGGCTCTAAGCCACTCAACGATCGCCTGATGCGATGCCATCGGATGAAAATAAGTCGTGCGCCAGATATCCACTTCACATCCACTGCCACTCAATAAATCGTAATACGCCTGCACGCCTGCCAGCGGTGTACGTCCACGTGGTGGATGCCCGAGTTCACTCGCCACCTGGCGCATTAATGCATGAGACGGCTCCTGCCAGTTGTCCGGCATCTGCACTGCCAGCACGCCTTCATCCGCCAGAAGTGAGGCCAAATGCGGGAATAACGTTTGATGTTCCGCGACCCATTGTAGTGAAGCGTTGGCATACAACACATCTAGCGGCTGTTCTGGCCGCCATTGGCGGATATCAGCATTCACAAACTGGCAGTCAGGTAACGCCGCTTGTGCCTTTTCAAGCATTGCCGGGGAGTTATCCACGCCAGTAATGACGGCATCCGGCCACGCCGCACGCAGTAATTCGGTGCTGTTTCCAGGACCACAGCCTAAATCGGCGACATAATTCGCCAGAGGTTTAGCAATCCGGGCCAGCAGTTCCGCAGCCGGGCGAGTGCGTTCGGATGCAAACTGCAAATACAACGAAGGGTTCCAGTCGGCCATCGCCTGACTCCTGAGATCAGTTACAACGGCTTACAGCATAGCGCAGACCAGAAATTTCGACTGAAAGCGATCGTCATTTTTCGTTAACAAACAGGCAATAGAGTGTCGATAATTCTTCGTGGAGCCGTTTGTTGATGAAAACCGTAAAACTTGCCGAAACCTTTATCGAAAGTAGTGTGCACCTGCGTGAATGCCGGATTGGCCAGCAGTGTGAAATTCTGGCGCACAGTGCGCTGGAGTATTCGTCGCTGGGCGATTTCTCCTATGTGGGCGAATACTGCACATTGGCTGACGCTAAGATTGGGCGTTTCGTAGCGATTGCCAATCAGGTCCGCATCGGTGCGCCTAATCATCCAATGGAACGCGCCTCACAGCATCGCATTACCTATTGCCCGGAATATTATTCGCCGAACGCCACCCGCGATCATGATTTCTTTTCCCATCGGCGGGATGAGCAAGTCGTGATCGGCAATGATGTGTGGATTGGACACGGTGTAATTGTGCTGCCTGGCGTTACCATCGGTGACGGTGCGGTGTTGGCGGCAGGAGCGGTTGTCACCAAAGACGTTGCGCCGTATACGATTGTTGGCGGTGTTCCGGCGAAATTATTGCGACCGCGCTTTACAGAGACGGTAGCGAAGGAGTTGCAGCGTATTGCCTGGTGGGACTGGTCGCTGGAAACGATTATCGAACGTTTGCAGGATTTTCAGCAGGAAGATATCGACGTATTTTGCGAAAAATATCGCTAATGTTGACGTGAGAAATGACGGTGAGCCGAAAAACGACTCACCGTTTTCAGGCTTTAGCCCGGATAGATACCACGATCTTTACGTGCCAGCAGAATACGTTCGCAGGCAACGATGTACGCAGCGGTACGCAGGGAGCAGGATTTTTCTGCCGCTTTTTCCCAGACGTGAACCATCGCATCGGTCATGATTTTGTCCATGCGCGCATTAATTTCTTCTTCGCTCCAGAAGAAACTCGCCATGTCCTGAACCCATTCGAAGTAACTGACGGTTACGCCACCTGCGTTACAAATGACATCTGGCACCACGATGATTCCGCGGCTGGCGAGCATATCATCGGCATCCGGGTATGTTGGACCGTTTGCGCCTTCGAGGATCAGTTTACATTTCAGAATTTCCGCGCGCTCACGGGTAATCTGACCTTCCAGCGCCGCCGGGATCAGAATGTCCATGTCGACGTCCCAAAACGCTTCGCTGGCGATGGTGTCAGCCCCTGGGAAGCCGGCGATTTGTTTGTGCTCAATCTGCCAGGTTGTCAGGGCATCCATGTCGATGCCTGTGGCGTTGAACAGGGTGGCAGTATGGTCCTGAATCGCCACAACGCGAGCACCGGACGCAGAGAACAGGCGAGCAGCTTCGCTCCCCACGTTACCAAAACCTTGTACCGCAACACGAGCACCTTCGACCGCGATATTGGCGCGACGCGCCACTTCACGACCGCTGATCCACACGCCACGACCAGTCGCTTTTTCACGACCGAGAGAACCGCCGAGGTGAATCGGTTTGCCGGTGACAACACCTGTGATCGTGGTGCCGTGATTCATGGAATAGGTATCCATCATCCACGCCATCACTTTGCCGTTGGTGCCCACATCTGGTGCCGGAATGTCTTTTTGTGGTCCGATAATAATGCCGATTTCGCTGGTATAGCGACGGGTCAGGCGCTCAAGCTCACCTTCAGACAGCTTGAAAGGATCGACGCGGACTCCGCCTTTGGCGCCACCGTACGGCAGATTCAGCGCCGCACATTTGATGGTCATCCAGGCAGACAGCGCCATCACTTCGTTCAGATCCACATCCGGGTGGTAGCGAACACCGCCTTTGCCCGGGCCGCGGGAGACGTTGTGCTGTACGCGGTAACCTTCAAAGTGACGGATGGTGCCATCGTCCATCTGAACCGGAATATCCACAATCAACGCACGTTTAGGATGACGAAGGGTGTCGACCCAACGGGACAATTCGCCAAGGTAAGGAGCAACGCGCTCGATTTGTTGCAGGTAGGTATTCCAGGCAGATGTGTTGCTATCTGAAGCGTAAGATAACTTATCCATGATGAACCTTAGTATTGTAAGTAATATGTTCTTAATTAGCCGTGGAGCATAGTGTTACTCACTATCTGCGTATAAATTTAACACTTTTTTAAAATATCGCATCAGGCGAAGCGCCAAAATGAGAGGTAGTGGAAGGTATTTTTAACAGCAGAAATGAATAACTATCCATTAGATAAAGGCGTCATTGCAGGTTTTTAAGCCTAACTTCATGCAGTTTAAGTGCATAATAAACAAAATTATCTATTTGCCAGAAGTATGACGCGCCTCTAAAAGTAAATATAATGATAATCAACTGTGTTGACTTTGTTTCTCAGAAGCTGTGGGTACAGAGCGTCACAGAAGTGCGAGTAGGGTATCCAGATAGGCACCTGTTTCACGCATGATTCCGTACACAAGTGTTCAATATTTCCGACAAAAAAAGACAGTCACCTAGCAACGTTTAAGTGCAGCTCACGCAGCGCCTGCTCTGGTGTAGAGAGCGAGATAAGCAGGGCCATAAGAGATGATTAACCGCTGATAACGAGGCTTTCAGCCTGGTTCAGGACTTGTTGGCGACCAAACTCGATGGTCAATCCTATAATCGACGCGGTGACCAGATCATATTCTCCCACAGATAAAATGGGCGAGAGATCGTGCTGTTCGAAAGGGCTATTTTTCCGATGTCATTTCCGCGTGCATGGCCAGCGGCATAGCTCAAAGCAAATCGCTACCTCAGCCATTCATGCATAAGGCGTACCTGCTAATGCGGCTTTTTGTCCGACGGCGCCTTTATCGACAATAGCCAGAAACGTGACGGCAGCGCGTCCAGCGTCACGCGTGTGTTCATATTCCTCGTGGGCGCTAACCAGCGCGACGCTCCAGCTAGCCAGCAGCAGCGCCGCCGCCAGATTGGCGTCGATATCGGTTTCCTCGCGCCCCGCACTGCGGGCCAGCTCTGCGGCTATCCCATTTGCAATCTCATCACGAATCGCTCTGGCACGAGCTTTCAGCGTTTCGCTGCCTTTTATCGTGGCGATAAAACCCAGGCTTCCTTCTGAAAATTGCAGAAAAGGGCGCTGCTCGGCGATCAGCCGATGCGCTAATAAGCGCAGGGATTCAATCGGCGAATCAACCTCTTTACGCTGACGCAGTGCCTCAGCCAGCGTTTCGCGAATTTCTTCATCACGGTCGAAAAACATGTCTTCTTTGCGAGGAAAATGGTTAAACACCGTCATTCTTCCCACGTCCGCAGCAGAGGCGATTTCATCAATCGTGACGTTATCAAACCCTTTTTCGGCGAACAAACCAGTTGCGGCGTAAGAAATATTCCGGCGCGTTTCTAACCTTTTTCTTGAGCGACGATCGATGGCTTCTGACATTATTTATCCTTATTTTAAGCAGCGTGAGTAGATTCAGCGGTGGCAGTTTTGCGTGTGCCCAACACAATCAATGGCACCGCAATCACATATACGACGACCACTGACAGCCAGATAGCCCCTGGCCAGCTTTGTTGAACAACGAAATAGAAAGAGGAAAAACCGAGTGGGGCGATAATGGACGCCAGGCTTATTGCCGATCCTAATACGCCCTGAAACTGTCCTTGCCTGTCGGCATCGACCTGACGAGTCGCCAGCGCCTGCAAAGCGGGCGAGCCGATACCGCCCAAGGCGAACAGCGGCATGATCGCAAACACCACCCAGCTTTGCTGCGTGAAAGCCAGCACAATCAAAGCAACACAAGAGCAGGCAACGCCGACCAAAACCGCGCCGCGTTCACCAAACAGGCGTGTCGCCGGGCCAGGTAAAAACGCCTGGACCAGCGTCTGGCAAACACCAAATGCTCCTAGCGAAAGACCAATCCACATGCCGTTCCATGCAAAGGTATCAAACCCCCACAGCGCCCAGCAGGTGCCATACACTTCACCCGTCGCGCTAAGGATGAAAAACACCAGTACGATAGGCATCAGCTTATTCATTGAAAACACCCAACGCAGCGGTTTTAGCGGATTGAGCGTCGAAAGCTGCAGTTTGCGGTACGCAGCCACTCGCGATTCAGGGAGTAAAAAGAGTGCCATCAGCAGGTTGCAGCCATTGAGAACGGCGGCGACCAGAAATGGCAGACGGATCCAGGTATCGCCTAACACGCCACCTAAAACCGGGCCGATAATAAAGCCGATACCAAACATCGCGTTAAACAGACCAAAACGCCGCGCACGTTGATCGGGCCGTGAAATGTCAGTGATATAGGCTGTTGCCACGGAAATATTGGCGCTGGTCAGCCCGGCAATTGCACGACCAACAAACAGCATCCACAACTGCGGGGCAAATGCCATTATGACGTAGTTAATCGCCGCACCTGCGAGCGAAACAAGCAACACAGGGCGACGACCGAGGTTATCGCTTAACGCGCCAAGCATTGGTGCGAAAATAAACTGCATGGCCGCGTATAGCGCAGTCATGATGCCGATGTAGGGCGCGATATGATTGGTGTGCACCACCTCTTCCAGCAGGCGTGGAAGAATAGGGAAGATCAAACCAATGCCAACCGCATCGAGACAGATTGTTGTGAAGATAACAATCAGTGATTTATTCATAGTGATTCTCAACTAAAAAGGAAAAATGTACTTAGCATTAAAATGTACTAAGTACACATTTAGTGTGGGCGATCCCCAAAGACTTGTCAACGCCAGCAGTGTGGAGACAATCGAGAGTGGGTTTTTTGCTTTTGTCAGTCAAAGGCATTGCTTATTCATTTGTTGGCTATGTATATTTTAGGGGAATAAAAACCAGAGAAAAAAACATGAGCAAGAGCAACCACCTCGCAAATCGCATCCAACAGCTGCAACCCTCCGCCATTCGTGAATTGTTAAAACACAGCAAAATGCCTGGCGTTATTTCGCTTGCCGGTGGCATTCCATCCGGGGAATTGTTTGACAAAGAAGGGCTTGCCATCGCCACTCAGCGTATCGTTGAAGAAAACTTCGGCGAAGCGTTTCAGTACGGTCTAACGGAAGGTAACGTCGAATTGCGCCAGCAGCTCGAAGGGCTGTGCAAAGCACGCGGGATAAGCACGACGGCAGATCAACTGCTGATCACGTCTGGCTCACAGCAGGCGCTGGACTTGCTAATCCGCGCGCTGGCAAACCCGGGTGATGTCTTCGTTGTGGAGCGCCCAACGTATCTGGCGACACTGCAAATTCTGAGTCTCACCGACGCCACCGTGCAGTCGGTTGGCAGCGATGCTGACGGCATGATCGTTGATGAACTTGAAGCGCTACTTGCCACCACACGTATCAAAGCCGTCTATATTGTGCCGACATTCGGTAACCCGAGCGGCACAACATTGAGCGCTGAGCGCCGTGAAAAACTGGTCAAACTGGCAATTAAACACGATTTCGTGATTATCGAAGATGATCCGTACGGCGCGATCAGTTTCACCGAAGAACGCCAGAAAACATTGTTCCAGACAGCCGCCGAAATGGGCGATCACGAAAGCGTGGTTTACACCTCGACGTTCTCCAAAATCTTGGCACCCGGTCTGCGCGTTGGCTGGATTATTTTGCCGGAATGGATGAAACAGAAAGTGGCGATTGTGAAGCAGGCCACCGATCTTCACGCCAACTCCTTCGCGCAGTCACTGGTCGCGACGTATCTGACCATGGGCAGACTCGAGCCGCAAATCGCGCTCATCCGCGATGCCTATAAGCAGAAATGCCAGGCGTTGTCGCGTTTCCTGAAAGAAGAACTCGATGAGCACATCACGTTTAATCAGCCGCAGGGCGGCATGTTCTTGTGGGCGCAATTCCGTTACGATTTTGACACTACAAAGTGGCTGAAACAGACGCTGGAGAAAGGCGTGGTTTATGTACCTGGTGAGTTTTTCTTTAGCGACCAGGCGGATAAGAAAACCCTGCGTTTCTCGTATGCTACCGCCACCGAGGAACAGCTTTATGAAGCCGTGCAGCGTTTGAAGTCGGCGCTTTAATCACGTAAGTATTCTGGGCCTACATTCCCCGGTAGGCCCCATGGATTCGTTGTTTAATTCATTTTGTGTCTATTCAATCGCATCCAGTCCGCCAATGAATCGAGCGTAGGGCGTATTGATTTTCCCAGTGCCGTTATCTGATATTCCACCCGTGGTGGCACTTCGGCATACACCTCTCTGTCCACCAAACCACGAGCTTCAAATTGCCGTAGCTGTCTTGTGAGCTCTTTTTGGGTGATGGGATTGACTGCGCGCTGCAATTCACTGAACCGGACCGGCTCATCAATAAGAATTAAGCGGTAGAGAATCGGGATCGCCCATTTACCGGCGATAAGATTCACAAAACTCACCATGGGGCAATCTGAGCCCGCATCAGGCAGAAGATAAATATTTTTTGTCATCTCGACTCCCGTCATTTGGCAATGGATTCCACAGCGTGCCTTAGTATCCAAAAGGTGCCTACTATCCAAAAGATACTATAGACGAAATAATACCTTCACCAGTTAAATGTGAGGTCACATGATGAGCAGACTTAATGATAAATATGCCTTAATTACCGGTGGTACCAGCGGGATAGGACTGGAAACGGCGAGGCAGTTTCTGGCAGAAGGGGCTAAAGTGGCGATAACCGGGCGTAGCGAAAGAGGATTGCAGGCAGTCAAAGAAAAGCTTGGCGACGTGTTGGTCTTTAAAAGTGATGCGGGCGATATCAACCAACAACGAGAGCTGGCTATAGCACTGCAACAGCACTGGCCTCGGCTCGACATTCTTTTCGCTAATGCCGGAGATGTAACGCACCGTTCGCTCCAGGAATGGGATGAAAAAACCTACGATCAACTGATGAGCACGAATATTAAGGGGCCATTCTTTCTCATCCAGGCACTGCTGCCATTAATGGCGAGCCCGTCATCGGTAATTGTGTGTGGCTCTGTCAGCGCCCGCATTGGTTTACCGCAAAGTAGTGCTTACGCAGCCAGTAAAGCGGCAATACTTTCACTGGCCCGCACACTTTCTGCTGAACTGCATCCACGTGGGATTCGTGTGAACGGATTGAGTCCTGGCCCAACGGACACGCCCGCATTAGGGAAACTCGGTAACGGTCTCGGGGATGAGCAACTGCGTGATGAAATTCGCCGACTGGTACCAATCGGACGTTTAGGCACCGCACTGGAACTGGCGAAGGCCGCTGTGTTCCTCGCTTCAGACGAATCTGCCTATGTGGTAGGTACCGATTTACTGGTCGATGGTGGCGTAGGTAGTTTGTAATTTCTACTGGCTCTCCAGGTATGGAGAGCATCTCATTTGTCACGAAAAAGTGAAGTTTCCGCGAAGATCTCGTGACCGATCCCCGGCTAAAGTCAGGTTAGCAACGATGCGTTGTTCCTTCTGAGGCCTCTATTATGTTGGTCATTATTCTTGCTTATCTGGGCGGTCTGCTGACCATTGCCAGTCCCTGCATTCTACCGGTGCTGCCATTTGTTTTCGCACGCTCAGACCAGCCTTTTACCCGTTCGGGGCTGCCATTACTGGTCGGTATGGCGTTGACCTTTACGCTGTTTGCCACGCTTGCCGCCGTAGGTGGCGGGTGGGTAGTGGCCGCGAATCAATACGGCCGTATTGCGGCGTTGGTATTGATGGCGATATTTGGGATCACACTGTTATTTCCGCAGTTAGCCGAGCGCCTGATGCATCCGCTGGTCAATGCCGGGAATACGTTATCGGAAAAAATCGCCTCTGGTCGCTCTGCGGGGCCGGGCAGCTCTTTACTGTTAGGCGTGGCGACCGGCCTGTTGTGGGCACCGTGTGCCGGACCGATCCTCGGCCTGGTGTTGACCGGCGCTGCCTTACAAGGCGCGAACGTGGGTTCCACCTTGTTGTTGCTGGCCTATGCCGCAGGCGCGGTGACCTCTTTAGCGCTGGCGCTGCTGATTGGCGGGAAAGTATTCAGTGCAATGAAACGCTCACTGGGCGTGGGGGAATGGATCCGGCGCGGTCTTGGCGCAGCGATGTTGCTTGGCGTCGCCGCGATTTCATTGGGCCTTGATACCGGCATTCTGACCCGCCTGTCGACCGTTTCAACCGGCGGCATTGAGCAGGCATTAGTGCAAAAACTCAAACCTGAAAGCGGCATGACGCCTACTACGCCATCCGTGTCGCTGGCAGCGGTAACGAACAATGCGGTGCCTGCGTTGATTGATGGCGGCGTGATGCCACCGCTGACCGGCGCTGTGCAGTGGCTGAATTCGCCGCCGCTCACCGCCGAATCGCTGCGCGGTAAAGTCGTGCTTGTCGATTTCTGGACTTATTCCTGCATCAACTGTCTTCGTACGCTGCCGTATGTGAAAGCCTGGGCCGAGAAATATCGTGATCAGGGTCTGGTGGTCATCGGCGTACACGCCCCGGAATTCGCTTTCGAACGGGATATCAATAACGTCACCAAAGAAGCGAAAAAACTGGGTGTGACGTACCCGATTGCTATCGATAACAACTTCACCATCTGGCAGGCGTTCAACAATCAATACTGGCCTGCGCACTATTTTATCGATGCCAAAGGCCACATTCGCTATACGCATTTCGGTGAAGGGAACTATGCCGAATCTGAGCGCGTGATCCAGGAACTGCTGCGTCAGGCTGGCGCGCAAAACGTGAATGACAATATTGCCAGCGTTGCGGGTAAAGGCGTCGAACAATCTGCCAGCGGTATGAATGACATTTCACCAGAAACCTATCTGGGCTACCAACGTGCCGAAAACTTCGCTTCTGGCAACGTCAATAACGATGAAGCATTCGATTACCACAAACCCGTGGCACTGCCTCTAAATGCCTGGGGGCTGGAAGGGCGCTGGAATGTCGGAGGGGAACACATCACGCTCGCTGGCGATAAAGGACGAATTATTTACCAGTTTCGTGCCCGCGATCTGCATCTTGTGCTTGGTCCGGATGCCAGCGGTCAGCCAGTCAACTTCACGGTTTTGCTGGATGGTAAAGCGCCCGGCGCGATGCACGGCAGCGATATCGCACAGGACGGCAGGGGAACTGTCACAGAACAACGCTTGTATCAGCTGATCCGCCAGAAAGATGGCTCTGGCGAGCATACGTTCAGTATCGAGTTTGAGAAGCCTGGTGCTACGGCTTACGCCTTCACATTCGGTTAATAGGGGATATGCATCATGATGAAATTTAATCGCATTATTACCGCAATGGCGCTTACATCTGCTCTGGTATTTCAGAGTGTTGGCTGGTCAAAAACGCTGAACATTCCGGCACCTGCACAGGATGAAACCCAATCCCACGCGGGGCTTGAAACCGCGGTATTTGCGGGCGGCTGTTTCTGGGGCGTGCAGGGCGTGTTTCAGCACGTGAAGGGCGTTACCAGCGCGGTTTCGGGTTATGCAGGCGGCAACGCCAGAACGGCTAATTATCCTACCGTGAGCACCGGGCTGACAGGCCATGCAGAATCGGTCAGCGTGACGTTCGATCCGCAAAAAATCACCTACGGCCAGCTTCTCCAGATTTTCTTCTCCGTGGCACACGACCCGACAGAGTTGAATAAACAAGGGCCGGATTACGGGACACAATATCGCAGCACGCTGTTTGTTCAGAATGCAGACCAGCAAAAAGTGGCGAAAGCGTACATTGCACAGTTAACCGCAGGTCACTATTTTACCGCGCCGATAGCGACAACCATTGAAGAGAAAACATCGTTCTACCCGGCGGAGAAATACCACCAAAACTTTCTCAACGATAACCCGAGCTATCCGTACATCGCCATTAATGATCTGCCCAAAGTGCAGCATCTGAAGGCTGATTTCCCGACGCTGTGGCAAACGGAACCTGTGCTGGTAAAAGAGTAAAACGTACCCCCGGTATTTTTGCCAAGGAAGGCGAGAATATCCCCGTAAATAGTCCGCGTACTACTGTGTGTTTGACTAAAATAAAGAGATGCACCGTGCGGGGTAACGCGCCATGAACAGCTCTTTTCTTCGCCTTATCGGGTTCGTTATTCTTGCCGGTTTTCTCCCTGTATTTCTGATAGTTGCCGCGTATGCCGCGCCGTTATCGCCACCTCCGCCAGACGCGTTAACCCTTGATAGAGAAGACATTCAGAAATTGCGAGTGGGCGATTTGCCGGACATGTACGACAAGCGGGTGATCCGCGTGTTAACCACCTACAGCAAAACATTTTTCTTTATCGACAAAGGCAAACAGCGCGGGCTGACGCATGACATTTTTATCGAGTTCGAGCGCAGCCTGAATAAAAAACTGGCGAAAGAGGACAAACTAACGCATCGGCATCTTCGAGTGCGGATCCTTTTCGTACCCGTGACACGCGAGCATTTATTCACCGCGCTTAATGAAGGTAAAGGCGATATTGCTGCAGCGAACCTGACCGTGACACCCGCGCGTGAGGCGCTGGTTGCATTCACCAACCCGATTTATCCCAATGCGAAAGAACTTTTGCTCTCAGGGCCTTCCTCTCCTCAAATCGACAATCTTGAGCAACTCTCAGGGAAAACGGTGTTTGTGCGTTTTTCATCGAGTTATTACGACAGCCTGATGACGCTCAACAAACACTTTGCCAAAGAATCACGGCCCCCCGTGACACTTGAGCCTGCGCCTGAATCGCTTGAGGATGAAGATCTTATCGAGATGCTTAACGCCGGTCTGATTTCCTTTATTGTGGTCGATCAGCATAAAGCGACATTCTGGAAACAGGTCTTTCCGAAGATACAGGTCCACGAAAAAATTGTGCTGCGAGAACATGCCAGCATTGCATGGGCCGTTCGCAAAGACAGCCCGCAACTTCTGGCGCTACTGAATAATTTTGTGAAGGACAATAAAGTCGGCAGCACACTTGGCAATACGTTATTTCTGCGTTATCTGAAAAACGCCAAATATGTGAAAGATGCGACATCGGAAGAAGGGCGTCGAAAATTTCTGATGATGGTCGAATTATTCAGAAAATACGGTAAACGCTATAACGTGGACTGGCTATTGATGGCTGCGCAGGGCTATCAGGAATCACGTCTCAACCAGGCAGTGCGAAGCCCTGTTGGTGCTATTGGGGTGATGCAGGTGATGCCAGGCACCGGCAAGCAACTGGATGTGGGAGATATTCGAAAACTGGAACCGAATATCCACGCAGGCGTGAAGTATATGCGTTGGATGATAGACCAGTACTACGGCGATGAACCCATGACGCCGCTCGACAAGGCGTTATTTTCGTTCGCATCCTATAACGCAGGCCCGGCACGGATTGCACGTTTACGCGCGGAGACGAAAAAACGCGGCTTCGACCCTGATATCTGGTTTGGCAATGTAGAAAATCTGGCCGCAGAGAAAATAGGGGCTGAAACCGTCACCTATGTCAGTAACATCTATAAATATTATGTCGCTTATCGCCTCGTGCTGGAGGAAATCGCGCAAAAAGAGAAGGCGGTGAAGCAATCGAAAGCTGACTCAGTAGCGGAAAAATAACGCCGAGGGATGGACCGGCGTTTTACTGGAATCTACTTCTTCTGATTCTCTTCACGTATAGCTTTAAGGCCGGCCAGCGAGAACAACTTAAAATGGGTTGTCAGCGCCTTTGTCTGCATTGACACGATTTCTTTGATAGGGCCAGGCATCTGACTTCCCGCCACCATCAACATCATGCATGGCGCTACGACACTTAACATGCAAGGGTGGATACGTGGGTCATCCACGGAAAGCCCGGCGGCTTCGCCCACAATTTGTCTTACCGACTGGATCTTTCCGGCCCCTTCAGCATTTAAGAAATTGTGGAGGTGACCCGACGGGGAAAGCAGTTCGCGGGCAAATACCCGTCCATGCCAGTGATTGGGATTGGCCAGTTTCGTCAGAAATTTTTCCAGAAAAACTTCGAGTTTCTCTTCCGCCGGTATTGCCGACGCAGCCAGCTCTGCAAGCTGTTTGCCATCGAGATAGTGATGATGCGCGAGGGTCAGAACCGCGAGATATAACCCGTCTCGGCCACCAAAGTGATAGTTGATTGCAGCCAGGTCAACGTCGGCTTTTTTGGCAATCTCTTTGTTGGTGGTTTGCGAAAATCCTTTCTCTGCAATCAATTCTCCCGCTGCTTCAAGGATACTTTCCCGGGTGACATCCCCGTCGCTTCTGCGTGCTCGGCCCATGATCAACAGATTCCAGATAAGCTAATTTAGATAATAAGGGCTTTATTATTGCATAAATAAAGTTTAAATTGAATTTAAACTAACGTATCAGAAGAATACCAGGGCACTTTTACTATGAATAAAAAAATCATCGCCGGAGCCGTCGTTACCGCTCTGATTGTTACCGCTGGGGCTATCTGGTTGTTCGGACGAAATGGCAATGACAGCAATACGTTAACGCTGCACGGCAATGTCGATATTCGCCAGGTCTCGCTGGCATTTGAAGACAACGGTCGTATCAGCACGCTTGCCGTGGATGAGGGCGATCGCGTGCATGCCGGACAGGTTATTGCCACGCTGGACACGCGGGCGCTGAAAATTCAGGAGCAGCAGGCTCTGGCACAATTGGATGCGCAAAAACAAACGGTGCGCGAGCAGCAAGCAGGCGCGCGTCCGGAAGAAGTCGCTCAGAGCCGGGCGCAATTAGCCTCAGCCCAGGCGCAATTACAGAAGGCAACGGAAGACATCAGCCGTATCCAGCGCATTTCTGCCAGCACAGGTGGGAAGGGCATCAGTAAGCAGGAAATGGACACGGCTCGCAGTAATCTTCGCATCGCCCAGGCAAGCGTAAAAGAGCGTCAGGCCAGTCTTACATTGATGGAGAAAGGGGTGCGGTCAGAGCAACGTGAAGCCTCCGTGGCGCAGGTTCGGGCTACCGAGGCACAGCTGGCGTTGATGCAATATCACCTTTCACAGGCTGAGTTGCGCGCTCCCGTTGACGCGATTGTTCGCGCACGTCTTCAGGAACCCGGTGACATGACCGGGCCACAAAAATCGGTCTATACCCTGGCGCTGAGCCAGCCGAAATGGGTCCGTGTGTGGCTGAATGAAAGTGATTTAGGCCGCGTAAAATCTGGCATGTCTGCGCAAATCACCACGGATTCATTCCCGGATAAACCCGTGACGGGCAAAGTCGGCTTTATCTCTTCGGTCGCGGAATTCACGCCGAAATCCGTTCAGACAGAAGATCTACGAACCAATCTGGTGTTTGAAGTGCGTATCGTTGTCGATGATCAGGAAAATGTTCTGCGCATGGGTCAGCCCGCCACCGTGACCCTCAACACTCAGCAAGAGACTCAACGCAATGCCGACCACTGAAAAACAGGATGTCGTCATTGCCCGTGACCTGGTGCGCCTGTTCCCTGGCGTCACCAAAAATGCGCCGGAAACGCGTGCGCTCGACGGCCTGACACTTAATATTCGGGCGGGTGAGTTAACGGCATTGGTTGGCCCGGACGGCGCGGGGAAAACCACCTTTCAGCGGCTGATTGCCGGACTGTATGAACCCACTTCTGGCAGCCTGACCGTATTAGGCACCGATGTGACCGCCGACCCGCAGTCCGTGCAAAATCGTATCAGTTACATGCCGCAGCGCTTTGGGTTGTATGAAGATCTCAGCGTGCAGGAAAATCTCGATTTGTACGCGGATTTGCATGGCGTTCCTGAACAAATCCGAAAAGAGCGCTTTGAACGGCTGCTGTCGATAACCGATTTGACCCGTTTTACGGCGCGTCCGGCGGGGAAACTCTCCGGTGGGATGAAACAAAAACTGGGGCTGGCCTGCACATTGGTCCGTTCCCCGGAGCTACTGCTGCTCGATGAGCCGAGCGTCGGGGTCGATCCACTTTCTCGTCGTGACCTGTGGAAGATCATCGAACAACTGGTTCAGGATGAACAGTTAAGTGTGATCATCAGCACCGCCTATATGGACGAAGCCGAGCGCTGCTCGCAAATCTACGTGATGAACCACGGCAAAATTCTTGCCGAGGGCAAACCGGAAGCATTGCGTCAAAAAGCAGTGGGAAGGACATGGCTGGCTGTTCCGCCACAAGGAACGAAGTCACGTATTTTACAGGCCCATCTGCTCGAAAAGCGCGATGCCATTGCGGATGCGGTCCCCAAAGGCGACGCCGTTCGTTTTATTTGTCTGTCTCCTGATGACAAAGCCACGCCGCAAGAGGTGAACGCGACTCCCCGAGAAGCCGAGCTGGAAGACGGCTTCATGTTGCTGTTGCATCAGGCACAGCAGCAGGATTCAACAGCGCTTTCCGGGCCGGTAAAAGCAGAAATGGTCTCTGCACAGGACAATAACGCTGAAAGCGATAAACCGGTCATTGTTGTTAAAGATCTGGTGCGAAAATTTGGTGATTTCACCGCCGTCGCCAGTACCTCCTTTGACGTAAAACGTGGCGAAATTTTTGGCCTGTTGGGGCCAAATGGCGCAGGTAAAACGACCACGTTCCGTATGCTGTGTGGATTACTGCCTGCAACAAGTGGTCAACTGGAAGTTGCCGGAATGAACCTGCGCACCGCGCGTGCAAAAGCCCGCGCGCGCATTGGCTACGTTTCGCAGAAGTTTGCGCTCTACGGGAATCTCAGCGTGCGGGATAACCTGACGTTCTTCGGCGGGGCATATGGTCTGTCGGGCGAAAAGCTGAAAAGCCA
The DNA here is from genome assembly GCF_036271055.1 of Scandinavium sp. Taxonomy (GTDB): domain Bacteria; phylum Pseudomonadota; class Gammaproteobacteria; order Enterobacterales; family Enterobacteriaceae; genus Scandinavium. The sequence goes on along the minus strand of NZ_DATBBJ010000073.1, from coordinate 415,593 downwards.
GATTGAGGCTTCATTGAAGCAATTTGAACTCAGTCCGGACGCCATTAGCGGCGAGCTGCCGGGCGGATTCAAACAGCGCTTATCGATGGCCGTCGCTCTGTTGCACGAACCGGAAATCGTTTTCCTCGATGAACCCACCAGTGGGATCGATCCGCTGGCCCGCCGTTTGTTCTGGTACACCATTGGTGAACTGGCGAACAAAGGCATCACCATTATCGTCACCACGCATTTTATGGAAGAAGCCGAATATTGCGACAGGATCGCGATTCAGGATGCGGGAAAACTTCTGGCGCTAGGCACACCGAAAGAAGTCCGCCAACAGGCAGGGCTGGATCATACTGCTGATATGAATACTGCGTTCATTTCCATCGTTGAAAACTCCCGTGCTGAGGTCGCAAAAAAGGAGCATAGCCATGAATGACTCAACGTTCCTTGGCCGTCTCATCTCGCTGACCCGCAAAGAAACCCGCCAATTGGTGCGCGACAAAAGTAACCTCGCGGTCGGCTTTCTGCTGCCTGTGGTACTGATCCTGCTGTTTGGTTACGGTGTGTCGTTCGATCTGAATTCCGCACGTGTTGCGGTGGTACAAGAACAGCACACAACCCAAAGCCATCAGGTGATGACTGCATTGCAAAGTAGTCCTTATCTTGCCGTGCAGGAGTACCCGAGTTTCGCGGCAGCGCAGACTGCGCTTCAGAAAGATGAAACAGATGCCATCGTTCGCATACCTTCCGACTATGCCGAAAACGCGGCATCAGGGAAAGGCAAAATACAGGTGTTGCTCAACGGTGCCGTGACCAGTGTTGCGTCTTCGGCGCAAGGCTATATTACTGGCGCATTGGGCGTGCAGGCAGCCATTGATTCTGACCGGCAAAATCTTGCGTCAACAACAGGTACTGTCTCCATTGAACAGCGTATGTGGTTCAACGAGGCCGGGATCAGTACCTGGTTTATTGTGCCGGGGATCCTTGTGCTTATCCTGACGCTAATTGGGGCGTTCCTGACCGGATTGTTGATTGCCCGTGAACGCGAAAGGGGAACGCTGGAAGCCTTGTTTGTCACCCCTGTGCGTCCACTGGAACTGGTGCTGGCGAAACTTGCGCCGTATATGGTGATTGGCGCTGTTGACCTCGTTATCTGTCTGCTCGCATCGCATTATCTGTTTGCAATCCCGATCAGAGGCTCTCTCTTTGCCATTATCACTTCCTCGCTGCTGTACCTGTTGGTCTCGCTGGGGATGGGGCTGACCATTTCGGGCTTCGCCCCAAGTCAGTTTTTGGCGAGTCAGATAGCGCTGATCGCGAGCTTTATGCCTGCGATGATGCTTTCAGGATTTGTGTTTGATATTCGCAACTTACCGATAGTGGTGCAGGTAGTGAGTCAGATTTTACCCGCCACCCATTTTATGTCGCTTATCAAGACATTGTTCCTGGGGGGAGATGACTGGCCGCTCTTTTTCAGCCAGTGCGGCATTCTGCTGTTTTACGCAGTGATCCTGATTAACGCCTCACGGCTTTCCCTTCGCAAACGGCTGAGGTAGCGCATGTTATCCGAAATCCAACAATGGCTGCGGCACATCGGCTTTCTGGTCAGAAAAGAAATTTTGACCATTGTTAAAGAACCCGCCAACCGGGTGATCCTGATTGCTCCTGTGCTGATGCAAGCCTTACTGTTTGGCTACGCAGCCACCTACGATGTTAATAACGTTGACTATGCCGTGCTGGATCAAAGCCGTGGGCAAGCCTCAACACAAATTATCACGCATCTGGACGGAACCGGCGTATTCAACCGTACCGCTACGCTAACGTCTGCATCGCAGATTCAGCAGGTCGTCATGGACGGAAAAGCCCTGATGGTGCTGACATTCCCGCCTGATTTTGAGAGCAAACTCAATCAAGGGCAAACATCGCCGATGCAGGTGATCCTTGACGGGCGAAATTCTTCTACCGCAGGTGCAGCGGCCGGGTATATCAGTGCGGTAGTGAGTGATTTTAATCAGCGCAGAGCAGGGAGCGGGCCGGGATTAAATGTGGAAGTCAGGGCCTGGTATAACCCGAACCTGGAATCGCGATGGGGGATCATGCCTACGCTGATCGCGGCCATCAGTATGCTACAGACGCTGCTATTGTCAGCGCTTTCAGTCGCTCGAGAACGTGAACAGGGAACCTTTGACCAGCTACTTGTCACGCCATTTACGCCGATGCAACTGTTGATTGGCAAAGCCATCCCGCCAGTGCTGGTAGGGTTGGTGCAATCCACCATCATTCTGCTGGTGATTCTGTTGTGGTTCCAGATCCCGATGAACGGTTCACTGTTTGTGCTTTATTTCGGGCTGCTCAGCTTTAACATCGCCGCCGTTGGACTGGGGCTGTCGATTTCTGCCGTTTCCATCAACATGCAGCAAGCGATGTTGTACACCTTCTTACTTATCATGCCGCTGATGCTGCTTTCCGGGCTGCTGACACCGGTACAAACCATGCCTGCGATCCTTGATACGTTGACCTATGCCAATCCTTTGCGTTTTGCCATTGACCTGGTGCGCCGGGTTTATATGGAAGGAGCAGGACTGAGCGACGTCGCTTTTGATTTTATCCCTTTGATTGCCTTGACTGTCATCACGATGCCGCTGGCCGCGTGGTTGTTCCGTAACCGACTGTACTGATGCAGGAATTAAGATGAATAACTGTTTTTCTACTCTCACTCGCCACCCTTTATCCGCTGTGGCGGCGGTACTGGCGATAACCCTCATCAGTGGTTGTACTGTTGGCCCGGACTTCAAAAAACCAGCCGCCGATGCACCGACTGACTGGACAACCTGGCGCAGTGGCGATGCCGCATTACACACGTTACCGGGAGGCAATGTTGTCACGGATAACCAATGGTGGAAGCGTTACAACGATCCGGTGCTCAACGCGTTGGTCGATAAAGCATTAACTGCGAGCCCAGATATCCGTAGCGCGACACTGCGTTTCGCCAGTGCCCGTGCACAGCAACAGATAACCGCTTCACAGCAAACGCCGACGGTGAGCGCCACCGGTAGCGTCACCCGAACTCAGCAAAGTGAAAACGCGCCCTCAACACGGGCGCTGAAAGAGGCGCTGCCGAACCCGGATGAACTGATTGATCTAATGGCGGCGCCCTCGAACTGGTATCAGGGCGGGCTTGATTTCTCATGGGAGATTGACCTGTGGGGACACGTCCGTCGTGCAGTGGAAGCCTCCAATGTCGATGTCCAGTCGCAGCAAGCGATGCTGGAACTGGCCCGGTTGAGTATCGTCGGCGATGTGGTGAATAACTACTACAACCTGCGCGGCATTCAGCAACAAATCGTCCTCGCTAAACAGGATGAGAAAGCGCTGAATGAACGTCTGTCACTGATTGAGGCGCGAACCGAAGGCGGGGCACTGGATGAGACCACTCAGGAAAGACAACGCAGCGAACTGGCGGCGACCCGCGCGAACCTAATTGACCTGCAGGCCCAGGAAGGCGTGGCGATGAACCAGTTATTGCTGCTGTTGGACGAACACCCTGGTGCGCTGCAACAACAGCTGCAATATCACCCGGACAGCCTGAAATCAGAAAAATTGCCGGCGCTGCAAATGGGGATCCCGTCCGAAGTGGCGCTTAACCGGCCTGATATTCGTGCGGCAGAATATAAGCTGCATTCAGCCACGGCGCGAATCGGCGTTGCAGAGGCAGAACTTTATCCGAGCATCACGCTGGGCGCACGATTCGGGATGGATACCTACAGCGCGGATAACTTCACAGAGTGGGGCAGTCGTAGCTGGTCAGTGGGGCCAAGTTTGAACCTTCCCCTGTTTGACCGCGGCCGTCGTAAAGCAACGGTTGTGCTGCGGGAAACCGATCAGCAGCAGGCAGCGGTTGATTATCATAAAACCGTGTTGAAAGCCTGGCAGGAAATCGATGACGCCTTAAGCCGGTATGCGGCGGCGCAGCAAAAGCTCCTCGAACAGCAAACCCGCGCAGACAGTGCAGGGCAGGCATTAGCCCTGATTCAGGCACGTTATGATGGCGGGCTAAGCAATTTCATTGATGTGCTGGATGCGCAACGCAGCAACATTCAGGCAAGACAAGCTCTGGCAATGGGCCAACGTGATGTGATGACGGCCTGGGCATCAGTGAACCGTGCAGTGGGGAATTACCCGCGTTAAATAATGATAATTAATGAAGGTTTCTATGAAGAAACTGGCAAGGCGCATGGTTGCCATTCTCCTAAGAGGGGAATGACAAATGCGCCTTGCCAGAGGCGTATTTGTTTTAGTAAATCAAAAAGAAGTTAATCCTTATTCTCAGTGCGCGCAGCCAGGAAAAACTGTTTCAGCGGGGTCTTACCAGCCTTGCGCTGCACTTGCCCGGTTCCAAATCCAATCACACCAGAGTTCATGCTATCAAGCATGTCTTCATAGGCCCAAAGACTCTCGGCGGGGATCCCCGTCTGGGTAAGTGCTTCAGCCCATGAATCTCGAGGTATCGCTTTTGCTTTAACTTCATGGCCCAGTACTTCTCCAATCTGTTGTGCAGCATCATCAGGACTTAGCATTGAACCCAGTTCAATACAGACTCTGTCTTGCCATTCACTCATGAGCAATTCTGCCACTTCGGTGCCCATATCTTCGGACGCGACCATGGGGATCTGACGGCTGGTAGGGGAATAAAAAACGGGTAGTTCACCATTTTTCCCGGTCTGGAGACCGTAAAGTAGATTCTCGAAAAAAGCGCCTGCGCGGACAAAAGCTACAGGGAAGGGCATATCATTCAGAGATTGCTCAAGAAGACGAACCGCATATGCGGCTCCAAGCCCAGACTCCTGTTCCGCACCGATGGACGAAAGGGCGACAACTTTTGCGGGTAGTTTGGCATGTAATGCCTCGGCCATACTCGTAATGACCGCTTTCGCTTCACGAAAGTCTCGGGAGGGCGCGAGGACAGGTGGCATCATCAGATAGACGCCTTCCACATCCTGTAAAGCGATACTCATTGCTTCAACATCTTCCCAGGCACCTTCAATTAACTCAACACCGGCATGCGCCCAGCTTGCCGCTTTACCTTTATCGCGTACCAATGCGCGTACTTGCTTACCTTGCTGCAGTAAATGACGAGCAGCGGCACCGCCAACATTTCCGGTTATTCCCATGATCAAATACATAAATAGCCTCTTGAAGATAATTAACGGACATGCCCGAATGTGACCTTAAATGTCTTTCTATAATCAAAAAATTTACCTGAAGACCGTAAGGTAATTCTGGTCTTTTATGCTCAGCAACATCAACGGACATCTAATATTGGCAGGCCATCAGCATCAAAACGGGCTGCAGAAGCAGCCCGTAAATAGACAGTTAAACCCAGTATGTTATTTTTCCGGGAAGAGGAACGTCAGGTTCATTCGAAGACCCCAGCCTTCCGGGCCTCGGGTATCGTCAGTTACCGCCCAGTAGCGCACGCCAGTACCCACCTGAATAATCTGATCACCCACTTTCAACACCTGATTCACCATCAGGTTAACCGGCACGCTCCACTGATTATCTCGCCAGTCATAGGTTGATTCCGTGTTTAGTGCCACAGAAGTCGCAGTCGGCCAGGTGTGGCTGATGAAGGGCTGAAGCAGTGTCTGGCTGGTGTGAGAGCGATTGCTTCTGCCCGCATAATCCCATACGTGATTGACCAGGGCTCCATACGTCCATGGACCTTCCTGCTTCAGAAGAATGGCTGTTGGTCCCGCGCCCCAGCTTTTGCTGGAGAGATCGGTTCCGCTCGGAATGGTCAGAACAGGGCCCAGACCCCAGATATAACCGTTCGAGGTGCGTTTTTTAGGGGAGTACCAGAAACTTTGCGTGATATCACCGACGGCGGTTTGAATTCCACTGCCTGGAGAAGTATTGCGCTCACTGATGATGGGAAGAATGGTACGACTGATAATAATGGCATCATCCGAAAAATCAATGGGCATGACGGGCTGGATATTAAGGAGATTACGTGCCCCTTTATTGGAGCCGACATCCTGGTCATAGTCATACTGAAACGGAACGCTAATGAGATTAGAGATCGGGTTGTTCAGTTTTTTAGCCAGTTCTTCACTATTTTCAGCGGCAAAGAGATGCGTGGTGGAACAGAGTGTGGCAATAGTAACGGCCAGTACTTTTTTATTTTTCATTAAATTTCCCGAAAGAGATATACGCATGTTTAGATGAGTCTAGTTATGGGTTGATATAACAACAAGGTAACGACTGGAACTAATTATTGAAATACATGCACTTATAGTGTGGCTATATAAGATCATTGCTGATCAGGCGATATTTCAAGGGCTTGCCAGAACATTCTGAAACCCATATCAATAATCTTGTTCTCATCGGCAGGAGCCTTGAGGACAAAATCAATCGTGGTTTCCGCAAGGGATGTAATTACTGAGGTGATGAAAGCGACATTATTTCCGTTACGTGAATTACCAAGTTCAGCCAACACGTCATGCACTTCTTTCAGCATAGCCTGAGCCTTTTGATGAGCTTCCTCTGTGATAAAGCATGACAACATCAGTTGTTGCAGCACATGGCGGCGCTCAGGATGCTGGCGAGCCCATATGACGTAGGTTTTCCATGCATGAAAGGCTTTCACTTTGATGGTGCCTTCAGCAGGAAAGGCATGCGCAAGCGACGTCATAATTTCACTTTTGAGCGCCAGATAGAGGCTATTCAGCAACGTGACCTTGTCTGGAAAATAAACAAACAGTGTCCCGGCTGAAACACCTGCGCCTTTAGCAATGGCTGAAGTGGTGGCATGAAGTCCATGCAAATTAATACAGTGAATGGCAGAGGAGAGGATCGCCGCATGCTTTGCTTCATCAATGGGTTTAGCCATGACCATACCTTAAGTGAGTGATTACTCAATCATACTTTGGTATGTTTGCTAACCAAATGATAATTATCCTGAATCGTCTTATTTATTGACGGGATATGACGGTTGGCGAAGGATAAAGTCTGCGGTTGATCAGACTCAAAACCTACTTCCACCGAACCGGCTCATTTCGGCTTCTGAAAAAGGGTATTTCGACTGTTTGTTTCTGAGAAAAATAATTGGCAGCAAAAATAGGACAGCCACGGCGCCAAGAGTCACGAAGAAACCAAGCACGAAATCTTCGGTGCTTGCAAGATTGTTGTTCATTATGTACTGGATGTAATAAATACCAACGGGCAAGAACAAAAACAGGGTTGTAGCAAGACCTGGATTGTAAAGACGCTTAATCCGTAGAGGTACGGCAACACCGTGGGCTAGCACCTGGAATAAGCCTAATCCAACCTGTGCAAGACCGAGCCAGATGAAACTGGGGAAGGAGACTGGACGGTCCTTCAAGCCTGTGGCGGTCAGCCGCAGGATAAACTTGAACAATTCGGTGCCTCGTCACCGCTTGGAAGGCCGGGGCAACCGGCGGAAATAGCCCCGTTGTATGTCACCCTGGCCGCTGATGAGAGCAGCTATTGTTCAGGTCAGGTCTGGTGTTCGGATGGAGGTACAGGAACACTGTGATCACGGCAGATTAAGAGGTTTCGTGGACGATATTAACTTCGCAGGGAAGTGAAACAAATAACCTTGCCGTTGAAAGACAAAATATATTTTATATAAATGACGTACAACCTTCTGATTATTGTCCAATCAAATAATTTGTTACGAATATTTTAATATTTACGTTACCTGAATCATTCCCATGTACGCTAAACGCTGAATTGGCCGAGATGGCTTTACCAACATCGCATACCGATGCGCCATAATATCACGCTACCGCGACCAGTCTGATATTAAGACCATTACTGGCTAATCCCCTAATCTTTCTCATCCCCAAAGTGACCGGGTAGGCTAATATTAACATTCAGCAGAATTTACATGTTAATAATCCTCCATGAACAAACAGGATATTTTGATATGACAATTAAAACCTTGGCAGACCTTTTTATCCACGATTTATCAGATATATACAGTGCCGAAAAGCAGATTACTCGCGCCTTACCAAAAATGGCGAGAGCCGCGAGTGACGAAAAACTGATAAATGCATTCAAAGCACACCTCGAAGAAACCCATGGCCAGATAGAGCGCCTTGATCAGATTGTCGATGTCACCGACGGTGTGCGGATCAAAAGGATGAAATGCCATGCTCTGGAAGGCCTGGCGGAAGAGGCGCAAGAAATCATTGATTCTATCGAAGCCGGGCCGGTTCGGGATGCGGGGCTGATAGGTGCAGCCCAAAAAGTGGAGCACTATGAAATAGCCACGTACGGGACCTTACAGGCATTAGCTCTTAAGCTGGGTTACAAAGAAGCAGCCAGGTTACTGGGCGAAACGCTGAAGGAAGAAAAAGCGACCGATGAAAAGCTGACTATCATCGCTGAGCAGCAATCGGGAGAGTAAGAGCCGATTAACGCAAAGTGCTGCTGATAAGATGCCGCGCGATTATCTCGCGGAAAACAGATGCGCCAAGTCGCCAGTTTCTGTACGGCACTTGGCGTCATATACCTATGACTGCTGAAAAGAGTATCAAAGGGGCAATGAGTTACGATTGGGGAAAGTGTTACCGGATGATGTTCAATACCATTCCGGGCAAATGATGCACGCATAGACATGATTATTGAGCTCCCACAACATCAGTGCGCATAATGTATATTATGTTAAATGGCATTTATCACTTCAAAACGCACTCAGCCTACTGTAGCCCCTTATCCCATTAACGTCAGACCCTTCCCTTTTAGTCTGTTACTGGCAAACCCTTTAAGATATGCCAGTAATTTTCATTGTTGATGTTACGCCCCGAATCGGGGCCTATTGGTCATTGAGCGTCAACGGAACACAAAGACAATACTTATTCCAACGGTTTCTTACCCTGCCAGTTTGCCCACGGATTTTCAGCACTTGCTTCATCGATAATGTCATCTTGCTCATGCAAAGTATCGATATACAGATCTTCGACTTCTTTACGCGCCCACGGTGTACGGCGCAGGAACTTGAGGCTCGATTTGATGCTCGGGTCACTTTTAAAACAGTTGATATTGATGCGTTTCGCAAGCTCGGCCCAGCCATATTTGCCCACCAGCGTGTTCAATAACGCTTCGAGGGTTACGCCGTGTAACGGATCTTTAGAGGGCTGATGAGTCATGTTTTTTCCTGCGATACAGTAGATATTGCGCACACCATACTGATTCAAAAAGCCATGCGCAATAAAATAGCGGCAACTTCCCTTGAGAAAGCTGCCGCTGAGTGACTACATTTTACGCTTTGGCGCGTTTGGCGATAATCTCATCCGCAACGTTACGCGGCGCTTCGGCATAATGATGAAACTCCATGCTGTATGTCGCGCGGCCCTGCGACATCGATCGCAGCGTGGTGGAGTAACCGAACATCTCGGCCAAAGGCACATCAGCACGAATTATCTGGCTACCAAACCGCTCTTCCATGCCCTGCACCATTCCACGACGAGAAGACAAATCGCCCATGATGTTTCCGGCGTAATCTTCCGGCGTTTCCACTTCAACATGCATTACAGGTTCAAGGATCACCGGATCAGCCCTGCGAGCGCCCTCTTTGAAACCAAGGATAGCCGCCATGCGGAACGCCATTTCCGACGAGTCGACGTCATGGTAAGAACCGAACGTCAGCGTTGCTTTCACATCGACCACCGGATATCCCGCCAGCACACCGCTGTTCATGGCTTCACGCAAACCCTTTTCCACTGACGGAATGAACTCACGTGGCACCACACCACCTTTGGTTGCGTCTTCAAATTTAAAGCCGCTACCCGGCTCAAGTGGATCGAGCGATAGCACGACATGGCCGTACTGCCCTTTCCCGCCCGACTGGCGTACAAATTTGCCTTCAATTTCCTTAACGGCTTTACGGATCGTTTCCCGATACGTCACCTGAGGACGACCAATATTGGCCTCCACACCAAACTCGCGTTTCATGCGGTCAACAATGATGTCCAGATGCAGTTCGCCCATACCCGAAATAATGGTCTGGCCCGATTCTTCATCGGTATGCAAACGGAAAGACGGATCTTCCGATGCCAGGCGCTGGAGCGCGATACCCATTTTTTCCTGATCGGCCTTGGTTTTCGGCTCGATAGCGAGCGAAATGACCGGTTCTGGAAACTCCATGCGTTCCAGGGTAATCACATGATTCGGGTCACTGAGCGTATCGCCCGTCGTGACATCTTTCAGCCCGACACAGGCCGCTATGTCTCCGGCGCGCAACTCGTCGACTTCATGCCTGTCGTTAGCATGCATCAGCACGATCCGCCCGATCCGTTCTTTTTTCCCTTTTACCGGGTTATAAACAGCATCACCTTTCCTTAATACGCCCGAATACACGCGGATAAACGTCAGCTGGCCGACATACGGATCGGTCATCAATTTAAAGGCCAGCGCCGAGAACGGTTCATCATCACTTGGGTGACGTTCCGCCGGTTGACCCTTTTCATCCACACCGTCAATGGCCGGAACATCCAGTGGAGACGGCATAAAATCCACGACCGCATCAAGCATCCGCTGCACACCTTTATTCTTAAAGGCGCTGCCGCATAGCATCGGCTGAATTTCACCGGCCACGGTTCGGATGCGCAGCCCGGCGATAATATCGCTCTCGTCGAGATCGCCCGTTTCCAGATATTTATCCATTAGCGCTTCACTGGCTTCCGCAGCGGCAGACACCATCTTCTCGCGCCACTGTTGCGCGGTTTCCAGTAAATCCGCTGGCACAGGGCCGTAGCTAAACGTCATGCCCTGCGTTTCGTCGTCCCAATGGATTGCGCGCATTTTGATGAGGTCAACCACGCCGGAGAAATGATCTTCTGCACCCACCGGGATCACGATTGGCACCGGGTTGGCTTTCAGGCGGTCTTTCATCATCTGTACTACGCGGAAGAAATCCGCACCGGGTCGGTCCATTTTGTTGACGAAGGCCAGCCGTGGAACGTGGTATTTATTAGCCTGACGCCATACGGTTTCCGACTGTGGCTGCACGCCACCGACAGAGTCATAGACCATGACCGCACCATCGAGCACTCGCATCGAACGCTCCACCTCAATGGTGAAATCCACGTGGCCCGGGGTGTCGATGATGTTTATCCGGTGCGGTTCTACATTTCTGTCCATTCCGGACCAGAACGTGCTGACCGCAGCAGAGGTAATCGTTATCCCGCGCTCCTGCTCCTGAGCCATCCAGTCGGTGGTTGCCGCGCCATCGTGTACTTCACCCATTTTGTGGCTCAACCCGGTATAAAACAGGATGCGCTCGGTGGTGGTTGTTTTACCGGCATCGATATGCGCGGAGATACCGATGTTGCGATAACGTTCGAGGGGGATGGGTCGAGGCATGATGCGTCCTTAAGTCCTTAGACTTTCAGTCAGCGGCCGGAATTAGCCGCTGTTCAGTTAACGGCAATGATGATAGTACAACTGTACGAGTATATTCGAACTATATTATCTATCATAGCTATCGGCGAAACGACGGCTTAGCGCGTGGCTTTCAGAAAAGGCATTCGGTATATTACCGCTCACCCACGCCCGCAAAGACACAGGAACAGTATGATCGCCAATCACCCAGAACGTGAACACATTCGCCTTGAAAATGTCCTTTTTGCATTGGGGAATGCGCTGCGTCTGGAGATAGTGAAAACCCTGGCCGACGGTTGCGAATTGAGCTGCGGGGCATTACGTCAGGATGTGGCGAAGTCCACCATGACCCATCACTGGCGCGTATTGCGCGACAGCGGGGTTATTTGGCAACGTCCACAGGGAAGAGAGAATATGATTTCGCTGCGCCGGGAAGATTTAGATGCTCGCTTCCCGGGCTTGCTGGATACTTTATTACTGGCAATACAACGGAGTTCGTAGCTACCCCACCCCATTATTCAATTTTCCTGCATGGAAAACCTGCAAACATAATGAGGTGTGAACGTCCGGCGTGATTAATTCACATTTCCAAGACGGCGGGCTCGTTCGAGGCGCGAAAGTCCGGCATCATCTCCTGCATCCTTCAGCACGAAATATTCCGGATCGTTAATGCGTTCTACCTGATGCGCAAGCTCGGTCAATTGTTGTTTCACAACAGCGAGTTCTTTCGTCATCTTTTCATTTTCATGAAGCAAGTCTTGTGTCTGATGGCGAAGCTCAAGGATATGCTTTCCGGCTGCGGGGAAGCGGTTGATTTCTTGCCAGACTGCCATTACAAGCGCGAAAAGCGCAATCACTACTGTGGTCATAAGTTGTTCCTTTCCTTATTTTACCGATGTAACAATTTTTCCAGCCTTCAAATCTCCGTGGATAAGGCTTTTTATGTTGATAAAGAGTAGTTAGTGAAAACCATAGATGTTACAAAATAATAATGCAAGAGAAATGATATCGCCTCAAATTCAATAGTAAACGTAACTAATACATCACAAAAGAATGCTCCTAAAAACTGAATTGCTCATGCCAATTGAATTTCGCCGATGTCGATATCCTTATTTATTTTATATTATGTTATCTGGCATCACTGGCGTGGTTAGATGATTTTTAATCATTACGTTTTCTAATCACATCAGAATATTTATTTTTAAATTTCCCGTGTATTTTGAAAGCACTCATCCCCAACGCTAATTTTCATTCGTGCCTGTTACATCCTGACTGAGGATGGATCCAGCGTTTGTTTCAACCACCAGCCTCCTCGCTTGTTCTGCGTCTCGTGTGCTCGCGCCCCGTCCGCACTGCAGCGCTTTCGCCCTATTCCTCAATTGCCGCTAATATTTCCGGTGAAATGACCGATACCTAAGAGGTGGATCGCTTAATAGTCGCCGTAAAAGGCGTCGCACCACGGAATGCATATCTTTGTTTTATACTGATAAAAACCGTCATGTACCTATGGGAAACTATTGTGGATAAGAATCAACGCGCCCTGCTGCTGCGTGAAAGCTGGCCTTTACTCTTTGCCCAGGAGCCGCCGAAGCCCATGAAAACAGGCATCATGCAGGATTTAATTTCCGATGCGACCCAGCGCGGGATTGATTTTCCGGGGGTCGAGATTGGTAAAGCGCTAAAGCGTTACACGCGAACCATTCCCTACCAGTTGGCTTTAGCGAACCAGTCGCAGCGTTACGGCATTCACGGGGAGCCTGATGGCGTCGTCACAGAAGAACAGCGTCAAATGGCAGTGAACTGGTTAAATAATAATCCTCACTATCCGCAAACAAGCGATAAACTGGAGAGAGAGAAAAAGGTGCGTTGAATGATGCGCCATGATGGCTTGCTCTGACATTCGAATAAGACGAAAATGTCTTTTTATCTAACGCCTGATAAATGTAGGGATACCATCATCAGCACACATCGCCTCTCCTTCGTTGCACGCGCCACTCGCACAGGGCTTCTGATTGCCACCGCGTTCGTGCTCGCCAGTTGCGGTTCTAAACCGCCAAAATCGCTGGTTACGCCGCTGCCTCCGATAGCCAAACACCCGCTGCCGGATAAATCCTTGTCCGATCATGACCCCGTGCGCGGTGTCTGGCTGACGACAGTATCCCGCCTTGACTGGCCGCCGATCCCGTCAGTTAACGTTAGCGACCCCACAACGCGCGCCAACATGCAAAAGAAAGCGCTGACCGATAAACTCGATAAGCTCCAGCGCCTCGGCATCAACACCGTATTCTTCCAGGTAAAACCTGATAGCACAGCCCTTTGGCCGTCACAGATTTTACCGTGGTCCGATATGCTGACCGGGAATATTGGTGAAGATCCGGGCTACGATCCGCTGCAATTTATGCTCGATGAAGCGCACAAACGCGGCATGAAAGTGCATGCGTGGTTTAACCCTTATCGTGTGTCGACCAACGTTAAACCCGGTACATTGGCTGCATTGAATCGCACTCAATCGCTGCGTCCTGCAAGCGTGTTTGTTGCGCATCGTGACTGGATCCGCACTGCTGGCGATCGTTACGTTCTCGATCCAGGCATTCCGGAAGCACGCGACTGGATCACCAGTATCGTGGCCGAAGTGGTGTCTCGCTATCCGGTTGATGGCGTGCAGTTTGATGACTACTTTTATACCGAATCGCCGGGCTCTGCCCTTAACGATAGCCAGACCTTCCGCACTTATGGTCAGGGGTTCGCGTCGAAAGCGGACTGGCGTCGGCATAATACCGACCAACTGATTGAACAAGTTTCGCGCACCATCAAGCAGCTCAATCCCAATGTACAATTTGGCGTAAGCCCGGCAGGCGTATGGCGTAATCGGTCGCACGACCCGGCTGGCTCCGACACTCGCGGCGCGGCGGCATATGACGAATCTTATGCTGATACCCGGTTATGGGTGCAAAAAGGATGGCTGGATTACATTGCGCCGCAGGTTTACTGGCCTTTTGCGCGTGATGCAGCGCGCTATGACGTGTTGGCAAAATGGTGGGCAGACGTGGTGAAACCGACTCACACCCGGCTTTATATCGGCATCGCACTGTATAAAGTGGGTGAACCGTCGCGTAATGAGCCTGACTGGACCGTTCAGGGTGGCGTGCCGGAGCTGAAAAAACAGCTCGACTTAAATGACTCACTGCCACAAATCAGCGGCACGATTCTGTTTCGTGAAAATAATCTGAATCAACCCCAAACGCGGCAGGCTGTGGATTACCTGCAAAGTCGTTGGGGAAGCTGACTGACGCCTCAGCCCTCTTTTTGAACGTTTTCCAGGCCCGGTAAGCGCAGCGCCACCGGGTAATTTTCTCATCACTCCGTCAAATCATCGTAAACACTGCGCATCCGGGTGCGCAGATACAACACTGCTTTATGTTTACGTGACAACAACGCCTGCACGCTGTCTCCAGTTTCATCCGCTAACTCTTTATAGCTCAACCCTTCCAGCTCCGTTCTTTCGAATACTTCGCGCTGTGCGGGCGGCAGTTCTGAAAGTGCGTCTTCCAGTTCTTCCCACAATAACGCTTTCAGATAATCATCTTCCGGCGTTTGCGCCACGCCGAACAACGTTTCCGCCAGTTCATCTTCCGGAAAATCACCGTCTTCATCGGCGTTGAAAAACGCTGACAGCGGTAACTCACGTTTTTTCCGGGCTCTGTCGGTTAGCTCGTTACGGGCGGCACGAAACAGCCAGGCGGCGATGTTTTCCACCGGCTGTTCCACTTTCATCAATTGCCAGGTAATTTCCTGCAGAACGTCATCAGCATCGTCACGTACCGCCGTGCGGCCACGGATAAACGCTGTTAACCGTGACCGACAGGCATTGAGGGCCGAAACCAGCAGCGAATCGCCTGTCACGTCCGCTTTCACTCGCGCGTCTCGGGTTTAGCGGCTTCAGGTGCGTCTGCTTCCGGCGACTGGTGTGGCTTCATCCCTTCTTCACGACGTCCGCGCCAGCCGCAGTGATCGTGATGACCACGATGACCATGACGACCAAACCCTTCGCGGCGCTGCTGCATAAACGTTTCGCGTTGTTCCGGGCTCATATTCATCCAGCGTTCATGCATGCGACGGCGCATGCCGAACATACCAGGACGGAAACCAAGGCCACCAAACAGAATGCGGCATAGCACCAGCAATCCTAATGCCTGCCAGAAACCGATGCTTTTCACGCCAATAATGGCGGGTAAGAGTGCGTTCCATAAAGACATCACTAGCAGCCCAAGTACCACAAAGATCACTGCGCCGATGACTAACGGTTTTGCCATCCGGTGACGGCCAAAACCGTGGCCACGATGATGGTCATGTTGTTCAAAATCTCTCATAGGTATTTCCCTCATTACGATAATTAGATGGTGTTCGTGTTGAGGTAGACGATTGAGGAGGAGAAATATTGCTGAAAAAAAGTGAAAAGATGAAAAAAGTTAAAAACTCATCGCCAGACCGATGCCGTAGCCATCCGTATTTTGACCAAACATGTAACGTGCCACCAGTCGGGTGCGGGTGATGAAGACCGGGTATTTACTGCTGTCGAGCTCTATCCCCAATCCAATGGAACTCAAACTGTTGAACCCTAGCTGTCCGCGTTGCTGGCCCAAATATTCAGTGTGCGCGCCTTCCATCACATAACGCACCGGGCTTTTCAGCAGCGTCCAGTCAAAAATAGGCGCACGGCGCCGCAGATAAAGCCCCAGGTTTTGCGCATTCGCTTCGCCCTGAACCACATCAGACGTGCTGCCAAAAGTTTGCAGATTCATCGCGGAATAACGCAATTCAACGTCAATGTCCTGCGGATCGGAGATCAGCTCATAGTCGAGCATCAGCGAGCCGCCTAAGCCATAAGCGTTCAGCCGCCCGCCGTCGAGAAATTTAAAGTCAGCATCATTTTTTTGCTGAATATAGAAACTCCCCAGACGTACGTCGCTGGCAACGGTTCCCAGCATCACGTTGGCGATTGGACGAAGCACCAGGTTACCGCCCAACTGATCGGTATACAGATGGAAATCCCAGCCGATGCCGCCAGTCGCGGTCAGACTGTTCCATTTGGTAGGGATGTTACGGCTTTGCGCGCCGTCGGTTAAGACAAAATGCGGATCGTAGCGGCTGTAGCCCATCGCTCCTTCAACGTAAATCGGCACACTTTCGCTCAGGGTTGCGCCGCCGCCGAATTGGGTCATCGACAGTTCGTTATTTTCGCCCCCGCCGCTGCCGATATTTAAATCGCTGGCGGTCACATCAGGAAAAACGGAATAGCTCATTAACGCAAGCACCGCATCAGCACGATGCTTAATACGGCTACCGTCAGCGGCGTTACAGAATGCGACCGGGAGACAAGCCGCCGTCAGCAGCAGACGAATGCCAGAACACAGTACAGTCATACGCCTTCACGCCTCCCGCTCTTATCACCCTACCAAGTATAACCAACGCCCGCGATGACATACAACTCACCGTTGTGCTGAACAATCGGGCTGTTAGCAATGTCTTTATCGTAAAACTCGTAGTTCGCGGCGAACAGGCCCATCCAGTGCGGGCTAAAACGATATGTACTCACCACGGCCGCCATCGGTGAAAACGTCGTGCCGGTATCCCACTCCTTGCGTTGCGGTGTGGCTTCAGCGGAGGAGACGCCGCCAAAATAGTAATTCGCCATTTTGTCGCTACGGATCATCATTCCCATGCCAGGCATCACCAGCAGGTTATCTTTCATAATCGGGAAATCGGCCCACAGTAAGAGTTCCTGACCGTTACTGCGCCCGGTGACATCTGAGGCAAAACGGGCGGTCAGCAACGCGTAAGGGGTAATGAGCGTGCCACCGACACCCGCTTCAAACTCCCCTTTTCGCTTATGCATGCCGTGCAGGGCATCCGCATCATCGGGATCAAGGTTGCCGAAGCGATAGCGCCCGTAACCATACACCGCGAAATTGTCATCAAAATGGAAGTAATAGCGTGCACGATCGCCGAGATACATCAGCTGATCGCCGAAATAGAGCGCGCCGGGAATAGCCCAGGTATTGTTATCCTGAGCCTCATAGCGTGCCTGGCCGCTCACCGCGACCCCACCGACAACAAAGCCTTTAGGCACCGGGCTTTTTGGATTGTCGCGTGACAGAATATCGATAGATCCCAAATCGACATCAGCGCGCGCGCATGCGCTTGTTAATACGAGAGCAGTAAGAACAGCCACGGCATTGCGATTAATTGTCATTATAATTCCTGAACGTACTGTTGATCTTCATTTGTAGCGAAAACACCCAGAGAATGCGTAAATTTTTCAAGCGATTAATCTAGCCTGAGCCAAACATAAGGCCAAAAGTTTTGAAGCAGGATCCTCCTAATTTGCGTTCTGAACCGGTGCAAAGTAGCCCTGTAAATAGCGAATAAACTTACCGATAAAGCTCCCGGCAAACAAACCCCCCACCACTACGGCGGCAGCACTCATACCCGGCTGTTGTAACGTTTGCGGCGAAACGGCCGACATCACGCCAAACGTATACTTGATAATAAATGCCACCATCATTAACGGTAACGCCGAATAATCAGCCTGACGATTCACCGTGCGTGGGAGTGTCCCGCGACTGACGCGTTCGGGCTTGATCAGCCAAAGCCCCAACCCTGCACCGACCATCAGCACCCCAATCCACATCGCAACAAGGCCGAAGGACAGATGGCGGTAAATAATCAGATCGTAGACATCCCAACATAAAAAAATCAGCGGAATAATCGCCAACCGCTCCAGCGTAACTGTCGCAGGCTGACGAGCTTTAATACCGCGAATCAGTAAGAACACAAACAAAACGTAGACCCAGACGGGCGTTCCTACCAACATATGACCGATAAATTCAACCATTTACGGATCCTGCGCACATTGAACGGGCACACTGAGAAAAAGCCTGGCACAGCGCTAATCACTTTGCGAATCAGGCTCATCAAGCGTGTTATTCGTTTTGCGGATAATGCCGTTGGCACACGGCTAATACCGTTTGCCGCAACCAGCGATGTGCGGGATCGACTTCCATGCGCGGATGCCACATTTGCGAGATCGTGATAGCACGGGTCTTGAACGGTAACTCGAACATATGCAGTGTGGTGTGCGTTTCTGGTGGGTTCAGAAACGATGCAGGAACTAGCGCAATCAAGTCTGAAGCCTGAGCCACTGCCAGCGCCGAAGGAAAACCGGGCACTACGCTGACAATCTTTCTCGCCAGTCCACGCTCTGCCAGCGCCTCATCGACGGGCCCGTGCGGTTGTCCACGACGGGAAGCGACAACATGTCCCCACACGATGTAGTCACTCACACTTACAGATTCCATCGCTTCCAAAGGATGACCTTTGCGCACCACCCCGACAAAACGATCGCGGAACAACGCCTGCAGACGGATTTCCGGCCCCATATTACTCAGCACGCCAATCTCTAAATCCACCAGACCTTCGCGCAAATAACGCGAGCTTTTCTCCGGCTTCGGTGCAAACCGCAGACAAACCAGCGGCGCAATGGCGGCGACGGCGGCAATCAACACCGGACCAAACGCCTCAATAAAGCCGTCGTTTGCCCGCAATGTAAATACTCTCTCAAGCTTTGCCAGATTCAACTCAACTTTTGAAGGCTGCAAAACCGCTCTTGCTTCGAGCACAGCGTTGCGCGCCCGCTCACGGCTGGCTTGTGCATAGGGTGTTAGTACCATATTTCTGCCTGCGCGAACCAATAATGGGTCGCCCGTTACCTCACGCAAACGGCTTAACGTTCGGCTCATCGCCGAAGTGCTTAAATTCAAACGCCGGGCTGCACTCGCTACGCTTGCTTCTGTCAGCAGCGCATCCAGTGCAATCAGCAGATTAAAATCAGGATCGGTCATCAGAAAGAGATTCCTGCTCATTTAGATAAGGCGCCTGGTGCAACAATACAATGTCAATGCTGCATCTTCCGCCTGTTATATTGTGAGTTTATCCTTTCATCATCGAAACACCAGCTAACGAGACACAAACAATGGAACTCTTTTCTGAAAAACCGGGTGATGAAGGTTTACCAGGTCGCGAACGTGCATTTGCGATGGCGGCAGTAATGACGTCCACGCTGATGGCCGTGTTTGACGGTTCAATGGTGAACATTGCCCTGCCGCAAATGGCGCAGTCGTTACAGGTTGCCGCGCCAGTCGCCGTGTGGTTTGCCAATGGTTATCTGCTTTCTGCCGCCATGACGCTGGCAATTTTTGCTGCACTCGCCACCCGGTTTGGCTTTCGTCCTGTTTTTATCTTTGGGCTGAGTCTGTTCACGCTGGCATCGCTGGGATGTGCAATGTCATCCAATGCCGACATGCTGATTGTGATGCGCATTTTGCAAGGCATTGGCGGCGCCGCTACGCTCAGCATTGCACCGGCTATATTGCGCTCCGTTTTTCCAGGGCGTCTGTTGGGTCGTATTCTTGGGTTAAATGCACTGTTGATTGCTTCCAGCACGGCTATCGCCCCGGTTCTTGGCGGCACTTTGCTCGAAACACTGAGCTGGCAATGGCTGTTTGCGATTAACGTTCTGCCGGGAATGTTGGCGTTAACGTTGGCTATTAAAGCAATCCCACATAAACCCACGCTGGATGCCCATAAATTTGATGGCGTCGGCGCGCTGCTTTCCGCGACAATGCTCGGCGCTTTGATCATGGCTGCAAACAGTTTTGCTAATCCCCATGCCGCCGATCATTCGCTTAGCGTCAGCGTAATGGGATGGGCCGCGCTGGCGCTCATCAGCGGGATTACGTTTGTCTGGCATATTCGTCGGATTGAAAAACCGCTGCTGCCGCCGGTAATCTTCACTTCTGGCCGCTTTTCCCTTGCGGCACTGACCTCACTGGCATCGTTTATCAGCCAAGGGATTACGTTCGTCGCCCTGCCTTTTCTGTTCCAGAGCGTCTACGGTTACAGCGCTTTCACCTCTGCGTTGCTGTTTACGCCGTGGCCGGTAGGCATTGTGTTAGTCGCGCCCCACGCCGGACGTCTGGCAGACAAATATTCGCCCTCCATTATTTCGACCGTGGGATTACTGATGTTTGTTGTGGGTTTGGCCTTACTGGCGATGCTGCCCGCTCATGCGGAAATGTGGGATATCGGTTTGCGCAGTCTGGTATGTGGCATGGGATTTGGCTGCTTTCAGAGTCCGAATAACCGCGAAATGCTGTCGAATGTGGCGCGGGAATACAGTGGCTACGCATCCGGTGTGCTGGCGATTATGCGTACCTTCGGGCAGTGTCTTGGGGCGGCGTTGGTTGGTGTGTTATTGGCGGTGATGGTATCCGGCACCAGTGCGACACTGGAAGAAAATGCAGTGCGAATGAGTTTGTGGGTCGCGGTGGCGGCTTCCGGGCTGGCTATTCTGTTGAGTCTGAGTCGCCTGCGCCGCCATCAGCAGCGAAATGCGCAGACATAAGTGACAACGTCACACAAAGCCTTTCAGTTTCGCCAGAAAAATGCGGTAACGGATGTCGCTATACGCCCGCAGAATGCGGGCGGTGCGAGGATTTAATTCAGTTTATAGTCGAGCGTAATCTCAGCTTTCAGCACTTGAGATACCGGACATCCGGCTTTCGCTTTCTGGATAATACCGTCGAACGTACCCGGATCGATATCCGGAACCGCGATTTTGCTTTGCAGCGCCACTTTGGTAATCGCAAAACCTGCATCGACTTTATCCAGCGACACCGTGGCCTCTGTGTCAATTGACGTGGCGGTAAACCCGGCTTCGCTCAGCATTAATGAAAGCGCCATAGAAAAACAGGACGCGTGCGCGGCTGCAATTAACTCTTCCGGATTGGTGCCTTTTGCGCCTTCAAAGCGGGTGTTAAAGCCGTACGGTTGCTGGCTGAGCGCCCCGCTTTCTGTGGAAACGGTGCCTTTCCCGCGCTTGAGATCGCCTTCCCAGTGTGCCTGACCTTTCTTGTGGATTGTCATCGTTCACTCCTCTTTCCATTGGGCTGTTAAGTATAGAACACACGATTCAGACCGTAGAAATCAGGCCCGAAGCGACGCCATATCAATCACAAAGCGGTATTTCACATCGCTTTTTTGCATCCGTTCGTAAGCGTGATTGATATCCTGAATGTTGATCACTTCGACATCGGCCGCGATCCCTTTCTCGGCACAGAAATCGAGCATTTCCTGTGTTTCGGCAATGCCGCCAATCGCTGAACCGGCCATCGAGCGGCGGTTAATCAGCATCGGGATGGTATTAAATTCCGGCGTATCGCCAAGCAAACCCACGAACACCAGCGTGCCGTCCAGCGCCAGCGTTGGCAGATACGGGTTAATATCATGCTCGTAAGGCACGGTATCGATAATCAGATCGAACTGATTTTTCACCGCTGCCATCTGTTTTTCATCAGAAGAGAGCACCACATTGTTCGCGCCCAAGCGACGCGCATCAGCCTCTTTTCCCGGCGAGCGGGTAAATAACGTCACTTCTGCGCCCAGCGCATGGGCCAGTTTCAATCCCATATGACCGAGACCGCCAAGACCGATTACTGCGACTTTACTGTTCTCATCAATATTCCAGTGACGCAGCGGTGACCAGGTGGTGATCCCCGCACACAGCAGCGGCGCGGCGCCTTTCAGGTCGAGTCCTTCAGGGACGCGCAAGACAAAGTCCTGGCTGGCATGGATGAACTGCGAATACCCGCCGTAGGTGGGCTGGTGATCGTGGCGGTCGTGTCCGTTATAGGTTTGTGTGTTGCCTTCTTCGCAGTACTGCTCCAGCCCTTCTTTACAAGGCTCGCAGACGCGACAGGAATCAACCATACAGCCGATGGCGGCGAGGTCACCGGGCTTGAATTTAGTGACGCTGTCACCAACAGCCGTTACCCGCCCGACAATTTCATGGCCGGGAACCAGCGGATAGGTACTGAATCCCCAGTCGTTACGGGCCTGATGCAAATCAGAATGGCAAACACCGCAGTACAACACTTCAATTGTTACATCGTCCGGGCGCGGCTCGCGTCGGTCGAAAGAGAAAGGGGCCAAAGGTGTGGTGGGATTTTGTGCTGCATAGCCTAAAACTTTCATGGGCAGACCTCAGGGTGAGCTGAACAGGAAACTTCTGCGCGAATCATCAAGCCGCGAACCATCAAGCATAGCCCAGTGAAATGATGGTGGGATGGCAGGCGCACAAAGGGTTAAACCTCGGAGAGTTCCTGAAAGCGTCAGTCCGTGTTGCTATTTTGCGCCGAATGGTCAAGTATCAATCACGCAGGCAGAGTGTTTGTCTGCGCTAAGGGGTAAATTTCGCCCGGCCCCCCCGGGATTGACCTTGAAATCATTCACAGGATTAAGGAGTCAGCATGAAATCGAACCGTCAGGCACGTCATATTCTTGGCTTGAACTACAAGCTATCGAACCAGAAAAAAGTCCTTATCGAAGGCGATTCGGAAACTCAGCATAACCACACCCATGCCACCGGCCGTAAACGCCGTACCGAGTAATTCCAGGGCTATTGAGCCGTTGTTTCGATAAAGACAAACACCATCGTTGGCACAAGATGGTGTTTTTTTTGGTAATGAACTGACGCTTTTACCCTTTTTATTAACACTTGCTTTATACTTTGCCGCGCCGAAGACCCTGCCGGCCCTTCCCGCTATGCATGTCCGGGCCTGGCGTGATGACAAAGGATCCGTAAGATGTTGCTCAATCATAAAAACAATCGTTCGCTTTATATCCCCTATGCAGGCCCCGTTTTACTGGAGTTTCCTCTTCTCAATAAAGGCAGCGCCTTTAGCCAGGAAGAGCGTCGCAATTTCAATCTGTTAGGTTTACTGCCCGCGGTGGTTGAAACTATCGAAGAACAGGCCGAGCGCGCCTGGATCCAGTATCAGGGATTTAAGACTGAAATCGACAAACACATTTACCTGCGCAATATCCAGGATACCAACGAAACCCTCTTCTACCGTCTGGTCGAAAACCACCTCGACGAGATGATGCCCGTTATCTATACCCCGACCGTGGGTGCCGCGTGTGAGCGCTTCTCAGAGATTTATCGTCGCTCACGTGGCGTGTTCATCTCCTACGAAAACCGGCATAACATGGACGATATTCTGCAAAATGTGCCTAACCACAATATCAAAGTGATCGTGGTGACCGACGGGGAGCGCATTCTTGGCCTCGGCGATCAGGGCATTGGCGGAATGGGCATTCCGATTGGCAAACTATCACTGTACACAGCCTGTGGTGGCATCAGCCCGGCGTACACGCTGCCGGTGGTGCTTGATGTGGGCACCAATAATCAGCAACTGCTGAACGACCCTCTGTACATGGGCTGGCGTAACCCGCGCATCACCGACGACGAGTACTATCAGTTCGTCGATGATTTCATTCAGGCGGTGAAACAACGCTGGCCGAACGTGCTGTTGCAGTTCGAAGATTTCGCACAGAAAAACGCGATGCCGCTGCTGAACCGCTATCGCGATGATATTTGTTCGTTCAACGATGATATCCAGGGCACGGCGGCAGTGACCGTTGGCACGCTGATTGCCGCCAGCCGTGCGGCCGGTAGCCAGCTCAGCGACCAGAAAATCGTGTTCCTCGGCGCAGGTTCTGCCGGTTGTGGGATCGCCGAGCAAATCATCGCCCAGACCCAGCGTGAAGGATTGAGCGAAGAACAAGCGCGAGCTCGGGTGTTCATGGTTGACCGTTTCGGTCTGCTGACTGACCAGATGCCTAACCTGTTGGCGTTCCAAAACAAACTGGTGCAAAAGCGCGAAAACCTGAACAATTGGGACAGCAACGAAGATGTGCTGTCGCTGTTGGATGTGGTGCGTAACGCCAAGCCGGATATTCTGATTGGTGTTTCCGGCCAGACCGGGCTATTCACCGAAGAAATCATTCGTGAGATGCACAAGCATTGCCCGCGCCCGATTGTGATGCCGCTGTCAAACCCGACATCACGCGTAGAAGCCACGCCGCAGAACATCATCAGTTGGACAGAAGGCTGTGCGTTGGTGGCAACCGGTAGCCCGTTTGCCCCGGTTGTGTGGAAAGAGAAAACGTACCCTATCGCGCAGTGCAATAACTCCTACATTTTCCCTGGCATCGGTTTAGGTGTGATCGCCTCTGGCGCGTCGCGTATCACCGATGAAATGCTAATGTCGGCGAGTGAAACGCTGGCCAAACATTCGCCACTGGTGAATAACGGTGAAGGTTTGGTGCTTCCGGAGTTAAAGGACATTCACACCGTGTCGCGTGCGATTGCGTTTGCCATCGGTAAAATGGCGCAGCAGCAAGGTGTGGCGGTGAAAACCTCTGCCGAAGCGCTGCAACAAGCGATCGATGATAACTTCTGGCAGCCGGAGTACCGCAGCTACCGTCGCACCTCGATTTAATGCCGGATGGCGCTGCGCTTCCCGGACCTACGATAATTTGTAGGTCCGGCAGGCGTAGCGTCGCCTGACAATCCCCGCTACACTGAATTCACCCATTAATCTGTTGAATATAAAAAGGAGGATCCCCATGCTGTACTGTGAAATGTTTGATATTTCACATGCCTTTGGCGATCGCACCTGCTCAAGCGTTATCCGTACCGTGCTGCGATAACTTCTGCTTGAGCGAAGACACCAAAGACTGAATCCCTTCCCTCGGGCTTACCGGGTTATCGTCGGCGTTATATGACGAGGCGTTTTGACGCCAATAACACTTGAGTAAGTTCAATGAGTACATTATTAAGCGCACACTCGCTATGCAGCGAAACGGCCTTTGGGCCCCTGTTTACTGACCTCTCTTTCACCCTGAAAAAAGGCGATCGCGTCGGGCTGATTGGCTATAACGGCTGCGGCAAAAGTACCCTGCTAAAACTGCTGGATGGCACCCTTGCGGCCTCATCAGGTGCCGTTTCTGTTGCTAATCACTGCCTGCTGGCGCGTGTTGAACAACATTTACCGGAATCAATCGGACCGCTGACGATGCTCGATGCGGTGTTGGAAAAGATTGCGCAAAGCGAACGAGAAAACCAACGCTGGCGTGCCGAAGCTTTGCTGGCTGAAATGGGGTTCAGTGACGCAGATATTGCGTTAACGGCCGCCACGTTAAGCGGCGGACAACACACGCGCTTGCTACTTGCGCGGGCGCTGATCACCTCCCCGGACCTGTTATTGCTGGATGAGCCAGGCAACCACCTCGATCTGCCCACGCTGCTGTGGCTGGAGCGTTTTCTCAACGGCTGGAACGGCAGCTTTATTGTGGTCTCTCATGACCAACAGCTATTGGATAACGTCACCAATACCAGTTGGATCCTACGTGACCACCGTCTGCATAGCTTCGCTCTTCCCTGTAGCGCCGCCCGTCAGGCGCTGGAGGAACAAGACGTAAGCGATGCTCTGCGTTTCAAAGCCGAGCAAAAAGAGATAGACCGGGTGACCACCAGTGCCAAACAGCTGGCAGTATGGGGAAGCGTATACGACAACGAAGCGCTGTCCCGCAAGGCTAAGCAGATGGAAAAACAGGTCGAACGATTGAAAGACATCCAAACCGATGTCACGGCGGGTAGCCAGTGGCGCTTGCAGTTGCATGGCGACCTGCTTCGCGCCGACCGTCTTCTGGAGCTGGAAAACTTGGCGGTTTCACCTGCGCCGGGTCTGGAGGCATTATTTACGGCTCCGGTCTCGAGATTGAAAAGCGGCGATCGGGTCGCAGTAATCGGACGCAATGGCTGCGGAAAGTCGTCACTTTTGCGGCTTATCTGGCAAGCCTATCGGGAAAACGCGTCGATGAGCGGATTAAAAATCCACCCACGCGTGGAGCTCGGTTATTACGATCAGACGTTACATCAGTTAGCGGATGAGGCCACGCTTTTCGACGCTTTAGAACCGTTCGCACCCGCGCCAGAAGATCGAAAAATGGCGCTTATTGGCGCAGGTTTTGCCTGGGCTCGCCACGGTCAACGCGTGGATTCTCTAAGCGGAGGCGAACGTTCGCGGTTGTTGTTTGTGGGCCTGACGCTAGCGCGCTACAGCCTGTTGATGCTCGACGAACCTACTAACCATCTGGATATGGAGGGCAAAGAGGCATTAGCCGAAACGCTGCAATCCTTCGCGGGAGGGGTTCTGCTTGTAAGTCATGACAGGCAACTGATCCAGCAAAGCTGCAATCGCTTCTGGCTGATTGAAAACGGCGTATTGGAAGAGTGGCATGACGCCGACACGGTGTGGGACCGACTACGCGAACCGCTGCAAACCGCGTTGTTCTCCGCATCTGGCGTGAAAACGGGCTCCGCAATTGACGATATGGATGATCTTCTGGCTAGGTTGGTCAGTCTGGAAACGCGACTTGCAGAGGATTTAGCGCGTAAACCTAAACACCAGAAGCCTCAGTTGCAGGCCGAATGGGCGCAGGAGATCGCCCGGTTGAACGCGTTGCTTGAAGGCATTTAATCCCGTCTCAAAGGCACCTTCGGGTGCCTTCTTTTGTATTGATTTCCAGTGATTCATAGCTATCACTTATGACTTAAATGGAATTATAAACTACCAACTAAAGTAATTTTATTACTTTGTGTTACCGCTCTCTTGCCTATTTTATAGAACGTGTTAACTCTAAAGGAGTAACGACGTACACCGGAGACGCCGTCATTTTCATTCTTGAAAGGAGCACTACATGAAAGCTGCTGTAGTTAGTCATGACCATCAGGTCAATGTTACGGAAAAAACGCTGCGTCCGCTGAAACATGGCGAAGCACTGCTAAAAATGGAATGTTGCGGCGTCTGCCATACCGATCTGCACGTCAAAAATGGCGACTTTGGTGATAAAACCGGCGTAATTCTCGGTCATGAAGGGATCGGGATCGTCAAAGAAGTTGGCCCTGGCGTCAGCTCATTGAAACCGGGCGACCGCGCGAGCGTGGCGTGGTTCTTCGAGGGCTGTGGTCACTGCGAATACTGTAACAGCGGCAATGAAACCCTCTGTCGGGATGTGAAAAATGCCGGGTACAGCGTGGACGGTGGCATGGCTGAAGAATGCATTGTTACCGCCGATTACGCGGTAAAAGTGCCGGATGGACTGGAATCTGCTGCGGCCAGCAGCATCACCTGCGCAGGTGTCACTACCTATAAAGCGGTGAAAATTTCCGGCATCAAACCGGGCCAGTGGATTGCGATTTACGGGCTTGGCGGTTTGGGCAACCTGGCGCTGCAATACGCGAAAAATGTGTTTAACGCGAAAGTGATCGCGCTGGACGTCAATGATGAACAGTTGAAACTGGCTGCCGAAATGGGTGCGGATTTAATCATTAACTCACGCAGCGAAGATGCCGCCAAAATCGTGCAGGAAAAAACCGGTGGCGCGCACGCAGCTGTTGTCACAGCCGTTGCAAAAGCGGCCTTTAACTCCGCCGTTGACGCTGTGCGTGCCGGTGGCCGTGTGGTTGCAGTGGGTCTGCCGCCAGAATCCATGAGCCTCGATATTCCGCGTCTGGTTCTGGATGGCATTCAGGTCGTCGGTTCCCTGGTGGGTACTCGTCAGGACTTGATTGAAGCCTTCCAGTTCGCTGCGGAAGGCAAAGTTGTGCCGAAAGTCACGATGCGCCCGCTGGGCGACATCAACGCGATTTTCAAAGAGATGGAACAAGGCCAAATTCGTGGTCGCATGGTCATCGATCTGCGCCATTAATTCTCACTGAAACGACAAACGGCGCCAGAAGGGCGCCGTTTCTAATTGGCTTAAGTGAATTACGCTTTACTTCGGCGATCGTTAATCCACTCTTTTACTTCGATAGTGAAGGTTTCCGGCGCCTTGCGGAACATTTTGCGCGCCAGGTCGAGAATGGTGTGACGAGCCAGTTCTTCTTCCATTCGCTGTTGGGCGCTGTCCATCACAGAGCGAACCCCACAAGGTCCATCACAGACCCATGAAGGCGGAGTTTCATCGAATAACGCCAGTCGCTGACGGATTTCGCGGCATTCAAACATCGATTTTTGCCCATCAATAGCCTGCACAATATCCAGCACGCTAATGAGTTCACTGGCTCTCGCTAAGCGGAATCCACCGCCCTTGCCTTCTGTGCTGACCACCAGCCCAGCCCGTGATAACCGGGTAAAAATTTTCGCGAGATAGTCATATGGCACGTTCTGTAGCTCTGCCAGCTCGCGCACACTCATTTCACGCGCGTCGCCGTTTGCATCAACCATGCTCATCAGGCTGTGGATACCGTATTCCACGCCAGAACTGTAAAACGCCATATTTCTACTCCTTTTCTGTTTCTGCCGAGATGATACCCCAGATACTCAGAAAGATCTTGTCGGAGTTAACTCCGACAAGTATAGTGGCAGTTATTGAGGCCAGACGGCCAGAAAATGCAGAAGGACTGAAAAATGAAACAACGTATTCTTATTATCGGCAGCGGTTTTGCAGGCATGTGGGCCGCCGTCAGCGCAGCGCGTCTTGCCCATCTGGAAGGTAATGACGCTCTGGAAATTGCCGTGCTGGCACCGCAACCTGAATTACGCGTCAGACCGCGTTTTTATGAAGCCAATGTCGCTTCATTGACCGCCGATTTGCAGCCGCTTTTTGCCGAGCTGGATATTCGTTTCATCGCTGGGCATGCCGAACGCATTGACTCTGCGCAGAACGGTGTGTGGTACAAAACAGCAACCTCAGAATCGACTTTTATCACTTACGACCGTCTGATTGTGGCGAGCGGCAGCCACCTGCACCACTTCGGCATTAAAGGCATCAACGAGCACGGCTTTGATATCGACCAACTGGAGACAGCTCAGCGCCTGGAAGATCATCTGAATGCCTTGGCAAATCAGCCTGAAAGCAACGCACGTAACACAGTCGTTGTGTGCGGCGGCGGTTTCACCGGTATTGAACTGGCGACCGAATTGCCTTCACGCTTAAAAGCGCTGCTGGGTGACGATACGAAGACCAAAGTAATCGTAGTTGAGCGCGGTTCTGTGATCGGTGGACGCTACAGCGAAGAGTTGCGAGACATCATTCGTAAAGCATCCGACGAGTTGGGTATCGAATGGCTTCTGAATACAGAAATTGAAGTGGTCGATGCCTCCGGCGTAACACTTAAAGACGGAACACATATTGACGCTTCCACCGTGGTATGGACTGCCGGGGTGAAGGCCAGCCCGCTGGGTGAAAACCTGACCGCTGAGCGTGATGCGCTGGGCCGCTTTATGGTTTCCCCTGACCTGCAGATCCCTGGCTACAACAACATCTTCGCCACGGGCGATATGGCACACGCCAAAACCGACGATCTCGGTAACACCGCGCTGATGACTTGCCAGCACGCGATTCAGCTTGGCAAATTTGCCGGGCATAACGCGGCCGCTAGCTTGCTGGGCGTTGATGCGCTGCCTTATCGTCAGGAAGTTTATGTCACCTGTCTCGACCTGGGGGCTTGGGGCGCGGTTTACACCGAAGGGTGGGATCAGCAGGTCAAAATGGTGCGTGACGAGGCTAAAAAACTCAAAATCGCCATTACCAATGAGCTTATCTATCCACCGAAGGCCGATCGCGAAATCGCGTTTGCTGCCGCCGATCCGCTGGCGAAATTCGTCTAGTTTTCTCTTTCCCCTCCGATCAGGGGTCCGGTTTCGTACCGGGCCCTCTCTCTTTTGCGGCGCTGCTCGAGCAATCACCGCATGCTGCTTGTTGTTTTCCTTCCCCGACGCAAACTCACTCTCGCCATTTTTCATGACGCAAAAAATAACCGTTGCGTCACACGCAACACGGAATATACTGTTCCTCAGCAAGGAACAGGGAGGGATCGATGATCATGAGCTTCCGCCATAAAGGATTACGCAACCTGTTCTTTTTTAATGAGACAGCCGGGGTAATGCCGCAACATGTCAAACGTTTACGCAATCGGCTAACGGTTCTTGATGCCGCAACAAAAGCCACCGACCTCAACCTGCCGGGCTACCGGTTACACGAGTTGAGCGGCGAACGTGAAGGTGTATGGGCAATAACCGTCTCAGGAAACTGGCGTTTAACCTTTGAATTTTTCAACGGCGACGCTCATGTACTCAACTATGAGGATTACCACTGATGAAAATGGCAAAACCGTCCAGTCCTGGCGATATCATTCAGGAATCGCTGGATGAACTGAATGTCAGCCTGCGTGAATTCGCGCGTGCAATGAATATCGCCCCTTCTACAGCCAGCCGACTGCTGAGCGGCAAAGCCGCGTTAACGCCAGAAATGGCCATTAAATTGTCCGTAGTGATCGGCAGTTCCGCTGAAATGTGGATGAATCTGCAGGTCAACTGGAGTCTCGCCGAAGCACAAAAACGGGTTGATGTTTCCGGGCTGCAACGTCTGGTTGTTGCTGGCGCTTGAATGCCTTTGCCGCTTTGCCGTACTCTTGCGGGTTTTCAGGATGAACAAGACAAGGCTCATGACAAAACAAAAAGCCACACTTATCGGCCTGTTGGCGATCCTGCTGTGGAGTACGATGGTTGGCCTTATTCGCGGCGTTAGCGAGGGTTTGGGTCCTGTTGGCGGCGCGGCTGCTATCTACACTTGCAGCGGCGTATTACTGCTTTTTACCGTCGGTTTCCCAAAACTTAAAACGTTTTTTGTCAGATATTTACTGGCAGGCTGCTTGCTGTTTGTGAGCTATGAAATCTGCCTCGCGCTTTCGTTGGGTTATGCCGCCACGCGCCAGCAAGCCATTGAGGTCGGGATGGTCAATTATCTGTGGCCCAGCCTGACTATCACCTTTGCCATTCTTTTTAATGGTCAGAAAGCACGCTGGTGGGTGATCCCTGGCCTGCTGATTTCATTACTCGGTGTCAGTTGGGTGTTGGGCGGTTCGGAAGGTCTGAATCTGGCAGAAATAAAGCAAAATATTGCCAGCAGCCCACTCAGCTATATTCTGGCATTTTGTGGGGCTTTTATTTGGGCGGCATACTGCACCGTGACGGCAAAATATGCCAAAGGTAAAAACGGCATCACCCTATTTGTGTTACTCACGGCGCTCAGTCTGTGGGCGCAGTATTTTTCCAGCGCCCAGCCACCGATGATCTTCAGTTGGCCGGTGGTGATTAAACTTATCCTTTGCGCATTGTCGCTCGGGTTTGCCTACGCGGCGTGGAATATCGGCATTCTTCACGGCAGTGTCAGTCTTCTGGCTGTGGGTTCTTACTTCACGCCAGTGCTCTCTTCCGCTCTGGCTTCAGTCCTGCTCGACGCCCCGCTTTCCTGGGCATTTTGGCAAGGCGCCTGCATGGTTTGCGCAGGCTCCTTGTTGTGCTGGCACGCCACCCGAAACTAGTTATGCGGTCTGGCGGGTTTTCGCCAGGCCGAACCAAATGCCCACCGCCAGAATCAGCATCATGCCGCCTGCGCTGAACAACGCCACACTGTGAGAAGTGATGAACGCGCTTTTTGCCGCCTGAACGACTGAGTCCGCCAGTGTCGGGGTCAGCGTCTGGGCAAGCTGCATGGCTTCACCAATGGACGAGCCAGCCCGAATCACTGCTTCTGCACCCAAACCCTCTGGCAACATGATCGACGCGGTATAGCTGCGGGTAAGGATCAAGCCAAATAGTGCGATGCCAAGCCCTGCGCCCAGTTCATAGGCCATGGTTTCGATAGCGCCAGCCGCCGCCGCTTTCTCTTTCGGCGCAGCGGCCATGATCGCAGCCGTCGAGGCTAACAGCGCGTTGGCGGCGCTAAAACCTAACAGCGCCATTAGCCCCCACGCCTGCCATTGCTGCGTGCTAAAATCGGTCATCGATAAACCCAGGAAGCTGAATGCGCTGAGTGCCATGCCGCCGGTTGCCACCTGACGCAAACCCAAGCGCGACACCAGAATACCTGCAACAGGGCCGCTGAAACCACTCGCCAGCATCAGCGGCAGCATAAACAGCCCAGCTTCAAACGGCGTTTTACCGTGAACAAACTGCAGTTCCTGTGCCATCAGCAGTTCGAAACCGACCAGCGTGATCATCGCTGTAACCGCCATCATCACACCGCTAAGAATAATGCGGTGTGTGAACAGTCGCATATCGATCATCGGCGTTTTGGCATTCAGTTGAATCCGCACAAAGGCGGTCAGCAACATTGCGCCAAACAGCAGCACAATGCCTACAATCCACAGCGCCATTACGCCTTTCATTGCCGTTTTCGCGCTCCAGACCAGCAACAGGATCGCCACTATCAGCATCAGAGCATGGCTGAAATTCAGCGGCTGCTCACGGCGACCGGCTTGCCGCGGCACGACGCGCGCACTGAGCGCCATCACCAGCAGCACAATAGGTACGTTAATCAGGAACACCGCGCCCCACCAGAAATGCTCCAGCACGATACCGCCAATCAACGGGCCAAACGCCGCCCCACCGGAACCGACCGCCGCCCACATCCCGAGCGCCATATTACGGTGGCGCGCTTCGCTAAACGTATTGCGGATCCCGGCAAGTGTGGCCGGAACAATCATCGCGGCACCAATCGCCAGCATCGCTCGCGCCGCAATTAGCCATTCCGCTGTTGGCGCAAACGCCGCACACAATGAAGCCAGACCAAACAAGCCGCTGCCGATCAACAACAGGCGTTTGAAGCCAATGCGGTCGCCAAGTGCGCCCATCGGCAACACCATGCCCGCCATTACCAGCGAATAAATATCAATGATCCACAGCAGCTCATTGCCGCTGGCCCCGAGCGATACGCTCAGCGTGGGGGCCGCGACGTGCAATACCGTGGCATCGATGGCTACCGGGATATAAACCAGCACGATAGCAACCAACGTTAACCATTGACGAAACATAACCTTTTCCTCTTTAGAACCAATCTGGACACTTGTCCAGATTGCGATCCTGCTTGAGAGTTGAACGCTTGTCCAGCTTTTTGTTATCATCGCTACATTGTCGTCAGGGACTAAAACTATGAGCTATTTGAATCGGGAAGAACGTCGCGAGACCATTATGCAGGCCGCGATTGACGTCGCACTCGAAGAGGGTTTCAGCGCGATGACCGTGCGTAACATCGCCAATCGGGCAGGCGTTGCTGCCGGTCAGGTTCACCACCACTTCACCTCATCCGGTGAACTGAAATCGCAGGCGTTTGTGCGGGTTATCCGTGAAATGATGGCCCTGCCGCTGGTGCCTGAAAATGCCAGCTGGCGTGAACGCCTATTTTCGCTGCTCGGAAGTGAAGATCGTCGGCTCGAACCTTACATTCGCCTGTGGCGTCAGGCGCAGCTGTTGGCCGACAGCGATCCTGAGATTAAAAACGCTTATCTGTTAACGATGTCACTGTGGCACGGTGAAGCCGTGCGTGTGATTATTGCCGGGCAACAAGCCGGAGAATTTACGCTGTCTGACAGCGCAGAAAATATCGCCTGGCGTTTGATAGCCCTTGTTTGCGGGCTGGATGGTATCTACGTCTTAGGGATGCCAGAGGTCGACGACGCGGCATTTAGCCGCCACTTAAAACAAGCTATTAACCTGGAATTAATTTAATTTTTACAATTGGTAACACTTAAGCGCAGCTATATTCTTAACCCATTCGCGGGGTTGCGCTTTTTTATCTATCCTTCTTTCACATAACCAAAAAAATCCTTACTTTCTGCGAAACATTACGTTTCGACGTACTCTTTTTGCCTTTTTTCATAACGAACGGGTGCAGACGAGGGCGATATGTCACAACGAAATGAGAAGAATAATCATTACCTTTTAAATGACTGGAAGCCAGAAAATCCGCAATTTTGGGAGAATAAAGGCAAAGGCATCGCCCGACGCAATCTCTGGATCTCCGTGGCTTGCCTACTGCTGGCATTCTGCGTATGGATGTTATTCAGCGCTGTTGCGGTGAATCTTAATAAAGTCGGATTTAATTTCACAACCGATCAACTGTTCTTATTAACCGCCCTACCTTCACTTTCCGGCGCAATATTACGCGTACCCTACTCCTTTATGGTGCCAATATTTGGCGGTCGCCACTGGACGGTATTAAGCACCGTTATTCTGATTATTCCTTGCGTCTGGCTCGGGATCGCCATTCAAAATACCGCTACTCCATTCTGGGTATTTATTGTCATCGCATTACTGTGCGGATTTGCGGGGGCGAATTTTGCCTCAAGCATGGGCAATATCAGTTTCTTCTTCCCGAAAGCGAAACAAGGCAGTGCACTCGGCATTAACGGCGGTCTTGGTAATCTGGGCGTCAGCGTAATGCAGTTAGTTGCCCCGCTGGTGATCTTCCTGCCCATCTATACCTTCCTTGGTGTGCAGGGTGTTCCCCAGGATGATGGTTCGACGATGTGGTTGACTAATGCCGCATGGATTTGGTCGCCTTTGCTGCTGCTGGCGACTATTGCCGCCTGGTTTGGCATGAACGATATCGCCAGTTCCAAAGCCTCAGTCGCCGAGCAATTGCCGGTGTTAGGACGGCTGCATACGTGGATCCTCGCCCTGCTTTATCTGGCAACGTTTGGGTCGTTTATCGGTTTTTCAGCCGGTTTTGCGATGCTCGCCAAAACTCAGTTTCCGGATGTGAATATCCTCAAACTGGCGTTCTTCGGCCCGTTCCTCGGGGCACTGGCGCGTTCATTTGGTGGCGTGATTTCCGATAAGCTCGGCGGCGTGCGCGTGACGCTGGTTAACTTCATTTTCATGGCGATTTTCAGCGCGCTGATCTTCTTTACCCTGCCGAGCGACACTTCACCGGGTAACTTCCTTACCTTCTATCTGGTCTTTATGGGGCTGTTCCTGACTGCCGGTCTTGGCAGCGGCTCAACCTTCCAGATGATTGCGGTGATCTTCCGTCGCATCACCATTGACCGCGTAAAAGCCAAAGGCGGTAGCGACGAACAGGCACAACAGGAAGCCGTGACCGATACCGCCGCCGCACTCGGTTTTATCTCCGCGATTGGCGCCGTCGGCGGTTTCTTCATTCCTAAAGCCTTCGGCACGTCATTGGCAATGACCGGCTCTCCGGTCGGCGCGATGAAAATCTTCCTCGTGTTCTACATCGTTTGCGTGGTGGTGACGTGGCTGGTCTACGGCCGCCGCAAATCTGCATAACGCCTGTTTTTTGCCCGGCGGCGCTTCGTTTGCCGGGCCTACGCACGAAGCCGGCAGTCTTTTGTAGGCCGGGCAAACGAAGCGCCGCCCGGCATCTTTGCCAGCAAAATGGAGCCATGTCATGAGCAAATTACTGGACAGATTTCGCTACTTTAAGCAAAAAGGCGACACCTTCGCCAACGGTCACGGCCAGGAATACAACACCAACCGCGAATGGGAAGACAGCTATCGCCAGCGCTGGCAGTTCGACAAAATTGTGCGCTCGACCCATGGCGTGAACTGTACCGGCTCCTGTAGCTGGAAAATTTACGTTAAAAACGGGCTGGTGACCTGGGAAACGCAACAAACGGACTATCCGCGCACGCGCCCTGATCTCCCGAATCATGAACCACGCGGTTGTCCACGCGGGGCAAGCTATTCCTGGTATTTGTACAGCGCCAACCGTTTGAAATATCCGCTGATCCGTAAAAGCTTGATCGAAATGTGGCGCGAAGCCCTCGGCCAACACACTGACCCGGTCAATGCCTGGAATGCGATCATGCAGGACCCGGCTAAATGCCTGAAATACAAACAGGCGCGCGGTCACGGCGGATTTGTTCGCTCCAACTGGAAAGAACTGAATACGCTGATCGCCGCGGCGAACGTCTGGACGATTAAGCATTATGGCCCGGATCGCGTCGCAGGATTCTCGCCAATCCCGGCAATGTCGATGGTCTCTTACGCCGCCGGGACGCGTTATCTTTCGCTGCTCGGTGGCACTTGTCTCAGTTTCTACGACTGGTACTGCGATTTACCGCCCGCCTCGCCGATGACCTGGGGTGAACAAACCGATGTACCTGAATCCGCCGACTGGTACAACTCGTCCTATATCATTGCCTGGGGTTCGAACGTGCCGCAAACGCGCACGCCGGATGCGCATTTCTTCACAGAAGTGCGTTACAAAGGCACCAAAACCATCGCTATCACGCCAGATTTTTCGGAAGTGGCAAAACTCAGCGATCAGTGGTTAGCGCCAAAGCAAGGCACCGACAGCGCGTTGGCCATGGCGATGGGCCACGTCATGCTGCGCGAATTCCATCTCGACAACCCGAGCGACTATTTCATCAACTATTGTTGTCGCTACACCGACATGCCAATGCTGGTGCAACTGGATGCGCGTGATGACGGCAGTTACGTACCGGGCCGCATGCTGCGCGCCTCCGATCTGGTCGATAACCTTGGCGAAAGCAACAATCCGCAGTGGAAAACCGTTGCGTTTAATACCACAGGAGATCTGGTCGTCCCCAACGGCGCGATTGGCTTCCGCTGGGGTGAACAAGGCAAATGGAATCTGGAATCGATTGCCGCGGGCGCGGAAACGGAATTACAGCTCAGCCTGTTGGGCACGCACGACAGCATCGCGGGCGTGGCTTTTCCCTATTTCGGCGGCAACGAAAACCCGCATTTCCGCAGCGTGAAACAGGACCCGATTCTGGTTCGCCAGGTTCCCGTAAAACAGCTTACGATGGCGGATGGCACTTCCGGACTGGTCGTCAGCGTTTACGATTTGATCCTCGCCAACTACGGTCTCGATCGCGGATTAGACGACCCGCTGGCGGCGAAAGATTACAGCGAAATCAAAGCCTACACACCCGCCTGGGCCGAACAAATTACCGGCGTGAAGCAATACGATATCGCCCAAATCGCCCGTGAATTTGCCGACACCGCACATA
Source organism: Scandinavium sp. (assembly GCF_036271055.1). Classification (GTDB taxonomy): domain Bacteria; phylum Pseudomonadota; class Gammaproteobacteria; order Enterobacterales; family Enterobacteriaceae; genus Scandinavium. The sequence goes on along the minus strand of NZ_DATBBJ010000073.1, from coordinate 378,449 downwards.
AAACGCATGGCCGGTCGATGATCATTCTCGGTGCCGGGGTCAACCACTGGTATCACATGGACATGAACTACCGGGGGATGATCAACATGCTGGTGTTCTGCGGCTGCGTCGGTCAAAGCGGCGGTGGCTGGGCGCACTATGTCGGCCAGGAAAAACTACGTCCGCAGACCGGTTGGCTGCCACTGGCATTCGCGCTGGACTGGAACCGTCCGCCGCGCCAGATGAACAGCACCTCCTATTTCTACAACCACTCCAGCCAGTGGCGTTACGAAAAACTCACCGCGAAAGAGCTGCTTTCGCCACTGGCCGACAGCAGCAAATTCACCGGCCATTTGATTGATTTCAACGTCCGCGCCGAGCGCATGGGCTGGTTGCCGTCTGCACCGCAGCTCAATCTTAATCCATTGTCGATCAAAGAGATGGCCGACGCAGCAGGCGTCACGCCCGCCGCTTACACCGAGCAGGCGCTGAAATCCGGCGATATTCGCATGGCGTGCGAACAGCCGGACAACGGCAAAAACCATCCGCGCAATCTGTTCGTCTGGCGCTCTAACCTGTTGGGATCTTCCGGTAAAGGTCATGAGTATTTACTCAAATATCTGCTGGGCACCGAAAGTGGAATTCAGGGCGAAGCGCTGGGTGAAAGTGATGATGTGAAGCCGGAGGAAGTCGAATGGCAAACGGCAGCGCTCGAAGGCAAACTCGACCTGCTGGTCACGCTCGATTTCCGTATGTCCAGCACCTGTCTGTTCTCCGATATCGTCTTGCCAACCGCCACCTGGTATGAAAAAGACGACATGAATACTTCGGATATGCATCCGTTTATTCATCCGCTGTCGGCGGCGGTCGATCCGGCATGGGAAGCGAAGAGTGACTGGGAAATCTACAAAGGCATCGCCAAAGAATTTTCTCAGGTTTGTATCGGGCATCTCGGCACCGAAACCGACGTGGTGCTGCAACCGTTAATGCACGATTCTCCGGCAGAGTTGTCGCAGCCGTTTGAAGTCGCCGACTGGCGCAAAGGCGAATGTGAATATGTGCCGGGTAAAACCGGACCGAGCATTGCGGTGGTTGAACGCGATTATCCGGCAACCTATGAACGTTTCACTTCCCTCGGGCCCCTGCTGGATAAACTCGGCAACGGCGGGAAAGGCATTTCCTGGAATACCGAGACTGAAATCGAATTCCTCGGCAAGCTCAATTACGTCAAGCTCGACGGCCCGGCGAAAGGTCGTCCGCGCATTGAAACTGCGATTGATGCTTCCGAAGTCATTCTCGCGCTTGCGCCTGAAACCAACGGTCAGGTAGCGGTTAAAGCCTGGCAGGCATTAAGCAAAATCACCGGTCGCGAGCACGCACATCTGGCGCTCAACAAAGAAGACGAAAAAATCCGCTTCCGCGATATCGTTGCCCAGCCGCGCAAAATCATCTCCAGCCCAACGTGGTCCGGCCTTGAAAGCGAACACGTTTCCTATAACGCCGGTTACACCAACGTTCACGAATTAATCCCGTGGCGCACACTGTCCGGTCGTCAGCAGTTGTATCAGGATCATCTGTGGATGCGCGCGTTTGGCGAAAGCCTGGTGGCTTACCGCCCACCGATTGACACCCGCAGCGTCACGCACATGAACGAGATCCCGCCGAACGGCTTCCCGGAAAAAGCGCTGAATTTCCTGACGCCACACCAGAAATGGGGCATTCACTCCACCTACAGTGAAAACCTGTTGATGTTAACGCTGTCGCGCGGCGGGCCGATTGTCTGGCTCAGCGAAACCGATGCCAAAGAGCTCGGCATCGCCGATAACGACTGGATTGAAGCCTTTAATGCCAACGGCGCCCTCACCGCTCGTGCCGTCGTCAGCCAGCGTATACCGCCAGGGATGACGATGATGTACCACGCCCAGGAACGCATCATGAATATTCCAGGTTCAGAAGTCACCGGACGGCGCGGCGGCATTCATAACTCTGTCACCCGCATTTGCCCGAAACCCACGCACATGATCGGCGGTTACGCCCAACTGGCGTGGAGCTTTAACTACTACGGGACCGTCGGCTCCAACCGCGACGAATTCATCATGATCCGCAAAATGAAAAACATTAACTGGCTGGATGACGAAAACAACGATCAGGTCCAGGAGGCGACAAAATGAAAATACGTTCCCAGGTTGGCATGGTTCTCAATCTCGACAAATGCATCGGCTGTCACACCTGCTCGGTGACCTGTAAAAACGTCTGGACCGGTCGCGAAGGCATGGAATACGCGTGGTTCAACAACGTGGAAACCAAACCGGGCATCGGTTATCCGAAAAACTGGGAAGATCAGGCGCAATGGGAAGGCGGCTGGATCAGGGGTATCAGCGGTAAGCTCACGCCGCGTCTCGGTGGTCGTCTTGCCCTGATGGCGAAAATTTTTGCCAACCCGGTGTTACCGTCCATCGACGACTATTACGAGCCGTTCACCTACGACTATCAGGATTTACAGCGCGCCCCGGAAGGCAAACATCTGCCAACCGCCCGCCCACGCTCGCTTATCAGCGGCGAGCGCATGAACAAAATCGAATGGGGCCCGAACTGGGAAGAACTGCTCGGCGGTGAATTTGAAAAACGTGCCAAGGATCAGAACTTTGAAAACATGCAAAAGGAGATGTACGGCCAGTTCGAAAACACCTTCATGATGTATCTCCCGCGTTTGTGCGAACACTGCCTGAACCCAAGCTGTGTGGCAACCTGCCCGAGCGGTGCGATTTATAAACGTGAAGAAGACGGCATTGTGCTGATCGACCAGGATAAATGCCGCGGCTGGCGCATGTGTATCAGCGGCTGCCCGTACAAAAAAATCTACTTCAACTGGAAAAGCGGCAAATCGGAAAAATGCATTTTCTGCTATCCGCGTATTGAATCCGGTCAGCCAACCGTGTGCTCGGAAACCTGCGTGGGGCGCATCCGTTATCTCGGTGTACTGCTGTACGATGCAGATCGCATTGAAGAAGCCGCGAGCACCGAGCATGTGACCGATCTGTACGAACGCCAGTGCGATGTGTTCCTCAACCCGAACGACCCGCATGTAATTGAAGAAGCGCTGAAGCAAGGGATTCCGCAGAACGTCATCGAAGCTGCGCAGCAGTCGCCTGTTTACAAACTGGCAATGGACTGGAAGCTTGCCCTGCCGCTGCATCCGGAATACCGCACGCTGCCGATGGTCTGGTACGTACCGCCATTGTCACCGATTCAGTCTGTCGCCGACGCAGGCGCATTGCCGCATAACGGCAATATTCTGCCGTCCGTCGAAAGTCTGCGTATACCGGTGCAATATCTCGCCAACCTATTAGCAGCGGGCGATACCGGCCCGGTACTGCGCGCACTGAAACGCATGATGGCAATGCGTCACTACAAACGCTCACAAACCGTGGAAGGCGTGACCGATACTCGCGCCATCGAGGAAGTCGGTCTCAGCGTGGAACAAGTAGAAGAGATGTACCGCTATCTTGCCATCGCCAACTACGAAGATCGGTTCGTGATCCCAACCAGTCACCGCGAAATGGCTGCCGATGCCTTCCCGGAGAAAAACGGCTGCGGCTTTACCTTCGGCGACGGCTGCCACGGCTCCGACACCAAATTCAACCTGTTCAACAGCAAACGCATTGACGCCATTGACGTCTCCGGCGTGCGCCATCATGGGGAGGGAGAATAATGCCGATCCTCAAGCTGATTGCACTGCTGCTGGAATACCCGGACGCGGTGCTGTGGGACAATCGCGAAGAAGCGCTGGAACTGGTGACGCAGGATGCGCCGACGCTAGCACCGTGGGTGGAAACCTATCTCAGCGCCCGACTGCTGGACCAGCAGGAGCTGTGGTGCGATTTGTTTGAACGCGGAAGCGCGATGTCTCTACTGTTATTCGAACACGTGCACGGCGAATCCCGCGATCGCGGTCAGGCGATGGTCGATTTAATGGCGCAATACGAACAGGCGGGCTTGCAGCTCGACTGCCGTGAATTGCCGGACCATCTACCGCTATATCTCGAGTTTCTCAGCACCCGTTCACCAGAAGAAGCGCGTGAAGGATTACAAAACGTCGCGCCAATTCTGGCGCTATTGGGCGGCCGACTCAAAGAACGGCAATCAAACTATTACCAACTGTTCGATACCCTGCTGTTGCTTGCCAATAGCCCCTTAAGAAGTGACAGCGTCACTCCGCAAGTGAAAAACGAGGTGCGTGACGACACCCGTCAGGCGCTGGACGCAGTGTGGGAAGAGGAACAAGTGAAGTTCATCGAGGATAACGCGACGACTTCCGCTTGCGACAGCTCTCCGCTGCAAAACTACCAGAAACGTTTCAGTCAGGACGTCGCGCCGCAGTACGTTGACGTTCGTCCCGGAGGCCCCAAATGAGTCACTTCTTTGACGTCTTCTTTTACGATATTTACCCCTACATCTGCGGCTCGGTATTTATCATCGGCAGTTGGCTGCGCTACGACTACGGGCAGTACACCTGGCGCGCAGGCTCCAGTCAGATGCTGGATAAACGCGGAATGGTGATTTGGTCGAACATGTTCCATATTGGCATTCTCGGGGTCTTTTTCGGGCATGCTTTTGGGATGCTGACCCCGCACTGGATGTATGAATCTTTCCTGCCGATTTCAGTGAAACAGCAAATGGCGATGATCCTCGGCGGAGCTTGCGGTGTGTTAACGCTGATTGGCGGTGCGGGGTTGTTGATTCGTCGCCTGTTTAACCCACGCGTTCGCGCGACGTCGACGACAGCCGATATTCTGATCCTCTGCATCTTGCTGATTCAATGTATTTTGGGGCTGTCGACCATCCCATTCTCGGCACAACATCCGGACGGCAGCGAAATGATGAAACTGGTGGGTTGGGCGCAATCAGTGGTGACGTTCCAGGGCGGTGCATCAACCCATCTGGAAGGCGTGGCGATCGTTTACCGCGTCCATCTGGCGCTGGGCATGACCATCTTCCTGCTGTTCCCGTTCACCCGTCTGGTCCACGTCTGGAGCGCGCCGGTGGAATATTTCACCCGCCGATATCAGATTGTTCGTTCGCGCCGTTGAGTCATAATATCTTTTCTGGCCCTCTTCTGCAGAGGGTCAGAAAATATCTAGTCATCATTGATTGTTATCGGTTCATCTAAAATGAGAAGACTGTTACCTTTAAATACGTTCAGGCGCCACGCATCCGCTTCGGTCGAATCCAAATCCATCCTCAATAAATATGTATAGTGACCATGAGTGAAGGTATAGCCGCGAAAATTCCGGTACGGGCCAACATTATAAGTCCTGCCATTGTCTATCACCAATGATGAACCGTCTCTCTTGTTAACCGAATGATAAGGAATAGAAGTGCAAACCAGATCAGTGTCAGAGCAACTGTCTGTATCAATTTCTATTTTAAAGTGTTCATTTTCAAACGTGGTTGCAAAACATGAGAACGACACCACTAATAATACCCAGTTGAGTTTCATATTTTCGTATATCCTTTCCCCACGAACACCTCATATTCGGACCTTCGCCTGTGAATTAAACCATTCATTACGTTCCCTTGTGAAATGGTGTAAAGCTTCCATGCACTATAAAGATCATCAACTGATTCGCCATTGACGATTTTCAATACGTTTGAATAAAAAAGCCCACTCCTTTTTCGATCATTGCCTGAGCCTATGTTGTAAGTCAGCATCACCAGCGCATCAAACTCATTTTGCGACACTCTTGTTTTTACACACTGCTGGACTGCCAAAACAAATTCTTCGAGGTTTTTGTTAAATAGTTTAGTCGCCTCACTCATTGACATTCCATTGCGATACTTCTCAAACTGTTGTGCATTAACAATGAGATGCCCATAGCCAACAGTCGCGCCCTTGCAATAACGGTTGATGCGTTTTGCCGTCTGGTCGTCATAGGGGTACTGCTGATATTTCTCATACTGCCTCATTAAATTGAGACAATCTTGGCTGGGTCGCATATTGCATGCGGAATATCGAGGATGTACTGAGTCATACCCAGATCGATTTATGATATTTATTTTTTGTTTCAATGTTTTAAATGTCGTGCAATTAGGCATTACAATCCCAGTCACATAAATGAAATTAGTTTTCTGGAATGCTGTAAGTGCGCGCACCACATCTTTATGGGTATTCGAATCGCTTGCCATTGTCCTGAACCCATTTTCAGATAAAAGCTTACGTACAATTCTTAAATCATGCTCGTTATTCGTTCCTCTAAAACCCACCGATGATTTTATCAGCCTATCCATACAATAGAATCCTTCTGTTGATGAAATAATTAGAATGCTTAAAATAGATTCCAACATACTGATGAATAGAAAGCGATCGTTAAAATAATCGGCAGCATCAAAACCTAAAGCCATCTGGGATATAGCTTTAATTTATTACGTAAGCAACAAATCATACATTCTGCTCCTCTCCGCAATGGAGAGGAGCAAGTCAAGTGAAATAGATTATTTCCCCGCTTCCGCATGGGTATCAAATGCAGCCATCACCGCCGCCAAATCAGCCAGCGTGAAACCATTTTTCGGGTCATCCACGCCCTGCCCGAATTTATCCTGCAACAGTAAATACAGACTCTCTACGTCCGGCAGATTGATTTGCTCGACGGTATGGCCGTTTTCCTGATGGGTAAAATGGAAGTTGGTCAGCGTCAGTTTGCCGCCGTCCGGCAGATGACGGCACATCAACAGATGATGACGGAAATGCGACTGCGGCCAGTGTGCCGACCAGAAGTTACCCGCCACATAGTCAGAGAAATACTGCGGCACCAGGTCAAAGATATACATCGATTGCCAGCGATCGTGATGACGGAACTGGAGCGTCCAGTCGTTGCCCTCGTTCAGTAAACGATACACGCCGTGCGGCGTGGTTTGCTCTTTGTTGGCCTGCAATAAAATCGGTGCGGTCAGTGTTTGTCCGCCGAAACCGACGTCAGCAATCCAGCGTTCGCCCGCCAGTTCCACAACTAAAAGACGGTGCGTACGCGGCGGCATTTGTGGAGGATTCGACAACACCACACGCCCCAACACACTCCGCACATCAAAACCAATTTCACGCAACACGCGCTCAAACAAACCGTTTTGCTCGAAACAATACCCGCCGCGACGGGCAGCAATCAGTTTATCTTCAAGAGATGCGTCATCGAGCTGGATTTCACGCGGCAAGAGCACATCCAGATTCTCAAACGGAATAGTGCAATTGTGGCGCAGATGCAGCGCACGCAGGGTATCGATGTCGACAGCGGCGGTTTCTGTCCAGCTAAGACGGTCAAAATACGCGGTTAAAAATGGGCTCATACGGCCTCCATGCTTCAGATATAGTGTGTTTATAACGTATTTTTTTCGTCTGGCTGGCGTTTTTGTGCGGTCATTTTTACCGTTTGTGCGCGACCGCTATTTTCTGCGCCAGGAACAGGCTTTAATGCGAAAAATTATCAGGAGAATTGCTATGAGCCGTTTTCGTCCCGTGGAATTAAAACATGCCAGTCGCCTGCTCAATCACGGCCCGACCGTCTTGATTACCAGCTATGACGAGAGTATCGATCGCCGCAACATTATGGCCGCCGCATGGTCGATGCCGGTAGAGTTTGAGCCGCCGCGCATTGCTATTGTGGTGGATAAAAGTGCCTGGTCGCGGGAGTTGATTGAACGCAGCGGAAAATTTGGCATCGTGATCCCCGCCGTCGACGCGGCGAACTGGACCTACGCGGTGGGTAGCGTCAGCGGGCGCGATGAAGATAAATTCAACTGCTATGGCATTCCAGTCATACACGGCCCGGTTTTAGGTCTGCCGGTCGTGGAAGAGAAATGCCTGGCGTGGATGGAATGTAAATTGCTGCCCGCGACGGCGGCACAAGAGAAATACGACACGCTGTTTGGCGAAGTCGTCGCCGCCGCGGCAGACGAACAAGCCTTTATCGCCGGGCGCTGGCAGTTTAACGGCGACAGACGAAACACGCTGCATCATCTCGGAGCGGGGACGTTTGTGACCAGCGGGAAAATGGTTAAAGCGGCGGAGTGAGTAATAAGTTGCCCGACAGCGCACGCTTGCCGGGCAATCTACAGAGGATAGTTACAGACTGTAACCCGGTTTTTTAATCAACGTCTCAAGCTGAGGCGCGATTTCTGTATCCCAAACCTGCGATTTCCAGTCGGTCTCAGCGACCTGATTCAACGCGACGCTGATCGCGCCATCTTTACTGCCCAGATGACGGGTAATGGCTGCCGCAATGTCGGCCGCCAGCGCGGTTTTTTGTTCGTCGTTCAGATCACGGGGAAAGCATTTGATGTCTACGTGCGGCATGGTGGTCTCCTTATTGTGTTGCTTAAAACTATCACCTTCTCAGCGTCTTAATTGGCGTTTTGTGCAGTTAAGATGTCGTTTTTACGCAAAACGTTTTGCAGTTCTTCACGCTGAGCGATGTAGTCGGCAATGGCGCTAATCCTCGGTGTGTTTTCCGCAAACCACGCCGCACGGGGTCCCCAGGTTCTCATCACTACAATATAAGCATCGAGCAGCGTGACACTGTCACCCATTGCATACGGTCCCGCCAGTTGTTGATCCAGCCACAGGTACAGCGTTTTTCGGTAAGCAATACAACTGTTTTTCAACTGTTCCGGTGCATCTGGCGTAAAACGTTCCGGATAATCCGCGTAAGTGAAAGTCGGGTAGACATTCGCGACCAACCATACCAACAGACGCTGGAACAGATGCCGTTGCGGCATACCGATGGCCGGTGCAAGTTCTGGATGCTTATCGAGGATCATCAGCGCAATAGCCGCCGATTCAGTCATGATCGTCCCGTCCTCCAGGCGCAGCGTTGGCACCTGGCAAAGGGGATTGATTTGTTCAAGCACATCATGCTGAGGGCCCGGGCTGTCGAAGCCGTTCACATCAACAAAATGGTACGGCATGTCCGCCATCGTCAGCATCACTTCGCTGATTGCCGAGCCCCAGCCCGGCACACCATAGAGCGTTAACATACGTTGTTCCTCTGTGGATGCAGAAACAACAGTATGGACCCAAATGCTTAATAGGTGATCCCTGGCGGGTTCACGTCGGATTGTGCGACGCCTTCACCGTCTTCACCCCAACGGGCAAGAATGCGCGGCACGTCCCCACGGGCAATACCGCCATCGAGTGCCGCCTGTAAGGCATAAACCAGTTGGTTGCCTTTTTTAGTGGTGGTGGCGACAAAGGCTTTTTTCGGACCCAGACCGACCACTTTGGTTTTACCCGTTAACGCGGCTTTATAAGCCGAGACAGACTGTGGTCCAAAGAACACATCCGCGCGTCCGGACTGAATATACAAATTACCCGACGCATCATCGGTCAAATACACCGGCAATGCTGGCGCACGCCCTGCTTTCTCATTGATCGTGTTCCAGCCGAGCAAAATGCGCTCCTGATTAGTGCCGGAGCCGACAATCACTTTTTTGCCGGAGAGATCGGCCGGGCCTTTCACCGCCTGAATCGGGCTATCTGCTTTTACCGAAAAGGCCAGCGAATCGACGCGATAGGTGGCGAAATCGAACTTCTCTTTGCGCTGTTCGGTGACGGCAATGTTGACCAGCGCCACGTCATAACGCCCGGAGGTGATCCCAAGCGGCCAGTCTTCCCACGCCGTTGGCACCAGTTTCAATTTCAGGCCAAGACTGCCCGCCAGCAAACGGGCAATATCGGGGTCACTGCCGATGCGTGTGCGATTATCGCTGGCGAGTAGCGCCAGTGGAGGTGAATTTAACGCTGAAATGGCGACCGTCAGCGTACCGGGTTCAACGAATTTATAGTTTGCCGGGATCTTCGCGATCGCCTTTTCATCGCGCGTGACGGGCAACGGTTGTTCGTTGGCTTTCAGGTCGATGTGCCCTTCTGCCATCGCGCCGCTGGCGCAGAGCAATGCGCCCAATAATGTCCATTTCGTCATGACAGTACCTTCGATAAAAACTGACGCGTTCGCGGGTGTTGCGGGTGGTTGAGCACCGCTTCACTTTCGCCCTGTTCAACGATTTTTCCGTCGACCATAAACACGACTTGATCGGCCACTTCACGCGCGAAACCAATCTCATGGGTCACGACGACCAGCGTCGTACCGGAACGCGCCAGCGTTTTGATAACGTCCAGTACCTCTCCGACAAGTTCCGGATCGAGCGCCGAGGTCGGTTCATCAAACAGCATCACGCGCGGCCTCAACGCCAACGCCCGCGCAATAGCAATGCGCTGCTGTTGACCGCCGGAAAGATGCCGCGACCATGCATCGGCTTTGTTGCGTAATCCAACCACATCCAGCAATTCATAAGCGCGCTCAATCGCCTGTTTCTTGCTGAGCTGACGATGCGCCACCGGGGCTTCAATCAGGTTTTCCAGCACCGTCATGTGCGGGAACAGATTAAAGTTCTGAAACACATAACCCACGTTGACGCGCTGACGGAGGATCTCTTTCTCTTTAAGTTCATACAGCTTGTCGCCCTGTCGACGATAGCCGATGTAATCGCCGTCAATCTGGATAAAACCTTCGTCGACGCGTTCCAGATGGTTAATGGTGCGCAGCAGCGTCGATTTCCCCGAACCGGACGGGCCTAAAATCACCGTCACTGTGCCGGGTGGGATCTCCAGCGATACGTTATCCAGCGCCTTGTGACGGCCATAATATTTACTGACGCCGGTAATCGAAATATGGCCTTCAGGAGAGTTGAGCATGTGCGGCCTCCGGGGCAGTTGCAGGAGATGCAGGCGTTACGACGCGGCTGCGGTTGCTGTTCACAGCAGAGCGGCGTTCACTCTTCGCCAGCGCACGTTCCACCAGATACTGAATCGCGGAGAGGAAACTGGTGATCACCAGATACCACACCGCGCCCACCATCAGCAGCGGGATCACTTCCTGCGTGCGGTTGTAAATCATCTGGATGGTGTAAAACAGCTCCGGCATCGCCAGCACATAAACCATCGCTGTGCCTTTGGCGAGGCTGATAATTTCGTTGAAACCGGACGGTAAAATAGTGCGTAACGCCTGCGGCAGAATAATGCGCAGTGTACGCCGCCATGCAGGCAAACCGAGTGCAGATGCGGCTTCGTACTGCCCATGATCGACACCCAAAAAACCGCCGCGAATGATTTCAGCCGTATACGCGCTTTGCACCAGCGTCAAACCGACAACGGCGGTGGAGAACTGCCCCAGTACGTTGATGGTCTGGTAACTCACCCATTCGATACCGGTGAAGGGAATGCCGAGCGACAGCGTGTCGTAGAGATACGAAAAATTGTAGAGAACGATCAGCACCACAATCAGCGGGAGCGAGCGAAACAGCCAGATATACGCCCAGGCCAGGCTGCTGAGTAACCAGGATGATGAGAGCCGGGAAAGCGCCAGTACGCCGCCGAAAATCACGCTCAAAACCGTGCCGAGCAGCGTCAATAACAGCGTCTGTCCTAATCCTTCCAGAATCACCGGGTCAAAGAACCAACGAGCGAATACGCCCCATTCCCAGCGCGGGTTAAACGCTACCGACTGAACGACAATCGCCAGAATCAACAGCGCCACGCCGGCCCCGACAATCCGCAGCGGATACCGCGCTGGCACCACTTTGATGATCTCATTGCTTTTCATCGTCACTCCTCAGGCACTTTTGCTGAGCGCAGGAACCGCCAGCACTTTGGTGAACCGAAGGCGTCCGTCAAACGGCGGTCGGCTGTACTCTTCCGGATCACGGTTGAGATCGAATTGCGGCTGATAGCCCTGGCTCAAATACAAGCGCACCGCTTCTGGCTGGCGAAACCCGGTTGTCAGGTACATCTGGCTGTAACCGGCAAGCAGCGCCCTTCTTTCCAGTTCGGCGACAATTCGCCCGGCAAGCCCTTGCTGGCGTAGCGTCTTGTCGGTCCAGATGCGTTTGATTTCGGCCGTCTGAGCGTCATAGGGTTTGTACGCGCCGGTCGCGATGATCACCCCGTCACGTTCAAGTACGATAAATAGCCCCTGTGGGGCGAGATACCACTCGGTGTTTTCCACCTCGGCATCACGCGAGAAATAGTCGCCATAACGCGCGGCGTATTCGGCAAACAGACCGTTCAGAATCGGCTGGAGTTCAGCGTCTTCCGGCGAGACATCACGAAAGCGTTCGCTCATGGTGGGCTCCTTAATCGCCGAGTCCGGCAGGGTTCACTTCAGACTGCGGAATGCGCTCGACGCCTTCGCCCCAACGGTTCAGCACTTTGTCGTAATCGCCGTTTTTGATGACGCCATTCAGCGCCGTTTGAACGGGCTCAGCTAATCCGCTGCCTTTTTTCAGCGTTACGGCGATGTGTGCCGCCTTCGGCCAGCCGCCATCCACGCTGCCAACCAGTTTGGTTTTGCCGTTCAGCGCCGCTTTCCACGCGCCAATCACGTTCGGGCCAAAGAACGCATCTGCGCGCCCGGACTGTAACGCCAGGGTTTGTGCGGCATCGTCTTTGGTGTAAATCGGGGTGAACGGTTTTAAGCCTTTTTTGAGGTTTTCGGCATTCCACGCCAGTAGAATGGCTTCCTGATTGGTGCCGGACCCGACGATGATGTTCAGCCCGGCGATATCCGGCGCAGTTTCAATTTTGCTGATCTGACTGCCCGATTTAACGTAGAAACCGAGGGAATCTTTCCGGTAAGTCGCAAAATCAAACTTCTCTTTGCGCTCTTTTGTGACCGTAATATTGCTGACTGCGGCGTCATATTTGCCAGATGCCACGCCGAGCGGCCAGTCTTCCCATGAGGTCACGACGACGTTTAATTGCAGCCCAAGGCTGTCAGCGACAAGACGGGCGATATCCACTTCACTGCCGAGCAGCGTTTTATTGTCGTCAGAGAACACGGTCAGCGGCGGCTGATTCAGCCCTGCCACCGCGACGGTAAATTTACCCGGTACTGCCGGTTTAAACCCGGCTGGCAGTTGCGAAATAGCCGAAGGGTTTTTGTCGGTATTGACCGGTGTTTTATTGGCTTCGACGCTCACGCCCGTGCCGTTAATGGTGACGTCATTGGCCTGCGCCAGTCCGGAAAAAGCCAGCGCGATGGCAAGCAGCAGCGATGATTTTTGCATGGTGAAGTCTCTTATTTTTGTGTGAATTGATTGATGGGCAGCGACAAACCTAAGCTTTCACGCAAGGTGTGGCCGGGATAGTCGTGACGGAACAGACCACGCCCCTGGAGTACGGGCACAACGCGATCGACAAAGCGCGGGAAGGTATCCGGTGTGCCGCCCTGAATGATGAAACCGTCGGCGGCGTGGCTGTCGAACCACAGTTGCAACCCATCAGCCACTTCTTCGGCGGTGCCTGAAAAACGCGGGCGCGGGCTGGCAGCTTCCAGAGCAACCTGGCGCAGCGTCAAACCGTGTGTCTGCGCATTGCGTTTGATTTCATCGGTGGTGCTACGGAAGCTGTTCTGGCCTAAATTACCCAGTTCCGGGAACGGTTCGTCCAGCGGATACTGGCTGAAATCATGGTGCTCGAAATAACGTCCGAGATAATTAAGCGCGTCTTCAACGGACACCAATGCGGCGGTAGTCTGATATTGCTGCTCAACGTCATCGGCATCGTCGCCGACAATCACGCTCACGCCCTGGAAAATATGCAGTTGATCCGCACGGCGGCCGTGAGTTTCAAGCTGACTTTTCACATCCTGATAAAACACCTGCGCTTCGGCCAGCGACTCGTGATGCGTAAAAATGGCGTCAGCGTGCGTCGCCGCCAGTTTTTTCCCGTCGTCCGATGCACCGGCCTGAAATATGATCGGCCTGCCCTGAGGCGTGCGACCAATATTCAGCGGTCCGGCGACCTGGAAAAAATCTCCGTGATGGTCAATGGCGTGCAATTTAGTGGCATCAAAGAATTGCCCGCTTTCTTTATTACGTACAAACGCGTCTTCTTCCCAGGAATCCCATAGCCCTTTCACTACCTGCAAATATTCATCGGCGATGCGGTAACGCAGGGCGTGGTCCGGATGCTGCGCACGAGAGAAATTCTTCGCGGAGCCTTCCAGCGGCGATGTCACCACGTTCCAGCCTGCACGCCCGTTACTCAAATGATCCAGACTGGCAAACTGGCGCGCGGTGATAAACGGCTCGCTGTAGGAGGTGGATAAGGTGCCAACCAGGCCAAGGTGCTTCGTCACGCTCGCCAACGCCGATAATACCGTTAGCGGCTCAAAGCGATTTAAAAAATGCGGAATGGATTTCTCGTTGATATATAACCCGTCAGCAACAAAAATAAAATCCAGCTTCCCTTCTTCTGCTTTTAACGCCGTCTGTTTTACAAACTCAAAATTAATACTTGCGTCGGCCTGCGCCGCCGGGTGACGCCAGGCAGACATATTTCCTGAAGCCCCATGTAATATCGTGCCAAGCCGTAATTGCCGTGCTGAAGACATAATGACCCCTTACCCTGCCGGTAATATTAGAATTGCGTGATTAAATGTTGTGTAAGGCTTTTTCTGCCAGCGCGGCAAAATAATGTGCCGCTGGGGCAATCAACTTTTCATCCGGATTAAACGCCGGATGGTGTAAACCAAATTCACTGGCGCTGCCGATACTGACGAACGCACCCGGTATTTGCTGTAGATAGACGGCAAAATCTTCACCGCCCATATGCAAATCGGCCGTTGTAGTGCGGTAGCCCTCTTCGTCAGCAACGGACGTGGCAAAGTCTGCCCATTCGGCGGTATTCACCAACGCGGTTGGCCCCGCATGCCAGATGACGTCAATTTGGGCGTTAAACGCGCTGGCAAATCCGGCGGCAATTTCACTGACTCGCGCTTTGACCTGCTGCTGCACCTCGGTGCGATGCGTGCGCAGCGTGCCTTCCAGTTCGACATTTTCCGGCAACACGTTCCAGGTATTGCCGCCCTGAATCCGCGTCACGCTGAGCACCACCGAATCCAGCGTGTTTACCTCGCGACTGGCGACACTTTGCAACGCGCTCACCAGTTGACTGGCAAGCAAAATGGCGTCCTTTCCTTCATGAGGGCGGGCTGCGTGGGCGCCCTTTCCGTGTACTCGCACCACAAAGCGATCGACGTTGGCGTAAAACGCTCCGCCGCGAGTAGCAAAGGCGCCCACCGGCAGCCCAGGTTCGTTATGCATGCCGAAAATAGCGGAAACCCCTTCCAGCGCGCCCGCGCGGATCAGCGTTTTTGCGCCACCAAAACTCTCTTCGGCTGGCTGAAAAAGGATGCGTACGCGGCCGGGTAATTCCGCTTCGCGCGCTTTGAGCAGCAGCGCCGCACCGAGCATGACGCTGGTGTGAACATCATGTCCGCAGGCATGCATCACGCCCGCATTTTGTGAACGGAAGGCGACGTCAGTTGCTTCTTCAATCGGCAATGCATCGATATCTGCACGCAGGGCAATCACCTTTTCGCCTTTACCGATTTCTACCACCACGCCAGTTTTAAGCGCGTAAGGCAAAATAGTCAGTCCAGCGCTTTGCAGCCAGTCGCGAATGCGCGCCGTGGTAACGAACTCTTGCAGAGATAACTCAGGGAACTGGTGTAATTCACGACGCCAGGCAATCAACTGTTGTTCGAAGCTCATGACAGCACCTCCGCGCGGTTGAGCACCTCAGCCAGCAGACGTAACGATGTCAGTCGGGCTGCGCCTTCGGTAATCGGGGTGTCGATAATGAACTCATCCACACCGTAGTATTGATGCAACGCGTCAAGCTGAGCGCGTACCTGCAACGCAGTGCCGGCAATGAGAGAGGATTCGCGACGGACTATTTCCACCGCCGGGCTGCCCGCCTGATGCGCAAAGGCTTCCGCCTGCTGCTGGCTGGCAACCGACACACGCTGACCGTTTTCCAGCCGCACGCCCCACACTTCAACCTGCTCCGCCAGGGTTGACGCTTGTTCGGCATCCGCAGCCACAATAACCTGCACCGCGATAATGACGTTCCGCAGGCTGAGCGAGCGCCAACGAGTGATCACCTCACGCAGCAAATTTTTATCTCCATTGAGATGCGCGGCAAAAACAAAGTTCCAGTCCAGTTGCGCGGCAAGCTCTGCACTTTCGAGACTTGCGCCAAGCAGAAAGCCGTCCGGGCGTTGCGGCGGGATTGGCGTGGCAAGTACCGTGTCAGCGCTTTCTACGCGGGTCTGCGACAACCAGCTATCCAGTTGAGTCAATTGATCGGCAAAAGTGCCCTTGGCTTGTGGATCCACGCCTTGCTGCAACGCGCGAGTGGAATGCGGCAGGCCACCGGGTGCTTTCCCGACACCTAAATCCACCCGCCCCGGAGCCAATGAGGCCAACAGATTGAAGTTTTCCGCCACTTTGTACGGGCTGTAATGTTGCAGCATCACGCCACCAGAGCCGATACGAATGCGCCGCGTTTGCCCGAGCAGCCAGCCAATCACCACTTCCGGTGACGGACTCGCCAATTGCGGAGTGTTGTGATGTTCGGCAATCCAAAAACGGTGATAACCCCAGGCATCCGCTTGCTGTGCCAACGCCAGGGTACGCGCGAGCGCCTGAGATGCGGTCTCGCCATCCGCCAGTGGGCTTTTATCCAGAATACTGATTCGATAAGACATGTCGCAGGCTCGTTATGAGGAACATGTCTGCATTATTAGAAGGGGTTGCGCCGCATGAGAAACAATTTATTTACATTTGCTCAGCACAAAATTAGCTATCAACGTCTTTTCGTTGCGACAATTTTGGCAATAACGAGAGCGTAACGGTGACCCGCACGCTCACTCTTATCCACTGATTATTAGCGTCCGGCGTACTGTTCGTCGGTCACTTTCTCAAGCCAGGTCACGGGGGAGCCGTTCTCCGCTTCGGCAATAGCAATATGGGTCATTGCAGTGACGGAACTCGCGCCATGCCAGTGTTTTACGCCGGGCGGGATCCACGCAATATCCCCCTGATTAAGCACTTCTGCTTCTTTGCCCTCTTCCTGCAACCAGCCACGGCCCTGCGTGACAATTAGCGTTTGTCCTAACGGATGCGTATGCCACGCGGTACGTGCGCCGGGTTCAAAGGTGACGGTTGCCCCGCCCACTTTGGCCGGTTCTGTCGCCTGAAATGGCGCATCAATCCTCACTGTACCGCTAAACCATGCCTCTGGCCCTTTGACCGACGGCAGCGAACCACTACGAATAATTTTCATACATGCTCCTGTTTAAGGCTTTCTGGCGTGCGAATCGCTCCGACACATATTGACGCATCTTTGTGCCCTTTTGTCCCATATGTCACTTGTGATTTTCTTGTTATGTTATAACCTTTCTCCGTTTCTGTACTCACTGCCTGTTGCTACAGGCTGTCTTTTTGTCTTTTCGCTGGAGCCGTCATGGTGCCCAATCTTCAAAGTGAAAACACCCACCAGGAAACGCGTCTACGCTCTCGTCTATTATGGTGCCGATCGCTCGTCTGCATGCTGACGGGCGCTGCCGGTATTGCTTATATCTTGATGCAGTATAGTGACGTCCCTGAACCATGGATGGTTTTTTCCCGCCCCTTGATGGCCTCTTTGCTCTTGGCCTTTGCGGTCATTGAAAATGCGCTGCGCACGGTTTCCCCTCTTCCGCGTTCTCTCCCCCTGGATGAAAACGCCAGCGTGAAAACGCGCAAATTCGGTCCCGTCGTATTCACTCCGCGTATTGAATTGTGGCTTCACCATTGCCTTCAACTGGCGCTGACAGCGATAAGCGCCGCGCTGGCGATTTATCTCGTCTCGGATAATTTTTCTGTCGTCGCCACCCTTTCGGCACCCGACAATGGGCTGATTCTGGTCTGTACGCTGCTACTTGCCGCGTGCTTTGCGCTACTTGTTTGCGAAAGGATGTTGAGCCTGCGCCGGGTTCGCAGTTGGGGATTACAGTCAGCGACCGTAGGGTTGCTGCGAACGCTACTCAGCCTGTTCCTGCTGACGGCTGTTGCATTGCCAGTTTCCCGTTTTTCCCCGCAGGGTGCGTACTGGCTGATGTGGCTCGCAAGTTTAGTGGTGGTGCTGGTCGCCGCCGAGTTTCTGCTGCGCGCCCTTGCTGCAGCCTGCACCCTTCCGCATCCCGAGAAACAGCCGCCGTTCCTGACTCAAAGCCTGATCGCCGAACAGTACCGCTGGCCCCTGAGTCCGTTACTGCAACTGCGTAAAAAAATCGTTCAGCACTTTGGCGTTGATATCGGCAAGATCCAGGCTTTCCGCTTGATGGGCCAGCTTTTTCTGCCAGTGGTCTGCGGTATCGTCGTCGTCGGCTGGCTGGTCAGCGGCTTGAATGAAGTGTCTGCCGATAAGCGCGGTGTTTACGAACAGTTTGGTCGTCCGGTGAAAGTGCTTTCTCCCGGCTTGCATCTCGGCCTGCCGTGGCCTTTTGGGCGTGTGGTGTTTGTGGATTATGGCGCGGTCCATGAACTGCAACTCAGCGAAAAATCCTCCGTCGATGAACAGCCCGGCGTCAAAATCCCCAATACCATCGAAGGTCCTGCGCCGCAGGAAAGTTGGCGTTTGTGGGACAGCAGTCACCTGACCGACCAGGCCCAGATTATCGCCAGCGCCAACGGCGATAAACAGAGTTTCCAGATAGTAAACATGGACATTCGCCTGATCTGGCGCGTGGGGATGAGCGACGCTGATGCCATGAACAGCCTGTACCAGACAGACAATCTGTCCACAACGCTGCAGCGTATCGCCCGCCAGGTGCTGACCCAGTATTTTGCCCATCAACAACTGGATGCGTTGCTGAATGAACAACGCGCCACAATGTCGACGGCACTGAATACGGAAATCCAGAAGCGATTGAACGCACTCAATATCGGGGTGGAATTGCTGAACACTCGCATAGAGTCCATTCATCCACCGGCTGGCGCGGCCAATGCCTATCACGGTGTGCAGGCCGCGCAAATTACGGCGAATGCCCAGATTGCCCGGGAACGAGGTTATTCAGCTTCGCAGGCTAACGATGCACAGCGAAAAGCGACTACGGCGATTGATGCTGCCACTGCAACGGCCAATGAGTTGCAGGCGCAGGCCAATATTGCCCTGACCCGTTACAGCGCCGAGCACAACGCCTGGGAAATTAACCCGGAAGCGTATCTCAACGAGCGTCGTTATCAGACCTACAGCAAAGCGCTGGCGAACACGCCGCTGCTGATACTGGATAGCCAGGTCGCGGGTAAAAACCAGTCGATTCTCGATTTGCGCCAGTTTTCTCAACCTTCCCGATAGCACTGAATGACTAAGGTTCACACACAATGAAAATCCGTACTATCTCCACCCCGGCGAACGCTGAAAAAGTGGGGTTGACCCCTGTGCAATCGCAGAAGAAACCCACCGGCCCGCGTCGCCTGTGGATCCGCTACGGCGTAGCCGCGCTGCTGGTGACGCTTGCCCTGTTGACCGCCTGTCTGGTGCAAGTTCATGCGGGCAGTGCGACGATCATTACCCGTTTTGGTAGCCCGGTACGCGTGCTGCTCGATCCTGGTCTCGCGTGGCGACTGCCAGCGCCGTTCGAAACGCCGGTTGAAGTTGATTTGCGTAGCCGCTCCACCTCCAGCGGCTTACAGGATGTCGGCACGCGCGACGGCCTGCGCGTCATTGTGCAGGCATGGGCTATCTGGAAAGTGAGCCCTGATCAGCCTCATGTTCTGCGCTTTATTCGGGCAGTACAAAATCAGCCAGAAGAAGCCGCGCGCCAGATTCGCACCTTTATTGGCTCATCGCTGGAGACCACCACCAGTAACTACAGCCTGTCAGACATTGTGAATACTGACGGCAGTAAGGTGAAAATCCCACAGCTTGAGCAGCAGATCAAACAACAGTTGAAAGCCCAATTGCTGAACAGCTACGGAATTGAGCTGATCGATGTTGGCATTGAGCGCCTGACCTTACCGGCGGTCACCCTGAACGCGACCGTGGACAGAATGCGTGCCGAACGTGAAACCATTGCCACCGAACGCACTGCAGAAGGTAATCGCCAGGCCGCAGAAATTCATTCCCGTGCCGATAAAGAAGCGCGCATCACCGAAGCGGATGCCTCGATCAAAGCAGCGACCATCACCGCGCAGGCGCAGCAAGATTCCGCCGCAATTTACGCCAAAGCCTATGCACTTGATCCGCAGCTTTATAACCTGCTGCGTTCCCTTGATACGCTCAATGATGTGGTGAACAAAAGTACGCGCATTGTGCTGAGCACAGATACCGCCCCGTTCAAGGCGTTGGTGCAGAAACCCGACGACGCGGATAAGGCCAATCCATGAAAAAACAGCCCTCAGTTGCCTCTCCGTGGGGGCAGTCCTACCGGATTGCCTTCTTTAGTCTGTATGGCGCAACGCTGCTGGCAGCACTTGCCTGGGTCTTTTCCAGCTTTCACCAGATAACGCCGGATACGCAGGCGGTGGTGTTCCGCTTCGGAAAACCGGTCAACGTGGAGAGTTCCGGTATGCTGTTCGCGTGGCCAAAGCCCGTGGATCGCGTCGAAATCATTCCCGGCCCAGCGCGTATTCTTCAACATGATGTATTGCCCTTACAGCGCAGTGAACAGCAGAAGCTATTGTCTGCCGATCAGCGCAGCAGCGATGCAGGCGCTGGTGCGGGTTATCTGTTGACTGGCGATTCCGGTGTGGTTCAGCTGAACATGCAGGTTTTTTATCGCATTCATTCGCCTTTGCGCTATGTGCTGCAACGATCACACATTGACCCTCTACTGGACCGGTTGGCACAGCACGCCGCGACGCTGGTCGCCGCCGGGCGCGATCTGGACACCATTCTGGTGGCGCGCCCGGAAACATTGCAGAACGACAGCCATGCGGCACAGGAGCGATCCCGTCTGCGCAGCGATTTGAAACAGCAAATCGCTCACGATTTGGCGCTGTTGAAAGGCAGTGACAACGACCCCGGCATCACCATTGAACGTGTTGATGTGGCTTCGTCGCTGCCTGACAATGCGGTCGATGCCTTCAATGCCGTTCTGACGGCCAGCCAGCGCGCCGAGCAGAATATCGCTCAGGCGCAGAATGAGGCCACGCTGCAGTTGCAGAAATCGCAACAGCAGGCAGACCGTCTTATCCAGCAGGCACAAGCCAGCAGCAGCGAAATGCATGCCAAAGCGGAAGTGGCTACGCAAACGATCACTAAGCTGGCTCAGGTGCGGGCCACAGGCAGCGATGCCGGAATGCTGCAACGTATCTGGCGCGAGAAAATCTCGGCAGTCCTCTCCCACGCCGGACAAGTCATTACCGTCAACCCGGACGACGACAGCAAGTTAATTTTACCGGGGCCAACACCACAGGTTGAACAGCCCTCCTCTTCATCGCAGTGGTACGGAGGCATTCCATGAGTCATCAATGCAGTCACGGGCATATCCACCCTAACTTTAGCCAGACCCTGCTGACGCCCGAAGAGCAGCGACGAATGACCGTTCAGCTCAGTCTGGCGATGACGACAATTGGCCTGATCCTGTTGAGCCTGCTTTGGCGTTCACTTGCCCCGCAGCAGACCGCTATCAGCGATCTGTTAGCAGGCGTGGCCTGGCTTATCGTTGCCATTCCGGTCTTTCGCGCGGGCCTGCACAGCCTTCGCCACCCTGACCTGCATGGCGTCACGGACTTATTGATTGTGCTTGCCATGCTGGGAGCCTGGGCGCTGGGCGATTTGATCACCGCCGCACTGTTGCCGGTGCTGATGATCTTCGGCCATATGCTTGAAGAGCGCAGCGTGATGGGCACCCGACAAGCGATTGCCGGGCTGACGCAACTCACGCGCAGCAAAGCGCGACGCGTTCGTGCCGATGATTCGCTTGAGGAAATCGACAGTCGCGCCGTGCGAAAAGGCGACATTGTGGAGATCCGCGCCGGGGACAACGTGCCTGCGGATGGCAAAATCATCAGCGGCTACGCCAGCCTGGATGTCGCCTCAATCACCGGGGAATCGGTGCCACAGGAAGCAGGCCCCGGCACGCTGATTTTCGGCGGCGCTATCAACCTGAACGGCCTGCTGCGCATGGAGGTCACGCATACCGGCGAGCAATCGACGCTGGGGAAAGTGATTGCCTTAATGAAAGATGCCGAGCAGGCAAAGCCCCCGATTACGCGTTTGCTTGAACGTTACGCCTCGCAATATTTGATCCTCGTGTTGCTGATCGCCGCCAGCACCTGGTTCTTAACCTACGACAGTCAGGCGATGCTTGCCGTTCTGGTCGCCGCCTGTCCGTGCGCGTTGGTGCTTTCCGCGCCAGCCACTGCGATGGCAGGGATCGCTGTGGCGGCCCGTCATGGCGTACTGATCCGTAATGCTGCGTTTCTCGAAGAACTGGCGGATGTCGACGCGCTGATCATCGATAAAACCGGTACGCTAACACAAGGTCGTTTGCGTCTGGTGGATTCGGTGCTTGCCCCGCAATGCAAGTATGATCAAGTCCTGCAACTTGCCGCCTCGCTCGGCGCAACCAGCAGTCACCCGGTCAGCCATGCGCTGGCAGAATATGTCGATGCGCAGAATAAGGTGTCGGTTCAGGACGTAGAGGAAAAACAGGGACTGGGGATCGTGGCCCGCACCGACTCAGGTATTGCCCTGCTGGGACGCGCTGATCTCTTCGCGGAATACGCCATCACGACGCTCCCGCAGCCTGACCATCAAGGGCCAATTGTAGGTGTGGCCCATCAGGGTCAGTTCCTTGGCTGGCTGCTGCTGGCAGATACGCTGCGTCCGGAATCACCCGAAGCGTTACAGGAACTGCGCCAGATGGGCATTGATAAACAGCTCCTGCTGACCGGTGATCGCCTGGCGGCGGCGAACAGTGTCGCTCAGTCGTTGGGTATTCAGGAAGTGGTAGCTCAGGCGCTGCCTGCCACGAAATTGCAGGTAGTACAAAAAGCCGTCAACGAAGGCTGGCGACCGTTGGTGGTGGGCGATGGTATTAATGACGCGTTGGCGCTGAAAGCCGGTGCCGTTGGGATGGCGATGGGGGCGAACGGTGCGGATATCGCCCTCGTCTCTGCAGATGTGGTGCTGACCGGGAGCGATCTGCGCCGCATTGCCTCTGCCATCCGCTTGAGCCGCAAATGTCGCCAGACGCTGATGGTCAACGTCTTTATCGGTCTCGGCTGGACCATCCTGATCGTTGCCGCCGCAGCGCTCGGCTGGCTCGGCGGCGCAGGCGCTTTGGTGGCCGCCTTACTGCATAACCTGAGTACGCTGATGGTGCTCGGAAATACCGGCAGACTGTTACAGTTCGACGAAACCCACTAACCCCCTCGCCCGGTGTTCAGTTGAGCACCGGGTGAAAACGCCTTCAGCCTTCGCCTAACACCTTGAATCTGTTGCGCAACTCGGCGCTTTCTTGTCCCTTTTGTGACTTATCTTCACTCGTGTGCTCCGACCACTCGAAAAACCGAGAAACGCGTCACCGGATAGCCGGGTAAGTTTTGCGTCGTTTACCATTTGCAGGTAGGATGCTGCGCCATGTTTTGCCTTATCTCTACGTCAGAATGCTGAGAAAGACAGAACGGTGTGCTGCCGCGTAATCGTTTAAACGCAGCGGGACTTTTTGGGCCCCGATTGGGGTAAAGACAGGTAACCGGGATACACAACATGAACACAAAACAGGACACCACGGCGGAGCATCACGCAGCTAAACGCAGCTGGCTGAACTCGCATGAAGCGGGCTATCACAAAGCGATGGGCAACCGTCAGGTACAAATGATCGCCATCGGCGGCGCAATCGGTACAGGGTTGTTTTTGGGCGCAGGCGCTCGCTTGCAGATGGCAGGCCCTTCTCTCGCCATCGTTTATCTGGTGTGCGGTATTTTCTCTTTCTTTATTCTGCGTGCGCTCGGCGAACTGGTTTTACATCGCCCTTCGAGCGGCAGCTTCGTTTCTTATGCCCGTGAATTCCTCGGCGAAAAAGCAGCTTATGTCGCAGGCTGGATGTACTTCGTCAACTGGGCCATGACCGGGATCGTCGATATCACCGCCGTCGCGTTGTATATGCACTACTGGGGCGCGTTTGGCGACGTGCCACAATGGGTGTTTGCCCTTGGCGCGCTGGCGATTGTCGGCACCATGAACATGATCGGCGTGAAGTGGTTCGCCGAAATGGAGTTCTGGTTCGCGCTGGTCAAAGTGCTGGCGATTGTCGCCTTCCTTATTGTGGGAACCATTTTCCTCGGCAGCGGCAAACCGCTCGACGGGGGTACAACCGGCTTCCATTTAATCACCGATAATGGCGGCTTCTTCCCGCACGGCCTACTGCCTGCGCTGGTGCTGGTTCAGGGCGTGGTGTTTGCGTTTGCGTCGATTGAACTGGTCGGTACTGCGGCGGGCGAATGTAAAGATCCACAGACGATGGTGCCAAAAGCCATCAACAGCGTTATCTGGCGTATCGGTCTGTTCTACGTTGGTTCGGTTGTTCTGCTGGTGCTGTTGTTGCCGTGGAATGCGTATCAGGCCGGACAAAGTCCGTTCGTGACCTTCTTCTCCAAACTTGGCGTGCCTTACGCGGGTGACGTGATGAACATGGTGGTTCTGACGGCGGCACTCTCCAGCCTCAACTCCGGCCTGTACTCCACCGGGCGTATTCTGCGTTCGATGTCGATGGGCGGATCTGCACCGAAATTCATGTCGAAAATGAGCCGTCATCAGGTGCCTTACGCGGGCATTTTGGCAACGCTGGCAGTGTATGTAGTCGGCGTATTCCTGAACTATCTGGTGCCTTCACGGGTGTTTGAGATTGTGCTGAACGTCGCGTCTATCGGCATTATCGCTTCGTGGGCGTTCATCGTGGTGTGCCAGATGCGTCTGCGTAAGTTCATCAAAGAAGGTAAATGTGCCGATGTCAGCTTCAAGCTGCCGGGCGCACCGTTTACGTCATGGCTGACGCTGCTGTTCCTGTTCAGCGTGCTGGTGTTGATGGCGTTCGATTACCCGAACGGCACTTACACTATCGGCTCAATTCCGCTGTTAGCTGTGCTGCTGGTTGCGGGCTGGTTCGGTGTGCGTAAGCGCGTGAACGAAATCCACAGCACCGCGCCGGTTCATCCGGATGAAGTGAAATAAGATAATTTGCCCGGCGCTGCGCTTGCGTAGGTCTACAGGTTTTGGCTGTAAAAAAAGCCGCTCACTTCAAAATGAGCGGCTTTTTCATGCCTGAGATTAAAGAGTAATACGAATCACATCATCTGGCTGAGTGGCCTCTTTCTCACGGCTGGATGCCTGTTTCACGCTGACGTACAGCGTCTTGCCATCAGCAGAAAGCGCCAGGCTGTTCGGGTTGGTTGGGGTATCGTACGTTTTCACCACTTTATTGGTTTTCGCGTCGATAACGCTGACTTTCCCGGCCTTACGGTTTGTCACATACACTTCTTTGCGCGTCGGGTTGAACACCACAGCCAAGGATTCCGGCACTGCGATTTTGTTCAGCACTTTGCCGTCACGATAGTCCACCACTAACAGTTCTGGCTGTTTGAAATCGGTGATATAAGCGCGGTGGTTAGCCTTATCCAGCGCGATGTTCAGGAACGCATGTTCTTTACCGTCATCCACCAGTTTCTGACGGGTCAGAATACTGTGTTTATCGGTGTCGATGGTGATCAGCTCGCCGTCTGCACTCACGGTGTAAAGACGACGTGCATCGTTATCCAATGCCAGCGCGGTCGTGCGATTACCCGTGCCGCTGATGGTCGCTTTCAGCTTCAGCGTTGCGCCATCAATCGCCCAAATCACGCTCTCTTTGCCCACGCCGGTCACAAACACGGTGTTGGTTTTTTCATCGACTGCCAGTTCGCGCGGCTGCAATGGCTTAACGGTTTCACTGCGCTGGCGTGAATCCAGTACCACGCGCCCTTTCACATCGCCGGTTTTGCCGTCAATCGCCGTGACAGTGCCGTTGGTTGTATTGCCAAACCACAGGGTTTGCGTCTGGTTGTCGAAGGTCGCACCAAATGGTTTGAGATCGCTGTGGATCGTCTGAGTCGCCTCCAGAGTGACAGGGTCAAGACGGTAAACCACCCCACCTTTATCGGTTTTACGGCTCTGTGACGTTGCCACCCACAGCGCGTTTTCCTGTTGGCTGAGGGCCATTTCATAAACCCCTTTGCCGACGGCTTTGCGCAGCATTTCATCCGCAGCATGGGCGCTAAACGATCCGGCCAGCAATAAAGAAGACAGCAGCAGAGAACGGCGAAAACGTGGCATGGACATATGACGTAAAGACATGACGACTCCCTTTGAAACGCAAATTAATTTACTGCCCGACATGCTTCCTGCTCGCAGCGTCATGGCACTGCGTTAGTTGTTGAGAATAGTAATCATTAATCATCTAAAAAGGGAGCGATAATTCTCCCGTTTCGTCAAAAACATGCCATTGTTAAACCTGCACTTAACGTAATGTGCCGTTATGATTTTCAAATGATTTACAAAAGCTTTAACATATTCACAGTTGTTTCAGTTTGTTCATTACCACGAGAATTACATGAAAATCATTACTGTCCGCAGGGCCGCGCTTCCGGCATTACTTTTGCCACTTCTTTCACTGCCAGACGCCTACGCTGCTGACGAACAAACCATGGTGGTGTCTGCCACACCCAAAACCGTTTCCGAGTTAGATACCCCTGCCGCCGTCAGCGTGGTCAATGGGGACGAGATGCGCCAGGCCGCGCCGCGCGTTAACCTCTCGGAATCCCTCGGTTCAGTGCCAGGTTTGCAGATCCAAAATCGCCAGAACTTTGCCCAGGATTTACAGCTTTCCATTCGCGGATTCGGTTCGCGCTCGACGTTCGGCGTGCGCGGGATTCGCCTGTATGTCGATGGTATTCCGGCAACCATGCCAGATGGTCAGGGCCAGACGTCGAATATTGATATCAACAGCGTCGATAGCGTTGAAGTCTTACGCGGCCCCTTCTCGGCGCTCTACGGTAATTCCTCCGGCGGCGTGATGAACGTCACCACCGAAACCGGGCAACAGCCGACAACGATTGAAGCCAGCAGTTATTACGGCAGCTACGGCAGTTGGCGCTACGGCCTGAAAGCCAGCGGTGCGGTCGGCGATGGCACGCAGGCAGGCGACGTCGATTACACGGTTTCTACCACTCGTTTCTCTACGCACGGCTATCGTGATGACAGCGGCGCACAGAAAAACCTCGCCAACGCCAAACTTGGCGTGCGCATTAATGACGTCAGCAAACTGACGCTAATGTTCAACAGTGTCGACATCAAGGCGAACGATCCGGGTGGGTTGACCTACAGCGAATGGCGTGCGGATCCGCAGCAGTCACCGCGTGCAGATCAGTACGACACTCGCAAGACGATTAAACAGACCCAGGCGGGCATGCGCTATGAACGCCAGCTCAGCGAGCAAGACGATCTGAGCGTGATGATGTATGCCGGTGAGCGCCAGACCACGCAATATCAGTCGGTCCCAATGGGGCCGCAGCAGAATCCTTCGCATTCCGGCGGCGTTATCGATCTCGACCGTCATTATCAGGGCATCGACACCCGCTGGACGCACCGTGGCGAACTGCTGGTGCCGGTAACCTTCACCACTGGCCTCGACTACGAAAACATGAGCGAGAAGCGCAAAGGTTACGAAAACTACGTACTGGATAACGGTGTGCCGGACTACGGTCAGCAAGGGGCGATGCGCCGCAACGAGCGCAACCTGATGTGGAACCTCGACCCGTATCTGCAAACACAGTGGCAACTGACGGATAAACTTAGCCTGGACGCGGGCGTGCGTTACAGCTCAGTGTGGTTCGATTCGAACGATTTCTACGTCACGCCGGGTAATGGCAACGACAGCGGCGACGCCAGTTATCATAAATGGCTCCCGGCAGGTTCATTAAAATATGCGGTGACCGACGCGTGGAACGTGTATGTCTCTGCGGGACGCGGTTTCGAAACACCAACAATCAACGAACTTTCCTATCGTCCGGACAACCAGAGCGGCCTGAACTTTGGCCTGCAACCGTCCACCAATGAAACGGTTGAAGTGGGCAGCAAAACGCGTATTGGCAATGGCCTGCTGACCGCCGCCCTGTTCCAGACCGATACCGACAATGAAATCGTTACTGACACCAGCAGCGGCGGGCGTACCACCTATAAAAATGCGGGCAAAACCCGTCGTCAGGGCGCGGAGCTGTCTCTCGATCAGCAGTTTGGGGAAAGCTGGCGTCTGAAAGCTGCCTGGACATGGATCGACGCGACATACCGTAGCAATGTCTGCGACGACACCAACTGCAACGGTAATCGCATTCCGGGCATTGCGCGCAACATGGGTTACGCTTCATTTGGCTATGAGCCGGAACTCGGCTGGTACGCGGGGAGCGACATTCGTTATCTGAGCGATATCATGGCAAACGACGAGAACACGGCCAAAGCGCCGTCGTGGACAGTCGTTGGCCTGAACACCGGCTATAAATTTGGCGTGGGTAACTGGAAAATGGACGTCTTTGGTCGCGTCGATAACCTGTTCGACCGCGAATATGCAGGATCGGTGATTGTGAACGAATCCAACGGACGTTATTACGAACCCGCACCGGGGCGTAATTACGGCGTCGGTTTATCGGTCGCTTATTCGTTCCAGTAATAGTGGATCTGTGCCGGGTAATCCGGCACAGATTTTAGGGCTTATGGATACAGATTAATAACGGAAATTAATTAAAATACTGTCGCTGTAAAATAGCCGCACCCTGATCAATAGCCCGGCATATGGCCGCCCCACTTTCTGCTTCATCCTTTTTTTCCAGCGCACTCAGCAGATCGTCATAATAACGATCCTGTTTGAACACTTCGCACGACAGCGGATGCAAATAATTAAAACAGGGGCCAATGCGCACCCACAGTTGCTCGATGAGCGTGGTTAGTGTCGGCATTTCTGCGTAATCATAAAGACGAAAACGAAAACGGCAGTTGGCCTGCAAGGCAGCCTCCATATCGCCTTTTGCTTTCGCTTCGTGGAACGCCTCAACGTAACCGCGCAAATCCTGAAGTTTTTCCTCCGTTATCAACGCTGCCGCCGCTGAAGCCGCCATGCTCTCCAGCTTTTTGCGGATCTGATTGATTTCGGTATAGCGCTGGAGTGATACCTCCGGCACCAGAAAGGCCTGCGCGGGCGTCGCCTGTAGCGCCCCTGACGAAACCAGTCGCAGCAGCGCTTCACGTACCGGTGTGATGCTGGTTCCCAGTTGCTCAGCGAGATCCCGGGTCACCAGTCGTGCTCCAGGTTTTAGCGCCCCGATGATAAGCGCGCTCTTCAAATTCACTTCCACTTGCGTTGTCAGACTCATTCGCTGTGCTTTTTCAAAATCAAGCATGGTTATTTCCTGTTTCCATAATCATTGTTCTCTTCACGGCCCGAGAGCAAACAACTCAGCACGATGGCAGGATATATCCTGTATCGTGGGTGGTGTTGGAAATAACATGGATCAATTTGCTACTTTTATTGACTATTTAATTATTAGGTTGTTATTTAGGCCGTACACTTCATACAAAACGGTTATTGCACAACTAATTAAAGACGCTAATGGAATTTTTGCACGAAAAGTTGCGGCGCTCGACGCGCCGCTGAGGATTTCTTACTCGTCGGAACCGACGCGGATAACGACTTTACCGAAATTTTTGCCCTTTAATAAACCGAAAAAGGCCTCTGGTGCATTTTCCAGACCCTCGGTTATCTGTTCACGATATTTTATCGATCCGTCTTTGATCCACTGCCCCATCGCTTTCTGGAATTCATCAATACGGTGGCCGTAGTCCTGACCGATGATAAAGCCCTGCATGCGAATGCGTTTTTTCAGCAGCGTGCCCATCAAAAGAGGCAAACGATCCGGCCCGGCGGGCAGATCAGTGGCACTGTAGCCACTCACCAGCCCACACACCGGCACGCGCGCGGAGGTATTCAGCAGCGGCAGCACGGCATCAAACACTTTACCGCCGACGTTTTCGTAATAAACATCAATGCCTTGTGGACAGGCTTTCGCAAGTTGATCGGCAAAATCATCTGCACGGTGATCGAGACAAACGTCAAAGCCGAGCGTTTCTACAGCATAACGGCATTTTTCTTCGCCACCCGCGACGCCAACCACGCGACAGCCTTTAATCTTGCCAATTTGCCCGACGGTCGCGCCAACAGGCCCAGTCGCGGCAGCCACCACCAGTGTCTCACCGGCTTTTGGTTGACCGATATCCAGCAGGCCCATATACGCGGTGAACCCCGGCATCCCTAAAATCCCCAGCGCCCATGACGGATGCTCGGGCTTATCACCCAGTTTCACCAGCCCCTGACCGTCAGAAATCTCATAGTTCTGCCAGCCGCCGTAGCTCAGCACCCAATCGCCCGGTTTATAATCAGCGTGATTCGACTGCTCGACGCGGCTGACTGTGCCGCCAACCATCGTCGCGCCAATCTCAACTGGCGGCGAATAGGATGGCGCGTCACTCATGCGACCGCGCATATAAGGGTCAAGCGAGAGATAAACCGTGCGCAGCAACAGCTGCCCGTTACCTGGGGTGGGCACGTTGCCCTCTTCCTGGCGGAAATTGTCTTTTGTCGGCTCGCCGTGTGGACGGGATGCCAGCACCCAGCGACGATGACCTAAATTAGGTTGATTCATGGTCTGCTCCTTTGTGAAAACGTCCCCTGAGACTAGTCGTTCATCGCGCGTCATGCTTACCATTATGAGCCGGAATGATTCAGGCGCACGACGAGATAAATACAGATCTCATTGGTTTCATTGATAAATCGGCAATCATTGGGCGGCCCGAGTTCGAGACAGTCTCCCGCCTGCATTTCATGACGCGTGTCGCCTTCGATAAACAACAATTCGCCCTGCTGCAGCCAGATCAGCTGTCGCGCCAGCGCATAAGACGATGCAGGCATCGGAATATCGCTCCCCGGCGGAAGCTCAACCTGCACTAAATCGATGGGTAAATCACTGCGCGGAGAAACATGACGACGCAGATAATGGCTTTGCGGATCGTGCCACACCGGTTGATTAGCAAAGCGTAGCAGTTTCCCTTCCTGCATTTCAGCCCGCGCAATCAACGTAGACATACTGATGCCGAATGCGCCAGACAGCCGACCGAGCATCGTCGCCGTCGGGCTGCTGTCAGCGCGTTCGATTTTGTGGATCATTGCGCGCGACACGCCCGCCCGCTCTGCCAGTTCGCTGAGTGACCAGCCACGAGATTCACGCTCAATGCGGATCCGCGCGCTGATCCGCTGGTTAAGATTGTCTTCGATAGTATTCATGGCGTAATACTATAGTGCATTCGATGGCTTTTCGAGTGGCAAGCCCACGCAACTTCGCTAGAGTTAACATAACCTTCCCCTGCGTCGATTATCCTCATGAGCAAAAACATTATTTTCTGCGCCGACGGCACCTGGAACGGCCCTAATCAGCAAGACGATGACGACGGCCTACCGGATTTCACCAACGTTTATCGCCTGTATACCGATCTAGTTGGCGTTGACGATCCTACGCTGTTGAAACTCGGCAACGAGCAGGAGAAAACGGTGACTACAGCCTCAGGCAACGTCACTCAGATAGCGAAATACCTGCACGGGGTGGGCGATTCGCGTAACTGGTACGTCAAAATCATGGGCGGCGTGTTTGGGGCGGGAATTATCGAACGCATTGTGCGCGGCTATACGTTTATCAGCCGCAACTATCAGAAAGGCGATCGCATTTATCTGGTCGGTTTCAGCCGTGGCGCATACACGGTGCGCGCACTGGCGGGAATGATCGGCAAATGCGGGCTGCTGGACGCCAGCAAACTGGATTTGCAGGATAAAGTCAGCGCCTACCGCTTAGGCTCGGCGGTGTGGGCCAACTATCGCAAAGCATCGGGCGTGTCAGATTCGCTGTTCACCGATATTTTGCTCGATGCGCCACACTTCTTCGGTCAGGACATCGACCCCGCGTCGATGATTTACAACGTCCCCATAGAAGCCGTTGCGGTGTGGGAAACGGTCGGTTCACTCGGCATTCCTGCGTATATGAACGACAAACGCGTCGATCTCTATCGCTTTGCAGATACTAAACTCGGCAGCGGCGTGCGTTTTGGGCGTCAGGCGATTGCCATAGATGAACAGCGAATAGACTTCACCCCGACCTATTGGGATCCGCGTTCCGGCATTGTGCAGGTGTTATTCTCCGGTATTCATGCCGATGTCGGTGGTGGTTATAGCGCGGCAGAGGATGGAAATGGCTTGTCCAATATCAGTTATCGCTGGCTGCGTGATGAACTGGCGACGCTAAAAGTAAACCTGAATATTCGCCATTATGATGAAGATCCATTGGGCCGCATTCATTGTGAATGGGGCGACGGAAAACCGTACAAAACGACCCCGCGCGAACTGAATAACCCCACATCAGCAGACATGATGATCCACCAGGCCGCCGTGACACGTTTGCAAAGCTCGCAGCTTTCACCCGTTCAACAAAGTAACGGATTATGGAAGAACCAACTGTATCGCCCGCAAGCGCTGAAAAAATTCACCGCGCCGAACTGGCTGCTTCCTGCTAGCGCAGTAATTGCCAAATAACGCTGGCCTCTTGTCAAAACCAGCAGAACTATAGTATCTATACCGTACTACTATAGTGAACACCCGAGGCCAGCCATGAACATTCGTTACGCAAACCAGGAAGACTGCGCGGCGATCGCGGAAATCTACAACCACGCCGTCCTGCACACTGCGGCTATCTGGAATGATCAAACCGTCGATACCGACAACCGCATTGCGTGGTATGAAGCCCGACAGACTGCGGGTTATCCGGTTTTAGTCAGTGAAGAAAACGGGACTATTACCGGCTACGCCTCCTTTGGCGACTGGCGCGCATTCGATGGTTTTCGTCATACCGTTGAGCATTCGGTCTACGTTCACCCGCAGCACCAGGGTAAAGGGTTAGGCCGTGCTTTATTGACCCAACTTATTGTCGAAGCCAAACAGATTGGCAAGCACGTGATGGTGGCAGGCATTGAATCGCAGAACCAGGCTTCACTCAATTTGCATGCCTCGCTCGGTTTCGTGACCACGGCGCAGATGCCGCAAGTCGGCACTAAATTTGGCCGCTGGCTGGATCTGACCTTTATGCAGCTCCAGCTCGACCAACGTCAGGAACCGGACGCGCGCGGATGAATCAGTCGTTAACCCTCACCTTTTTGATTGCCGCCGGGATCGGACTGGTTATCCAGAACACCCTGATGGTGAAAATTACCCAATCGGCGTCCACGATCCTGATTGCGATGCTGCTCAACTCGCTGGTTGGGATTGTGCTGTTTGTGTCGATTTTGCTGATTAAACACGGGCTGAGTGGCTTTCAGGAGCTGGCTTCAAACGTCAAATGGTGGACGTTAATTCCCGGTCTGCTCGGGTCGTTTTTTGTGTTCGCCAGCATCAGCGGCTATCAGTATGTGGGTGCGGCAACGACCATTGCTGTGCTGGTCGCAAGCCAGCTCATCGGTGGTCTGGCGATGGATATTCTGCGTCAGCAGGGCATTCCGTGGCGGGCGCTCATTGGCCCGATATGCGGTGCGGTGATGTTGGTGGTGGGAGCGTGGTTGGTGGCCAGACGATCTTTTTAACTGTTTCGCGCGGTGGCGCTTCGCTTACCGCGCCTACCACTCTCCGTAGGCCCGGCAAGGCTTTGCCGCCGCCGGGCATTTGCCCGGTACAGACGAAAACTTAAATAATCGTGCCGCCTTTGGTCAAATTCTCGTGGCGTTCTTCTTGCTCTTCTTTATGATGACGCCCCTTGTGGGCGATGGCCGTGCGCAGGCGCTGTTGCTGCTCGTAGCGTTCTTCCCGGCTCAGTTCCGCATCATCGCTGAGTACAATCAGCAATTCATTCATTCCGGTGATAGAACCCGCTTCAATCGCTGCATCCACGCGGGTGCTGACCTCTTCCAGATGTGACATACCTTCTCCTTAATTCAGCTTCGCTTTCGAAAAATCACTGCCCATCAGGCTGACACTGTAGCCGCTCACGTTGCTGCGGGTGGCAAAGAAGGTTTTCCCATTAGCCAGCGCAATCCACGGAGCTTGCTGGTAGAAAATCTCCTGCGCCTGCTGATAAAGCTTCGCGCGTGCGGCCGGATCGCTGGTCAGTTTGGCTTTTTTAACCAGACCATCATACCCTTTATCACACCAGCGTGCGGCGTTAGAGCCGGTTTTTATGCTGTCGCAGCCGAGCAAGACATCAGCGAAGTTATCCGGGTCGCCGTTGTCCGACATCCAGCCAAACAGCGCAGAATCGTGCTCGCCTTTACGCATGCCGGAAAGATATTCACCCCATTCATAGGTCGTGATTTTGGCTTTAATCCCCACTTTCGCCCAGTCGCTCTGGATCATCTCGGCAATACGGCGTGAATTCGGGTTATACGGACGCTGCACCGGCATCGACCACAGTGTCACTTC
This sequence comes from Scandinavium sp., assembly GCF_036271055.1. GTDB lineage: Bacteria > Pseudomonadota > Gammaproteobacteria > Enterobacterales > Enterobacteriaceae > Scandinavium. The sequence continues at coordinate 344,055 of NZ_DATBBJ010000073.1, read as the reverse complement.
CGCGCCCTTCTCCAGCCCCGCTTGTTTCAGCAGCGCTTTGGCTTTTTCTGGATCGTAACCGTAGTCCGGCAAGCCATCGTTGTAACCGAGCATTTTCGGCGGCAGCGGTGATTTTGCGACCGTACCGGAGCCCATAAATACCGCGTTGACGATGGCTTTTTTGTCGGTGGCGTAGTTCAGCGCCTGACGCACTAACAGGTTATCAAATGGTTTTTTCTCGGTATTAAACGCCAGATAGCCGACGTTCAGCGCATCTACGGAATGCAGCGTCAAATCTTTGTTCTTTTTGATGATGTCGAACTGTACCGGCGACGGCGCAGGGATAATCTGGCATTCGTTGGTTTGCAGCTTCGCCAGACGCGTTTCCACATTCGGTGTGATGGAGAAAATCAGGTGTTTGGTCGGCACTTCGCCATCCCAATAATTCGGGTTGGCAATGTAGCGGATCAGCGAATCCACTTTGTACTGTTGCAGCGCATACGGTCCCGTACCAATCGGCCAGGTATCCACAAACTCCGGCGTGCCTTTTTTCATCATCACATCAGCGTATTCCGCAGAGAGAATCGACGCAAAATCCATCCCCCAATCGGCAAGAAACGCAGCGTTTGGTTCAGTCAGCTCAAACTGGACATGATAATCATCGATTTTCTTCACGTCTTTGATGAGCTTATCGAGGCCCACGTCGGTGAAATATTCGTAATTGCCCTGCGATACTTTGTGGTACGGGTTATTTTCATCTTTCTGGCGAAGTACCGAGAAAATAACGTCATCAGCGTTGAAGTCGCGGGTCGGTTTAAAATATTTGTTGCTGTTGAATTTCACGCCCTGACGCAGCGTAAACGTATAGGTTTTGCCATCAGGTGAAATGGTCCAGCTGGTAGCCAGTGACGGAATCGGCGTGTTTTTCTGCGGGTCGAAGTTGATCAGGCGGTTGTACAGCACCTGCGAACTGGCAACAAACGTTGGGCCGGAACTGGCAATCTGCGGGTTGAACGACTCCGGCGACGCTTCGGAGCAGTAAATTAAGGTGTCGTTATTTGCCGCCACGGCGGCCCCTGCCGGTAACAAAGCGCTGAGGACCAAAGCCGCCAGCGTTTTCTGGTTGAATGACATAGTGATAAGCCTATCGGTTTTATTATTAGAACCTTAATCTCAGCATAAGGGAGATATTCTGGCAAATAACCAAACCGCATCAGGTTATGCTTAAACGCTACATTTTGCCGTTTAATTCGCCACTGATTTCACTTAAGGGATTCCGAAGAAAGCAAGCCTTTTGCGCTAATCCAATAGCCTGAGTATTTGCATTTTTTGCCTTTTCCTCGCCCGTTTATCCCCTGACCTCATGCCGTAGAGTAACGGTGTGAAAAAGTCGATGGGATAAGAACGTGGCAAAAACTCTATTACGCAGCGGCAGTCTGGATGATTTCCAGTCCGTGGGCGGCGGCGGCCAGGCCGTATTTGCATCAGCATTGCAGATCCGTGAAACGCTGCGACTGCGCAAGCAGCAGACGCTGGTCGAGTGTCTGGCGATCCCGCAGGTCAATGATGAAGGTGACCGCGTGGACTGGTACTCCCCGGTGGATGGCGATGTCCTGCCGTGGAAAGCCGCAGATGAAGATCTGCGCGAACGCGTGCTGAACCAACTGGAAACCATGGCTGACGGCGCGCTGAGTCTCGCGCGTAAATGCCAGCAGTCGGATAAAACAGCACAACAGTTGTTTGGCGCATTGCTGGAAAAAGCGCTGCAGTTCCCTGGCGAAAACCACGTTTTCCTCGTCGACGGTAAACCCGTTATCACCTTCTGGGGCTTTGTGAATCTGAATGAAAGCGCCCGTGAAGAGCTGTTTGGCTGCCTGCATTTCGCCCCGGTCCCGGAGCCTGTTATCGACAATGACGATGATTTTACCGATGAAGAGGCGCTGAATGTCACGATAAGCCATGCCGACGAACCGCTGTTGTCTGCGCCGCTGACCCTAACGCTCGCCCCTGAGCCAGACGTTGAACTGGAGCCGGAGATCGAACCTGAACCCGTCGCCCCGGAAATCCCACCGGTCGCTGTGGTTGAGAAAAAATCCCGCAGAGTGCCGTTGTGGAGCCTGCCAGTCGCAGCCGTTATCGTCGCCGCTATTGCCGGACCACTGCTGTGGCCACGCCAGACGACGTCTGCCGAGCCGGTTGTCGCTCAGGCTGCGCCTGAATTCATTGCGCCAAAACCTTTGGACGCCGTTGCAAAACCCGCCTCCCCGTTGCCTGAGTTGACGCAAAACCTGCCGCTGCATCTGGCGAGCATCAAAGAGCCGGTTAAAGAAGATAAACCGGAAGTGAAAGAAGTAGTGATCGCCGCTATCCCGAAAGATGCGCTGGTGATGGACTCTGACCAAATGCGTGCAGGCACCACCAAATTCCTCAATGGCAGCTGGCGTGTGCTGGTTGACGTGAAAGATCCGGTCACCGGCAAAGCCCCGTCGCTGCGTTACCAGATCCTCAACAACAAAGGCAGCGTACGCCTGGTGCATGGCGATAACGTGGTCTGCAAAGCCGAGATTTTCTCCGGCCTGCATCAAAACGGAGAACTGTTGGTGAAAAGCCGTGGCAATGCGCGTTGCAGCGATGGGTCGCGTTACCCGATGCCGGAAATCTCGTGCAAAGCGGGCACCAGCGACGTGGCTGAATGTACCGGTCGCTATGACGCCAACACCGTCGTGCCGCTGACATTCCGTAAAGTGGGAGCGTAAACATGCTGGTTACCCTTTGCGATTACCAACAGAGCGTGACGCTCATCGCCAATAGCGGCGTCCAGTTTCTTGATTTTGGTCTGACACCGCAGGACTCTTTAAGTAACGGACGTTTCGTGCGTAAAACCGCCAACGGCCCGCTGCTGCGCCTCAATTACGATATCGTGAATTGCCGCTACACCCTGCCCGCCATCGACGGACAGCAGGCCGAAGTGGTGAAACCAGAAACCACGTTGACGTTAGAACATTCGCTCGCGGTGCTCGACGGCGTGTGGCTGCCGCTACCGTTTCTGCGTTTTAATCCCCCACGCACTTTCGTCGAAGGCCCGGACAACTGGGCGCGCGTGCAAATTCGCAAACTGCCAGAGCCAGACAGCGCAGGCAATACACACCGCGTGACCATCGCACTCGACAGCCAGCTTCGTGATGATGCGCCTGGCGCGCTGGCTCCTGTTGCAAATGATTTGCTCAATGGCACGCGTTTTGCGCTGGCCTGGCACGATGACGAAGTGGCGGATTTCCTCGACCAGACCTGGATCGACGGTTGGCTGCGTGAAGTGTTCAGCCACTATGCCAGCGTTGAAGAAAACCGTAGCGAGCGTGAAATCACCCAGGCGATGCGCGGCTTTGAATACCAGGGGCATTGGCTGAATCTACTGGCGCTGCTCGGCGAGCAACTCAATGTGCCGGAAGTCAAAATCGCCACCGCCACCGTCAGCACACCGGCCATTCCGGTGGACCTGATTCTGGATGTCGGCAACAGCCACACCTGCGGCGTGATCATTGAAGATCATGGTGATGCCAACGACGGATTGCGCCAGACCGCCGAGTTGCAGGTGCGTTCGCTCAGCGAACCGCAATTCCTCAACGCCCCGCTGTTCACCAGCCGTCTTGAGTTCTCCGAGGCCCGCTTTGGAAAACAGCACTTCTCCGTAGAAAGTGGGCGCGAAGATGCCTTTGTCTGGCCGTCAATCGTTCGCGTGGGCGATGAAGCCCGTAAACTCGCGATGCAACGTGTCGGCACCGAAGGTAACAGCGGGATTTCCAGTCCGCGCCGTTATCTGTGGGATGAAACCCCAACCGTGCAGGACTGGCGTTTCAGTCAGATGAACAGCCGTACGCAGCGCGAACCGCTGGCGGCCGCCTTCCCGCTCGCCTACCTGATGAACGACGATGGGCAGCCGCTGTTTACCCTGCCGCAAGATGAGCGGATGCCAGTGTTTTCGCCCCAGTACAGCCGCAGTACGCTGATGACACATATGCTGTGCGAAATTCTGGCACAGGCGCTGGGCCAAATTAACAGCGTCGCCACGCGCCAGCGCCTCGGTTTTCCGTCTTCACCGCGCCAGTTGCGTACCCTGATCCTGACACTGCCGTCGGCGATGCCGAAACAAGAGCGTGAGATTTTCCGCCGTCGAATGTTCGAAGCCATTGCGCTGGTCTGGAAAGCGCTCGGCTGGCACCCGCAGGATGACGATTTTGCCACGCAAAAACAGCAGGATAAAAGTGTCGTTCCGGTACCGAAAATCCACATGGAATGGGATGAAGCCAGTTGCGGTCAACTGGTCTGGCTGTACAACGAAGCCATGTCGCATTTCGGCGGTCAAACGGAAGCGTTCTTTGCCGCCCTCGCCCGTCCTGATCGTGAGCCTGAACCCGGCACGCGTCCGGGGCGTGCGTTACGCGTGGCTGCGGTCGATCTTGGCGGCGGCACCACCGATATGGCGATTACACATTATCGTCTTGATGAAGGCACCGGCAGCAACGTCAAAATCACGCCACAACTACTGTTCCGTGAAGGGTTTAAAGTCGCAGGCGACGATATCCTGCTCGACATTATTCAGCGCTGTGTTTTGCCAGCACTACAAACGCAACTGCAAAAATCCGGTATCGCCGATGCGCCTGCGCTGATGGCAACGCTGTTTGGCGATTCCGGGCGTATCGACACCCAGGCGGTTTTACGCCAGCAGACGGCGCTCCAGCTCTTTATGCCCATCGGTCACGCCATTTTGGGGGCTTGGGAAGAGAGCGACATCAACGATCCACTGGCGGGGCTTCACGCCACCTTCGGCGAGTTACTCTCGCAAGAACCGACCCGCAATGTGATGAATTACGTCGGGCAAGCCATCAGCCATGCGCTGCCAGCAGGTTCTGAACCGTTTGATTTACTGGCAACACCTTTGCAGGTCAGTTTCCGCGATTTGCATGAAGCGATGCTGGCGGGAGAATTTACTATTGCCGCGCCGCTGCATGCGGTGTGTGAAGCCATTTCCCATTACGCCTGCGACGTGTTGCTGGTTACCGGGCGTCCGGGATGCTTGCCTGGCGTGCAGACGCTGATCCGCTATCTGCAACCGGTGCCCGTTAACCGTATGGTGTGGATGGACAACTATCACGTGCATGAATGGTATCCGTTCAGCCAGCAAGGCCGTATCGGCAATCCAAAATCCACGGCGGCCGTCGGTGCGATGCTGTGCAGCCTGGCACTGGATTTACGCCTACCGCGCTTTAATTTCAAAGCCGCCGACATTGGCGCGTATTCCACCGTGCGCTATCTCGGCGTGCTGGACAACACCGTCAACACCTTACGCGAAGAGAATATCTGGTACGCAGAACTGGATTTGGACAAACCCGGTGCGAAAGTGGATGCCCGTGTGCATTTCCCACTGCGCGGGAATGTCACGCTCGGTTTCCGTCAACTGGCTAACGCCCGCTGGCCTGCAACACCGCTGTATACATTGAGCATTAATTCGCCTGATGTGGCGAAGGCCATCGCGGGTGACGGCGTATTACAGGTACGACTGCAACTCACTGGCGGCAATCGCAACGAAGGCCCGGAAGCTTTTGAACTGGCGGATGCCCGGTTACAGGACGGCACGCCAGTGCCGCCGGATGCCCTGACGCTGAAACTGAATACTCTGGCCGACCGCCGTCACAGCGGCAGCCACTACTGGATCGACAGCGGGAGCGTGTACCTGAAATGAGCCGACTGCAAACTATCATCGACTGGACTCGCGCGACTCGCCGGATCTCCCCTATTTTCGACACCGATGCTGATGCGCTGCTGACAAGCCTGTATAAACTCAAAGCGCAAGAAACGGCGTTACGTGACGCGCATTCCGCGCCTGCCAGCATTGCGCTGTTCGGTCATTCTCAGGCCGCCAAAGCGCATTTGCTCAGCGCCTTATGCAGCAGCGGCAATGGGCGTTTACTGGTACAGATCGGCAGTAAAACTCTCGACTATTTCACCCATCTCAACCCTGGTCATGCGCTGACCAGAATGGCGCTGCGTTTTAGCCCTTCTGCGCAATCGCCAGACGACGCTTTCCCGCTGCGTCTGCGAATCATGCGTGAGGCCGAACTGGTACAAGTTTTCCTTGCGCACGCATTGCAGCAAGGTTCAGTGCGTAAGGTTGCTAAATCCGTGGTCATGGCACGGCTGAACGCCTGGCAATCCTTGCGCCAGACTCAGCCAGTACCGGGTATCAACGAAGAAGATGTGGCGTCGATTGCTCGCTTCTGGCAAGCGCATATTCCGGCGCGCCAGCAGCATATTGATGACGCGCTGTGGCAGCAGTTTATTCAGCTGTTGCCGTGTCTTGATCTCAATGCCCGCGCCAACGCGTGGTCATTGTTATGGGGAGAGCAGCAGGAACTGACGCGTCAGTGGCTGACGCTTGCACATGTGTTACAGCAGTGCGGCAACGCGCGGGAATTGGCCGCGCCACTGAGCCTGCTGGTCGATAGCTTTACCCTGCCCGCTGAAGGTTTTCTCACGCCAGAAAGCGAACCCGAAGGCGAAACGGTCGTGCATCCGATGAGTGATAATCAGCTGCAAAATGCCGTCAGTCTGCCGGTGAATGCACTAGCATTGTTGACCGTCGAACTGGTGCTACCGACAGAAAATAGCGTGCTGGATAACGTCGACCTGATCGACATTCCGCAACCTGCACCGGAAGAGGGTTTTGCCCTGTGGGCCAGTAAATGCCGCTGGTTGTTGGATCATTATCGTCAACAGTATCAGCCCGATCTGCTGCTTATCTGCAACGCTGCCTCTACGCGCGCGCAAATTCCTGCCAGCGCTCGCGCGTTGACGAAATGGGTGAGCGACACGCAACCACAACATGAAGGCGCGCTGCCGGGTCTGGTATGGGCGATTACCCCACAGGACGACCGCTTTGTTCGCAAACTGAATCTCGATGAAGCCGTTCAACAACTCATTGAAAAACCGGGCCAACGTTGGGGAACCTTGCAGGCGCTGGACGGCAGCAGTTTACAACGGCTTATCGAATGGCTCTCACAAGCCACGGTTCCTGCGCTTCGCATCACGCGTCTACAACGCCTTGCGGATAGTCAACGACAACAGTTGCGCCAAATGGTCGCCTGTTGGCAACAGGATCCACGCTCAGATGTGGCTGGTGTGCGTCGTCAGGCTGAAAATGTGGTGCGAGAGCTCCAGAGTCACGCGGCTACACTCGGCGAACTGCTGGAAGGTTTACTGCCACCGCTGACCCGTTTTGAGCAGTTGATCCAGGTACAGCAACCGCGTGAAGAGAAAGTCAGTGGATTGTTTAACGAGAACGTTGATCTGTTCGCGCAGGCTGATGACCCACAACAGAGTGGCAGTTCGCGCCGGGACACCGGTTTTCAGGCCCATGCGCTGTGGGTGAATTATCTCCGCGAGTGGAGCCGCAGTGAAAGTAATGCCCGCCGCTATGGCCTGACACCTGCCGTGCTACAACAGTTGGCTGATATTCTGATTATGACCAGCTATCGCCTGGATCTGCCAAAACAATTGCAGGCAGTGACCCCGGATGAACGCGCCAGCGCAGCGCATTTACGGGCGACCATCAGCAACTATCTCGCATGGCTCGGTTATGCCGATATGCCGGTTGATGCCCGCCCGGCAAGTCGCGTGGCAAAAGGCAGCACGCTGTTCGCGCCAACGGCAAGTAACACCGAACGTCTGACACAGTTGGGAGAACGCCCGGCCCACGCCGCCACGCGTTATGTGTATGACTGGCTGGTTGCGTTGTTTACAAGAGCCACCGAAGCCCCTGATTATCGTCATCCACAGGATCTTTCCCCAGCATCCCGCGATGAATTGAATGCCCTGCTGTAATCCGTTTGTGACTCACAGGGAGGTGAGTCGTAAACGTCGCGTCAACGTTCATTGCCAGCAAAAATAGCGCCTAAGATTGCAGCCAACGCAGGCGGATTTTCCCATGACATGGAGTGACCCGCCTTTGGCACGATATGCAACGGGATCCCTGCACGTTCAACTGCCGTTGCATCTTTATCCGGGAGGGATTGTTCGCCAAAAATAAGTGCCCGTTCACATTTGAGCGTGAGAAACCGCGACATCCAGGAAGGTGATATACCGTCTATCAGGCTTTTTGCGCTGCGCCACAACGCCCATGGAGCCGTAACGTGCAAAGATCCTTTCCACGCCGTTTTTTCTTGTTCCACAATGCGTGCGAAACCCGATTTAACGAATTCTGGCTCAGGTTGTGTCGCAATTTGTGTGCTAAAAAAACCGCCGCCGCGATGAAAATTAGGTTCTGAAACGGCCAACATTCGTACCCGGCTACCCAACCTTTCCGCCACCTCAATAGCAATGCTGCCGCCCATGCTATGACCATAGACAGAGCATCCCTCGACGCCGAGAAAATCGAGTATTTCGACGACGACGGCCGCCTGTTGGCTGGTGGTATAGGCATAATCGTGGGGTTTGTCGCTAAAACCGCTGCCGGGAAGATCAATAAGCAGGGTTCGCTTCCCGCCAAAACCAGGGTCAGCAACAATGCGGGGATACTCGTAAGAAGAAGCACAACCCAGACCGTGTATAAAGACGACGGGAGTGCCTTCACCAGGAAGATCGTGCCAGCGCACCGTGGCACCGGCAATGTCAGAAAAGAGACTATGCAAGGGAACGTCCTTCATCAATCAACTGTATTTTTATACAGTACACTCAGAAGAAAGACGAATCCAGTCCGAATTCAGAACATCGACAGCAGCAACGCCACCGGGAAACTCATCGGCCAGGTGGCACCGATAAGCACGGTAGCAATCAGGCGGATACGCTTGCTCTCTTTAGTCAGGAACCACGTAATGATGGCGCTAATGGTGGCCATGATGGCGTAAAAAATCAGCATGTGCTGGTAAAGCGTCATAAAAAACCCGATCTGCATCAAAAAAATTCGCGCGCAATATGCCATTTATTTTGATGCACATCAAATTTTTACAAAAAGTAGACGAGTATGACGAGTTGAGTGTAAAAACTGACTTTGTCTGATGGCAAACCGCGTGGAGGGCGACTATATCAATAGAGGCCGATAAACAGAGGATGGTGTTATGGAAGTTTCCAGTAAAACCGTATTTCTGATAAATGTCTTTGCTGCCGTAGCCCTGATTAGCCTGCTGTCATTCCGCTTTGGCTGGATTTGAGATTACACTGCCCCGACAAAAAAGCAGCCAGTTGGCTGCTTTTTGCTTTTAAATCATTCTGTTGTGGCTTTCTTAGCAGCATTCACGTTGTACGCCGCCTGCAATGCCGCTGCGTTATCGTAGTTGTTTGGATCGTATTGCGGCAACGGATTCACTTTCTCGTAATCCCATTCTGCCGCCGTACAGGCCGCCTCATTACCGCCCTTCTTTTCACATTCGGCGATGCGATGCGCCGGGGAATTTGTGCAACCACTCAAAAAAGCCAGCGCGAGAAACGCGCAAATAAATATTTTCTTCATGACAACTTAAATTAGATGACCAGGATTGGAAAGCGGACGATCCTCGCACATCTCCTTAAATGCTGTCAAAACCCGATTAATCCGGAATTGTGATGCCGCAACATCTCCTGACGCTTGCGCTGCCACTCTTCAAGCTTCAACGCGTAAAAGAGGCTCGGCATCGCATTGGCGACATCAGCGACCTGCCCGCGTAGCGCCAGCCCGGCTTTCAGCAATACGCGCTGCGAAGCCAAATGATTCGAACGCACCACCGCGGTCACTTTCTGCAACTGACGCTCATCAAAGGCGTAGTCCAGCATGCGTTGGCAAAATTCCGTCGCCAACCCTTTTCCCCAGGCCGTTGTCGCAAAACGGTAGCCCAGATTGTAGTTCAGCTGATTGTCGAGAGGCCGGACACTGATACCACCGAAGCCAATCACTTCCTGCGGCTGCTGTCTGTCGTAGATGGCCATTTCACCAATACCGTGCAACTGCCAGCCATCAAGCCACTGCGCCAGACGCGTTTTGGCAAACACCAAATCGGGGTATGGCCCGGCAGGATTAAACGTATTGGTGGCAGGATCGCCGTAGATTCGAAAGAGATCACTTGCATCATCGGCACGAACAGGCCGCATAATCAGGCGTTCAGAGAAAAGAAATTGCGTATCGATTTCTCACCGCTCCATGACAGGGAGGCCAGACACAGTAAAGCGCAAACGCTGGCACGAGGTACTCTGAATTATGGACAGTTTTGGCTTTTTTGCATGAGATGAGCATTTGGTGCGCAAATAAAAAAGCCGCCCTGAAGGCGGCTGGCAGGTGTAAGGATTATTTACGCACTGCCTTCCAGCGCATCCTGAATGGCGTCCGCCAAGGAGGCCACTTCTTGCGCCACGTTACGCAGATCCATCTGGCTACGAATACCTGAGTTTGCCGTTGAGGCAGATACCGACGCTTTAGAAATTTCTAACGCGGCCTGAACGGCCAGCAGGCGCTTGCGGTTTTCAGCTGCATCAGTACCTGTCGCGTTATCGAGATCAAAATACCCTTCTAACATCGCTCTCTCCTTAAATGTTTACGAGTCGTTGGCTAAGAGCAGGATACTGGAAACCCCGGCATAAGCCAGAGTTATGAGAAATTGGACCGCCACCGAGGCCTCGAACCTCGTACACTACAACATAAAATGTCATTTGCTCTTCCAGCTGAGCTAGTGGCGGTTTGGGTGGCGCATTCTACACATGAATGAATAGCATTACAAATATCAGGTCTACTACTGTTTTGCGGCTACAGGTTCAGACTTGTCCGATCAGTTGCCACATATATTCATGACATGAATCAATCATCCTTTATTCATTATACTGGATAGTCATCGCAGGTTTATCCCGGACATTCCGGGGATGGTAGCTAAAAATAAAAATGTAATGATGAGGTTAATATGAAGAAGTTTTTGCTGATGATGTCAGTGACGGCGGCCCTTGCGGGTTGTACCAGCGAGGCCTCTCGCATGGCTGATTGCGAAGCAAAAGGCGTGAGCCGGGATACCTGCTATCTGGCAGAACAAAACCGACAAACAGCAATACTCGGCGCGTCCGAAAAACAAGCGCTGGAAAATGCGCAGGCGGCATATCCGCAGCACGCGCAAGACGCCAAAAAATCGTCAGCGTTTACCAAACATTATGATGGCATCACCATCAAAAGAGACCGTTTGGGCATTGTCACCGTAGACGGAAAACCAGCCGCCCAAGACGAAACCAATGCCGACGCAACGGTGTATTCTCAGGGTTTCTACACGGTTATTGTCTACAAAACCGGCAAGGTCGCCGTAATGAAAGATAATGTCTTCCAGGGATACGCTAAATAACCTGTCTGTCAGACCGATTAAACCGCCTTTATTCCGGCGGTTTTTTATTGCCGGAACAAGACTACCGATTTCAACAATGTCCTTTTACCCACCGTGAAAAATTCTCAGTTTCTGGAAACTTACTCCACAGGTAATCTATCGAAAACCCAGAAGGAGAAGATAATGGCTCATCCACGGCTTACGTCACATCAGGTTGGTGAATTTCTCGTTACGGCGTTAAACGACGGCAACATGGCCGCCAGTCTTGATCTGCTCAACGGTATTGAAAGTACCCTCGCCGAAGACATTCAGCGCAACGCAGAAATTACCGATCTCGGGAACATTCATATCAATGGTTATCTGATTCGCGGTAATGGGTATACGGTTCTGGTGGATTCAGGCACTGGTGGTCTGAATAATATCGGTGGGTTGCTATCAAAAAGCCTTGCAGAGAGCGGCGTTACACCGGAAGAGATTGATATCATTCTTGTGACCCACGGACACCCGGATCATATTGGTGGCTTATTAAACGGCGATGGGCAACCCGTTTTTCCCCATGCTGAACTTTATCTCCATTATCTCGAAGCCGAACACTGGTTGGACGACCATAAACAGCAGCAAGCCAACGAGCGCGCTCAGCGAAATTTCACCCTCGTCCGCCGCACACTTGAAGCCTACAAACACAAAATACATCTTCTGGATGATTCGGACGTGATCGACGGTATTAGTCCTGTCTGGCTGCCGGGTCATACACCGGGACACACCGGTTTTCTCATAAATTCTAAGGGGCAAAGTCTGCTGATTTGGGGCGATATTGTGCATTATCCACATGTTCAAACAGCGCACCCTGAAGTATCTATCACTTTCGATATCGATCCCATACAAGCAGAAGTGACGCGGAAAAACATTCTGGCGAAAGTCTCAAGAGAAAGGCTTCTGGTTGCAGGCATGCATTTTGGGATGGAAGGATTCGCCTATATTGTTCCTCATGCAGAGGGTTATCGCGTCGCTTACCTTAATGAATAGTAGATTGCCCGGAGGCGTACATCTCCGGGCAATTAACACACCTTAGTGTTTTATCATCACATGACGCACCACGGTGTAATCTTCCAGCCCGTACACCGACATATCTTTGCCATAACCGGAAAGTTTCTGGCCGCCGTGTGGCATTTCGCTGACTAACATAAAGTGCGTGTTGACCCAGGTGCAGCCATATTGCAAACGCGCGCTCATGCGATGGGCGCGACCAACGTCTTTAGTCCAGACCGATGATGCCAGACCGTATTGCGAATCGTTGGCCCAACTCAGCACCTGTCCTTCATCGTCGAACTGTGTGACGCTGACCACTGGGCCAAATACTTCGCGCTGGACGATGTCATCTTCCTGTTTAGCGCCTGCCAGCACGGTTGGCTGGAAGTGATAGCCTTTGCCCTGTGCTTTTTCGCCGCCAGTCACGACTTTGATGTGACTAAGAGCACGTGCTTTTTCCACCGCCGCACTCACGCGATCCAGATGTGCCTGCGAACTCAACGGCCCGAGTTCTGTCGATTCATCGTCCGGAGCACCCATTTTCAGCGTAGCGACTGCCGCACCGAGTTTTTCGACCAGCGCGTTATACACGCCCTTCTGTACGTATAAGCGGCAAGCCGCTGTGCAGTCTTGCCCGGCGTTATAGAAGCCAAACGTCCGCACGCCTTCAACGACCGCATCAATATCCGCATCATCGAAGACAATAACCGGCGCTTTGCCGCCGAGTTCCATATGGGTGCGTTTGATTGACGGCGCGGTGTGAGAAATGATGTGCTCACCCGTCGCAATCGAGCCTGTGAGTGACACCATGCGCACTTTTTCATGCCCGGTAAGCGGATCGCCCACGGTTTTACCGCGCCCGAACAGCACGTTAATGACGCCTGACGGGAAGATATCTTTCGCCAGTTCCGCCAGTTTCAACGCTGTCAGCGGCGTGATTTCAGACGGTTTGATCACCACGCAGTTGCCTGCCGCCAGCGCCGGAGCCAGTTTCCATGCCGCCATCATCAGCGGATAGTTCCACGGCGCAATGGACGCCACAACCCCGACCGGGTCACGGCGGATCATCGACGTATGCCCTTCCAGATATTCCCCTGCGGCTAGTCCGTTCAGACAGCGCGCCGCGCCCGCAAAGAAACGGAACACGTCTACCACGGCGGGCAGTTCATCGTTGATAACACAATGCAGCGGTTTGCCGCAGTTGAGTGATTCGAGTTTCGCCAATGCCTCGGCGTTTTGCTCGATCACATCGGCCAGTTTTAGTAAGCATTCGGCGCGTACTTTTGGCGTCGTCTGGCCCCATTGGGAAAATGCGCGATCGGCGGCCTGCACGGCGGCATCCACTTGCGCGGCGGTCGCTTCAGGAATCTCCAGAATCACTTCTCCGGTCGCCGGGTTATACACCGGCTGCTTTTCCCCTGCGCCTGCGACCAGTTCACCGTTAATCAATAAGTTATGTTGCATATCCCGCTCCGTATTTTTGCAATTATTTACCGCTACCGGCGACCGTTTCGCCCTCGCGGGTCAGCCACCAGGCACCCAAAATCGGGATCGTTGTCACCAGCATCACCAGCAACGCCACCACGTTAGTCACCGGCACATCGCGCGGCCTGCCCAACTGGTTCAGCAACCATAACGGCAGCGTGCGCTCGTGGCCTGCGGTAAAAGTGGTCACGATAATTTCATCAAACGACAGCGCGAACGCCAGCATCCCGCCCGCCAACAGCGCCGAACTCAGATTCGGCAGCACAACATAGCGGAAGGTCTGCCAGGTGCTCGCCCCCAAATCCATTGATGCTTCCACCAGGCTCCATGAGGTGCGGCGAAAGCGTGCGATCACGTTGTTGAACACCACCACCACGCAAAATGTCGCGTGACCAATCACGATGGTGAAGAAACCGGGGTCAAGATTGACGGCTTTGAACGCCGTCAACAGTGCCAGACCGGTGATAATTCCCGGCAACGCTATCGGCAATAACAGCAGTAATGAAATCGCATTCTTACCAAAAAACTCACTGCGCCACAGTGCCGCTGCAGCAAGCGTGCCAAGCACTAATGCAATGACCGTGGCGAGTGTCGCAATTTGAAGTGACAACGTCACTGCATCAAGAATATCGCCACGCCCTGCCGCCACGCTGAACCAGTGCAGCGTCAGGCCTTTCGGCGGAAAACTGAATGCCGCCTCTTCGGTGTTAAAAGCATAGATAGCAATAATGGCCAGTGGGAAATGGAGAAAAATCACCCCGCCCCAGGCTGCCAGTTTCAGGAACCACGGTGCTCTTTCAGAGTGCATCGAATGCTCCCAGACGTTTCACGAACGCCAGATAAAGTGCGATTAACACGATCGGCACAATCGTGAACGCCGCGGCCATCGGCATGTTGCCAATTGCCCCTTGCTGCGCATACACCATGTTGCCGATGAAATAGCCCGGCGGCCCCACCAGCTGCGGCACGATAAAATCCCCGAGCGTTAATGAGAAAGTGAAGATCGACCCTGCCGCCACGCCTGGAATAGCCAGCGGCAACACCACGTAACGGAAGGTCTGGCGCGGATAAGCGCCCAGATCGGCTGATGCCTGCAACAACGACGGCGGTAAGCGCTCCAGTGCCGCCTGAATCGGCAAAATCATGAATGGCAGCCAGATATAAACGAACACCAGAAAACGTCCTAAACCAGATGTGGAAAGCGTATTGCCGCCCACCGCCGGGATCAGCAGAAACGCATTGAGAAGTCCTTCAAGCCCCATATGACCGAGAAACCATTGCGCCACGCCGTCTTTCGCCAGCAGTAATGTCCAGGCGTAAGCTTTAACGATGTAGCTCGCCCACATCGGCAGCATCACCGCAATGTAAAAGAAGGCTTTCCATTTGCCCCGGGTGTAGCGCGCCATGTACCACGCCATCGGAAACGCCAGAATGGCGCTGGCGATCGTCACCGAAATCGCCATCACCAGCGTGCGCACGATGATGTCGTAGTTCGCAGGGTTAAACAGGGCTTTCAGATTGGCGAGCGTCAGGTCTGGCGTCACCGACATGGTGAAGTCGTCGAAGGTGTAGAAGCCCTGCCATAACAGCGTCAGCAACGAACCGAGATACACCACGCCGAACCACATCAATGGCCCGAGCAGTAATAAAAATAACGCCAGCGATGGCTTGCGCCAGAACAAGCCTGAAAGGCGGCTAACGCGCCCGGATGAAGGAAGCGGTGCAATGCTCATGGTCATCTCACCTCCCTCCGTCCAGCGGCACCATCGCCTCTCGCGACCAGGACGCCAGCACCGTTTGCCCTGGCTCTGGCCCGGTCGGCACGATGCCACCACTGAAATTCCCCTGGCTTACCAGCAGCTTTTCACCACCTGAAAGCCGGATTTCATAGCGTGTGGCCGCGCCCTGATACTGCACCGCCTGCACCACGCCGTTGACCTGAATATCACCGCCCGCCTCGAGGCGAATGTGTTCCGGTCGCAGCGACCATTGACCGGTCATGCCGCACAGTTTTTCGGTTTGCGCGGTATCAAACACGTTCGAGGTGCCGACAAAACTGGCGACAAATGGCGTGCGTGGGCGCAGATACAGCTCGCGCGGCGTGTCCACCTGCTCAATGCGTCCGTTATTAAACACCGCCACACGATCTGACATCGACAGCGCTTCGCCCTGATCGTGGGTGACGAAAATAAAAGTAATGCCGAGATCCTGTTGCAGTTTTTTTAGCTCGAACTGCATCTGTTCACGCAGTTTGAGATCCAGCGCGCCCAGCGGTTCATCCAGCAGCAGAACGCGCGGCTGGTTGACCAGCGCCCGGGCAATCGCCACGCGCTGGCGTTGACCGCCGGAAAGCTGCGACGGTTTACGGGTATGCACGAAACCAAGCGCGACTTTTTCCAGCGCCTCCTGCGCCATCGCATGACGCTCTTTTTTGCCAATCCCTTTCACCATCAGCCCGTAAGCGACGTTATCCAGAATCGACATATGCGGGAACAGCGCGTAATCCTGGAACACGGTGTTCACATCACGCTGCCACGGTGGCAGCTCACTTGCCTCTTTACCGAAGATTTTGATGGCCCCGCCGGAAAGCTGTTCGAATCCGGCGATCAGCCGCAGGCAAGTCGTTTTGCCGGAGCCAGACGGCCCCAGCATAGAGAAAAACTCCCCGTCGTGGATGGCGATAGTCACGCCATCCACCGCACGAACATCACCATACAGACGCGAGACGTCCTGAAACTCAACTGCGTACGTCATGCTTCACTCCCGGGCGTTAACGACCACCCATAATGGCGATGTAATCTTGCGTCCAGCGGCTGTACGGCACGTATTTCCCGCCTTCGGCAACCGGCGTTTTCCAGAACGCGATTTTGTCGAAGAAGTTATAGCCGTTGGTTTCGCAGCCTTTATCACCAAGCAACGTGCTGGCTTTACAGCCTTCTGGCACAACCGGGAGCGAGCCGAACCAGGCTGACACGTCGCCCTGCACTTTTGGCGTCAGTGACCAGTTCATCCATTTATAGGCACAGACCGGGTGTTTCGCTTCGGCATGTAACATGGTGGTGTCTGCCCAGCCGGTGACGCCCTCTTTCGGGAATACGGTGGCGATGGGCTGGTTGTCGGCTTTCAGACCGTTAGCCTGATACGGCCAGGAGCTGGATGCCACCACGCCTTCGTTCTTGAAATCGCTCATCTGCACCGTTGCATCGTGCCAGTAACGGTGAATAAGGGCGTGTTGATCACGCAGTACTTTCAGCACCGCGGCGTACTGTGGTTCGGTCAGTTGATACGGGTCAGAAATACCCAACTGCGGTTGGGTGGCTTTAACGAACAAGGCAGCATCGGCGATGTAAATTGGGCCGTCATACGCCTGCACACGGCCCTGATTGGTTTTGCCATCCGGCAAATCTTGTTTCACAAACACTACTTTCCAGCTGTCCGGCGGCGTCGGGAAGGTTTTGGTGTTGTACATCAGCAGGTTCGGGCCCCACTGATACGGCGTGCCGTACACTTTGCCGTCGACGTTAAACCACGCCCCTTTTTCCAGGCGCGGATCGAGCGTTTTCCAGTTAGGGATCAGCGCAGTGTTAATCGCCTGAACGCGTTTGCCCATGATAAGGCGCAACGACGCGTCACCGGATGCGGTCACGAGGTCATAACCGCCTTTTGCCATCAGGCTGACCATTTCATCGGAGGTGGCTGCCGTTTTAACATTCACTGCACAACCGGTATCTTTTTCAAACTGAGTGACCCAGTCATAGTTTTTATCGCTCTGACCGCGCTCGACGTAACCCGGCCAGGCAATAATATCGAGACGGCCTTCCGCTTTCCCGAGTGAGGTTGGCGGTTCGGCGGCTTGTGCTGTCATGATAGTCAAACCCAGCGCGCACAGGCTGCTGCGGGCAAATTGCTTGCTCATTGTGTTGTTACTCCTGTCGGAATTAATTTGGCGGCAGCCGTGCCGTAAAAATATGTCCCCTAATAAACGTAGACGGCGTAATGCGTTGCCGTGTGTGATACCCGCTAATTTTCATCAGGTTGTGACAAAGGGCGCATTACGCTGAAAATCCAGCGAGTTATCTGAACTAAATTCAGTATAGACAACGTGTTAGCGGGTGAGCCGAGGTATGTCTTTTTCCTATGAGTGAAGTAAAAAAATAACCTGGTGATTATTTTTCGCATCATCACCAGGTTATTTTCAATTCGAGAAAAAGATGTTCAGGAAATAAGAAAGGTTATTCGTTAAGCATTTCAATAATAAGCTGGCCGAGCATTTTCACGCCCTGCTCTTCGCGTTCACTCCAGCCCCAGGCAGTGTTAAAGCGGAAGAACGACGACCAACTGTCGGTGGTCGAGAACATTTTGCCCGGCGCAATGCTGATTTTGTGCGCCAACGCCCGCGCACCAAGCTCTCCGGCGTCGATACCCGGTGGCAGTTCCAGCCATAAAAAATAGCCATTGTCGTTGTGATGAATTTTCACTTCGGCAGGTAAATGACGCAACAGCGCCTGCCAGGCCAGATGTTTGCGCTCTGCCAGCTGGCGTCGCAGTCTTCGCAGATGCGCGTCGTAACGTTTAGTCCCGAGATAATCTACCAGCGCCATTTGCATCGGCGAACTGGTCGAGAGTGTACTCATTAATTGTAAATGCTGGATGCGCTGCGCATGTTTGCCCGCCGCTACCCAACCGATACGAAAGCCCGGCACCAGGCATTTCGAAAACGAACTGCAATGCAGCGTCATGTCATCGCGATCCCAGGCTTTGGCGGGCAGCGGTTTTTCGCGACCAAACCACAGTTCGCTGTAAACATCGTCCTCAATCAGCACTACATTGTGCGCACTCAGCAGCGCGACGAGCTGCGCCTTTTTTTCCGGCGAGAGCGTAAAGCCGAGCGGGTTCTGGCTGTTGGTCATCAGCCAGCAGGCTTTGACCGGATACTCTTTCAGCGCCTGCTCCAGCGCCACCATATCGATGCCTTCTTTGACATCCGAGGCCACCGACAGCGCTTTCAGTTTCAGGCGTTCCAGCGCCTGTAATGCGCCATAAAAACAAGGGTTCTCGACGATCACCCAATCGCCGGGTTCCGTCACCGCTTGCAGACTGAGGTTCAACGCCTCTAACGCGCCTGCGGTGATCACAATCTCGTCCGGCGAAATATTCATGCCCTGCAATGCATAACGACGGGCGATGGCGTGACGCAATTCGGCATTTCCCGGCGGCAGATTTTCAATCACGCTCATCGCGCTGGCCGTTTTACTCACCTGCGCCAGTGAACGGTTGAGCTGTTGCAGTGGGAATAAACGCGGATCAGGAAACGCCGAAGCAAACGGGAGCACCGCCGCATCTCGGCTAGCCTGCAACACGCCAAAAATATAGGTGTTGATGTCCACCGCTTCGTCACGCATCACTTGCGCGGGTGGCACTGTTTTGACCTGTTTAACCGGGCGCGGCGCGACGTAATAACCCGACTGTGGCCGGGCGATGATTCGCCCCTGGCTTTCCAGCAACTGATACGCATGACCGACGGTCATAAAACTCATGCCGCTTATCGTCACCTGCTCGCGCAAAGACGGCAGCCTGTCGCCGGGTTGCCACACGCCGAGGCCAATCTGTTCAGTAATTTGCTGCGCCAGTTGTTGGTATTTTTTCATTGTCGCTTCCGGTATCGACCATTCATAACAGTAACAAAAAATATCATGATTAATGTAACTGTTATAGCTAAATAAACCCCGACTGTGGCTGCAACTCCAGCCTGACAATCCCTACCATGACCGCGAACACCGTTTTATGTCGAGGTTGTCCATGTTCGGTTTAGATGCATTTCACCTTGCGCGCATTCAGTTCGCGTTCACGGTCTCTTTTCACATTATTTTCCCGGCCATTACTATCGGGCTTGCCAGCTATCTGGCGGTGCTTGAAGGGTTATGGCTGAAAACGAAAAATCCGGTCTGGCGTTCGCTTTGGGCGTTCTGGTCGAAAATCTTCGCCGTTAACTTTGGTATGGGCGTGGTTTCAGGGCTGGTGATGGCCTATCAGTTCGGCACTAACTGGAGCGGTTTCTCGCAGTTTGCGGGGAGCATTACCGGCCCGTTGCTGACCTACGAAGTGTTGACCGCCTTCTTCCTCGAAGCCGGTTTTCTCGGCGTGATGCTGTTTGGCTGGAATAAAGTCGGCCCCGGTCTGCACTTTTTCGCCACTTGCATGGTGGCACTGGGCACGATCATTTCAACTTTCTGGATCCTCGCCTCTAACAGCTGGATGCAGACGCCGCAGGGCTATGAAATCGTTAACGGTCAGGTGGTGCCCGTCGACTGGTTTGCGGTGGTGTTTAATCCATCATTCCCCTATCGGCTGCTACATATGTCCGTCGCCGCGTTTCTCAGTAGTGCCCTGTTTGTTGGCGCTTCTGCTGCCTGGCATCTATTGCGCGGTAACAACACGCCCGCTATTCGTGCGATGTTTTCCATGGCGCTGTGGATGACGCTGATTATCGCCCCGATTCAGGCACTCATTGGCGATATGCACGGCCTGAATACGCTGAAACATCAACCCGCGAAAATCGCCGCCATTGAAGGCCATTGGGAAAATACGCCTGGCAAACCGACGCCGCTGCTGATTTTTGGCTGGCCCGATATGGAACAGGAACGTACCCGATTTGGTCTGGAAATTCCGGCGCTCGGCAGCTTAATTCTGACACACAGTCTGGATAAACAAGTTCCGGCGTTGAAAGAGTTCGCCAAAGAAGACAGACCCAATTCTACGATGGTGTTCTGGTCGTTCCGTGTGATGGCCGGGCTTGGCGGCCTGATGCTGCTGCTGGGTCTGACGTCGTTGTGGCTGCGCAAAGGCCAGCGCCTGTATACCTGTCGCCCGTTTTTGCGTTTTGCCTTGTGGATGGGGCCGTCCGGTCTGATTGCGATTCTGGCGGGCTGGATAACCACCGAAGTGGGCCGTCAGCCGTGGGTGGTGTATGGCTTGCAACGCACCAAAGACGCGGTCTCGGCCCACGGTGATTTGCATATGAGCGTCAGCCTGCTCGCTTTCTTTATCGTCTATTCGTCGGTCTTCGGCGTGGGTTATAGCTATATGATTCGTCTTATCCGCAAAGGCCCGCAAGAATTCATCCCTGACGCCCACGGCACAGCCGCACGCCCGCTTTCCGCCGCCATTGACGCCTATCAACACAAGGAGGGCCACTAATGGGCATCGACTTATCGGTTATCTGGTTTGTGATTATCGTCTTCGCCACCCTGATGTACATCGTGATGGACGGTTTTGATTTAGGGATCGGCATTCTGTTCCCGTTCGTGCGCGGTGCGGAAGACCGGGATGTGATGATTAACAGCGTCGCCCCGGTGTGGGACGGCAATGAGACCTGGCTGGTGCTTGGCGGCGCGGCGCTGTTCGGTGCATTTCCACTGGCCTACGCGGTGATCATCGACGCCCTGACCATTCCGCTGACATTAATGCTGATCGGTCTTATTTTTCGCGGCGTGGCGTTTGAGTTTCGCTTTAACGCCACCCCATCGCATCGCCCATTCTGGGATCGCGCTTTTCTCGGCGGTTCGATCCTTGCGACGTTCTGTCAGGGCGTAGTGGTTGGCGCGGTGTTGAATGGCTTCCCGGTGCATAACCGTGCGTTTGCAGGTGGCGCATTCGACTGGTTGACACCGTTTACGCTGTTCTGCGGTTTCGGGCTGGTTGTCGCTTATGCCTTGCTCGGCGCGACGTGGCTGGTGATGAAAAGCAAAAATCCTTTGCTGGATAAAATGCGCCGCGTCTCGCGTGGATTAATCATTGCGATGCTGGCGGTGATTGCCGTCATTAGCCTGTGGACACCGCTGGCGCATCCGGCGATTGCGGTGCGCTGGTTCAGTTTGCCGAATCTTTGGTATCTGCTGCCAGTGCCGGTTCTGACGCTGGCGGTCGTATTTGGGTTATGGCGCACGTTGGCGAGTGCTGCATATCACGCAGCACCGTTTTTACTGACGTTAGGGCTGATTTTCTTAGGCTTTAGCGGGCTCGGCATCAGTATCTGGCCGAATATTATTCCGCCAGATATCAGCTTGTGGCAGGCCGCTGCACCGCCGCAAAGTCAGGGCTTTATGTTAGTGGGGGCGCTGATTATCGTGCCGATTATTCTGGTTTACACCTTCTGGAGCTACTACGTGTTTCGCGGCAAGGTGCAACATGGCGAGGGGTATCATTGATGCAACAACCATTGTACAAACGTTTGTTCTGGCTGGTGACATTATGGGGCGGTAGCGTGCTGGCGCTGGCAGCGGTCGGGATGTTTTTCCGGCTGCTGATGAGCGCGGCGGGGTTTAAAGCGTAATTCATGCCCGGCGGCACTGCGTTTGCGCCGCCGGGCAATTTGGTTACGCGCCTTTACGTTTCGGCAGCGTCTTCATCAAATCTTCTGCGCTCACCGAAGCCACGATACTCCCCGCCTGCGGCAATTTCAGGATGTGATTTTTGATTTTACCGACCACGTGCATTTCGCACGGGCGGCAGTCAAATTTCAGGGTCAGCACTTCGTCGCCATGCATCAACTGCATCGGTGTGGCTTTCCAGCTTTTGATACTGCCCTTCGCCTGTTTCGGGCACAGGTTGAACGCGAAACGCAAACAATGTTTGGTGATCATCACCGGCACATCGCCCTTCTCTTCGTGCGCTTCATAGGCTGCGTCAATCAGCTGTACGCCATAGCGATGATAAAACTCACGCGCTTTGTAGTTGTAGACGTTGGTTAAGAACGTCAGATGCGTTTCCGGGTAAACCGGCGGTGGCGTGGAAACCGGTTTACGGCTGCCACGCTGATAAGCCGCCAGACGTGCTTCATCCAGCATCTCCACCGTTTCACGGCGCAGCTGATTCAGCTGGCTGTTCGGCACAAACAGCGCCCCCGGCAGATTCACTTTAACGTCGCGCGGGTAATAAATGGTCTGCCCAAGCTTCGCCACGCCGTCTTGTAAATTGCTCAGCGCTTTTTCAGTGTTTGACGCTTCTTCGAAATTACCGTCTAACGTGTGCGTGACGCTCACACCGTCTTCGCTGGTCATGGTCAGGATCAGTTGTTCCTGCCAGCCGCCAATCTCAACATCCACGGCGATACGACGTTCACTGGAGGTTTTGGTCAACGCCTGCGACCAGTTGTGGTCGAGGTTACGGTTGAGCGCCGCATTTGGGCGGGCTTTATACAGATCGGCTGGCATTTCATTCGGCCATACGCGGTAACGGTTTTCACCGGTTTTCTCTACGGTATTGGCACGGAAGCCGACAATTTCACGCTTGATCATCACATTCAGACCGTCGCCATTAGCCAGCGGTTCGGTCACGACCACATCAAGGTGATCTTTGCTGACTTTCAGCACTTCACCCACCGGCAAACCAATAAACTTCGGTGAGTCGAACGCGCCAATATCGCCTTTACGCTCATTCACAAAATAGTCGGTGCTGCCGCGATGGAAGGTTTTGTCAGTCGATGGAATGAAGAAATGTTCAGTGCGCCCTGCGGAAGAACGCGCCAAGTCGCCTCGATCTTCAATGATCGCATCCAGCATTTGGCGATAATGCGCGGTGATGTTTTTCACGTAGCTCATGTCTTTGTAACGCCCTTCAATCTTGAAGGAACGCACACCCGCGTCGATCAGTTGCGCCAGGTTGGCGGTCTGATCGTTGTCTTTCATCGACAACAGGTGTTTTTCGTACGCTACGACACGGCCCTGATCGTCTTTCAGAGTGTACGGCAGACGGCACGCCTGCGAGCAGTCGCCACGGTTGGCGCTGCGGCCTGTTTGCGCATGGGAAATATAACACTGACCGGAGTACGCCACGCACAGCGCGCCGTGAATGAAGAATTCGATAGTCGCGTCAGTATGTTCGTGAATCGCTTTGATCTGGTGCAGATCCAGCTCACGCGCCAGCACTATCTGGCTGAAACCCACGTCAGATAAGAATTTGGCTTTCTCTACGCTGCGGATGTCGCACTGGGTACTGGCGTGCAGCTCAATTGGCGGCAGATCCAGTTGCATGATCCCCATATCCTGCACAATCAGCGCATCCACGCCGGTCTGGTACAGGTCGGTGATCAGCTTTTGTGCAGGCTCTAACTCATCATCATGAAGAATGGTGTTAATCGTCACGAAGATCTTTGCGCCATAGCGATGGGCGAATGGCACCAGTTCGGCGATATCGCTCAGGCTGTTGCTGGCGTTGTGACGGGCACCAAAGCCAGGGCCGCCGATATACACCGCGTCTGCGCCGTGAAGAATCGCTTCACGGGCAATGTTGGTGTCACGGGCCGGGCTCAGGAGTTCAAGATGATGGTTTTGCAGGCGCATCGTTATTATCCGTTGGGTCAAAATGGCGGCTATTGTAGTCAGAAGTGAGGCGCGACGACATCATTTTCCACGTCGCGCAGGCGGGCTTTTTCTGCATGTCGGCAAAGCATTGAAGAATTTGATATTTCCCGACGCAGCGGCAAGGATTTACAGTGGCTGCGTATTCCGGATTTTTCCTCGTCGCGTTATGAATTTCTTTAGTCGTCGTGCTTTGCCGCAGCTCAGTCTGCGGCTTTTTCTTTTGCAAGCGGATAGTGAATCAGCGAATGAAACAGCACCGTACGCGCTGAACTGTTGCGATAGGCATGGGGTTTATCGCCTGCAAAGCGCAGTCCTTGTCCTTCTTTCACCTGCTGCCACTGCCCATCGATACACATTTCCAGCGTACCGTTGATTGCCACCACATGCTCTATCACGCCCGTTTCATGCGGTGTCGATTCACTTAACGCGCCCGGCGCGAGCGTTATCGCAAAGTGATCGTAGTGCAAAATCGGGTCCCACGGGAAAATCGGTGTGACAACCATTGCCTGCTGTTGCGGATCCCAGGCGCTCTCTTCGCTTTCCGTTGGGGTGATAAACCGGGAAAACGGCACGTTCAGTCCGGTGGCAATTTTCCACAGCGTCGCCACCGTCGGGCTGGATTCGTTACGTTCGATTTGCCCGAGCATTGCTTTTGACACGCCCGTTTCTTCCGCCAGTTTCGACAAGCTCCATTCGCGCTGCTGGCGTAAGGCTTTCAGGGTCGTCGCCAGATGTTGTGCAATATTCATCGCCGCTCCTTTTTGCCGAAGTTTAGCACTTGTGCGCTATAACGCTCAATGTTACCTTTTGCTGGACGTTATAACGCACGAGAGAGTTTTATGCGCACTTTCCCTTTTTCTGCCCTGTTGGCCGGTTTTGTCGCGGTGTTAGTCGGGTATGCCAGTTCAGCCGCCATTATCTGGCAGGCCGCCGCTGCTGCGGGAGCTGACGCACAAACCATTGCGGGCTGGATGACAGCACTCGGTTTGGCGATGGGTGTCAGTACGCTTGTTCTGACGCTGTGGCGTAAATTGCCGATATTAACAGCGTGGTCCACACCGGGCGCGGCGCTGTTGGTCACGGGGTTACAGGGCGTAACGCTGAATCAAGCGGTGGGTATTTTCATTTTTGCCAACGCACTGATTGTGCTTTGCGGGCTGACTGGGCTGTTTGCGCGGCTGATGAGAATCATCCCCCATTCGCTGGCGGCGGCGATGCTGGCGGGGATCCTGCTGCGTTTTGGTTTACAGGCCTTCACCAGCCTGCCGGGTAATTTATTGTTATGCGGCAGTATGCTTGCGGCGTGGCTGCTGTTTAAAGCACTCGCCCCGCGCTATGCAGTGATTGCCGCGCTGGTCGTGGGCAGCGCAGTGGCCGTTTTTACCGGGCAATTGCACAGCGAAACGCTGCATGTTGCTTTTGCACTGCCGCGTTATATCACCCCTGAATTCAATTTTTCGCTGTTGTTGAGCGTGGGCGTACCATTTTTCCTTGTGACTATGGCCTCGCAAAACGCACCGGGAATTGCCACGATGAAAGCCTCGGGGTATCCCGCGCCTGTCTCATTGCTGATCGTGATAACGGGCGGAATTGCGTTGCTCTTTTCGCCCTTTGGCGTGTATTCAATTTGTATTGCGGCCATTACCGCCGCGATTTGCCAAAGCCCGGAAGCGCACCCTGACGTTAATCAACGCTGGAAAGCCGCCGCTGCAGCGGGTGTTTTTTATCTCAGCACCGGCATTTTTGGCGGTTCAATAACGTCGCTAATGGCGGCATTGCCCGTCGCCTGGATCCAGATGCTGGCGGGCCTGGCGTTGCTCGGCACGATTAGCGGCAGTCTTGTACAGGCGCTGGCGAAAGAAAATGAACGTGACGCGGCTATTGTCACCTTTTTGATCACCGCCAGCGGTTTGACGTTGATGGGAATTAGTTCAGCTTTCTGGGGATTAGTCGCGGGCGGCGTTTGCTTTAGCGTGCTGTCACTGGCTCGCCGCGCGTAGCTGCGACGGCGTCATGCCCATTGCGCTTTTGAAACGATTGCTGAAATGACTGGCAGAACTAAAGCCACAGGCCAGCGCGATTTCGGTCAGTGGCAATGATGTGTGACGCACCAGTTCCTGCGCTCTCGCCATCCGGCGCTGCATCACGTACTGATGCGGGGCCATTTTCATCGAGAGCGTAAACATACGCGCAAAGTGGTACTCACTTAAGTTGGCCTCGTGGGCCAGATCCACCAGCGTCATCGGCTGTGCGAGATTCGATTCGATATACGCCAGCACGTTGCGCAGCACGAACGGCGCAAGGCCACCGGTCACTTTCGGCAACTGCCACTGTACGTTGGTGTAATGCTGGATCAGATGCGTCAGCAACAGTGTGGTGGCTGAACTGAGCGCCAGTTGGTTGGCCTGCTGCTGCCAGTCGCAGTCGAGCAGAAAATGGCGATACAACGCGGTAATTTTGTCGTCGTTAGCGAAGGTTTTTTCGTCCAGCCGAAACGACGCCGGGCTGCGATCCCAAATTTTCTCGCCGGTTTCGCGCAAATGTTCGTCGGTGCAGTACAAATGCACGAACGACAGATTATCGCGGATATCCCAACTCGACTCGCTCTCTTTGGGCATCAGGCAAAAACGGTCCGGCCCGCCGCCATTTTTCCAGCCATACGGCGTCTTGTGATAGCTTTCGTAGCCATCGGCCACATACAGACTGAGCGTATGATGGTCACTTTGCACCGTCACGGTATCGTTTTGATTGAACCAGGCCGCCAGCTGAATGCCGGAGTTCAACGCCACCGTGTCACGCAGGACGGCGTTTTGTTGGCGCAGGGTTTCAAAAGTACCGTAATTTTCGGGCATCGTGTTCGCTGTGGCGAGGAGTCAGATCGCTAGTCTATGAATTGTCGCCCCGGCTTGCCAGTATTACTCCCGCTCACCCGCAAAAAAATGCGCAAGAATATGCAACTTCCCCGCAACCTGCTGCAAGCGCCCGCTCGCGCCACCTGCCACACTTCGCGTCATTGCTGGCTGAACTGAGATAAAAAATGAACGTATTACTCTATTTTCTGGTGGTGGTTATCTGGGGCACGACCTGGATTGCCATTTTCCTGCAACAAGGCCCGGTCGCCGCGCCGGTATCGATTTTTTGGCGCTTTGCGGTGGCGAGCGTCACCCTGATGGTGGTGCTGAAACTGATGGGCCGCCTGCGTAAATTGCAGGCAAGGGATCACCTGTTCTGCATCATTCAGGGCTGCTGCGTGTTTTGCTTCAATTTCTGGTGCTTTTATACCGCCGCGAAGTGGATCAACACCGGGCTGGAATCGGTGATTTTTTCAATGGCCGTGCTGTTTAACGCCATTAACAGTTTCCTGTTTTATCGCCAGCAGCCGCCGGGCCGTTTTTATCTCGCCGCCCTGCTTGGTCTGATTGGGATCGTGACGCTGTTCTGGGACGATCTCCAGGCCAGCGGTCTGAGCACAGAACTGTTAATGGGCATTGGCCTGAGTGCGCTCGGGACTTACGGTTTCTCGCTCGGCAATATGCTGAGTATTCGCCATCAGCGCCGTGGTCTCGAAACATTGACCACCAACAGTTGGGCGATGCTGTACGGCACAATTGTGATGGGTGTGATTGCGTTGATTCGTGGCGATAACTTTATGCCGGAATTTACCGTCAGCTATATGGGCGCGCTGTTGTATCTGGCGCTGTTTGGCTCGGTGGTGGCGTTTGGCGCTTACTTCACGCTGGTTGGCCGTATCGGACCTGCCAACGCTGCCTACAGCACACTGCTGTTCCCGCTGGTTGCGCTCACCATTTCCACGTTCTATGAAGGTTATGTCTGGCACGCCAATGCAGTGTTTGGTCTGGCGCTAATTCTGGTGGGTAATCTGGTGATGTTTGCGAAACCGGAAACCTGGTTTAAACGCGCGGCGTTACGTAAAAGCGCGGCATAAAAAAACCGGCGGAGCAATCCGCCGGTTTTTTGGATGATGAGTCTTACTTCTGATTCGGATCGAACTTAACAGCATCAATCGCCATTTCGTCGATCACCGCTTTCATGGTTTCAGCGGTCAGCGGCGTGTTCTCGTTAGACAAGTCTTTCCCCTCGCCTTTACGCACCACTTTGATTACCGGTTTGTTGGTTTTCGGGTCAATGAGTTCACCCTCAAAGTACAAACTGGTGTCCATGGTACGGTGACCTGTTGCCATCTGCGTGCCAGCCACGATCAGCGCCACTGGCACTACTTCGTAGAACTGTAACCCTTCTGAGCTTGAATCCACACCCGTGATCGCACCACGGAAAATCAGGCTGCGCGGGCCTGCCGTGGTGACCAGCGTTTTCCGTTCAGAAATCGCTTGTTTCATCTGGGTATTGGTGTAGTTCAGGATATCTGACAATGCCTTTTCACCCACCTGCGTGGTTGGTTTTGGCACCGGATAGAAAACAATCGGGTTGTAGACGATGCTGTCGTAGTTCGCCGGTTTATAGTCCGGATCAATCCAACGCAGTTCTGGCTTGCCAGATGCTGACGTTGTTTCTTTCAGATCAGAATAACTCTTAAGAAAACCGGAATACTTTTCTGGCTGAGCAATTTTTGATGCACACCCTGTTAACGCTAACATGCCCGCAACGGCGGCCACTTTAAATAAAGTTTTGCTACGCATAAGTTAATCCCTGTAAAAGTACAAATGCGCACTCTTTATAGCAAAGCGCCCGAATAATTGTTGTAGGAAAAAAAGCGATGGGTCAAAGATTCGGAAAAAAACTACCCCCCGCTGAGATCGCGGGAGGCATCGCTGCTTATTTCATGTCTACCTGGTAGAAAAGATGTTTACCGAACGGGTCAATCTCATAGCCCGTCACGTCTTTGCGCACCGGTTCAAAAATCGTCGAATGGGCAATCATCACCGCTGGCATTTGGTCATGCATCATTTGCTGTGCCTGCTTATAGAGTTCGGTGCGTTTTTGCTGATCGGTTATCGATTTCGCCTCAGCAATAATTTTGTCAAACGGTGCGTAACACCATTTCGCAGAGTTCGACCCGCCGTCTGCCGACTGACAAGTGAACAACGGGCCGAAGAAATTATCCGGGTCACCCGTTGCGGTGGTCCAGCCCATCAATGCCGCCTGATGCTCACCGTCTTTCACGCGTTTGAGATATTCACCCCATTCATAAGTGGTGATCGTCGTTTTAACGCCGATATTCGCCCAATCAGCCTGAATCATTTCCGCCATGCGTTTGGCGTTCGGGTTATACGGTCGTTGCACCGGCATAGCCCAAAGATCGACGGTTAAGCCGTTGGCAAAACCCGCCTCTTTAAGCAGCGCTTTCGCTTTCTCCGGGTCAAAATCATAATCTTTCAAATCGCTATCGGCGCTCCACACACCCGGCGGCAGCAAATTTTTCGCGGCAATACCGGTGCCGTGAAACACGGCTTCGATGATCGCCGGTTTATTGATTGCCATCGCCAGCGCCTGACGCACTTTCAGGTTATTGAACGGCGGTTTTTGCGTATTAAACGCCAGGAATCCGGTGTTCAGCCCCGGTTTACTCATCAGCGTGATGTCTTTATTCTCTTTCATTCTCGGCAAATCAGCCGGATTCGGGAACGGCATCACCTGACACTCGTTTTTTTCCAGTTTGGCAAATCGCACGGAGGCATCCGGCGTAATGCTAAACACCAATCGGTCGATTTTCGCTTTGCCCTGCCAATAGTCCGGGAAGGCGGTAAACAAAATACGCGAATCCTTCTGGTACTGCGCGAGTTTAAACGGCCCGGTGCCGACAGGATCCATATCAACCCGCTCCGGGGTGCCCGCTTTCAGCATGGCATCGGCATATTCACTGGAAAGAATCGACGCAAAATACCACGCCAGATCGGCGACAAACGGTGCTTCCGGATGCGCCAGCGTAAAGCGCACAGTGTGATCATCGACTTTGTCGATTTTCGTTATCAGTTTGCCAAACTCCAGACTTTCAAAGTTCGAATAACTGCCGCCGGAAACTTTGTGATAAGGATTATTTTCATCCTTCTGACGCATGAAAGAAAAGATCACGTCGTCGGCGTTAAAGTCGCGGGTCGGCTTGAAGTATTTGTTGCTCTGAAACTTTACGCCCTGGCGCAGATGGAAAGTGTAAACCTTGCCATCTTCACTGACATCCCAGCTTTCTGCGAGGCTTGGCACCCGTTCAGTGGTGCCTGGCTTGAAATCCACCAGACGGTTGTAGATGGGCACTGCGCTCGCATCAACGCTGGTCCCGGAGGTATATAACTGCGGATTGAAGTTCTCAGGCGATCCTTCCGAACAGTACACCAGCGTCTTTGCAGCGATGGTGGAACTGACCGTCAGGGCTATCGTTGCCAGTGCAAGCGTTGTCAGTTTGCATTTCATGTCCATTTCCTGTTCTTATTGATTAGCCTTCAATAGATAACATCAATTACAAAATGCAAACACCTGATAACACGAATAAAGAAGGATCCACTATGTCATCGCCGCTCGTCAGTCAATTAACCCAACGCTTTTTCCGCTACCTCGCGATCACCAGCCAAAGCGACGCCAGCGCCACGACGTTACCCACTACCGTCGGTCAGCATGAGATGGCGCGTTTGCTTGCTAAAGAGCTGGCACAACTGGGGTTGGACAACATCGAAATCGATGAACACGCCACCGTTACCGCCGTGAAAAAAGGCAATGTCGCAGGCGCACCGCGCGTCGGTTTTATCACGCATATCGATACCGTAGACGTCGGTCTGTCACCGGATATTCATCCACAAATCCTGCGTTTTAGCGGTCAGGATCTCTGTCTGAATGCTGAAAAAGAGATCTGGCTACGGGTGAATGAACACCCGGAAATCCTTTCCTACCCTGATGAAGAGATTATTTTCAGTGACGGCACCAGCGTGCTTGGGGCCGATAACAAAGCGGCGGTAACAGTCGTTATGACGCTGCTGGAAAATCTGCAAGCAGATCAGCGTCACGGCGATATCGTGGTGGCGTTTGTGCCGGATGAAGAAGTGGGTCTGCGCGGTGCAAAGGCGCTGGATATTGAGCGTCGCTTCAACGTCGATTTCGCCTGGACCATCGACTGCTGCGAACTGGGCGAAATCGTCTATGAAAACTTTAACGCCGCGGCGGCTGAAATCCGCTTTACCGGCGTGACCGCGCACCCAATGTCATCGAAAGACGTGTTAGTGAATCCCCTGCTGATGGCCACCGATTTCATGAGCCATTTTGACCGTCAGCAAACGCCGGAACACACCGCTGGCCGCGAAGGCTATGTTTGGTTTAACGGCATGGAAGCGGTGCAAAGCTACGCAGTGTTGCACGCCAGTATTCGTGATTTCGACAAAGAGAGTTTCGAACGCCGCAAACAGCAAATTGCAGATGTCGCAGCGAAGATTGCCACCCAACACCCGACGGCAAAAGTCGAGTTTCAGATAAGCGATACCTACAGCAATATCAGCAATGCCGTTGGCGAAGACCGACGCGCAATCGATCTGATGTTTGAAGCGATGGAAAGTTTAGGCATCACGCCAAAACCGACGCCGATGCGCGGTGGCACTGACGGCGCGGCGTTATCAGCCAAAGGGCTGCTGACCCCAAACTTTTTCACAGGCGCGCACAACTTCCACTCGAAGTTTGAGTTCCTGCCGCTGAAATCGTTTGAGGCCTCGTACAATGTCGCCCTTCAGCTATGTCTGCTGGCTGCGCGTTAAGACGGTTTGCGTGCGAGCATAGTGGCAAAACGCAGTTTAATGCGGTTACCGTTGGCGTCGGTGCGGTGTAATTCACCGACGTCTTCGTTATAACGGTCAAACTCCCATCCCGCGTAATAGTTTTTCAGCTCATCGCGCTTGAAGGCAAACGGGAAGCCGACGTTACAGGGATAGTCGTCGGTATCCATCGCCGCCACAATCAGGTTCCAGCCGCCAGGACGCGTGCAGCGCTGCATGTTGGCAATAAGGCCCGGAATGGTGTCTGCGTCGAGAAACATCATCACCACGGTGGAGAGGATAAAATCGTATTCACCATCGAATGTCAGCGTATTGAGATCCACTTCTTTCGAACGCAGATTCTCCAGCCCTTCGGCCTGGCGCACCTTTTCCAGATTGCTGATACTCGCCAGATTTTTATCCCACGCCGTTACATCAAACCCATTGGCTGCCAGATAGAGGCTGTTGCGCCCCTGTCCACAGCCTAAATCCAGGGTTTTGCCCGGCGCGATTTTCGTCGCCGCATGCAGCACTTCGGAATGCGTGCGGGTCATGCCGTATTTGTCGGTGAAGTAATTTTCATCACGAAGGGTCATTGGGAGTCCTTGTTGCTTAAAAGTGTATGGCGTTCAACGCGAGTCAGCAGCTTGCCACAAAGCAGCAAATGCACGGTGCGGATAATCAGCAACGCAATGATCGCATTGGTAAAAATAAACAGTGGCAGCGCCAGCGTATGGAAAAAACCGTCCGGGCGGGCATGCCCAAGGTGCAAGCCGGTGGTCGCGAGCGCAGAAATACCGAACGAAAAGCTCCAGTACGAGGCGTTAAACGGCTGTTTCAGGAACCACGGCATCAGGCGCAGCATAAACAGCAGCTGCAATAAGCCGTAGCCGAACAGCATTTTGGCGAACACATCAACCTGACCGCCGTTAACGGCAAACCAAGCGCTACAAGCCACTAACGCAGGAGCGAGTTGAATGCCGAGCGATGTGCGTAATGGCGCAGGTAACTCCCCGGCACTGCGTAAACGCTGGAGGATCACCGGCTCAAGACTCAGCCACGACAACACGCCCGCCCCGAGAAACACCAGTCCGGCATCGGTATAGCCCAAAGCCCCACAGGCCATCGCGCTGATAAAATTGTTGGCAACGGTCGGCAGATAAAGCCCCGGCGTTGTCGCTTCATTCGGATGCTGCCCGCGCCACAATCCGGCGCTTTGCCACGCGGCGTAACAGAGTTGGGTGGCTACGCCAGCGCTAAACAGCCCTACTGCCAGCGACCTGCACCAGGGCGTGACACCAATCGCTACCAGCATTGTGGTGGCGGGAAAAAGGCTGACAAAACTGCTGGCGATCGGGTGGCGCATCTCCGCCAGCACGCTATGCGGAAAGCGTACGACGCGCAGTAAAAATGCCAGGGTCAACAGTGCCCATACGGTAATCGCGAGCATAACCAACCCGTCGCCAATCATCTTCGGCACCGGCCAGATTGTGCTGGCATAACGCCAGGCAAAGCCCATGCCGATAATCCCGAGCACCATTCCGAAATAGCCTGCGGGTAAATGCAGGACTTTGCTGTGCGGATCCACACTCTTCATTCTGTTTAATCATTCAAAAATATTTGAAGGTGCATTTTAAAGTAACCTTATCCGTCGCGTCACGCAGATTCTTTGCTACGTTTATCTTAATCCCTCGTATAGAGAAATCCGATGAACAAGTACCGCCTCAGCGAAACGTCACGCGCCTTTAGCTTTCAGGAAGAAGGCGAGAAAAAAAGCGTCACCCTCTGGCAACTTATAGCCGTACGCGATTTCGCCGATGTGACAGCAGGCAGCGCAGGCGGTTGGGTTGACGAAGAAAGCGCGCTCAGCCAGCAAGGAGACTGCTGGATTTACGACGAAAACAGCGTGGTGTTTGCTGGCGTAAAAGTCACGGGCAATGCCCGAGTAACGCAGCCCTGCACCCTTTCTCACGGTGTAATAGTTGAGGATGATGTCTGGATCGACCACGCCACTCTTTCCCATCACGCCAGAATAAGTGACAACGTCACCATTCAACGCTCACGCGTGCGCGGAGAATGCCATATTTTCGGCGACGCACGCATTCTTAACGAGTGCGACATCATTGCAGCCATTGGCCTGACGCCGGACAAAACGCAGCATTTACAAATCTATGACCGCGCCACCGTGAGCCGTTCGCGCATTGTGCATCAGGCGCAAATTTATGGTGAAGCGATTGTCGATCAGGCCTTTATTGAACACCGCGCAGAAGTTTTCGATAGCGCGCTGATTCAGGGCAACGAAGAAAATAACGTCTGGGTGTGCGACTGCGCAAAAGTGTATGGCAACGCCCGAGTAGTAGCAGGCAGCGATGAAGATGCCATTCCGACATTGCGCTACAGCTCCCAAGTGGCGGAAAACGCCGTCGTTGAAGGCAATTGTGTGCTTAAACATCACGTCCTTGTGGGCGGTCACGCCTGGTTGCGCGGCGGACCGATTTTACTCGACGACAAAATCTTGATTGAGGGGCACGCGCGAATTAGCGGCGATGTGGTGATTGAACACCGTGTGGAAATCTGCGGCAACGCGGTGATCGAAGCCTACGACGGCGACACCATTCACATTCGTGGGCGCAAAGTGATTAACGGCGACGAGCGGATCACTCGTACCCCGTTGCTCGGTTCACTCTGATTGTTCGTCAATGATACGGGCGTAAATATTCTGGTCATGATAGTGACCGTTGAGAAACTCCGCCTGTTTCAGACACCCTTCCAGCGCAAATCCGTTACGCAGCGCCACCTGATTGCTCCGTTCGTTCTCCACACGGCATTTAATGACAAAGCGCCGCACTTCGCCCTGCTGCGCGTAATAGCGCATAAAAGCAGTGAGACAGTCGGCGATAATTCCCTGCCCCTGATGCGCTTCATCCAGCCAGTATCCGATGTACCCGGTTTTATTCAGCGGTTCTATCGAATTAAACGACAGCACGCCAACCAACTCATCACGCAACACAATCAGGAACATTTTGGCGTAGCCGCGCTGGTGCAGCATCCGGTTGCTCAGCATATTTTGCCGGGTGTCATCTTCCCCGCCGATAAACTGTGGCCAGTTCAGCGACTGCTGCAACCAGTGGCGGTTTTTAACAACCAGTTGATGCAATGCGGAAACAAAACGTTCATCGGCAGCATGTAGCGCCAGTTCAGGTGAAACCTGAATCAATTCATCCTGAAGCGGTTGTTCTGGGATCATGGAAACACCTCAAAAAGGTTTTCAAAGGCCAATGATGCAATAAACTACGCAATGGACGTATAAACCCCAACATAATAATTTGCCGAGGCATCACCGACATCCCCTCTTAAATTGTAAAATTGGCGTCCACAACAGCTCGATAAGCGGCTGCAGTTGGCCGCTGTCGAGATGCGGTTGTCCGACTATGCTTTTCACATCCTTCGCATAACGTCACACGGGAATTTATATATGTCTTCTTCAACGCGTTTAGCCCTCGTAACGGGCGCCACTTCCGGCATTGGTCAGGCATTTGCACGCCGCTTAGCCACCAAAGGCTACGACGTGATCGCCGTTGGCAGACGCCAGGAGCGCCTCGATGAACTGGTCGCCGAATTTCCTGCCGGACAGATTCGCCCGGTCGTGGCAGATTTAAGCACGCCGGAAGGCCTGAACCGTATCAGCGAAATCTGCCGCCAGGAGCCGATCACGCTGCTGATTAACAACGCGGGTGTCTCGCATTATATGGGCTTTACCGATTTGCCTACCAAGAAAGCCAGCGAGCTGTTGCAGGTGAAAGTGATTGCGCCGACGTTACTGGCTCACGCTGCCGCGCCGGGGATGGTCGAGCGCAAAAA
This sequence comes from Scandinavium sp., assembly GCF_036271055.1. GTDB lineage: Bacteria > Pseudomonadota > Gammaproteobacteria > Enterobacterales > Enterobacteriaceae > Scandinavium. The sequence goes on along the minus strand of NZ_DATBBJ010000073.1, from coordinate 308,310 downwards.
TGGCACCATTCTGAATGTCGCGGGTATGCTGGCTTTCGGCGCAACCGCCCCGCTCGGAGAAGCGGCTGGACGTGCAACCTATGTTGCCGCGCTATCGCATTTAGTTTCGCTTTCCCTGGCGCTGCACGAAGAACTGAAACCGGCGGGAATTCAGATCCAGGTGCTGTGTCCGGGCGTAGTGGCGACCGAGTTCCATGAACGTCAGGGCATGGATTTAAGCGCCATTCCGCGCATGAGCGCAGAAGAAGTGGTGACGGCCAGCCTGAAAGGATTGGACACAGGAGAGGTAATTTGTGCGCCGGGCGTTGAAGATGTGACGCTGTTAGGGCGTGCGTTGCATGCGAATTTGCAGGCATTTAGCGGACAATCACCGAAACTGGCGTTGCGCTATCGCGGTAAATAATTACTCAGCGGCGCTGCGTTTGCAGGGCCTACAAAATCATTCGTAGGCCCTACTCGTTTACTTCATTACGCGGTCATCAACGTAATTACGCTTATCTGCCTCAGGTGGGAAATACTGATACAGCCAGGTTTCGCTGACTGCGTCGCCCTGACAGCGCAGGAACATGCGCATTTCCACCGGATCGGTAGAGTCGTTAGTCGGATACCAGTCAAACAGGATCCGGTAGCCGTCGAACGGTTCAACGTACAGAATTTCCACCTGCTTCGCTTCACCGTTCGAGAGCGTGATAACCGGCTCAATTCCTTTTGGCGCAGCCGCTTTCAGGTCACCCCCGACAAAATCGATGGCAAAACGACGCGCCCATTTTTCCGGATAATGTTCGCCTGGCGCCCAGCCTTCCGGGAAACCGCCCATGCCGGTGCGGGTCGCCATCACGCGCGCCAGCGGAGAACGCACTGGCGGCTGTGCGGCCCAGTACAGACGGTATTTGAAGTCCAGCTCGTCGCCTGCTTTTACCGCTTTCTTCGGCTGCCAGAAGCAAACGATGTTATCCAGCGTTTCGCCCGTGGTTGGGATTTCCATCAACGACACGGCCCCATCGCCCCACTGATTACGCGGCTCAACCCACAGGCTTGGGCGTTTGTCGTACCAGCCCATCACGTCCTGATAATGTGAGAAATCGCGGTCCAGTTGTAACAGGCCAAACCCGCGCGGGTTTTTGTCCTGGAACGCATTGAACTGCAATTTCTGCGGGTTATTCAGCGGACGGCAAACCCATTCACCGTTGCCACGCCACATCGCCAGGCGATCGGAGTCATGAATTTGCGGATGAATGGTGTCGCAGGTGCGGCGTTCGTTGTTGCCACAACTGAACATACTGGTCATCGGCGCGATGCCGAGTTGTTTGATGTCCTTGCGCGCGAAGATGTGGTTTTCCACATCCATGATCACCTGCGTTTCCTGGCAGTTGACGGTGAATTTGTACGCGCCGGTCACGCTTGGGCTGTCGAGCAGCGCATAGACGGTAAACACCGTGGCGCCTGGCTTGACGGTTTCAAACCAGAAAGAGGTGAAGTCCGGGAACTCTTCTGGCGTGTCGGTGAAGGTATCCACCGCCAGCCCACGTGCGGATAAACCGTATTGATAAGTGCTGTCGACCGCGCGGAAGTAGCTTGCGCCGAGGAACGAGACGATATCGCGACGCGCCAGTTCAGGTGCTTTAAAGGTACGGAAGCCAGCAAAACCAAGATCGGTCTGCCCTTCGAGCTGTTTGGTGTCCACCCCTGCGTCGTTATATTTGAACAACTCAGGGCGGAAGTGGATTTCACGCGCCTGCTGCGAAGCAGTGTCCAGCGAGAACATGCGTACACGGCGACGGAAGCCCATCCCGACGTGGAAGAATTGCACATCCAGTTGGCGCTCTTCGATGTTGTTCCACAGCGACTGGGACGCATCATACTGAATGGCGTTATAGGCCTGCGGCGTTAGCTCTGCCAGCGTTTTCGGCAGATCTTTCGGTGCGCCGCCCCACGGTTGGCTGGCGATATCGCGCGCCATAGATTGCAACACGGAATAATCAAAGCGGCGCGTTTGCCCGTCGGCAATCGACGAGTCATCAGCAAAGGCGGCTTTGGAGAACAGAGTGGCGATGCCAGATGTAGCGCTCACTGCGGCTACAGCCATGGAAGATTTTATAAAGTGTCTGCGGTTCATGCCTGAGTCAGCGTCCTTCTTTGATAATCGACTTCGCTAAGATGCGCCCACTCTAGACAAAAACTGCCGATAATCCAATTGTTGACGGTACAAAATCCGAACAAACCCGGAAATAAATAATTGGGATCGGAAGTGCCTGATTCCTGCTGTAAAAATGCGTAAAGCTCTCAAGGAATCAATTTGTACTGCGGAGGTAATAGCCAAAATAATTCAAGTTGCAGGACAAAATGCCGAAGGCGTTTTGAACAGCGCTTGCGCTGGCCCCAAAGGGGTGAGGTCCAAATGGACCGAATTACGCGGCAAGAGAGCACATCCCCAGGAGCTTACTTAAGTAAGTGACTGGGGTGTGGGAACGCAGCCAACGCACCTGCAACTTGAAGAATGAAGGCTATTTTACGCTGACATCGATACCAGGAAAGTATTTCGCCGCAAGCTTGGTGATCGTGCCATCGGCGCGAACTTTGTCGATGGCGGCGTCGAGTTGTTTTTTGTGCTCTGCATCGCCCTGGCGTAAACCAAAGCCAATGCCGCTGCCCAGAATGGTGTCATCCGCGACAGGTTTGCCGATGAAACCGAAGCCTTTGCCCTGCGGTTTGCTAAGGAATCCGGCCTGTCCGGCGGCAGACATCACAAGGCTTGCGTCAATACGTCCGTTCAGCAAATCGGCCCACGCCAAATTCTGATCTTTATAGGACACCACGGTGACACCGTGTTTTTCCCAATGTTCTTTGGCATAGGTTTCCTGAATTGAACCCTGTAACACGCCAATGGTTTTGCCCTTTAACCCTTCCGGCGTGGTCTGCATTCCGCTGCTTTCTTTACCCACTAACTGCGAAGGGATGCGGTAAATCGGTTGGGTGAAATCGATACTTTTACGCCGTTGTTCAGTGATATTCATCGCCGAGTTGATGGCATCGAATTTCTTCGCCACCAGGCCCGGGATCAGCGAATCAAACGAGCTTTCTATCCAACTGCATTTCAGCGCTGCCGCTTTACAGATGGCGTTGCCTAAATCGATATCAAACCCTTCGAGTTCGCCTGCGGAGTTACGGCTTTCAAACGGCGGATACTCCGCTTCCACGCCGAAACGCAGCTCGCCTGCGGCAAAGGAAGAGACCGAGCAGAACAGGCCCATGCCCACAATCAGTGCTTTCACTTTCTTCATCGCCAACGCCCCTTAACGTGGTTTTACCTGACACAGGGCCGCAGCACCTGCTCGTAATGTGGCCTCATCTTTCGCAAAAGAGAGGCGGATCAGTTTGTTATCGGTGCCATCGGTGTAGAACGCCGACAGCGGGATCGTCGCCACGCCGTGGTCGACAATTAAACGCTTCACCATTTCGCTGTCGCTTTCATCGCTGAAATGGCTGTAATCCGCCAGCAGGAAGAAAGAACCCTGACTCGGTAGCAGACGGAACGGTGATTCGGCCAGCAATGACTGCAAAAGGTCACGCTTGCGCTGATAAAACGCCGCCAGCGACAGCCAGGTTTGCGGGTCATTCATGTGTTCCGCAAAGGCGTACTGCATCGGTGTATCGGCAGAGAACATCAGAAATTGATGCACTTTGCAGATTTCGTCCATCAGTTCCGCCGGGGCCACACAGTAACCCACGCGCCAGCCGGTGACATGATAGGTTTTGCCGAATGAGGAGATGATCACACTGCGCTCTGCCAGTTGCGGATGCGTCGCCATACCGTGATGTGGCTGACCGTCGAATACCACATGTTCGTACACTTCATCGGACAAAATCACGATATCGGTGTTGCGGGTCAGCGCGGCCAACTGATTTAAATCGTCGCCGTCGAACACTTTGCCGCTCGGGTTATGCGGCGTATTGATGATGATCATCCGCGTGCGTGGCGTGATGGCTGCGCGCACTTCATCCCAATTGACGGTGAAATCAGGCACCGTCAGCTTGATAGCGACCGGCGTTGCGCCCTGCAAACGCACAATCGGCGCGTAGCTGTCGAACGACGGCTCAAAATAGATAACTTCATCGCCGGGATGGACCAGACCACCGATGGCTGAATAGAGGCCCTGACTGGCGCTGGCGGTGACCAGCACTTCGCTGTCAACGTCGTAGCGCGTGCCATACAGAGTGGCAATCTTTTCTGCGATGCGCGTTTTCAGCGAATGCAGCCCGGTCATCGGCGCATACTGATTATGCCCCTCTTCCATCGCGCGCGTTACGCCCTGCACTAAACGAGCGTCACAAGCAAAATTCGGTGCGCCCTGGGAAAGGTTAATCGCGTTATGTTGAGAAGAAAGCTGACCAATCACGGTAAAAATGGTCGTGCCCACGTCGGGCAGTTTTGTGCGGGTTTTCACCGAAGAACGCAGAGTCATCGCCAATCCTTTCTCAGTAAATATGCATAACTATTCAATAGAAAGCCTCGGGAGCCGACAATCGAATTGTTGTCATGATAGCCATGAGGAAATTGCATAGCTCTAATCCTGGTCTAGACTTGGAACAAAGGATGACAGGAACAGATGAATGAAAAAGATAGCCATTATTGGCACTGGCCCAACCGGTATTTATACCTTTTATTCGCTGGTGAAAAACAAAACGCCGATGGCGATTTCGTTATATGAACGCGCGGAAGAAGCGGGTGTCGGCATGCCTTATACCGATGAGGATAACTCACGCATGATGCTGGCAAACATCGCCAGCATTGAAATTCCCCCGCTGTTTTCCACTTATCTCGACTGGCTGAAAAGCCAGCCAAAAGCGCATCTGGCGCGTTACGGCGTGGAGCCAACGACGCTTCATGAACGCCAGTTTTTGCCGCGTATTTTGCTTGGTGAATATTATCGCGCGCAGTTTCTGCAACTGGTTGAACAGGCGAAACAGCGTGGTTTCCAGATAGCCATTCAAGAATCCTGCGACATCACGGATATCAAGGCTTCACCAGAGGGCGTCACGCTGTGGGCCGAAGGCGAGCCGGTCAGCGACATCTACGATCTGGCGGTGATCGCCACAGGCCACGTCTGGCCGGAAGAAGAGGAAGCGACACGCTCATTTTTCCCGAGTCCGTGGTCGGGTTTGATTGAAGCCCATATTACGGCAGGCAACGTTGGCATTATGGGCATCTCGCTCAGCGCCATTGATGCGGCGATGGCTGTGGTGGTGCAGCATGGTACGTTCATTGAATCCGATGCTGATTCGATGGCGTTCAAACTCAATGACGAAAGTCAGTCACTGAAAATTGCCCTGCTGTCGCGTTCCGGAATTTTGCCGGAAGCGGATTTTTACTGCCCTATTCCCTATGAACCCTTGCTGATCGTGACAGAGCTTGCCATTGAGAGAGAAATTGCCGCCGGGAGCGATGGTTTACTGGACCGCGTATTTGAACTTGTGCTTCAGGAACTTGAACGTGCCGACCCGCAATGGAGCGAGAAAATTTCACTGCAATCGTTGAATGCCGATACGTTCTCCGACGCCTGGTTTGCCGACAGGAAAAACCATAATCCCTTTCACTGGGCCGTCGCGAACCTTCGGGAAGTCGAACGCAACAAACGCGAAAAACATACCGTGTACTGGCGCTACACCATTTTGCGCCTACACGAAGCGGTAGAAGATATCGTGCCGCACCTTACGGAGCGGGACCGGGAGCGTTTCAAAAATGGACTGGCTCGTGTGTTTATCGATAACTACACCGCCATTCCGTCAGAGTCGATTCGGCGTTTGCTGGCTTTACGTGAGGCTGGGATACTCAGCATCCATGCGCTGGGAACGGACTATAAGATGGAGGTTGAAACCGACAGGACGCTGATTTTCAGCCAAAACGGTGATTTCGAGTTCGATACTTTTATCGACGCTCGTGGGCAGCAGGCGCTCAAAATCCGTGATTTGCCCTTCCCGACATTACGTCAGCAACTGGAAACTACCGGTGAAGATTTCCCGGATGTTGCCCAGGATTACACGCTACTTGAACCTGAGTCGGTGCGCGGACGAATTGCCTTCGCCGCATTGCCCTATTTGATGCATGACCAGCCGTTTGTGCAGGGCATTACCGTGTGTGCCGAAATAGGTGAAAATATCGCCAAATCGGCCTCGAAAGCCGCCACGCAGAGTCGCAGGCGATTGCCGTTTATTGAGCTGTGACGCTGTGTCATACTCGCCATGACCAAATTGCATAGCTGGAGTCAGCATGTCCCGTCGTCAGTTGCCGTTGAATGCCATCGAAACTTTTCTGGTGACCGCCCGTCATCTGAACCTGACGCACGCCGCCAGAGAGTTGTGTCTGACTCAGGGCGCGGTGAGTCGCAAGATTGCGACACTTGAGGCATGGTTTGGTTTTCCCCTGTTCGAACGACTGGCTCGCGGCCTGCGTTTGTCGCCTCAGGGCAGCGCGCTGTATCCGGAGTTAATGACGTCTTTCAATCAGATGATGATGGTCGCAGAACAGGCGCGTCAGCAGCAAACTGTGGTTCGTCTTAAAGCGCCGACCTGCGCGATGCGCTGGCTGGTGCCGCGTCTGGTGGAGATTGAGCAACGTTTCCCGGAGATGCAGATTGCGCTCACCACCACCACCGAACATTCGGTTAATTTCAAAACCGAACCGTTTGACGCGGCGATTGTGTTCGGCACGCACATGAATGCCGGTGATTTGCTGTTTGAGGAGTCGTTGACGCCAGTGGTCAGTCACCGCCTGGCGGAAAATACGCTGTTTTCAGGCATGACATTTTTGCATCCCACCCGAGACAAAACCGACTGGTCGTTATGGCTGGCCAAATTGCCCAAGCCACTGCCTTCTGCGATGCAAAAAAATCAGCACTTCGACACCATGGATTTGGCGATTACCGCAGCAGTACAAGGTTTTGGCGTGGCAATCGCCGACGAAACCCTGGTGGAAGAAGATTTGCTCAGCGGCAGACTGGTACGGCCCTACGCGCTGAGCGTGAAAACCGGAGCCAGCTACCGCTTAGTGGTACGGGAAATTTCCGCAAAAGCGATTGGGCTGACGCAGTTTCGCGATGGGCTGCTTAACCCAGCGTCAGATCAAACAAGTTACGCGCACCTGTCGACTCACCTGACAACGTGACGTTGTCACAACCCGCACCGCCGTTTGCTGCGATCTTCCGCTTCCTGATACAACTGAAACTCATCCAGCACCGCGCAGCCGAGCGCCTCTTCGAATGCCGCTTTGCTGGAATTTCCGTGGCTGCGCGACTGTGTTTCGTTGCCAAGGTTCGACTGGAAAATGCCTGCCGCACTCACCGGTAAAAAGTCCTCATAGGTGATCGGTTGTGCCACCAGCCAGCCACGTTCGATCAGCGGCTGCGGGTCATCGCCGGGACGAAATGCCTGACGATGGGCTTCCCCGGCTGGCGTCAGACGATAGCGGAAATAGGCTAACTCCTGACGGCGCAGGAACATTTCGCTGTCCGGGAAGGCTTTGAACATCTCAGAGAGATGCTGCTGATGACTCATGTTGTCTTTGCCCGTCCCAGCTTCAGTCAGCAACGCATCATATAGAGCACGGCCTTTTGGCGTCAGCGCCACACCTCGTTGTTCTATTTCGCCAAAACGCGCGGTATGCGTGCCACGGTGCTCTCCGGCAAATAACACCGGTTCTTCCAGCGCTTTAAAACTGGTTTGTCGCAGCAGAATCGGCACTTCGCGGCGTGGCGGGCCTTCAATCAAAATTTTCGGCTGAATACCGTATTCCGGCATTAGCGACTGCACGCGGTCAATATCCAGCGTGCGCGGCGTCAGATGGTTGATATGGCAACCGGGGAAACAGACCACGTCAGCAATCAAGCGATGTTCATTGTGCAGCGCCAGATAAGTGTCCTGATCGACCGTGGCGTGACTGTGCCAACGGAAGGTTTCGAGGGCTTCTTTTACGAACTCTTTCGCTTCTGCCGCTGTGAACTCCCCTTGTGTTTCGAAGTGTGCAATCAGCTGGCGACAGCGCGGGGTAAAAATATCTCGCTTGGCGAGGATCTCTGCGGCTTTCTTCCGCAATTCAATGTTATCAATCAATTCCAGACGAAGCAGCGAAGTAAAGACGCGGAACGGGTTACGCGCCAGCGCCGCGTCTTCCACCGGACGAAACGCGGTTGAATGCACCGGCACGCCTGCCTGGGAGAGATCGTAATAGCTGACCGGTTGCATCCCCATGATCGCAAACATACGGCGTAGAGTTGCCAGTTCATTGGCTGAGCCTACGCGAATTGCCCCGTGGCGCTCGACATTCAGACGCGCCAGTTCGTCGGCATTCGCCAGTTGTTCATGCAAGTGCGGATTATGTTCCAGCACCGCGAGGTTTACATCGGCGACAAGTTCCAGCAACATGCCGTACTGTGGAACTTCCTGCTGGTACATCGCTGACATTGCCTGCGAAAAGTTTTCCCGAATCTCATCAGCCGTGATGGTGTTCGCCATGATGTCATGTCTCCAGTGAATATTACCTGGAGTGTACATAAGCCATTTGCCGCCGGGAGGAAGAATTTCTGAATTGTGATCGCGGATTACCTCTTCGTTGCCTCACCGTTTACACCCGTCATTGGTGCGGTTTATAACCTCTTGTTATGCAAAAAGCCTTATAAATTCACTTTAAATTAACAATATCATTACACACACTCCGAGAGGCGAACTGATAACCCTAAGATTTCCTCTGACCCGGAGCGCCCTATGACTGACAATTGGACCCCACGCGAAGTGGTGCATCGTGATTACAATAATCACCCGCCCGCCTTTGCCCCCGGCTACAAAACCAGCGTGTTACGCTCGCCGCGTAATGCCCTCATCTCGCTGCAAAATTCTTTGTCGGAAATCACCGGCCCTGTTTTCAGCAGCGACGATCTGGGCCCGCAGGACAACGATCTGATCCTGAATTACGCCAAAGAGGGTTTGCCGATTGGCGAGCGTATTATTGTTCACGGTTATGTGCGCGATGGCTTTGGCCGCCCGATGAAAAATACGCTGGTCGAAGTGTGGCAAGCCAATGCCGGTGGTCGTTATCGTCATAAGAAAGATCAGTATCTGGCCCCGGTCGACCCTAATTTCGGCGGCTGTGGACGCGTGCTCACCGATGAAAACGGTTATTACTTTTTCCGCACCATCAAGCCCGGCCCGTATCCGTGGCGCAATCAGGCCAGCGACTGGCGCCCATCGCACATTCACTTTTCGCTTTCTGGCGAGGCGTTCGCCCAACGGCTGATTACACAGATGTATTTCGAGGGCGATCCGCTGATCAAACAGTGTCCGATCGTGAAAACGATTAACAACGATGACGCCATCCGGACGCTGATTGCCGAACTCGATATTCATGCTGCCGTGCCACTTGATTGCCTGGCCTACCGTTTTGATCTGGTGCTGCGCGGCAGTCGTGCCACGCTATTTGAAAACCGCACTCAGGGAGCCGCGCGATGAAAGACTATTTAGCCGAAACCGCCTCGCAAACCGCCGGGCCGTATGTTCATATTGGCCTCGCGCCTGACGCGGCGGGATTTCACATCTTCGAGAAAAACTTTGGCCCGGTGCTGACCAACAGCCATACCGAAGGCGAGCGCATCACGATTGAAGGTCGTGTGTTCGACGGCTCCGGCACGCCTGTGCGCGATGTTCTGCTGGAAATCTGGCAGGCCAACGCCGCCGGACGCTATAACCACCCTGCCGACCAGCAAAGTGAGAAAAACCTCGATGCAGATTTTCGCGGCTGGGGGCGGAGCTGTTCAGATTTTGACTCCGGCGTCTGGCGTTTTGACACCATCAAACCCGGTGCAGTCGTGGGCCGTGACGGTCGTGTAATGGCCCCGCACGTGAATCTGTGGATTGTTGCCAGGGGAATTAACATTGGCTTGAATACCCGGATGTATTTCTCCGATGAGCAAGACGCTAATCAGCGCGACCCGGTGCTGAATCTGATTGAGTGGGAAGTGCGTCGCAAAACGTTAATCGGCCAGCGCGAGCAGCGTGGCGATAACATCGTTTACCGTTTTGACATTCATCTTCAAGGCGAAGCTGAAACGGTTTTCTTCGATCTTTAACGCGCGAATAAGTCCGGCGGCCCCTCGCCATCGGGCTTCTTTTCCCTTCATTCCATAACCCCCTGTCACGCAAAATACTCATATGTTAATGATATTTTGCTAGCAAGTTATCAAATCTCAACAACTTGTCTTGATACCCGCATCGCTCTCTCATTAACATCCCGTTATGGAAAAAAACGGTCTCTTCAGTCAGCGCATTCGCTTGCGCCATTTGCACACCTTCGTCGCCGTCGCTCAACAGGGAACACTGGGGCGTGCGGCAGAAACGCTTAACCTCAGTCAGCCCGCGCTGTCGAAAACCCTCAATGAACTGGAACAGCTTACCGGCACACGCCTGTTTGACCGGGGGCGTCTTGGCGCGAAGCTGACGCTGGTTGGCGAACAGTTTTTGACGCATGCGGTGAAAGTGCTCGATGCGCTCAATACTGCCGGACAAGCGCTAAGCCGTAAGGAAGGCATCAATAACGACGTGGTGCGTATCGGTGCGTTGCCGACGGCGGCGCTGGGTATTCTTCCTGCTGTGATCGGTCAGTTTCATCAACAACAAAAAGACATCACTCTTCAAGTCGCCACTATGAATAACCCTATGCTGCTGGCCGGGTTGAAACTGGGCGAGATTGATTTGGGCATTGGTCGTATGTCTGATCCAGAGCTGATGAGCGGCCTGAATTATGAGTTGCTGTTTCTGGAATCGCTCAAACTGGTGGTGCGTCCGGATCATCCTTTATTGCAGGAAACGGTCACGCTGAGCAAAGTGATGGAGTGGCCTGTCGTTGTGTCGCCGAAAGGCACAGTGCCAAGACAAAACGCCGAGGCGCTGGTTCTGAGCCAGGGCTGTAAAATCCCGGCAGGCTGCATCGAAACGCTGTCGGCGTCCTTGTCGCGCCAGCTTACGGTGGATTTTAATTACGTGTGGTTTGTGCCATCGGGCGCGGTAAAAGACGATTTACGGCGCGGCACTCTGGCAGCTCTGCCAGTGCCCACGCAAGGTGCGGGCGAACCCATTGGCATTTTGACGCGGGTGGATACGCAGTTATCGACTGGCGCACAAACTTTGTTGAGCGCCATTCGTAAATCAATGCCGGGTGGTTAAATTCATGTGCCCGGTCGGACCGGGCAATGACGCATTCTACTTCTTACGTGGCATCATCCGCAGCAGCGTGTTGTCCTTCCAGACATAATGATGGACTAACGCCGCCAGCGCGTGCAGGCCAATCACGTAGTAGCCGATATTCGCCAGCAGCACGTGATACTCCTTCAGGTTATCGGCTAGATCGAAATTCGCCTCTGCTGCGTGCGGCATGGTGATACCAAACGCGATCCACGGATTGCCACGGTTGTACATCATCGTCAGGCCAATTATCGGCAACACGATAAACAACACAAAAATCACCAGATGCCCGAGATGCGCCATGCCAGTCATCCACGGTTTTGGCTTAGGCACAATCGGCGGTGCCGGGCGTTTGAGGCGCACCAGCAAGCGCGTCACCATCAACACCAGAATCGAAATCCCACCGGAAACATGCACCATATTAAAGTACGGGCGATACTCGCGCGGAAAGAAACCACGTAATTCCATGGCGCAATACGTCATAACGACCAGCAGAAAAACCAACCAATGAATGCCAATTTGCAGGCTCGAATACTTATCTTTCATTTTTATTCCCGGAAAAAACGGTGAGATCGTTAACATAACGGCCTTGTATTAAAAATTCATTAACTTTTCTGTATAGATTTTCAAACCCTTAGCCCTTGCTGAAAATTGTTCAGTTGCCCAATCGGACCGACTGGTCTAAGCCTGGAGGAGTTTTCTCACCTTGTGATACAACCACAAAAGGAACACATCCATGAGCAAGATTGGTATTAACGGTTTTGGGCGTATCGGACGCCTGGTACTTCGCCGCCTGCTGGAAGTGAAAAGCGCGCAGGAGGTTGTGGCGATTAATGACCTCACCTCGCCGAAAGTGCTCGCCTATCTGTTAAAACACGACTCGAACTACGGTCCGTTCCCATGGAGCGTCGATCATACCGACGATTCGTTGATTGTCGACGGCAAAAAAATCGCCGTCTATGCAGAAAAAGACGCGAGCAATATTCCGTGGAAAACGGCAGGCGCAGAGTTCGTCGTGGAATGTACCGGTTTCTATACTTCCACCGACAAAGCCAAAGCACACCTTGATGCGGGGGCTAAAAAAGTGCTGATCTCGGCCCCTGCGGGCGACATGAAAACCATCGTCTTTAACGTGAACGACGACACGCTCGATGGCAACGACACCATTATTTCCGTCGCCTCCTGCACCACTAACTGTCTGGCCCCAATGGCGAAAGCGCTACATGACGCGTTTGAAATCAAACTCGGCACCATGACCACAATTCACGCATATACCGGCACTCAGGCGCTGGTCGATGGCCCACGCGGGAAAGATTTACGCGCCTCGCGTGCGGCGGCTGAAAACATTATTCCGCACACTACCGGGGCGGCAAAAGCCATTGGTCTGGTGATCCCTGCCCTGAATGGCAAGCTGAAAGGTCATGCCCAACGTGTGCCCGTGAAAACAGGATCAGTGACGGAGCTGGTGTCTATTCTCGGCAAAAAAGTGACCGCCGATGAAGTGAACGCCGCCATGAAGAAGGCCGCTGACGGTAATGAATCTTTTGGCTATACCGAGGAGGAAATTGTGTCTACGGACGTCATCGGTAGCCATTTTGGCTCAGTGTATGACGCGACACAGACCGAAGTGGCCGAAGTCGGCGATTTGCAATTGGTGAAAACCGTTTCCTGGTATGACAACGAATACGGCTTCGTCACCCAGTTAATTCGGGTACTGGATAAATTCGTTAAACTATAATGATATGGCGCGAAGGCATTCCCTTCGCGCCTTTACCACGTTGATTTTAAAGAGATAATCAAATCTAAATCTTGATGTTGTGTACCGCCAGTCCGCTGGCGGTACACGTTGTTTATCGCACGATGTTAATTTCTTTCCAACTCCCTTTCCCTGACCGTTGCGTTTTTAATAATCCGTTTCCCCAAAGCAATACCTCGCATTTCGATATAGCGATGTAGCGCCGTAGCTAATAAATAGACAACAGGGAAACAAAGACCGACGGTAATAAGATAGCGCGCGCCGCTGGAATACATCGCAAGATGCGAGTGGTGCAGGAGCAAAGCAATAATTGGCATCACCAACAACAAGTGAAGTAAATAAACCGAATAAGAAACATCGCCCAACCAGGTAAATATCCGGTTGCTCAACAAACTGCGCGGCACGCTAAACAGACGTTGCACCAAACCAGCCTGCTGATACGGCCACAGCACACCCGTCATGCCTAAAATCATTAACGCTTCGAAGAAAATCTGCGTTGAATCCATTCTGATGTTCATCAATGCACTGACAACGGGTGCCAGCAACGCCAGGACAACAAACAGCAAACGCCGCTGCCTGACGGCTTCCGCCATCAACATCCCGGCGATGAACACATGCAATTTTATCAGGATCATCGACGGCATCGGGAACGCCGTATACAGGCCCGGCAGCAGATAACGCCCCAGGATATCCAGCACCATAATAGCCACCAGCGCGCCTGCGAATCCCCAACGCAACGTCAGCAGCATGATGAACGGGAACAGCAGGTAATACTGCATCTCAAGGCCGATACTCCAGTCCGGGAGCGCGGTGTTATAAGCGTACTGCGGCAAATCACCAAACACGAAAGTCAGATGTGCCAATACGTTGAAAAAGGATAAATCACTGTAGCGCGATGTTTCCGTCGCTGTAGACGGAAACGCGTCGGCAATAATCTGACGCATATCACCGAGAAAATGCCCGGCTAACAGTGCCACAAAGAGCATCACATAATAGAGCGGCGCAATGCGGAAATACCGCCGTAGCCAGAATGTCATGATAGTCTGCCAGCTCCCCCACGGCTCTTTATCCTGACGCTCAATATAGTTTTTCGTCATCAGATAGCCGGACAGCAAAATAAAGAGATCGACGCCCAGTTTCGGCACTGCAATTATCGGGATTTTGCAGTTTACCAGCAGTGCAATATGTCCAAAGAACACCCACAGCGACGCGACGCCGCGCAGGCCCTCCAGTTCCGGGGACCAGTTTTTAGTCGTTGCCATAATCACCTCATTAAAAAAACATCATAGCAATATGAGGATGACCAGAAGTCCGAATACGCTATTCGGCAACGACTTTCAGATTAAGGCCAGACAGAGCCTGCTTACGTTTTGCTAGCCGGGGAATAGCGTAAATATCCAGCCACACCACCGCCGCCGTCGGAAGGATGATGAACGCCGTTTGATACAGTCACTTCGGCAAAATCAAACGGTGAGACGTTTTCGATGCAGGCGACATTGACGCCATACTGGTCGGGATTGGAACGCCGTTGATGAAAGGTATAAATCCCGCAGACGGAACAAAAATAGTGTGCCGCCGCGCGGGTGTTAAAGCGGTATTCCGTGAGTTTATCTTTGCCCTGTATAACATCGATACCCGTTAGTGGCGCAGAAACCACCACCGCGCCGCGCATCCGGCAAAATGAGCAATTACAACGACGGAGAGTATTGAAACCGTCCGACAGCTCGACGGTAAATTTGACCGCGCCACAGTGGCATTGGGCTTTCACTTTTTCCGACACAGGCACACCTCGTCAGTTAGGCAGAACCCTAAGTTGTAGCACACAGCGGGCGTTGACGCTTGCCTGGCCTACAGATTTCGCGTCAACGCCCCGATCCTATCAAGACTGCAAATACACCACCTGCGTTTGCAGATACTCTTCCAGTCCGTGACGTCCATCGGCACCGCCGATCCCGGATTTGCGCCAGCCGGCATGGAAGCCCTGCATCGCTTCAAAATTCTCGCGGTTGATGTAAGTTTCACCAAATTTCAACCCTTTGATGGCTTTCATCGCTTTGTTCAAATCCTGAGTGTAAACCGATGAAGTTAGGCCGTAATCACTGTCGTTAGCCATGTTTAGCGCCTCTTCCAGAGTGTCGAACGCCACCACCGGCAGCACAGGCCCAAAGGTTTCTTCATGCATGATGGTCATGTCGTGACGCACATCGAGCAACAGCGTTGGCGGATAGAAATAACCTTTACCTTCCAGTGGCTTGCCGCCGAGCGCCACTTTCGCGCCCTGCTCAACCGCCTTCGCCACTTTTTGCTCTACACGTTCCAGCGCGGCGGCGTTAATCAATGGCCCCATCGCGATATCGGTGCGCTGCGCCGGGTCGCCAAACTGCACGGCTTTCATCGCTTCGCCCAGGCGGTTAACGAACTGGTCGTATATCCCTTTCTGCACGTAAACACGTTCGGCGCAGTTGCACACCTGTCCGGTATTGATAACCCTGGACTCAACAATCGCTTTGACCGCCAACTCCAAATCGGCATCATCCAGTACGATAGCCGGGGCTTTACCTCCGAGTTCCAGACACACTTTGGTGATATTTTTCGCCGCAGCGGCCATGATTTTCTCGCCCGCACCGACGCTGCCGGTCATGCTGACCATCGCCACCTTCGGGTTGCCCGCCAGTTCCTGACCGACGGTTTCACCCCGGCCTAATACAAGGTTGAACACGCCTTTTGGCAG
The DNA here is from genome assembly GCF_036271055.1 of Scandinavium sp. Classification (GTDB taxonomy): domain Bacteria; phylum Pseudomonadota; class Gammaproteobacteria; order Enterobacterales; family Enterobacteriaceae; genus Scandinavium. Next base: position 292,597 of record NZ_DATBBJ010000073.1, on the reverse strand, counting down.
GCCGATGTCATGCACGATTTGCGCGAAGGCAATGGCGTTGTTTGGGGTGAATTCGCTAGGTTTAATTACGATGGTGTTGCCGGTGATAAGCGCAGGTGCCAGTTTGCGGGCGATCAGAAAGAACGGGAAATTCCACGGCAGAATTCCGGTGGTCACACCCAGCGCGCGCTTGAAGACAAAAATGTTCTCACCGGGACGGTCGCTTTGCAGAATTTCACCTTCGTAGCGACGTGCCCATTCGGACATGTAATCGAGATAGTCGGCGGTAAAGGCCACTTCCACTTCTGCCAGTTGTTGAATTTTCCCGCCTTCGGCGACAATCAGCGCGCTGATTTCTTCTGCGCGTTCACGAATGCCCGCCGCAATTTTACGCAACCAGCCCGCACGTTGAATGGCCGGAAGCGCTTCCCATTCGGGCTGCGCACATTCGGCGGCCTCAATAGCCTGCTGTGCTTCTTTGGCAGAACCGTCCGGAATGCGCGAAATCAACGCTTCGGTTGAAGGATTAACCACATCAATCCATGCGTCGCCCTGCCAGGACACAAACTTACCGTCGATATACATAGGGTGTTGTACGGGTGCTGTCATGCGCTGCTCCTGTGAATGCATCGTTTTTAACAAGTGAAATTATTGTTAAATATCGAGAATTCAGCGGCACAACCCCAACGCTATGATCAGGAATTTGTGAGACATCTCATAAAAGTGAGTCAGTGGACGCGATTCAGCCCTAACAACCTGGTAACAGCCAATGCCCGTTTGCGCTTTTTCTGTCGCAAACGGGCATTTTCAGGTGGGGAGGGTTAAAGCAGAGAACGGCTGGATAACGCTTCGCGCAGGAGCATATCTTCACGCAGGATTTGCCAGGCGTTCATGACATCAACAGGCATCTCCACATGGGCGATAAACCCTTTCCCGCGCGGACCGTAGCCGTTTTCGTCATCCATAATGCGCGGCAACTCACCCAATAAAAGCGAAAGATAGCGCTCCACTGGCCAAACGGCATCGGCTTCATCGGTGAACGTCAGGCCCGCGCCACCGTTCCTTAACACAGGCAGATAACCCGGATAACTGTGCCACTTCGGCGCACTCATATCGCCCTGCCAGACGTGTTCGAACGTTGCCATTGTGCGCCGTTGCATGGTCGGGTCTTGCACTACAATCGCGCTATGACTATGAATGCCGAGTTGCTCCATCATTTCGCGGGTAAAACGCGCATTTTCGCCGCAGTTTGTGGAACGGTCTTCCACCACGATTCGCTCATGAGGAATATTCCAGAACTGGTGCGCGATATCCGCCAGAATGGTCGCTTCAGCAAGCCCGGTGGTGCGCAACGTGTTGTAACGTGGATGACGCGCCACAGCGGCGTAAAGAAAGGTGGTCGAATGACCGATGCCGCCGCTTATCAGCAGCGTGCGGTTTTCAGCCGCCAGACGACAGGCCGCGTCAATAGTGGGGATTACTGCGTTACCCGCCAGCACAACCAGATCGGCCTCGACATTGACAGGTGGTGTGGAAAAATCGTTCTGCGCCAGCCATTCACCCACGCGGTTAGCGGCTTGCAGTGTCATATCGTTCAAATGTGGAAAGGTGGTCAGCATAATACTCCCTTCTTTCGTATGTCATACCACAGGGTAACGCCCACGGAGGAGGATGACAGGAGATCACTCCGAAATCTCATTCGACAAAAGAGTAAGGGCAGACAAAAAGCCTGCCCCTGTTTGTTGGGATAATGAGAAACAATCCGCAGCTATTTAAGCGGTTATTTGCTCCATCGCTTGCACAATACGCTTGTCAGAAATCGGATAAGGCGTACCGAGTTGCTGCGCGAAATAGCTGACGCGCAGTTCTTCGATCATCCAACGGATTTCCTGCACATCTTCATCTTCACGGCGCCCCGGCGGTAGCTTGTTGAGCCACTGCTGCCAGGCCTGCTGCACGCTTTCGACTTTGAGCATTTGTACGCGGTCGCGGTGCGGATCGACGGCTAATTTTTCCAGCCGTTTCTCAATCGCATTGAGATAACGCAGCGTATCGCCGAGGCGTTTAAACCCGTTTCCGGTGACAAACCCGCGATACACCAGCCCGCTCATCTGCGCTTTCACATCAGACAGTCCGAGCGCCATGGTCATATCCACGCGCCCTTTCAGCCGCTTGTTGATATTGAACACTGCGGTGAGGATTTGCTCGACCTGTTTAGCAACGTCTACTACGGTATCGTTGAGCTCCGCGCGCACTTTGTCGTGCAGTTTCGCAAAGTTCTCTTCTGTCCACACCGGACCGCCCGCTTCGTGGATCAGTTTGTCCACGCCGCAGGAAATGCAGTCGTCAATCAGCTCCAGCACTTTGCCATACGGGTTAAAGTACAGCCCCAGCTTGGCTTTGTTCGGCAACTTCTCGTGCAGGTATTTGATCGGCGACGGGATATTCAGCAGCAGTAATCGACGCAAGCCGCGCCACATGGCTTGTTGCTGTTCCAGCGGATTATCGAACAGCTTGATAGCCACGCTGTCACGTTCATCCACCAGCGCAGGCCAGGCCTTCACCTTATAGTTGCCGCGTTTCTGCTCGTAGCTTTCCGGTAATTGACCGAAACTCCACAGATGCAAACCGCTCTGTTCGATACCGTCGTCTGCCACTGCCGACAGCGTTTCCTGGACCTTACCTTTTAAAGCGTCTTTCAGCGCGGTGAGATCACGCCCTTCCTGAAGTTTCTTGTTTTTATCATCGAGAACACGAAACGTCATTTTCAGGTGATCGGGCACCTGATCCCAATGCCAGTCGTCGCGGTCAATGGTGACACCGCTCATGCGGCGCAATTCACGTTCTATCGCATCCAGCAACGGTAATTCGAGCGGTGTAACGCGGCCCAGCAGCGCTTCGGCATAGTTTGGCGCTGGCACAAAATTGCGGCGCACTGGTTTCGGCAGCGATTTGATAAGCGCAATAAGCAGTTCGCGACGCAGTCCTGGAATTTGCCACTCAAAACCAGCGTCATCCACCTGATTAAGCAACGGCAGCGGAATGTGCACCGTCACGCCATCCGCATCAGCACCCGGTTCAAACTGATAGCTCAGACGCAACTTGAGATTGCCCTGATGCCAGAAATTCGGGTAATCGAGTTTGCTGACGTTATCTGCCCCTTCTTTGATAAGCATGCTTTTTTCAAAGTTGAGCAAATCGGGCGTTTCACGACTGGTCTTTTTCCACCAGTTGTCGAAATGACGGCCAGAAATCACTTCGTGGCTGATGCGCTGATCGTAAAACTCGAACAGCGATTCGTCATCGACGAGGATGTCGCGACGGCGTGATTTGTGTTCGAGTTCTTCAATTTCATTGCGCAACTTGTTGTTGTCGCGGAAAAAGGCGTGCCGAGTTTGCCAGTCGCCTTCGACCATTGCGTGGCGAATAAAGAGTTCGCGACACAGCGCCGGGTCAATCTGGCTGTAATTCACCTTTCGTGCCGCCACAATCGGCAAACCGTAGACGGTCACTTTTTCGGTCGCCATCACCGCGCCCTGTGAGCGTTCCCAGTGCGGTTCGCTGTACGAGCGTTTGATTAAATGCTGTGCGACAGGCTCAACCCATTCTGGATCAATACGTGCCGCGATGCGTCCCCACAGACGGTTGGTTTCCACTAATTCGGCAACCATTGTCCATTTCGGCGGTTTTTTGAATAAGCCGGAACCCGGGAAGATAGAGAAACGAGCGTTACGCGCGCCCGTAAATTCCTGTTTATCGGTATCTTTCATGCCGATGTGCGACAGTAACCCCGTCAGAATTGCCACGTGAATTTCACGGTATTCTGCCGGTTCGCTGTTCACCGGAATGCCGAGTTCTTTCACCACCTGCCGCAGTTGTGTGTAGATATCCTGCCACTCGCGCACGCGCAGATAGTTAAGGTATTCGGTACGGCAAAGGCGACGGAAGGTGTTCGACGATAGCGCTTTTTGCTGCTCGCCGAGGTAATTCCACAAATTCACAAACGCAAGGAAATCAGACTCTTTATCGTGGAAACGACGGTGTTTTTCGTCGGAGGCTTGCTGCTTGTCCATCGGACGCTCACGCGGATCCTGAATCGACAACGCAGAGGTGATGATCATCGCTTCGCGCACGCAACCATGTTTTTGCGCTTCCAGCACCATACGCGCCAGACGTGGATCGACCGGCAGTTGCGAAAGCTGACGCCCCATAGGCGTAAGCTTATAAACCGTTTGCTGCTCGTCGGTGGTGATAGCACCGAGCTCTTCCAGCAGACGCACACCATCCTGAATATTACGTTTATCTGGCGCTTCCACGAACGGGAATGCGCCAATATCGCCCAGACCTAACGCAGTCATCTGTAAAATGACAGACGCCAGGTTAGTACGCAGGATTTCCGGATCGGTAAATTCCGGACGCGACAGGAAATCATCTTCCGAATAAAGACGAATACAGATACCTTCCGAGACACGCCCGCAACGGCCCTTACGCTGGTTCGCCGACGCCTGTGAAACCGGCTCAATCGGCAAACGCTGCACTTTGGTGCGGTAGCTGTAGCGACTGATACGCGCGGTGCCAGGGTCGATGACGTATTTGATACCCGGTACGGTCAGTGAGGTTTCCGCGACGTTGGTTGCCAGCACGATGCGTCGCCCGCTATGCGACTGGAAAACTCGGTTTTGCTCGCTGTTCGACAAACGCGCGTAGAGCGGCAGAATTTCGGTGTGGCGCAAATCGCGCTTGCTCAACGCATCTGCGGTATCGCGAATTTCGCGTTCACCGCTCATGAAAATCAGAATGTCGCCAGGACTCTCTTGCCCCAGTTCATCAACTGCATCAAAAATCGCCTGCAGTTGATCGCGCTCGGTATCGTCGGCGTCTTCCACAATAGGACGGTAACGGACATCAACCGGGAAGGTTCGCCCGGAAACTTCGATGATTGGCGCGTTATTGAAATGTTTTGAGAAACGTTCAGGATCGATAGTCGCCGAGGTGATAATAATTTTCAGATCGGGACGCTTCGGCAGCAGTTCGCGGAAGTAGCCCAGCAAAAAATCGATGTTCAGACTGCGCTCGTGCGCTTCATCAATAATGATGGTGTCGTACTGCATCAGCAGGCGGTCCTGCTGGATTTCCGCCAGCAAAATACCGTCGGTCATCAGCTTGACCATGGTGTTGTCGCTGACATGATCACTAAAACGTACTTTATAGCCGATGCAACCGCCCGGCTCCGTTTGCAGCTCTTCGGCAATACGGTTAGCCACGGTACGCGCAGCCAGGCGGCGCGGCTGAGTATGACCAATCAGCCCTTTAACACCGCGCCCCAGTTCCATGCATATTTTAGGCAACTGGGTGGTTTTTCCCGACCCGGTTTCACCCGCCACAATCACCACCTGATGGTCGCGAATGGCGTTGAAAATATCCTGTTTTTTCTGGCTGACAGGGAGATTTTCAGGATAGGTGATCTCCGGGCGCGACGCTTCGCGCAGCAGGACTTTACCCGCCGCCTGAGAAATTTCTTGCGCCATCGTTTGCATAACAGCCTGTTGTGATTCAGGATTTTTAACCTTCTTCACACCGTGGAGGCGACGGGCAAAGCGCATTTTGTCGCGCAGCATCAGCGTTTCGAGCTGTTGGTGGAGCTGCGAAAAAGTCATTTTTTGTTGTTCTGTCATAGCGTTATCGGGCATCGCACTGCCGGAAAAATGTCTCTGTTTTCATTAATGGTAGATTACCACATCGCAGCGCCCCTTTCCTTCATCAATAAATTTGAACGAAGGCTTCGATATATTGCGCTATCCCTGCGACAGGATTGTGAATAGAGTGTCTGCAAGCAACAGGGCACGGGCCCGTCAATCTCTTAAAAGGAAACACCCATGAGCAAAGTTTTAGTTCTCAAATCCAGTATTCTGGCAGGGTACTCTCAGTCTGGTCAGCTGACCGACTATTTTGTTGACCAATGGGCTGAAAAACACCCGGCGGATCAGATTACTGTTCGTGACCTGGCCGCACAGCCGATCCCGGTCCTGGATGGCGAACTGGTTGGCGCACTGCGTCCAAGCGATGCCCCACTGTCTCCACGTCAGCAGGAAGCGCTGGCGCTGTCCGATGAGCTGATTGCAGAGCTGCAGGCCCACGACGTTATCGTGATCGCCGCACCAATGTACAACTTCAACATCCCAACGCAGTTGAAAAACTATTTTGACCTGGTGGCACGTGCTGGCGTGACGTTCCGTTACACCGAAAACGGTCCGGAAGGCATGGTGGTGGGTAAGCGCGCGGTCGTGGTTTCCAGCCGTGGTGGTATCCATAAAGACACCCCAACTGACCTGCTGGCACCGTACATGAAGCTGTTCCTCGGTTTCATCGGCATCACCGATGTGAACTTTGTCTTCGCAGAAGGCGTGGCTTACGGTCCGGAAGTGGCGGCAAAAGCGCAGTCCGATGCAAAAGCCGCGATCAACAGCCTGGTTGCCGCTTAAGATTTTCGCCCTCTCGCCGCCCGGTGAGAGGGTTCTTTCAGTTTGATTCGCTCCCCTGTTTTTCTTCCCCTGAATTTCATCATTATCAAATCCATTAACACGCAGTCGCTATTTCCCTGTGCTGAGAAAAACAGTTTACGAGCATGCTCGGGAAAACGAGACATAACGCTTTGACATTAGTGCGAAAAACATAGAATGGCGGCGGGTGCTTGAGGCTTTCTGGTCTCAGGCATTGAACGAGCAGTACGTGCAGGAGCCGGAAAGTAAAAGCCCCAGGCGATATTTCTATCAACCTGGGGACTAACAATCCAACCCTAGCACGTTGGATGTTAGTCCCTTCTTAGCACGGAGGCAATAACAATGCTGACAAAATACGCCCTGGTGGCGATCATGGTGCTGTGCATAACAGTACTGGGGTTCACGCTGTTGGTACGCGAAACATTATGTGAGTTGAGCGTCAAAGAGCGTGGTATGGAAATCAGGGCTGTTCTCGCTTACGAATCGAGGAAGTGACTGACAGCGCGGGGAGCAATCCCCGCGTCTGACGGGCAGGATTGGATGCCAAAAGCACCCGTTTTAGCCCTCTCTGCAAAGAGAGGGCTAACTTTCTTTATTTGGCCGATTTCGGACGCAGGTTTTCGTCGAAGACCAGACGCATGCGCCCTTCTTCCACTTCCCGAAGCGGCTCCACCTGATGCATCGTCAATTTACAGCGTTCGACCAGCACCTGATACTCACGTGTCCCGCGTTTCTTCCATTCCATTTCGTCCACACTAAGGCTACGAATCGCTTTCGCCGGGCTCCCGACGATCAAATGATCAGCGGGCATTTCCGCTTTGGCTTTCACAAATGCCGCCGCGCCGACAATGCTGTTTTCGCCGATCACCGCGCCATCCATAATCACTGCATTCATTCCGACCAATGCATTACGACGGATCACGCAACCATGCAGAATCGCACTGTGTCCGATGTGCCCATCTTCTTCTACTACCGTGTCCTGTTCCGGAAAACCGTGCATCACGCAGTTATCCTGAATATTCGCACCGTCTTTCACCACGATACGGCCAAAATCACCGCGCAGACTGGCATTCGGTCCGACATAAACCCCTTTGCCGAGGATAACATCGCCAATCAGCACCGCCGTGGGATGCACATAACTTTCCTCTGGCACCACCGGGGTTAAGCCATCTATCTGATAAACCGGCATGTTTGCGCTCCTTATTTGAGGTTCAGACCACCAAATCGTTGATAAAACGGTGAGGCTGGCTGCGGCAGCGGGCCTACGGAGGTTTCGCCCTTCTCACTCACCCACACCAATGCGCCGGCAGCAACGCTTTGATAGATATTAATGCACAACTGACGCGCGGCCTGTCCGGCCCAGTGTGCAGGCAGGAGTTCTTCCGGCAACAGCGGATCTTTTAGGATGACGCGACGATAAAGATGGATTGCCAGCAGTTGAATGGCAAAACAGCGCTCAGGTGTCAGCTCATCTGGCGTGGCATCACGCAGCAGCGGTAGCAATGGTCTGAACGTGTTGATGAAATTTTCATACATTTGGTTTTGTTCGGTGAGCTGCCAGCACTCTTCTACCCGCGATCGTAACGCGCTCACCGATGTCGCCAACGGGGATTGCGCTTCAAAACAGATGACGTTTTCGGCCACGCCCGCTTCGTGCAATAACGCTTGTACATCGGCCAGTTTTTGCGATGGCGAGGCCATCAGGCTCGGCGCAAGCGTGCCAAATCCCTGCCAAATTAGCTGTTTCTTGACATCGGTGAGCGTGTTTTTATCCAGCCCTTCTGACAACAATAACAGCCAGGTGCCGTCCCAGGCAGGCGGTTCGGCGCGGTAGATTTTACTTTCCGCACGCCGGGTCAGACGCAGTCCTTTGTCGCTCAGACGATAAAAACTGCGTCGCCCGATACGCGAAACATCCAGCCAGCCCTCTTTATTGAGTCGGAACAGTGAGGTACGCACAAAGCGGTCACCAAAGCCGAGTCCTTCCAGTAATGCACTCAGGCTGCCGAGCCAGATTTCGCCGCCACGATGAGAGAGCGCATCGCCATAGAGTGAAGAGATCAAGGAGGTTCCGCTGACCGGTACGGCAGCAACGGCCTGCTGAATAAAGGTATCGAGTTTACTCATCTGATTCATTCTGTTGTGATTTTTTCCCTGGATGAATCATAGCACAGATCATTTTCCGCTTGCGGCATTGCCCAGTGGCGCTGTGCTTGCATGGGCCTACGCGTCATCCGTCGGCCCAATACCAAAACCTACCCGTTCGCCGCCAGCTTGCGCAAATCAAACACGCGACAGGCTTTGCCTTCCGAACGTGGAATGCTGCCACAGTTGACGATCATCACGTCGGTGGAAATCCCCACCATCGATTTAATGCGGTGACGCAGCTGGTGGCAGACATGGCAACGCTGCTCGTGCGTCAACGTCAGGCTACTCTCTTTCAGTTCAACTTTGATGGAGAGCGAATCAAGATGCCCGCGACGGTTCACTTCCAGTTGATAGTGCGGTGACAAATGCTCAAATTTGACGATCTCTTCTTCCAGCTGCGACGGGAAGACGTTCACGCCACGGATAATCAGCATGTCATCGCTGCGCCCACTGATACGGTCCATGCGGCGCATGGTGCGCGCCGTGCCCGGCAACAGACGCGTCAGGTCGCGGGTGCGATAACGAATCACCGGCAGCGCTTCTTTGGTCAGCGTGGTGAACAGCAGTTCGCCCTGCTCGCCGTCATCCAGTGGCGTGCCATCCGTTGGGTTGACAATTTCCGGATAGAAATGATCTTCCCAGATAGTCGGGCCATCGGCGGTCTCTAAACATTCCATCGCCACGCCCGGCCCCATCACTTCAGACAGGCCATAAATATCCAGAGCGGTAATGCCCAGACGACGTTCGATTTCTTTGCGCATCGCCATGGTCCACGGCTCTGCACCGAATACGCCCACGCGCAGGCTGCAACCGCTGGCGTCACCGCCCATCTGGCGTTCCATCTCTTCAATCAGGTTAAGACAGTAAGACGGCGTGACCATGATCATGTCGGGTTTGAAATCGTGGATCAGTTGCGCCTGTTTCTCCGTTTGGCCGCCGGACATTGGGATCACCGTTGCGCCCAACCGCTCTGCACCGTAGTGCGCTCCGAGACCACCCGTGAACAGGCCGTAGCCATACGCCACGTGAATTTTGTCCTTCGCGCTGCCGCCAGCGGCACGCAAAGAACGGGCGACGATATTGGCCCAGTTATCGATATCGTTTTGCGTGTAACCGACCACCGTCGGTTTGCCGGTGGTGCCAGAGGACGCATGAATGCGCACCACTTGCTCCATCGGCACGGCAAAAGTGTCAAACGGATAGTTATCACGCAGATCCTGTTTGGAGGTGCACGGGAATTTGCGGATATCGCTTAATTCTTTGAAATCGTCAGGGTGAACACCCGCCGCATCAAATTTGCGGCGATACATCGGCACATTGTCGTAAGCGTGTTTCAGCGTCCACTTCAGGCGTTCGGTTTGTAGAGCCTGCAGTTCGTCAAGGGACGCGGTTTCAATCGGATCTAATTTTGTTGTTGTCATTGTAGGGTACTCGCAGGTTAATCAGCTCACACACGCTCCAGGATCATGGCAATGCCCTGACCCACACCGATACACATCGTGCAAAGGGCGTAACGCCCGCCGCGACGGTGCAGTTCATTACTGGCGGCTAACGCCAGTCTGGCACCACTCATGCCCAGCGGATGGCCTAACGCGATAGCACCACCGTTGGGGTTTACATGCGGGGCATCGTCCGGAAGCCCCAACTGACGCAGGACACCGAGCGCCTGAGCGGCAAACGCCTCATTCAGCTCGATGACATCCATATCGTTAATACTCAGCCCCGCACGTTCCAGCACTTTGCGGGTGGCAGGCACCGGGCCAAGGCCCATCAGACGCGGTTCCACGCCCGCCGTTGCCATCGCAACAATGCGTGCACGCGGCGTTAACCCTTGTTGTTCAGCCATTTCGCGGCTGGCGATAATCAATGCAGCTGCACCGTCATTCACGCCCGATGCATTCCCGGCGGTGATCACACCACCCGCGCGGAACGGGGTTTTCAGCGCCGCCAACTGTTCGAGGGTCGTTTCCGCGCGCGGGTGTTCATCTTCAGTCACTTCGGTTACTGCGCCCTTTTTGCCTTTTACGCTGACCGGGACGATCTCTTGCGCCAGAATGCCGTTGCGCTGTGCGATGGCCGTCCGCTGCTGGCTGCGCCAGGCGAACGCATCTTGATCCGCACGGCTTATTTTTAACAATTCAGCTACATTCTCTGCCGTTTCCGGCATGCTGTCAGTACCAAAATGCTGCTGCATGAGCGGGTTCACAAAACGCCAGCCGATAGTGGTATCGAACATCTCGGCCTGACGCTGGAACGGCGTGGTGGCTTTGCCCATCACGAACGGCGCGCGAGACATGGATTCCACGCCACCGGCAATCAGCAAATCCGCATCACCTGAACGGATCGTCCGAGCGGCAAAACCGATCGCATCCAGCCCGGAGCCGCATAAGCGGTTGATGGTGGTGCCCGAAACAGTTTGCGGCAGCCCCGCCAACAGCGACGCCATACGCGCCACGTTACGGTTATCTTCACCCGCCTGATTGGCACAGCCGAAAATCACGTCGTCTATAAGCCCGGCGTCAAGCTGCGGATGTCTTTCCAGCAACGCGCGCAGCGGCACTGCGCCCAAATCATCGGCACGAATACCGGACAATCCACCGCCGTAGCGTCCGACCGGAGTGCGCACCCCGTCACAGATAAATGCATCACGCATCAGGCTTCTCCCGTTACGCTGCCGCCGATGCGGTGTGATTTACCGCGAAACAGGGCGACAGTCTTTTGTTGTTGGTTGACGATTTCAATGTCGTACACGCCGGTCAGTTTGCCCTGATGCTTGACGCGCGCGGTGGCGGTCAGCTTGTCCCCGGCAAAGCCCGGACGCAGAAAATCGATGTTGCAGGCCGAGGCCACTGCCGCCAGCCCCTGACTGTTGCAGGCGTAGGCAAACGCGGTGTCGGCCAGCGAAAACAGCTGCCCGCCGTGACAGGTTTGATGGCCGTTGAGCATTTGCGCTGTCACGGTCATGGTCAGCACCGCCATGCCTTCGTCCATCTCGATAATGTCGATCCCCAGCGCCTGTGCGCAGGTATCGCGTTCATACATCACGCGGGCGTTATGCCAGGCGTCGTTATGACTCATAGCTACTCTCCAGAAGCGCGCGCTGGCGCAGCAAGGAACAAGGGCGATAACGTTCTTCGCCGTAGTGACGTTGCAGGTTTTCCAGCAAAGCCAACACACGCTGCCAGCCAAGCTGTTCGCCCCATTGCAACGGGCCGCGTGGGTAGTTCACGCCAAGCCGCATCGCGGTATTGATGTCTTCTTCGCTGGCAACGCCTTTTTGCAGCGCATCCAGCGCCTCGTTCACCAGCATAGCGACCGTGCGCCACACCAGCAGCCCCGGATAATCAGCTACCAGAAGCACCTGTTTACCTTGCTGTTGCAACCAGTAAATGGCTTTTTCGGTAGCTTCCAGACGGTTACTGGCGGCCGCGGCAATCACCACCACTGAACCTTCGCTGAGATCCATTATCACGACAGGTTTCTGCGTCCGCGTGGCGATCGCCTGCGCGGTTTCGCCGTAGGTTTCCATCAGCAGAACATCATCAAGAGTGACAACGTCACGTTCTTTTTGCACGCTGGTAGCCTGACGATGTGCTGGAACCGCTGGATAAAACTCAACGTCGCCAGCACCCTGAGGCCATGCGTATACGCCCTGCCCACTTTTCTTACCGAAACGCCCCGCCAGCACTAATTCCTGCTGTACCAGCGACGGCAAAAAACGGCGTTCCTGCCAGAAGGCGTTAAACACAGAGCAAGTCACGGCGAAATTCACGTCCTGACCAATCAAATCGGTCAGCGCCAGCGGCCCCATCGGGAACCCGCCCGCTTCACGCAATGCGGTATCAATGACTTCTGGGACGGCGACCTGTTCTTCCAGCGCGCGCCACGCTTCGGCATAGAAAGGACGCGCCACACGGTTGACGATAAAGCCCGGCGTGGACTGACACTGCACCGGCTGTTTGCCCCATGCCAGCACGCATTGGCTCAGCTGAGTCAGCACTTCAGCGGATGTCGCGACGCCGCCCACCACTTCCACCAGTTTCATTACCGGGGCCGGGTTAAAAAAATGCAGCCCAGCCACGCGCTCCGGGTGTTTTACGCCAGCCGCTATCGCGGTAATCGAAATGGACGAGGTGTTACTGGTCAGCAGCGTGTGCGGCGGGCAAATTTCGCCGAGTTGTACAAACAGTGCTTTTTTGATGTCGAGATTTTCGGCGGCGGCTTCAATGACGAGGTCAGCCGCCGCGAGCGCGCTGATATCGGTCACGGGCACAATACGCGCCAGACCCCGTTCACAGGCCTCGGCGCTGAGTTTGCCACGCGCCACGCGTGATTCCAGACGTTGGCGCAGTGCCGCCAGCGCACGGGTCATCGCCTCGGCATTGATGTCGTGCAGCAGCACCTGCTGTCCGGCCATCGCCGCCACTTCGGCAATGCCTGCGCCCATCGTGCCGCTGCCAATCACCGCCACGGTTCGAATGTGTTGATGATTCATGATCATTTCCCGCTGAACTGTGGTTGATGCTTGTTGAGAAACGCACTAACGCCTTCGCGATAATCCGCGCTGCGCCCTGCCATCCGCTGGAAATCACGCTCCAGATCGAGTTGTTGATCGAGGCTGTTGGTTTCCGCCGCGTTGATCGCCTGTTTAATCAAACCGAGCCCAAACGTCGGCTGTGAAGCCAAATGGCGCGCCAGAGCACTCGCGGTATCGCTGAGCTGCGCGTCATCTACTACCTGCCAAATCATGCCCCATTGCTGAGCCTGTTCGGCGCTAAGTTTTTCGCCAAGCAACGCCAGTGCCATTGCACGCGCACGGCCTGCTACGCGCGGTAGCAGCCATGTTCCGCCGCAATCAGGGATCAGACCTAGCTTGCTAAACGCCATCACAAAATTGGCCGAACGCGCGGCAATCACAATGTCACAGCCGAGCGCTAACGTTGCTCCGGCGCCCGCTGCCACGCCGTTCATCGCACAGATAATCGGTTTTGGCAGTTTCGCCAGACGGCGTACCAGCGGATTCCAGAAGGTGTCCACCGAATAACCGAGATCCGGAGGTGGGCCGCTCGGGTCAACATTACGGTCATTCAGATCCTGACCTGCGCAGAAACCGCGCCCGGCACCGGTGAGCACCAGACAACGAATAGCGTCGTCGCGTTCAGCCTGTTTCAGGCACTCGGCGAGCTGTTTGTGCATCACATCGTTAAAGCTGTTCAGTCGCTCCGGGCGGTTCAGCGTCAGCGTCATCACGCCGTGCTCGACGTGGCTCAGAATAAAATCGTCCATCGTTAGCGTCCTTTAAATTCAGGTTGGCGTTTAGCGAGAAACGCGGCGATACCTTCACGGCGATCGTCGGTGGCGCTGAGCAGCGTAAACAGTTGGCGTTCCTGAGCTAATCCGGCGCTGAGCGTCACTTCCTGCGACTGACGCAGCGCCTGTTTTGCCGCCTGCAATGCCAGCGGGGAGTGCCTCGCCATGGAACGCGCCAGTGAAATCGCGTATTCGGTGGTCAGGCCAACAGGATAAATCTCGCTGACCAGGCCTGCCTGCTGCGCGCGTTGTGCGTTAATCGCGACGCCGGTCAGCACCATTTGCGTTGCCAGTGATTTGCCCACACAGCGGATCAAACGTTGAGTCCCGCCTGCGCCCGGCATAATGCCGAGCGTGATTTCCGGCAGACCAAACGTCGCGTTGTCCCCCGCCACCACCACATCACACAGCAGCGCAAGCTCGCAGCCTGCGCCAAGCGCATAACCGTTCACTGCCGCAATCAGAGGTTTGGTGAAAGCATCGATTCGTGCCCAAAGACGTGGACGAATGTCGTTGAGCGTGGCGGCTAAATCTTTCTCCGCCATCTCCTGTAAATCCGCGCCAGCGGCAAACACGCGCTCGCTACCGCTTATCACAACTGCGCCAATACTGCTGTCCTGCTGCGCCGTTTCCAGCGCCTCGGCGATCTGCGTGAGTAGCGCGTTGTTCAGCGCGTTACGCGCCTGCGGGCGATTCAGCGTCAGCAGTAAAACGCGTTCGTGGCGGCTTATCAGTAATTCGCTCATGCCATCCCCTTCGCGTCAAAATCGACAATCACGTCGGCGGTCAACGGCAGCGACTGGCAGCTCAATACATAGCCTGCCGCTAGCTCGTCTGGTTCGAGGCTGTAGTTGGTCGCCATCGACACTTCTCCGCGCAGCACTTTACATTTGCAGGTGGCACAGACACCGCCTTTACAGGCATACGGCAAATCCGCGCCCTGACGCAGCGCGGCGTCGAGAATGCTTTCATCGTCAGCGGAAAGGACGATGGCCCGGTCACGTCCGTCCTGGCGCAGCGTCACCGTCTGGCCTTCGGCCTGTACGCTGGACGCATGGCGCACGGCGCTGCCGGGGGTATTGAAACGTTCCAGATGAATAGCGTTTTCTGGCATGCCCAGCGCGACTAACGCTGTTTCGGCTTCGTCCATCATTGCCGCCGGACCGCAAACAAACGCCTCATCGAACTGACTGAAATTGAGCAACGAGTGAGAAAGCGCATGCAGTTTTTCGCCGTCGATACGACCGTGCAGAAGCGTGCTGTCGAGCGTTTCCTGGCTGAAAATATTCAACAACTGCAGGCGCGTTGGGTATTTGTCTTTCAGATCGGCCAACAGTTGGCGAAACATCATGCTCTGGCTACTGCGGTTGCCGTAAATCACGGTGAACTCGCTGTCCGGCTCGGCCTGTAAAGTGGTTTCGACAATGGCCAGCATCGGCGTAATGCCTGACCCAGCGGCAATCGCCAGATAACGTCCGTTGCGCTCAGGCAGCGGCTGGTAACCAAAATTCCCCTGCGGGATCATGACCTCAAGCGTCATCCCGGCTTTGATTTCGTCGCGGGCATAGCGGGAAAAACGTCCGCCTTCAATGGCTTTCACCGCCACGCTGATTTCACCAGGCACCGCGCGGCGACAAATTGAGTAGCAGCGGCGCAGTTCTTCACCGGCAAGCCTGGCTTTCAGGGTCAGATGCTGACCCGGGCGAAACGCATATGCGGTCTGTAACGTCTGCGGCACAGCGAAAGTGATCGTTACCGCGTCGCGGGTTTCGGGCTCAACTTTTGCCACCGTTAGCGAATGAAACGTTGTCATGGCAACCTCAAATACATTTAAAGTAATCAAAGGGTTCCCGGCAGCTGCCGCAGCGATACAGCGCTTTGCAGGCCGTGGAACCGAATTCACTGATCATCGTGGTTTGGGTGCTGGCACAGCGTGGACATGCCACATCAGTCGGCATTCCCGCATGGCAAGCGTGGGCCTGCGGCGGGCTGATTCCGTACTGACGCAGGCGCTCACGGGCGTCCGGTGTCATCCAGTCGGTGGTCCATGCGGGGTCAAGCTGTAAGACGATATGCACTGGCGTGAAACCGTGTTCGGTCATCACGTGGCGGATCTCGCCGAGCAAATGTTCCGTTGCCGGGCAGCCGGAATAGGTTGGCGTGAAGCCTACAACCCAACCCTCGCCCTGCGGCGCAACGCTGCGTACCATCCCCAAATCGGTGATGGTCAGCACCGGCACTTCCGGGTCTGAAATCTGGCTTAACAGCGCCCAAATCTCATGGACCTCAGCGGGAGCAATACTGCCAAGACGTTGCATAGCGACCTCCGTTACCACTGCTGACCGGGGTACGAACGCTGCAAATACTGCATTTCAGCGAGCATTGGCCCCAAATGTTCGGTGTGCAGGCCTTGTTTACCGCCAGTGCGATAAGGCTGTTCCTGCGGCACGTTCAGTCCTGCGGCTGCCAGAACGCTTGAAATCTCAACCAACCAGCCTGCTTTCAGTTCACGCGGATCGACCGCAATGCCCTGCGCAATCAGTTCGACTTCCAGCGCATCGGCCTCAAACAGCTCAGCAGTAAACCGCCACAGATTGTCGACAGCGGCCTGCATACGGGCAGCAGAAAGTTCGGTGCCGCCGCCCAGACGTTCAACCCAGCCACGGCTGAAACGCAGGTGATAACGCGCCTCTTTAATTGCTTTGGCGGCAATGGCGGCGATCTGCGCGTCTTTGCTGCTCGTCAGACGGCTAAACAATGCGACGTGCCAGGCATCAATAAACAGTTGGCGAGCCAGCGTGTCGGCAAAGTTGCCGTTCGGTTGTTCCACCAGAAGCACATTACGGAACTGACGTTCGTCGCGATTAAAAGCCAGTGTGTCTTCATCGCCTTTGCCTTCACGTTCGGCGGCATAGCTCAGGAAATTGCGCGCTTGCCCCAGCAGATCGAGGCCGATATTTGCCAGCGCCAGATCGATTTCCAGTTCCGGCGCGTGACCACACCAGGCAGAAAGACGTTGAGCCAATACCAGACAGTTATCGCCGAGACGCAGTGCGTAGGTTGCAACAGGGTCGTGATTGATCATGGCTGCCTCACATATGCTCGATGCCGTCAGGCAAGGTGTAGAACGTCGGGTGGCGGTAGATTTTGCTCTCCGCCGGGTCAAAAAATTCACCGCGCTCTTCCGGCTGTGAGGCCACGATTTCGCTCGCTTTCACCACCCAAATGGAGCAGCCTTCGCTGCGACGGGTGTAGGCATCACGCGCGTTTTCCAGTGCCATGCGCTCGTCGGCGGCGTGCAGACTGCCAACATGACGGTGCGAAAGCCCCTGTTTGCTGCGCACGAACACTTCATATAACGGCCAGTAGACATTGCTCATTGTTGTTCTCCTTTAGGCGACTTTGCGGGCCTGCTGTTTTTCGGCATGCGCCAGCGCGGCTTCCCGCACCCAGGCGCCCTCTTCCCAGGCTTTACGCTTGGCGGCCAGACGTTCGTGGTTGCAGACGCCACGCCCATTTATCACTTCGTTAAATTCATTCCAGTCGATTTCACCGAAACGGTACTGCCCGGTGGTTTCATCGCGTGTGAGATCCGCGTCAGGCACCGTCATGCCAAGCATTTCTACCTGCGGAACGGTGTTATCGACGAAGCGCTGACGCAGCTCGTCGTTGCCAAAACGTTTGATTTTCCACGCCAGGCTTTGTGCGCTGTTTGGCGAGCTGTCGTCGTTTGGCCCGAACATCATCAGCGCCGGCCACCAGAAGCGGTTGATCGAGTCCTGCAACATCGCGCGCTGTTCTTCGCTTCCGTTCGCCAGCGCCATGCAGGCTTCAAACCCTTGACGCTGATGGAAACTCTCTTCCTTACAGATTTTCACCATCGCACGGGCGTACGGGCCATAAGAGGTACGGCACAGCGCCACCTGGTTGACAATAGCCGCGCCATCGACCAGCCAGCCGATCACGCCAATGTCAGCCCAGTTCAGCGTTGGGTAGTTGAAGATGGAGGAATATTTCATCCGACCATCGAGCATCTTCTGGTAGATGTCTTCGCGAGCGCAGCCAAGGGTTTCAGCTGCGCTGTAGAGATAAAGACCGTGCCCGGCTTCGTCCTGCACTTTCGCCAACAGAATCGCCTTGCGGCGCAGCGTCGGTGCACGTGCGATCCAGTTGCCTTCCGGCAGCATGCCGACGATTTCAGAATGCGCGTGCTGACCAATCTGGCGGATCAAGGTTTTGCGGTAGGCCTCTGGCATCCAGTCCTGCGGCTCGATGGCCGTCTCTTCGGCGATGCGTGCTTCAAAGCGTTGTTCTTCAGTCACATTGTCACCTTTATGATTCTCATTTGATTCACTCAATTCTATTTTGTGAATCATATTGTTTATGAGAAGTTACATAATGGTTAACTAAAACCCCAAGAAAGCTTTGTGTATTCTGTGATCGCCCTCGCAGAGTAAATCATTAAACCATATAGAAACAGTTAGTTAACTAATAACCGCATTTAGATAGCGATCCCATTGTTAATAAATTATTAAATTCAGCATTGCTTTTTATGATTCATAATCAAACTATATGTGGCGAAACGACGTAACATTTTACGGAGAGGTACAATGCAACAGTTAACCAGTTTCTTATCCGGCAGCTGGCAATTTGGCCGGGGCCGCGCGCGCGCAATTCAGCATGCGATTACAGGTGAAGCGCTTTGGGAAGTGACCAGCGAAGGGCTGGATATGGCGCAAGCGCGCCGCTACGCCATTGAAAAAGGTGGCGCTGCACTCAGTAAAATGACCTTTGTCGAACGCGCGGCGATGCTGAAAGCAGTGGCAAAGCATTTACTGGAACAGAAAGATACATTTTATGCCCTTTCTGCTGAAACCGGCGCGACGCGCGCTGACAGTTGGGTAGACATTGAAGGCGGCATTGGCACGCTGTTTACTTACGCAGGCCTCGGCGCACGCGAGTTGCCGGACGACGTTTTGTGGCCGGAAGATGAGCTGATCCCGCTGTCCAAAAATGGCGGCTTCGCCGCGCGCCACGTGCTGACAACGAAATCTGGCGTGGCCGTGCACATCAATGCCTTTAACTTCCCGTGCTGGGGCATGCTGGAAAAATTGGCTCCCACCTGGCTTGCTGGGATGCCCGCCATTATCAAACCCGGAACGGCGAGCGCGCAGGTCACGCAGGCGGTGGTGAAAGCGATTGTTGACAGCGGCCTGGTGCCGGACGGCGCAATCAGCCTGATTTGCGGCAGTGCAGGCGATCTACTCGACCAGCTCGATTATCAGGATGTCGTCACCTTCACTGGCTCGGCGCAAACCGGGCAAATGCTGCGCGTTCATCCGAATATCGTCAAAAATTCAATTCCGTTCACCATGGAAGCCGATTCGCTGAACTGCTGCGTGTTGGGCGAAGACATCACCCCGGAACAACCTGAATTTGCGCTCTTTATCCGCGAAGTGGTGCGTGAAATGACCACCAAAGCGGGACAAAAATGTACCGCTATTCGCCGCATTATCGTTCCGCAGACGCAGATTCAGGCTGTCAGCGAAGTGCTGATTGCCCGTTTACAGGGCGTCAAAATGGGCGATCCTGCGGTTGAAGGCGTGAAGATGGGCGCACTTGTGAGCGCCGATCAGCGCGCCGACGTGCAGGAAAAAGTTGATGCGTTAGTCGCCGCAGGCTGCGAAATTCGCCTCGGCGGTAAGGCTGATATGCAGGCGGCTGGCGCGTTCTTCCCACCGACGCTGCTGTTCTGCCCGCAACCAGACGAGAGCCCCGCCGTTCATGCCATTGAAGCGTTCGGCCCGGTGGCAACATTGATGCCTTATCAGGATCGCGAGCACAGTCTGGCGCTTGCGCGCGCGGGCCAAGGCAGTCTGGCGGGTACGCTGGTCACCGCCGATGGCGATATCGCCCGCGAGTTCATTCTCGGTGCGGCGCGCGCGCATGGACGTATTCAGATCCTCAACGAAGAATCGTCGAAAGAATCCACTGGACATGGTTCCCCGCTGCCGCAGTTGCTGCACGGCGGTCCAGGTCGCGCAGGCGGTGGCGAAGAGCTTGGCGGCTTACGCGCGGTGAAACATTACCTGCAACGCACCGCTGTTCAGGGCAGTCCGACCATGCTGGCAAGCGTCAGCAAGCAGTGGGTTCGCGGCGCGCAGGTTCGCGAGGACCGCGTGCATCCATTCCGTAAATACTTCGAAGAGTTGCAGCCCGGCGACAGCCTGCTGACCGCTCGCCGCACCATGACCGAAGCGGATATTGTCAATTTTGCCTGCCTGAGCGGCGACCATTTCTACGCGCACATGGACAAAATCGGCGCAGCAGAATCGATGTTCGGCGAACGCGTAGTGCATGGCTACTTTGTGATTTCTGCTGCTGCGGGCCTGTTTGTTGATGCGGGCGTTGGCCCGGTGATTGCCAACTACGGGATGGAAAATCTGAGGTTTATTGAGTCGGTCAAACCGGGCGATACACTCCAGGTGCGCCTGACGGTGAAACGCAAAACCATCAAGCGTCAAAAAACCGCCGAAGACAAAGCGACGGGTGTTGTTGAATGGGCGGTGGAAGTGTTCAACCAACATCAACAACCGGTGGCGTTGTATTCGATTCTGACGCTGGTAGCCCGCCAGCAAGGGGATTTTTAAGTTCCCATTGCCGGGCGGCAATGTATCCGCCCGGCCAGCCATCGCAAAAACCTCAACCTGGCAAATCTGACAAAACACCTGGCAGGTGCAGACAAACACCGTGCGTCTGCTCGCTGTTAGGGTGAAGCTGTCGCAAAAAAACACAACACCTAAAAATACAACACAACAAATTTAGACGAGGTTAACAATGGCAAGCTGTACTCCATTTTCCGCCCGTAAAACGGCGCTGGCCCTGGCAGTCGCGCTGATGTGCAGTTGGCAAACACCGGTTTTCGCCCACGGCGGCGAAGCTCATATGGTCCCGATGGACAAAACGTTGCAGGATTTCGGGGCTGACGTGCAGTGGGACGATTACGCCCAGATGTTCACCATCGCCAAAGACGGTGCCTTTGTGAAGGTTAAACCGGGTGCAAAAACCGCCATCGTCAACGGTAAAACCTTGACGCTGCAGGTGCCGGTGGTGATGAAAAATAAGAAAGCCTGGATTTCGGATACGTTCATTAATGACGTGTTTCAGTCCGGATTAGACCAGACTTTCCAGGTCGAAAAACGCCCACATCCGCTGAACGCGCTGACCGCCTCGGAAATCAAAGAAGCGGTTGAGATAGTAAAAGCTTCCCCTGATTTCAAGCCCAATACCCGTTTCACGCAGATTGCTTTAGCCGAGCCGGATAAAGCCAAAGTGTGGAATTTCGTCATGAGCGGCACGGCTGTGGATGACGACCGTCTGGCGAACGTAACGATGCTCGACGGCAAACACGTGATCGAAAGTCAGGTCGATTTAAAGAACAAAAAAGTATTGAACTGGCAGCCCATCAAAGATGCGCACGGCATGGTGTTGCTCGATGATTTCTCCACCGTGCAAAACGTGATTAACGCCAGTAAAGAATTTGCGGAAGTGCTGAAAAAACACGGCATTACCGATACCACCAAAGTAATCACTACCCCACTAACCGTGGGCTATTTTGATGGTAAAGACGGCCTGAAACAGGAAGACCGCCTGCTGAAAGTGGTGAGCTATCTTGATACCGGCGACGGTAACTATTGGGCGCACCCGATTGAAAATCTGGTGGCGGTGGTCGATCTCGAACAGAAGAAAATCATCAAGATTGAAGAAGGTCCGGTGATCCCTGTGCCAATGACACCACGTCCTTATGACGGGCGCGATCGCGTGGCAAAACAGATGAAACCGCTGGATATCATTGAACCGGAAGGCAAGAACTACACCATTACCGGGGACATGATCCACTGGCAGAACTGGGATTTCCATCTGCGTCTGGATTCCCGCGTCGGGCCGATTCTGTCGACCGTGACCTATAACGACAACGGCACAAAACGCAAAATCATGTACGAAGGCTCGCTCGGCGGAATGATCGTCCCTTACGGCGACCCGGATGTCGGCTGGTACTTCAAAGCTTATCTTGATTCCGGCGACTACGGCATGGGCACCCTGACCTCTTCCATCGCCCGTGGCAAAGACGCACCGTCCAACGCCGTGCTGCTGGACGAAACCATTGCCGATTACACTGGCGCGCCAATGGATATTCCTCACGCTATCGCCGTGTTTGAACGCTATGCCGGCCCGGAATATAAGCATCAGGAAATGGGTCAGCCCAACGTCAGCACAGAGCGCCGTGAACTGGTGGTGCGCTGGATAAGCACCGTGGGCAACTACGACTATATCTTTGACTGGGTGTTCCACGAGAACGGCACTATCGGCATTGATGCTGGCGCGACAGGCATTGAAGCGGTGAAAGGCGTGCAGGCCAAAACCATGCATGATCCGACCGCCAAAGATGATACCAAATACGGCACGCTGATTGACCATAACATCGTCGGCACGACCCACCAGCACATCTATAACTTCCGTCTGGATTTAGATGTTGATGGCGAAAACAACAGCCTGGTGGCGATGGATCCGGATGTGAAGCCGAACACGGCAGGCGGCCCGCGCACCAGTACGATGCAGATCGATCAGCACAGCATTGACACCGAGCAGCAAGCCGCTGAGAAGTTTGATCCAGGTACTATTCGCCTACTGAGCAACACCAGCAAAGAGAACCGCATGGGTAACCCGGTTTCGTATCAGATTATCCCTTACGCAGGCGGCACCCATCCTGTCGCAACCGGGGCGAAATTTGCACCCGACGAGTGGATTTACCATCGCCTGAGCTTTATGGATAAACAAATTTGGGTGACTCGCTATAAGGCAGATGAGCGTTATCCGGAAGGCAAATACCCGAACCGTTCTACGCACGATACTGGATTGGGCCAGTACACCAAAGATAACGAGTCACTGGACAATCATGATGATGTTGTGTGGATAACCACTGGCACTACCCACGTGGCGCGCGCGGAAGAGTGGCCGATTATGCCAACTGAATGGGTTCACGCCTTGCTGAAACCGTGGAACTTCTTCAATGAAACGCCGACACTAGGCGAACAGAAAAAGTAATACCCCCAGGGGCGCAAGCCCCTTTTTTCACCGTCTAATATCCCGCCTCATTCTCTTTATTGTTCCTGTTTTTATCCTCAACAAGTAAACCGCAAAGTTCATTAATAAATATTCAGCACCTTGATTATCCCTGCCAGGTATAGAAATATTTTGTCCTTCCCCAGGGTGTAAAATCTCAAATTCCGCCTACAATTCATTGAGATAGAAATCCTGCATTTTGGTACGACGAGGACAAAAATTTGTCGATAACACGTAGAGAGTTTTATAAGTTGGCACTGGGATCCGCCTTAGGTCTTGCGGTGCTGAACACCTCGTCCCCTGCCTTTGCGCAGGCCTTTTCGCCGAAAAAACCGCTGCCGTATGGCGCAGGTGGAAAAGGCGAAACCGAAGGCGGGCTGCCTCCTGTCGGCGCAACCTGCTCGGTTGATGATTTCGATTACCAAATCAAATACCAGCGCGCGTTTGAAGCCTTGCTGTGGAATATGCCTGCGGTCGCCATTTACAGTTTCCGTCGCGCTGCGTTTACTCATTTGGGCATGAAAGATAACGATATTATCGCCTATTCCAGGCCTGCCACACCGCATCTTGAAGCGATAACCGCCAATAGCACCACGCCTTATATTTCGGCGTTTACCGACCTGCAAAAAGGCCCGGTTGTGCTGGAAGTTCCGGCTGCAGGCACGGACGGCAGTCTGTATGGACAAATTGTTGACGCCTGGCAGTTCACTATTGCAGATGTTGGTCCTGCGGGTCTTGATAAAGGCAAAGGCGGCAAGTTTTTGCTTACCCCCCTGGGTTACAGTGAAGAAATTCCAGAAGGCTACCTGCATGTGGCTTCACCCAACTTCCGCATTGCCTTCGCGTTCCGCTCAGTACCTGCTGCAGGATAAAGTGATGATGGGCATGCTGGCTTCGTTGGGGATTGTGCATGGTCAGCCGTTCAATCCCGATGATAAAACAAAGAAAGCGATGCGTCAGGGCGCGCTGGATGCCTGGTATTACATGCAGTACTGGTATGACAATTTCCCGAAAGAGAAACTGTACTGGCCAGACCGCCACTACGCATCTTTGCTACAGGCGGATGACAACAAGAAATTCACCTTTATCTATGAAGATCGCATTGACCTCATTAACCGCGCGGCAGAGTACTTCTGGTGTACCTATATGCCAAAAGAGCTCAGCGCTACGCCAGCTACACAATACATGATGAGTCTGGCAGATAAAGACGGTAAGCCGCTGGAAGCAGGTCAGCGCTACAAAATCACCGTACCGGCGAAGATGCCGGTCAAGCAGTTCTGGGCGCTAACCGTCTATAACCGCGATACCATGTCGTTTATCTACAGTGAAAGCAACCGCACCACGCTCTCCTCATATGATCTCGACAAGATGAAGAAAAACCAGGATGGCAGCGTCACGCTGTACGTCGGACCAACGGCTCCGGAAGGGCTGGAAAATAACTGGATCCCGACCAATGGCAAACGCCCGTTACCAGCTATGCGCTTTTACGGCCCCACGGACGAACTTAACAACAAAACGTTCAAACTCGCCGATTTTGAGCGAGCCTGATCTTTAATTTTAACCCGGAGCATTTATGAAAAAGTTACTCCTGGCAGCTGCATTATGCAGCGTTGCCTTGCCAGCACTGGCACAGATCAACGATAAAATGGCGGAAGATGCCTATATCTATGGTTATTCCATGGATGAAGCTTATAAGTTCTTCTATGAAACAGCGGTGAAAACCAATACCCCGATGAATCGTTTTCAGAACATTCGTCATTTAGCTGATGATACTTACACCGATCACCCGACCATCAACAACGATACCCTGCACCTTCAGGGTTGGTTGGATGTGAGTGCTGAGCCGGTGATTATTAGCGTACCTGATATGGATAAAGGTCGTTATTGGATCCTGCACACCATGGATATGGGTCACTACACAACCTCGATGATCGGTTCCCGCACCCGCGGCACCAAAGGCGGTCATTTCATGTTTGCTTCCCGCACCTGGAAAGGTGAAGTACCCGCAAGCGTGACTGAGGTTATTCGTGTCGATTCAGATATTGTGAAAGTGATGGGTCGTATTATGGCGACCAGTCAGGAAGATACCAAAATCGCACTGGGTTATATGGATGACTGGAATGTGCGTACCCTCTCCGCCTATCTCGGTGAACCGGGTCCAAAAGCCACTGTTCATACCTGGCCTGATCCGGCGAAAAGCAACTGGTTACAGCGCGTGAATACCGTTCTGTGTGAAGGGGATATGGCCGCAGCAGATAAAAAATGGCTGGATCAGTATAAAGAAATCGGTCTGGCACCCTGCAAAACCGATTTCACTGAAGAACAACTTGCCGCTGCGAAGAAAGGCGAAGAATTGGGTATGGCTCACTTGAATGAGCTGAAACCTAAAATGACCAATTCTGAAGGCCTTTTAGGTACCCGCGCAGAGCTCGAGAATCAAAAACGTGAGCTGTTTGCAGAAGGCACCGTCATCGGACAATGGGGTCTGCCACCGGAAGAGTCCGTCTATTTACAGGCGGTGAAAGGTTCAGACGGGCAAAATATTAATGGTTCAAACGGTAAAAAATACCGTATGCACTTCAAAGCCCCTGAAGTCAGCCAGTTCTGGTCATTCACTGTGTACGGCACCGATAACATGCTGATGGCACATAACGATATCAACCGTCACAGCCGTGGTGGCCGCACGCTGAAGCCGGGCCCGGATGGCATGTACACCATTGACCTGAGCGCCAAAGGCGACGCCAACAATCCAAACTGGCTGCCTATCCCGGAAAAAGACACCTATATCATCATGCGTCTGTACGGACCAAACAAAGAAATCCGCGAAGGCAAGTACCCAATGCCGACGCTGGAAGTCGTAAAATAAGCACAATAATGACCGAGAGCATTTTGCTTATTTAGAATATGGCCCTTCATAATCATATATGAAGGGCTTTTTGCTTCTAAAATTACATTCAACATTTTTATCTTGTCAGGTTATTCATGATCACAGCCCCAGAAAGACCCACAGCCGCGATTGACCGTTTGATAACCGTGCTCAAGCCACTGGGCAAAATTATCGAAATTGCGCCCAAAAAACGCTTAGCCTGGGATGCAGGTGGCGAACCTCACATATACCTCTTTTTAGAAGGCGAACTTTCCGTCTCACGAATCACTGATGGTATTCTCGTCGCCAGCGTGAGCGAACCTCATCTCTTTGGCTTTTCCGAAATGTTTTACCCATTGCGCGGCAACAAAATGCGTGCAGAAACGCAATGCGTGCTTTCCAGAATTAACCACCGGGATGCCGAGCTTGCGATTGAACAATATGGCCTGTGGCGTGATGTCGCTGAAGTGCTGGCCTATCACACCAACATTATGCTCTATCGCGATCTGCAAATCGTGAACCAGCGTACCTTCCCTGTTGTGTGCCACTACCTCCGTGAGCTGGATAAACTGCCAGAAGAAACCAAAGCTCGCGTGAATATCCTCAGTTACGTTCAGGAACGCACCGGACTTTCACGCAGCAGTATTCTGAATATCATTTCATCTCTGAAAACCGACAAGTTTATTAACTTTGCTCGTGGCGGCTACAACCTTGAAGTTTTCGATTTGCCCGATTAAGCCTTCGGTGACACTTCACTCATTAAGTTTACGAGCCTGTACGCAAATTCTCACCTGAGAACGGCAAAACGCGAATGACAGGAATATTCTTCCCGCCATAACGTCAATTGTCATTTTTAAGTGTACACAGTACCCCAATAGAGTGTACTATGTACATGCACAAGGAGAATGTGCCAATGAACCATGCCATCGAGTTTATTGAAACCCCGCTTTTCACCCGGCAAATTAAAACGATTGCCACGGATGAAGAACTGCGGGCTTTGCAAATAGAGCTTATCCAGTTCCCAACAAGAGGCGATCTTATCCAGCAAACGGGTGGCTTGCGTAAGATAAGAATGGCGACGGGTTCTCAAGGGAAAAGCAGCAGCGTCAGAGTTATCTATTTTTTGGCGACGGAAGAGATTGTCTGGTTTGTGCTGGCTTATCCGAAGAGCGTCAAAGACACGCTGACGGATGCCGAAAAAGCAGCGCTAAAGAAACTCACGAAGCAATTGAAAGAGGAAGTGTGACATGACTTTTTTTAACGAACTGAAAACGTCGCTGGAAGAAGCCGTCGACATTAAAAACGGCGACAAAGCTGCAGGGCGCGTCACTCGTTATGAGATTGCCGATGTAAAAGCGATCAGAGAGCAGCTTAATGTTTCTCAAAGTGAAATGGCGAATGCGTTGGGTACGAGCCTGGATACCATCAAAAGTTGGGAAGCGAAAAGACGCAACCCGACGGGGTTAGCCGCCAAAGTGCTGGCGGTTATCCAGACCAATCCTGCATTCTTCTATGAACTCGCGGCGCACTGATAAGTGCCGGAAGGCGCTAACGATTATCCAGCCAAAACTCAGTTTGTAGGCCGGACAACCGTAGGGCCATCCGGCAGTTTTCATTACACTTAATACCGTACGCACACCGATTTGGTTTCGCACCAGCCGTCGAGCCAGTCCGGGCCAAAATCACGTCCAGTACCGGACTGCTTCATGCCGCCGAATGGCAGATTCGGGTCGATAAGCGTGTGGCTGTTGACCCACACTGTACCCGCCTGCAAACGATCGCTGTAGCTAAGCGCCTGTGAAAGGTTTTGCGTCCAGACGCTGGCTGTCAGACCGTATTCGGTTTCGTTTGCCAGACGCAGCGCTTCGTCACCGTCTGCCACGCGCACCAGGTTAACCACCGGGCCAAACACTTCTTCACGCGTCAGTCGCAGACGCGCATCCGGGTTGACCACTAATGTCGGACGCACGTAGTAACCCTGACCGGCTGGCCCGTCGTTGCCGCCAATCAGCTCTGCTTTGTTTTGCTCAGCTTCATGCAAGAAAGCTGCGACTTTGTCGCAATGGGCACGCGATGCCAGCGGATTTATCTGCGCGCTTTCGGACATACCCGGCCCGACGCTCAACGATTTCACCGCTTGCTCAAAACCGGTAACCAGAGTGTCAAACAGCGGCGCTTCAATGTAGATCCGCGAGCTGGCGGCGCATACTTGCCCCTGATTGAGGAAGCTCCCCATCATCAGCCCTTCAATGACCCATTGTGGATCGGCATCTTTCAGTACTATCGCCGGGTTTTTCCCCCCGAGTTCCAGCGTGACACGCGTGAGTCGGTCCGCCGCCGTGCGAGCAATTTGTTTGCCGGTTGGCGTTGACCCGGTGAAACTGACTTTGGCTACATGCGGATGCGACGTCAGCGCAGCGCCACATTCCGCACCGCTGCCCGTCACCACGTTAAACACGCCTTCCGGCACCCCCGCTTCGGTCGCCAGTTCCGCTACACGCAACAGCGTCAGCGGCGTGGTTTCTGATGGTTTGATGACTATCGAGCACCCAGCCGCCAACGCTGGCATCACTTTCCACATCCCAATCATTAGCGGGAAGTTCCACGGCACAATACCCGCCACGACGCCGATCGGTTCTTTGCGCGTCCACGCCTGGTAGCGAGCACCCGCAGGCAATGGAATTGACACATCGAGCGTCTGTCCGGTGATTTTAGTCGCCAGCCCTGCGGTGTAACGCATCCAGTTCAGGGTGCAGGCCACTTCAAAGGCGCGGGAGATATTGATCGACTTCCCCTGCTCCAGTGTTTCCAGCTGCGCGAGTTCTTCGGAATGCTTTTCAACTAAATCGGCAAAACGCAGCAAAATGCGCTCGCGTTCAGCAGGCATGCGCCCTGCCCAACGACGATCAACAAACGCCCGCCACGCCGACATCACTGCCGCATCGACATCTGCGCTGTTTGCGTCTGCCGTACTGGCGATGGCATTACCCGTTGCCGGATCCCAGACGGTCAGGCGTTTGTCGCTGCGCGAAGCCTGCTGTGTACCGTCGATATAGAGCCCGTGCTGGCGCGCCAGAAAATGTTGCACGCTCTCAAGCAGCGCGACCTGTGAATCAGACATATCAACTCCTTATTACCCATCACGGTTTTCTCCAGTGTAGGAGCTGAGCGCCAATTCCGTTTTTGTCTCCCTGTCATTCGCTTTGTCGCCTGTGACAGCCCTCGCAAACAGTGACAATAGTCGTCAGGTCTTCTGTCGCGGGTGATAGTTCTTTCGTATAGTCACCAGGGGATGCTTGTTTACGCAACATAAATGCAACAATGTGATAGCAAGACGATGACTGAGGCAGGATATGGCGCAAATGACCGGCAATGAACAGTTCCAGCAATGGCTCGCCCAGGTAAATCAGGAGTGCGGCAATTTTGCCGCGCGACCTCTGGAGGGTGAATTTTCGGGCCATCTGGAAACCGGGTACACCCAGGCATTCAAACTCAGCACCGTCACCACCGCCAACGTCAATCTTTACCGCACCACCAACGAGATTAAAGACCACAACGACAGCTGGTTTTACACCGTATTTCAACTGGAAGGCCAGGCGATAATTGAACAAAACGCGCGCCAGACGGTGATCCAGCCCGGCGATATCACGCTCGTCGATGCCTCGCGTCCGTGTTCCATCATCTGGCAGCAACCTTCGCGCCAAATCTCTCTGTTAATGCCAAGAAGTTTGCTGGAACAGCAGCTGCGAGTCGGTGAAGCGCACTGTGTGCAACGGCTGGGGAAAAATCTGCCAATGGTCCAAATGAGCCATCGCCTGTTGCAGGAAAGTATGAGTAACCATGACTTATCGGGGACCGAAAGCGAAGCCGCCCTGGAGGCGATTGTCTGTTTGCTGCGCCCGGTTTTACAACAGCAAGACGTGCAGCCATCGCGCCGTGAACGCCAGTTTGAGAAAGTCGTGCGGATGATCGATGACCATATTCAGGCTGAAACGCTGCGCCCGGAATGGCTGGCGAATGAAACGGGGATGTCGGTGAGAAGCCTGTACCGTATGTTTGCTGATAAAGGCCTGGTGGTGGCGCAGTACATTAAAAACCGGCGGCTCGATCTTTGTGCCAAAGCCTTACGCAGCGCCACCGACGATGAAAAGCTGGCGGGGATCGGCTTCAGTTGGGGCTTTACCGATCACAGCCATTTCTCTACCGCGTTCCGTCAACGCTTTGGCGTGTCACCTGGCGAATACCGGAAGCGCCATCGCTGATCACTTTTTCAGCCATTTGCCGTTGATCCCCCTTCACATATTCTCCCGGCTGTGCCCGGGACACCAGTTTCTGCCCGGCCATTTTCGCCACTTCATCAACCGGAAGATTATTGCTGTCTGCCAACTGCTGATAGCTTTCGCTTCGGGCATCATTGATTTTCTTCACCAGCGCCAACGTCTCTTTATCCTGCTTTAACGGTTCAAGATAGCCGGTCAGCGTTTCGCCTACTCGCCCTTGCAGACGCGCGTCATCCAGTGTCAACGCGAGTACGCTGTGGCTGATGAGTCCAAGACTCAGGACAGCCATTAACATGATTTTTTTCATGGCGGCCTCAGAATAAATCGCTACGCGATTTCAGCAGATCTTCAACGTCTTTATCGACCTTGATATGGATCTCATGTTCGATTTTGACATTCATGTTGATGGTTATTGGCTCCTTCGGCGCGGCGACCTCAATACGTGGCGTACAGCCACTGAGGGTTAGCGCGGCCAGCCCGCTCAGCATGGCGGTTTTCACTTTCATTGTTGCTCCTTACAGTCCTTGCCTGCCCGGCAGCGCGGGTCGGGAAGGACCGCGTTTTGCTCAAGCCATGCCTGAAGATTGTCGCCAAAGCGCAAACTGCGCCAAAGATCGAACACGTTCTCTTCATGGGTATAGTTCAAATTCACGGTGCTGCTTTTGCCGTCTACCCGACTGGTGCCGGTGATGGCGGATTGCAGCGTCAAAAGGCCGAGATTATCGAGATTGATTTTGGTCCACGAGCGTGAGATTTCCATGTAGCGCAGCCAGTTGATTGCCACACCCGCGACCATGTTGTCTTCCACCACCGCATCGGCGGTGTCTTTATCAAGACGGAGCGTCATTGGGCCGGGATTCATCAACCAGCCGTCTTTGATTATCCATTTTTCATTATCGAGCCACAGCGGCAGCGCCCCGCTCACCGGGCCGGACATCGTAAACTGTTTCGGATTTACGGCGCTTATCAGTTCGCTTGAGGATATGTTCTGCACGCGCAACAATGCAGGGTCGTGCTGTGGCATCCGTAGTTGCAGCATCGACAGTTTACCGCCAAGCACGTCTACGTTGACGTCGCTCAATGTCAGTGGATCTTCTTCGCTCCACGGATAATTGCCCTGCAAATCGGCGGTAAAATTACTGGCGGTAACCTGGTTGACGATTTCGCCGATGCGCAGTGAAACCGGGCCACGCGTACCGAGTTCCCACGTCCCATCGCTGAAACGGAATGGCAGAACAAAATCAATGCCGTTGATTTTGTTATCGGGCATCCAGATACTGCCGCCTTTCAGGACACCGTGACCACCCGCTTCAAAACCTTGTCCGGCCATCGCGGAAAACGCGACCTGCGCATACAACGTGCCGTCACGCAGATTCATTTTCCAGTCAGGAGGTACAAGCGGCTGGAAGACCTTTAACGACTGTTGCGGCCACCAGGCTTCGCCACGCAGACGTTCACCATCCCAGCGCCCGTTGACACGCACCGGGCCGATATTCGCCGCGCGAAGGGAGCCCTTAAACTGGAACCAGGTTGGATCGCGCCCCTCAACGCTGAATTTGAGCGTGGATGGCGGTAACACGCTGCCACCGCTGAACTGCGTTTCCCCGGCATCGAGTGACAGCGCCCCGGTTAATGACGGATGCTGTTCATTACGGATCCAGTGAATCGGTTTTTCCAGCACCAGACGCGGCTGGCTAACGTTCATTGTGCCGTATTGCAGCTTGTCGAAGCCCGTTGAGAGGCTATTGAGGACGATGGCACTGTCTCGCCACTCACCCTCTCCCTTCACATCCCAGCGTGCCTGCATCGGTGTGAAATGACCATCGCCCCAATAGCGCCAGCGCCAGCTCCCTTTATCGGGTAAAAAGTTGTCGGCCTGACCATCAAGATGTAATACAAAATCGCCCATTTCTTGCTCGTGCGCGCGCAGAATCGCCTGCAAGCGCCCGTCCACGCCCTGACTGCTGAGATGCACGCCCGCCAACGGCCAGCGGATCTCATCAATATTCAGAGAATCAATGAGTCGTCCCCGCGAACGCAATAAGGCTCCCGGCGCAAAACTGAGTTTCGGGTCCATCATCGAACCACTCAGTTGCGCAGGAAGAATCGCGTACAGCACCAAATCGTCGTATTTGGCTTCGCCTGTGAGTTGCAGTGGCATGGCGCTGTTATCCATGCTGAGCGTGCCGGGGCCAATATTGAGCACGGCGTTGCCTTTCCCGGCTGCGCCCTGCGTCAGCACGTTGAGGCGTCCGGCGATTTGCATCTTATCGAGTCCCTGCTGCCAGTTATCGATTTTAAGCCCCACGCGTCCGCTTAACGGTACGCCCTCTTGCCACGGCCAGTTCCAGCGCCCGTCGCTAATACTCAGCCGTTCGCGAGTCAGTTCCCACGGTAAATCAAGTAAAGGCTCTGGATTGCCACGTTCCATTACGATGAGCTGGCCCTGATTTTCACGCCAGTTCAGTTCTGCGTCGACCAGGGCCGCGGGGGTCGGCACCTGGAACGTTGACTCCACGTGCCCGTTAACCGGTAAGCCGTCCGGGACCAGTGGCAAAGTGAATTCCCCGACCAGTTTTATGGGTGGCTTATCGGCCTGAACGGTCGCTTCAAAGCGGCTGACGGTCAGCTTCTGCCCTTTCAGATTGGCCTGCAGATGCGCCGCGTCACCGTTGTAACTCAGTTCCTGTTTTGATGGCGTCAATGACACCGCCAGCTTACCTTGCCATTTCTCCCACGGGGATAAACGCAGTTGATCAATAGTCAGCCAGCTATTCGGCAGCATGGATTGCCATTCGGCAAGACTGCGCGGTGCGCCTGGGGTTGGCGTGCTGTCAGGGAGTTTGCTTAAGCATGCAGAGTTAATATCGAGATGGCCGATGTGCAGACGCCAGCGGCTCGGGTGCGACAGCTCGGCATCATTGAGCTGTGCAAGCTGGCAGTCGCCCACCAGATAACGCAATTCGGGAATGCGCACCGAATGACGCGTAAAACGCGGGCTATGATCGATAGCGATTCGCGTGCCTGCCGGGAGCCAGATACCTGCCAGCGTCGGGACCCAATGGGTCAGCGTTAACAGCAGCGTGAGCGGCAAGAGGATCAGTAACAGCAGTAGCGCGATCGCGGCTTTCCAGGTACCCTTCATGGGCGGTTAACATCCTGATTTTTTGTCATTAAAAGCCGAAGTGGCGCATATTGTGGCATGTTTAGCCGACCCGTTAAAGTCACCGTCAGGTTTAAGCATAGATGCTGCTTTTAACGCCTTCCTTAGGATCCGCAAAACATCTGCGCGTTATGCTCTACACTCTCTGTTATAACCTGATGATTAAACTATAGTTTAATATTTGTATGATTATTTGAATTATGCTACCGTGACGTTAATATCACTGGAGAAAAGTCTTATGAAAATCGCAGTTTACAGCACAAAGCAGTACGATAAAAAGTATCTGCAAGATGTTAATTCCGCATTTGGCTTTGAACTTGAATTTTTTGACTTCCTTTTAACCGAAAAGACAGCGAAAACTGCCCACGGCTGTGAAGCGGTCTGTATTTTCGTCAATGACGACGGTAGCCGTCCGGTTCTCGAAGAACTTAAAAAGCACGGCGTGAAATACATCGCGCTGCGGTGTGCGGGCTTTAACAATGTCGATCTGGATGCAGCGAAAGAGCTCGGCTTACGTGTGGTACGCGTGCCAGCTTACTCACCAGAAGCAGTGGCTGAACATGCGATTGGTCTGATGATGTCGTTGAACCGTCGTATTCACCGTGCTTATCAACGCACCCGCGATGCAAACTTCTCACTCGAAGGACTGTGTGGCTTTACCATGCACGGCAAAACGGCGGGTGTAGTGGGAACCGGGAAAATCGGTGTCGCGACACTGCGTATCCTGAAAGGCTTTGGCATGAAGCTGTTGGCGTTCGATCCGTATCCAAGCGCGGCGGCTCTGGATTTGGGTGTGGAATACGTCGACCTGCCAACACTGTTCTCGCAGTCTGACGTCATTTCCCTGCACTGCCCGTTGACAGAAGAAAACTATCATCTGCTTAACCAGAGCGCGTTTGATCAGATGAAAGATGGCGTGATGGTCATCAATACCAGCCGTGGCGGCCTGATTGACTCCCAGGCGGCGATTGAAGCACTGAAAACGCAGAAAATCGGCGCGCTGGGCATGGACGTGTATGAGAATGAGCGCGATTTGTTCTTTGAAGATAAATCAAACGATGTGATTCAGGATGACGTATTCCGCCGCCTGTCGGCCTGCCACAACGTCTTATTTACGGGACATCAGGCGTTCCTGACCGCAGAAGCGCTCACCAGCATTTCTGAAACCACGCTGGAAAACCTGCGTCAAATCGACAACGGAGAGTCCACACCGAACGCACTGGTTTAACCATTCTTGCTCCCCACGCACGGGGAGCACTTTCAGACAACCCCCACTCCCACTCACCGCACTACAGTGTCATCCTGATTCAGAATTATTTATTTGGTGAATATTTAATGAGCAGCAACAAAATAACCCTCACCCTGCTGGCGACAATGGGAGTGATGTTGGCAGGCTGTGTGTCGACGAGTAAAGTGACCACCCAACCCGAACAGCTTCAGCACCACCGTTTTGTGCTGGAAAGCGTGAACGGCAAGAATGTCACCAGTCAAAAACCGCTGGAACTCAGTTTTGGCGAGAAAATGCATGTCTACGGCAACATGTGCAATCAGTTTACCGGGGAAGGAAAGCTGTCTGACGGCGAGCTGAAAGTGAAAAACATCGCGATGACCAAAATGCTATGCACTGACCCGCAGCTGAATCAGCTGGACCAGACACTGGCGGCGATGCTACACGATGGCGTCCAGGTGGACTTAACCGAAAACCAGCTAACCCTGGCCACCTCTAACGATTCGCTGGTGTATAAACTTGCCGACCTGATGAACTAAATCAGTAGTTGGCACAACTCCCGGTGGCAAGAGACTGCTCACTGCATCGCTTGCCATTGGGCAGTGCACACATCCCGATAGCGGAACCATCAAGCTGACGCGCGACCGATAACGACCCACCCACCATTGCGCAATTCGCCTCGCCGGACGATGACATCGCCGCACGCATTCCTGGCGTAACGTGTGCCGCTGTGGCTTGTTGCTCTGGTTCACTGCTGCATGCCGACAATAACAGTGCCGCGCACCCTACCCAAAAAGCTGCTCGCATTCTTTTCATTCCTTATTCAAATACGTTTCGCAAAACCTGTTCATAATAGGCAGCAAGCGCCCTGCCGTCGAGAGACGAGGCGCGCATTTCGGCGTTCTGAAACATTTGCTGTCAATTTTTTGCCGCAGAAACGGATCTGCACATTGTTCAAATGCAGGCCAAGGACACAAAAGCAAAAATGGCTTTCCCGGCGCTTTGCTAAAATAGAAGGATAACTACAGGACTCGTCGACGTATCACGGGTCCCTTTTTCTTGCGCAATGTAAGGGTGTCACATGATTACTACTGACGGTAATGGCGCGTGCGCCTCGGTGGCGTTTCGTACCAGTGAAGTTATCGCCATCTACCCGATCACCCCAAGCTCAACGATGGCTGAGCAAGCCGATGCCTGGGCAGGCAACGGGCTAAGAAATGTATGGGGTGATGTGCCTCGGGTGGTGGAAATGCAGTCGGAAGCGGGAGCGATTGCGGCGGTTCACGGCGCATTGCAAACCGGTGCCCTTTCCACGTCGTTTACCTCTTCGCAGGGATTGCTTCTGATGATCCCCACGCTGTACAAGCTGGCCGGTCAACTGACGCCGTTTGTGTTGCATGTCGCCGCGCGTACCGTTGCGACACACGCGCTATCGATTTTTGGCGATCATTCCGATGTGATGGCCGTGCGCCAGACTGGCTGTGCGATGCTCAGCGCGGCTAACGTACAGGAAGCACAGGATTTCGCGCTGATTTCGCATATCGCGACCCTCAAAAGTCGGGTGCCGTTCATTCATTTCTTTGATGGTTTCCGCACCTCGCATGAAATTAACAAAATCGTTCCGATCTCGGATGACACGATCCGCTCTCTGCTGCCGCAGGCGGAAATTGACGCGCACCGAAGCCGTGCGCTGAACCCGGAACACCCGGTGATTCGCGGTACTTCCGCAAACCCGGACACCTATTTCCAGTCACGTGAAGCCACAAACCCCTGGTATGACGCGGTTTACGATCACGTGCAACAGGCGATGGACGATTTCGCCAGCGCCACGGGGCGTCAGTACAAACCGTTCGAGTATTACGGGCATCCTCAGGCTGAACGCGTTATCGTGCTGATGGGGTCTGCCATCGGCACCTGTGAAGAAGTGGTTGATGAACTGCTGACTCGCGGCGAAAAAGTGGGCGTGCTTAAAGTGCGCCTGTATCGCCCGTTCTCCGCCAAACACCTGCTGGCAGAAATTCCGGACAGCGTAAAAACGCTCGCCGTGCTGGATCGCACCAAAGAGCCCGGCGCACATGCGGAACCGCTCTATCTCGATGTGATGAGCGCCCTGGCGGAAGCCTTCAATTGTGGCGAACGTGAGACGCTGCCGCGAGTGATTGGCGGGCGCTATGGTTTGTCATCGAAGGAGTTTGGCCCTGATTGTGTGCTGGCGGTTTTCAATGAACTGAGCGCCGCTAAACCAAAACCACGCTTCACCGTCGGTATTTACGACGACGTGACTAATTTATCCCTGCCACTGCCGGAAAACACCCTGCCTTCCACCGCCAAACTGGAAGCGCTGTTTTATGGGCTGGGTAGCGACGGCAGCGTCTCTGCCACCAAAAACAACATTAAAATTATCGGTAATTCGACGCCATGGTATGCCCAGGGATACTTCGTCTATGACTCGAAAAAGGCCGGTGGGTTGACGGTTTCGCACTTGCGCGTCTCGGAACAACCGGTGCGATCTGCCTATTTAGTGTCGCAGGCTGATTTTGTCGGCTGTCATCAGCTGCAGTTCGTCGATAAGTATCAGATGGTCGAACGCCTGAAACCCGGCGGCATTTTCTTGCTTAATACGCCGTACAGCCCTGAAGAAGTGTGGTCGCGTCTGCCGCAGGAAGTTCAGGCAGTGCTCAATCAGAAACGGGCTCGCTTCTTTATTGTTAATGCCGCGAAAATTGCCCGCGAATGCGGCCTGGCGGCACGTATCAACACCGTGATGCAAATGGCCTTCTTCCAGTTGACCCAAATATTGCCGGGCGATACCGCACTGGTTGAGCTGCAAGGGGCGATTGCGAAAAGCTACAGCAGCAAAGGCCAGGAACTGGTGGAGCGAAACTGGCAGGCATTAGCAATGGCGCGTGAGTTGCTGTCTGAAGTGCCGTTGCAAGCGGTTGATGAAAGCAGCCCGAATCGCCCTCCGGTGGTGTCCGACGCGGCACCTGATTTTGTCAAAACCGTCACCGCCGCGATGCTGGCCGGGCTCGGCGATGCATTACCGGTTTCTGCGCTGCCACCAGACGGCACCTGGCCTGTCGGCACCACGCGCTGGGAAAAGCGCAATATCGCCGAAGAAATCCCTATCTGGAAAGAAGATCTCTGCACCCAATGCAATCACTGCGTGGCGGCCTGCCCTCACTCGGCTATCCGCGCCAAAGTGGTGTCGCCGGAAGAGATGGAAAACGCGCCCGCTAGCCTGCATTCGCTGGACGTAAAATCCCGCGATATGCGTGGTCAGAAATACGTGTTACAGGTCGCACCGGAAGACTGCACCGGCTGTAATCTTTGCGTAGAAGTTTGCCCGGCGAAAGACCGCCAGGATCCAAACATTAAAGCCATCAATATGATGTCACGCCTGGAACACGTCGAAGAAGAGAAAGTGAATTACGACTTCTTCCTCGATTTACCGGAAATTGATCGCAGCAAACTGGAACGTATCGACATTCGTACTTCGCAGCTTATCACCCCGCTGTTTGAATATTCGGGTGCCTGCTCCGGCTGCGGTGAAACGCCGTACATTAAGCTGCTGACGCAACTGTATGGCGACCGAATGATGATCGCCAACGCCACCGGGTGTTCGTCTATTTACGGCGGCAACCTGCCCTCTACGCCTTACACCACCGACATCAACGGTCGTGGTCCGGCGTGGGCGAACTCGTTGTTTGAAGATAACGCTGAGTTTGGCCTTGGCTTCCGTTTATCCGTCGATCAACATCGCCAACGCGTGATGCGCCTTCTGGAGACGTTCGCCGACAAGCTACCCGCCGAACTTCGCGATGCGCTGCACGCAGAAGCGACACCAGAGGAACGCCGTGAACAGGTCGCGTCTTTACGCCAGCATTTGCAGGGCGTTGAAGGTGCAGAAGAACTGTTAACCGACGCCGACGCGCTGGTTGAGAAATCGATCTGGCTGATTGGCGGTGACGGTTGGGCTTACGATATCGGTTTTGGTGGCCTCGACCATGTTCTGAGTCTGACCGAAAACGTCAATATTCTGGTACTCGATACGCAGTGTTATTCCAATACCGGTGGTCAGGCATCGAAAGCGACACCGCTTGGCGCCGTCACTAAATTTGGTGAGCACGGCAAACGGAAATCTCGCAAAGATTTGGGCGTGAGCATGATGATGTATGGTCATGTTTATGTCGCGCAGATTTCCCTTGGCGCACAGCTCAACCAGACGGTGAAAGCCATACAGGAAGCCGAGGCTTATCCAGGCCCGTCGCTAATCATTGCGTACAGTCCGTGTGAAGAACATGGTTACGATTTGGCATTGAGCCACGATCAGATGCGCCAACTCACCGCCACCGGCTTCTGGCCACTGTATCGCTTTGATCCGCGACGTACCGATGAAGGTAAACTGCCTCTGGCGCTGGATTCACGTCCACCATCAGACGCCCTTGCCGACACGTTGATGAAGGAACAGCGTTTCCGTCGCCTGAATGCGCAACAGCCAGAAGTTGCCGAGCAATTATGGAAGGATGCCGCCGCCGACTTGCAAAAACGGTATGATTTCCTCGCGCAAATGGCCGGTAAAGCAGAAAAATCAGCCAGCGATTAACGTCACGGTTCAAACCAAAACGTAACCCACAAGCCCGGACAATGGTTCGGGCTTGTTATATGGCAGACTAATAAATTTAGACAGCACACTAAAAACAAAATAATATCGATCTGCCTCACAAATCACGACTTCCGCTGGGAAATACACAGTGATTTGCTTGATTAAACAATCACCCAGACAAATACCTCAAGCTCAAATATTCAACCCATCAATACATATTTCTGCTGAATCATTTAATGTGAATTTTACTTATATCGTAACAATTCAGGTTTACCTTATTTAGATATCTCTACATTAGCATGACCAGACTTCCCTTAAGGAAGGCAAAGTATAAAAACAGCTTAAAGGATTATTAAAATGAAAAGAAAAGTACTGGCACTGGTTATTCCTGCGTTATTAAGCGCGGGTGCTGTTCACGCGGCAGAAATTTATAACAAAGATGGCAACAAACTGGATCTGTACGGCAAAGTCGACGGCCTGCACTACTTCTCTGACGACAAAAACGTTGATGGCGATCAGACCTATGTTCGTATGGGCTTCAAGGGTGAAACCCAAATCAACGACCAGCTGACCGGCTACGGCCAGTGGGAATATAACGTTCAGGCGAACAATACCGAAGGTTCAAGCGATCAGGCATGGACCCGTCTGGCGTTTGCTGGCCTGAAATTCGGTGACTACGGCTCATTCGACTATGGTCGTAACTACGGCGTGCTGTATGACATTGAAGGCTGGACCGATATGCTGCCTGAGTTTGGTGGCGACTCTTATTCCAAGTCTGACAACTACATGACCAACCGCGCTAATGGCGTGGCAACCTACCGTAACAACGATTTCTTCGGTCTGGTTGATGGCCTGAACTTCGCCCTGCAGTACCAGGGTAAAAACGAAAACCCAGGTTCTGGCGAAGGCACCAACAACGGCGATCGTAGCTATCGTAACGCGAACGGCGACGGCTTTGGTATTTCCACCACTTATGATATCGGTCAGGGCTTCAGCGCCGGCGCGGCGTATACCACGTCTGACCGTACCAACGACCAGGTTAACTTCGGTCGTGGTAACTCCATGGATGCTGGCGGCGACAAAGCGGATGCGTGGACTGCGGGTCTGAAATATGACGCGAATAATATTTACCTCGCGACCATGTACTCTGAAACCCGCAACATGACCTCTTACGGTAAGCAGGGCGACTCCATTTCTGGTCACGCTGATGAAGATGGCGGTATCGCGAACAAAACGCAGAACTTTGAAATCACCGCTCAGTACCAGTTTGATTTCGGTCTGCGTCCGGCGGTTTCCTACCTGCAGTCTAAAGGTAAGGGCCTGAACTCTTCCTACGGCGACGACAAAGATCTGGTTAAATACGTTGACGTTGGCGCGACCTATTACTTCAACAAAAACATGTCCACCTACGTTGATTATAAAATCAACCTGCTGGATAACGACGACGACTTCTACAAAGCGAACGGCATCAGCACCGATGACGTTGTGGCTTTAGGTCTGGTTTACCAGTTCTAATTCCGGCGAAGTCTGTTGTGAAAACCCGCTTTCATCGGCGGGTTTTTTATATTGTATTAGCCTCTCAAAAGCCTGCAGTGTTATTTTCGTAAACCCTGAAGACTATTTTTAATACCATCCGTTTTTCTTCCGCTTTTACTGTTCCACACTGATTTCATCAACAACAGGAGATGAAATGATGAACAGTGTCCACACATGGTTACGTAACCTCAAAGCCACATGGTTGAAAGAACCCGCAGATACCCATCACCTCGGTGCCTTCTATCTGACACCCGCGCAGCGTTATGCGTTGCTGAAAGAATTGATGATGCCGCTCAGCGAAAAAACAAAAAACTGACGAGGAAATGCATTGCGACAGAAATCACGCTGGCATTCGGCGCTGTAATCCGTACCATACACGCCAGACTATCGAAGGGCAGCCGCAGATTATTGCTACACTCCATCATGAACCCCGATGTTCGTCAGTGCTCCTGACGCTGGCTGCCATTTACCTACGACCAGAGCCATCATTAAATGTCGCAAAATCAAGAAGCTAGTAAGAAAGATCAGTACAACCTGAACAAATTGCAAAAACGTCTGCGTCGTAACGTGGGCGAAGCCATTGCCGACTACAACATGATTGAAGAAGGCGACCGCATCATGGTGTGCCTGTCGGGTGGCAAAGACAGTTACACGATGCTGGAAATTTTACGCAATCTCCAACAGAGCGCGCCGGTCAATTTCAGCCTGATCGCCGTTAACCTCGATCAGAAACAGCCGGGTTTCCCGGAGCATATTCTTCCGGCTTATCTCGAGACAGTTGGCGTTGAGTATAAAATTGTCGAAGAGAACACCTACGGCATCGTGAAAGAGAAGATCCCGGAAGGCAAAACGACCTGCTCTCTTTGCTCTCGTCTGCGTCGCGGCATTTTGTACCGCACTGCGACCGAATTGGGTGCGACGAAAATTGCCCTCGGCCATCACCGCGACGATATCCTGCAAACCCTGTTCCTGAATATGTTCTACGGCGGGAAAATGAAAGGGATGCCGCCGAAGCTGATGAGCGACGACGGAAAGCACATTGTTATTCGCCCGCTGGCTTATTGCCGCGAGAAAGACATCGAACGTTTTGCGCAGGCAAAAGCCTACCCGATCATTCCATGCAACCTGTGCGGTTCTCAGCCAAACCTGCAACGCCAGGTGATCGGCGATATGCTGCGCGACTGGGATAAACGCTATCCAGGCCGGATTGAAACCATGTTCAGCGCGATGCAAAATGTGGTGCCTTCTCACCTGTGCGATACCGAAATGTTCGACTTTAAAGGTCTGAAACACGGTGCAGCAGTGGTCAACGGCGGTGACC
Organism: Scandinavium sp.; assembly: GCF_036271055.1. Classification (GTDB taxonomy): domain Bacteria; phylum Pseudomonadota; class Gammaproteobacteria; order Enterobacterales; family Enterobacteriaceae; genus Scandinavium. The sequence goes on along the minus strand of NZ_DATBBJ010000073.1, from coordinate 250,537 downwards.
TGGCGTTTGACCGTGAAGAGATCCCACTCCAGCCCGCTGGCTGGCAGCCAGAAGATGAAGACACGGATATCATGACCAATCGCCTTGATATCGTCGAAATCAAATAAGCACCAACGTGCATGAATCAGCCCTCTCAGTGAGGGCTTTTTTACGCCTGTTGCTCAGCCAAACGGCGGCGGATCGATAATTGGATGCGGGTCAGGGTCGAGCGGCGGGTCGGGTATCGGTTGTGGCCGTGGGATAGGGTCAGGCACGGGAACGGGATCGGTAGGTAGGTCGCTGAGTCGCCACGTCATTTTTGCCTCCGGTTCTTTGGGTGTCCTTTAAGGGTAGTGGTTCTGGAGTGAGAGGCAAAAAAAAGCCGACTTATCTAAGTCGGCATTGTACGAATCAAGTGTGCTATGCAGTAATTCAAAAAAGGAAGTAAGACAATATGGAGCGCAACGCCCATCGCTTGACGTTGCATTCACCTGCGAGAAAGATATTGCCCTGAATGGGTAGCGTGTTTATTGACTTCGCTCAATTTAAGCAGCATTTATGGGCGTATAAGTGCGTATAAAGGTGATTTTTTACAACCATTTACTGCGATGCAACCACCATGTAACACCCCCGATCAGCACCACTAATCCTATACAAAACAACGAAAAGCCGAACTGCCAGCCCCCACCAGGGATCCCGCCAAGGTTAACGCCAAACAGTCCCGTCAGAAATGTACTAGGCAGAAACACCATCGCCATCAACGACATGGTGTAGGTCCTGCGCGCCAGTGATTCCTGCATCACTTGTGCGATTTCATCCGCCATTACACCCGTACGGGCGATACAGGCGTCGATTTCGTCCAGGCCACGCCCGAGTCGGTCGGCGATGTCCTGCATTCTGCGGCGCTGATCGTCGTTCATCCACGGAAAACGCTCACTGGACAAACGCGCATACACATCTCGCTGCGGCGCCATATAGCGGCGCATCACAATCAATTGCTTGCGCAGCAGCGCCAGAAAACCTCGAGGCGGAATTTGCTGATCGAGCAGATTATCTTCGAGATCGATAATTTTATCGTGCAGCTCTTCAATGAATTCGCTGGCGTGATCGGTCAGCGCGTCGCACACATCCACCAGCCAGCCACCGCAATCTGTCGGGCCTGTGCCCTCTTCCAGATCTTTTACTACGTCGTCCAGCGCCAGTACTTTACGCTGACGCGTCGACACAATCAGGCGTTCATCCATATACAAGCGCATGGCGACCAGTTGGTCGGGCCGTTCGTCGGTGCTGCCGTTGATACAACGCAGTGTAATCAACGTACCGTCGCCCATACGCGTGACACGCGGACGCAGACTGTCACCGGCCAGCGCATCACGCACACTGTTTGGCAACAGCGGCGTTGTCGCCAGCCATTGTGCGCTCTCAGGATGGGTGTAGTTGAGATGCAGCCAGCATGGGTTGTCTTTATCGATAACCCTTTTATCGTCCAGCGGTATCACCCCGCCTTTCCCGTCCAGCATCCAGGCAAAAACCGCATCAGGTACGTTCACATCAGCTCCCTTAATGGCTTCCACAACGCCTCCATTGATTTTTTGCTCGTGCAATAAAGTCTAGCCCCGCAAGGGTAATAAGCAAAACGCGGTCCCGGCATCGCACTGAATTTGTTCATGAAAGCAGAATTATCTGGCAGGACGCGAGACAGTGCAACGCGCAAATCGTTAACAAGGATGAAATCTGGGGGTCACAAAATGAAAATGGGCCTGCTTTTCGCAGACCCATTGCACGAGGAAGGATGAGATTTAGAACGAGTGCCAGTAGTTCTGGTCACCGCCCGTCGCCGTAACAGGTGCAGGTTTCGGCGGAGTCACTGGCATGATGGCGGCCGGTGCTTCATTCCCGAGACGGAAATTGCGCGTCCGTGTTTGCAATTCCACCACCTGATGTTTTAACACATCTGAAGATCCGGCCAGTTCTTCCACAACCGCCACATTACTTTGCGTCACTTTTTCAAGTTCAGATAACGCCAGAGTTATTTGCTCTATGCCTTTTTCCTGTTGAAGTGTGGAACTGGAAATTTGCTCCATCAGACTGCTTAATAAACCAGAGCCGGAAACAATTTCCTGCATATTTTTTTCGGCCTCAGCAACAATATTCGCGCCTTGCGTAACGTTATCACTGGTGACGCTGATAAGCGTTTTGATATTCTTCGCGGCTTCAGCACTACGATGCGCCAGATTACGCACTTCACCAGCTACAACAGAAAAACCTTTGCCGTGATCGCCTGCCCGTGCCGCTTCTACCGCCGCATTCAGCGCCAGAATATTTGTCTGGAAGGCAATGCCGTCGATAAGCGTAATAATCTCCGTCATCTGACGAGCACAATCCGTAATGGATTGCATATTCGTCGCCACATCCCCCATCAACTCTCCGCCTTTGCGAGCGCAAAGTGTCGCATCCCCGGCGCGGTCGCTTGCCAGGCGGGTGTTTTCCGCATTATTTTTGGTGCTGGCGGCAATCTCTTCCATGCTGGAGGCGGTTTGCATCAGGGTCGCTGATTGCTGCTCTGACGTCACCGACAGTTCTGCACTGCGGTTTGCCAGCTGTTCCGAAAGCGTCATCGCCGTTTGTGACGAAGCGCGAATTTCCGATACCAGCGTTGAAATATTACTCGACAGACTATTAATGCCTGGAATTAATCGCCCTGCACAGTTATTACCAAATTCAGGGATATACACCGATAAATTTCCCGACGTCACTTCATCAATACTTCTTTTAACGGCATTAATCGGTGTCACCAGATATTTGGTCATATAAAGCCATAATAACGAAATGGCCACCAGCCACGAAACATTATACATCACCATCACAGGAAGGCTGGCGGATAGCATAACGGCCAAAATATCGATAATTAAGAAAACCACCAGCAAAAACATCAATATGAAGGTTCTGACACTGATATTTCTTAACATAATTAAACTCACAACATACTCGGAGGGGTGTTATGGTTATAGCATCCGCCTTCGCTATTTCAATATGATTTCCATGAGAAATTAATCTTCACTGTTTAAAAGGGTGAGTTTGGCTTTGGCAATTTATTTATCTGAAAAGTTATCAGATTTGTAGTTTTTTACGCTGATAATGCCTGTTTCATAGCTTCGCAATGGCAGATTATCGCAAAGCCCCCTCCCAAAAATCGTTTCAGTTTACTGGCGCTATACAATATTTAAGCAATACTTAAGGCTTAGTTTACTTTCTGCACGATAGTGTTTTATCTCACAAAGAAAATGATAAACCGCCGATCCAATCAGCAGAAATACAGCCTTTCTTCTCTTTTATTTCATAGCATCGGCTGAGGATTTGCTGTTACATTACATTAACAAACTTAAAAAGAAGTGGATTGCATGATGCTGTACGTTTCGTGGGACCCGGTTCTGGTCGGCATTTCGTTTTTAGTCGCCTTTATTGCCTCATTTGTTGCGCTGGATAGCGCAGCAAAAATTGCCGCATCCAATAAAAATGCCGCACTTTTCTGGCGTCTTGCCGGAGGGGCGACTTTAGGTATCGGTATCTGGTCCATGCATTTTATTGGCATGCTGGCGATGAAAATGCCAATGATGATGCATTACGATTTTGCGACCACTGCGGTTTCGCTTTTGGTGGCCGTTGTGACCGCGACCCTGTCGATTAATATTGCCGTGAATGGCAACGTGTTGTCACTTAAACGCCTGTGTCTCGCCACGATTATCCTCAGTATCGGTGTGGTTACCATGCACTACGTCGGCATGGCGGCGTTGATGATGCAGGACATGATCCACTGGAATTATGGCCTGGTTGGACTGTCGGTGATCATTGCTGTTGTCGCCTCCGGCGTAGGCTTGTGGCTGGCGTTCAGCTTGCGACTCAACAGCAAAGGGGCGTTGATCAACCGCATGACAGCGGCAGTCGTGATGGGTATTGCCATCGCGGCCATGCATTACACGGGCATGAGCGCCGCTGAGTTTGAAGACCAGGGGCATTACATGAGCGGTGGCGTGAGTGAACTCGGGCTGTCAATTTGGGTCTCTGCCACGACGCTTGCGATCCTCGGCGTGATGCTGATTATCTCGATGGTCGACTCCCAACTGCGCACTAATCGCCTGACCGAAAACTTACAGCTACTCAATCAACAACTGGAACAACAAGCGCGTTTTGACGGCCTGACCGGGCTTGCGAACCGCAGCCAGATTGATTTACGCCTGGAAGCCTGCCTGCAACAATCAAACATTACCCAGACCCCGTTTGCGCTGGTCTTTATGGATCTCGACCGCTTTAAACTGGTGAACGATGCGTGGGGCCATCACGTCGGCGACCACTTATTAGTCTCGGTCGCAAATCGCATCAGCGCTTGCCTGTCACCCAAAATGACCCTCGCCCGCCTTGGCGGCGATGAGTTTATTTTACTGGTCCCGGACGCCAATCAAGGTGATATAGAAGATTTAGTCACCCGCATGGTGGACTGCGTGCGTCGCCCGTTTTATGAAGCCGGGCAGATATTACAAGTCTCGCTCAGCGCCGGGGTCAGTCTTTTCCCTCAGCACGGCAAAACATTGCAGGAACTGAAACTGCGGGCCGACACAGCGATGTATAACATCAAGCAGCAAGGTCGTAACGGTTGGGCGATTTATCATCCCGAAATGGTACAAAAAGCCTGGGAAGGTGCAGAGTTTCTGCAAGATTTAACTCAGGCGCTGGAACGCGATCAGTTCGAGCTGTGGTATCAGCCGAAATATCACTCCGCCAGTAAAACAATTTACGGTTTTGAGGCCCTACTGCGCTGGCGTCACCCGGTAAAAGGGATTTTGCTACCCGAAGTGTTTCTCGCCACGCTGGAGAACACCGGGCTTATCATTCCTGTCGGATACTGGGTTATCGACCAGGCCTGTTTACAACTGCGGCAATGGGGCGATCAGGGCCATTCGGACTGGAGCCTGTCGATTAACCTCTCAGCTGCGCAATTTGAGCAATACGACATTTATGACACCCTCTGTGGCGCGTTGGCCCGTCATGCCGTGCCACCGTCGCGCCTGACCATCGAGCTGACGGAAAGCACCGCCCTGCGCAATCTTGAACGCAGTATAGCAATCCTGAATGATTTCAATCGAATGGGCATTACCGTTTCGATTGACGATTTCGGCACCGGTTATTCCAATATGCTGACGCTGAAAAACCTGCCCGCCCGCGAACTGAAAATCGACAAAAGTTTCGTGCGTGACATTCGCGACAACAGCAAGAACGTCAAGATTGTGGCGACCATCATTGATATCGCCCATTCGATGAACATGAATGTCGTCGCGGAAGGGATTGAAACGCAGGATCAGCAACAGCTGTTAACCAGCCTGGGCTGCGGCTATTTGCAAGGGTTCCTGTTCGCGAAAGCGTTGCCAGCAAAAGAGATCCCTCAATTGCTCGCGCAAATGGAAAGCACTAAAAATGTGCCCCCGGAACCTGTTCACGCCGTCGTACAAAAAAAGCAGGCGTGAAGTGATAAAAATGCATCAGATGTCATGTGCGTCCCGATGGTAAAGCCAACAAAAAACCGCCCGCGGGCGGTTTTGATGCACGGATGGCATTAATGGTGCTTATATTCTCCGGCGCTGTGTTGAGGACCAATGCGCCCGGCTTCCACCAGCAGCTCTTCAATAAGCTCCTCAAGACACTCTTTCCCATGCTTATCGCAGACCAGATGGACTTGCCTGAAAATTTCCTCAGCTTTCATGCCATCGCACAATGCGGATTTCAGCATGAGAGCCGCCCAACGTTTGGCTTCTGAATGTGTCAACATATCCCCTCCTGATACAGGATATTTTATAAGCGTAGTCGGCTTACGCTCCGTTATCCACATTTCGAGAAAGGTCTTAAGCATAAAAAAACCCAGAGCATCACACCCTGGGCTTTTCGACGTAAACCGTTTATCAGTGCTTGATGATATACATCGTACGGCTGTAAGCCACGTCTTCCGGGTTATCAATCGGATAGCCTTTGACCCACGGCTTGATCAAACGCCCGTTGGTGTACTGATAAATAGGCGCAATCGGTGCCTGAGCGGCGAGGATTTTTTCGGCTTCGTTGTAATCCGCGTTACGCGCTTCTGCGGTCGTTTCCTGCGTCGCCTGGTTAATGATTTTATCGTACGCCGGATTGCTAAAGCGTGAGATGTTGCCGCTGTGAGAGGATGTCAGCAGCGACAGGAAGGTTGATGGCTCGTTGTAGTCACCGACCCAGGAGGCACGGATCACATCGAAATTACCGGTATTTCGGCTGTCGATGTACGTCTTCCACTCCTGGTTTTGCAGCTTCACATCCACGCCGAGGTTTTTCTTCCACATCGACGCCACCGCAATCGCAATTTTCTGGTGGTTTTCAGATGTGTTGTACAACAGCGTCAATTTCAACGGGCGATTCGGGCCGTAGCCAGCCGCCGCTAACAAAGTTTTAGCCTGAGCATTCAGCTCTTCCTGGCTCATTTTCTCTTCGGCAGACGGCTGCGGCTTAAAGCCTGCTGTCACATCTGGCGTAAAGCGCCAGGCAGGTTTTTCCCCTGTGCCCAGGACTTTATCAGCCATAATTCGACGGTCGATGCTCAGGCTCAATGCCAGACGCACACGTGCATCTGCGGTTGGGCCTTTCTGCGTGTTAAATGCGTAGTAATACGTTCCCAGCTGTGGCGGCGTATACACCTGCCCCGGGATCTGTTTCAGCAGTTGTTTGTACTGCGTTTTTGGGAAAGATTCTGTGATATCAATGTCGCCGGCCTGGTAACGTTTGGTGGCATTCGACTCCTGGTTAATCGGCACAAACGTCACCTGCTTGATAACGGTTTTGGCGTTATCCCAGTAGTTTGTGTTCGGTACAACCACCAGCTTTTCGTTGACCACGCGGTCTTTCAGCACATAAGCGCCATTACCAATCAATTTGCCCGGACGAGTCCAGTTCGGATCGCTGTCGACGTTCGCCTTTTGCACCGGATAAAGAGAGAAGTTGGCGGTCAGATTCACAAACCACGGCAGCGGTTTATCCAGCTGTACACGCAGCGTTTTCGCATCCACTGCCGTCACACCGAGTTTATCCGGAGTAGCTTTACCATCAATAATATCTTGAGCATTCGCCATACCCGCTAACGCGGCAAACGAGGCAAACGGAGAAGTGGTTTTCGGGTCAACCAGGCGACGCCAGCTGTAGACAAAATCCTGCGCGGTGACAGGCGTCCCATCAGACCATTTCGCGTCATCACGCAGCGTAAATGTCCAGACACGGTTGTCGTTAGTCTGCCATTTGGTCGCCACGCCAGGGATAATATTGCCTTTGCTGTCCTGATTCACCAGGCCTTCAAACAGGTCGCGGATCACCTGAATTTCCGGCAACCCCACTGCTTTCGCCGGATCCAGCGAGGCAGGTTCATCTTTAATGTGACGAACCAGCACCTGCTGTTGCGCCAGAACGGTTCCCTGCGGGACATCAGCCGCAAAAGATTGGGAAGATACGCCACTCAGCACCAGCGCAAAACAGACAGACGATACAGGAAACTTCATGGGATCCCCTTGATTCAAATAAACCCAGCCAACATAGACCGGTAATTATTTGTTTCAACAGGGCAAATTGCAAACGACTTGTGGTAAAAAATTGAAGGTGATAGTGAAAAGGTTTCAGAAAGGGTCAAAAGGAAACTATTTGATTATCGGTCGATTTTGCACAACACTGCCAGAAACAACACAATAAAGCAGGATTAAGCATGTCTTCCACTCGACCACGCCAGCAGCGCGGCGCTTTTCCACCGGGAACACAACACTATGGCCGTTCATTGCTTGGCGCGCCGCTTATCTGGTTCCCCGCACCGCTTGCCAACAGCAATAGCGGGCTGATTATCGCGGGAACGCACGGGGATGAAAACTCGTCAATCGTCACCCTTTCTTGCGCGCTGCGTACCCTCGCACCCGATCTGCGTCGTCATCACGTGGTGCTGACGGTTAACCCGGATGGCTGCCAACTGGGGTTACGTGCAAATGCCAACGGGGTCGATCTCAATCGTAATTTCCCGGCGGCAAACTGGAAAGCGGGTGAAACCGTCTATCGCTGGAACAGCTCAGCCGAAAGTCGTGATGTGGTGTTGTTAACCGGCGACAATCCAGGCTCGGAGCCAGAAACCGAAGCGCTGTGCCAGCTGATCCACAAAATTCACCCGGCGTGGGTTGTCTCGTTCCACGATCCGCTGGCCTGTATTGAAGACCCGCAGGAAACGCCGCTTGGGCAATGGCTGGCCGATTCTTTTGAACTGCCGCTGGTGACCAGCGTGGGCTATGCCACGCCAGGCTCTTTTGGCAGCTGGTGCGCAGATATTGGCCTGCACTGCATCACAGCTGAATTCCCGCCAATTTCCTCAGACGAGGCCAGCGAAAAATATCTGGCCGCGATGACCACGTTGCTGCACTGGCACCCAGAGTCAAAACCGACGTCGAAATAAAACAGCCGCCCAATAAAAAACCCGCAAAGCCAAAGCGCTGCGGGTTCTTTTCAGTTCATCGGTGTTCAGGCAAGGCACAGACCGGCAATCACTGCAACAACCAGCACGACGATACCGACGGTATCAATCATCTGTTTCATCAATCTGTCTTGCGTTGCTACGCTCTCATCTTCCCAGTCAATCATCGCTATACCCTCAAATTCGTCACGGAAATATGCTAAACGCGTGGCGCTGATGATGAATGATCGTTTTGTGCCAGAAACTGTTTAAATATAAACCGCCACCCTCACAGGTATAGCGTACCCGTACCAAAACGCAACGCGGGTTCAGCATCAACGGCAAGCCAGGTTGGGCCATCAAGATCGGCAAAGCGTACTTTTGGCGTCAACGGTAATGCGGCGCTGATCGCGCGAGAGGTACACAGCATACAGCCAAGCATCAGTCCAAAACCCTGTTCTTTAGCTTCTGCAGCCAACGCCAGCGCCTCGGTTAAGCCGCCGGTTTTGTCGAGTTTGATGTTGATCATCTCGTAGCGTCCTGCGAGTTTTGCCAGGCTTTCACGTGTATGGCAGCTTTCATCCGCGCAAATCGGTAACGGATGGATGAAATTCGCCAGGGCGGCATCTTCCGCTGCGGGCAACGGTTGCTCCAGCATCGCGACGTTGAGATCGGCCAGCAACTGGCAACGGGATGCCAGTCCGTCACTGTGCCAGGCTTCGTTCGCATCGACAATCAGCGTGGCTTCCGGCACCGCAGCGCGAATGGCAACCATTCTTTCACTGATCAGATGATCGTCGAGTTTGACCTTTAACAGGCGCGCACCTTTATCCCACAACGCTTTGGCGCTATTTGCCATCTGGTCTGGCGTGCCGATCACCACCGTTTGTGCGGTAGTGACGTTAGACGCTAATTCGCTCCCGGCGAGCTGCGCGATTGAGCGGTCAGCTTTATGCGCTTCGAGATCCCACAACGCACAATCCACGGCATTACGCGCCGCGCCCGCAGGTAAAAGACGCTGTAGCGCTTCCCGGCCCAGCCCCGCTTCAAGCTGTTCGCCAATGCTGACAATCTGCGCCATCACCGAATCAATACTCTCGCCGTAACGAGGATAAGGCGTGCATTCGCCGGTTCCCTTCACGCCGTTTTCTTCAATTTCGACCACCACCACCTTCGCTTCGCTGCGGGTCCCGCGCGAGATCACGAATGGCGTATGCAACGGCCAGGCTTCCTCATAAACTCTCAAACTTCTCATTCCCTGTACCTCGATTTAGCAGCACTAAAAGGATTTGCCGTGTTAACAGTGGATGTCATACACTAGCCGCGACGTTAACTATTTGTAAACAGGAAGATAATCATGTCACAAACTGTGCATTTCCAGGGCAACCCCGTTTCCGTTCAGGGCTCTATCCCACAGGCGGGCGCCAAAGCACCAGCATTCACACTGGTTGCCAAAGATCTCTCCGACGTCGCACTGAGCCAGTTCGCGGGCAAACGTAAAGTGCTTAACATTTTCCCAAGCATTGATACCGGCGTATGCGCGGCATCCGTGCGTAAATTTAACCAGCTGGCAACCGAGCTCGACAACACTGTCGTGCTGTGTATTTCTGCCGACCTGCCGTTCGCCCAGTCTCGCTTCTGCGGCGCAGAAGGCCTGAGCAATGTGATCACCCTGTCCACCCTGCGTGCGCCAGAATTCCTGCAGCAATACGGTGTTGGCATCGCAGATGGCGCGCTGAAAGGCCTGTCTGCTCGCGCAGTCATCGTGATTGACGAGAACGACAACGTGGTACTGAGCGAGCTGGTGAACGAAATCACCAACGAACCAGACTACACTGCCGCGCTGGAAGCACTGAAAGCCTAATCGCTTCGGTCAGAAACAAAATGCCGCCTTCATCACTGAAGGCGGCATCGCAGTTACTCTTCGTTTTTCTTCTGACTTAACCCGTATTCCCGCAATTTATTGGCAATCGCCGTGTGCGAAACGCCCAGACGTTTGGCAAGCTTTCGCGTGCTCGGGAAACTGCGGTAAAGCTGGGTCAACACTGAACGCTCGAATCGGCTGGTAATATCATCCAGCGAGCCTTCCATCGCGTCTTCTCCCACCGCCACTGTAGTCGTGTCGTAATCTGGCAAGAGAATGTCCTGCGGACGCAATTCGTATCCTTCGAGCTGAGTTAACGCGCGGTATACGGCGTTTTTAAGCTGACGGACGTTACCCGGCCAGCCATAACGCGTGAGCACGGTGTTCAAATCGGCGGCCAATTTTGGTCGGGCGATGCCCTGCTCATCGGCGAAACGCGCCACAAACAATTCTGTCAGCGGCATGATGTCCTGCGGACGATCACGCAGTGGCGGCAGATTCAGCGTCAGCACGTTCAGGCGATAATAGAGATCTTCACGGAACAGCCCTTTCTGAACGAGTTCGACCAGGTTTTTCTGCGTGGCACAAATCACGCGCACATCGACGTGGACTTCATGATCTTCGCCCACACGACGAAACGTACCATCGTTAAGGAAACGCAGCAGTTTGACCTGCATGCCTGGCGACATTTCACCGATTTCGTCCAGCAGCACCGAACCGCCGTTGGCCTGCTCGAAGAAGCCTTTTTTGCCTTCCGGCGCGTGACCAAACAGCTCGCTCTCAACGGCATCTTCAGGAATCGACGCGCAGTTCAGCGCCAGATACGGCTTCTGCGCGCGCGGACTGGCAAGATGACAAGCGTTTGCCAGCAAATCTTTCCCCGTACCGGTATCACCGATAATCAGCAGCGGCGCAGTGAGCATCGCCAGTTTGCGGGCCTGCTCAACCACATGACGCATTTTCGGGCTAACAGCGATAATCTGGCTGAATGCGCTGACATCCTGGCTGGTCATGGTTTGCAGCTGACGCCCCATCCGCAGCGTAGAACGCAGCATCACCACCGCGCCCATCAGCACGCGAGTGGCATTTTCGCCTTCCAGTGTGACCGGGGTAATTTCCAGCAGGAAGTTTTGTCCGTTGATAACCACATGCTCCGCGTGAGATTCCACCGGGGCGCTTTCCAGCCAGCGCTGGAAGTTAAAACCGTTAATCAGTTGAGCGGCGTGGTGACTGCGCAATTTATCCTGTGGCTGACCGAACAACTGGCAGCTCGCCGGATTTCCCAGCTCCACTTTGCCTTTGGTATCCAGCGACAGCACCGGTTCCGGCATCGCTTCCAGTAACGCACTCAGCGCCAGATGTTCACGTTCAGACGGCATCCACGGCACGGTACGCACGTCGGTCACGCCTTCGATGCGGCGGATTTCCGCCATCAGCGTGCTGAAACTGTTAAATTCCAGCTCCGCAAAATTCAGGTAAATTCGGCCGATGGGGTCGATGTCGATCCCGCGCAGGTCAATGCCGCGCAGGACCAACAGATCGAGTAATTCACGGGTCAGACCAAGCCGGTCCTCACAAAAAACTTCAAGACGCATGGGAAGTATCACCCTCATAGCCAATAACGCATGGATGATAAGACAGTTCTCTGCCTGCGGGAAGATGGCTGTCAACAATTATTGACAGTATGGCGGAAAATCAGGCGCTTTGCCGTAAAGATGCAGAGATAACGCACAAAGCGGCAAGTAAGATTGGGTCATGCGCTTTCCCCTTCCCGGAAGAAAACCGGAGAAAGGGAAAGTTTAATGAGGAGGTGGATCAGGAAGATTTCTTGGTGAGGGTCTCTTTCAGTTGCCCGATCAGTTCGCGACGGAAATCACCGAGTTTCGGCTTGTCGTTGTCGATCCACGGCAGCGGGCGGCACACTTCCATCGCTTTAATGCCCAAGCGCGCGGTCAACAGGCCAGCACCAATCCCCTGTGCGGCACGGGCAGAAAGTCGAGCCGCCAAATCCTGCGACATCCAGTCCATTCCCACTTCACGCACCAGCTCACTTGCACCCGCAAAAGCGATATTCAGCATCACCAGACGGAACAGGCGAATCCGGCTGTAATAGCCCAGCTCAATGCCGTACAGCGAGGCGATACGATTAATAAGCCGCAAATTACGCCAGGCAATAAACGCCATATCCACCAGCGCTAACGGACTGACAGCAATCATCAACGTTGCTTCGGCAGCAGATCGGCTGATTTCGCGTCGCGCCTGTGCATCCAGCACCGGCTGCACTAAATGGGCGTAAAGCGCCACCACTTCACGATCGTTCTGCGTTTCGTGAATCGCCGCATACCAGCGCTGAAGCGCCGGGTGGGATTTGTCGATCCCGGCTTGAGCCGCGAGTTTTTCGCAGAATGCGCGGCCTTTGCCCGTGCCATGGCTATGTAGCAGATCTCGCGCTTCGTCACGTTCTTCCGCACGCTGGCGAAGACGCCATAAACGCCGCCATTCGGTTGCGACAGACCCCACGCCCGCGCCGATAATCAGCGCGCCAGCAGCATAGCCGCCGAGCGCGACCCAGTCCTGCGTTTGCCAGGCAATCATCGTCGACTGTACGCCTTGCGCGACAACGCTCACACCGAAAATGGCGAGCCCCGCCGTGACCATCCGCCGCCACAGACTGCGTTTCGGGCGCAGTGCCGCTTCCACTACCGCTTCGGCCTGCCCTTCATCCTCCAGCGGATCGTCAATCACCGTCGGGGCAAAGTTTTCCGCCAGCGTTTGTTCAAAGGTTTGCGCCCCGCGCAATTTTTCCATTTTGTCCGCTTCCAGCGGCCCAGCGAAATCGATACGCGGTTTTAACGGTTCGCTCATCGCAATTTGTCTCCAATCAAAAACTCCAGTGCCGCATCCAGACGAATGTGCGGCAGCGGTTTATCGACGTCCATCACCTGCGGACGAAACGCCTCAAACTGAAAGCCCTGCTGTTCCCAAAATGCCTGGCCCGGTAAACGCGCAGGTACTTCGCCGGGATAGACCGTCAACGGCTCGCCGTCGCTCAGGCGATTGCCGCGCAACGCGGGGATTTTTTCGCCATTGACGTCAATCAACCCGCTTTGGGTGGCCTGCACCGACGCCAGCCCCAGACAGTCCATGCTGATGCCTTCAAACGCCGCGTTCTGCCATGCGTCCTGAATCAACTGTTGAAGCAGAGAAACCATGTTTGCATGCTGATCGACCGTAACGTGATCGGCTTTGGTGGCGGCAAACAGCAGCTTATCGATAACCGGGGAAAACAGGCGGCGGAACAGCGTGCGCTGCCCGTAATGGAAACTCTGCATCAATTGCGTGAGCGCCAGACGCATATCGTTAAACGCCTGCGGCCCACTGTTCAGCGGTTGCAGACAATCGACAAGCACAATCTGGCGATCAAAACGCAGGAAGTGATTTTTATAGAAGTCTTTAACAATGTGTTCGCAATAGTAGTCAAAACGCGCCCGTAACATGCCGGCGTTGGTGTGTTTGTCTGCTTGCGCAAGTTTGGCTTCGCCCACGGCGTCAACGTCTGGCCACGGGAAGAATTGCAACGCAGGCGCACCCGCCATTTCGCCAGGCAGCACGAAACGGCCAGGTTGAATAAAGTGCAGCCCCTGCTGTTTGCAGGCGTGCAAATAATCGGTCCATGCCTGACTGATTTCTGCCAGACGGTTTTCATCGGCTGGTGCCAGCGGATCAAGCCCGGCACATAATTCACGCCAGCGTGCAGACCACTCCGCGCGTTGTCCGGTCAGCAGGCCCGTCATTTGCCGCGACCAGCTCAGGTAATCCTGCACCAGCATCGGCAAATCCAGCAGCCACTCACCCGGGTAATCGACGATTTCCAGATACAGCGTGGATGTGTCTTTGAAGTGACGCAATAAAGAGTCATTGGAGCGGAAACGCAGCGCCAGACGAATTTCACTCACGCCCCGCGTCGGCGTCGGCCATGTCGGCGGTTCGCCATAAAGCTGCGCCAGACCTTCATCATAGGTAAACCGCGGAATACCGTAATCGCGTTGCGGCACGCGCTTTACGCCGAGCAGACGTTCTTCACGCACAGCACTCAGCAACGGCAGACGTGAACCCGCATGGAGATTCAATAACTGATTCACCATCGCGGTGATAAACGCCGTTTTCCCGCTGCGGCTAAGCCCGGTCACCGCCAGACGCAGATGTCTGTCTACGCCGCGATTGACCAGTGCATTGAATTCGCTTTTGAGTCGCTTCATCGCCATCCTTTTTATCCGGTTCTCGCCCACTCCTTCAGGATACATGACATGTGGCCCCTAACGACAATTATCAACCGCACTTAGCTGTATTTCGGGCTTTTTCTCCAGTAAGATGTATCCGATTGACTCTACGATGGAGCTCGACAGGTGTATGTCACCGACTATATATGATATTGCCAGAGTTGCTGGCGTTTCAAAATCGACCGTCTCGCGAGTGCTGAATAATCAAACCAATATCTCGCCTGAGGCGCTGGAAAAAGTCCAGAAGGCCATTAAAGAATTAAATTACCAGCCTAATAAACTCGCCCGGGCGCTGACGTCATCAGGGTTTGACGCGATCATGGTCATTTCGACACGTTCAACCAAAACCATGGCGGGTAATCCCTTCTTCGCCGAAGTACTGCATGCAATTACATCCCGTGCAGAAGAAGAAGGCTTTGACGTAATATTACAGACATCACGCAGCACCGAAGACGACTTGCTCAAATGTGAAAGCAAAATTCGCCAAAAGATGATCAAAGGGATCATTATGCTGAGTTCCCCGGCTGATGAATCCTTTTTCTCCCGGCTGGATAAATATGGAATTCCGGTGGTGGTTATCGGTAAAGTTGAAGGGAATTATCAGCATGTTTATTCCGTCGATACCGATAATTATCAGGACAGCATTGCGTTAACAGATGCCTTAATTGCGCGTGGGCATAAAAATATCGCCTGCCTGCATGCGCCGCTGGATTATCACGTTTCAGTCGACCGTCTGGCGGGGTATAAAGAAAGCCTGGCCAGACACGACATTGTGCTGCGGCCTGAATGGATAATCGATAGCGGTTATACCCATGAAAGCGCACTTGAAGCCGCAAAAGATTTGTTGGCGATGGATGCGCGCCCTGACGCAGTTTTCGCCACGGACAGCATGAAGCTGGTCAGCCTGTATCGCGCTGCCGTTGAGCTGAACATCGGCATTCCACAACAGCTTGCTGTCGTCGGCTACAGCAACGAAACGCTGTCATTTATCCTTTCACCCGCTCCCGGCGGCGTAGATGTGCCGACTTATGAGCTTGGCGTCAAAAGCTGCGATCAGTTGTTCAAATGCATCGCCGGAAAACCCGGCCCACAGCGCGTTATTGTTGCCACTCGCGTTTTATTGACCGATTCGCTGGCATAAAGCCGGAGGGGCTTGCCCCCCGGCGTGTTAATGCTTAAAACGCGTAATTGATGCCCACTCCGGCATAATGGAAGCGATCGTCGTCGCCTTCATCGTGGTGTTCCCACTCGTAGGCGTACTCCAGCGACACGGAAATTCCGTTATCAAAATCATGAGCGTACTGTAAGCCAAGACGGTTAAAGTCGTGGCCTTCGCGCGTTGGGTCATCCTGCCAGTCCCAGTTTGTCCAGCGATCCAAACCAATTCGGGTGTATGGCGTCAATGTCGTTGAGCCAAACGAAATCGGCAGATACACGCGCATTTCCTGAGTGGAAAATTCACCGTTATTACGACTTTCATCAAGGTTAAAACCGCGCTCAAGATAGTAGTTGGTCAGTAACGAAACTGTCTCGTTGAGCTTCCAGGTAAAGCCGGTTTCGGTTTCGACACGGCTGTCGGAATAGCCCGTTTGGTCGAGATCATTCACAAACTGATAGGCGGCGAACCAACCGTTAAAATGAACGTCATCCGTCAGGCGCAAATTCCAGTCGGGCTGGAATTTATAACGCTGCATATTGGCAGTCCCGGCCTCTTTATTGTTTTCATCTTTGAAGTGATAGCCATAATTTCGGATCCCACCGGTCAAACCGAGAGTGAAATCATTACTGTCCACGACCTGATAACGGATTTCCATTCCAGGGCGGTTAAAATAGGTGCCGCGTGTTCCACTGCTATAATTCACCGGCCCCTCCTGGTACATCGCCAGTGATATTTTCCATGGACCGGTAGCGGCATTAAACCAGACGGAAGGCTCATACAGGCCATCCATATCATCGGCTTGCCCTTCAATATTTTCGCTTTCGTACATCGCGCCAATATTAAATTTCCAGCCATCGTCATTTTGAGCTTGTGCAGAGAGAGTGCAAACACCTAATAACAGTGCCGCACACCGAGGTAGTGTGTTCATTATTATCATCCTGATCAAATTAACAACGTAGGTAAAATGGGGGATTAAATACTCCCCCGGGATTTATTTTCTTTATTAGCGAATAGCGATTTCAGTTTCGATATCAAAATAATGGCTTTTCGCCATATCAAACGACAGAGCAATATTTTCACCGGCCGAATAATCATTCGCCGATGGTGCGCGAACCACTAACTCATGACCGCCGATGGTGGCGTAGAGCATGAATTCGGCCCCGGTTAATTCGGCAACGCTGATCCGCGCCGGGACAGGAATAGAGGACTCCACGCCAGTGAGAATATCTTCCGGACGAATGCCCAAAACGATCGCTTTACGCTGATATCCCGCCGCATTCAGCGCCGCCAGCTTATCCTCCGGGATCGGCAGACGCAGCGTTTCAGTGACAAAATCGTTACCGTCGATAGCGCCACGAATAAAGTTCATGGCCGGTGAACCGATAAACCCGGCGACAAACATATTCGCAGGCTGGTTATACACTTGCTTCGGCGCGCCCACCTGCTGAACAATGCCGTCTTTCATGATCACAATTCGCGTCGCCATGGTCATCGCTTCGGTCTGATCGTGCGTCACGTAAATCATGGTGGTATTGAGTTTTTGATGCAGTTTGCAAATCTCGGCCCGCATCTGCACGCGCAGTTTCGCATCGAGGTTAGAGAGCGGTTCATCCATCAGGAACACGCCCGCCTCGCGCACAATCGCCCGCCCTAATGCCACTCGCTGGCGCTGTCCGCCTGACAGCGCGCCCGGTTTGCGTTTCAGATATTCGCGCAGACCTAAAATTTGCGCCGCCCAACTCACGCGTTCTTCGATAACGTCTGGCGCAATTTTCTGCATTTTCAGGCCGAACGCCATGTTGTCATACACCGTCATGTGCGGATAAAGCGCGTAGTTCTGGAAAACCATCGCGATATTGCGCGATTTAGCCGGAACGTCGTTCATTCTCACGCCGTCGATCAACAACTCGCCGTGGCTTATCGCTTCCAGTCCGGCGATCATGCGCAGCGTGGTTGATTTCCCGCAGCCTGACGGACCGACCAGCACGATGAATTCTTTGTCTTCGATTTCGAGATTGAAATCTTTCACCACATGGACGTGGTTGTCATAAATTTTCTGGATATGTTGCAGTGACAGTTGAGCCATGGGTTTATTCCTTTACAGTCGCAGAGGCGGGATGAAGGTGTTGCCAGAACGCCTCCAGCTGTTGCCAGTTCAGTTCACGAGTGGAAGGTAGCAACAGCCCCGCCCCCGTTAAATCAGCGCCAATGCCAATCGACGCCATGCCGCTGGCATTGATAGCCTGGATGCCCGCCTGCGCATCTTCGATGCCAATCGCCTGCTTTGGCGATACACGCAAGCCCTGACAGGCTGCCAGAAAGATTTCCGGGTCGGGTTTGGAGTGCACGACACGTGAGGCGTCGGCGCAATAATCAAAGAGAGACGAAATCCCCAGCGCATTCAAAATAGTCGGCGCATTGAGCGAAACCGATGCGAGCCCGATACGAACGCCCCGCGCGCGGAGATCACGCAGTAGTTCGGTAATGCCCGGCAGAATAGAATCCGGCGTGAGCGAAGCCAGCGACGCGACATAGCGGGCATTTTTGCGTTCGGCAATCGCCTGGCAATCTGCGGCGGAAAACTGCTCCGCTTTACCGCCATGCTGCAAAATACGCTGCAACGATGCCATCCGGCTGATGCCCTTGAGCTGTTCGTTGAAGGTTTCGTCGATGGCGATACCGATTTCCTGAGCCACCTCGCGCCAGGCAACGAAATGCAGATGCGCGGTATCGGTTATCACCCCATCAAGATCGAAAATTACGGCGTCCAGTTTCATTCAGCCCTCACCATGGTAGCGGTCCCAATTTTACTGCTGATAAAATCACTTTTGTGATAACGCTGCTGCCCGTTCACGCTGATTTTACGGCCCCATAACCACAGGCTAATTTCGGCAGCACTCGTCACAGTGACCGCTTCTTGATTGGCTTCAACCGTGAAACGCACGCCCTGCCAACACAGCGGCACGCTAAGCCGTTGCCATTGAGCAGGCAACTCAGGCGCAAGATGCAATTCGCCTTTATGCACACTCAGCCCAGCAAACCCTTGCACCGCGCCGAGCCAGATGGCCCCCGTTGCGGCGGCGTGAATGCCGTCATCGCTGCTGTGCGGTTCCTCTCCCAGGTCAATTTCGCTACCCTCTCGCCAGAAGTGATACGCCTGTTCCACATTGCCACAACGCGCGGCAACAATGCCGTGAATAGTCTTGCTCAGCGAGGAATCATGGATAGTTCGCGGCTCGTAATACGCCAGATTCGCCTGGCTGACTGCATCCGGAAACCGCTCCGGCAACATGTAATTCAGCATTACCACATCGGCCTGTTTGAGAATTTGCATCTCGTTGACTTCTGCCCGTGAGTAATCGAGCAAAATGGTCTGCTTCCCGGCCTTCGCTTTGTATTTCGTCAGGTCGATGGTTGGTTTACGCATGAACGTATCGTCCTGCGCCAGCACGCCTTTTGCGTCGGGCTCCGGCAACCATAAACGTTGCAGAAAATCAGCCGCACTAGCAGCAAACGCGGGCTGGAGTTCACCAAACTGCGCGACAAAATGCAGCGCCTGTTCGACGTTATGCCATGCCATGTAATTGGTGAAAGCATTGTTGTTAACATGCTCGGTGTATTCGTCCGGGCCAATCACATCGTGCAATTCCAGCCGCCCATTGGCTTCCACCGCGCGACTTATCCAGAACGTCGCGGTTTCTGTCAGCAGACTCACGCCTTCGCTGCGCATAAACGCTTCGTCGTGCGTGGCGTGCCAGTAGTTCACCACCGCCCAGGCGATATCCGCCACCAGATGATGTTCCGCCAGCGCGGAGGCCACTTTCTGCCGCAGCCCGGTACGGATATTAATAGCGGCAAACTCCGGCGTTTCTTCATGACCGCTGCGCGCGCTTTCCCACGGAAACAATGCGCCATGCCAACCGTTGCGCCGTGCTTTTTCACGCGCACCGGGCAGATTCAGATAGCGATAACGCAGCAAAGAACGCGCTGTTTGCGGGGCGGTGAACTGGTGATATGGCAGCAAAAAGACTTCGGTATCCCAGAACACGTGGCCTTTATAGCCTTCTCCGGTCAGCGCTTTGGCGGCAATACTGCTGCGTTCGTCATGCAGCGGCGTCATGGCGACCAGGTGATAATGGGTGAAATCAAGCGCCTGCTGATCGGCGGGGTTTGTGGAATTCACCAACACCCGCCGAGCCTGCCAGCCTTCACGCCATACCGCCAGCGATGCATCCCGGAGTGCGTCATAACCCAGCGTGGCACAGGTTTGCAGCTCATTGAGGCAACGGCGGCTGAACGTCTCCAGTGATAACGAATCTGGCTCGCGCTGTACGACCCAATTGAATTTATCTAACGTGACACTGTCACCTGCACTCAACAGCAAAGAACTATTTTGCAGCAGCCGACGGTTCTTAGCGGCAAAGCAGCTTTCCGCCGCCTGACTAAGCTGAATGTGGCTGGTGATCACCACTTCTGTATCCGAAGATTGCGTGGCCCACGCGCCCTGCAACACCTCCTGACCAAACACGCGCAAAGAGAGTTCGTCGAGATGCTGACGTCCACTGTTGGTCTGCGTGCCGTCGATGCCCGTAGAGAAAGTCAGACTGACGTCTTCATCGAGTGCGGTGACCGTGACCTGCATCGCCAGCAGCGGAAGATGTGCCATCGATGCAAAGCGACGGCTGACAATACGCACCCGCGCGCCTGACGGAGAACGCCAGACCACTTCCCGACGCAATTCGCCACAGCTGAAATCCAGTTCCCGCTGCCAACTGACGATTTCGCCACTCAGCAACGTAAACGGGTCACCGTTGACCTCAAGCTGAACGCCAACAACATCCGGCAGATTAATCAGCTCACTGGTTTCGCCGCGACCCGCGCAGTGATAAAGCCCCGCAAGATACATCCCTCTAGTCTGTTGGGTGTAGTCTTCCTCGTGGCTCGCTCGCACGCCCATATAGCCGTTGCCGCTGGTCATCAACGAAGCGAATTTATTCAGGCTGTGCGGGCTGAATAGCGGATCATCCAGTTTGGTGATGTTCAGCATAGCGTCACCCATTCGCCCTTCTCAGCGGATTCATATAGCGCTGCGACAAGCTGTTGAATGATGAAGCCCTGCTCGCCATCAGCGATCACCACCGGCTCGCCCAGTACGTGACGCACAAAGGCATCCATGCTGCGGAAATGGCGATTGTCGTCGGCCTGCTCACACCGAATCACGGTATTCAGCTCACCGCTGACATCGTTGTAGACGTGGGCCGGAAACAGCGTGGCCCCGGCTTTGTCGCCACAAAACGTCACGTTTAAGCGCGACTGTTCCGCGATATTTAGCACGAACGAGGTGTCGAGGCGCAGCAGACCGCCGTTATGAAACTCAATGGTGCCAAACAGCGCGTCTTCAACGGTGTACTGTGTCGGATCCCATTCGCCAAACTGGCCGCTGTTTTTCACCGTGCCGAGCTTCTGGAAACTGTGCGCCATGACGCGTTTCACGGCCGGGAAACCGAGCACATACATCGCAGCATCCAGCATATGAATGCCAATGTCGATCAGTGGCCCGCCGCCCTGCATCGCTTTATTGGTGAACACACCCCAACCGGGAACGCCGCTGCGACGCAGCGCCGTAGCGGTGGTGAGATAGACTTCACCCAACGCGCCAGACTGCATTTGCTCGCGCAACAGTTGAGCATCCAGCGAGAAGCGATGATGGAAATCGTACGCCAGCACTTTGCCCTGTTTACGCGCCATCGCTCGCATTTGGTCGGCCTGCTGCGGTGTCATCGCCGGAGGTTTCTCACACATCACATGACAACCTGCCTCTAACGCCGCCATCACATGCTCAAAATGAAAACGGTTTGGCGAGCAGACGCTCACCACATCTGGCTGTATCTCTTCTAACATCAGGCGCAGGTCGTCATAGCTGCCCGCGATGTCAAACTTTGCGGCAAACGCCTGCGCCTGCTCGAGGCGACTGTCACAGACAGCCACCATCCGCAGATCACTACGCGTGGCGTAGTATGAAGCATGGACTTTGTCCGCCACCTGCCCCGCGCCGATAATGGCGACCCGCAGCGGGGCGACTGCTGTAGCATTCTTCACGCGATAACCTCTCAGCACTCACGCAGATAAACGAGGGAATCCTGATACGCTTTCGCCGGATCGTCGGCGCGCACGCGGCATTCATACACCACATACCCCGAATAGCGGTCTTCACGTAGCTGGTCGAACAGCTTCGTGAAATCAAGGCTGCCGCTGCCCGGTTGATAGCGATGGTTATCAGCAATATGTACGTGTCCGAGCAAATCGCGGTTGGCGTGGAGCGCCCCGGCGATGTCGTCTTCTTCGATGTTCATATGATAGAAATCGCCAATAATCTGCGTGTGTTTCAACTGATTGTCCGTGATGTAACGACGCGCATCCGCCAGGGTGTTGATCATGTGATCCTGATAGCGGTTCAGCGGCTCGAGCAGCACGGTTGTTCCGGTTCGGGCCGCCACTTCGTCGAGAAAACGAAGTGAATCGCTGACCGCTTTACGATCACCGTCCAGGCTGCGCGGCGACGTCATCGGCGGCAGACGGAACGTGAACATGCCCCATGCCGCAGGCACCACAATCCCCTTACCGCCCACTTCTGCCAGCGCTTCCAGGATGCGGGCGATTTGCTGCAAACCGTTGAGACGGCGCTCTTCGATAAAATCACCAATCCAGCCGTCGTAGCCACCGCAGGCGGTGGTCACTGGCAGCCCGGTTTCTTTAATAGCGGCTTTCACTTCGTCAAGATTATTGACCAGCAGACGCCCGTCAATTTCGTAGCCGTCAAACCCCATCGCTTTGATATAGCGGAATTTCTCCAGAATATTTTCCGGGAAGAAGGCTTGATTCTGTGTTGCGATTTTCATGTTTTGCTTTCCTTGCGTTTAAAAAGTGACGCCCATTTTGATACTCAGCTCAGGCTGCTTATCGACGAATTTCATGTAGCTTTCCGGGCTCTCGCTGAATGGCACCACCGGATCAATCAGGTCATCGCAATTGAGATAGCCGTTCATCAGCAATTCCCAACAGGTTTCCTCGATGCGTTTACGGCTCCAGCGCGGATAATCCGGGTTTGGTTCACTGCACGCACGGGAGAACACGATTTTGGCGTTGTTGAAATGCGCTTCGCGACCGAAATTCAGGTTGGTGAACGGTTTGGCAAAAGCAACATAGGAAATCGTGCCGCCGTAGGCCAGACCGCGCAGCGCCGATTGCAGCGCATCTTCATGACCGCTGGTTTCGATGATCACGTCTGCGCCCTGCTTGCCGGTCAGTTTTTTGATTTCCAGACCAACGTCCGTGCCGATTGGATTCAGGCAAACATCTGCGCCGTGACGGCGAGCGATCTCACAGCGATGGCCGATCGGGTCAACACCGATCACGATTGAAGCCCCGGCTTTCTTCGCCAGTTGCACCGCGATTTGACCAATTGCGCCCAACCCAATCACCACCACGAAATCACCGACACGCACGTTTGCATCACGCACGCCGCTCATGGCGAACTGTGCCGGGTCGTAGCACACTGCGTTTTTCCACGACGCGCCTTCCGGCATCTTACGCAATTTGTAGTTGTTCACTGCGTTGACGATGACGGTTTCCGCCAACGGCCCGTAGCAGCAAACGCTGTCGCCTTCGCGATATTCCGTCACGTCTGCGCCACACTGAATAATGTCGCCCACGACCATATTGCCAAGCTGGAATTTGCCGAACTCAATGCCACGTGATGCATTGGCATCACGCGCGGTGAACAGCTGCCAGTCGGCATCAAACTGTTCATCAATAAACGGGCTGGCGGCACGGAAATCCACCACTTCTGTTCCGTGTTTAGGTGCGCCGTAACGCACGCGAATTTTCACTTCACTCGCCGCGACCGGCACGTCCTGATACTCCACCAGAGCCGCCACGCGTGGGGCCGTTGCTACTAATTTTTTCATCACTGATTCCTTGTTAACTGGCCGCCTCAGCCCTTAACGCCCCCGGCGGTCAAACCACTTTTAATAAAGCGCTCGGAAAGCGCATACATAATGATTACGGGCAGCGCGGTGACCAGCGATGCGGCCATCATGCGTCCCCAGATATAATCCGGCGTGCTGAATAACGTGTTCAGGCCCACAGGCAACGTGAAGTTTTCTGCGCTCGAAAGGAAAATTGAGGCGAACAGATAGTCGTTCCACGCCACCATAAAGCAGTACACAAACACCGAAATCAGCCCCGACATCGCCAGCGGCACCGTGATGCGGAAGATGATTTGCAGGCGATTGAGGCCGTCCATCATCGCCGCTTCTTCGATTTCATCCGGGATGGTGTCGAAGTAGCTCTTGAGCATGAAAATGGCGGTCGGCAGCGTCTGCGTCACCATGGTGACAATCAGCGCCAGCTCGGTGTCGTAAATCCCCAGCGCGGTGATGATTTTGAACAGTGGCACCACCAACAAAATGCCGGAGAACATATAGACGGTGTAAAAGCTGGCGTTGATGGTTTCCCGCCCGCGAAAGCGCAGTTTCGACAGCGCCCACGCGCCGAGCGTGCCGAGGAACAGCGCAATCGCCGAGGAGACAATCGACACCACCAGGCTGTTACGGAAATAGCTGACAAACGGGAAAATCAGCGGGTTGAAAATGTCGATATAATGTTCGAACGTCCACTGCTGCGGCAGCAGCGTCGGATGCAGCGAAATCGCCTCTTTCGCGCTTTTGAACGAAGTCATCAGCATGATAAAGAACGGAAACAGCGTGAAGCCCAGGAACAGCGCCAGTCCGACGTAAAACAGCACACTGCTCCAGCGACGTTTATTTGTTGCCATTGAAGTTCACCCGCTTTCTGGTCAGTAAAATCACTGCGAAAATAATCACAAACAGCACCACGGAAATCGCCGCCGCTTTACCCAGGTCATTAAAGGCAAACGCCGTTTTGTACAGGTACACGCCGAGAATATTGACCTTGGTGGTCAGCAGATAAACATCGGCGAACATGTAGAACATCCAGATAGTGCGAAGCGTCACCACCGTCGCCAGCACCGGCATAATTGCCGGGAGTGTGACGATGCGAAAACGCTGCCAGGCATTGGCGCCGTCCATTTCTGCCGCTTCATACAACGATTTGTCGATGGTCTGCAAAATGGCGAGAAACGAAATAAACGCGTAAGGGAAGTAGCGCCAGATAGCGAACAGCACCACTAACACAAAGCTGCTGCCGGGGTTGTCAAACCATAGCGGCGCCTGCTTATAAAGCCCCAACACATCAACGCCGAGATAGTTCACAATCCCGTAGCCGTTGTTGAACATATATTTCCACGCGAACACCAGCGAGATAGACGGCGTGACGTAGGAGAGCAGCACCAGCGAACGCGCCGTTTTACGCAGACGGAATTCACGGTTAAAGAACACCGCCACCGCCAGCCCTAACCCTGTACTGCCCAGCACCACCAGCGCGGTGTACCAGAACGTCATCCACAGCGAGTGCCAAAAACCCGGGTCACTCAGAATGCGAATGTAGTTATCCAACCCGACGAACGTCGACGCGATACGCGGATTGAGCGGTAGCCGCTGGAAGCTGATTTCAATATTGGAAACCATTGGCCATGCCACCAGCCCCGCCAGCAGCAACAGGCTAGGCCCGAGCAGCATCAAGGCAAATGGCAGGTCGGAGCGGCCCGACATGAACTTCTTAATCATCCCGTTTCCCGCCTGTTTCATGGCTGTTGCACAAGGGTGTCGAGGCGTTTCTGACCGTCTTTCAGCAGCGGCTCAATCGGTTTTTTACCGACCGTGGCAGCGTTGACCATCCCGCTTATCACGCCTGATCCGGTGACATCCCCCATGCGGGTGAAGTTTTTATCGCCCACAGCCCCAAACACTTTTACGTTCGGGAACTGAGAAATCAGCTCATAAGGCAGTTGTCCAAACGCTTTGATAACCTCGTTCTCTTTCCAGGTGGCCGTTTCAACCACGCTTTTGGTCATCGGCAGCGCCGCACCCGGCGACATCATCACCCAGTCAGCGGAGTTCTGCGGTTTCTCCATCCAGGCGACAAACTTCTCTGCCGCTTCGGCCTGCTCTTTTTCCTGACCGGAGGTGATGGTCAGCGAGGTGACGGTGCCATAAACGGCTGGCGATGTTTGCGTCGGCACCATAAAGCCCAGATTGGACGGTTTGCCCTCTTTGTAGACCGCCGGAAGGATGTAAGTGGAATACACCGCCATCGGTGCGGAACCGTTCATAAAGGCGTCTTTAATTTCCATCACATCGTTGGAGCCCGGCATGGTGGTGCTCGCTAAATCACGATAAAACGCCAGCGTCTGCTGCATCTGAGGGGTATCGAGAGAAATCTTGCCTTCGCTGTTAAACACGTTGGCATTGTTGGATAACGCGAACTGTGAGAACGCCTGTTCGGTCATCACGCTTTCGGCGGTTGGCAGCGCAATCCCGTATTTCTTCTTCGCGGGATCGTTCAGCGCCTTGCTGGCAGCTAACAATTCCTGCCAGTTGCGCGGCTCGGCAATACCCGCTGCGGCCAGCACATCTTTGTGATACCAGACGCCGGAAATCCAGGCGCTGATCGGCGCTCCAGTCCAGGCTTTACCGTCTTCGGTGCGCACAATACGTAACACGCCGTCGTAGAACTGATTTTCGCCGGTTTCATTAATGGCTTTAGCTATCGCGTCACGGTCCAGAAGCTGCTCTTTATCCAGCACTTTCGCGTAGTCATGGCTGACTTCCATTACCGCAGGCAGCGCCCCGGTGCGCGCAAGGGTGATAACTTTGGTGTTGAACGCATCTTCTTCCACCGGCACCGGTTTGACGATGATGCCAGGGTTTTCTTTTTCAAAACGCTCAATTAATTGATTAATGACCGCCTGCCGCTCTTGCTCCACCGACGAATGCATAAATTCAATGGTCACTGATTTATTATCGTCGCGGCAGCCTGCAATTAGGGTGCAGGAAACCAGTGCTGTCACCAGCACAGTTTTCGCTATTTTCATTATTTCTTCCTTTTAATTATTCAGAATCCACATGACCTGCCAGGGGTTAAGCGTGATCTCCGCACCGCTTATATCGCAGCCGCTTATAATCTCCCGACCATCTTTATATTTATTAGCAACAATTTGAATGATATCGCTGAAATTAAACAGTCCAATTAGACGTTCATTATTTTCAGCCACGCGGGTTATTTGTAATACGCTTTTGTTGAGTGCCGAAAATTCCGCTTTGGCATCAGGATGGAAAGCGTGATGCTCGCGACGCAAGGCAATCAAACGTGTTAGACATTGATAAACGCGCTGACGCAAGCCGCCCTCTACGGACATCGCCGCTTCGATTTCTTCCAGCTCATATTTCTGGCGGTTGATCGCGCGGTTATAGCCCGCTTTCTCCACGCCCGCGTAATCATTGCGCGAGCCAAGAATGCTTTGAATGTAGACTGCCGGTACGCCCGGGAAGCTCAACAGCACCGCGTGGGCCAGAACAAAACGGGCCAGTCGATCGTCGTCGCTGCTCGTTTTCGGGCTCAGCGCATCCATGTAGGTGACGTTGATTTCATACGGGCTGCGGCTGCCGTCCGGGTTGTTCTTCCAGTTGACCAGCGCGCCCTGCTGCTGCAGTTTTTCGACCAGCGCCAGAATCTCATCTTCCGATAAAATGCCACGCAGCGGATTGAGGCCAATCCCGTCGTGCGACGCGAGGAAGTTAAACCAGGTGGTTTCTGTCGATGGCAGTTGCAGACCGTTCGCCCAACGGCAAAGCGTTTCCACATTCGCGCTGTGCATGGCGTGTAACACCAGCGGCGGGAGTGAGAACTGATACACCATCTGCGCTTCATCATGACCGTTGCCGAAGTAGGCAATGTTGTCTTTATGTGGCACGTTGGTTTCGGTGATGACCACGGTACCCGGCGCGGCCTCTTCGGCAATAGCACGGAACAGTTTAATTAAATCATGAGTTTGTGGCAGATGAATGCACGACGTGCCCGGCACTTTCCACATAAAACCGACGGCATCGAGACGCACGTAGTCCGCGCCCTGCTCCAGATAATGCAGAAGCACGTTCACCATCGCCAGCAGCACTTCCGGCTCGGCGAAATTCAGGTCTATCTGGTCTTCGCTGAACGTGGTCCACAAATGGCGAACAGTCTGGTCGCTCAGGGTGAACGGCGTCAGCAGAGGCAGCGCCCGAGGGCGCGTGACAGCGGAAAGATCAGTATTGGGGTCAACGGCAATGAAGAAATTTTCGAAGCCCGGCTCCTGGCGCAGATAACGCGCAAACCACTCGCTTTTGGCGGACATATGGTTGCAGACAAAATCAAACATCAGACTTGCCGAGCGTTTCAGTTCAGCCACATCCTGCCAGTCGCCTGATTCCGGCGCGACCTGATGGTAATCAATAACCGAGAAACCATCGTCCGAAGACCACGGATAAAAAGGCAAAAGATGGACATGAGAAAAACTGTTTTTCAGCCATTGATTATAAAATCGGGTAAATACCGGAAGGCATTTCTTGCCCTGCTGACGAAATTGATCGGCATAGGTGATTAACACCACATCCTTTTCATCCCATCTCATTTTACGCTGCGCAGTAATAAGCGATTTCGCTTTTTCTATATCAGAAAAAAGACGCTGCATTTGTGTTGCTGAAATTGTCTCACCATAAACACTCTCAACAAGAAATTTTATTTTTTGGTTCACTTTTCATTTTCCATGGTAGCGGTCCCACGAAATGAAATCTACTCTCCGCAAAATGCGATGTCAACGCGCCGGGCATGGGAAAAAACGCAAAAAGAGGGTCAGCAGCGGCCAGAATTCATTAATTGTGAGCTGCCGCAAATAAATGGCGTAATGCGCTGCAAAGAAATGCGCTAAGAGAAAGAGAGAGCGAGCGCCCTCCCCGTTGGATCAGGAGAAATACTTACGCGACATCCGGCTCGCAAGGCGCGCCAGTACAGGTTCAAGCGCCATCGTCAGCAGCATTTTCAGCGGACGACGGGCCACGGATTTGATAGCCCAACCGGCAACGCCCGCCGGGCCGTAACGCAGTGCGGTAAGCAACACCAACTTACCGGCGATTTTCAGGCCGGGTTTTACTTTCTGCCCGGTGCGTTGCCATTTTGAGTTCATCAGAACCTCTCAGTTACAGCTGACGGAAGCGACTGCGCAGCGAAAACGCGTCGGAAGTCACATAGCGTTCCATTTCACGCAGGCGTTTTTCACCCGCCGCCAGTTCAGCGTCTGCAGCTCTCAACAGCTCACCGCTGGAGGGGGTTTGCTCGCCGTACAATTCGTTTTCAGGGATCGGGTCGAGGGCAAACGTCAGAATGATGTATGCCACCACCACGAAGAAAAACAAACCAAAAATCATTGCCAGCACGGTAATCAGACGCACCAGTTTCACCGGAACGTCGAGCCAGTCCGCAATTCCCGCGCACACGCCCTTCACCATGCCCTGCTGCGGAATACGCCACAGCTTTTTACTGAAATCTAATCCCGCCATTATTGTTCTCTCCAGTTCGGATGTTCCGCGTCGAGAATGTCTTCCAGCGCCTGAATGCGTTCACGCATCCGTTTTGCTTCGTCCGTCAATTGCGAAAGGTGTTGCTGTTCGCTTTGCGACAGATCCGCGCCGGAACGATTGCTGTAATGCAGCCACAGCCAGACCGGCAGAACGAACAACACAAACAGCGTCAGCGGAATGGCAAGAAATAGCGCGCTCATAAGGTCTCCTTACAGATGATGAGCGGCGGCACAAACGGGTGCCGCCTGAATATGATTATTCGTTATCTTGTTTCATTTTGGCGCGCATTTCAGCGATTTGCGCGCTGATGCCGTCATCGGCTTTCAGCTCAGCAAACTGCTGGTCCAGCGATTTCTGTTTACCGAAACCGTGGCTTTCCGCTTCGGCTTCCATCTGATCGATACGGCGCTCAAAGGATTCAAAACGCGCCATCGCGGTATCCAGTTTTCCGCTATCTAGCTGACGACGCACGTCGCGGGAAGAGTTCGCAGCCTGGTGGCGCAGCGTCAGCGCCTGCTGGCGAGCGCGGGTTTCGCTGAGTTTGTTCTCAAGCTCGCCGATCTCTTTTTTCATCCGGGTCAGGGTTTCATCAACCAGGGTAATTTCATTTTCCAGCGTACCGATCAGGTCGGTCAGTTTCTGTTTTTCGATCAGCGCTGCACGCGCCAGATCTTCTTTATCTTTACGCAACGCCAGTTCGGCTTTTTCCTGCCATTCAACCTGCTGTGCATCAGCCTGCTCAACGCGACGGGTCAGCTGTTTCTTTTCAGCCAGCGCACGAGCGGAAGTGGAACGCACTTCAACCAGCGTATCTTCCATTTCCTGAATCATCAGGCGAACCAGTTTTTGCGGATCTTCAGCCTTCTCAAGCAGTGAGTTGATGTTGGCGTTCACGATATCGGCAAAACGAGAAAAAATACCCATAATTCAAATCCTCATACGGTCAGTTCTGTTATCGGGCATGGCCCTGCTACTGAGATAATACAAATGCCGTGCCAACTTTTTATCTTATTGATTTTACTTGAGGTGATTGAATTTCGCCCTGTGGACAGCTACAGTGAGGTGGTCAATTACACCAATCAGTGGCGAATTTCATCATGGCAGAATACAAGGACAACCTGCTCGGGGAAGCGAACAATTTTCTCGAGGTACTGGAACAGGTCTCAAGGCTGGCCCCGCTGGATAAACCGGTGCTGGTGATTGGCGAGCGCGGCACAGGGAAAGAGCTGATTGCCAACCGCCTGCACTTTCTCTCATCCCGCTGGCAAGGGCCGTTTATCTCGCTGAACTGCGCGGCGCTGAATGAAAACCTGCTCGATTCGGAACTTTTTGGCCATGAAGCGGGTGCCTTTACCGGTGCGCAAAAACGCCATCCGGGACGATTCGAACGCGCCGACGGCGGTACATTATTTCTCGATGAACTAGCGACCGCCCCGATGCTGGTGCAGGAAAAACTGCTGCGCGTGATTGAATATGGCGAACTGGAACGCGTCGGCGGCAGCCAGCCGTTGCAGGTAAATGTGCGGCTGGTGTGCGCCACCAATGCCGATTTGCCGCAGATGGTTGAAGCCGGCACTTTCCGCGCCGACTTACTCGATCGTCTGGCATTTGACGTCGTACAACTTCCCTCACTGCGCGAGCGCCAGAGCGACATCATGTTAATGGCAGAACATTTCGCCATTCAAATGTGCCGTGAGCTGAACATGCCGCTGTTCCCAGATTTTACCGATCACGCACGTGAAACCCTACTCAGCTACCGCTGGCCAGGAAACATCCGCGAACTGAAAAATGTGGTAGAGCGTTCCGTCTATCGTCACGCCAGCATCGAAGAACCGCTGGATAACGTCATCCTCGACCCGTTCCAGCGTCCGGTTGCTGTGGAGAATATTGCCGAGAAAAGCGAACTGACGCTGCCACTGGATCTGCGCGAGTTTCAGCAACAACAGGAAAAGAACCTGCTCCAGCAGGCGCTGCATCAGGCCCGTTTTAATCAGAAAAAAGCGGCTGAATTATTGGGGCTGACCTATCACCAGTTAAGGGCGTTGTTGAAGAAGCATCAGCTTTGAGAGTGGGATCGTTTTTTGATTTTTGTGCTGCTGTTTTAGCGCAATAAAGGCTTTGAAGCATCCGTTTTATGTCAGCGGTGGATGTTGAGTCATGACGTTGCGTTAAATGCTGATGAGCCTTTCCCCCTCTCTTCGAGAATACTGATGAGTAAATCGCGCGGGAAAATTGTTTCCTGGGTATGTCTGAGCTCTTCGATTGTCCACCAGTGGTGATCGTGAATAACTTTCTTTTCGTTGCAACTCCACCTTGAGCGATCTAAATCTGATTTATCTGTATTAATGATAAAGAAATGCTCCTCAGCAAGAACGGTCTCTCCATTTGGTAGCATCATCGTGAATTGTCGGAATGCCATTGGCGACCCTATAAAATCGGTTCGCAGACCGGTTTCTTCGAGCAATTCTCGTATAGCAGCCTGCTCATAGGTCTCACCAGACTCAACTCCTCCTCCCGGTGTCGCCCAATACGATTGGCCGCTTAGGGCATCATTTTTATGGCAGAAATTAAACAGCAACACGTGGTTTTCAGGCGTAATAATTACCAATCGGGATGATTGACGAGTGCGCATAAAACTTCCTTAAAAGGGTTAATTCCGATCTTTAGAATATATATAAGTTGATGTTCAAAATGCCGGTTCTTAAATTTCATGTCTTGCTGCATTCACACTAACTATCGTTTATATAGCTCACGAGATGCATCAGGATAAGAAATTGATTTAAATGATGTAAATAGTAAAAAGCATTTTCATTCAATAATGAGACCTTCCTTCCGGGAATATCCCTTGTCGGCATCGGGTTATCGCTATATGCTTCTCCCGCATCTGCAAAATCAGGAGCCGGGATTGGTCTCCTGCATTACCCTACCGACGACACATTGGCGCGTTAGCGCCATTTTTGTGTCGTGCGCACGGCTACATCTCAATGGTGGGCCGGGCGGTGGCGTCGCAAGACGCGCCGGTATCCGGTAGGGCCGGTAAGACCAACGCCGCTCGGTTCCACCACCCGTAAGATTGGTCTCTTTAGGTGGTGGTTCAAATTCTACCTACCGGAGACAGCCCTTATGGCGACAATTCTTAATAACGAAATAGATCCACTCACCATCCCCTTCACCGCCGCAACCGATTTTACCGATCTGGCCGACTGCTGCGATCGCTTTGCTGAAACCTTGATGGAATGCAACGACACTACGCACAAACTGGCGTTATTGGGCCGTATCGGAGCCTGTCTGGCGCTGCTTCAACCGACACTTAACGAGCCAATCCCGCCGCATCTGATTGGCCGCTTTACCGTCGAGGCGCTCCCTGCCCCTCAGGCTTATTTTGAGCCGGATGCCGAGGCGTTGTGCCATTACTGTCAGACATTGACGCAGGTGCTTTGCCAGCAGTCTTTGCTGCCCGAAGCGGAAGAAACGTTGCGAGGATTGCTGTGTGAGTTGGTCTGGATGTTTGCGGCAGATTTGAAAGCACCGCGTTGGGAGACGGGTTAACTTACGCAGTGAAAAAGATGCCGGATACGCTGTCGCTTATCCGGCCTACAGGGTCCATGACGTTGTAGGCCGCGCAAGCGCAGCGCCGCCGGGTGATATTGTACGCAAGGAGACTGAACCTACAAGTGCTACCGAGCGGTTAACCCATATAGGGTGCTCAATGATATGCCACAAGGGATTATTTTCAGTAAGATAACTGATATTTGAATACCTCTTTAAATAATAATCAGCATCATCAATGGGTACATGATTAGTCATGTTTAGTGTAATTTGTTAACAATTTTTTATTTCAGCACAATTAATCATCGGAGTAAATTTTACCCGTTATTAATTTATAAACGTCACAAGGAAAAAGTGATATGGCGTGGAATAAAGAACGGGCTATAAGTTATTTAAATGCACACGCATCATCGCAGAGCCACCACGACTGCGCAGCCTACACAAGGAGAGCCATAAAGGCTGGTGGAATTAATCTGAGGAGCACGAATTTTGCAAAAGATTATGGCCCAATATTGGAGGGCGCTGGATTTACAAAAATATATCAGGGTGAAACTGTTCGGGCGGGTGATGTGATTGTTATTCAGGATTCAGCGGCTAGCGCAGCGGGACATATGGCAATGTACAATGGTTCTGTTTGGGTATCGGATTTTCGCCAACATAGTGATGTATACCCTGGGCCGAGCTATCGAAAATACCAACCCGCTTATCAAATTTACAGGAAATATTGATGCGCCTGCTCATTGCGATGTGTTGTGTGTTCATGCTGACTGCGTGCGTCACGCCGCCAGATAAGCAAGTTAAGCGTTTTTATCAGTGGTACACGACTGAAAAAAACAAACCTGACAATGAGATTTTTTTTGCCTCCCCCGAGTTAGCCCCTTGGGTGACACGCTCAACGCTGATGCGACTGCAAAAAGCGTATAATACGCCAGATGATGTTAACAGTAATTTCGACTCGGACTATTTCACGTATGCGCAGGATGTCAGCGAAAAGTGGCCGGATAATGTGATTGTCTCGCCTGCATACCACGTTCCCGGAGGTGAGGCCGTTAATGTTATGTTGGGTGCCTGGGATGAGCCGCAAATGCGGTCTTTCCTTGTCGTCTATCTCACCCTTGAGGACCAAACCTGGAAAATTTCGCGCGTGACTGCACCGACATACGAGCAGTATTTGCCATAACGCGTAGAGCGTCACAGTAAAAAATAATGCCGGATGCGCTGACGCTTATCCGGCATACAGGATTATCCCGTCGACAATCGGGCCATCGAGCACCTTGTTCTTTCCAGGCACGCGCGCAAATGCTTAATCAAACACGCCGTTAATGATGGATGTTACGATTGCGGTGCTCAATGCCACCAGGACAAGATCATCGCCAATCGCCCGCCATTCATAGCCAGGATAGTACGGCAGTTGATTAAGCATCGACGATGGCACGGCTTTCTTAGCGATACCCGGAGGGAGTGGTTTACCACGCGCCAGATTCTTTGCGATACCTGGCGGGAGTGACTGATAACCCGTCAGCCCAAGATTTACAGCAATTTTACGGGCGTCGTTGTAACTGATGTCTGAATCGACGTGATCGGGTTTGCCATAGTTCTTACGGCTCCCATGGTTATCACCCGATTGTCCCTTTCCGTTATTCCCTTTGCCGCTGTTACCGTGGCTGGAACTGTTTCCATGATTACCATTGCCATTGCCTGGATTCGCATAAGCCTGACCTGTAAGCAATGCAATTGAAAAAATCGTTACCGCAACGGTAAGGTATTTGCTTCGCTTTAACATCATCGTTCCTTAATTCTGTGGGTAAACATTGTCAAATGTAAGAATGTTTCCCTGTTCCCGCAATCTCAATACTCCTAATTTTCCTGATAAATTATCAGGACATTACAGGAATGGATCCATGAAGTTGTAGGCCCGCGCAAGCGCAGCGCCGCCGGGCGATATACCGCGGCGGCGAAGTTCACCTAACGCGCGCCAGAACGCACAAGTGCGGCCGTTCGCGGCAACAACCACCAGCTCGCCAGCATCGATCCCAGACACAAAACGCTGTTAAACAGCAGCGCATACTGCGCCGCGCTCGCCATGCCTAACGGGAGCAACATCGCATAAAGTGACGCTGTCACGGCGATACCCATTGCCCCGCCGAGCGAACTGCCCATTTTGTAGATGCCTGATGCCACGCCCACTTTCTCTTCTGGTGCGTTCACCACTGCCGTATCAGTCGACGGTGTGGCATAACAGCCGAGCCCTAGCCCAAGCAGCACATAGCTAAAGAATACAACGCCGATATAAATGGACTTTTCGAGGAAGGTGCAGGAAATCAGCATTACACCGACACAGGCGATAATCGGCCCGGTCATCATCGGCAAGCGCGCGCCATACCGCTGGAGCAGCTTTTCACCGACGCGGATCATGATGAGCACCGTCACCAGATAGCCCATAGTCATCATCCCGGTCTGCAACGCCGACAGATGATGCCCCTGCTGCAACCAGATACTGGCAATCATCAGCGTGCCGATACAGCCGTTGAGCATAAAGTTCGATAGCACCGCCGCGCTGTAGGCGCGATTTTTAAACAACGCGAAATCGATCAGCGCCTCGTCGCCTTTGCGCAATCCCGAACGGATAAACCAGAGGGTCGCCAGCACGGCGCCACACAACATCGAGAGCGAGAGCCCACTGCTCCATCCCCAATTGTGGCCTTTGCTGATAAACAGATTCAGCAGCACCAGCGCCACCACGAAACTCAGCAGTCCGCCCAGATCGAGTTTACGGTTCTGCGCGCTTTCGCTACGGGTTTCCGGCGTGCCGCGAATGAGCAGTAATGACACCAGTGCCGCCACCATCGAAAACACAAAGATCCACCGCCAGCCAAGGCCGGTGGCAATCGCTCCGCCGACAAACGAGCACAGACCGCTGCCGCCCCACGAGCCAATCACCCAGAAGCTGATCGCCCTCTGCCGGGCTTTACCTTCGTACCAGGTTTTGATCAGCGCCAGCGTGGCAGGCATGATGCACGCCGCCGATAAGCCCTGAACCGCCCTGCCGGTCAAAAACAGCACCGGGCCGTGCGACAACACCAGCAGCGCACTGCCGACAATGCTGAGCACCAGCCCAATCAGCGTCAGGCGTACACGACCAAACTTATCCGCCAGACCCCCGCTCGCCACAACGAAACAGCCGCTGAATAATGCGCTAAGACTCACCGCCAGCGTCAGCGTTTCCAGTGAGATATCGAGGCTGTTTTTCATCGCCGGAACCACGTTTATCACCGACTGCGCAAACAGCCAGAAGGTTAAAACGCTGAGAACAATGCCCGTCAGCAGCCGGTCGTTACCGACAAACGGACGGGTTTCAGTTAAGGGAACAGTACTCATCGTGCGGCCCTCCTTCTTGTTCGGTCATCAACGCAGATAGTGTTCGGTCAGACCGCTCCACAACGCAGCGCCCGTGATGAGGATCTTGTCGTTAAAGTCATAGCCCGGGTTATGCACCATACAGCGCTCAGGCTCATCGCCTGCGCCGATGGTGAAATAGCTGCCGTTCGGGTTCTTTTCGAGCATGAAGGCGAAATCTTCGCTGCCCATAAATGAACCGATGGTGACCACTTCCTCTTTGCCAAACAGGTCACTGGCGACGGTACGCACCATTTCGTTAGCGGCGGGATCGTTTTTCAGCACCGGGCTGCCATTCACGTGGGTGATAGTCGCGGTGGCGTTAAAGCTTTCGGCCTGCGCGATGGCGATGTCGTGAATACGCTGCAACACCGTCTGGCGCACTTTTTCGTTGAGGGTGCGAACGGTGAGTTTCATCAGCACTTTTTCGTTGATGATGTTCGGCGCATGCCCCGCCTGAATGCTGCCGACGGTGACGACGGCAGGTTCAAACGGCGTGATGTTGCGGGAGACAATCGACTGCAAAGCAATCGTGATATGGCACGCCACCAGCGTGGCATCAACTGTATGTTCGGGTATTGCGCCATGACCGCCCACGCCAGTGACTTCAATGTGCAGCGTGTCGGATGACGCCATCATCGCGCCGTCGTGCAGGCCAATTTTGCCGAGTTTCTGCTGCGGCATGTTGTGCAGACCAAAAATGTGGTCGCAGGGGAATTTATCGAACAGGCCGTCTTCCACCATCACCCGGCCGCCATACAGCAGTTCTTCGGCGGGCTGGAAAATCAGATTCAACGTGCCGCTAAAATTGCGGGTCCGTGCCAGATATTCGGCAGCGTACAGCAGCGTGGTGGTGTGCCCGTCATGTCCACAGCCGTGGAATTTACCATCGGTTTTACTGGCCCACTCTTTACCGCTGTTTTCCTGCATCGGCAACGCGTCCATATCGGCGCGCAGTCCTAGCCGTTTGCTGCCATTGCCCACTTTTAATGTGCCGACAACGCCCGTTCCGCCTAGTCCACGATGGACCTCGTAGCCCCATTTTGTCAGCAGACGAGCGACCTGATCGCTGGTCTGGTGTTCTTCGAAGCCAATTTCCGGATGCTGATGGAAGTGGCGACGCAGCTCGATAAATTGTTCTTCGGTGCCCTGCAATGCTTCAACAATTGGATGTTTCATTTTTGTTATCCCTTTATTGCTTTACAGTGATAATGTCGAGTTTATGCCGTCACCCTGACGGAAATGCGCCTTTTTTTGTTGTGAAATCACGTTTTCTTTATGACTGTTTTTCATACAATTCAGTTATGACAAAAAACAACAGGCACTCTTTTGTCTTGATGTGAGGTGAGTCATGGAACCAGGCGGCAGCGAGTTTGCAGTTACAGTGCTGGATGTGCGCCAGCTCAGTCAGGAAGAGAGCAACGCACTGACGCTGCTGTGGATGCTGGAAGGCAGCGCGGAGCTTGAGACACAGGATGCCCGCCAAACGCTTCACGAGGACAGCGTCACGGTCATCAACCGCAATCAGCGCTGGCAGCTTTCCAGCGAACATGCCAACGCGACGCTGCGCGTGACGCTTTCCGGCCACTGGCTGACACGCCTCTACAATGACGTTTTCGCCCACGATTACCACATTCCCGATGAAACCAGCGGCAACTGGCCTCAGTGCGATGAATTGCGCCATTTATTGCGCCAGCTCTTAGTGGTGACGTTGATTAACCACCCGAGTCGCTACCGTCTCGAAGCGCATCGCTGGCTTGGCGAACTTTTGCTGGTGTTGAGCACTCGCTTTCAACAGCCTGCCCGAACCCCTTCGCGCCCGGAAAACCCTGGCTGGAGTAAACGCATCACACACGTGGTGGAACGGATTGACGCCAGTTTTACTCGCCGTATTACGCTCGCGGAAATCGCCGAGGCAGAATTTGTCTCCGAAGCCTGGCTTTCCCGTTTGTTCCGTAAAGAAGTCGGCGTCAGTTTTATGCAGTACATCACCACGCTGCGGCTTGAAAAAGCCGCCGAAGCGCTGCGTCTGACCAACCGTCCGCTGCATCAGATTGCGCTGGAACAGGGTTTCGCCAGCACCCGCATGATGAGCGATCTGTTTCGCCGTCATCACAATATGACACCGCGTGAGTTTCGCGGTCTGCGGCAAAATCCTTCGGCCAATATGAGGCTACGAACACCCGCCAGCGATGCGCTGTTTCCGGTTGCGGTCGATAAATTATTCAGCCTGCTGAATGAGCCCGAAACCCATGGCTGGGAGCCGTCGCCGCTGACGTTGCATCAACAGCAAGAGCGCGTCGTTGATCTGCGGGAATTGTCATCGCGTGCCGCCCCACTGCGACATGCGCAGGTGATGATCACGTTGCGCGAACTCGACGATTTACTGCGCGAAGATGTGCGCCGCGAACTGGAGGCGCTTGACGCGCAAATCCCGATTTACGGGATCGACATCAGCGAGCCGTTTCTCAGCAGCCGTTTGTTCGCCAGTGGTTGGGACGATCCGCTGATGGCGGGCTACGCCTGCTGGTATAACCTGCATCAGATTTTCAGCTGGGTGGCTGACAAAAAATGGATTGTGCTGTTGCACACGGGGCTGACCACTCGCCCCGATTTGCTGCGCCATTTCCTCAAACAGTCGGTCAATCATTTCCCGGCAGAGGTCACAGCGGGTTGGCAGTTTGTCTGGCACTGGTCGGCACAGGCCAGCAGTGAGACGCGGGAAAACGTCTGGCAAACCCAACGCGCCGTGCTGCGGGAGTTTTTGCCAAAAGCAAAATTGGGGTTATGGCACCGTTTTGCCGTCAGCCAACAGCCGATTGCCGACGAAGCGATTTTTCACTCTGACCTTTTAAAAGAAGCCGATTTTCTCGCTTGCCCGGCTGATGCCAACGAATTGCTGGATTTAGCACAACTCGATCCTGCTCGCCTGGCTTCAACGGAAAATTACCCGGTGCAGAAAATTAAGCACATCCAGAGCGCTTTGCGGCAACGACAAATTACCCTGCCTTTATGGCTACTCTCATGGAACACGCTGACCGGCAATACGCGCGCCACGAACGGCTGGTTTTTCCGTGGTGCGTTGCTGATGCACAATTTATTAGGCTTATCCGAACAGGTCTGGCTGGCGGGTTTCTGGCTCAATTCGGGTTTACAAGGGGAAGCCCGCTCGAACGATACGCTGGATACCTCAAGCCTGGCATTGCAGTACAACCACGGCCTGCCGCGCCCGATTTATTGGGTGTTATGGCTGTGGCGGCGCCTGCGCGGTGAGGTGCTTATCAACGACAAAAATCTGCTGCTGTTGCGCCACGAAGGACGCTATCAGCTTTTGCTGCGCAACACGGTGGTGTTCAATCCGTGGCTTTCCAGCGAAGAAGCGTTTATTCAGCGTTTTCGTCAGCAATATCGCGTTCAGCTTCAAGGGTTGAGCGGTGCGTGGCGGATCAAATCGCATCTTTATGATCAACACAACGGCGCGCTTTTCCCCCTGCTGGATGCGTTTACTGTCGCCAGTGGTCCCGACGAAGAGATCTGGCGCTGGGCGCGGCATAAAGCGCGTCCAACCCTTGCGGCGCGGGACGAGTTGCTCCACGACAACTGGCAAATCACCGATTCACTGGAAAGCAATG
The DNA here is from genome assembly GCF_036271055.1 of Scandinavium sp. Taxonomy (GTDB): domain Bacteria; phylum Pseudomonadota; class Gammaproteobacteria; order Enterobacterales; family Enterobacteriaceae; genus Scandinavium. The sequence goes on along the minus strand of NZ_DATBBJ010000073.1, from coordinate 210,649 downwards.
CGCTGGTGCTCTATGAGTTAACCCCACTAAATTGATGACTTTTCCAGCGGTCGGTCGCAGAGTTTTGTACCTGGCCGCCCCAAGTACGATACACTTTGCAGATCGGTCTGAATTATGAAGAAATTATGCGCCTGAAATTATCATCCTTACTGGCAGTGATGGGGTTACTGTGCGGAACTGCTTCGGCAGCCACACCGCCCGCGCTGGCACCGCATGGCGACATTCGCGACAGCGGGTTTGTCTACTGCGTCAGCGGCCAGGTGAATACCTTTAACCCGCAAAAAGCGGGCAGCGGCCTGATTGTCGATACCCTTGCGGCACAGATTTACGACCGCCTGCTGGATGTCGATCCTTACACCTATCGACTGGTGCCGGAACTCGCCGAGAGCTGGGAAGTGCTGGATAACGGCGCAACGTACCGCTTCCATTTGCGCAGCGATGTTGCGTTTCAGAAAACAGCCTGGTTCAAACCGACGCGCACGCTTAACGCCGACGACGTGGTGTTTACTTTCGAGCGTATTTTCAATCGCAACCATCCGTGGCATAACGTTAACGGACCGAACTTCCCCTATTTCGACAGCCTGCAGTTTGCCGATAGTGTTGAAAGCGTGCGCAAACTCGATGGTCGCACCGTCGAATTCCGCCTCAAGCGCCCGGACGCGTCGTTCCTCTGGCATTTAGCCACCCATTACGCGTCAGTGATGTCAGCAGAATATGCAGCGAATCTAACGAAAATCGGCAAACAGGAATTGATTGACCGTCAGCCAGTCGGCACAGGCCCCTATCAGCTTGATGAATACCGCGCGGGGCAATTTATCCGACTGCAACGCCATCCTACATTCTGGCGCGGCGAACCGCTGATGCCGCAGGTAGTGGTTGATTTAGGCTCTGGCGGCACCGGGCGTTTGTCAAAACTGCTGACCGGCGAGTGCGATGTGCTTGCGTGGCCAGCCGCCAGTCAGTTAAGCATTCTACGTGACGACCCGCGTTTGCGCATGACGTTACGCCCCGGCATGAACATCGCTTATCTGGCGTTCAACACCGATAAGCCACCGATGAATAATCCTGCGGTGCGCCACGCACTGGCGCTGGCAATCAATAACCAGCGTCTGATGCAGTCTATTTATTACGGTACGGCCGAAACCGCCGCGTCTATTCTGCCGCGCGCATCGTGGGCCTACGATAATGAAGCTAAAATTACTGAATACAATCCGGCAAAAGCGCGTGAACAGCTGAAAGCGCTCGGTCTGGAAAATATGACTCTGCACCTTTGGGTGCCAACGACATCCCAGGCGTGGAACCCGAGCCCACTGAAAACCGCCGAACTGATTCAGGCCGACATGGCGCAAATCGGCGTGAAAGTGGTCATCGTGCCGGTGGAAGGCCGTTTCCAGGAAGCGCGTCTGATGGACATGAATCACGACCTGACCCTCACCGGTTGGGCGACAGACAGTAATGATCCTGACAGTTTCTTCCGTCCGCTTTTAAGCTGCGCGGCTATCGGATCGCAGACCAACTTTGCGCACTGGTGTAATCGCGAGTTCGACGAGGTACTGCAAAAAGCACTGTCGTCACAACAACTGGCCTCGCGTATTGAGGCCTATGATGAAGCGCAGCAAATGCTGGCTAAAGAGTTGCCAGTGTTGCCGCTCGCCTCATCCCTGCGTTTACAGGCCTACCGCTACGACATTAAAGGCCTGGTGCTAAGCCCGTTCGGAAATGCATCGTTTGCAGGCGTGTCGCGTGAGAAAGAAGAAGAGGTGAAAAAACCATGATCATTTTTACCCTTCGCCGCCTGCTGTTACTGCTGGTGACGCTGTTTCTGCTGACCTTCGTCAGTTTCAGCCTGAGCTATTTCACGCCGCATGCCCCGCTACAGGGCGCGTCTCTCTGGAATGCGTGGTTGTTCTGGTTTGAAGGTTTGCTGCACTGGGATTTCGGCGTGTCCAGTATCAACGGACAACTGATTTCCGAGCAGTTGAAAGAGGTGTTCCCGGCGACGATGGAGCTGTGCATCCTTGCTTTCGGCTTTGCGTTATTGGTCGGTATTCCTGTCGGAATGCTGGCCGGTATTACGCGTTTTCGCTGGCAGGATAATGTCATTAGCGCCCTTGCGCTGGTCGGCTTCTCGATTCCCGTCTTTTGGCTTGCACTGCTGCTGACGTTGTTCTTCTCGTTGACTCTGGGCTGGCTGCCCGTCTCCGGGCGATTTGATCTGCTGTATGAAGTGAAAAACGTCACCGGTTTTGCGCTGATCGACGCCTGGTTGTCTGATTCGCCGTGGCGTGATGAGATGATCATGAGTGCCCTGCGCCACATGGTGTTGCCGGTGTTGACGCTCGCCGTTGCGCCAACCACCGAAGTGATACGCCTGATGCGCCTGAGCACCATCGACGTTTACGATACCAACTACGTGAAAGCGGCGGCAACGCGCGGCGTTTCGCGTCTGACCATTTTGCGCCGCCATGTTTTACACAACGCCCTGCCACCGGTTATCCCCCGTCTTGGTCTGCAGTTTTCCACCATGCTGACGCTAGCGATGATCACCGAAATGGTGTTCAGCTGGCCGGGTTTAGGCCGCTGGATGATCAACGCCATTCGTCAGCAGGACTACGCGGCGATTTCCGCAGGTGTAATGGTGATTGGCGCGCTGGTGATCATTGTGAACGTGCTTTCTGATATTGTGGGTGCAATGGCTAACCCTCTGAAACATAAGGAATGGTATGCCTTACGATAGCGTCTATCAGGAGAAACGCCCGCCTGGCGTTCTCCGCACCGTGTGGCGTAAATTCTATGGCGATGCCACGGCGATGATTGGCCTTTACGGCTGCGCGGGACTGGCGTTGCTGTGTATTTTCGGCACCTGGTTTGCGCCTTACGGTATCGACCAGCAATTTTTAGGCTATCAGCTGCTGCCGCCTTCGTGGTCACGCTACGGAGAAGTGTCGTTCTTCCTTGGGACTGACGATCTGGGTCGCGACGTGCTGAGTCGTTTGCTTAGCGGTGCGGCCCCTACCGTCGGCGGCGCATTTGTCGTGACGCTTGGCGCAACGCTATTTGGGCTGCTGCTCGGCGCATTCGCCGGTTCTACGCGCGGTCTGCGTTCTGCGGTGCTGAACCATATTCTCGACACCCTGCTTTCAATTCCGTCACTGCTGTTGGCAATTATTGTCGTCGCCTTCTTCGGCCCCCATCTGCTGCACGCGATGTTTGCCGTCTGGCTGGCGCTGCTGCCGCGCATGGTGCGTTCGGTCTACAGTATGGTGCATGACGAACTGGAAAAAGATTACGTGGTGGCGGCCCGTCTTGATGGCGCGACAACGCTGAATATTTTGTGGTATGCGGTGTTGCCTAACATTGCTTCGGGCCTGGTCACCGAGATCACCCGCGCGCTGTCGATGGCAATTCTGGATATTGCGGCGCTCGGCTTTCTCGATCTCGGCGCGCAGCTCCCTTCCCCAGAATGGGGCGCGATGCTCGGCGATGCGCTGGAACTGATTTACGTCGCCCCGTGGACCGTGATGTTGCCGGGCGCGGCGATTATGCTCAGCGTACTGTTGGTTAACCTGCTGGGCGACGGGATCCGTCGTGCTATCAACGCGGGGGTGCAATAATGCCATTACTGGATATTCGTAATCTGACGATTGAATTTCGCACCAGCGAAGGCTGGGTGAAAGCGGTCGATCGCGTCAGCATGACCCTTGCTGAAGGCGAAATCCGCGGTCTGGTCGGTGAATCCGGCTCCGGTAAAAGTCTGATCGCCAAAGCGATTTGCGGCGTAACCAAAGACAACTGGCGCGTCACCGCTGACCGTATGCGTTTTGATGATATCGACCTGCTGCGCCTCTCCAGCCGCGAACGCCGCAGGCTCGTCGGGCACAACGTGTCGATGATTTTTCAGGAGCCGCAGTCGTGTCTTGATCCGTCGGAACGCATTGGTCGCCAGTTGATGCAAAACATTCCCGGCTGGACCTTTAAAGGCCGCTGGTGGCAGCGCTTCGGCTGGCGCAAACGTCGCGCTATCGAGCTGTTGCACCGCGTTGGCATTAAAGATCACAAAGACGCGATGCGCAGTTTTCCATATGAACTGACCGACGGCGAGTGCCAGAAAGTGATGATCGCCATTGCGCTGGCGAACCAACCGCGTTTGCTGATTGCCGATGAGCCGACGAACGCCATGGAAGCGACGACACAGGCGCAGATTTTCCGCCTGCTCACGCGACTCAATCAGAACAACAACACCACGATTTTGCTGATCAGCCACGACCTGCAAATGCTCAGCCAATGGGCTGACAAAATCAACGTGATGTACTGCGGGCAAACGGTGGAAAGCGCATTCAGCGAAGAACTGGTGAGCATGCCGCATCACCCATACACGCAGGCGCTGATCCGCGCGATGCCAGACTTTGGCCGTTCGATGCCGCATAAAAGCCGCCTCAACACCATGCCAGGCGCCATTCCCCTGCTGGAATCGCTGCCGATTGGCTGTCGTCTTGGCCCTCGCTGCCCATACGCGCAGCGCGAATGCATTGAAAGACCGATGCTGACCGGGGCGAAAAACCATCTGTTCGCCTGTCATTTCCCGCTGAACATGGAGAAAGAGTGAAATGGTCGAGACCCTGCTCGAAGTTCGCAATCTGAGTAAGACCTTTCGCTATCGCACTGGCCTGTTCCATCGCCAGACGGTTGAAGCGGTGAAACCGTTGAGTTTTACGCTCCGTGAACGCCAGACTCTGGCGGTGATCGGTGAAAACGGTTCCGGTAAATCCACGCTGGCGAAGATGCTGGCGGGCATGGTCGAACCGACGACCGGCGATTTGCTGATTGACGATCACCCGCTTGAGTTTGGCGATTATTCCTTCCGCAGCCAGCGCATTCGCATGATTTTCCAGGATCCGTCGACGTCGCTTAACCCGCGCCAGCGTATCTCGCAAATTCTCGATTTCCCGCTGCGCCTGAACACCGATTTAGACGCAGAAGCGCGACGCAAACAGATTATCGACACTCTGCGTTTAGTCGGGCTGCTGCCCGATCACGTTAGCTATTACCCGCACATGCTCGCACCAGGACAGAAGCAGCGTCTGGGGCTGGCCCGCGCGCTGATCCTGCGCCCGAAAGTGATTATCTGCGATGAAGCGCTGGCGTCTTTAGATATGTCGATGCGCTCGCAGCTCATCAACCTGATGCTCGAATTGCAGGAGAAACAAGGGATTTCGTATATCTACGTCACTCAGCATCTCGGGATGATGAAACACATCAGCGACCAGGTATTGGTGATGCATCAGGGCGAAGTGGTCGAGCGCGGTAGCACCGCCGATGTGCTCGCCTCCCCGCTGCACGACTTAACCAAACGTCTGATTGCCGGGCATTTTGGTGAGGCGCTGACGGCGGATGCGTGGCGGAAGGACAGGTAAATCATTTAGAACCTGAAATAACAAAAACGGCAGAGAGACTCTGCCGTTTTTTGATTACCCGGTCGGGCTACGACTATTCATCCCGCTTAGCACTAACAAGAAACAGTTGCGTGTATAGCATTCGCAGTTGTGCCGCCTTCTGCGTATGACCACGAAACTGCTCAATCATTAACATGCTTTGCCAAACATTCTTATCATTGTGCCGAAAAGACCACTGCTCAGCCTGCGCCATAAATTTGTCCAGATTGGTATCATCATGCGTATGGTTATAGTCAATCAGCAGAGCGGTCATCGCATCAAACTTCGCGCGCTCAAACTGGGTCGAAAAATACCAAGGAGAAGGTTTCGGAAAATTTTCATACTGGTGGCGTTCAAAATATGTCAATTGTTGTTGCGCGTAAAAACTGATTGCACCAAATGCCAAAAGTAAAATACCGCTGAGCATAAAGCACATCCGCGTAGCGCGAACGAGGGGTGTTACGTTGCTGACGATGGTTTGTTTTTCAGAATCACCCAGCCGCAGTAATAGTAAGAACAAGCCTAAATGCACCCAGGACTGGTAAAAGGGATATTCCAGATTGAGGTGTACTAACAGCGGAATAATTAACAGGGTATATCCGACGGCATCACGTTGCTGTTTCCATGCGCGAATGACTATCTTTAGCCAGCCCATAAAGAGCACCAGCATACCTGACAGTGCCACTATCCCGCCCTGATACCACGCGTAGAGTAGTTCGTTGTGGGGATGTGTAATGATGTTATTAACACGCGGTAATGTCGGGTGAGCCAACATATATCGACTAAATTCATATTCAAAGCTGCCGTATCCCCAGCCCAACCACGGTTTTTGCATGATCATCTGCCAGGTAATTTGCAGGATATGCCAGCGTTCATACGTGGAACCATCATAGTCACGCGCCATCAAATAGGGCTGGCCATTGATCATTACGATCATGTGTTGGGTGATATACGCACCAGCGGCGAATGAAACGATGATGACTGCAAGAGCCGTTATTGTTTTTTTCGGTGTTTCGCGTCCATATACTCCAGCCAGAGCCAACACCACCACACCAGCACCTATCTCCCCTGCGCGTGACTGATTGAGTGCTAATGCAAACGCCAGTAGTCCCAATCCAACCGTGCAGCCCAACACATGCCCACGGTTTCGGGCCATGAACAAGAGCAGAAAACCGCAGCCTATTCCAGATGCCAGGAAACTGGCAAACAGATTGACCTGTTGAAAAATGCCATACGGCCGCCCGTTGTTTCGTAACCAGTCATATTCAAACAAGTGCGCGGCAAATTTAGGTGTAAATGACTGAATAAGCCCGATTGCCGCCTGATTAAGAGCAAGTATAAATATCGATAATAGAATAAAACGCTTGTGTTCTGACTTTAGTACCAAACACGATAAACCATACCAAAGTAAGAATACGATCAACAAGACCCAAACGACGGGACTATTGTGACATTTAATTAACCCAGGAATAATTAAAGCACTTCCGCCTACTGTAATTAATGGAAATTGAGGTCTGGCATAGACATTTAATTTCTGGTCAAGCGACAGGAAAATAATGATGACACCAACCCAACAGATAAGCATAAGATTATAGGGTAGCGATACCCCTGAACCTCCCGCATTAGAGATATAGATGAAAAGCATTAAGATAATCAGTATAAGAAATGATATTCGTGACACAGAAAAAATAGGCATGATTTATACGAAATAATAATGGTGAAAAAGGGGGGGATGAATCTCCCCCAAAGAAAAAAGAAACCATCACATACATCAATGGGGCGCGATATTTAATAGGGCTCCATGACTAAAACACTTGATCCTGCGTTTACGCCTTCTGTACTGACGCCGGATAACATATCTGATATGGATAACATCTTCGTTCCAGAAGGAAGATCGATTTTACTGTTTAAGGGCATATCTTCAATTTTTATTTCCGACTGGCCGCTTGGTGATAAGTTTATGTAGGGCTGATTTGTTGTCAAATGGAAAGTTACGGCCATTGCAGAAGTACAACTGACTCCCATTGAGGTTTTGGCCACATGTCCCTTTGCATCTTGCAAAGTAATCGTTCCGTGATCGAGCAAAATCTCAGGAGAAGTAATTTTACACATCTGTGTCGGTGGTGGAATATAAGTACAACCCGCAGGGTTTATCACTGAAGAATTCCAGTCCGTCTCTCCTTTAGGAGTGCTAATATACGCAATACATTGGTCGCTGGGTTTGATACTCGTCAGCGTTGCCGATGTTATGCTGCTGTATGCATTATATGCACTTCTTCCCTCATCCCCCACCGTTATATCGACGCCACTACTCGCACTTCCTGAAACATGTGCTATTATAGCGATAGAGCCGCTATATCCCTTAGCACCAATAAATGTGTTATATGTGCCAGCGGGCAATATTCTATCTGTTGCAGACCCAACCTCCACTAAACTCTGTGTGAAATGATATTGAACACTTCCATTACTTAATTGTATTGCTGAAATGGAGTTAATAACAGGAAAGAGTCCGGAAAATACGCTACCAGAAAACAATGACAACGATAATGTAAATAAAATAGCGAAATAATTTCGTTGTCGATATAAACCAAACGACAGGAAAGAAACTTTCATAATGTGATCACTTTTCTCATTATAAAGAGACTATATTTAATCCAATAGGTAGAGTGCATCATTCAACCTACTGATAACTCAAAACAAATGTACTGATGGCTGTGAAACTTCCCTCAACCAAAGAGTGGTCTCTGGCAGAATCGGGCAAAATCTGGACAAAGGCATTAAAATTTAATGCATTTTCCTCATTACTAATTTTATAGGTTGGAGATGATTTATTGAGGGGAATGAGTACCCCATCTGAGGACTCAATACCAATGACCACACCTTTTGCAGTACTCCCTGAATCAAGTGATAAATACCCTGGGAGTGCTTGCTGCTCAGTACCGGTAAACGTGACATTAACCGTGTTTGCTAACGACGTGTTGCATTCCGTTAAATGTATACTAAATGCTACACTCGGGGTTCGCGCATACTGATAAAGAGCCTTATTGATGATGGAACCAAAATCCAGATGAATGTCGGTATCCGTATCCGGTATGATGCAAGGCTCTGCAATTAACGCACCGGAAAAATGGACGTTATCTTCCATCGCTTTCGCCGACATTGCCGTACTCGCCAAAAAACACAATAGTAATAGTATTTTTTTCATTATCAGCCTTTACATATAATCAGCACGTAGTGTCATGGTCGCTTCAAATACCCCTTCCGTAAGCGTTACACCAGGATCCTGCACTGGTACCGCCTGTATAATCGGTGGCGACGCTGGATCGGTTACCGCGACCCGCTTTGCAAACGTTACGGGTTGACCATCAACAATAATACGAATCCCCAACCCTTCTTTATTTGTTTTTACAGCAGAGTCATCAAATGCTGCTATTAACGTAGTATCCACGATAATAGCAAGATTATTCGCAGTATAACCTGCTTCGCAATCGACAGTATATTTAACCGACTGCATATAATTACTACCATCAATTTTAGTGACGCCTAGATTTTTGCCAAATGCCACTTCTATAGTCTTGTCACTACTTATTTTACAAGGTGGTGCTATCAATGTGCCGTGAAAAGACATATTTTCTGTGCTTATCGCAGTAAGAGGAAATAGCGAAGCCACAACAGCCATTTTTATGAATTTTTTCACTGATAGTCCACCGTCATTGTTGCTCCAGCGCTAAATCCGCCAGTAGGTAACCTGGCCCCTGGTTTGCCGGTTAAGACGGCTACTAATTCTGGCTTTGCCTCCCCAGAACTAAATGTTAGGTCTGTATTGATCGGATAATCCGCGCCATTAGCTTTAATCTTCACTCCGAGATCCGGAATCGTAGTGAGCAATAACGTTTCATTAAAACTCGTACTGTTGCCTGCGATACGCATTTTCAGTGCTTTGGTGGCATCCGCATTGCTGCAATTCAGGGTGTAATTCATAGGTCTTTCCACCCGACCAGCCATAACGTCCGTCGTCACGACACTGTCACCAAAGTTTACGTCGATCGTTTGATTATTATTGATCTCGCAAGGTGCGGTGTTAATGGTCACTGTTGCTGTAATGTTTGCTGTATTCCCATCTGCATGTACTGTGCCCATTGTCGACAGACCTATACCCATCAGCGCGATCCCAAGACGTATCGTTTTTTTCATCATCAACCTCATTGATAAATCATACTGAAATTGATAACGGCATGGTAAGGACCGGGAATAAATGCAGCATTGGTGCGCTCTGGTTGCAAAGTAAACGTGACCTGGTCCTGCCCTGGATTCAGTAACATGGCATTACCCGTGCGGCCGAGCATAATAGTTTTCCCTTGGCTGTCACGTAATCTTAAGCCAATACCGGATGCACCAACAACTTTAATCAATTCAGGGTTTAGTTCATCCGCAACTCCGACAAAGCGCGCTTTGTAAGGCGGTTGCAGGGAACTAAATACTGTCGTCATTGGCGTAATGTTCGTACTCCAGTTCGCTAGTTCTGGACAATCGCGTAAATAGATTTTTACCGTTACGGGTTGTGCTTCCTTGCCAACAAGATTTACATCTGCTCGCGAGACAGACCCCAGATCAACCTCCTGCCAGGCCGAGTCCATCGCCATCCGGCACGTGTTTTCTTGCAGTTCGCCGTGAACATACAGCATTCCAGCATCGACTAAGGGGTGTTCATCTTCTGCTAACGCATTCCCCATCACGGCCAATAAAATGCTCGTCACCAAGGTTTTTGTCATTATCCAATCCATCCTTTGAGCCTCCTATGCCATTAATATGATTATTTGTCTTTAAGCAGTTTTGCCGTGCATGTGCTTGAGCCACAGGTGAATTGGATCTTCGGCCGACCGCCGTAATCATTGACATATGTGAGAACGGGATTATTGCCAAAAGCAGCAGCAGATACATCAAGTGCAGCATTTCCCTTCGGGCTTACCATTATTGGTTGAAAACCGACGACAGCTCCCTTAAGACCTGCGCTACCTTCTACAATGGTCAAATAATAGGGGGTTGGATTATTTACGATAAATTTGTCGCCCTCACGTTGGAGAGTCACTTTCTCCACCCAATCACCATTAGCCGCCTGGGTTTTATCCAATGCGATCGCCTCTGGTCGGTAGAAAAGTTTAATGCGGGTTTGCAGCGCAATTTGCAGCGTATTGGGTTTGTTGCTGCGAGGTGGAATTTCACGCAAATTAAAATAGAACAACGATTCACGATCCTGCGGCAGTCCACGTAATGCTGGAGAAGTTTGTACTTTTAGTTGGCTTCTGGCTCCGGCTTCAATACGCTGTACAGGCGGCAAAACCATCAGCGGAGACGTGATTTTGTTTCCTTGCGCATCTTCCATCCAACCTTGCGCCAAATAAGGCAAGTTTTTATTTTCATTATTTATACTTAAGCTAACGGACTTTTCCCCGCCATTAATAATCACTCGTGTGCGGTCTAACGCAATGGCTGCATGCGCCTGCTGAATAGCGATTACACCAAGCAGTGCGGGGACCATTACGGAAATCGTTTTTTTACATATAAACATTGTACTTTCTCTCGATTAAAGGTTGCCTATACCAGACAATTAATTCTGGCATGGAAGTAACAGATTTCCGTTCTGGTTTAGTCCTGATATTTTTTTCGGAATAGTGATTGAACATTGAACATCACCATCCCAACTTACATTCATTTTTTCATCTGGATTCAAGCCACTTAAATAAACCTGACCATCATCGTTCACAATACCGACTTCCTGTTTCTGTTTGTTCAAAACAATTGCACCAAACGGTGGGAAACTACCATCCGTAAGACGAATAATCGCCAATGCCTTGAGCCCGGAAATAACATTGAATTTACGATACCCTATAGCGCCCTGGGTTAATGTTGCTTGCACAACCGATGATGACGCTTCAGCATTCTCAGGCAATTCATTAAGATTAATGCTGAGATTATTTTTGTTGTAATCACTGACTTCAGAAATAACGGCCTTACCAAATCGGTTGGTTCGCGTGGCTTCACTAAATCCCTGCACAGGAATGTCTGCTGTATCTCCGGTATCCACCAGCACACGAGTTCCACCGAGCGAATTAACACGATGCAATGCGGCACCATGTGCTGTTGCAGTCACTCCACCGCGAACAGTCATGCCAGCTGAAGTATATTGATTATGCTGATAATCGAGGTTACCGGTCACCTCGGCTTCATTGGCTAAATGATCATAATAACCACTCATATTTCCGCCATTATTTCCACCGCCCGCTGAAAGGCGGTAATTATCTCCATTTTTCAATCTATCAAAATAGGCGAGGCTATGAGTGTCTGAGTCGCTATTCATGGATGAATTATAGCTAAGCGAACCTGTGTCCCCCCATGGAACGGAAATTGAAACATACATTCCATCATCATTTTCACCATTAAATTTGTTGCGATATGCTGTTAACGATGCGCTGATATTTTTCATTTTACCAATGTCAAAGTAGCGAGCCAATGAAAGGCTATAGCGATCTTCTGTTGGATTGTTCCAATATGTCTGATGCGAATAGTTGAGATACGCACTTATTCCAAGGCTTTTAATTTGCTGGTTAAAGGTGATGGTGTACATCTCTTTACTTTGCATAAAGTCATCGGTATTTGAGTGATAATTCAAATAATCATTAAAGCTCATATAATCTTTTTCAGAGAATCGATAGCCTGCAAAGGTAACTTGACTCCCTGTCGCATCAAAGTTTTTAGAATAGCTGACGCGATAAGACTGACCATGACGATCTTCCGTTTCCAGCTTGGCGTCTGAGCGTGTTACGTCGAAGGCCACCGCACCGAATGACATTAAATCTCGACCAATACCTGCTGCCAATGAAATATATTTACTGCTCGCTACTCCACCGCCGTACAGTGACCAGCCATTACTGATCCCCCAAGAAAACTCACTGGAAGCGAAAGTGTCACCGTCAGTTTTATGATCATAGCTGGTTGGTTTACCGACAAATAATTTGTACCGTAAACTACCCGGGCGTGTCAGATATGGCACATTCGCAGTATTAATTTTGTATTGCTGGACTGAACCATCCTGTTCCTGAACACGCACATCAAGTGTTCCAGATACAGCAGTATTGAGATCCTGAATGGCAAAAGGACCAGCTGCCACCTGAGTTTCATAGATAACACGCCCCTGCTGAGAGATCGTGACTTTCGCATTGGTTTTCGCCACCCCAGTCACTTCTGGTGCGTAACCGCGCAAATTAGGCGGAAGCATATTATCGTCGGAGATTACACTTGCGCCGGTAAAACGGAAACTATCAAACAGGTCTGAATTGACGTAGTCCTCTCCCAGAGTGAGTTTAGCTTTGATTTTAGTCAGTGCGCGATATAGATAAATTCGGCTCCATGTCCACTGCTTTTGGGCTGAAGATTTGTCCGCTCCAGGCTGGTCATCATAATTAGCTTGCCAGTCTCCTCTCAGGCGCCATGCTCCCAAATTAGCCCCTAAAGTACCGTTCCCCGAAATGGTTTTATCGTCATCACCGCCCTCATTCTTACGGATCTGAGCATTCGCATTGTAATCGGCGATCAATCCAGGTATACCTTCATCCCACATGCTGCTGGGAACCCAGTCATCAGATGCATACTCCAGATAAGCTTGCGGCACACTGAGAGATAATGTATTTGTCCCGAGATCAGGTGTGACTTCAACGCCCTTTAACCCCATCACATTCACACATTGGTTGTTGTGCAAAAACGTGAGCTTTTTCTCGTATTCCTCCCTCAGGCCAAATTTCTTGACCAACTCTGGAGAAAGACACGTCAATGTTTCGCTCTTATCATTATCAGAGGGATAAACAGTGATATCTTCCTCTTCCATCTCATTCTGGTTGATTTTAATTTTAAAAGTATATTCACCAGGCATTATATAGCCGCGTTTGGAAAACTGACTTAAGTCTATATTTTGTTTATCTTTTAAATCCAGAACATCAGTGTTGAATTGAATTTCATCTGCGGCCATGGCAGAACCATAGCAGTATGTGCAGACTATAATTGCAAGCAGTGACAATTTAAGGTTTTTTACGCCGCTGTTATTTTTATGTTTTTTGATCATAGCTATTTCTTCAACCACTCACGTTCAAAATCGCCAAATACATTATCTTACGGCAGACGCACTTAATTATATTAATGCTATTAAAAATACTCAACGCGATAACGGATTATAGCGTTATAATCGCCAACCATTAAATTTCTCAACGTTGTTTTAAGGCGTAATTTATAATCTAATCGATAGTCATCTATTACTGTTTTTTGGTAATCCATGCCTATCCCAGGATGTATAATTTGTCCAGCCCCATCTCTTAACTCCAACACCAAACCACTCGCACTGCCGTTAATCTTGAATGAACCCATTTCTTCGTCCCCATCGAATATTATTTTCATATATCGCATAGGGTCCGCTCCTTCTGAAGAACTTAGAGAACAATTGGTTAAATAAATTGAAAAGGGTTTTGGCTCACCGATTCCCGCACGTTTAATATGTTCCCGAGTTTCTCCAGGCATTGCTATCGTCTGATAATCATCGCCAATATCAATATCACAGGGAGTGGAGTAGATTACTCCCTCCATACTTACGCGCCCCGTTAATCCGAGATCAAATTCAGAACCTGGCGAATTGGCTTGCTGCGAGGCAAATGCCACGCAACCCCAAGTTGCAAAAGCTATTGCTGTTGCACAGCGTAAAAATCTGACCATGAAATTTTCTTCAAAATTGACGATATACACATCCCGAAGCAGGCGTATATCGTCATTTGCTCAAGAATTACTGATAAGCCAGCGTGAAGTCTGCTACAGCAGTAAAATCACCAGGGGTGACGGTCGCAGAAGCACCATCACCTTGCAAATAGGCGGAGAAAAGGAGAGTGTTGTTGCCGTTTTGCAGTGTACGTGCAGCTGAGGCCTCGCCCATTTTAATCTGCACGCCGTCACCATTAGTCAGAATAATGCTTGCACCTTTCGCAGTCCCGGTAACGCCCAAAGAACCGTCACTTGCACCTTCTGCGCCGCTAAAAGTCGTGCTCACCGTTTTAAGAGTGGTAACATCGCAATTCTCCAGCTTAATTTCAAAATTGCGCGGCACAGAAGTACCGGTATTACCATCAGCTTTAAGTGCCACGTTGGACACTTCACCCAAGTTAACGGTCTGATCGATGCTATCTGGATTAATTGAGCATGGCGCATCAATGATTGAACCCGTGAATGTGACTTTACCGTGCCCCTGGTCACTGGCCGCATTTGCCGCACCAGCAAACATTACGATACCCATAGCCGAGGCGAGAGCTAATTTTTTGAAGTTCATTAATAAATCCTTGAGTTTGATTTCTTATCTATGGTTCATAGTTGATATAACAATTAAGGTGTAGCCCCTAAAAAATACAACTTATGCCATAGGATATATTGATTACATTCTTTATTTTGGCACTAGCCAACATAATCCCAAGAACACGTCGTTCAAAAATCGTGTGTTTGCATTCGAAAAAAAATGCGTTCGATGCACTTAACGATTAGACATTTGTGCTTTGTTACTATTTTAAATAAAGACACTAACATGGCAAATAGAAATTAATTCCGAATGCGAATGAAATAATATTTTATTGACTTCAGAAAGACAATGAATTTGTCTATCCAAAAATATACAGCCGACTAAACTCATACTGAAAAACATTCAAGTGCCATGCGGTGTAATTTCGGACTTAATGAACAACTGTTCGGATTAAGGCAAGTACGCGATAATATGGATGTTCATTACCTTCAACCACTCTCATAAATTTGATAACAAATGCCTGCTTACAACAAACCTATTATCTGCAATGTGGAAACGAAGCCCAACGAATCCATTCGTTTGCTTCTTGACGAACTCGTGCCTTACGCTGTCCAAGTCAACTGCGAGGACAAAACACCACTGCCATTCGTGTTGAATGGGGAAATCCAATGCTATCTTCTGGTCGAAGGGTTTGCCCGGATAAATAGAAAGAAGGATAATTTGACGGTCAGCACTGAGCAGGCCCCCTTTATTTTCGGCTTTAGCATGTCAAGTAATGATATTTCCGAATTATCTATTCATTCTTATGTGGACACAGTCCTTTATCAGCTACCGCTTGATATCGTAAACGAAATCATTGAGAAAAAAACGTTGTGGAAACCCTTGGCATATCTTCTGACTTATCTTTCTTCACGCATCTTCAGTCATTGCACACGTACGTCACAATTTGGCTCATATCAGACAATACGAGTACTCCTGCATGAACTTTATCGGGAATTGGACCACTCTCCGCATCAAGAAACTGTCATGCACTACATCAAGAGTCGCAGTTTGCTCTCCCGAAGTGGGATCATGCAGATTATTTCTGAACTCAAGAAAGGAGATTACATTGAAATTGAGAACGGAAAGCTTAAAGCGATCAAGTGCCTGCCTGAAAGATTTTAATTTTTTACTCCTGTTCAATTCGTGTCCTGGCTATACTTAGCCAAAGTACATTGCCTCCTTGGATATTTACTCTTCATGAATGATAAACCTGTATCAGAAGCAGCGTTAAGCCAATCTTTTCCTTGGGCAAAAGAACTTGTAGAAATCCTTGAACCTCATGCGGTTACTCAATCCTATCGGAAAGGAATTCGATTATCTTTCTGGGAAAATAATGAGGCGTTATGTCGAATGATCATGTCAGGTTCTGTCGAAGTCCATCGCGCCTCCGATAATCTACTTATTCTCTCGCTACAAGCCCCCACACTCGTTGGTTTGGGTGTTCACGATGTGTATATCGTGACGGCAGATCAATGCAAAATTGCAACCATGACCCTGGATGAAGTGCATAAGTGCATTGATGAACAAGGGAAATGGGAAATTCTGGTCCAACATATGAGAGTCGTCACCAGTAAGCTCTTCTCCTATAGCAAGCAATTAAGTGCACCAACGGCCTATGAGATCATCTGCAATCAGCTACGTGAACTTAGCCATGAACCGCAGATGTTACGTGAAAAGACCTCCGTAGAGCGCTATATCCGCGACAAGACGCATCTCTCACGCAGCAGTATAATGAAGATTCTGGCCGACCTCAGAGCCGGGGATTACGTCACTATTGAAAATGGTCGCCTTGTCGAAATCAAGCACCTTCCCCCCAAATACTGATCTCAGTAATGAGGTTGGATCAGTCCCTGCTTCAGCACCTGATATAATCGAAAGGTGTTGTTTTTATACTCTCTGGCATTCTGAATCCCGGGCGCAATGTAAAAATTACGTGACAATTCATGCAGGTAGTGGGCTATAATTTCGCCCTGCTATCTCTCTATTCTGGCTTTGAGAACAGTAACTTAATGAATTCAAAGCCAAAAATAAGCAATGACATAAGGATTAAAAGCTATGGGTTTTCTTTCCGGTAAGCGCATTCTGGTCACTGGCGTTGCCAGCAAACTGTCCATCGCCTTCGGTATCGCACAAGCTATGCATCGTGAAGGTGCTGAGCTGGCTTTCACCTATCAGAACGAGAAGCTGAAAGGCCGTGTTGAAGAGTTTGCTGCTCAACTGGGTTCCAGCATTGTTCTGGAATGCGACGTTGCTCAGGACGAAAGCATCGATGGCATGTTCGCTGAACTGGCGAAAGTGTGGCCGAAATTTGATGGTTTCGTGCACTCCATCGGCTTCGCGCCGGGTGACCAACTGGACGGTGACTACGTTAACGCCGTAACCCGCGAAGGCTTCAAAATCGCGCACGACATCAGCTCTTACAGCTTCGTGGCAATGGCGAAAGCCTGCCGCGAGATGCTGAACCCAAATTCAGCGCTGCTGACACTGTCTTACCTGGGTGCTGAGCGCGCGATCCCTAACTACAACGTGATGGGTCTGGCGAAAGCCTCTTTGGAAGCGAACGTACGTTATATGGCGAACGCAATGGGTCCTGAAGGCGTTCGCGTCAACGGTATCTCTGCTGGCCCAATCCGTACGCTGGCCGCTTCCGGTATCAAAGATTTCCGTAAGATGCTGGCTCACTGCGAAGCGGTTACCCCGATTCGCCGCACCGTGACTATCGAAGACGTGGGCAACAGTGCCGCATTCCTGTGTTCTGACCTGTCTGCTGGTATCTCCGGTGAAGTCGTTCACGTCGACGGTGGTTTCAGCATCGCCGCGATGAACGAACTGGAACTGAAATAAGTTCTCTTTCCGCCCTGCTCTCGCGGGGCGGATTGCCTCCGTTATTCCACTCTGTTATTTGTTATCACGCTTCAATATTTTTACCTGCTCCCGCCTTACGTCAGGATAGCTATCCATAAACGATACGACGTCCTGAAGGAAACCCCATGGAGCAAAGCCGCGCTCACGGCAAAAGCCATTGGTACCATGAAACGCAAGCGAGAAACCAGGCTGCCGATGTGCTGCCGCTGGTGCCGGAAGCCGCCTATGTCACAGACCGATTTTTACTGGATCTGACCCTCCCCGACGCTGTCATTACTGAAAACCAACCCTGGCTTGCGGTTTCCCTGCACATCGCGAAGTATTTGTTCCCTGACGCTGTGACCGTCACCCGCCTGAATACGTTTAGCGCCTATGAGCGCCTGAGCACCGCGTTGACCGTGGCGCAGGTCTTTGGCGTTCAGAGGTTGTGCAATCACTATGCCGCACGACTGGCACCGCTTCCGGGCCCGGATTCGTCGCGCGAAAGCAATCATCGGTTGGCACAAATCACGCAATACGCTCGCCAGCTTGCCAGCTCCCCGTCTGTTATTTGTGCTCAGTCGCGCCAGCAGCTTGATGCCGTTGGGCTGACCACGCCGGATATTGTGCTGATCACCCAAATTGTCGGGTTTATTGGCTATCAGGCGCGAGTGATTGCCGCCGGGCAGGCGTTGTTAGGATTACCGGTGCGTTGGATCCCCGGAATGCCAATGCAGGACGATGCGCCCGCCGCGCTGTTTTCCTCACTTTCCGATGGCTGGCAATCCGAGCTGGATGAAGTTGATATTCGCCATGCCAGCGTAGAACAGATGGATGCGCTCGCCCGATGTCTTTCATTGAAATCGTTAGACGGCCTGACGCCGCTGCTCGTTTGGGATGAAACGTTACTTGAGTGGCAAAGTGAGCTGTTGTCACTGCTCCCCGTTGATAGCGAACTCGCTACGCTGGGTGCGCTTATCACTTCCCGTATTAACGGCAGCGTCAGCTGTTTCCAGCAAAATGCGTCCGATGCAAAGCTGAAAGAGACCGTGCTGCAAGGGGATCGCGCGTTGCAGGAGTGGGCCGCTGAGAAGCCACTTCTGCATGCCGCGATTCAGGCTATTCAACTTATCACACGCGCACCAGACCGATTCAGCGCCGCGCAATTTACGCCGCTGACAGAACGAGGACTCTCACCTGAACAGGCTTTTGCTTTACTGGCCCGCAGCAGTTTATGCGGCTGGCTCAATCGCCTGAAAATCGGCCTTGGCGAGGTATTTCTGGATACGTAAAAGGCTTAAAGTTCACTTGCCGCAACAGGTATATTCGCGTAAAACTGTCAGCCGCTCTTTTGGCCACGAAAATACAAAATTATGCTTCAGGACAACCCGCTGCTTGCGCAGCTAAAACAGCAACTTCATTCCCAGACCCCTCGCGCTGAAGGGGTAGTGAAAGGCACTGAAAAAGGCTTTGGTTTTCTCGAAGTCGATGCCCAGAAAAGCTATTTCATCCCACCACCGCAGATGAAAAAAGTGATGCATGGCGATCGTATTATCGCCACCATCCATGCGGATAAAGGCAAAGAAAGCGCCGAGCCAGAAGAACTGGTAGAGCCCTTCCTGACGCGTTTTGTTGGCCGTGTGCAGAAGAAGGACGATCGTTTGTCGATTGTTCCCGATCATCCGCTGCTGAGAGATGCCATCCAGTGCCGTCCTGTGCGCGGTCTGGAACACGATTTTAAAGAGGGTGACTGGGCCGTTGCAGAAATGCGCCGTCATCCGCTTAAAGGCGACCGCAGCTTCTACGCTGACCTCACCCACTTCATTACTTATGGCGACGATCATTTCGTGCCGTGGTGGGTGACGCTGGCGCGCCACAATCTGGAGAAAGTGGCACCGGAAGGCATCGCCACCGAAATGCTGAACGAAGGCCTTGAGCGTCGTGACCTGACCGCGCTGAACTTCGTGACTATCGACAGTGCCAGCACCCAGGATATGGATGATGCGCTGTATGCCGAAGTTGCCGAAGACGGCAAACTGCATCTGACCGTCGCTATTGCCGATCCGACAGCATGGATTGCTGAAGGCAGTAAGCTGGACGACGCCGCGAAAATTCGCGCGTTCACCAACTACCTACCGGGCTTTAACATCCCAATGCTGCCGCGTGAACTGTCTGACGACCTGTGCTCTCTGCGCGCCAATGAAGTGCGTCCGGTTCTCGCTTGTCGCATGATAATCGACGCCGAAGGCACCATCGAAGACGATATCGAATTCTTCACCGCAACCATCGAATCGAAAGCTAAGCTCGCTTACGACGACGTGTCAGGCTGGCTGGAAGGCAACGGCGACTGGCAGCCGCAGAATGATGAGATCGCTGGTCAAATCAAACTGCTGGAACGCATTTGCGGCCTGCGCGCGCAGTGGCGTCAGACCCACGCGCTGGTGTTTAAAGACCGTCCTGACTACCGCTTCGTGCTCGGTGATAAAGGCGAAGTGCTGAATATCATCGCTGAACCGCGTCGCATTGCGAACCGCATCGTTGAAGAATCAATGATTGCCGCCAATATCTGCGCCGCGCGTGTGCTGCGCGATAAATTGGGCTTCGGTATTTACAACGTGCACACCGGCTTTGATCCGGCCAAAACCGAGCAGCTCTCCGAACTGATGAAGACGCATGATGTCCACGTCGATCCTCAGGAAGTGCTGACGCTGGACGGTTTCTGCAAACTGCGCCGTGAACTTGATGCGATGCCGACGACATTCCTCGACAGCCGTATTCGTCGCTTCCAGTCATTCGCAGAAATCAGCACCGAACCCGGCCCGCACTTTGGTCTGGGCCTCGAAGCTTACGCCACCTGGACATCGCCTATCCGTAAATACGGCGATATGGTGAACCATCGTCTGCTGAAAGCGATTATCAAAGGCGAAACGCCAGCGCGTCCACAGGACGATGCGACGATTCAGATGGCTGAACGCCGTCGCCTGAACCGCATGGCTGAACGCGACGTAGCTGACTGGTTGTACGCCCGTTTCCTGAGCGACAAAGCAGGCACCGATACCCGTTTTGCGGCAGAAATCATTGATGTCAGCCGTGGTGGTATGCGCGTGCGTCTGGTGGAAAACGGTGCGGTGGCGTTTATTCCAGCTCCGTTCCTGCACGCCGTGCGCGATGAAATGGTTTGCAGCCAGGAAAGCGGCACCGTGCAGATCAAAGGTGAAACCGTGTACAAAGTGACCGATGTGATTGATGTCATCATCGCAGAAGTCCGAATGGAAACTCGCAGCGTTATCGCGCGTCCGTTCCAGGCATAACACTTAAGGGCGGCTAATCATTGCCCAGCCGCCCTTTTCTTTCCCTGCAATGGGATTGCTTCCACACTTTTTTTCCTCTTTTCCCCCACATTCCATCAAAAGCGATCACAATCAAAGAGTGCATCGTCACGCAAAAACAATAACCTGCCTGGTCGGTGCTCTTTTTGCGACCCAGAAGGCTAGTATACGATGACAAGCCAATACAATACGTTTAGCCCTACGTCTTTTGGGTGACCTGGCTGTGCCGATTTTAACAACGATTCCAATGATGCGCTTAAGTAGGTTTGGGAGAAGAGATGGCTGAGGAACTGGAGCACAACCTGCTCTTTCGGTATCTGGGGACCACGAGTCCCTATTGGCGATTGTCAGCTGACAGTAATGCGCTGCATCTGGCAACCAGCGAGGAAACCGATACCAGTCAGGTGGTTGCGCTAAGTGCAGATCAGGCAAACACTATCCGCGAAATGACGGTGATCACCTCCAGCCTGACGCTGAGCCTGAATTTGTACGGCAACGCCGTGCCGGTTCATTTGGTCGGACGTAAAATCAATAAATCACAATGGGCCGGGAGCGCATCGGCCTGGGATGATACCGGTTCTGTTGCCCGCGATCTGGTGCAAGGGCTGTCTTTCGCCGAACAGGTCGTTTCCGAAGCCAACTCCGTTATCGTTATTCTCGACCGCCATGGCAATATTCAACGCTTCAATCGTTTAAGCGAGGAATACACCGGGCTCAAAGAGCAAGAGGTCATTGGCCAGAACGTTTTTAAGCTTTTTATGAGCCCGGCAGAAGCGGCGGCCTCCCGGCGGAATATCAGCGGTTTTTTTAAGAACGGTAGCTCTTATGAAGTCGAGCGCTGGGTTAAAACCCGTAAAGGTCAGCGCCTGTTTCTCTTCCGCAATAAATTTGTGCACAGCGGCAGCGGTAAAAACGAAATCTATTTGATTTGCTCTGGCACTGACATTACTGAAGAACGTCGTGCCCAGGAGCGTCTGCGTGTGCTGGCGAATACCGATACCATCACCGGCCTGCCCAACCGTAATGCCATCAGCGACATGATCACCGAAGCGATTAATACGCGTGGCGATAATCAGGTCGGCATTGTTTATCTCGATCTTGATAACTTTAAAAAAGTGAACGATGCCTACGGGCATATGTTTGGCGATCAGCTTTTACAGTCGGTTGCGCTGTCGATTTTAAGCTGCCTGGAAGATGGCCAGACGCTGGCGCGTCTTGGCGGCGATGAGTTTATCATTCTCGCCACAGAAACCTCTCAGGGCGGTTTGGAGGCAATGGCATCGCGCATTCTCACCCGCCTGCGTGATCCGTTCCGTATTGGGCTTATCGAAGTTTATAGCGGTTGCTCACTTGGCATTTCTCTTGCGCCACAACACGGCAACGACCGCGAAAGCCTGATCCGCAACGCCGATACTGCGATGTACACCGCCAAAGAAGGCGGTCGCGGGAAATTCTGTGTCTTCACGCCCGAAATGAACCAACGGGTGTTTGAGTATTTATGGCTCGACACCAACCTGCGTAAGGCGCTGGATAACGATCAGTTGGTGATTCACTATCAGCCAAAGATTACCTGGCGCGGCGAAGTGCGCAGTCTTGAAGCGCTGGTGCGCTGGCAATCGCCGGAACGTGGTCTTATTCCTCCGACCGAATTTATCTCTTATGCCGAAGAGTCCGGGTTGATTGTGCCCCTCGGGCGCTGGGTGATGCTCGATGTTGTACGCCAGGTTGCGGCCTGGCGTGATAAAGGCATAAACCTGCGCGTCGCGGTGAACGTCTCGGCGCGCCAGTTAGCCGACCAGACGATATTCAGCGATTTAAAGCAGGCACTTCGTGACCTCAATTTTGAGTATTGCCCTATCGACGTTGAGCTGACGGAAAGCTGCCTGATTGAGAACGAAGAGCTGGCGCATTCGGTGATCCAGCAGTTCAGCGCGCTGGGCGCTCAGGTGCATCTTGATGATTTCGGCACCGGTTATTCTTCTCTTTCACAACTGGCGCGTTTCCCGATTGATGCCATCAAACTCGACCAGATCTTCGTGCGCGATGTGCATAAACACTCTGTCGCGCAGTCTTTGGTCAGGGCGATTGTGGCGGTGGCGCAGGCCCTGAATTTGCAGGTCATTGCGGAAGGTGTAGAGAGCGCAAAAGAAGACGCCTTTCTGACGAAGAACGGCGTCAACGAACGACAAGGTTTCCTGTTTGCTAAACCAATGCCCGTTGCCGTGTTCGAGCGTTGGCTAAAGCGGCGTCAAAGCCGCAAGCTGCGCTAGCTGGCTTTGCGCAGCGCGACCTGTGTATGCCGGTTTTGCAGCATGACCAGACGTTCCATGTAGGCAATGTCTTTCTCTTGCAGGCAGAACGCGGCATCGACCCAGTCCTCGGTGATATCCATCAGTTCGCTTCGCGGTAGCGCCAACACCCGTTGACGAGCACGCAGCATCGCACGCACGCCATTCAACTTCGGTTGGAGCGTATCGATGAAAGTCCGGGTCGACACATAGCTGTTGTCCGGTTCAAATAACACATCCACCAAACCTCGCTGTTCATGCCATTCCGCAGTGTGTGCTTCTCCGCGATAAATCAGTTGCTCGGCGAGCTTCATGCCCGAACGGCGGCTAACCAGCGAGTAACCGCCCATTCCCGGGAAGAGATTGAAGGCAATCTCAGGGAACCCCATTCGCGCATCACGTTGGGCGAGGATGAAATGGTGTGCCAGTGCCGCCTCAAATCCGCCGCCGAGCGCGCTTCCCTCAACCATTGCGATGCTAATGGCTCCGGTATCAAACGCCCGCGAGGCCGCATGGACACAATCTACGCAGGCTCGCGCGTAAGCACGCAGCGCTTCACGTCTGCCATGACGGATACATTCGACAAAAAAGCCCAGATCGCCCCCGGTGTTGTAGATGCCTGAGACCAGCGATCCTGTCACCCAGAAATCAACGGCGAACCCCTGCTGCTTAACAAACCAGGAGAGATTCATGATTTCTTCAATCAGGGCGTGATTAAAGCACGGGCGCGGTTGGGCACGTAATAACATCCATACGGTACGGCGTTCCTCCTCGTAGTAAGCAGAGAGCTGGGTGAATCGTTCAGCGTCGGTAAACAATTTGCATGTAGGCTGATTAATCACAGTCATCATCTTTTCCTCTTAGAAAAAAGCGCGTTGCGCGCTTTATCAGACTAATTCAGCCCATTCCTCACGAAAATGTAGTGGTCGCAATTTATAATTTTATGTTATGTGTTTTAGTGCCCGTACATTTTCCGCTTCTCTTTTGTCGCCTTTTTTTGCATCATTGATTTTTATTACTTTTCTCTCAGGATTGCCTATGTCAAACCTCGATGCGCGCCAGTTAGCTCAACGTATTGATACCGTGCTGGATATTCTGGTGGGCGGTGATACCCACTCTGCAATTAACAATCTTGAAATTCTGAAAGCAGAACTTTTGGCACAGGCGTCCGGCGAGCTGGAACACAAATCCGCTCAGCCGAAATCACCCTGGGAAATTTAAAAAAGCAGTGATGTAGATATGAACGCCCGACAACAATCAATATTGCAAATGGTGATCGACAAAGGCCGCATGAGCGTTGCCGATCTCGCCCTGATGACCGGGGTTTCAGAGGTGACAATCCGTCAGGATTTGAATCTGCTGGAAAAACAAAGTTATCTGCGTCGTACGCACGGTTTCGCCGTTCCTCTGGACAGCGAAGATGTCGAAACGCGCATGATGAACAACTTTTCGCTCAAGCGTGAACTGGCCGCATACGCAGCACGTCTGGTCAGCCCTGGAGAAACCGTGTTTATCGAGAACGGCAGCAGCAACGCCCTGCTCGCCCGCGCGCTCTCTGAACAGCCAGGCATTACGATCATCACCGTCAGCAGCTACATTGCCCATTTACTGAAAGAAACACCGGGTGAAGTTATCCTGTTAGGCGGCATCTATCAGAAGAAAAGTGAAAGTATGGTCGGGCCATTAACCCGCCAGTACATTCAGCAGGTGCATTTCAGCAAAGCGTTTATCGGTGTGGATGGCTGGCAGAGTGAAACTGGCTTTACCGGACGCGATATGATGCGTGCAGATGTGGTCAGCGCGGTGCTGGATAAAGGCTGTGAAGCCATTGTGCTGAGCGACAGCTCGAAGTTTGGCTCGGTTCACCCTTATCCGCTGGGTCCGACCAATAAGTTTAATCGTGTGATCACCGACGACGGGTTATCACCTGAGCAGCAGCATAAACTTGAACATTTCGGCCTGACGGTGGATATCGTCAAACGCCCATAATACTAACCCTCGGTAACGGGGGTTTTGCTTTTTAGCGCAAGCCCACTTTCGCCGACATTATCATTTCGAAGTACCCTTCAACATCTCGTCACAATCAGACTCTTCTGGTCCGCCAATTAAGATTATTTACCTCCCCGTTCTGACGCAACGACGTAAAATTAATGTTAGCGATATAACAGGAAGTGACTATCACTTGCGTGATTTAAGTAACACCTGCGCAACCTAATTCACGAATGCCGCAGGGTTTCCCAACCGGGTCTAAACTCTATGCAGGCCTTTCGTGGAGATATTATTCAGGAGAGAACTTTATGACTTCAATGAGCAAAAAAATGACCGCTGCCGCTTTGGCTGCGACCCTGATCATGTCCCTGAGCGCATGTTCAAACTGGTCTCACCGTGACCGTAACACCGCTCTGGGTGCCGGTGCCGGTGCAATCGGTGGTGCTGTTCTGACTGACGGTAGCGCACTCGGCACCTTGGGTGGTGCTGCAGTGGGTGGTATTATCGGTCATCAGGTCAGCAAGTAATTCCCTTTTGGGAACGATAAAGAAAACAATATTGATATCTGACTTACGCACTAAAAATCAGGGCCACGCATTTGCGTGGCCCTTGTTATTTGTCTTGCTTAGCCGCCAGCCAATTTAACCTTCATGCCTTTGGCTTCCAGCAGCGATTTAATCAGGTCACGTTTATCGCCCTGAATCTCGATGACACCATCTTTGACCGCCCCGCCACAACCGCATTTCTTTTTCAGTTCAGCGGCGATTTTCGCAAGCTCTGCGTCGTCAGCATCAATGCCCGTCACCAGACAAACGCCCTTGCCTTTACGGCCGCTGGTCTGGCGCTGAATGCGCACAATGCCGTCGCCTTTTGGCCTCTCCGCTACGGCTTTCGGCTCATCGATACGCCCACTGTCAGTGGAGTAAACCAGACGGCTGTTGGAATCACTCATTATGCCTCCTTCGTGAGAGACGCATTAATTTGACGCAGCGTTTGCGCTGGATCGGCGGACTGCGTCACAGGACGTCCAATCACCATATAGTCGACGCCCGCGGTCTGTGCCTCTTGCGGGGTCATGATGCGACGCTGATCGCCTGCATCACTGCCCGCCGGACGGATACCTGGCGTTATCAGTTTAAACGCCTGCCCCAGTTCCTGCTTGAAGCGCACCGCTTCTTGCGCAGAACACACCACACCATCCAGACCGCAGCGCTGGGTCAATGCAGCCAGTTTTGCCGCATGATCGGCCGGAGACAGCGTAATGCCTAAATCCTGCAAATCGCTGGCTTCCATGCTGGTCAGAACGGTGACCGCAATCAATAGCGGCGCATCTTTCCCGAACGGGAGAAGTGCTTCACGGGCGGCAGTCATCATGCGTGCGCCACCGGAGGCATGGACGTTCACCATCCACACGCCGAGATCGGCGGCTGCGGCAACGGCATGTGCCGTAGTGTTTGGAATATCGTGGAATTTCAGGTCGAGGAAGATATCGAACCCGCGCTGTTGCAGGTCGCGCACCAGTTGTGGCCCAAACAGCGTGAACATCTCTTTCCCAACTTTCAGACGGCAGTCGCGCGGATCAATGCGATCGACAAAAGCCAAAGCTTTATCGCGATTATCATAATCAAGGGCAACGACTACGGGAGAGGAAGTAACAATACGGGATTCAGACGTCATGACCAGACCTTCTTGTTGTGGGCCGCAACCGGCGAAAAAACGGTAAACGGCGTGCATTCTACCTGCGAAGCGGTCAAATTGACAGGCTGCATTTCCCCGTTTTTCCCTGCCAGACCCCAACGGGCACGGTGCCACAAAGTGTATGTCACAAAACACTAAGTATGTTGTAACTAATGAAGGTGTTTTTTAAAAATTACTGGCCGTCGAGGCCACGGATTGGTTTGACGGTGGACCAGGCACGACAAGAAGGACAGTGCCAGTAAAGCGTGTAAGCCGTGAAGCCGCATTTCTGGCAACGGTAGCGCGGTTTGCTGCGCACTTGTTCGCCAACCATGTCTCGCAGCACCATCAGGCTATCTTTAGCACGCCCTTCTTCCGCTTCATTGAGGTGGTAATCCATCAATTTATGGAACACGCGCATCGTCGGGTGGCGCAGTAACTGGCGCGTAACGTAGGTTTGCGCGGTGTCAGCGCCTTCACGCTGCTCCATGATTTGTGCCAACATCAGTTCGGCTGTCGCCCCGGTATTCTCTTCCACCGCGCGACGCAGGAAATGTTCCCACTCCTGATCTTTGCCTAGCTGTTGATAGCAGGTTTGCAGCATTTCCAGAGTTTCGCTGACCAGTTCACGGTCCTGATCGATGACTTTCTGTAATGACTCCACCGCTTTGGCATACTCGCCATTCGCGATGTAGACGCGGCCCATCATGATGGAGATACGGGCGCTGTTGCGATCGGCAGCAGCGCCTTTTTTCAGCAGCGACATGGCTTTATCCATGTCGTTATTGCCCATCTGTTGCAGCGCAAGTTCGCACCAGAAATGGGCAATTTCAGGACGGTGTTTTTCTTTGCCGAGTTTCACCAGACGTTCTGCCACGTCGATGGCTTTTTGCCAGTCGCTGGTCGCCTGATAAATCTGCAACAACTGCTGGAGCGCACTGATACGGAAATCTGTTTCATCGACCAGCTGGCTGAACATGTCTTCTGCACGGTCATACAGGCCGGCAGCCATGTAGTCGCGGCCCAGCTGTTGTACAGCCAGTAGACGCTGATCGTAGGTTAACGAGGCGCTTTCCATTAAGGTTTGGTGAATGCGGATTGCGCGATCGACTTCACCGCGCGAACGGAACAGGTTACCGAGCGTGAGGTGCGCTTCAACGGTGCCGGTATCCTCTTTCAGCATGTCGAGGAACAGATCCACCGCTTTGTCCTGCTGATTGCTAAGCAGGAAGTTTACGCCCGCGACGTAATCACGGGAGAGGCGGTTGGCATCGTCCTGTTTGGACTGTTGTGCACTTCTGCGGCCCATGTACCAGCCGTAAGCGGCGGCAACGGGCAAAAGCAGAAACAACAACTCCAGCATAGAAAGTTATTCCTTCACAGCCGGAACAACCGGCACAGGTGAGGCAGGAACGACAGGAACCATTTGTTGCTCAAGCCGTTTGATTTTACGTTCTGCACGCAGCAGCGATACGCGAGTGCGCAGCCAGAACATGCCGCAAATCAGCCAGCCGATAGCAAAGCCGGCGGCAAATAGAACCGCTAACAGCGTGGAGATCCGGAACTCTCCCTGCGCCAGCAGATAGTTAAAGGTGACCTGCTGATCGTTCTGCGCACCAAGGGTGACGGAGATGACGAAAATCGCCAGCACCAATAAGAAAATGAGTAAATATTTCACATGACTTCCCGTTATGTGGTTTATGTGAATAAAACCTGTTCAGTCTTTCTCTTCCAGCCCTATAAAGTACCATCTTCGCCGCAACGGCGAAACTGGCAAGCGTGCTGCCAGATAAGGATTTGTGGGCGAAAGCAGGCAAAATCAACCTGTATCACTCTTCTGACTCGCGGTTTCGGATTTCCCTCGCTTCTTCACCCGGTGGTGACAATGGCCCACACAGTTTTTGTGCAAGCCAGGTGGCGAGGGTGACTAACAGCCAGGACATCAACGTGGCGACGACTAAATCACGCGGCCAGTGCATCCCTAACAGCAATCGGCTACCCATAACCGCTGTCGCCCATATGAGTAAAACAGCGATGGTGACAGTCCGTCGACGTGGCCACAGCAGCCCTACAGCCAATAATGCCCAACTGGCGGCAAACATCGTGTGGCCGGAAGGAAAGGCAAATCCGGTCTCTTTTTGCCAGTGCTGACGTAAAAACAGCGGTAAATCATTCCGGTCGGCGAGCTGTTGTTTCACCAAATGCGCCCTGTCCTTGCGCTTTAAAGTGTAGAACTCTTCAACCGACACCTGTTGCGTTTTTTCCAGCCAGATAACAAAGGGTCTGGGTTCCTGAACCCGATCTTTTACCCATGATTTTGCGGCCTGACCAATAAGAATGGCCCCTGCCAAAATAGCAAAAAGCGTTAACGCCGCACGCAGACGGAAACGAAGGCACCATAAAAACCAGGCGCAGAGAATTACATGCGTAATGATGCCCCAGGGCTGAGTCACCGTTTCGGTTACCCAGTAGAGTACTTTCAGCCACCCACTGCTCTGTCCTGGCTGCCACGTCCAGCCGGATAGCCATACTGCAACCGGCATCACGAGTAATGCAGCGGCACCCACCGTGGTGCGTTTGGCGATAGAAAGCATCATTTCTCCTTTTTCCTTAAACATCACAATCATAACTGAAAAATGCAACTACGGTAAAAGAGGTCGAATTGTGCGCTTAAGCAGCAGACAGCCGTCAGCCATTAGGTGAAGCCTTGCCGTTGTGGCAAAATGGGCGCAATCAGAAGGCACATGGATGCCGATATAATCTGGAGAATCACATGCAGCTTAAACGTGTGGCAGAAGCCAAACTGCCAACCCCCTGGGGCGATTTCCTGATGGTGGGCTTTGAAGAACTGGCAACCGGGCAGGATCATGTTGCTCTGGTGTTCGGCGATATTTCTGGGAAAAATCCCGTCGTGGCACGCGTTCACTCTGAATGCCTGACCGGCGATGCCCTGTTCAGCCTGCGCTGTGACTGCGGTTTTCAGCTCGAAGCGGCACTGGCACACATCGCGGAAGAAGGCCGAGGGATCCTGCTTTATCACCGCCAGGAAGGCCGTAACATTGGTCTGCTAAATAAAATCCGCGCTTATGCATTGCAGGATCAGGGTTACGACACCGTAGAAGCCAACCATCAGTTAGGCTTCGCGGCGGACGAACGCGACTTCACCCTGTGTGCCGATATGTTCAAACTGCTGGGCGTGGATGAAGTGCGTCTGCTGACCAACAACCCGAAAAAGGTTGAGATCCTTACCGAAGCCGGGATCAACATCGTTGAGCGCGTGCCGCTGATTGTGGGCCGCAATCCTAAAAATGAACATTATCTCGATACCAAAGCCGCGAAGATGGGTCATCTGCTCGGCAAATGAGTCTGCTACGGTGCCTGCGGGCACCGTTCCTCATGCCTTGAGCCTGCCTGCAAAGTGGTGTAAGGTCACAATATGAATCGCCCTCCGTTTTCCCTCATTCAGCGTTGGTGGCAGCCTTAATTTAAGGCCGCCTGATATCCCCTATTCTTTTTTTACATTCAGGCCGCCGGAAGGCGTCCACTCTGTCAACAGAACCGTCTCCGGTGGCAAAAACAGGAGCTTCTGATGACACACATGACCCATCCACAACACCTCATTTTGACCGGCGATCGCCCTACTGGCCCGTTGCATCTCGGCCATTACGTCGGGTCTTTACGCCAGCGCGTTGAACTCCAGACAAAACACCCGCAATTTATTCTGATAGCCGACTTACAGGGGCTGACCGACAACGGATCGCAGCCGGAAAAAATCGCTAATAATGTCCTTGAAGTGATGGCCGATTATCTGGCCGTCGGCATTGACCCGCAGCAGACGACTATTTGCCTGCAATCTGCACTGCCTGCGCTGGCCGAACTGACGATGCTGTACATGAATATCGTCACCGTTTCGCGCGTTGAGCGTAATCCCACAGTGAAAAATGAGATTCAGCAGAAGGGATTTTCCCGCTCACTGCCCACAGGTTTTTTGGTCTATCCCATCAGCCAGGCGGCGGATATTACCGCCTTTGGTGCCGATCTTGTGCCCGTGGGCGACGACCAACTGCCGATGATCGAACAGACTAATGAAATCGTGCATAAAATGAACGGCCTGCTGAAAACGCCGGTTTTACGTCATTGCAAAGCGTTGTTAAGCACTACCGGGCGTCTGCCGGGGATTGATGGTTCGGCCAAAATGTCGAAGTCACTCGGCAATACGCTGACGCTTTCGGCCTCGGAACAGGAGATTCATCAGGCGGTGAGCGCGATGTATACCGATCCGCAGCACCTGCGTGTCAGCGATCCGGGTAACATTGAAGGCAACGTGGTGTTCACCTATCTCGACGCGTTCCATCCCGATAGCGAAAAGGTGGCGGCGATGAAGGAACATTATCAGCGAGGCGGTCTTGGCGACAGACAGTGCAAAAATGAGCTTGAAGCGTGTCTTCAAACACTGGTGGCTCCGATCCGCGAACGCCGACAACAGCTGATTGCCGATAAAGAAATGCTGATGGGTTTGCTCAAACATGGCAGCGAGAAAGCGCATCTGCATACGCAGAAAACGCTGCATGCCATTAAACGCGGTTTGGGATTGCCGGTGATGTTCTGAAACGAAGATGCCCGGCATGCCGGGCACCTGACTATGCTCTTGTAAAGTATCAGATTAAAGCATATTACGGATCACGTAATGCAGGATCCCGTCGTTCTGGTAATAAGTCAGCTCCGTCGCCGTATCAATGCGGCAGCGACATTCAATCACCTCTTTGTTACCGTCTGCTCGGGTCAGCGTGACAGGCACTGTCGCACCCGGTTTCAGGCTTTGCAGATTAACGATATCAACCTGTTCCTCACCCGTCAGCCCCAGTGTTTTGCGAGTCACGCCCTGCGGGAATTCCAGCGGCAGGATCCCCATCCCAATCAGATTTGAGCGGTGAATACGTTCAAACGATTCGGAAATCACCACGCGCACGCCCAGCAGACGCGGACCTTTCGCCGCCCAGTCACGGCTTGAACCTGAGCCGTACTCTTTCCCGGCAATCACTGCCAGTGGCGTGCCCTGCTCCTGATAACGCATCGCCGCATCGTAAATCGAAATGACTTCCGAACCCGGCAGATGACGCGTCATACCGCCTTCGATGCCTGGCACCATTTCATTACGAATACGAATGTTGGCAAATGTGCCGCGCATCATCACTTCGTGGTTGCCGCGTCGGGATCCGTAGGAGTTAAAATCGCGCCGTTCAACGCCGTGATTTTGCAGATAACGCCCCGCCGGGCTGTCCGCTTTGATGCTCCCCGCCGGGGAAATATGGTCAGTGGTCACCGAATCGCCGAGCATTGCCAGAATGCGAGCGCCATGAATATCCTGCACCGGATCTGGTTCAACGCCCATTTCATCAAAGAAGGGCGACAGGCGAATATAAGTCGAATCCTGCTGCCAGCCGTAGGTGTCTGATTTATCGACCTGAATCGCTTTCCACTCCGGCGTGCCTTCAAAGACTTCGGCATACTCTTTATGGAACATTTCGGTCGAAACTTCTTCCACCGCGCGGGCAATCTCTTTCCCGCTCGGCCAAATATCCTTCAGATAAACCGGGTCACCTTTCTGATCGTGCCCCAGCGGATCGGTCAGCAGATTGATATTCATATTCCCCGCGAGCGCATAAGCCACCACCAACGGCGGCGATGCCAGCCAGTTGGTTTTGACTAACGGATGAATACGCCCTTCAAAATTACGGTTGCCGGAGAGCACGGCCCCGACAGTCAAATCACCTTTCTTGATCGCCGTTTCAATCGGATCCGGCAAGGGGCCAGAGTTTCCGATACAAGTAGTGCAGCCATACCCCACCAGATTGAAGCCAAGCTCATCGAGGTATGGCGTCAGTTTGGCGTGGGCCAGATAGTCGGAAACCACTTTTGACCCCGGCGCTAACGATGCTTTCACCCAGGGTTGACGCTGGAGGCCAAGTTTAACGGCTTTTTTCGCCAGCAACCCGGCAGCCATTAACACGCTTGGGTTTGAGGTATTGGTACAGGACGTGATGGCGGCAATCACTACCGCGCCGTCCGGCAACTGATACTGATGCCCGTTCAGCGTATAGTCCACCGGATTGCGGTCTTTCTGCGCAGTGTTCAGCTCCAGTTCAGAGCTTTGCGCAAAGGCTTTCGGCACATCGCCCAGCGCCACACGATCCTGAGGGCGTTTTGGCCCCGCCATACTGGCTTCTACTTCGCCCATATCCAGTTCGAGCGTGCTGGTAAATACCGGCTCATCACCCGTATTACGCCACATGCCCTGCGCTTTCGCGTAGGCTTCAACCAGTTCGATTTGGTCGTCACTGCGGCCACTCAGGCGCATGTAATCGAGCGTTACGCCGTCAATCGGGAAGAAACCGCAGGTTGCGCCATACTCTGGCGCCATATTGGCGATTGTCGCGCGATCCGCCAGCGGCAACGTGTCCAGCCCGTCGCCATAGAATTCGACAAATTTACCGACTACACCGTGTTTACGCAGCATCTGGGTAACAGTCAGCACCAGATCTGTCGCGGTAATGCCTTCAGGCAATTTGCCGGTGAGTTTGAAACCGACCACATCCGGGATCAGCATCGAAACGGGCTGGCCGAGCATCGCAGCTTCTGCTTCAATACCGCCAACGCCCCAACCCAAAACGCCGAGTCCGTTGATCATGGTGGTATGGGAATCCGTGCCGACCAGCGTGTCCGGATAGGCAATCCACTCGCCGTTCAGTTGTTCGCTCCATACCGCTTTACCGAGGTATTCCAGATTTACCTGGTGACAAATCCCGGTGCCCGGCGGCACAACACTAAACCGGCTGAACGCCTGCTGTCCCCAGCGCAGGAACACATAACGTTCATGGTTACGCTCCATTTCCAGGCGTACGTTTTCAGTGAAGGCACCGTCATCACCAAAATGATCAACGGTCACGGAATGGTCAATGACCAGATCGACCGAAGAAAGCGGATTCACTTTCGCAGTATCACCACCGAGGCGTTTGACGGCTTCGCGCATTGCGGCCAAATCGACCACCGCAGGCACGCCAGTGAAATCCTGCATCAATACACGGGCAGGACGATAGGCAATTTCACGATCGGCATGGGCATTTTTCAGCCAGCCCGCCAGCGCGCGAATATCTTCTTCGGTGACGGAATCGCCATCCTGCCAGCGCAGCAGGTTTTCGAGCAGGACTTTGAGTGATTTTGGCAGGCGGGAAAGATCGCCCAGGGTTTTGGCGGCCAGTGGCAGGCTATAGTAATGATACGTTTTGGCTTTGGCCTGTAGCGTGTCCTTACTGGCTTCTCGTAGGGTTGACGACATAGCTCCTCCTTAATGACAGGGATTGCGATACCCTGAAACTCCTCAGGGTCTGTCTATAAAGATAACACAACCACAACGTAACGCTTTGATAACAACCCGAATTGCTAAATGAGGGGTAAACGTGCGAGGTAAAAAATGAAAACCCGACGTAAGCATCGGGTTTGTCAGGGGATTATTTGATGATCATCCAGACCATTTGGCACCAGAAAAGGAGAGACAGTGAAAACACGCCAATCCACGACCAGTATTTTACGCGACGGTTTGTATTCATTATTTAACACCCATAGTTATTCATTTTAACTGCCACGTCAGGCAGTGGACTTATTGCTGTGGTGTATTTATTAACGAGTACAAGAAACGAAAAGTGACTTACCACTCACAGAAAAGAATCAGATTGAAAAATTAGCTTTTTTTATCTTCGGCAACGGCAAACGAATCAATAAAACTCTGCTGCTGGGGCGTCAGTTTCCAGGAGGCGGGAACGGTCACCTGCCCCTTTGTGTGGGTTTGTGGTTTGTCATTTGACTGACATGTTGGCTTCACGGACACATGCTGACCAGAAACAACCATTTTTAGCCCCAATATTTCCAGATGAGCAGTGCAACAACGACCCAAAACAGCGCAGAACCCAGGAATACCGCACGCCACGCTTTTCGCTTCAGCTCAGGATCCCTTTGCGGTTCTTCACGTCCTGACGGCATTGCTAACCTCATACAATCGGTATCACTTATCATATTAGCACCAAACAATCGGTACGATTAATCACCATTGAGATAAATCCTAATTAAAAAAGCGCTAAAAATCCAGCGATTTTACGAATCGTTACCCGCTGATTCTTTAATCTTTGACGTCAAATAAATAATTGATCAGCAAAATTTGCGTAGCGGCAAAATAGTTTCTACTTTTGTCGCCTTTTAACAGGGCATTAACGTGGAGAGGGGCAATCGAGAATGGAAACCAGAAAAACGAGAAATGCAAATGAGGGAGATTTTAATTTACGTTAAGTGATCTATTTCACGGTATCCCCGTTCCCGGGGACACCGTTAATACCCCGAGGGATTATTTCTCAGGTAATTTAATATCCTTGAACATCTCTTCAATATCTTCATTTGAGCGTAATGCGACTGCGGTATCGACTACATCACGGGTCAAATGCGGCGCAAAGCGCTGAATGAAATCATACATATAGCTGCGCAGGAAGGTGCTACGGCGGAAGCCAATTTTAGTGGTGCTGTGGCTGAAAATATCCCCCGCTTCGAGTTTAATCAGATCAGGGTCGGACACCGGGTCAACGGCCATACTCGCAATTACCCCGACGCCCAACCCCAGGCGAACATAGGTTTTAATCACGTCGGCATCCGTCGCGGTGAAGACAATACGCGGCGTCAGCCCTGCGCGGTTAAACGCGGTATCAAGCTCTGAGCGCCCGGTAAAGCCGAAGGTATAGGTCACCAGCGGATACTGTGCCAGCTCTTCAATAGTGACCGCCCCTTTGCCTGCCAGCGGGTGATCCGCCGTGACGACAATCGAGCGATTCCAGTGATAACACGGCAGCATGACCAGATCGTCATAAAGATGTAGCGCTTCGGTGGCGATGGCGAAATCTGCATTGCCTTTGGACACCGCTTCCGCGATTTGCGTTGGCGAGCCTTGATGCATGTGCAGCGAAACACGCGGGTAGCGCTCGATAAAACCTTTGATAACCCCCGGCAGTGCATAACGCGCCTGTGTGTGTGTCGTGGCAACGTACAATGAGCCTTTATCCGGCCAGGTGTGCTCCCCTGCTACCGATTTGATGGCCTCCACTTTAGACAACACTTCCCGGGCGATACGAATAATTTCCTGCCCGGCGGGCGTTACCTGTGTCAGATGCTTTCCGCTACGCGCAAATATCTGAATACCCAGCTCATCCTCGAGCATGCGAACTTGTTTACTGATGCCCGGCTGCGAGGTGTACAGTCCTTCGGCGGTCGAGGAGACATTGAGGTTATGGTTCACAACCTCAACGATATAACGGAGTTGCTGTAGTTTCATGACCGGTATCCGATATGCGTTCGGCGCTGACGCCTAATACGATTTAATAATAAGAAATGGATTAACTATAACCACTATATCATTTATACCGGATGTGTATAGATGTGAATAAAAAATAATAACGCGGTGAACTGGTGCTAAAACAAAGGGCCGCAGAGCGGCCCTTTGGGGAGGTTTCAGGGGGTTATCAGGGCGTTACTTCTTCGCCACTTCCTGCCATTTCCCGTCGATAAAGAAGGCAGACCAACCGGTCGCTTTACCCTCTTTTTCTGAAGCCACGTACTGCTGCTTCGTTTTACGGCTGAAACGCACCATGGTCTTATTACCCGCTGGATCTTCCTGCGGCGCATCGGCGAGATAGCGCAGTTTTTCCGGCAGACGATCGCGGAAACGATACAGTTCTTCCACCAGCGGCGCACGTGTTTCGCGCGATTTCGGGAAGGTATTCGCTGCCAGGAACACACCAGCCGCGCCGTCACGCAGAACAAAGTACGCGTCTGATTTCTCACACGGCAGTTCTGGCAACGGAACCGGATCTTCTTTCGGCGGTGCGACATCACCGTTACGCAAGATCTTACGGGTGTTCTTACAGTCGTCGTTGGTACAAGCCATGTATTTACCAAAACGCCCCATTTTCAGGTGCATTTCGGAACCACATTTCTCACACTCAACGATTGGGCCGTCGTAACCCTTGATGCGGAACTCGCCTTCTTCGATTTCGTAGCCGTCACAGGTCGGGTTGTTACCACAGACATGTAGCTTGCGCTTCGGATCGATAAGGTAGCTGTCCATCGCCGTTCCGCATTTAGCACAACGACGCTTGGCACGCAGCGCGTTAGTTTCCGCGTCGTCGCCTTCCAGCACGTTCAGCACTTCGTTTTCCGGCACCAGGTTAATGGTGGTTTTGCAGCGCTCTTTCGGCGGCAAAGCATAGCCGGAACAACCGAGGAATACACCTGTACTGGCAGTGCGGATACCCATCTGACGGCCACAGGTCGGGCAGTCGATGCTGGTCAAAATCATCGGATTCGGCAGCATTCCGCCTTCTTCCGGATCTTTATCTGCGGTTTCCAGTTGACGGGTAAAGTCACCAAAGAAATCGTTCAGAACCTGCTTCCACTCCGCTTCATGGTTCGCAACCTTATCCAGGCTGTTTTCCATTTGCGCGGTGAAGTCATAGTTCATCAGCTCGCGGAAATTACCTTCCAGACGATCGGTGACGATTTCACCCATTTTCTCAGCATAGAAACGACGGTTTTCAACACGCACATAGCCGCGATCCTGAATGGTCGAAATGATCGACGCATAGGTGGACGGACGACCAATGCCGCGTTTTTCAAGCTCTTTGACCAGCGATGCTTCACTGAAACGTGCGGGCGGTTTAGTGAAGTGTTGAGCCGGCAGCAGTTCAACCAGCGCCAGTTCTTCGCCTTTTTTCACTGGCGGTAGCGTACGGTCTTCATCGCCTTTGCGCAGCGCAGGCATGACTTTCGTCCAACCGTCGAAACGCAATGTGCGACCGCGCGCTTTGAGTTTGAAATCCCCTGCGCCAACGGTCAGTGTGGTGGAATCGTACTGCGCTGGCATCATCTGACAGGCCACAAACTGACGCCAGATCAGCTGATACAGTTTCTGTGCATCCGCTTCCATATCTTTCAGCGACTCTGCCAACACAGCGACATCAGAAGGACGAACCGCTTCGTGCGCTTCCTGCGAGTTCTCTTTGTTGGAGTAGTGATTGGCGCTTTCCGGCAGGTATTTCTTACCGAAGTTATCGCCAATATAGTCGCGCACCATGCTTACCGCGTCCTGACTCAGGTTAGTGGAGTCCGTACGCATATAAGTGATGTAACCCGCTTCATACAGTCGCTGGGCCATCATCATGGTTTTCTTCACGCCGTAACCAAGACGGGTGCTTGCCGCCTGCTGCAACGTTGAGGTGATGAAAGGCGCGCCCGGCTTGCTGCTGGTCGGCTTATCTTCACGATCAAGTACGCTAAAGCGCGCTTTTTCAAGCAGGCTAACGGCTGCCATGGTTTCGTCACGGGTGACCGGACGGAACGGCTTATCTTTATGATGACTGACTTCCAGCGGCAGCGCATCGCCCGATGGCGTGGTGGTGTTGGCGTCAATTTCCCAGAACTCTTCCGGAACGAACGCCTTAATTTCACGTTCACGCTCGACCACCAGACGCACGGCAACAGACTGCACGCGCCCTGCAGACAGGCCACGCGCAATCTTTTTCCACAGCAGCGGAGAGACCATGTAGCCCACAACGCGGTCGACAAAACGACGCGCCTGCTGAGCATTTACACGATCGATATTCAGTTCGCCCGGCGTATCAAACGCCTGACGAATCGCATTCTTGGTTATCTCGTTAAACACCACGCGGCTATAGCGTGAGTCATCACCACCGATCACTTCCCGCAGGTGCCATGCAATGGCTTCCCCTTCGCGGTCAAGGTCGGTTGCGAGATAGATATGGTCAGCTTTTTCAGCTAACTGTTTGAGTTCAGCAACAACCTTTTCTTTACCGGGCAGCACTTCGTACTGGGCTTCCCAGTCGTGCCATGGATCCACGCCCATGCGGTTAACCAGTGCGCCGCGCTCATCCTTTTTCGGCTTCTTAGCCGGTTTGGTGGCGGGTTTGGCCTCAGCCGCTTTTTTGCTTGCTGAGCCACTGGTCGGCAGATCGCGGATATGACCGACGCTGGATTTCACCACGTAGTCATTACCCAGATATTTATTGATCGTTTTGGCTTTTGCCGGGGACTCAACGATAACGAGAGCTTTACCCATATTCACCTTTACCTAATTTGATTCTTCCAGGAATACGCACTCACTCCAACGAATGTAGCGCATATATCGCACTTGAATTCACCTTCCAGTGGCGACAAGCCTAAATCTGGTGGCGGCGTCAATGGAGTTCAACCCCTTCTCCGGTCCGGCCCCAGAAGCCTGAGTCAGAGGATTGAGTTGTCTGGCCTTTTCCTGCCAGGTGGTATAGCACGAAGAATTTTCGGTCGAATGTCAAGCAAATCTGTTGCCAGAATGCGAAAGCGTCACACTGTACCTGATAAAATCCGTTACGCAACTTTATTAGCATGCAAAAGCAAATCCCGCCAACTCTCGACAACACGCGATGTCCTTGTCTTTCACAGGGAAAATTTGCCCGTATAGCATGCGGGGCGTAGACTATTGGCAATGTTTTAGAGGAGTCTGTGATGCAAGAATCATCCCAACCTATCGATCGCCAGTCCCTGCTGGTAGAAGCCAACCGCCTGATTCGTGAACATGACGACACGATGAAAGGCATTGAAGCCACGGGTGTCACCCAGCGTAACGGTGTGCTGGTGTTTAGTGGTGAGTTCTATCTTGATGAGCAAGGTTTGCCGACAGCAAAGAGCACCGCAGTGTTCAATATATTCAAATATCTGGCTCATCAGCTGTCAGAAAAATACCATTTAATTGATTAAAAAAAATGCGAGGTTTCGGCCTCGCATTTCATTTACAACTTCTACATCATCGGTTTTTGCCCGCGCTGCCACCAACGCATCAGCAGGTGGTCCGCACTTTCTGCGGCGCTGCCCGTAAACCTGTCCATCAGTTTCTTACGCTGCAAGTAGCGTACGTTCAATACCTCGTGACTTTCCATCAACCCCAGCAGTAGATCGTCACTGGTGCCAATTTCGTCAACCAGCCCTTTTTCCTGCGCCTGTTGACCGTACCAGTGTTCACCCGTCGCCACCTGTTCAATGTCCAGTTGCGGACGCATCTGGTGCACAAAATCTTTAAACAGCAGATGGGTTTCATTGAGGTCTTCGCGGAATTTCTGCCGCCCTTCCTCTGTGTTTTCACCCAGTAGCGTCAACGTGCGTTTGTACTGGCCCGCCGTGTGCAGCTCAATGTCGATATCTTTGTTTTTCAGGAAGCGGTTGAAGTTCGGGATTTGCGCCACGACGCCAATCGAACCGATAATCGCAAATGGCGCGGAGACAATTTTGTCACCGACACAGGCCATCATGTAGCCACCGCTGGCTGCCACTTTATCGACCGCAATCGTCAACGGGATTTTTTTATCGCGCAGGCGCTGAAGCTGTGATGCGGCCAGGCCATATCCGTGCACCACGCCGCCTGGGCTTTCCAGACGCAACACCACCTGATCCTGTGGTTTGATAACGGCTAACACAGCCGTCACTTCTTCGCGCAGCGAGTTCACCTCATGGGCGTCCATACTGCCTTTGAAATCCAGCACCCAAGCTTTGGGTTTATCACCCGTCTCTTTCACGCCCTTTTTCGCGTTCGCTTTTGCTGTTTTCGCTTCCTGCTTATGCTTTTTCTTTTGCGCTTTGTGCCAGAGCTTCTGCTGTGGGCCGTCAAGCAGCGCCACGCTCATGTCTTCCTGCATCTCTTTGTACTGTTCGCTCAGATTGCTCACCCGCAGTTCTCCCCGCTGCCGCTTACGCTGGGTAAGATTCACGATAAGCGTAGCAATCACCGCAATCGCAACCACAATCGTGGCGATTTTCGCCAAAAACAATCCATACTGAGAAAGTAGTTCCACGCTTCCACCTTGAAAAGAATGACTCGGATATCGCGCACAGTGTACAACAGCCCATACAGTGCGTCTCCCGCCTGAATTGTACGATGCGAGCACGCTTCCCGTTTTTTTCTCTGTCGATGAAATGATTGCAAAATGTTAATTCTGACCACGCTTTCCATCTGGCTGATTGAAATACCCCGGCGTTTAGGGCATAAACCCAAAAAGCGAACAAACATAACCAGAACAGAGACGTGGCGTGACGAACCGCCACAGGAGAGAGTCCGTGCATTATCAACCGCAGCGTGATTTGCTACAAAATCGCATCATTCTGGTGACAGGTGCCAGCGACGGTATAGGCCGTGAAGCCGCCCTGACCTACGCCCGCTACGGCGCGAGCGTCATTCTTTTAGGTCGTAACGAAGACAAACTGCGCACCGTTGCCCAACAGATTCAACAAGAAGGCAGCATTCCGGCGCAGTGGTTTATTCTCGATTTGCTCACCTGCACGCCTGAAGAGTGCCAGCAGCTTGCGCAAAAAATCGGTATCCATTATCCCCGCCTCGACGGCGTGCTGCATAACGCGGGTCTTCTGGGTGACGTCGTGCCGATGGATCAGCAAAAGCTGGACGTCTGGCAGGATGTGATGCAGGTGAACGTGAACGGCACATTTATGCTGACCCAGGCACTTCTTCCTTTATTACTCAAGTCAGATTCCGGATCGCTTGTCTTCACCTCATCGAGCGTCGGCCAGCAAGGGCGCGCTAATTGGGGAGCCTACGCAGTCTCTAAATTCGCCACCGAAGGCATGATGCAAGTGCTGGCTGAAGAATATCAGGGCCATCTGCGCGTGAATTGCATTAATCCGGGTGGCACCCGCACAGGGATGCGTGCCAGTGCGTTTCCAACGGAAGATCCGCAGAAACTGAAAACCCCGGCTGAAATTATGCCGCTGTATCTGTGGTTGATGGGCGACGACAGCCGTCGCAAAACCGGCACTTCTTTCGATGCCCAACCGGGCCGCAAACCAGGGATTTCACAATGAGTGACGATCGTCATCGCGAACGCCAGCAGCGCCTGAAAGAGAAAGTTGACGCGCGTATCGAAGAAGCCCAGGAAGAGCGAGGCATTCTGTTAGTGCTGACCGGCAACGGCAAAGGTAAAACCACCGCTGCATTTGGAACTGCCACGCGCGCCGTGGGGCACGGTAAAAACGTCGGGGTGATCCAGTTTATTAAAGGGGAATGGCCTAACGGCGAGCGTAATTTGCTGGAGCCTCACGGCGTCGAGTTTCAGGTCATGGCGACCGGATTTACCTGGAATACACAGGATAAAGAAGGTGATACCGCCGCGTGTTTATCCGTCTGGCAACATGCAAAGCGCATGATGGCCGACGAGAGTCTGGACATGGTGATTCTGGACGAGCTGACGTATATGGTCGCCTATGACTATCTTCCGCTGGAAGAAGTCCTTACAGCGCTAAGTCATCGCCCCCATCACCAGACGGTAATCGTCACGGGCCGTGGCTGTCATCGGGATATTCTTGAGATGGCGGATACGGTAAGTGAACTGCGTCCGGTGAAACATGCCTTTGACGCGGGGATCAAAGCACAGATCGGTATCGACTATTAAAAAAGGCCCTTCGGGGCCTTTTTTTACTTACGATCCGCTGCCGTTGTTACGGCTGCTGGAGCGATTTCCTGGTCGGCGACTGCCGCCACTCTTCGCGGGCTTACCGCTCACTTGAGTGTGACGTTTCACCGCACGGCGGATTTGGTTCGCTTTCACGCGACGACGGTCTTTTTCGACCGCGACTTTCGATTCAGTTTCCGGCTTCAGTTCCACCAGCTCACGCAGGTAGTTGGTCTGGGCCAGATCCAGTTCGGTATAACCGCCGCGCGGGATACCTTTTGGCAGATTGATATCGCCATAGCGCACGCGAATCAGACGACTCACCTGCACGCCAACCGCTTCCCAAAGACGACGCACTTCACGGTTGCGCCCTTCGGTCAGGGTCACGTTGTACCACTGGTTAATGCCTTCGCCACCGGTAAATTTGATGGTTTTGAATGCCGCCGGGCCATCTTCCAGTTGCACACCGCGTGACAGCTGGCGGACTTTATTATCGTCCACTTCGCCAAACACGCGCACGGCGTATTCACGTTCAACTTCACGGCTAGGGTGCATCAGACGGTTCGCCAGTTCACCATCGGTGGTGAACAACATCAGACCGCAGGTATTCACGTCCAGACGCCCTACGGCAATCCAGCGCGCACCGCGCAGTTTCGGCAGACGGTCAAACACCGTCGGACGCCCTTCCGGGTCGCTGCGGGTACACAATTCGCCTTCCGGCTTGTAGTACGCCAGTACGCGGCAAACCTGCTCCACAGACTCTTTGACGGAGATCAGATGGCCATCGATACGAATTTTAATACCGGGGATGACTTCAACGCGATCGCCTAGCGTTGCGATTTTGCCATCGACGCTGACGCGACTTGCCTGAATCATGGTTTCGATTTCACGGCGGGAGCCGTGGCCAGCGCGGGCCAGCACTTTCTGTAATTTCTCGCTCATCGAGCTTCCTTAAGGTGTCGCCTTCCCAGGCGTCTGGTATACTTTCGAAAACAACGAGTTAGCTCAACATTCAACTTAACTCACTGATCTGTAACTCTTTCATGGTACACAGCATGGCAAACTACGCGTCACACAAGCTGTCACACACAATGATTC
This sequence comes from Scandinavium sp., assembly GCF_036271055.1. Classification (GTDB taxonomy): domain Bacteria; phylum Pseudomonadota; class Gammaproteobacteria; order Enterobacterales; family Enterobacteriaceae; genus Scandinavium. Next base: position 167,083 of record NZ_DATBBJ010000073.1, on the reverse strand, counting down.
GTGGGCGCACATACTACACGAATTTTAGACTAAATGATTCAACAAGTTTTGTGCGTCTGAGTCTCGGTACTGACAGCCAAAAACAAGCCGAAGTGATCATGAATCAGATCCGCCCATACATCCCGCTCGTTCAGAATGGGACAATGGGCATTGAGGAGTTTAAGAGGAAGATTCATGGCTACCGCGCCGCCACTAAACAAGACTTTGACAGCTATCTCTTACGCGCTCTCGAAAGAGATGTTGCCGAAGTGGAGCGGCTCCCAGAGTTAGGACAATGGCATAAAAACATCAATCCTGATTCACCTCTATCGCCATCCGAAACAGTAGAAGCGGCTCAGGGCTATGCAGATGCCCATTTTAACCGGATGGTGGACGGCAGCGAACTAACAGCGAACGAAGTGCTTGCCAGCCTTCACATGCAGAAAATTGAGCTATCTAAAGCAGACCTACCGCTTGCAAATCAGGTGGCTGCCGCGCTCGATCTGAGTCGCACAACGGTAGCACAGGCGTATGAAGCATTTTATTCGAAGGACTTATTACGCTACCGCCAGATCACAGCGGGCCTACAGGCGCAGTTAGAAGAGGCAAAGATCAAATCTCAGCCGCAATCTGACTTTGAACCAAAACAGCCTGTTACACCAACAGCCAAAGAGGTTGTAAGTCAGACGATCACACTGTCCGAAGCGTGGGCTATGTATGTCAAAGAGAAAGGCCAAAAGTGGCGCAGAAGTATCGCCAATGAAAACCAGCGCTTCTTTGATGTACTGCTTTACGTTGTCGGTGACAAGCCGATTGACTTGGTTACAAAACAAGACATTCGACAAGCGTTGAAGGTTACAGAAAACCTCCCGACTCGAATCAAGCTACCCTACAAGCATTTGTCACTGAAAGAGTGTATTGATTATGACGTTCCAGAAGATGATTTATTGAGCAGTCAGCACGTCGAAAAGCATCTCAAAATCTGGCGTTCTCTCTTTAAAACGTACTTGGTTGACACGAAAGATCTGCTTGAGAGATCCCCTACCGATGGAGTGCCCTATGTAGTTAAGCCAAATCGACGGGGTCATTACAATCCTGTTGAACTTGCGAGGCTTAAAACCAAACTATTTTCACTTGGTAACGCAGATTGGCGCAAATGGTACTTTCTTGCGCTTATCTATACGGGTGCTCGTCGCGGAGAATTGGCGACAATCAAGAAGAAAGATATTCGGCAAGACGAAGAGACAGGTCGTTGGTACATCTTCATAGAAGAAGGCAAAACTGATCACGCACAACGCCAGATCCCATTGCACAATGCCGTAGAAGGCGGTTTGCTTAACCTGATTAAAGAACGGAAACCCGGCGATCTGGTTTTCAGCACATTACCTAACTACACAGCAACTACGGACGAATGGATCACCATAATGGAGGAACTTTGCATCCCGGATTATGACGAGTTCGGATTGAAACGCCGTATTCACAGCCTTCGGCACACGTTCATGAGTGGTTGTCTTGCTTCTGGGGTATCCGTACCTCTGATGCAGTTCGTTGTCGGACACTCAAGAAGTCAAAGTTTAGGTGTCACGTCCATTTATACGCACCGCCCCCCACTGAAAGATCTGTTGGGCGTGGTCGACTTCCAGAAATGACCAAGGGTAAGAATGAAAAATCTATGGAACATGTGGAATTAGTTAATTTTTTATGGTATTAGGTATTGACTTTTAGTGCAAAGGTATGCTACCCTAACCACAATTTACGAGCGTAAGCGAGTGGGTTTATTCTCCTGAAAGGAGAGAGTTACCTTTGTACAATAGTATTTTTTCATGTTAGTCATGAAAGAGAGAGTATGTCTGTTCCTGTGTATCAATCACTACTCAGGTGTACTCTCTACCTCCGATCTGAACTAACAATTAACCTATCCTGATAATAATCTGTTCCTGTTACTCACCGATAACCACCAGCAGCCATTGAACGCATTACAGCCTGTCTCCCTGACGTTCACCCACCCTTGCAGCACACAACGCAGCAGACGAAGCGAGAACAGCGCACAAGCTGGCACATCGTAAGCCGTCGCCCTTCTCACTGGTGCACACACTGGTGCAATGACGATACCGCCCTGCAACGTCCAGAAGATGATCCCAGAGCCACCAGCGGCGCTACCTGGCGTGTGGACAGCGGAAGCACCCGATCAAATGCCTACGCTCTAATGAGTGCTCTGAGCAGTTCTCTCTGACAGCTTCGCTGTATTCCAACTATCCAATCCCAACCATGCAGTCAAGACAACACAACCAACAATTCACACTTAAATACAAAAGTCAACAAAAACAGCTTGACAAAAAATGCTTTTTCCTGTATTATAAATCATGTAGGGAAGCAATGTTGAAACGGTGCAAGCTCTCGCCGCCGTTTATAGAATCTACTCCCCTACCGCTATTCCCATACCTACCGCTATTCCCATAGTAGCAAGCATGATCGTGCGCACCGTCGCACACTCTCCGCAGAATAAAGCCTCCAGATTGCCAAATGTCCATTTCCTTTATTTCCAGATTACCGCTCTGGTTTTCGGTTGTGGTGGACGTTTGGATCATTCCTTTCTGGAGGCTTTCCTATGCCCCAACAAAAGGAAAACTCATACATTTGAAAAGTCAGATCTTAAAAACCATCGCCGATTGGCTTCCCCGCTTCGAATTTCACGTTTACCGCGACAGGCTACGCCAATACGGGATGCCAACCACCCCGCAGCGAGTAGCGTTTATGTATTGGGCTGAGGAAGTGATGCAACACTGCTTCACCTTCGAGGACTTCGTAAACGAATGGAGCAATGGCAACGATCACCGCGAAATAAACAGATGGTTGCAATCCTGCTACATCGGCATGGAGTTTTACCAGGGCAAAACGTATTACGTAACGTCTTACCTCGTCGGTGGGAAGAGTCCGTTTTATTGCCCACGCTGTAACCGCATCAACATCAAACGACTATTAGAAATCAAGGATAAACAGAAGCATGACTAAACTACCAGCCGCATTAATGCGTGAAGTGAAAACCGAGTTCAAGGCCCAGCGTGACCAGTATGTATCTGAGTTCATCGAAACTCATCTTAAGGATGTTTTCAGCATTTCAGACTTCCATCCCGTGATCCTCACCACGTTACAACAAGCTATCCTCGACGGATACACCATAGCCGACTATGACCGCCAGCCGTTCTATAACGCCGGGGAACCTGCAATTCGCATTGTGTTAAACCGCAAGCAAGATGATATCGAGGTTGAGCGTACTGCCCTCACCACAGAGGCAGAAGCCCAGCTTATGGCATCCCTGACGACTCAAGCAGAAGAATACTACGCTCACGCCGTAGCCGAAGAAGAACGCCGCCAACGTGCAGAAGAAGCCGCAAAAGCCGCAGCAGAGCTTGAGGCGCATACATTTGAAAGCCGTCTCCGCGAAGCTCTTTCCGATAATGCGAAGTGAGGTGGGAATGTTTGACAGCTACGCACAGAAGCGGAACCCGCTCAGACTGGCACAGCGACATTCCAGCGCCTACCGCGAAATGATGACCGCAGCACAGAACGGCATCGACTTTATCACAGGGCGACCACTGACAGATCCGGTTATTGACCATGACCACAGAACGGGGCTTTGCCGCCTTATCCTGAACCGGGTGACGAACGCCATTGAAGGCGATTTTAATCGGATCTTATCCGGCATTGCCTACCGCGAAGACTTTACCCCGCTACTGTGGGAAGTGTATTTCGGTCATCATAGCGACCTTTACGACGAGTTATACGACGCAGCGCTCGAACGCAGAAACGGTTATTTGAAAGAAGATAACTTCGGATTTATCTTAAAACAGTTTGCGGTGTATTACGCCGTCCGCTTTGACCAACTTCACCACCTGGAGTATTACCGATGACCAAAAACCCGCAACAATCCTTAGCCTGGTTAAAGCACTATTGGAACCACCAGCGACAGGAAGAAGTGCAGAAATCAGAAATCAAGCTCGAACCACTGAACAAGCCCGTGTTATTCGATAAGGTAGTTGACCGCCTCACCATTGGTGAATTCTATCAGTGGCTCTTATCAGAGGGTTACATCTTCAAAGCTAAGGATGACAAATAATGTTGAAACTCATTATTGCACGCGATGTGCTCAACTGGATTGATGCAAACAAGGGCGAGGACAGCCGCCCTACCTTCATTATAAAAACTTTACGAAATGCTATGAACGAGGGCATGGATGACACAAAAGCAACAAATAAGAACACTGATTGACCATTTACAAGCAGAAAAATACGCGTTTATCAGCGCCCAAGGTAAAATACTCCTCCACCACGTCCCCACTAATACCAATCATGGAACGGACATTCTCCGCAGGTTATTCAAACTTGCTACTGGTGCAAGGTGGCAGCAACATTATTTAGATGATCTGCTGGTCGAAGTACCTTTCATCATGGTGCAGGACTTTAATCCAGCGAAGCCATGCGGCATCGATCAGAATGGAACACTGAACATGTTCAGGACGTGGCGCAGCGACAAGCCACCAGCGGCAGATCTCACCCTATGGCATGAGTATCTGACCCGGATCTTTCCAGACCAGACAGACCGCGACACAGTGAGCGCATACATGGCGCACATGTTCCAGCACCCGGAACAGCGCCCAAGCTGGCACATCGTTATTCCGAGTGATACCGGGACAGGCAAAGGTTTTTTGTTCAATCAAATCCTCTCGCCGCTCCTTATGCACCAGACAACGCTTTACTCCAACTACGGCACCCTGATGGGCGTCCACAATGATGCGATGGCCCGTACAATCCTGATCCTGTTCGATGACCCACCGCCAGCCAAACATAACATGGCGGATCGGTTAAAAAGCATCCAGACTGAACCGATGATCGAGATTAACAGGAAGTATGAGCAGCCTCGAAAGGTAGCCACTTACACCCGGTTTTTCACGTTCAGCAACAGCGAGAGTCCGATTGAAGTGGAGGCGAATGATCGCCGCCATTACTGCACCCATTACATACGCCACCGGGTGAACAGGGAAGAAACAGCAGAGTTTATTGCCCGTCTTGCTGATTGGCTCGCCGTGGGCGGTCTGGAAGCCGTACACGCCTGGCTAATGGCTTACCCGTTGGAATCCTTCAATCCGTATCGCCCACCGTTCAGCGTGGCACTTGAGCGCATGAAACAGGCCAGCATAAGCGAAGAGCAGAACGAAGCGGAGATCTTCACCGGAGAAAATCCGGCGTTTGCATTCCAGGCATTCCATGACGCTTGCCCATCCTTCCCGCGAGCACAGGACGCGAGTCAATGGCTACGTGATAACGGGTACATGAGCGCCAGAGTGAACACCCGCGCCGGGTTAAAATCAGTCTGGTATCGAGCGCCGCAGGACGGCAGCAGCAAGATCCCGGAGAGCGTTCTCTCCTGGTTTGTTGATAAGTATTACCCGACCCAATGATCAGGGCTACAGGGCTATGATTTTAGCCCTGCATTTTGAAACCCTCGCCGCCACTGGTCTGATCAGGGCTACATGGCTAACAGGGCTATTTATCAAGTATTCTTAGATCCTTATCGACTTCACCGTTTTTATAACGGGGAGAGGAGACTCCAACCAGAGTTTCCCGCGAGGCATTAGCCGCCCCATTTCAGCCGCTCGCCGTGACGTTCGTCATGGTGTAGCAATCCGCTGAACAAGTTCTCAAAACTGAAACTTTAAATCACTCATACATAGAGTCTGTACTCACGCCCCATCCGGGCGGCGAGGATAGCCGCACACATTCCCGCCCAGCGAGCGTCAGCACACCGCCAGGGCATCAAAACAAATCACTTTTATTCAGGAGGCCATGTAATGGCACGACGCAACAAAGCTGTATACGAAGAATTTTTCCAAAATGGGCGCAAGGCACAGCGCATAGAAGAAGTTGAGCGCCAGCTTATGAACGCAGACCACCAGCACCACCGTCAGCTTGAAGCGGAGGAATGCAGCGCGGAAAACATGGAAGATCATTTCCCCCGCTTCATTGCGGGAACACCGTTAATCGAATGGCTACCGGGCTACTACATTCATAGGCTTGAGTGGGAAGCGTACCGCGACGGACGCAGCGTGATAGACGCGCAAGAACCGCGCCAGACGGTAGATCCGGAGTTAATCGCCTACCAGTGGAATCACTTTGTAGTTAACTCACGCTTTCCGTGGAAGCTGGAAGATCACGCCATCGTTTACACGTTCGTTTAGCGTTTTTATTTTTCGAGAGCATCCCAGCGAACCGCAGCAACTATCCCCCAGTTGCCGTTTGCATTTGGTCGCTTCCATTTCGCAGTATTCATCTTACGCAAGTAGTCCAAGGCCTCTGCGAAAACAAAAAACCGCTGTAAGTTACCAACTTCACCAACGACATAAGAGCCATCCCGATTACTCGCAAGCCCCGGATTGAAACAAGAACCGTCCTTCGCATACGGAACATTCACAATCTCCGTTTTTACAGTCTGATCGAATGTAAAGAGTTGCCATGCTTCAACCCCAAGCGCACGAGCCAATGTCTCAATAGCATCAAGTGAGGCATTGGACGTCCCTCGTTCAATCCTGCTCATGTAGCTACGAGCGAACCCACAGCGATCAGCAAATGCTTCCTGACTAAGACCAGAAGCTATGCGAAGTTGTTTAATTCTTTGCCCAAACAAGGCTCTTAGATTCTTTTGCATCTGCTAACGATGCAAGTTTTGGCCTCTAATCAGCCACGCTCTAATAGTGACATTTTGAACTAATGTTGTATGATTTGCTCCTTCCATAGAACACAAACCAGGAACATTATGAAAAAGATTCTTATGACGGCAGTATTGATTGCAACGGTGACGAACGCTTACGCGTTGAGCCACGGTGATACCGCCACCCTAAAGGAAGGTACATTTAACTGTAAAAAGCTGACCGATTTTTACGAGATGATTAGTTACATCCAAGACAAGGACCAACAAGGCATGATAGGTCTCGTTACCTCTGGTAAATGTCGCCTGTTGAAAGAATCTATGACGGTGGAGATTCAGAACGTCGACGAAAAGGGTTTTGTTTCCTTCATTACGCCAGGTGGTCATGGTGGCTGGGCAGTTCAACAGTTTTTTGAAGAGTAATTCTCTTCTATCTCTAATGGCGTGAATCCCCGCGCCATTACATAGAGTAGCTTTTGGGTATACATTAACAATACGTGATAAAAGTGGCCTAAAAGGCGTAGCTTAAATAGTGCTTTACTACTTAAACACTACATGCAATTATACTACAACCCAAAAACTACACGAGAGCTACCTGATGACCACCAGCCGAGTTTATGCCTATCTCCGCGCCTCCACCAAAGAGCAGGACGCTACCCGCGCCAAAGCAGCATTGGCAGAATTCGCCGCCTCTAATGATTTAGGCCACGTCACCTACTTCATTGAGAACGTGAGCGGAGCCAGCTTACAGCGCCCGGAGCTTATGCGCCTGATAGACATAGCCGCGCCCGGTGACATTCTGTTAGTGGAACAAGTTGACCGCCTGAGCCGTCTTAACGCTGAGGACTGGGAAACGCTGAAAGCCCAGATTGATAGTAAAGGTTTGCGAGTGGTGGCCCTCGACCTGCCTACCAGTCACGAAGTGTTAAAGCACCAAGGCGAGTTTATGCGATCCATGATGAAAGCTATCAACGGTATGATGTTAGAAATGCTGGCAGCAATCGCCCGTAAAGACTATACAGACCGCCGCCGCCGTCAGGCTGAGGGAATCAGCAAGGCGAAAGCCGAGGGCGCTTACAAGGGCCGTCCAGTGAACAACAAACTACACGAACAGATCCGCGCATTGCATGAAGCAGGTAAGACAAAGAGCGAGATCCATCGCCTCACAGGTGCAGCCCGAACCACCATTAACAAAGTGCTGGAGGCGTAAGTCACCCGGATATTTCGCCGGGAGCAGTATGAGATTTGGGGGTGGCTTCACAGGTGGCGTTAAGCGATTTAAGCAACCGCGCCCACTTAGTGCGCTTTAATTTAGGAACATGCGCATGAAACATCTGGTGCTTATGCTGGCCTTATTACCAGCTCTCGCCGCACACGCTGGACGAATAACCTTGATTCTCAATGATGAACAGGAGACAGACAGCGCAAAAATCTGCGTTTACTCCAATGCAAATTATACAGAAACAGTGACGATCAGGCTGTCGCAGCAATGTCGCTACACAATGACCTTTGAAGAGGAGTAACGATTTAAAACTTCTCTTCGTTCATCAAACTTCTGAGATAGCGCAATTCACTTGCACAACTTCTGGCCTCTCTGACATTTGACTCTAACGCTCCAATTCTTTTTTCGTTCTTAGAGTCTGAGAATACATCAGCCGCATGCACAGCAATTTCATGTAAAGTGCATGCTGAAATAATGGCTAAATCAAGAAGTGGCTCGCCCACATAAGCATCTCCTGATTTTTTATTTCTTACTTCACCGTTCCAGCCAGGATTTCTTAAGAAAAAAGGGCTTGTTTCAGAGGGAATAAGATAGCCATGCATGAGACTATTTCTGTAATTTGACAAATCAAGAGCAGCCAGTGAAGCATCCTGTAATACTGCATTGCATTTTTCGCTTAACTTTGCATTCCCAGCACCGAAGGTATTGAGCACATCTTCAACCTTCAATTTCTCTGTAAATGGTCTTATCCCTCGAACATCAGTTTCAGTTAATGTCCAAACTGCTCGCTCAAGTGCAGTTTCAAATAAACCATACTGAACTACAAATGCTCCAATTTTCATCAAACGATCTGGTGTAAGATGTAAAGCGAAAAGTCGCCCCATAACTAAAGCAGATCTCTCTTCATAATTGTTAGGCATTCAAGGTACTCGTAACTCATTGCTATAGGTGGAAATAGCATAATCGATAATGATAATAGCGGGAAGCGCCGTATCGGTTTGCATTCAGAAGAAAATACTGAATAGTGGCTTCCCCCCTAAATTCAGAACGTCAGCCACTCCTTCAGGCACCATGTTTTAAAGATTTGAAGTATCGCTTGCTACCTTACTGTTTGGAAGGTATCGAATTATGGTTTGGGCCATAATCCCAGAAATGACCAACTGGCTTAACTCAATCGTGGTGTCAGGAAGTTTCCAAGTTGCTTTATTTGAATCCGAAAACTCAGGCTTACCATACTTTTGTGTCAATAGTTGATTCAAGGTGCCAAATTGACGAGCCACGATACCTTCATTTTTCTTCTCATTGCTGGATACATTCGTTTGCACAAGGCGATCAGAGCTATTAAAAAGGAATGTGACGGTATAAAGACCGCTACCGATCGATACATTATCAATCCGCACTTTCCCAAAGTTATCATTATACTTTTCTGGTGAGATCAGATGTGCGCCATTGCCCTGAGCCGCAACAACTTCTGACGGATTCATGTCCCATTTAGTATTTCCATAACCAATACCCTTAGCAAATGAGAGCATAGGTAAAGTTAGAATCATGAAAGCTATTAGTAATTTTTTCATTCCATCCCCATGAATTGAGTTTATTAATTGTGAACCAGTTTACAACGATCCCATTGCTCAGTGCTTCTTGCGATGCGGTCACTAATTGCAAAGTTCATCAGCAACGAATCAAAGGCGTACACTTTGCTTTTATCATCTGCCATCATCAACTTACCGTTAGTTTTCAGCTTTGGCGAGAGCAGGTATGTTCCGTTCAAACGGTTAGCTTTGAAGCTATCGACATACAACGTTACCTCGGTACTACCAAGCACACGTAAAGCGCCCGTTTTGCCATTCCGTATTGCTGCAATAGCATACTGACAGAGATAAGTTTTTGCCGTTGAAGGTATAGTTTTTCCGCCTTCGATCTTTGATGAAGATTGAGCAGGTGGGTTTGAAACTGAATGTTGAAGCGAAGAAGAGGGATAAGAGTATAAATGGTTGTTATAAGCCGAGGACGAACGCGAACTGCCGCCGCATGTTTTCCATGCTGCAATACATGAGTTTCCACATGGAATCCCTTTCTTGCAATTCTTCGCGTATGCAGAGAATGACAACCCAGCTAATAGAAATGTACAAATGGTTATCCTAACCAACGAAGACCAGCCCATAAACCACCCTTCTCTTAAGATTATTCCCGCATGGTACCATACTTAAATCAAGGTAATAGCAGCCATTAAGCCCGTTGGTGGTAAGACAACGTGCGGAGCCGTTAGGCGAGTTCATCAGGCTTATGTCTGACAATGAAGCCTGTTACAGCCTCGAAAATGGTGTGCATAAAAATAGTGATACAAAGCGCTGTTGAAGCTGTCACACAACATGATGACAGCCATAAGCAGCATCTATTCAACAGATTCATTTATAAGATATTTTTATTTTAGTTGTGCGCCTTCCCAGGCGTCTGTAACTATGCAAATCAACACGTTAGCGAATACTGAACGCATCGACAGAACTCATTTTTCGCCCCGGATTAACCTTTCCTAACCCGCATGGCGCTGCGTGACCGCGTATCTTACATGAATTTTAGGCTAAATGATTCATCTCGTTAAGCCTGAGCCCACCCTTGATGCTCCAGGCGTTAGCTGGTAAACATTCATGTAGCCTATATTAGTTTCTCTATCATACGGAACGGGTCAATGAAAGACAGCGATGAACAGCCGCATCCCGACAGCTGGCTGAGCCTTCAGCGCGATGCGCAAACCGGCATCGAGAGCGTCAGCGCCCATTTTAAGGGCCACGCCTACGATCCGCATGACCATGATGAAGTGCTGATTGGCGTCACTCAACAGGGTTTGCAACGTTTCCATTGTCATCGCGCACTGCATACCAGCACGCCAGGACGGGCGATATTGATTGAACCCGGTGCGGTACATGATGGCCACGCGCCCGATGCGGAAGGGTTTACTTATGCGATGTTGTATATCCCGCAGCGCTGGATTTCCGGAATGATGGACGCGCGGGGCCTGGGCGATATTGCCGCACTACAATCGGCGTTTCGCAGCACGCTGACCGACGATCCGCGCCTGACCACCGCCATCCAGCAGAGTTTCTTTGCGCTTCATCATCAGGAAGGTCGTCTCGCGCGGGACCAGACGCTGGATAATCTGCTTACCCTGCTCTCCGGGCATATACGCACTCGCCCGGCCTCGACCCTGAACGATTCTCAGCGCCAGATGTTCCAGGTGCGGGACTATTTGCATGACCGGATGGGCAGCGATATCGGCCTGGATGAACTGGCGGCCTGGGCCGGCATCGACCGCTTTCGTCTTAGCCGTCAGTTTAAGAACACTTTCGGCCTGAGCCCGCACGCCTGGCTGGTGCGCCTGCGGTTGCGTACTGCTCGCCTGATGCTGGCCAAAGGCGAAGATCTGGCGCTCATCGCCTCACTCGTTGGTTTTGCCGATCAAAGCCATATGGGGCGCTGGTTCCAGCGCGCTTATCGCCTTTCGCCCGCTGCTTATCAGCGACAGTGCACAAACGTTCTATCTTAGCCCTCACCCTTCGCCGATGCTGTGCATTCGCTACGAAGTGGAGAAAACCTGTGATTTTTGAGACCAAGAACGCACTGATCGTGCGCAATGATTTAGCCGCCTGGCAGCGCCTGAATGTCGTCGCCTTTCTCGCAACCGGCATAACCGCCTCCGCACCGGAGATCCTCGGACTACCCTATGTGGATGCGCTAGGGCGCGAATACGGAAAGCTCGCGGGTGAGCCGATGCTGGTTTTCGAAGCCAGTCTGGAAGGATTGCAGAAAGCCCATTTCAAGGGGCTGGAGAGGGAGCTTATACTGACCCCTTATGTCGAAGCGATGTTTTCAACCGGGCATGATGAGGCAAATCGGGAAGTGTTTCGGGCAGAAGATGCCGCAAATCTGAACCTGGTGGGCCTTGCTATTCGCGGGCCAAAAAAAGCGGTCGATAAAGTGATTAAAGGGCTGAAACTGCACCCGTAAACTGTAAAGACTTTTACCTTTTAAACGGAAAAAAGCGCCGTATTTCTGCGGCGCTTTGTTGCGGTCTAAATCCCCGGTCAGTTGGTTGGGGCGTAATCTTGCGTTGCACCGTCGGAGACATCTCTACTCGGGTTAACAACGCTGCCGATGGTGACCAATACATTCGTTGTGACATCATTTACGACGCTGGCGGTTTGGTTGTAGCAGGTTTTATTCGCCTTCCCGTTTGGATTAGTGAGGGTATCACCTGTATCACACACGATCGCGGTGTTGCTGATGATGCCTCCAGACCAAATAATACCGGCATCAGGGACCACTTCACCGTCGGTGTTACGCGTAATCGCGGTGTAGACCACCGGATCGGACTGACTCCCCGAACCTTTCGCCGTCAGGGTCACAGTGCTTACCTTTCGGTTGTTGGTGGTGAATTTCGCCGTCATTTCGCCCGATTTCTCGCCTGCTTTAGCGGTAACAACCACGTTTTCCATTACCGTGTCAGTGAAACTGAACGTCACCTGACCGGCGTCATCCGTCGTCACCGTGGCTGGTGATGCTGCTGTCGCACTGCCGCTGACTTTCCAGTCAACCGACACGCCTTTCATCGGTTTGCCACTCGCATCAGTCACTGTCGCCTGCGCTACGTTAGTATCCGTTCCGTTCGCGGGCTTATCATTCGTGTTCATCGCCACTGTGACTTTACTCACTTCCAGCGAGAGGAAGTTTACTGTCGTCTGTCCGGTTTGGCCTTCACTGCTTGCGGTGGCAGTGACAGCCTCGGCGACGCTATCTTTAAGATTCAGGGTCACTATGCCGTCACTGTCACTCTTGACCGTCGTAGGCGTAGTGGCTACCGCGCTTCCGCTCAGTGTCCATGAGACATTTTTATCTTTTATAGGATTGCCCCTGGCATCAGTAACAATGGCCTGGACGGTATTCATGGCGTTACCATCCGCAGGTTGATTATCGGTTACTGTCGTCGCGCTAACTGTCACCTGCGTTTGCTGACCACTGAAGATGGAATTCACGGATTCCGTTGTGTCGCCGTTGCTGGCACTCAGTTTCACCTGTCCTTCGGTGGTGTTGGTAAAGCTGACGTGCGCTTGTCCCTTGCTGTCCGTTATGCTATCGCCATGGACGATTTTCGCACCGTTGTCCACTTTCCAGCTAATTGCAGCATCGGCCAGCACTTTACCGCCGCTGTCTTTGAGCGTAACCAGTCCGGTATTTTGATCGCTACCATCGGCAACACTGTTATTTTTCGTCAATTGCAGATTAAGCGCAGCGGCTGACGGGTCAAACGCGCTGGTTGTCGTTCGTACGAGGGGGCCGGACGTAGCGGTGACAATGACCTGTTCGGCCGTGGTATTGGTGACGCTGATCGTGGCATCACCGTCGCTGTCTGTGACGCTGTGGGTGGCACTCAGCTTGCCACTGCCGGACACGCTCCAACTCACCGCTACGTTTTTCGCAGGCTTTCCGTCCGTGTTCACCGCATGTACCACGACCTGGTTGGCGGTGCTGCCATCAGCCGGGCTGTGATCCTGCGCTGACATCAGGGTCATATCGGCAAGTTCAGCCTCAGCCTGCGCTTTCTTTTTGTATTGCAAGATAATTTCGTTATTACGCTCAACCAAATCGTAACGACTGCCGGCCAGACTGCGACGCAATGCCACACCCTCTGGCGAAATCTGCGACTGCCACGATTTACCGATTTCATAGTGCAGGTTCAGCGAGAAATGCGTTTCATCCATCGCATCCTGGCCGCGTTTGTAATCAACGGCAGCCGTGACCAAAGGAACGGGAGTGTAACTCAGTCCAACGGTGACGGCTGATGGGTCCTTTTGCAGATCGTCTTTATCAAACAGCGCAACCTGGTCACCATAATATTTTTCATACATGATGCTCGCACCCAGTTGTGGGTATGCCGGTAAATAGCCTTCCGCACGAATATCAAACCCGTCAGCAGGTTTTTCATCATAATCATGGAAATCGCGAGAAGAATGCCAGTCGGTCGTGCCAATATAACTGTTGGCTGACATTTTAAAATTATCTGTCCACGCCTCAGCGCCGATACCCACACGGCGATTGCCGCCGGTATAATCATGGTCAAAGAATACGTTACCGCCAAACATCCAGTTATTAACGTAATAAGTACGTACACCCAACCCGATATTACTGGTTACACGACCATCTGGCGCACGGATCCCAAGCTGAGTGAAGAGTACGGATTTTTTATTGTCGTAAACAGGCAGAAGATAATCGAGTGAGCTGTCTCCCCAGTCACCGTTTGCATCAACGTTGAGCTGCACGCGTGCAGTACCAAAATGATCCAGCCATTCCTGTACGGTGCTGGCGCTGGCACTAGTTGCCATATCAGTCGCCGCTGTTTTAAACGCAGCGTCGTTACTGTTGGACATGTCTTGCGCGACGGAGGCCAACTGGCTACTCCAGGCGACAGCATCAGGGGCATCAGTGGTTGAAGACGTTGTATGAACGCCTGAAGAAGCAAACGAAAGGACAGGAAAAATACATTGCATTGCCACCAGAGACCAGACAGTACAATTTTTTATTATTGCATTCATTCTAAACAAGCCATTGATTCCTTTATATTGAAATATACATTTCTTAAAGTGATGGCAGTTTGAAAATCGCGAAGGGTGTATCGTCCGTAATACTGTTAATTTACATGCAAACTTCCATTGCCATTCATTCTTGTTCAAAACACGCCCCGCAAGTGGTTATGAAAGTTAGCCACTGCGACATTGAATGATAATTGAACGATGGCTGGATATTAATAAATATTACATTTAATAATAAATCCCGAAATAGCTATGATGACAAAAATAGCGCCCTCAGGCGCCATTCTTAGAAGAGTATTTCCACTTACAGGAAGGGTTTTACGTCACCCACGCCCTCGCGCAATACCACAGGTGCATCTTCGGTGATATCGATAACGGTGGTTGGGTGTTGACCGAGGTAACCGCCGTGGATGATCAGATCGACCTGTTTTTCCAGACGATCTTTGATCTCTTCCGGGTCGGACTCGGTAAAGTCACTGCCTGGCAACATCAGCGACGTTGAAAGCATTGGTTCTCCCAGCGCTTCCAGCAGCATTTGCGCGATAGGGTTGGACGGTACACGCATGCCGATGGTTTTACGTTTTTCTTGCAACAAACGGCGCGGCACTTCTTTCGTTCCCTTGAGGATGAACGTGTAGTTGCCCGGCGTGTTGTTCTTGATCAGGCGAAACGCCACGTTATCGACGTAGGCATAGGTCGACAGCTCAGACAAATCGCGGCACATCAGCGTGAAATTATGCCCATCTGGTAAATGACGGATGCGGCAAATGCGTTCCATTGCGCCTTTGTCTTCAATTTTGCAGCCGAGCGCATAGCCGGAATCGGTCGGATAAACGATAACGCCACCCTTACGCACGATTTCCACCGCCTGATTGATCAGGCGCTGCTGTGGGTTTTCTGGATGAACATAAAAAAACTGACTCATACTTCCCTCTCGTTAATCTCTTGGGGCTGTTGTTCCCAGCTCTGCCACACACCTTCTACCCCAGCGGGGAGCCACAGCTTGCGTCCGAGTTCTATCCACGGACAGGGTTGATGAAAATCAGAGCCCTGAGACGCCAGT
The DNA here is from genome assembly GCF_036271055.1 of Scandinavium sp. Lineage (GTDB taxonomy): Bacteria > Pseudomonadota > Gammaproteobacteria > Enterobacterales > Enterobacteriaceae > Scandinavium. Next base: position 151,533 of record NZ_DATBBJ010000073.1, on the reverse strand, counting down.
AACCCGTACTGACGCGCATAGGCGGCAAGCTGCGCACGTTCGTGGGGAGCCTGCTGACATTGGGCGACTTCAATCGCGTCGCCGCCACATTCACTGAAGAATGCCAGCAGTCTTTTCAGCCACTTGGCAGAAAGATTATAACGCCCCGGATGGGCAATAACCGCCTTGCCGCCAGAATGATGAATCACATCAATAGCTTGATCTATTGTACACCACTGTGGCGGAACGTATCCGGTTTTACCGCGAGCAAGATACTTTTTAAACACGTCGTTAAAGTTGCTCGCGCGACCGGATTCCACCAGGAATCGGGCGAAGTGACCCCGCGTCACCGCGCCGCCGTCAGCAAGGGCTAGTGCCCCTTCCCATGCGCCGGGGATCTGCGCTTTTTCCAGTCGCTCCGCAATCAGTTTAGCGCGCTGTTGACGACGTTCGGTTTGTGCGGCCAGAAAGGCCGTCATCTCCGGGTGTTCGATATCAATATTCAGGCCGACAATGTGGATATCGTGATTCTCCCAGACGGTAGAGATTTCCACGCCGGTTATCAGCTTTAGCGGCAGTTCGGCACGAGCGATTTCAGCTCGGGCGGCGGGGATCGCCGCCACGGTGTCGTGATCGGTAATCGCAAGCGTACCCACGCGCATTTCCAGCGCACGATGCACCAGTTCCTCAGGCGTTAAACGGCCATCAGAGGCGGTCGTGTGGCTGTGTAAATCGTAAATCAGGGCGTAGGGATGGTCGCTCAAAATCGCTCCGGTGTTCGTTAATTCTTTCTGGTTAGGGTGATGACGGCGCCCATCATAGCCTTTGTGAATGAATTTCTGAAATCAGGGGTTGACTTTATCCCCTTGGACTAGTTAACTAGTACGCAAGTTCACACAACGAGGTATCTGCGATGTCACATTTTTCCGTTACTCTTCATGGCTGGTGGCGTACAACCTGATACCGGGCTGTACTACGCGTCTGCACAAGACAAACAGATACCAGGCCCGCCGATGAGCGGGCTTTTTTTTGAACACAGACCAGACGAGAACGACAATGCAAACACAAAAACCCGCGCTCGAACTTCTGACCAGTGACGCTATTTACCGCGAAAACCCGACGGCGCTGTTCCACCAGTTATGCGGCGCGCGTCCAGCGACCCTGCTGCTGGAATCGGCGGATATCGACAGCAAAGACGATTTAAAAAGCCTGCTGTTAGTCGACAGCGCGCTGCGCATTACCGCACTGGGTGACACTGTCACTATTCATGTCCTCTCCGATAACGGTGCGGCGCTGCTGGATTTGCTGGACCACGCTCTGCCTGCGGGCATTGATAATCAGCGCCAGCCAAACGGCCGCACACTTCGTTTCCCGGCAGTCAGTAACCTGCTGGACGAAGACGCGCGTCTTTGTTCCCTTTCCGTCTTCGACGCTTTCCGTTTACTGCAAACGCTGGTGACGGTCCCTGCTGACGAACGCGAAGCGATGTTCTTCGGCGGTCTGTTTGCTTATGACCTCGTCGCGGGTTTTGAAGACCTGCCGACGCTTGAGAGTGACACGGCCTGCCCGGACTACTGCTTCTACTTAGCCGAAACATTACTGGTGATCGACCACCAAACCAAATCATCGCGCATTCAGGCTAGTCTGTTCACACCGCTGGAATCTGAAAAACAGCGCCTGACGCAACGTCTGGCGCAAATCCGCCAGCAGATGAACGAGCCACCGAGCCCGCTACCGGTGACCAAAATCGAACAGATGCAAACCGAAGTGAATCAAAGCGATGACGAATTCGGGACAGTTGTCCGGAAGATGCAGCGCGCTATTCGTGCCGGGGAAATTTTCCAGGTAGTGCCATCGCGTCGATTCTCTCTGCCCTGCCCGTCGCCACTTGCAGCCTATGACGTGCTGAAAAAGAGCAACCCAAGTCCGTACATGTTCTTCATGCAGGATAACGATTTCAGCCTGTTTGGCGCATCGCCAGAAAGCTCGCTGAAATACGATGCCAGCAACCGTCAGATTGAAATTTACCCGATTGCCGGGACGCGTCCGCGTGGTCGTCGTGCCGACGGTACGCTGGATCGCGATCTCGATAGCCGTATCGAACTGGAAATGCGTACCGACCACAAAGAGATGTCTGAGCATCTGATGCTGGTGGATTTAGCCCGTAACGATTTGGCGCGCATTTGTACGCCTGGCAGCCGTTACGTGGCAGACCTCACCAAAGTCGACCGTTATTCCTTCGTGATGCACCTCGTTTCCCGCGTAGTGGGTGAACTGCGTAAGGATCTGGATGTGCTTCACGCCTACCGCGCCTGCATGAATATGGGCACGCTCAGCGGCGCGCCGAAAGTTCGCGCTATGCAGCTTATCGCCGCTGCAGAAGGCAAACGCCGGGGCAGCTACGGCGGCGCAGTCGGTTACTTCACCGCTCACGGTGACCTCGACACCTGCATCGTGATTCGTTCCGCGTTTGTAGAAAACGGCATTGCCACCGTCCAGGCGGGTGCAGGCGTGGTGCTCGACTCCGTACCGCAGTCCGAAGCCGACGAAACTCGTAGTAAAGCTCGCGCGGTGCTGCGCGCTATCGCTCAGGCCCACCATGCGAAGGAGATGTTCTAATGGCTGACATTCTGCTGCTCGATAATATCGACTCTTTTACCTACAACCTGGCAGACCAGTTGCGTGCCAGTGGGCATAACGTGGTGATTTACCGTAACCACGTTCCAGCGCAAACGCTGATTGAGCGTCTGGCAACCATGGATAATCCGGTGCTGATGCTTTCTCCTGGCCCTGGCGCGCCGTCTGAAGCGGGTTGTATGCCTGAGTTGCTGACCCGTATGCGCGGCAAGTTACCGATTATCGGCATCTGCCTTGGTCATCAGGCGATTGTGGAAGCCTACGGCGGCTACGTGGGTCAGGCGGGCGAAATTTTGCACGGCAAAGCCTCCAGCATCGAACACGACGGCCAGGCAATGTTTGCCGGACTGGCGAATCCACTGCCGGTAGCGCGTTATCACTCGCTGGTCGGCAGCAACGTACCTGCGGGGCTGACTATCAACGCCAGCTATAACGGCATGGTAATGGCGGTACGCCACGATGCGGATCGCGTCGTGGGCTTCCAGTTCCATCCGGAATCGATTCTGACCAGCCACGGCGCTCGCCTGCTGGAGCAAACCCTGGAATGGGCGCTGAAAAAACTGGAACCGGCCAATACTCTGCAACCAATTCTGGAAAAGCTATATCAGGCGCAGACCCTGACTCAGCAGGAAAGCCACCAACTGTTTTCCGCCGTGGTCCGTGGCGAAGTGAAACCGGAACAGTTAGCCGCCGCGTTGGTGAGCATGAAAGTACGCGGTGAGCAGCCGGAGGAAATTGCCGGGGCCGCAACAGCATTACTGGAAAACGCCGCCCCGTTCCCGCGCCCAGATTATCCGTTTGCCGATATTGTCGGCACTGGCGGCGACGGCAGTAACAGCATCAATATTTCCACCGCCAGCGCCTTCGTAGCGGCGGCGTGTGGGATGAAAGTGGCAAAACACGGCAACCGCAGTGTGTCGAGCAAATCTGGCTCGTCTGATTTACTGGCTGCGTTCGGCATAAATCTGGATATGAATGCCGATAAATCCCGCGAAGCGCTGGACGAGCTCGGTGTCTGTTTCCTGTTCGCACCGAAATACCACACCGGTTTTCGTCACGCGATGCCCGTTCGTCAGCAGCTAAAAACGCGCACCCTGTTCAATGTGCTCGGTCCACTCATCAACCCGGCTCACCCGCCTATCGCGCTGATCGGCGTCTATAGCCCTGAACTGGTGCTGCCCATTGCTGAAACGCTGCGCGTGCTGGGCTACCAGCGTGCGGCGGTGGTTCACAGCGGTGGAATGGATGAAGTGTCGCTGCATGCGCCAACAGTGGTTGCCGAACTGAAAGACGGGGAAATCCTCAACTATCAATTGAACGCCGACGACTTTGGTTTGACGCCGTATCGTCAGGAACAACTGGCAGGCGGCACGCCGGAAGAAAACCGTGACATTCTTTCACGCTTGCTACAAGGTAAAGGTGAAGCCGCCCACGAGGCCGCCGTCTCTGTCAACGTCGCCATGCTGATGCGCCTTCACGGCCATGAAGATTTGAAAGCCAACGTGCAACAAGTGCTGAACGTTTTGCACAGTGGTGCAGCCTACGATCGCGTGACCGCATTAGCGGCAAGAGGATAAGAAATGCAGACCGTGTTAGCCAACATCGTTGCCGATAAACGTATCTGGGTCGAAGCCCGCAAAGTGCAGCAACCATTAGCCAGTTTCCAGAATGAAGTGCAGCCGAGCCAGCGTCATTTCTATGATGCCCTGCAAGGCGCACGCACCGCATTCATTCTGGAATGCAAAAAAGCCTCCCCATCAAAAGGGGTGATTCGCGAAGATTTTGACCCGGCGCGTATTGCCAGCGTCTACAAACATTATGCGTCGGCGATTTCCGTGCTGACCGATGAAAAATATTTCCACGGCAGTTTTGATTTTTTGCCGATTGTCAGCCAGATAGCGCCACAGCCAATCTTGTGCAAAGACTTTATCGTTGATCCGTACCAGATTTACCTGGCGCGTTTCTATCAGGCCGATGCCTGTCTGCTAATGCTGTCGGTGCTCGATGATGACGAATATCGCCAACTGTCTGCGGTCGCCCACAGCCTGAGCATGGGCGTGCTGACCGAAGTCAGTAACGAAGAAGAACTGGAACGCGCCATTGCGTTGAATGCGAAAGTGGTTGGCATCAACAACCGCGACCTGCGCGATCTTTCCATCGATTTGAATCGCACCCGTGAACTGGCGCCGCGTTTAGGTGCAGGCGTGACCGTGATCAGCGAATCAGGTATCAACACCTACGGTCAGGTTCGAGAGCTGAGCCATTTTGCCAACGGCTTCCTGATTGGCTCGGCGATGATGGCGTACGACGATCTCAATGCTGCCGTGCGCCGCGTATTGATGGGTGAAAATAAAGTGTGCGGTTTGACCCGCGCACAAGACGCGCAAGCCGCGTTTGAAGCCGGTGCCATATACGGCGGCCTGATTTTTGTGCCTTCATCCCCACGCTACGTGAACGACGCTCAAGCGCGCGACGTGATTAACAGCGCCCCTCTGAGCTATGTCGGCGTATTCCGCGATACCGCCATCGCTGATGTTGCGGCGAAAGTCGAAAGCCTTGCCCTTGCTGCGGTTCAATTACATGGCAACGAAGATCAGGCCTATATCGACGAACTTCGTGCCGCTTTGCCGGAAAAAGTACAAATCTGGAAAGCCCTGAGTGTGAAAGACACGCTCCCAGCCCGAAATCTGAATCACGTCGACAAATACGTGCTGGATAACGGTCAGGGCGGCACAGGCCAACGTTTCGACTGGTCGCTGCTCAACGGTCAGGACTTAAGCAATGTCCTGCTGGCTGGCGGCCTTGGCCCTGATAATTGCGTGGAAGCGGCGAAAAGCGGCTGCGCAGGGCTTGATTTCAATTCAGGCGTAGAGTCTGAACCGGGTATTAAAGACGCCAGCAAACTGGCCTCGGTCTTCCAGACGCTGCGTGCATATTAAGGAAATGGACATGAATACTTTACTGAACCCCTATTTTGGCGAATTTGGCGGCATGTACGTGCCGCAGATCCTGATGCCTGCCCTGCGCCAGCTGGAAGAAGCATTTGTCAGCGCGCAGAAGGATCCGGAATTTCAGGCGCAGTTTACCGATTTACTGAAAAACTACGCCGGTCGCCCGACCGCATTGACCAAATGTCAGAACCTGACGGAAGGCACCAAAACCACGCTGTATCTCAAGCGTGAAGATTTGCTGCATGGCGGCGCGCATAAAACCAACCAGGTGCTGGGTCAGGCGTTACTGGCTAAGCGGATGGGTAAAACCGAGATCATCGCCGAAACCGGCGCGGGTCAGCACGGCGTTGCATCTGCATTAGCCTGCGCCCTGCTCGGTCTGAAATGCCGCATCTACATGGGCGCAAAAGACATTGAGCGCCAGTCACCAAACGTGTTCCGTATGCGTTTGATGGGCGCCGAAGTGATCGCCGTTCACAGCGGCTCCGCGACGCTGAAAGATGCCTGTAACGAAGCACTGCGTGACTGGTCTGGCAGCTACGAGACCGCGCACTATATGCTCGGCACCGCCGCGGGCCCGCACCCGTTCCCGACCATTGTGCGTGAATTCCAGCGCATGATCGGCGAAGAAACCAAAGTGCAGATTCAGGAGCGCGAAGGCCGCCTGCCGGATGCGGTTATCGCCTGCGTTGGCGGCGGTTCAAACGCCATCGGTATGTTTGCCGATTTCATCGACGAAACCTCTGTTGGCCTGATTGGCGTTGAGCCTGCCGGGCACGGTATCGAAACCGGTGAACACGGCGCACCGCTTAAGCACGGTCGTGTAGGCATCTATTTCGGCATGAAATCGCCGATGATGCAGACCGATGAAGGCCAGATTGAAGAATCTTACTCACTTTCTGCCGGTCTGGATTTCCCGTCCGTTGGGCCACAGCATGCGTATCTGAACAGTATTGGTCGCGCTGAATATGTGTCGATTACCGATAACGAAGCGCTGGATGCCTTCAAAGCGCTGAGCCGTCACGAAGGGATTATCCCGGCGCTGGAATCCTCACACGCCCTCGCCCACGCACTGAGAATGATGCGCGAGAACCCGGAAAAAGAGCAGCTACTGGTGGTTAACCTTTCCGGTCGCGGCGACAAAGACATCTTCACCGTACATGACATCCTGAAAGCACGAGGGGAAATCTGATGGAACGCTATGACAACCTGTTTGCTGAGCTGAAAAACCGCAAGGAAGGCGCGTTTGTTCCCTTCGTGACACTGGGCGATCCGACACCGGAACAGTCGCTGAAAATTATCGACACTCTGATTGAAGCCGGGGCTGATGCGCTGGAATTGGGCATTCCGTTCTCCGATCCGCTGGCTGACGGCCCGACGATTCAGAACGCCACCCTGCGTGCGTTTGCGTCCGGCGTGACGCCGACGCAGTGCTTCGAAATGCTGGCAGCTATTCGCCAGAAACACCCGACCATTCCGATTGGTCTGCTGATGTACGCCAACCTGGTGTTCAATCGCGGGATTGATGCGTTTTACGCTGAATGCGCGCGCGTCGGTGTAGATTCAGTGCTGGTTGCGGATGTGCCAATCGAAGAGTCTGCCGAATTCCGTCAGGCCGCGATGCGCCACAATGTTGCGCCGATTTTCATCTGCCCGCCAAATGCCGATGACGATTTGTTACGCCAGATTGCGTCACATGGTCGCGGTTATACCTATCTGCTCTCACGCGCAGGCGTGACCGGAGCAGAAAACGCCGCCGCGCTGCCGCTGCATCATCTGATTGAGAAACTGAACGAATACCACGCGGCACCGCCGTTGCAGGGCTTCGGGATCTCTTCCCCGGACCAGGTTCAGGCTGCTATTGGGGCCGGTGCCGCAGGCGCGATTTCCGGTTCGGCTATTGTTAAAATTATCGAGAAGAACGTCGATAATCACCCGGCGATGCTGGCTGAACTGAAAGCCTTCGTACAGCCCATGAAAGCCGCCACCCGCACGTAATCTGTTCGCCGTCTGGTTTATTCGCCAGACGGCGCTTTTACTTTCACCGCTTCAGCGTATTGACGTACCAGCCGAAACAAACCTTCCACGTCTTCCGACGACCAGTTAGTAAAGATCTGATTCATTAGCCTTTGTCGGGCATCATCAATATGTGTCGTGATGGCCTTCCCCTGCGCCGTCAGCGTGACTTCGCTTATCCGCTTGTCTCGTTCCGCTGGTTGTTTTTGTGCAAGATCCAATTCCTGTAAGCGCTTCACCTGGCGACTGACGGTGGTGTAATCACGCCCTAAACGATCGGCCAGTTCGACCACCCCCTGCGGGCTGTAGCGCCCAATAGTCACCAACAGTGGGAATAAGACCTGATCGAGTTTCACCCCTGCGGCCGCCAGCAGCGTTTCATCGCGTTGCGGGTGATTCATCACGCTCATGATGTCCAGCAGCGCGCCGTGAAAATCGGTCACATCGAATTTATTATGTGCATCTTGCATATATATTCTTCCCGGCGTAAAGTGCTCCCATTGAATATGTGCATTTTACACATATATGACTTCAGGAGAAACACAATGAAAGCAGCCGTAGTTTTTGACCCCGCTACAGGCCCGATATACGCCGATTTCGCGCAGCCGTTCGCCACTGAACAACAACAAATCATTAAGGTCACGGCGTCAGCTATCAGCCACGTGGTGAAAAGTCGGGCCTCCGGCAAACATTACAGCTTCGACGGTACGCTGCCGTTCATCGCTGGTATTGACGGCACAGGTGTCACGCCAGACGGAAAGCGAGTTTACTTTGTGTTCCCACCTTCACCGTGGGGCAGCATGGCGCAGTATGCGCCGGTAGATAATGCGCATTGCCTGCCATTGCCGGACGGTCTGGACGACGCTACTGCGGCCGCGATGGCTAACCCGGGCATGTCGGCCTGGGCGGCGCTGGTCAATCGTGCCAACTTTAAGGCGGGTGAAACGGTGCTGATTAATGGGGCGACGGGCAGCGCTGGGCAGTTAGCGGTGCAAATAGCCCGTCATCTCGGCGCGAAAAAAATCATCGCCACCGGGCGTAATGTGCAGACATTAGCAACTCTGGATGCCGACGCGACGGTGTTGTTGACCGATGATGCCACTACGCTGAACCAGACCCTCGCGGCACACGCCGCTGAGCAGATTGATGTGATCGTGGATTATCTGTGGGGTAACAGCGCGGAACTGCTGCTCAAAGCCCTCGCAAAATATGCCCCTGGCGTAGAGCCAGTGCGCTATGTGCAGGTCGGTTCTCTGTCGGGACAGGAGATCGCGTTGCCTGGCGCGGTGCTGCGCTCCTCCCCGATTCAGTTAATGGGCAGTGGCATTGGCAGCCTTAGCCTGCCGGCACTGGTACAGGCAACGGGTGAGATGTTGCAGGCGGCCGTGGCAGGTAAATTCAGGATTGCACACAAAACGGTATCGCTGAGTGAGGTAGCGCAAGCCTGGCCGCTCGATAACAGCCAAAACCGCACCGTTTTCCTTATTGACTAACATCCCCAAAAAAGAAGGGGTTGAACTTACGAATGAGAAGTATTATCTTTCTCAACACTGAATGGTTGAGCAAATCACTCAAGTATTCAGTACGACATTGCTCACATTGCTTCCAGTATTGTTTGCCCGCCTTGTGCGGGCTTTTTTTGTTATTTTTGCAAAGAAAAAAGGCCGCAAGAGCGGCCTTTTTGGTTAATCAGAAATTATTCTGCTTTGGGCGAAGCGTTTTCGACTCGGCTTTTCAACTTCTGGCCGGGTCTGAAGGTCACTACGCGCCGGGCTGTAATGGGAATATCTTCGCCCGTCTTCGGGTTGCGCCCGGGGCGTTGATTTTTATCGCGCAAATCGAAGTTACCAAAACCGGAGAGTTTTACCTGCTCACCGTTTTCCAGAGCGCGACGGATCTCTTCGAAAAACAACTCTACCAGTTCTTTGGCATCCCGTTTGCTAAGCCCAAGCTTATCAAACAGATATTCTGACATTTCAGCTTTTGTAAGCGCCATAGGTTCAATCCCTCAATGAGGCCTGGAATCGCTCTTTTAATGCCTCTACACATTTGGCAACGGTAGCGGCAATCTCCTCTTCTTCCAGTGTACGGCTGGTATCCTGAAGGATCAGGCTGATTGCGAGGCTCTTGAAACCGTCCTCAACGCCCTTACCGCGGTACACATCAAACAAGTTTACGCCAACTACCTGATTTACGCCAACTTTCTTACACTCGGCGAGAATTTCAGCGGCAGGGACGTTTTCAGCCACGACCACAGCGATGTCGCGACGGTTTGCCGGGAAGCGAGAAATTTCTTTCGCCTCAGGCACCACGCGGTCTGCGAGCTTGTTCCACTCCAGCTCAAACACCATCGTGCGTCCGTTCAGGTCCAGTTTACGTTCTAGCTCTGGATGAACAACCCCAATGAAACCAATACGTTCGCCTTTCAGATAAATCGCCGCAGACTGTCCCGGATGTAGCGCTGGATTGGCTTCGGTTTTGAACTGGATATCACCCAGTTTACCGGTCAAGTCCAACACAGATTCGAGATCGCCTTTTAAATCATAGAAATCAACTGTCTCTTTCGCCAGGTTCCAATGCTCTTCGTAGCGGTTACCGCACATCACGCCGCTCAGCATCACATCCTGACGGATGCCCAACGGGGCCTGAGTGTCCGGTACAAAGCGCAGTCCGCTTTCGAAAATACGCACGCGGCTCTGTTGACGGTTCTGGTTATATACCACTGTGCTCAACAGACCCGTCCACAAGGACAAGCGCATCGCCGACATTTCGCTGGAAATTGGGCTTGGCAAGATCAGCGCGTCTTCACCCGGGTGAATAAACTGCTGCACTTTCGGGTCGACAAAGCTGTAGGTGATCACTTCCTGGTAGCCTTTGTCATTCAGCATAGTTTTCACACGCTTGAGTGACAAGTTTGCTTCCTGATGATGACCCATAATCAGGCCGGCCTGAACGGGCATATCTGGAATATTGTTGTAGCCATAGACGCGGGCTACTTCTTCTACCAGGTCCTCTTCAATTTCCATATCGAAACGCCAGCTCGGCGCAACGGCCTGCCACTGGTCCTGCCCTTCGGTAACTTCACAGCCCAGACGGCGCAGAATATCGCTCACCTGTTCGTCAGCAATGTGATGCCCAATCAGGCGATCCAGTTTGCTACGACGCAGCGTAATGGTGGCACGTTTCGGCAGTGTGCTTTCATTCGTCACATCAATAACCGGGCCGACTTCGCCGCCGCAGATATCAATCAGAAGACGGGTAGCACGCTCCATTGCTTTGTACTGCAGCGCAGGATCGACACCACGCTCGTAACGGTGAGAAGCATCGGTGTGCAGACCGTGACGACGCGCACGACCGGTAATGGAGAGCGGGCTGAAGAACGCACATTCCAGCAGTACATTTTGCGTTTCATCGTTCACGCCAGAGTGCTCGCCGCCAAAGATGCCGCCCATGGCCAGCGCTTTAGTGTGGTCAGCAATCACCAGCGTGTCAGCATTCAGCTTGGCTTCGTTGCCGTCCAGCAGCACCAGGGTTTCCCCCTCTTTTGCCATACGCACAACGATACCGCCGTCGATTCGATCCAAATCGAAGGCATGCATTGGCTGACCCAGTTCCAGCAGCACGTAGTTGGTCACATCAACCACTGCATCGATAGAACGGATGCCGCAACGACGCAGTTTCTCTTTCATCCACAGCGGCGTAGGTGCTTTTACGTTGATGCCTTTCACAACACGGCCCAGATAACGCGGGCACGCGTCTGGTGCTTCAACGTTAATGGAGAAGGTATCGTTGATGGTCGCAGCCACAGGCGCCATTTCTGGCTCGTTCAGCGGCTGCTGATTCAGTACCGCAACGTCGCGTGCAACACCGATAATACCCAGGCAATCGGCGCGGTTTGGCGTCACGCTGATTTCGATGGTGTTGTCATTGAGTTTCAGGTATTCGCGGATGTCGGTCCCCAGCGGGGCATCTGCTGGCAATTCGATAATACCGTCGTGATCGTCGGAAATACCCAGTTCAGAGAACGAGCACAGCATCCCTTCTGACGGCTCGCCGCGCAGTTTTGCTGCTTTAATTTTGAAATCGCCAGGCAGTACAGCACCAATCGTGGCGACCGCAACTTTAAGCCCCTGACGGCAGTTTGGTGCGCCGCAGACGATGTCCAGCAGACGCTCGCCGCCGACGTTGATTTTGGTCACGCGCAGTTTGTCAGCATTCGGATGCTGAGCGCACTCAACCACTTCGCCAACCACAACGCCGTTGAATGCGCCAGCTACTGGCTCAACGCCGTCAACTTCCAGGCCTGCCATGGTGATTTGGCCTGACAGCGCTTCGCTGTCAATCGCCGGGTTAACCCATTCGCGTAACCACAGTTCACTGAATTTCATTGTTCTGTCCTGCCCTTATTTAAACTGTTTGAGGAAACGCAGATCATTTTCGAAGAACGCACGCAGATCGGTGACGCCGTAGCGCAGCATGGTCAGACGCTCCATGCCCATTCCGAATGCAAAGCCGGAGTAGACTTCCGGATCGATTCCGACGTTACGCAGCACATTTGGGTGAACCATGCCGCAACCCAGCACTTCCAGCCACTTGCCGTTTTTACCCATCACATCCACTTCTGCGGATGGCTCGGTGAACGGGAAGTACGAAGGACGGAAACGAATCTGCAAGTCTTCTTCAAAGAAGTTACGCAGGAAGTCGTGCAGCGTGCCTTTCAGATTCGTGAAGCTGATGTTGGTATCAACAATCAGGCCTTCCATCTGATGAAACATTGGGGTGTGAGTCTGGTCGTAATCGTTACGATAGACACGGCCCGGTGCGATAATACGGATTGGCGGCTGTTGACCTTTCATGGTGCGGATCTGCACGCCAGACGTCTGGGTGCGCAGCAGACGTGTCGCATCGAACCAGAAAGTGTCGTGGTCAGCACGTGCCGGGTGATGGCCTGGAATATTCAGAGCATCGAAGTTGTGATAATCATCTTCGATTTCCGGGCCAGTAGCCACGGTAAAGCCGAGCTCACCGAAGAAACTTTCAATGCGGTCGATGGTGCGCGTGACCGGATGCAGACCACCGGTCTCAATGCGACGGCCTGGCAGAGAAACGTCGATGGTTTCTGCTGCAAGACGAGCATTCAGCGCGGCACCTTCCAGCGAGGCTTTACGTTCGTTGAGCGCCTGCTGAACTTGTTCTTTTGCTTCGTTAATAACCGCACCTGCCGCCGGGCGCTCTTCTGCCGGCAATTCACGCAGGGTTGTCATCTGAAGGGTCAGATGCCCTTTTTTACCCAGATATTCGACACGCACGTTATCCAGCGCGGTGACATCTGAAGCTTCGTTAATGGCGGCCTTGGCACTGGCAACCAGCTCTGCGAGATGTGACATGGTTTTCCTCAATAATGTCGATGCAAACACCCGTTTGCGGACTTAATCTCTTGAATGCTTTATACGAAAAAAGCCTCCCTGGGGAGGCTTTCTGGCGCTGTTTTCCGTTTCGTCTTTCACGCGCTAGCCCCCTGGAATCAGGTGCTAAAGTAAAAAAAGAAGCGGAAAATAGCAGCGTTCATGCTTGCGTTACCTTGTCTGATATTGGCAGTGAAGTGCTTATTGGAAAGTCTTCACCTTGAAAAGTCAACGACTTGCTGATTCTATACGAGAATCTGAAACAAAAAGAGGGAGGCTTGCCTCCCTCTTCAACTGGCTTTACGCCAGAGCTGATTTCGCTTTTTCGACCAGAGCGGTGAACGCTACTTTGTCGAATACTGCGATGTCAGCCAGGATCTTACGGTCAATTTCAACAGAAGCTTTTTTCAGGCCGTTGATGAATTTGCTGTAAGAAATACCGTTCTGACGTGCTGCTGCGTTAATACGCGCAATCCACAGTTGACGGAACTGACGCTTACGTTGACGACGGTCACGGTAAGCGTACTGACCTGCTTTGATAACAGCCTGGAAGGCAACGCGGTATACGCGTGAACGCGCACCGTAGTAACCTTTGGCTTGTTTCAAAATTTTCTTGTGACGTGCACGTGCTACTACACCACGTTTTACGCGAGCCATATGTGCTCTCCTGTTCTATATTCTTGATTAAAAAAGTTAAACGTTAACGACTTATGCGTACGGAAGGCACGCAATTACCAGACCCAAATCGCCTTTAGAAACCATGGCTTTTGGACGCAGGTGACGTTTACGCTTAGTAGCTTTTTTGGTCAGAATATGACGCAGGTTAGCGTGCTTGTGCTTAAAACCACCTTTACCGGTTTTTTTGAAGCGCTTAGCAGCACCGCGTACGGTCTTAATTTTTGGCATCTTAATAACTTCCACTTCGCATTGTTGAAAAATGAAACGTAGGCGAACAAAACCCGCGAGGCCCGAGAGCCTCACAGATAATGCTACTTGAAGGCCTTACTGTTTCTTCTTAGGAGCGAGCACCATGATCATCTGGCGGCCTTCGATCCTTGTTGGGAAGGATTCGACTACTGCCAGTTCACTCAGATCGTCACGGACGCGGTTAAGCACTTCCATACCAATCTGTTGGTGGGCCATCTCACGACCGCGGAAACGCAGCGTGATTTTGGCCTTATCGCCCTCTTCGAGAAAGCGTATCAGGCTGCGGAGTTTTACCTGATAATCGCCATCGTCGGTGCCAGGACGGAATTTAATTTCCTTAACCTGAACAATCTTTTGCTTCTTCTTCTGTTCCTTAGAAGATTTGCTTTTTTCATAGAGGAATTTGCCGTAGTCCATGATTCGGCAAACTGGCGGTTCGGCGTTAGGGCTGATCTCTACCAGATCCACTCCTGCTTCTTCAGCTTTTTCCAGAGCTTCTCTCAGACTCACTATACCAAGCTGTTCGCCTTCCAGACCTGTTAAGCGAACTTCCTGAACTCGAATCTCGCCATTGATACGATTCGGACGTGCCGTTTGTACTCGTTTTCCGCCTTTAATACTTTATTCCTCCAGTTGTTGAAGACTGCGGCTGCGTATTTCTTGTAGCAGCTTCTCGATCACTTCGTTTACGTCCATAGTGCCGAGGTCTTTTCCGCGACGGGTGCGCACGGCAACTTTGCCTGCTTCAACCTCTTTGTCGCCACAAACCAGCATATACGGGACACGACGTAATGTGTGCTCGCGGATTTTAAAGCCAATCTTCTCATTTCTCAAGTCTGCTTTTACGCGAATGCCCGCATTTTGTAGTTTGCGCGTCAATTCATTCACGTAATCAGCCTGTGAATCGGTGATATTCATCACCACGACCTGCACAGGTGCGAGCCAAGTCGGGAAGAATCCAGCGAACTCTTCGGTCAGAATACCGATGAAGCGTTCGATGGAACCCAGAATGGCGCGGTGAATCATCACCGGCACCTGACGCTCGTTGCTTTCGCCTACATAAGAGGCGCTAAGACGTTGCGGCAGGGAGAAGTCCAGCTGTACTGTTCCGCACTGCCAGGCACGATCGAGGCAGTCATACAGGGTAAATTCAATTTTCGGGCCGTAGAAGGCACCTTCACCCAGTTGATACTCAAACGGGATGTTGTTTTCTTCCAGAGCCACGGCCAGATCGGCTTCCGCACGATCCCATGTTTCATCACTACCGATGCGTTTTTCCGGACGGGTAGACAGCTTGACGACGATTTTCTCGAAGCCAAAGGTGCTGTACATATCGTAGACCATACGGATACAAGCGTTCACTTCATCGCGCACTTGTTCTTCTGTACAGAAGATATGAGCATCGTCCTGAGTAAAGCCACGAACACGCATCAAGCCATGCAACGCACCTGACGGCTCGTTACGATGGCAGCTACCGAACTCCGCCATACGCAGCGGCAGATCGCGATAGGATTTCAGACCCTGATTGAAGATCTGAACATGACCCGGGCAGTTCATCGGCTTGATGCAGTATTCACGGTTCTCAGAAGAGGTGGTGAACATCGCATCTTTGTAGTTTTCCCAGTGGCCTGTTTTTTCCCACAGGACACGGTCCATCATGAACGGGCCTTTCACTTCCTGGTACTGGTATTCTTTCAGCTTAGAGCGTACGAATGTTTCCAGTTCACGGAAGATAGTCCAGCCATCGTTATGCCAGAACACCATACCCGGCGCTTCTTCCTGCATATGATACAGGTCAAGCTGCTTACCGATTTTACGGTGGTCGCGTTTCGCCGCTTCTTCCAGACGCAGCAGATAGGCATTAAGCGCTTTCTTATCGGTCCATGCAGTACCGTAGATACGCTGCAACATTTTATTGTCGCTGTCGCCACGCCAGTAGGCGCCTGCTGTTTTCATCAGTTTGAAATGATGGCAAAAACGCATATTCGGCACGTGCGGACCGCGGCACATGTCGACGTATTCTTCGTGATGATACAAGCCAGGCTTGTCATCATGCGCGATGTTTTCATCAAGGATGGAGACTTTATAGCTTTCACCGCGATTCACAAACGTTTCACGCGCTTCGTGCCAGCTCACCTTTTTCTTGATGACATCGTAGTTCTTCTCCGCCAGCTCGTGCATGCGCTTTTCGAGGGCGTCGATATCTTCCTGGGTCAGGGTGTGGTCGAGATCAACGTCATAGTAAAAACCGTTGTCAACGACCGGGCCAATCGCCATTTTAGTATGCGGCCACAGCTGTTTGATAGCGTGCCCCAGCAGGTGCGCACAGGAGTGGCGAATGATCTCCAGACCTTCTTCGTCTTTCGCGGTAATCAGCGACAGCGTTGAGTCTTGCTCGATGAGATCAGATGCATCCACCAGTTCACCGTTAACACGACCCGCAATGGTGGCTTTCGCCAGACCCGGACCAATATCCAGGGCCACATCCATTGGGCTTACGGCGTTATCGAAATGGCGTTGGCTGCCATCAGGAAGAGTAATTACAGGCATTTTATATCCTTATCAGCAGTGGTGCCCCACACGAAAGAGCACTTGCAAACAATTTTGAAAAGTTAATTGCAGGGGGTATCAGGTTTCTCGCTTCACTCTGCGGAAACAGACTTCGCGCAACACGTTGCCCTCTGTCTTCCTGATACGTGCAATTAAGTACCCGTACATACTACACGTCTTGTGCCGGGGTTAAAAGCCTGCCATTTCCCACTGAAATTTAAATAAAGACTTGAAACATCATCGATGTTGTCAGGCTGCTGTGTTTTCCGCACCATACGCGCCTTTGAGCGGAGCTTTTATGCGTCACCTTCTGGCCTTCTTGCAGCAATATGGGATTGATCTTAACAATCCATCGTCGCTGTTCATCGTATTCGGGTATATCTTTGTTACCGCGCTGGTGGTGCATTTTGTCTTTAAGTTCATCCTGCACAAAATTGAAAAACACGCTGAGAATGGCTCTCGTCCGTGGCTAAAAATATTCACCCAAAATAAATTATTCCGCCGGGTCTCACTGACCATCCAGGGTATTCTGGTGAACGTTCAGCTGGGTTTTTATCTCGAAACGGGTAGCCACGCAGGCGTCATTATCAATATCTGCTCGCAGCTATGGATCCTGCTGTTCGCCCTGCTCTCTTTCTTCTCGCTTCTGGACGTTATTCTCAAACTGTCGCGCCAGTACCAGTTTGCCGGTCAGCTCCCACTGCGCGGTATTTTCCAGGGCGTAAAACTGGTTGCCGCATCCATTGTTGCCATCGTGATGATCTCCCTGCTGATCGGTAAATCCCCTGCCATTCTGTTCAGCGGATTGGGTGCAATGGCGGCGGTCCTGATGTTGGTGTTTAAAGACCCACTGCTGGGATTGGTCGCAGGCATCCAGCTTTCTGCCAACACGATGCTGCATATGGGCGACTGGTTGGAGATGCCGAAATATGGGGCAGATGGCACGGTTATCGATATCGGGCTGACCACTGTGAAGGTGCAAAACTGGGATAACACTATTACCACCATCCCAACCTATGCGCTGGTGTCTGATGCGTTCAAAAACTGGAGCTATATGTCTGCGTCAGGCGGCCGCCGTATCAAACGTAGCGTGTTTATCGACAGCACCAGTATTCACTTCATTTCAGCGGATGAACAGCAGCGTTTGAGCCAGGTTGATCTGCTCAAGCCATGGCTTAACGAACAGAGCCAAAAAATGGCGGGATGCAGTGCTGACAGCAGCGTGCTGAATAAAGAAAGCATCACCAATATCGGTGCTTTCCGTGCCTGGTTGACCGAATACTTGCACCAACATCCGAAAATCCGCAAAGACATGACGTTGATGGTGCGCCAGTTGCCGCCGGGTGCAGAAGGTCTTCCGCTGGAAATTTATGCCTTCACTAACACCGTGGAGTGGCTGAAATACGAAGCCATTCAGGCTGATATTTTCGACCACATCTATGCGGTCATTGAAGAGTTTGGTCTGCGTATTTATCAGCGACCATCGGGCAACGATCTTCGTCGAGAAGCGTCAGCCTGCTAAAGATAGAGGGCGCATTATGCGCCCTGTTTAAATGCTCTGACGCTAATGCCTTCCGCGTCCAGACGCTGACGAATTTGCCGCGCCATTTCTACTGCACCCGGACTGTCGCCGTGTACGCAAATCGAATCAGCACAGATTGGCGTGAACTCACCCTCAATGGACATCACGCCCCCTTTTGTGATCATCTCTACCACACGCTGAGCCACTTCCTGAGCGTCATGAATAACCGCCCCTGAGTCACGCCGGGAAACCAGCGTTCCATCCCGATGATATGCCCGATCGGCGAAGGCTTCAGCGACCGTATGCACGCCAGCTTCCCGCGCCCAACCTATCAACGCAGAACCCGCCAGCGCCACCAACGATAGCGACTTATCAACCGCGAGCATGCCAGCAATGACCGCCATTGCCTGGCGTTTATCATGAGCAATCGTGTTGTATAGCGCGCCGTGCGGCTTAACGTAACTCACGCATGTTCCTGCCGCAGCAGCTAACCCTTTAAGCGCACCAATCTGATAAATCACATCCGCCGTTAGCTCATCACTTGCCACATCCATATTGCGACGACCAAAGCCGACCAAATCGGGATAGGAGACATGCGCCCCGACGACAACACCCAATTGCTGAGCGGCTCTCAATGTTTCAAGGATGCCCGCAGGGGATCCGGCATGAAAACCGCACGCCACATTTGCACTGCTGATCAGCGGTAAAATAGCGGCATCTTCGCCCATCACCCACTGGCCGTAGCTTTCACCTAAATCGCTATTTAAATCAATGCATGGTGGTGCAGCAGACATCTTATGAGTCTCCGGACGGTTTGGCTTACGTTAATAAAGCTGGTGTATCACTGTTGCAATCGTTTTACCACGAGAGACTGGTCATGGCGTTGCAGAAACAATCAGGCCGGATTGCTCCGGCCTGAAAAATTACATCTTATAACCCAGTGTAACCGTCGTGCGTCGATCGGTATGCTCCGGTGCCGATGCAGGCGGTTCGGAGTTCCAGGTCACGTTATACGCCACTTTCAGACCAAAGTTGTCGTTAATGGCTACGTCAAGCGCGGTCTCGGAGTTGAGGGTGGTGTCATCTGCACCGAACACCGAAAGACCCTGAGTGAATTTGGTGGTGTCGGTCATCTGCCACGCATAGGTGCCAGAAGCATAACCCAGCGGCTGAGTTTTGGTTTCACCGTCGGTGTACTCATCGTAACGTACACCAGGACCGAATTCGAAACGCAGACTGTGAACCGGCCCGTTGAGGATCTGACGACCATAACCTGCGGTGAACACATCACGCTGACGGTAGCCGTTGTAGCGGTCGGTCAGCCAGCTTGCCTGGCCGAACAGATAATCTGCATCGGTGATGTTGTAACGCGAACGACCGCCGACTGAATAGGTTTCAGACGAACGCTCATCGTTAGAAGACGTGTTGCTGGCGTTGCCCCACAGTGACCATGCCGTCGAATCGCCGTACCAGGTCAGGGTGGAATCCGCAGTCAGGGAAGAACTTTTAGTATTGCCAGACTGGGCCAGGTAACCCCCGTTGATCTTGCCTTCAAACGGTTTCTTCGCCGTGGAAGGGTCATCCATGACAGTAAAAACGGTATTATCAGCCATGGCGTGCAACGACGCAAAAAGGCCCCCCGCGAGCACAACTACTGCGGGTACTGTCTTGAAAAGCTTCATTTATTAATAGTCCGTACAACAAAAAAAGAGACCATTACGGTCCCGGAAACTTTCGCGAGGATCAACGACAGGCGGTCCTAAGAAAGGTAACAAATTATAAAAAGGCGTGAATAACATAGCAATGAATTCTTGTTTCATTTTTTGAATAAGAACGATCTCAAATCGCGTTTTATTTCATAAAAATACCTACGCTAAAGGGATTGTAAAAATGCGCAAAATCATATCCTTGTCACTTTCTTAAACCCCCTTGAAGTGCCAGGCTTAGCGCTGACCATAAAATCGGTGACCCGTCAGGGTCATAAATGGAGGTAATCGAATGGTTAATATCTATACGCTTACGCTGGCCCCGTCTCTCGACAGCGCAACGCTCACTCCGCAAATTTATCCTGAAGGCAAATTACGCTGTAGCGCCCCGGTATTTGAACCTGGTGGCGGCGGGATTAACGTCGCGCGTGCAATAGCCTTTCTTGGCGGTGAGGCTACCGCGATATTCCCTGCGGGGGGCGCAACGGGTGAACATCTAGTGGCGTTACTTGCCGATGAACAGGTGCCAGTCGAAACGGTCGCCGCCAATGACTGGACCCGTCAAAACTTGCATGTGCATGTCGAAACCAGCGGTGAACAGTATCGTTTCGTGATGCCAGGCGCTGCGCTGAGCGAAGACGAATTCCATCAGCTTGAACAAAAAGTGCTGCAAATAGAAGTCGGCGCGATCCTCGTTATCAGCGGCAGTCTCCCGCCTGGTGTCAGTATTTCGAAACTGGTCGAGCTGATTCAATCGGCACAACAGCATGGCATCCGCTGCGTCGTCGACAGTTCCGGTGATGCGCTGGCCGCTGCACTGGAAGTGGGTAATCTCGAATTGGTGAAACCTAACCAAAAAGAACTCAGCGCGCTGGTTCAACGCGAATTAACCCAGCCTGACGATGTGCGTAAAGCCGCCGAGGTAATTGTTCGTAGCGGCAAAGCCCGCAGGGTCGTGGTGTCACTTGGTCCGCAAGGTGCGTTGGGCGTGGATGCCAGCGGTAGCGTGCAGGTCGTCCCGCCGCCAGTCAAAAGCCAAAGTACGGTGGGGGCTGGCGACAGCATGGTCGGTGCAATGACCCTGAAACTTGCAGAAAATGCGCCGCTGGACGAAATGGTTCGCTACGGCGTTGCGGCCGGGAGCGCGGCAACCATAAATCAGGGCACCCGTTTATGCTCACTCGAAAACACCCGCAATATTTACGATTATCTATGCCGAAGCTGAGCTTGATCCCCGCCGTTAACGCGGCGGAGGTCGAAAAATAGCCGTAATCGGCTATGCTATCAAAACTCCATGGTTAACAACGAGGTTCCCGATGAGCGGCGATATCACGCGTTACGTGGTGACAGTGAGCTTTCACGAAGAGACGCTGACTGAAATCAATGAACTCAATAATCATCTGACTCGCGCCGGTTTTACCCTGACGCTGACGGATGACGAAGGCAAAGTCCACGATCTTGGCACGAATACGTTTGGGCTTGTCAGCCCCCAAAGTGCAGACGACATCAAAATTCTGACGACTGGTTTGGCGGAAACAGCAATTGGTCAAAAGCCAGAGGTCAGCGTCGTGACGTTTGAACACTGGTTGCAAAACAACGCAGCCGATACGGCAAATTAAAACGCGCAGTTGTGCGTCAGTTCGAGTTTTTTCACCGCATTTATGCGCTAACCTTATGATCTGGCGGAAAACATGGGGAGAGAGAGCATGTGGCAAGCGATCTGTAGCCTGTTGAAAGAGCACGGAGACGGCGAAATCGAGCTGCGCAACGAGCTGCCCGGCGGAGAAATCCACGCCGCATGGCATCTGCGCATCAGTGGTCAGGATTATTTCGTCAAATGCGATGAGCGGGAAATGCTGCCCATCTTCACTGCAGAAGCCGATCAACTCGATCTGCTCTCGCGGAGTAACACCGTCGCCGTACCCGAGGTGTACGCCGTGGGCAGCGATCGGGATTACAGTTTCATGGTGATGGAGTTTCTGCCCCCTCGCCCGCTGGATGCGCACAACGCGTTTTTACTCGGTCAGCAATTAGCCCGCCTGCACCAGTGGAGCGATCAACCTCAGTTTGGCCTCGATTTCGACAACGACCTTTCCACAACACCACAGCCCAACGCGTGGCAACGCCGCTGGTCGAATTTCTTTGCGGAACAACGTATCGGCTGGCAATTAGAACTTGCAGCGGAAAAAGGACTGGCGTTCGGCAATATTGATGCCATCGTCGAACACATTCATCAGCGTTTGAGTTCACATCAGCCGCAGGCTTCACTGCTGCATGGTGATTTATGGTCTGGCAACTGCGCGCTGGGGCCATCTGGTCCGTATATTTTTGACCCGGCCTGTTACTGGGGGGATCGTGAATGCGATTTGGCTATGCTACCTCTTCACCCAGAACAGCCTCCGCAAATTTATGATGGCTATCAATCAGTATCACCGCTGCCGTCAGGTTTTCTGGAACGCCAGCCGGTCTACCAGCTTTATACGCTACTGAATCGTGCCATTCTATTTGGTGGTCAACATCTAATGACTGCACAAAAAGCACTGGACCGGGTATTAGCGGCATAAAAAAAGGTTCACCGCAGTTAAGCGTGAACCTTATATAAAAGCCGGCATCGCTGCCGGCATTTTTATTATTTATTCAGATCAGCATCAGGCCAGTATTTATAGCCGTTGATCATCGCCTGCGCCGCCAGACCTTTTTCGGTCATTTCATACACGCTGACTTTTGAAGGTAACGATTCAGTATCGGTTGCTACACCGTGAGCTGAAGCACCCGTACCGGCACCGGTATCATCGTATTTCGCGGCAGCGTTTGCATCCGCGCCAACAACGTAGCCTTCGGTGATGAATTTGTTCAGCGATTTAGTGTCATGGAACACGATAACCGTGCTCAATTGTTTCACACCTACACCCAAGCCTGCGCCGCCCTGGGCCATTTTCATGTAGGTATCTTTACCGCTGTGAAGATCTTTCACGACGCCATAACCGCTACCGAAGCCAAAGAGGAAAATTTTGCTGCTGTTGCTGGAGAACACTGCGTAACCTGTTCCATGCTGAACATCGCTGCGCGCTTCCGGGTGCAGCTTATAAAGCTGAGTTAAGGTATCGGTGCGCATTTTTTGAATGGTGGCACGCTGCTCACTGGCGGTATCGCCTTTTGCACTACAACCAGCCAGAACCAGGGCTGAAACAAGAAAAAGTGATTTAAATTTCATCGTTTATATCTGCGTCTAATAATTGAGCGCGCTATTGTAGGGAGAATATGAGCAGATGCGAGGAAAGCAGGAGAACCAAATGTAAGGAATTTATTTATACATTTCTATCGGGTGTTTGGCGGTAATATAAGAGTGACCGCCGGGCGGCCACTCTTTAATACTATCAGAAGCGATAACCTGCTGAGAACATAAATACCCACGGGTCTAGACGGGTATGAATGGACTGATTTTCACCACCGGCTTTAAATTTAATATCGGTGTCCACGTCCATATACCAGACTGAGGCGTTAATCAGCCAGTCCTGATTAATCAAATAATCGACGCCCACCTGACCTGCCGCGCCCCAGGAGTCGTCGGCGCTCAGATCAGACAAGCCCGCCGCTTTACCGGTATCGTTGAAATCGGCATTAAAGAAAGTGGTGTAGTTGATACCCGCCCCGATATAAGGACGAACCTTGCTGCTGGCGTCAAAGAAATACCACTGTGCCATCAGCGTTGGCGGCAGCAAATTGACGGTTGCCAGCGTTCCGGTTGGGCCTGTGCCCACTTTGCTGCGGAACGGCGAAGCGGCCAGCAATTCAATACCAATGTTATCCGTTGCCATATAAGTGAAGGTTAGGCCGAGCTGGGTGTTGTTATCGACAGTAAAGCCGCCGAGCCCCAGGACGTTATCAGACCCTTCCGTCGGACGAATCGTCGCAGAACCTGCACGAATAAAGAACTCACCGGCTTCATGCGCCCAGGCACCGCCAGACAGACTGCTTAACACCAACGCCGCCACTGCTAACTTTTTCATTTCCACTCCTTAGTTATGATTTTATAAGCGCGCTGAATATACCTATAAATGAGTAAAAACGATCCAATTCAGATCACATTCAATCGTGAGATTTAACATTCATTGATCTGGATTAATTTTTCGCGGCGAATTTGATAAGGAGAAAACACATCCACATCAATTTTCTTCCTTTTTCTTGTTACAAAAAAGGCGGTATGGCCCTTTTGCCCCTGTTCACGCCGCAGCAGAATGTGGTCTTTAATGAGGAACAAGCGTCGCCCCACCGTGAAGGCTTACTTCTCCTTTACAAAGATATGCTTTTCCATACAGGTGTTGATGCTGCCACTTTGGTGCGCGGTGAGTTACAATTGCCGGCTTATTACTAGCAGTCAGACTCAAGGAGAGTGCATGTCTATCACGGCTAAGTCGGTTTACCGTGACACGGGTAATTTTTTTCGCAATCAGTTCGTTACGGTTCTGTTGATTGCCTTGTTGTGTTCGTTTATCACGGTGGTGCTTGGCCATGCGTTCTCACCGAGCGATGAGCAGCTTGCTCTGCTGCGCGAAGGCGATAACCTTGCAGGCGGTGTAAGCCTGTTTGAACTGGTGCAAAACATGACGCCAGAACAGCAGCAAATCCTGCTGCGTGCCTCGGCCTCTTCAACCTTTTCTGGCCTGATTGGCAATGCCATTCTCGCGGGCGGCGTGCTGCTGATGATTCAGATGATTTCTGCCGGGCAACGCGTCAGCGCGCTGCGCGCTATCGGTGCCAGCGCACCGGTTCTGCCGAAATTGTTGTTACTCATTTTCATCACCACCTTCCTGGTGCAGATGGGTGTCATGCTGATTGTAGTGCCGGGTGTGTTACTGGCTATCGTGCTCTCTTTTGCGCCGATTATGCTGGTGCAAGATAAAATGGGGATATTCGCCTCCATGCGCAACAGCATGCGTCTGGCTTGGGCTAATATGCGTCTGATCGCCCCGGCGGTGATCGGCTGGCTGCTGGCGAAAACGCTGCTGCTGATGTTCGCATCAAGCTTTGCGGTGCTGACGCCGAACGTCGGCGCAGTGGTGGTGAACTGCATCAGTAACTTGATTTCTGCTTTGTTGCTGATCTATTTATTCCGCCTGTATATGCTTATTCGTAACTGACATCCCTAAGGCCCGGCTTTCCGGGCCGTTACTGAACTACGGAACCGATGAATGAAGCAGTTTCTCGATTTTTTACCGCTGGTAGTGTTCTTTGCTTTCTATAAGCTTTATGACATCTACGCCGCCACCACAGCGCTTATCATCGCCACTGCCGTGGTGCTGATTTACAGCTGGATACGCTATCGCAAAGTCGAAAAAATGGCGTTGATTACCTTTGTGATTGTCGCGGTATTCGGCGGTCTGACGCTGTTCTTCCATAACGATGAATTTATCAAATGGAAAGTGACCGTGATTTATGGCCTGTTTGCCATCGCGCTGCTGGTCAGCCAGTGGGTGATGAAAAAGCCGTTGATCCAGCGCATGCTGGGTAAAGAGTTAACGCTGCCGCAGTTCGTCTGGTCACGTCTGAACATTGCCTGGGCGGTATTCTTTATCCTGTGCGGCCTGGCCAATATTTATATCGCGTTCTGGCTGCCGCAAAATATCTGGGTAAACTTTAAAGTCTTCGGCTTAACTGCCCTGACTCTGATTTTCACGCTGCTAAGCGGCGTGTACATCTACCGCCATATGCCGCAGGACGACAAGTAAATGACCGGAAGCAATGACGCCCCGCTGGGCGATCTGGTTTTACGCACGCTGGCAATGCCTGCTGACACCAACGCCAATGGCGATATCTTTGGCGGCTGGATCATGTCGCAAATGGATCTCGGTGGCGCGATTATGGCCAAAGAAATCGCGCAAGGCCGTGTGGTCACAGTGCGTGTCGATGGCATGACGTTCTTACGTCCGGTCGCGGTGGGTGACGTGGTGTGCTGTTACGCACGCTGTACAAAGCGCGGGACAAGCTCAATCACGGTCAATATAGAAGTGTGGGTGAAGAAGGTCTCTTCGGAACCCATCGGGCAGCGTTATAAAGCCACCGAGGCGTTGTTTATCTACGTCGCGGTAGACAACGAAGGGAAACCTCGCCCCTTCCCGAAAGCATAAACAAAACCCGGTCATTGACCGGGTTTCTTATTTTTAGAGGAAGCCTAATACCTTGAAGAAGAAGTATCCGGCGACAATCACAATGATCGGCAGAATATAGAGCGGGAAAAATTGCACAAATATAGAGTGATTGGGCACAACTATTTTCGCTTCAACTTGCTCTTTGGTTAATCCTTCAACCCCTTTCGATTTCTCAAGGATCATCTGGTCCTGCACACTTTCACGTAAAAACTTCGTCTGGCGGCTCATACGCGCACCGGAAGCCTGCAACGCCAGGCCAACAAACACTAACGCAAAGATAATCCAGAAGCCGATATTCAGGCTGTGGTGGAAGTCCGGCAGTGGCGAGTTGTACCAAAAGAAATTCAGGAACGGCGTGTTGAAGCGGATCATTTCTATCATCACGTGGGCGAAGTCGAGCAGAACGGCGTCAATACCCGGCTGCTTTTCACTGTGCTCGAACATGAATTTAAAGACCGAAATGAGCGTCGAGATCACGGCCGGGATAAAAATGACCCAGCCCAAAAGGCGTTTCAGTATGGCGATGCGTCCAGCTTGTTGATACGTCATGGTTTCCCCTTGTTCAGACGCGCTTTCTGTTTCGCTGTAAGTCTACCTTTACTTGCGCCTTTTCGCCTGCGCTTTAAAAGCTATATGGTGTACGATTAAGTCGAATCTCAGGCCTTTTACCTCTACAGGAGTTGCTTTATGACAGACCAGCGTCAAATTCTCGCTGCTATCTTTGATATGGATGGTTTACTGATTGATTCCGAACCGCTGTGGGATCGTGCCGAACTGGATGTGATAGCCGGTCTGGGCGTGGACATTTCACGCCGTAACGAACTGCCCGACACGCTCGGTTTGCGTATCGATATGGTCGTTGAACTGTGGTTTGCCCAACAGCCATGGAACGGTCCGAGCCGCGAAGAAGTCACTGCGCGCATTATCAGCCGCGCCATTTCTTTGGTTGAAGAAGAACGCCCTCTGCTGGCTGGCGCCCGTGAAGCCATTGCCCTGTGCAAATCTCAGGGAATGAAAGTCGGACTGGCGTCTGCATCACCGCTGCATATGCTGGAAAAAGTGCTGGATATGTTTGACCTGCGCGACCAGTTCGATGCCCTCGCTTCGGCGGAAAAGCTGCAATACAGCAAACCGCATCCACAGGTGTATCTCGACTGTGCAGCAAAACTTGGCGTGGACCCGCTCGCTTGCGTCGCGCTGGAAGACTCCGTTAACGGGATGATCGCCAGTAAAGCTGCGCGCATGCGCTCTATCGTCGTGCCAGAGCATGAAAACTTCGCCAATGCTCGTTACGTGCTGGCTGACGTGAAACTCTCCTCCCTCGAACAATTAACCCTTTCACATTTGCTCGGTTAACGTGGTTGGCGCCCGGTAATTAGGTTGCCGGGCATTGAAAAAAACGCCACTCCCGTCAAATTAATTAAAACGTTGTTTTATTTTAGTTTGAGTTTTTACGCCCCCGCCTCTATGCTTCTCGCATAAACCTGCCCCACAACATATAAAAAACAGGCCAGAGGAGTGCTTATGATTCTCAATGCGTTCAATCTTTCCGGAAAAGTCGCCATCGTCACCGGCTGTGATACGGGCTTGGGCCAGGGTATGGCGCTCGGGCTAGCCGAAGCGGGCTGCGACATCGTGGGCGTCAGCCGAAAAAATCCGCAGCAGACAGCAGAACGCGTTCAGGCGCTGGGTCGTCGGTTTAGCTTTGTTCAGGCCGATTTAAGCCAGCAGGATAAAGTGGAAGAGATTGTCAGCCGCGCGGTCACTGAAATGGGCCGCATCGACATTCTGGTGAATAACGCCGGGACTATACGTCGTAACGATGCGCTGACCTTTAGCGAACAGGACTGGGATGATGTGATGAACCTCAATCTCAAATCGGTCTTTTTCCTCGCTCAGGCCGCCGCACGTCAGTTCATTCGTCAGGGCGATGGCGGGAAAATCATTAATATCGCCTCCATGTTATCGTTCCAGGGCGGGATCAGAGTGCCATCCTACACCGCCTCAAAGAGCGGCGTACTCGGCATCACTCGCCTGCTGGCGAACGAATGGGCGCAACACGGTATCAACGTGAACGCCATCGCACCGGGTTACATGGCGACCAACAACACTCAGGCGCTGCGGGAAGACGAAGATCGTAATAAAGCCATTCTTGAGCGTATCCCCGCTGAACGTTGGGGTACACCGGAAGACCTGCAAGGACCGGTGGTTTTTCTGGCCTCCAGCGCATCCGATTACGTCAACGGCTATACGCTGGCGGTCGACGGCGGTTGGTTAGCCCGTTAATCGCGCAAATTTGACAAACAGTTACACCGTCACCTCTTCCGCCTACTGTATAAAATCCCTATACTGTATGAATTGACAGTTTGATGGGTATTATCATGACGGCGGAAGGCCACCTGCTCTTCTCTATAGCCTGCGCGGTGTTTGCCAAAAATGCAGAACTGACCCCGGTTCTGGCGCAAGGTGACTGGTGGCATGTCGTTCCCGCTGCGGTATTGACCTGTCTGCTGCCGGATATCGATCACCCCAAATCCTTCCTCGGCCAACGATTAAGCTGGATAGCCAAACCCATCGCGCGAATGTTCGGTCATCGCGGGTTCACGCACAGTTTGCTGGCGGTGTTTGGCGGCCTGACGTTGTTTTATCTCAAAGTCCCTGAAACCTGGATTGTTCCCGCCGATGCCATTCAGGGGATGGTCCTCGGTTATCTCAGCCATATTCTCGCCGATATGCTGACACCCGCGGGCGTTCCGCTCCTGTGGCCGTGCCGTTGGCGGTTCCGCTTACCGATTCTGGCCCCCCGAAAAGGCAATCAACTCGAACGTTTCTTGTGCATGGCGTTGTTCTTCTATGCCGTCTGGATGCCGCAGTCGATGCCGGATAACAGCGCCGTACGCTGGTCATCAAGCCTCATCAGCTCACTGCAATTACGCTTCGACCGATTTATAAGCCATCAGAGCACACACTGATCGTCGTTTATTTTTAAACCGGAACGAACTTGTAGACTTCTGTCTGGGAAAGCTAAAGTTAAGGGTAATCATGCAGATATTCGCTGCTTCCTTACCGCTATTTAGACCCATTCGTTGCTCACTTTATGATTACAAAACTGAAGCACCGAGGTTTTCATGTCTGCCATAAAAGCCTCGATGACCGTTATCTCGAAATCCTTGACGATATTCTCTCGTGTAATGTGAAAAACATCAGCATTCCCATGGTGTTTAAAAGTGAGCCTCACACCCATGTCTCTTTACTCGACACCCGACATGGTCAGTTCGTACTCAAGATTTATTCCCCCCGCAGCAAACTGGCTGAACGTTTCGCTAAATCCTTGTTCTGCAAAAACTATAATGAAAATCTTATCCATAGGATCGATGAAGCCGAGTCGGATGGATACACCTTCCCCAACAACTTCTATCTGCTGGCCGAACGGCGCGTGCTCACATTCGCCAAAGTTTCGATCATGCTTTTTGAGTACATTCCCGGCCCGGAGTTGCGAGATATTCCTGCGATCACCCCGGCCATGAAATCTGAAATTAAAGAGTCGATGCGGGAAATGCATGCCAGAGAAATTATTTCTGGCGATGCACACGGCGGTAACTTCATTCTGAGTAAACAAGGGATCAGGATTATTGACCTGTCAGGTAAACCCTATAGCGCCAGGCGGGCGGTAGAGGACTATGTGACAGCCAATATTCGCCTAGGCGTGCCGGTTGAAACACAGAGTTTGTGGGAGAAATCGCTGGTTGCCAGAAGAATGAAGCGCCACTTGAAAATAAAGCACAGAAAAATGCAGAGCCGTCGCAGCAGCATAGATAATAACCAAACTGCGCACTAATCCCTCTGAGAGCAACTTTTTGGAATAAACCATTCCATTTGGATATAAGCGCTACATCACACTTCTGCTAATCTTGCGACATTAAAGTCGGCCACTCATTCGAGCCGTCTAATGACACCAGGAGAACGGGGATGAATTTTCCATTAATCGCGAACGTCGTTGTGTTCGCTATCTTACTATTTGCTCTGGCACAAACCCGGCACAAAAACTGGAGTCTCGCCAAGAAAGTATTGGTAGGCCTGGCGATGGGCGTAGCCTTCGGTCTGGCACTGCAACTGATTTACGGCGCAGACAGCACAGTCCTCAAAGACTCTATCCAATGGTTTAACGTCGTCGGCAACGGCTATGTACAGCTGCTGCAAATGATTGTAATGCCGTTGGTCTTTGCCTCTATTTTGAGTGCTGTCGCGCGTCTGCATAACGCGTCACAGCTCGGTAAAATCAGCTTCCTGACCATCGGTACTCTGTTGTTCACCACGCTGATTTCAGCGCTGGTCGGTGTGCTGGTGACCAACCTGTTTGGCCTCAGTGCTGAAGGTCTGGTACAGGGAACGGCTGAAACCGCGCGTCTGAATGCGATCCAGAGCACTTACGTTGGCAAAGTCGCTGATCTCAGCGTGCCACAATTGCTGCTCTCCTTCGTACCGAAAAACCCGTTTGCCGATCTGACTGGTGCAAACCCTACGTCAATCATCAGCATCGTGATTTTCGCCGCCTTCCTGGGTGTCG
This sequence comes from Scandinavium sp., assembly GCF_036271055.1. GTDB lineage: Bacteria > Pseudomonadota > Gammaproteobacteria > Enterobacterales > Enterobacteriaceae > Scandinavium. The sequence goes on along the minus strand of NZ_DATBBJ010000073.1, from coordinate 121,124 downwards.
CCGCGCTGAAATTGCTGAAAGACGATGAACCGAAAGGTAAACGCGTTCTGACCGCCATCGACACCCTGCAAAGCTGGGTGATGAAACTGGTGCGTCTGGTGATGCAGCTGACGCCATATGGCGTGCTGGCTCTGATGACCAAAGTCGTGGCGGGTTCGAACCTGCAGGACATCATCAAACTCGGTGGTTTCGTGGTCGCGTCTTACCTTGGTCTGGGGATCATGTTTGTGGTTCACGGTTTGCTGCTCGGTGCCAACGGTGTTAACCCGCTGAAATACTTCCGTAAGGTATGGCCAGTGCTGACCTTCGCGTTCACCAGCCGTTCCAGCGCCGCTTCTATTCCACTGAATATTGAAGCGCAAACCCGTCGTCTGGGTGTACCGGAATCCATTGCCAGCTTCTCCGCATCCTTCGGTGCCACGATTGGCCAGAACGGTTGTGCGGGTCTGTACCCGGCAATGCTGGCAGTGATGGTTGCGCCCACTGTCGGCATCAACCCGCTCGATCCGCTGTGGATTGCAACGCTGGTTGGTATTGTGACCGTTAGCTCCGCAGGTGTTGCGGGCGTCGGTGGCGGTGCAACGTTTGCCGCACTTATCGTTCTGCCTGCAATGGGTCTGCCGGTTACGCTGGTTGCGTTGCTGATTTCCATCGAGCCGCTGATCGACATGGGCCGTACCGCGCTGAACGTCAACGGGTCGATGACCGCCGGAACCCTGACCAGCCAGTGGCTGCGCCAGACCGACAAAACAGTGATGGAAAGCGAAGATGAAGTAGAGTTGGCGCACCGTTAAGGTTGCTCGACTGCCATCAGCAAAAAAGCGCCGATTCGGCGCTTTTTTTATGCATTTCGTTCCACGACACTATTCTTCTACTTCCCCTTCCTGGCGCATCTGCATCGCCCAACGCTGTGCCGCTTCAGGCCCGGTGAAAGCCTGTGATTGCTGGAAGCTGTCACCCATCAACACAAATGCCACATACTTCTTACGCAGCAGCCAGACGTCACGGTAGCCATCCACCTTCGAGGCGTGATCCGGTGGTGCCGGTTCGACACGAGGCACGTAGCTAATAACGGGGCGATTGTTGTGTTGACGCAACGGTTTCATAAGCGGAAAAGCACCAAAACAGAAAACAAAGTCATGAACCCCCTATGATAGCCGATTGTGGCCGCCATCGTCGCGCCCTGCGTGCGATCTTCGCTGTTGATTCGTCACAGCAAACCAGGCATTTGTCTCAGAATGACGGGGCCATTGCCTGTGTTGTTCTATAGTTAACAAGTTTTGACGCAAAAAAAACCTTTTTCCAGACTGAAACAGGAGACGCGTGCAATGTCGAAGAAATCAGATAAAAAGACCGTTCAGGGTTCCCCGGTACACGACGACGCCGAAGCCAAACCAGGACTTGATTCCCTTGCTCCAGCCGATAATTCCCATCTTGCGCCCCCTCACCCTAGTGCGCCCGGTGAATTTCCTACAGCCCCCGGGAGCGTGAAAGCACCCGAGACACAAAGCGAGAAACTGGAGGCTCTGGAGGCCTTTCGCAAAGGTGGCGAAAACGTTCCGTTGACTACCAATCAGGGTACACGAATTGCCGATGACCAGAACTCACTGCGTGCCGGCAGCCGTGGTCCAACCTTGCTGGAAGATTTTATCCTGCGGGAAAAAATCACCCATTTCGACCACGAACGGATCCCTGAACGTATTGTTCATGCCCGAGGCTCCGCCGCCCACGGCTATTTCCAGCCTTATAAAAACCTCAGCGATATCACCAAAGCCAGCTTTCTGACTGACCCGAAAAAAGTCACACCCGTATTCGTGCGCTTCTCTACCGTCCAGGGCGGCGCGGGTTCTGCCGATACGGTGCGTGATATTCGCGGTTTTGCCACCAAATTTTATACCGACGAAGGTATTTTCGATTTAGTCGGCAACAACACCCCTGTGTTCTTCTTGCAGGATGCGATGAAATTTCCTGATTTCGTTCACGCGGTAAAACCAGAGCCACACTGGGCGATCCCTCAGGGCGGCAGCGCGCATGATACTTTCTGGGACTACGTTTCTCTCCAGCCTGAAACCTTGCATAACGTGATGTGGGCGATGTCTGACCGAGGTCTACCACGCAGTTTCCGCACCATGGAAGGCTTTGGCATCCACACTTTCCGTCTGATAAACGCCAAAGGTGAAGCCACGTTTGTTCGATTCCACTGGAAACCCATCGCAGGAAAGGCCTCTATGGTCTGGGATGAATCGCAGAAACTCACCGGGCGAGATCCCGACTTCCATCGCCGCGAGCTGTGGGAATCGATAGAAGCCGGTGATTTCCCAGAATATGAACTGGGTTTCCAGCTGATCCCCGCAGCCGATGAATTCAAGTACGACTTTGATCTTCTCGACCCTACCAAGCTTATCCCCGAAGCCTTGGTCCCGGTGCAACGCGTGGGTAAAATGGTTCTGAATCGCAATCCGGACAACTTTTTCGCCGAAAACGAGCAAGTTGCGTTCCATCCGGGTCACATCGTGCCGGGCATTGATTTCAGTAACGATCCGCTGTTGCAGGGGCGTTTATTCTCCTACACCGACACCCAAATCAGCCGACTTGGCGGCCCCAATTTCCATGAAATCCCGATCAACCGCCCGACCTGCCCGTACCACAATTTCCAGCGTGATGGCATGCACCGGATGGACATTGACACCAATCCGGCCAACTACGAGCCGAATTCGATTAACGACAACTGGCCGCGAGAAACGCCACCGGGGCCAAAACGCGGGGGCTTTGAGTCTTATCAGGCGCGGGTCGACGGCGATAAAATTCGCGAGCGCAGCCCTTCCTTTGGCGAATATTATGCACATCCGCGTCTGTTCTGGCTCAGTCAGACGCCGATCGAACAACAGCATATTGTTGACGCCTTTAGCTTTGAACTAGGCAAAGTAGCCCGGGCGTATATCCGTGAGCGCGTGGTCGATCAACTGGCGTCTATTGATATCCAACTGGCACAGAAAGTCGGCGACAACTTGGGGTTAACCCTCAGCGAAGAACAGCGCACACGCTCTGCTCCGCCAGATGTAAACGGGCTGAAGAAAGACCCGACGCTGAGCCTGTACGCCACCCCTGGCGGAAGCATTAAAGGGCGCGTTGTCGGTGTCCTTCTGAGTGATAAACCCGTCGCGAAGGAGTTGCTGACCTTACTGAAAGGGCTGAAAGCGCAAGGCGTGCATGCGAAATTACTCTACAGCCGAATGGGCGAACTGACTGCGGATGATGGTTCGGTACTGACGATTAATGCCACATTTGCCGCAGCACCTTCGCTGACAGTGGATGCCGTAGCCGTGCCCGCAGGCGATATCAGTAGCCTTGAAAAGAGCGGCGATGCCCGTTATTACCTGCTCGAAGCGTATAAGCATCTCAAACCGCTGCTGCTGGCTGGCGATGCCCGTCGCTTCAAAACACTCCTTAGCGTGGCGGATAAAGGCGAAGAAGGCATAGCGGAAGGGGAAAGCGTGACGAAGAGTTTGACGGAGGATTTCCTGGGCTTATTGGCGGCACATCGGGTGTGGTCACGAGCGGCAAAAATCCCGACTATTCCAGCCTAAAAAAATGCCGGGAACTCTCGCCCGGCCTAACCCCTAACACGGTGCCCAGGGAGAACTGGGCACCAACAGTGACATTCTATACGTCGCGGTAAGTCCCGAGACGGTAGCCGTGCTCCGCGACCGCGTATTTCAGCGATGGCGACGTTAACACGTCCAGTTCAGTCAAACGTGGGTAGCAGTACGCGCTGCCCATAATGGTGTTATCGACAAAAGCCGGATGACACATCACTTCCAGCGATGACTCCCCTGCCCGCGCCGAGGTTTCCAGCGTTTGCAGGAATAACACTTCCGTGATGGCATCGCCATAAAACTCGCTGGCGAATCCGTCGCTGCTGCGTACGCCTTGCGCATCCAGGCTATGCAGTTTTTGCAGATTGCGATCGATACGCATCGCCACCCCTTTCGCTTTGGCAAACGCCGCTACAATCGGGAAAATCTGCGGGATCATATGCACATGATGATGACTGTCGAAATGCGTAGGTTCGCAACCGAACAGGTCCACAAAGCGGTGATACTGGCAGTCCAGTTCACGCGCAATTTCATCCAGCGGCAGAGAATCCTCTTCTGCCATCTGCCAAATCCATTTGCCCAGTTTGCCCTCGCGCGTCAGGCCTGGCATTGCCGACAGCGGCATGCCGAGCGTGAGCACAAAATGCATCCCCACCGCGAGTTCAGGTAAACAGCGGCTCAACTGAGCCGCATGTTCAATAGCCACGCCGTTCACCAGCGCGGTAGTGGAGGTCACCAGACCGTTTTTGCAGGCGTCGACAATACCGTAGTTTTGCCCTTTGCTGAGACCAAAGTCATCGGCATTGACGATGAGCACACGTTCCATCTGCAACTCCTTTTACTGCTTGAGGGTTTTCACCGTTTCGGCAAAGTTCGGCAACCATTTTTCATGGGCGAGGATCAGCTCGCGAGCCAGCACTTCAGCGTCTTTATCTGAATGGATCAGCGGGCTTAAATTCAGCGCCAGCAGCACATCATTAAACTCACCACTCAGCGCCGCATGGCTTGCCGCCACTTCAAAGCCCTTGATGGTATGAATCAGCCCCAGCACTTTGTCATCGAAATGGGTCAGTCGCGGATGCGGCTTCGCCCCTTCGCTGCCAAGAATACAGGTCATCTCTACCGCCCAATCTGCCGGAATATTGTCTATATGCCCGTGGTGCGGCACGTTGACGTAATGCTCCGTCTGCTTGTTATTGTAGATGGCGTTGATAACCTCGCAGGCTGCGTCCGAGTAGTACGCCCCGCCGCGCTGTTCCAGTTCTTTCGGTTTAATATTCAGGTCCGGATCTTTATACAGGTCGAACAGCTGCTTCTCGACTTTCTGCACCACCTGAGCGCGCGCGCCGCCTTTGTAGTATTCGCCCATTTCGATAGCCAGCATCTCTTTCTGCTTGAAGTAGTACAGCAGATAAGAGCACGGCAGCAGATTCAGGGAACGAATCAGCCCTTCGCTGAATGGCATATCAAAGATGTTTTTCACGGTGTTGGCGGTCAACTTACCGGTGGCCACGCCGTCGAGCAGTTCCGCAAAGCGTGATTTGCCATTCACGATAACGTCGCGGATAAACACCATGTGGTTCAGGCCGAACAGATCAATAGACAGGTCGTCTTTGTCAGAGAGTTGCAACACATCGGTGATGAACATTTTCATGCCTACCGGAATGTTACACACGCCGATAAAACGTTTGAAATTGGTATGACGATAAACCGCTTCGGTCACCATGCCCGCCGGGTTGGTGAAGTTAATCACCCATGCATCCGGGCAGATTTCCTGCACGTCTTTGATGATGTCGAACACCACGGGAATGGTACGCAGCCCTTTAAATAGGCCACCGGCACCGTTGGTTTCCTGGCCGAGATAACCGTGACTCAGTGGAATGCGCTCGTCTTTTTCACGCGCTTTCAACTGGCCGACGCGAAGCTGCGTGGTCACGAAATCGGCATCTTTCAGCGCTTCGCGGCGGTTAAGGGTTTTGTGCACCGTCATCGGCACACCGGCTTTTTGCACCATGCGTTCACACAGCGCGTGGATGATGTCGAGTTTTTCCTGCCCTTCTTCAACATCGACCAGCCACAGCTCGGTAACCGGCAGTTCATGATAGCGCTTGAGGAAACCTTCCAGTAATTCCGGGGTATAGCTGCTGCCGCCGCCGATAGTCACAACTTTTAATTTCTGGCTCATAACTTTCTCCCAAGTGACCCGCAAACAACGTGTGGTTGACTCTCCACATCATGCGCGGATAGCTAAACGAATTCGGTAGGTGCGGCGAACCGCACGCTATTAATTAATGACGGTGAGTTGCTTGCGATAATTGCTTGGTGTAAATGAGGTCAGCTTTTTGAAGGTCTTAATAAACAGACTCGGACTGCTGTAACCTGATTCATACGCAATATCGGTCACCGAATAATTGGTAATTTCTAATTGCTTCATGGCGAAGTTAATGCGGATATCATTAATAATCTGCATTGGCGTCTTGCTGTAAAAACGCTGTGTCGCCCGGGTCAAATATTCCTGTGACTTACCGGATAACGCCACCATATTTTCCAGCGCGCCTTCGCCAAATTTATGTTTATCATGCATCTCTTCTACGGTGGTTTTTAGCCACTGCGGGATAACATCCTGCGTTTGCTCCTCACGAAAATGACGCAGGCGGTTAATCACATAGAATGAGACCACTTCAATAAACTCATCAAATTCACTTTCGCGAAAATTGAGTGAGGCAATAACCGACTCTATATAGCTGAGAAAGGCACTTTTAACAGAGTAGACCTGAGAGGCAACCAGGAAACTCGGCATCAGCGGCTGATAATGTTCCTCAAAGAAGCGTTTGCTGATGCCTACATTCAGGATGCGGGTCGCACCGAACTCATAAAAGCTTTGGTGATATGACCCCATCGGGATGAAAACAAAATCCCCGCGTTCCAGCATCACCCGTTTGCCATTGATTTCCTGATAATAGCGCCCGGTGAGCACGAGTGTGAACTCGTAGTAGTCGTGCTGGTGTAACCCGCTGATACTTTCCGTTTTGTTGTAGATGAAGACATGAAAATTTTTACCGTTAAACAGTTGTTGTTCAAGTGCGGTACTGATTTCCAGGGTCATCATCTTGGGTTGCCTCATCGTGGTATCTGCCTGTTATTGTACCTTCTCGTGAAGCTCAATCAATTCGGCAACCAGCTCACGGGCCAGCATTGAGGTCATAAGATGATCCTGCGCATGCACCAGCACCAGGCTGACCTTCATTTTGCCTTCGCCTTCATCGCTTTCGATGAGCTGCGTTTGTACGCGATGCGCTTCGCTCAGCGCCACGCGGGATTGTTCCATCGTTGCCTTTGCAGTGACGAAATCGCCCTGTTTGGCCTGTTTCAGCGCGGTGTACGCCAGGCTTCTGGCCTGTCCGGAGTTAATAATCAGCCCCATCACCACTTCTTCGAGGTCGTTTTGCTGCGCCTCATCTGCCACGATATTCTCCAGATCGAACATACTCTTTCCCTCTTTACGTCTGGCGGTACGGGGTGAACCCCGCACCGCGTTACATCAGAATTTCAGTGCGTTAGCGATATCTTCTTCGCTCTCTTGTTCATCAATCACGGCCTGTGCTTTATTCGACACCACCACGAATGGCAGGTAAACCAGCACCGATACGCCAAGGTTGAAGAACGCCAGGAGCAGAGCGGCGACGCTACCGTTGGTGTTAAAGAATGCGCCCAGACCAGTTGGCATCGTCCACGGAGCCAGGTTGGTGATCGGTGGGATAATCCCTAAACCGTAAGCGGACATGGTAATCGCGGCCAACAGCGGTTGAATCAGAATGAACGGAATGAACATCACCGGGTTCATGATGATCGGCAGACCAAACAGAATCGGTTCGTTAATCTGGAAGATGCCTGAAGGCAGCGCCAGCTTCGCAACCTGACGATGGTCAGCGCGGCGAGAAGCAATGAAGATGGCGATGATCAGACCCAGCGTCGCACCCGTACCACCGAGGAAGATGTAGGAATCCAGCATCGGTTTAGCCCACATATGGAAGCTCTTACCGGCTGCCAGCGCCGCTTCCACAGAACCGTACTGCTGATACGTCGCGATGTTTTCCAGCGCCCATGGGGTCATGATGCCGTTGTCCAGCGCGGTGAGCGCCAGAGAACCGTGCACACCAAAGAACCACAACAGCGAAGTAAAGATAACGTACGCCCAACCCACCACCGCACCCATCGACGCCAGCGGCGTAGAAATGGAATCCATGATGATCTGGTGGAAGTTGGTCTGCCAGTGCGTCAACGCCCAGGCGATAACGCCGAAGATGGACAGAATAATGAAGCCTGGAATAACCGCAGAGAACGAGCGAGACACCGAGCCCGGCACGCTGTCTGGCAGTCTAATCACCCAGTTACGGCGCACGATAAAGGTGAACATTTCTGCCACCACCAGGCCGATAATAATCCCGGAGATGATGTTTGCCCCACCCAGCCAGTTCGCACCGACGGCATAGGCTTCGCCCACGCTGTACGGTGTAACGGTCATGAATGCCGCGACGGCTAACAGCCCCGCCGCGAACGGATCGACTTTACGTTCTTCAGCTAACGCCATGCCTATGAAAAAAGGCGCCATCAGCGACATAATGCCCAACGTACCGTTGTACACGTTGCCGCCGATGGCTTTAAAACCATTCAGGGTCTCAATGGTCGAAGCGTCTAACCGAATGCCCATAGAAAAGAAGAACGAGCCTTCGCCAAAACTCAAAAACACGTTGTTGATAAGAACAAACATGGCCCCTGCGAGGGTCAACGGCATTAACTTAATAAAGCCGTTTTTAATCGCATTGACGTGCGGCTGCTTTCCTATTTTGACAGCAAAAGGAAGGAGTACCTTTTCAAGAGAGCTAATAACTTTACTCATAGAAAATACCCTTAAAGGCCGTAATAAAATATTACGGCGATTGTGTGTGAAATTACTCTTTGACGGGAAAATTAAATCAAAATTAAAAAATTATTGTGCTGCGGCTTTCTTAATAGCAGCGACGGCGGCTTTCAGCACGCCTAAACCATCTATTTTGCCATACAAAATAGAATCGATAACTTCCACTGGCTTATTGGGCAGCAGACGTTGAATCTCTGGCAACATATACGCAATTTGTGGGCCTAATAATACAACGTCGGCGGCTTCACCTTTTTCACCTGCAAGGGTTTCGGGGAAGGCTTCAATCACCACTGGCACTTCGTATTTCTCAGCCTGTGCGCGCATTTTCGACACCAGCAGTGAGGTGGACATGCCCGCAGAACAGAATAGGTAGATATGTTTCTTTTCCATACTCGCTTCCTCAATGTGTATTTTCTAACCGCCGCCGGGGAATGCATCCTGTTCGCAACGGGGCGGGATTATGGCGGTAACGAATTGTTACTTTGTGTTTATGAGGTGAGTATACGGCATCGCACTACGGCAAGATAATTCCTGGTAGACCTAAATTGTCTCTCCTTGACCTTCGGTTATGACTACCCTCACATTTTGGCAAATAATTCGCGCAATTAAATAAGCAGCTTGAGCCAAACAAAAAGCCCGACCAAAAGGCCGGGCTTGCTCAGGACTCAGCAGAATGTGTGATTCGGTTACTTAGCAGCCTGCGGGTCAGTATCGTACTCAGCACAGGTCTGGTAGCCAGAATTGACTACGTGACCGGTGTCATCCAGTGCGACAAAATAGGTTTGTGCTTTACCATCCCGTTGACCCAGCATGTAAGTCTGACAAGTACCACGGGCATGAATCATCGTAATTTCAGAAGAAGGCTTACCGGCAATCTGCATGACCTGCTCACGGCTCATGCCTTTTTTAACATCTTTCACCACCGGCTGTGTGAACTGGTCGGTAGTGCGATCGTAGGCGGTACAACCCGCCAACATGGTCAGTACTGCTGCTGCACCTAAAATTCCCGCTACGTTCTTGTTCATATTCCGTCCTCTTTTTTATCAGTGTGTTATAAGCCTGGAATAAATAGTGCTATTTTTCAACCCAACGAGTGATTTACCGTAACTTTCGGATAACTCTGGTAATAATGCGCTATGCTGCTGAATCGGGGGTTTTTCCGTCAGTCAAAACTGTGATCCTTGTCGTTTTATCCACAAAGAGGTAGCTTTAGCGGATACACGACAACCTTTTCGGGGAGGGGTAAATGGCTCTGCAACAAGAGATTATCGCGGCGTTGGGCGCTAAGCCGCAGGTCAACAGCGAAGAAGAGATCCGCCGTAGCGTAGATTTCCTGAAGTCTTATCTCACAACCTATCCATTTATTAAGTCACTGGTGCTCGGCATCAGCGGCGGTCAGGATTCCACGTTGACCGGAAAACTGTGCCAGCTTGCCATCAGCGAACTGCGTAAAGAAACCGGTGACGCCAGCCTGCAGTTTATTGCCGTGCGCCTGCCATACGGCGTTCAGGCCGATGAGCAGGATTGCCAGGACGCCATCGAATTTATCCAGCCAGACCGTGTTCTGACGGTCAATATCAAAGGCGCGGTGCTCGCCAGCGAAGAAGCGCTGCGTGAAGCCGGCATTGAGTTGAGTGATTTCATTCGCGGCAATGAAAAAGCACGCGAGCGCATGAAAGCCCAGTACAGCATCGCCGGGATGACCAAAGGCGTGGTGGTCGGCACCGATCACGCAGCAGAAGCGATCACCGGGTTTTTCACCAAATACGGCGACGGCGGCACTGACATCAACCCGATTTTCCGTCTGAACAAGCGTCAGGGCAAACAACTATTAGCCACCCTCGGCTGCCCGGAGCATCTGTATAAGAAAGCCCCGACCGCCGATTTAGAAGACGACCGCCCTTCTCTGCCAGATGAAGCAGCACTCGGCGTAACCTACGACAACATCGATGATTATCTTGAAGGCAAACCGGTTGACGCGGGCATCGCCAAAATCATCGAGGGCTGGTATTTGAAAACTGAACATAAGCGTCGCCCACCGATCACGGTTTTTGACGATTTCTGGAAGCGTTAATTCGTTTTACGCCCGGCGACTATGCCGTTGTCGGGCCGCTTCACTCTCTCTGACAGCCAGATAAGCCCCCCATCGTTGTACAATTTTGATGCAATTCTCTCGCCGCGCCGCTACACTGTACGGATAAACAGCATCAGGAGTGAATGTGGCCCGGCGTCAATCCGCCCCGCGTCTTGAATTTGAAGCGGCGGCAATCTACGAATATCCCGAACATCTGCGTCCCTCGCTGGAAGCGCTGCCTTCCCTGCCCGGCGTGTATACCTTTCATGGCGAAAGCGAAACCTTGCCGTTGTACATCGGTAAAAGCATCAATCTGCGCAGCCGCATTTTGTCGCATCTGCGCACGCCAGACGAAGCCGCTATGCTGCGCCAGTCGCGGCGAATCAGTTGGGTTCGCACTGCCGGAGAGATCGGCGCGCTGTTACTGGAAGCGAAACTCATCAAAGAGCGACAGCCGCTGTTTAATAAACGTCTGCGACGGAATCGTCAACTTTGCTCGCTGCTGCTGAAAGAGACGCAGCCACAGGTGGTGTACGCCAAAGAGATTGATTTTGCCCATCAGCCCGGATTGTTTGGCCTGTTTGCCAACCGCCGCGCGGCGCTTCAGGCGTTGCAAACCATCGCCGATGAACATCAGCTTTGTTATGGATTGTTGGGTCTGGAGAGCGTCACGCGTGGACGTGGCTGTTTTCGCTCAGCGCTGAAACGCTGCGCCGGGGCGTGCTGCGGTAAGGAAAGCCTGGAAGCCCATCACCAGCGACTGCTATCGGCACTCGCAAAATTGCAACTGACCTGCTGGCCCTGGCAAGGCGCAATCGCCCTGCAAGAGCGCGCAAATGACATGACCGAATACCATATCATCCATAACTGGCTATGGCTGGGATCGGTCACGAGTCTGAATGCCGCCGAGGAACTGCGTCGCTTACCCGCGGGGTTCGACCACGACGGCTACAAAATTCTGTGCAAGCCGTTGTTATCCGGCAAGGCTGAGATTATCGACCTGGCTGACTGCATCTAGCGGCCATGCCGGGTTCCAACTGATTTCGCTGTAGAGGATTTTACCTTCATCTTTCAGCAGGCGAAGGGTGTGATGTTCATCCTGCCAGTATGCGCCCTGATCTGCCGTCAACAGTTTGTCACCCAATTGCCACGCCCCACTCAACACCAGCACCATCCCGCCCCGTGCGCCGAAAGTCGTAAACGTCCGGTCGGCAACTCGCACTTTCGCCTGGCAGCGTTCGCGCCGGGTCATGATGTTGAGATCCATTGACATTTGCCCTTCTGAAAGCTGCGCCCGCACCGTTTGCTCTCCAGCAAAACCGAACGGCTGAAAACGCTTTAGCGTGTGATGGAAAGCCGTACCGCCGTCGAGCGTCACTTCGCCCCCTTCCAGCAGCGTGATAACACGATCGACGCCGGGGAATGCAGAAAACTCGCCGTTGCCCGCAATCGACGCAATGCTGGCACGCCAGTTAAAATCGCGGGTTGCAGGCGGAAAACAGCAAAGCTCGCGAGTTTCGCCTGCGCCATTTTTCCACAGACTAACCGGCATCTTGCGGATATCGAAATATTCCATCATCACTCCTGAAGAACCACTCAGGCTGCATCGGTGGCAGCCATGTTTATTATCAGTTATTCACCACAGACGGATTATCGGCACGAGGCACGCAGAGCCTTAGCAGCTTTCTGCATTTATTGGCGCAAATAGTCGGTAACGGCATGATATCCGTGAGAAAAGAGTCTACAAGTGGTTGCTAAGGAGAATACCGGGAATGCGGCAACTGGCAAGAGGCAGGCAAAGAAAAACCGCCGGGCCTGCCCACGGCTTTTCGCTGATGTGGGCAAGACCGGCGGTCTTTAAGTCAGTGCGGCTGAATTACTCAGCAGTAGAAGGCATTTTACCTTCCAGCGCGTGACGTTCTGTCAGACGCTTCTCAAAATTGGCATTAAATTGCTTTTTCTGTTCCGGCGTCAGGATGTTGTAGATCTTGTTCTGGGTTTCCATACGGGAAACGGCCATGTCTTTGTGCTGCGCTTCCATTTTGGTCACCATCTCTTCGGCTTTTGCTTTATCGAAGGAATCGCTGGCAATCAGGTTATGCATCGCACGACGTTCGTCGAGGGATGGACGCTGCATTTTGCTGTGCTGCTCTTTCATGATGGTGCGGATCTGCTGTTTCTGCGCATCGGTCAGGTTCAGGCCTTTGAACATCATGTCATGATGCATACCCGGCTTGCCTTTATGGTGCATCATCGCCGTGTTGTCAGCGGTGCCCGTGGTGCCTGCGGTGGTGGTTTCAACAGCATGTGCCAGGTTAGCGGCGCCCAGAGCCAGAACAGAAGCGATAATCAGGGAAGATGTCATCTTTTTCATAATATATACCTTACTTTCAGTTTATTTTTTACGGCGTGTTGCCGTGTTGACGTGATTAACTTTACGGGGTTAAACGTCAATGATTCAGAGCAAACGTAAAACAGTGAAAGTATAAAAACGACTTTCTCGCCAATTGTGGAGGAAATAAGGAAAAAGTGTGGAGAGTTGCAAGGAGAAATAGATAACTGGCTGTTCTGGAAGAGATTATGAAGAAGTGTAGCGCAAGCCTGTCTAATTAAAAAGCACTTAATAAGAATACTCCGCAATTCTGGAGGAAGGGTATGGTTGATCTGAAAAATAAAAAATTGGCGATGAGGAAATTCACATCGCCGTGTTGAGAATTTATTCGTCTCGCACCAGCATCAACCCTGCCCGCAGCCCTGGAGCCACATTCGGATTAGGGAACAACACATATTCCGTTTGCTGCTTCGCCACCCACCGTGCTTCTCCCTCTTCAGCAAGCAGCGTCCCTTCACTGAAAGGCGTGAAGTTCAGGGTTTCATTGGACATATGCAACCGGAAGCGGTCGTCATGACGGGTGATTTGCTGCGCAACGCGGTATTTCAGCGGCAGCGGCGCAGACGCTACTTCCCCGCCAAGCAGCTGCGCCAGCGCTTTCTGTGTGACGGCAAACTGACTTAAGTCGTTATGCCCAAATGGCAGCGCTTTACCCAATTCCAGCGTGCAGGACAGTGCGCTAAACCGTTCGCAGCTGTAATGGGTAAATGTGCCGCCAGCACTCTGATGAAACACCAGCGCTTCCAGCCCCGCCGCCCCCAGCCAATGCAAAAATGCCTCTTCCCAGGGTTCTTTGCGCAGCGGCAGTACGCCGAAGCGCACGTGATGCGAGCCGCGAATGGCGGTATGCATATCAAGATGCCAGCGCAGGGAATCCAGCGGTTGCCAAAACTGCGACAGCGCATGTTCAAGCCTCGCAGCACGGGCTGTTTCCAGCGACGGTACAAACTCATGCCAGCGACCGCCGAACATCCGGTTCATGTCGCTGTGCAGATAACGTTTGTTTTCCGTTAGCGCCGGAGGATTGCCCAGCACCACCAGCAATCGCCAACTCAGCGATAATTCGCCACTCATCAGGCCGCGTAATAACGCATCCAGCATTTCAACCGGGGCCGTTTCATTGCCGTGAATACCCGCCGACAGCACCAGCGCCTGCGAACAAGGCGCAAACGGCGTGAGTTCCAGAATGCCGTTGTCATGCCATTGCCAGTGAAACTGTGCCGTTTCGCCGCGCGTCTGGTTCGGTTTATCGCCCGCAAGCGTCAGAGCCAGAAAGTCCTGCATGCTGCCTCCTTTATTGCTGGAACGGATAGACCGAACCCAGACCGAGGATCCGCGTCAGCTGATCCAGTGCCTCGCGCCCTTCGCGCAATAACTGCGGGTCGGCTAAATCTGCCTGGGTCAGACGATCGCGATAGTAGCGATCAACCCAGGTATTCAGGGTATCGAACAGCGTGTCGTTCATCAGCACCGCCGGGTTTACCGCCTGAATTTCTGCTTCATTCAGTACCACGCGCAGACGTAAACAGGCCGGGCCGCCGCCGTTTGCCATGCTTTCACGCAAGTCGAACACTTTCAGCTCGTTGATCGGGTTATCCTGCGCAAGCACATCGTTCAGATACGACCACACGCCCGTATGCTCCTGAGATTCTTTCGGCAATACCAGCATCATGCTGCCATCCGGTTTGCTCAGCAGTTGGCTATTGAACAGGTACGTTGATACCGCATCATTTACCGAAACGCGTGACGTCGGCACTTCAACCGGCGTGAAGTGTGGCACCCGTTCGCGCAGTTGCGCCAATAACTGTGGCTGATTGAGGAACGCCTGATCATGGCAGAAAAGCACCTGTCGGTTGCTGACCGCAATCACATCATTATGGAACACACCCTGATCGATAACTGCCGGGTTCTGCTGAGCGAAAATAATCTGCTGCGGGTTAACCTGGTTCAGCCGTGCCACAGCTTGACTGGCTTCCAGTGTCTGACGCGCCGGGTAACGCTGCGGCTGCTGATGTCCGCCCTCTTCGCGCCCGTAGACAAACAGCTGCACGCCGGGCTGATGATAATCGCCGCCAAGACGGTTGTGATTCGCAGCCCCTTCATCGCCAAACATCGCCACCTGCGGCAGCGCGCCGTGGACCGCAAACGCCTGCTCATTATTGAAAATCGCGCGCAGCACCGCTTCGGTGGTCGGTGCTTCGCTGGCGCGATGGAATTTGTTGTTTAGGTTCGCCACCGTCAGATGCACTTTGCCATCCAGCGCATCGGCTGACGGACATACCGTCGCTGCATTCGCCACCCACATTGATGAAGCCGAGCTAACAGCCGAAAGCAGTTGCGGAGCCTGTGTCGCCGCTTTCTCGACAATTTGTTCATCGCTGCCGGTGAAACCTAACTGGCGTAACAGCGGCACATTTGGGCGTTCCTGCGGCGGCAACACGGCTTGTTTAAAACCGAGATCCGCCAGCGCTTTCATTTTCAGCAGGCCCTGTTTCGCCGCCAGTTGAGGGTTCGAGGTGCGGAAACGGTGCTTCGTCGATGCCTCATTGCCAAACGACAGCCCGGCGTAGTGATGCGTCAAACCCGGCAGCCCATCAAAATTCACTTCCCAGGCTTTCATGATGTCACCTCAGAGGAGAAATCGAGACCCGGATTGAGCGTGCCCGGCAGCGACAGCGCCGGAGACTCCAGGCTTGCCATCGGCCACGCGCAGTAATCTGCCGCATACCAGGCACCAGCACGATGATTGCCCGATGCACCCACGCCGCCAAACGGCGCGGTACTCGCCGCCCCGGTCAACGGTTTATTCCAGTTGACGATCCCGGCGCGCGCTTCCAGCAATAGCTGGTCGAATTTGTCGCGCTCGGCAGAGACCAGACCACAGGACAAGCCATAGCGCGTGTTATTCGCCAGCGCAATCGCTTCATCGAAATCGTCATAACGCCATACGCAAAGCAGCGGGCCAAACACTTCTTCATCTACCACATTCTGCACATGGGTCATGTCGATAATGCCCGGTGTTACCAGTGACGTTCCCGGCTCCAGCAGACGAGGTTCAAGTAAGGTCACGCCGCCATTGGCAACATGTTGCAGCCAGGCTGTGCGCACGTTTTGCGCCGCCTGTTCGGTGATCAGACCGCCAATAAACGGTTGCGGCTCAGCGTTCCAACTGCCCGGAATAATGCGCCGCGTGACATCCACCAGCCGTTTGAGGAAAGCATCCCCCGCTTCGCCGCGCTTCACCAGCAGACGACGCGCGCAGGTGCAGCGCTGCCCGGCGGTGATAAACGCTGACTGTACTGCCACGTGAACAGCCGCATCGAGATCCTGCGGTTCATCGATAATTAGCGGGTTATTGCCGCCCATTTCCAGCGCTAGAATTTTTTGCGGCTGACCTGCCAGTTGGCGATGCAGCGTAAAACCAGTGTTGGAGCTGCCGGTGAACAGCAGGCCGTCCAAATCAGCCTGAGAACTTAACGCCTCGCCTGTCGCACGGCCGCCCTGAATCAGGTTCAACACGCCCGCGGGTAAACCGGCCTGTTCCCACAGTTTTACCACCGCTTCGCCACTCATCGGCGTTAATTCGCTTGGCTTAAACACAACGGTGTTGCCCGCCAGCAACGCAGGCACGATATGCCCGTTCGGCAAATGGCCGGGGAAATTGTAAGGGCCAAACACCGCCAGCACGCCGTGTGGACGGTGACGCAGCGTTGCCGTGCCGTCTGGCATCGGTGTTTCCTGCTCGCCGGTACGGCTGTGATAGCCTTTCACCGAAATCGCAATCTTGTTGATCATCGCGCCAATTTCGGTCGCCGCTTCCCAGCGCGGTTTGCCGGTTTCACGAGCGATGACTTCGGTCAGCGCTTCTTTATTCGTTTCCAGTAACGCGGCAAATTTTTCTGCAATCTGCTGACGCACGCTAAACGGCTGTGTCGCCCAGCCAGGGAAAGCGCCGCGAGCGGCTTTTACCGCTTCCGCCACCTGTTCGGCGTCGGCATCATTGCCTTGCCACACGGCTTCGTGAGTGACGGGATTGGTTTTGCTGCGTGCCTCTGCGCGCCCGGTGACCCAGTCACCGTTGATCCATAAACTCATGCTTTTTTCTCCTCAGGGCAAAGACGAACCAGCCGTACACGGTCGCCCGCGTGGCATTTCAGGGCATCAAGCTGTTTTGCGCTCAGCAACAGTTTGTCGGTGTGCGGGTCGGCCTGCACCAGCATCGCACGGTAGTGTTCATATTGCTCGTTAGCCACCAGACAAGTTGGAAGTTCGCCCGGCGCGGGCTGGCCTTCACCCACTTCCACCAGACGGCTTTTACGGATCGCGCGCACGCGGTCGATGTCACATTCCAGCGTGGGGCCGCCGTCGAAAATATCGACGTAGTTACGGTAGCGGAACCCTTCTTTTTCCAGCACCGCACGCGCAGGCGCGGTTTGTGGATGTACTTCGCCAATGACGCGACGCGCTTCCGGGGAAAGGAAATCGGTGTAGATCGGGTGTTTTGGCATCAGTTCGGCGATAAACGCTTTTTGCCCGGTGCCGCACAGATAATCCGCACGAGCGAATGGCATTGAGAAGAAGCGCTGGCCCAGACTTTCCCAGAACGGGGAGTAACCGTGCTCGTCAATCACGCCACGCATTTCGGCCACCACTTTTTCGTTAAAGTGGTCACGAAACGCCGCCATAAACAGGAAGCGGGATTTTGACAACAGATAGCCGTTGCCCTCTTTGCGCCAATCCGGGTCGAGGAACAGCGTGCAGAGTTCACTGCTACCGGTGTGATCGTGGGTGAGGAACAGTGTCGGCAGCGCGTTATAAACATTCAGCTCTTTCGAGGCGTGAACCAGCGTGCCGACGCGATAGTTGTACCACGGCTCATGCAGGCCAACAGCCACTTCGATGGCGCAAATCCCCGCCACGCTGCCCGTCGCACTGTCTTCCAGCACGAACACATAACCCTGCTCACCTTTTTCCAGTGTTCCGTTCCAGGTGTTGATGGAACGCTCAATGCGTGCCGACAGTGTCGTTTCGTCGGCGGGAAGCGACGTTAAACCGCCGCCGGTTTTCCCTGCGAGAGCCAGCAGGCCAGGCAGATCCTCATGCCTGACCGGACGGATCACCATCATGATGACACCTCAGAGACAAAGCGTTCGCAGGTCTTCTCAAAGCGGTCGAGGCCCGACTTCACCTCTTCTTCGCTGATGATCAGCGCAGGCGCGAAACGCACCACATTAGCCCCGGCAATCAGCACCATCAAACCGTTTTCCGCAGCGAGCTGGCTGATTTGTTTGGCTTTCCCGGCGTACTCTTTTTTCAGTATGCAGCCAATCAGCAAACCCATGCCGCGAACTTCGTCGAACAGGCCGAATTTGGCATTAATAGCAGTCAGGCGCTCGGAGAACCACTGATTGCGCTGCTTCACGCCATTCAGCACTTCTTTGGTGTTGAGGATAGACAGCACTTCCCCGGCAACCGCACAGGCCAATGGGTTGCCACCGTAGGTGGTGCCATGCGTACCGACAACCATCACGCTGGCGAATTCGTCCCGGGTCAGCAAGGCACCAATCGGGAAACCACCGCCAAGCGCTTTCGCCGTCGACAGTGCATCTGGCGTCACGCCGTAATGCATATAGGCATACAGCTCACCGGTACGACCAACGCCCGTTTGCACTTCATCAAAAATCAGCAAGGCGTTATGGCGATCGCAGAGTTCGCGCAACTCTTTCAGGAAAGCAGGTGTCGCAGGTACTACGCCGCCCTCGCCCTGGATAGGTTCGACAATTACCGCACAGGTGTCGTCATTGATCAGGGCACGAGCCGAATCAATATCGTTATAAATGGCGTGCTGAATTTGCGGCGGAAGCGGCGCAAAATCCTGTGAATAGGAAGGCTGACCGCCTGCGCTGACGGTAAACAGCGTGCGTCCGTGGAAGGCATTTTTGAATGCCACGATGCCGCTTTTCTGCGGACCAAATTTGTCGTGGGCGTATTTACGCGCCAGTTTCAGCGCCGCTTCGTTGGCTTCCGCACCGGAGTTACAGAAGAACACTTTGTCGGCAAAGGTGGAGTCAATCAGCTGTTTCGCCAGTTTCAAAACCGGTTCATTCGTGTAGCCATTACCGGTGTGCCAGAACTTGCCTGCCTGTTCGGTCAGCGCACGGATCATCGCCGGATGCGCATGACCCAGCGCGTTCACTGCAATTCCGCCTGCAAAATCAATGTACTCTTTGCCCTGTTGATCCCACAGGCGAGAGCCTTCTCCACGTACCGGAATAAAAGGCGCCGGGGCGTAAACCGGCATCATCCAATCGTCAAAATTTCCGCGCGTAACTGAGTGAGTCATAGCAACCTCTTCCGGTAAACATTCCGTTATTGTGATGTTAATAAATATGAGTATTTGTGCTGTAAATGTATATTGCACGCATCGTGCCAGCCAGCGACAAAACTGCATAAACGGAAGGAGCCAACTAAATATCAATGAGTTACAACCTATCGCTATTCACATTAATTGCATATAAAGTGAATAAATAATCTGTTAACGCCATTAGCAGCGCTAATAACAGCAATGTTATGCATTAATAAAACTTAATTCATGAAGTGTGAAGGCTGCGACATTTGTTGTCATTCTGCGCCCCAAAACGGGGCGTAATGCACACTGAACGGGCAATATTTGTCGCCACTCTCCCCCTGCGCTACGCTCAATTTGTTCATTTAACGGGCAGGCTTTATGGGGAAACACAATGCGGCATTTTGATGCAGTGCTGATTGGTGCGGGTCAGGCAGCACCTTCTTTGGCAGTGGAACTGGCAGCGCGTGGACAACGTGTGGCATTGATTGAAGGCAATCTTTTTGGCGGCACCTGTGTCAATTTCGGTTGTACGCCAACCAAGACACTGCGGAAGTCGGCGCGAGTGGCGCATATGGCACGACGAGCCGCTGAATTTGGCGTTATCACCGGGCCGGTCAGCGTCGATTTTCCTGCTGCAATGTTACGGATGCGCCAGCGTGTAGAAACGTCCCGCAACGGCTTAGTCGGTTGGCTTGAGGCGACGGATAATGTGGAAACGATCCACGGCTGGGCGTGTTTTCAGGGGCGTGATGGCGACAATTTTCTGCTTGAGGTTAACGGCGAAACGCTTTCTGCTGCGCAGGTGTATCTCAATACCGGGACTCGCGCCTTTATTCCCGATTTGCCCGGCATCGACAGCGTGCCGTATCTCGATAACGCCAGTTTGCTGGCGCTCACCGAATGCCCTGCGCACCTGATTATTGTCGGTGCCAGCTATATTGGCCTGGAGCTGGGACAAATATTCCGTCGTCTTGGCGCTGAGGTGTCGATTATTCACCGCGCGGGCCGAATTGCCGAACGTGAAGACGAGGATATTAGTGAGCAGATCGCCGAATTTATGCGTGCCGAAGGCATCAAGTTCTATCTCAATAATAGCGTCAGCAGCCTTGCGCCCAATGCCGATGGCCTGACTGCGCAGTTAGCAGACGGCACTGCGTTAAGCGGCAGCCACATTCTATTTGCCACCGGTCGCCAGCCTAATTCCGAACGACTCAATCTTGCTGCCATCGGCGTCGAAACCGACAAACGAGGATTTGTGCGTACCGATGCACATTTCAATAGCAACGTGGCGGGCATTAAAGCGTTGGGCGATATCAACGGGCGCGGCGCATTTACGCACACCAGCTTTCATGACTATCAAATCGTACTGGCGGAAATCGACGGTCAGCAGCCAGATGGGCAATGGCACGACGCCGATAAGCGAGTGCTGAGCTACGCGATGTTTACCGATCCGCCGCTGGGCCGCGTAGGCATTACGCTCACACAAGCGCGCGAACTTGTCGCACAAGGGCAGCAGATTCTGGTGGCCGAAATTAACATGGCAGACGTCAGCCGCGCAAAGGAAGAGAGTGAAACGTATGGCATGATTCGCCTGATTGTCGATGCCCAAAGCGAACGCTTTCTTGGCGCGGCGTTTCTCGGGATCGGTGGGGATGAAATCGTGTCGGTCATTTCCAACTATATGGCGACGGGAGCCAGTTATCGGCTAATGATGCAGGCTTTGCCCGTGCACCCTACGGTGGCAGAGTTTTTGCCAACGGTGTTAGGACGGTTACGGAAATTGTAGGGTTATCAGCCCCGGCCAACAGACCGGGGCTAACAGGGTTTACCAGCTATACCTGACGCCTAACTGCGCGCCGAAGCCTTGCGTCACTTCGCCCTTTTCATAGCCAAGATTGCCGATAAAGCTCCAGTTTTCATTGGTTCTTGCACGTAGTCCCACCGACAAATCGAACCCAGCCCCTTGCTGGTCGCTCTTAAAACGGCCCCCGGCATAGGTGACATCGGTTTTCCCCAACCATTCCTGGTTCACACCGACTTCAACAAACGGTTCATAAATGGAACCCGATTCTGCTTCACTGTTGTATCCCAGCAATAATGCGGCCCGGGTAGTGAAGCTGTCACTTTTACCGTAACGAACGTCGGCGTTCATGTTGGTTTTAAAGCTTTTACTCGCCGAATAGGCGTAACCCAGTTCGGCTTTTGGCTCAAAAATCCATTTACTTTTTTCATCGATAATCTCCTCAAACTGTTTCCCCAGTTCAACGGTCGCGGCAAAGTAATTTCGGTCTGGATTAAAGGTGATTTTCTCCCCGGCAGAGGTGTAGTTCTGGGCTTTCATTTTCGACCAGAAATAACGCAACGTACCGTAGGAATACCAGCCGTCGCTGTTATCCCACACGCCGTATAACCCGACGCCAGGCGTGTTGGCGCTCGCGCTACCATCGGGGTAACCGGCATTGTGGTGCTTGATATTATCGGCGTACATGTAGCCCACCATAATACCGGCATAATATTTGTTCTCTTCGTTCTCGTAGATCTCTTTGTCATATCCCAGCTCAATGCCATAGAGATTCATTTTCGAATCGATAGTGTCATCGATTTTCAAATGTTTACCCCAGGAACGCACCCAGACTTCATTTGGCTGGAAAATGTCTTGTTCGCGTAATTCCGTGATGCGATGGCGGAATTCGTTCAGTCCTGATTTGATGATCGACAGCTGAACGGCCGGAATATTGGTGATGACTTTAGCTGTTGTGGTCGGAGTGTAGTCCGTTTGCAGGTAGTAGTTATCGTCCACGGCGCGGTAAAGGTGATAGTTCCAGGCACCGCTGTCTACCACACCGCCGTATAACGAAAAGTCGACAGATTTATCGGTGGCGTTATCCAGATTAACCACCTGAATACCGTAGCCGTTAATTTCTCGGGTGTCAGTGGCATAACCCGTTGAATACACTTTCAGCACGTTATTTTCACCCTTACTCGCCCCGCCATCGACGATGATTTTGTCCGTCGTAAGCCCGGGTGAATCAAAATACGTATTGAGAAGATAAGTCGAGTTATCTGACGTCAGGCTGTTCACCGTTAGGGTGTTATAGCCCTCTTTATTACGCATGTCCGTCAGAGCGTTATCCATACTCAGATGCGTGATGTTACTGCTGTCGCGCATCAGCCAGGTGGAGTTTTTCAACGCCACAGTGGAGGCCACGCCAGCTTGCGCACTCGTACCAATCGCGTTTTCTAACCAGGAATGGGTGGCTGTAAGCACGCCATTATGGGCGTCAAACCACGCAAGTTTCGATCCATTACCAATGGCGACGGATTCCTCTAACGTGATTCGGCTGGTCTGGGTGTCGCTGTCGCTCCACGCGTAAAACAAATTATCGTTGTCAGTGGTTAAAATGCTATGGGTAAATGAGATATGCCCTTCCCGTTCAATACCGACCAGCGTATGATCGAGTGAATTGCCGGAGACTTTCATGCCTGCAATCTCAATGCTTCCACCGTCTTTTGCGAGCACGCCGTAGCGCCCATTCCCATCGACATTGAGCGTGTGCGAACCATTGCCCTGAATATGGATTTGGCCGCCTTCCGATAACACACCGTAGGAGCCGTTATTGTTGGCCTCAACATTCATCCCGGCGATATTCAGCATAGCCGCTGAATTTTCATCGCCATTCGAATCAAAAGCGAACAGACCGGCGCCTTCGTTATATTGGGTGCCGTGATTGTCGTTGCTGTTGGCTTTCAGCGTGTGGTTTCCCTTTGAACTGACGATATTGACCAGCGCGCCGTCACTCACCTTAATGCCCGCATCCGGGCTACCATCGATCAGAACATCCATATCAAAGATATCCAGCCGGGACTGCGTCGTATCAAACACCCCCGCGACATGAATGCCGATCCCCTCTTTCTTTTCGGCGCTCCCCGTTTGATTACCCGAAATTGTCAGGGTGTTGCCCGTGGTGCTGCTGACTGCCATTTGCCCGCCATTAGCAACGTCAATGCCATAACGACCGTTGTCACTGACGGTCACGTCCATATCTTTGATGAAGATTGTCGCAGGGTCTTTGGAGGTGCCATTTTCATGCAAACCATCCACCGCAATACCAGCAGCCCATGACGCTGACTCGGTTGATTTATTGCCTGTAAGAGTTAATTTTTGGCTTCCATCGCCGGTAATACTGATTATCCCGCCGTCACGAGCGTATAAGCCATATAACCCATTGTTATTGGCTTCTACATGCATGTTTTTAATAATAATTGCCGCTTGCTCGTCCGGGGAACCATCCGAAGTACCGTGTGCCAGTAATCCTGAACCATAAGCCCATTGCTCAAGCGTCGCTGAGTGGAATTGCTTATTCTCATTAGCGACTAAGGTGTTATTTCCGGACGTGCTCTCAATGGAAATAATGCCACTCATCGCCGCAACAACGCCCTCACGTTCGTTACTATTGGAGATGATATTCATATCCTTGATGGCAATAATCGATTGCTTCCCGGTTTCACTGTCAGAATCCCTGGCGTGAATACCTTTTCCGGCATCATTACCGTCACCCTGAATGTCTTTCATTCTGGTGTTATACACATCTAACTGGTTAGCCTCATCGCTGCCAATGATTTGCACTAAGCCACCATTACGCGCCGCAATACCCTGATAAGCCTGGTCTTTGACGTGAATGTCCATCCCCTGGATGTTAATCTCGGAACGGTGACCCGTTTTGCCGACAGAATCAGCTGAGAGACCATCGCCTCTGTTCTTATCAGCGCTGTTATTTTCAGAGACGGTCAGCGTATTACTTTCCTTACCGGTAATATTGATCACGCCACCGTCAGTCGCGCGAATACCGTAGGGGCCATTTTTACTGGCAACAATATTCATTCCCTCCACGTTCAATAGGGAATAATCTTTAACGAGGATACCGCTACCACTACTGTCATCTTCTAAACCATTACCTGTCACGGTAAGCTGCTGACCGCTGCTCCCGCTAATGGCTACCTGCCCCTGGCTTTGCACTCTGATCCCTGCCTGAACATTCTCATTAACCTCCATAGACATATTTGATATGTTGATGAGAGCGTTATCTTCAGACTGTATTCCAACTTCGCCATTTCCATTCACATGCAATGTGGATCCTCCACCCTCTCTTCCTGATATGCTGATACTGCTTATCTCATCACTGTTTTTACTGTAGGCAAAGATCCCCTTTTCTTTGTTTTTATTAAACTCAGCATGGGCTGTGTTAGTAATATTTACTTTCCCACCTGAATTGGCTCGCAGACCATTACCATCGCCATTGTCTTTACTGCCATTATTATTTGACTTAACTGTCATACCATCGATATTCAACATGGCATTCGACTCTGAGAGAATGCCTTCCCAGCGATTTCCGGTAACGGTGAATGATTTTGTTGGATCGGTGCTAGTGAAACTGACGGATGCGTTACCCGAAATAAAAATTCCGCTGTGGTTCGCGCTGGAATCGATATCACCATTTACCGATATCTCCGCATGAAAATGTCCGTCCCCGCGAATACCGTCGCCAGAAGCGCCATTAATTGTCAATCCGCTATCCCAGATATGTTCCCCGTCTGAAATGTGGTGAGTGCTGTCCGCCCACGCACTCCCACCCACAAGCGTTGACAATATGACATTCGCAACAATCGTACGTTTACAATCCATATATTACACCTCCATATATTATTCATCGACATCTCTATATGATTAACGCAGGAAATACCGAAGTGTGTTATCTGGTATAACTTCAGCAACCCAAAATAGAAATACAAACAAATATGTAGACCAATATTTATTGACCGGCAATATCAGGCATAATACATCACGTATTAATAATTATTCTCTTAATCACTGAATAAGGGCATTAGTTAAGTAATCTATTAATAAGAGGACTACGCTTCGACTGTTATTTAAATAGATCTTGGGTGCAAGACCGTTCCTGATTCCACACGGCGTGCACAACGCACGAATCCGCAGAAGTCATCCGCTCTAAATTCTGCTAACATCCGTGCATCATTCATCTGACACAGTGGCAGCGACTATGAAATTTGTTTCTTTTAATATCAACGGCCTGCGCGCCCGCCCACATCAACTGGAAGCCATCGTCGAAAAGCATCAGCCTGACGTGATTGGTTTGCAGGAAACCAAGGTTCACGACGACATGTTCCCGCTGGAAGATGTCGCGAAGCTGGGTTACAACGTGTTTTATCATGGTCAGAAAGGCCACTACGGCGTGGCACTGTTGACCAAAGAGACGCCAATTTCCGTGCGCCGTGGTTTTCCAGGCGATGACGAAGAGGCCCAGCGCCGTATCATCATGGCAGAAATTCCTTCTGCGTTCGGCAATTTGACGGTGATTAACGGCTACTTCCCGCAGGGCGAAAGCCGTGACCATCCGACCAAATTCCCGGCCAAAGAGCTGTTCTACCAGAACCTGCAAAATTACCTGACCAGCGAACTGAAAAAAGAGAACCCGGTGCTGATCATGGGTGACATGAACATCAGCGCGACGGATCTGGATATCGGCATTGGCGAAGACAGCCGCAAACGCTGGCTGCGTACCGGGAAATGCTCGTTCCTACCGGAAGAACGCGAGTGGATGGACCGCCTGATGGGCTGGGGACTGGTGGATACGTTCCGTCACGCTAACCCGGAAACGCAGGATCGCTTTTCGTGGTTCGATTACCGCTCGAAAGGCTTCGATGACAACCGTGGTTTGCGTATCGACCTGCTGCTGGCAAGCGAGGGTCTGGCACCGCACTGCGTCGAAACCGGGATCGATTACGACATTCGCAGCATGGAAAAACCGTCAGACCATGCGCCAATCTGGGCAACGTTCAAAAAATAATCTCCCCGCCTGACGCTGTCCGCAAGCGTCGGGCGTTTTCCGCTTTACTTGCGTAATATCAAAGACGTGGCCCGGCTGACGCAGGGTAAAATGCGCCTCCTCAAATCCCCGCCGACACGGAGAGCCTGGATGCCAAAGAAGTTCTGACCGTGCAAGCGCTGAAACTCCCGCTGCTTTTGATAACGGCCTGTGCGCTGCTTGCCGCTTATTTGCTGCTGCCGGCTGTGAAAACGTTTTTCGACGCCAGTCTCGCGGCATTCACTACGCTCGATCAATCTGCGATCCAACGGTTCATTCAGTCATGGGGGCCGCAAGCCGCCGCTGTCTCATTCTTTCTGATGATCCTGCAAGCGATTGTCGCCCCGCTCCCCGCTTTTTTGATTACCTTCGCCAACGCCTCGCTGTTTGGCGCATTCTGGGGCGGCGTCTTGTCGTGGACCAGTTCGATGGTAGGCGCGGCGCTCTGTTTTTACATCGCACGAATTCTGGGGCGTGGAGCCGTGGAAAAGCTGACGGGCAAAACGGTGCTTGAAAGCATGGACGGCTTTTTTGCGCGCTACGGTAAGCACACCATTTTAATTTGTCGTCTGCTACCCTTTGTGCCATTTGACCCGATTAGCTACGCCGCAGGACTGACCTCGATGCGTTTTCGTCAGTTCTTTTTCGCCACCGGCCTGGGGCAATTACCCGCCACAATCCTTTATTCCTGCGTCGGCAGTTTGCTGGTGGGCGGTACATACTGGCTGGTGACCGGACTGCTGATTGTCTTTGCCCTGGCTATCTTCATTGTGATGGCTAAAAAAATCTATCTTGAACGCCAAAAGAGGCCCTGAAAATGCGCATGCTTTCCCGCAGTTTGCTATGGATAACGCTGTTTACCGCCAGCCCACTTGCGCTCTGTACAACGTCCTGGCAGCAAACAGAACAGGAGGCTCGCGGGCAAACCGTGTGGTTCAACGCCTGGGGCGGCGACCAGGCAGTTAATAGCTATCTCGACTGGGTTAGCGGTGAAGTGAAACGCGAATACGGCGTAACGCTTAAAATCGTGCATCTCGCGGATGCCGCCGACGCGGTAAAACGCATTCAAACCGAGTCTACGGCTGGGCGAACCAAGGGCGGTTCGGTGGATTTATTGTGGGTCAACGGCGAAAATTTCCGCACCCTTAAAGAGGCTAATTTGCTGAAAACCGACTGGGCACAGACATTGCCGAACTGGCGTTATGTTGATCAGCAAAAGCCGGTGCTGGAAGATTTTTCGGTTCCTACGCAAGGAGCTGAATCACCGTGGGGCAGCGCCCAGTTGACGTTCATCGCGCGTCGGGAGCAAACGCCACAGCCGCCTTTATCCCCACAGGCGCTGCTCGACTTTGCCACCGCGCACCCGGGAACGGTGACGTATCCACGCCCACCTGACTTCACTGCGACTGCGTTTCTTGAACAGTTGTTATTGAGTCTCACCGACCAGCCTGACGCGCTAAAACAACCGCCGGATAACAGTTCTTTTTCTGCTGTAACTGCACCTTTGTGGGCCTATCTCGATAAATTGCATCCGCAGCTCTGGCGCAAAGGCAGCGATTTCCCGGTCTCTCCGGCACGGATGGACGCGATGTTTGCCAGTGGCACATTGCGCCTGTCGCTGACATTCAACCCGATGCATGCCAGTCAGAAAGTGAACAGCGGCGAACTGCCGAAAGACAGCTACAGCTTTGGTTTCAGCCGGGGCATGTTAGGGAACGTCCATTTTGTGACGATTCCGGCTAACGCCCGTTCAGTGGCGGGCGCGCAAATTGTGGCGAATTTCCTGCTTTCCCCTGCGGCTCAGCAACGTAAGGCCGATCCCGCCATCTGGGGCGATCCGACTGTGTTGGATTTGAGCAAACTTCCCGAACCCTGGTCTGCTGCGCAACCGATAAAAACACCGCCTGTACTGGCTGAACCGCACGCCGCCTGGGTTAACGCGCTGGAGCAAGAATGGCTACGCCGTTACGGCACGCATTAATTGCGCTGTTGTGGGCGGCGATGGGTCTGATTTATCTGCCCCTGCTGCCCGCCGCCGTTCAGCTTTTCTCCCCCGCATTCAGCCCGGCTAACTGGCTGGCGCTTTTTCGCGATCCGCAATTACCGCAAGCGGCACTGGCGACGCTCATCTCGACGCTGGTCGCTCTTGTTGGCGCGTTGATTATCGCTTTAACCGTTGTCGCCGCGCTCTGGCCTTCTCGTCACTGGCAGTGGCTCTCCGCTCGCCTTCCTTTGCTGCTCGCACTGCCGCATGTGGCCTTCGCTACGGCGGCATTACTGTTATTTGCCGAGGGAGGCTGGCTGTTTCAATGCTTCCCGCAACTTACCCCGTTTATCGACCGCTACGGCATCGGGCTTGGGCTGACGCTGGCGGTCAAAGAAAGCGTCTTTTTACTGTGGGCGATTTTCGCGCTGCTCGGCGAAAAACGGCTGGCGGAGCAAAGCCTGACGCTGCGCAGTCAGGGCTACGGGCGCTGGCAGTGTCTGGCGTGGATTGTCCTTCCCCGACTGTTGCCGCAGTTGCGTATCGTGTTGCTGGCGACGACGGCGTGGACGTTATCAGCGGTCGATGTGGCGCTGATCCTCGGCCCCGGAAATCCACCGACGCTGGCGGTGCTGGCGTGGCGATGGCTTTCGCAGGGCGACACGCTGCAACAGGCTCAGGGTTCGCTAGCGTGCCTGCTGCTTTTATTGCTGCTGGCTGCGTTGATGTTCGTGGCCCAACTCGTCTGGTGCGTATTTCGTGCCCGAGTGCCTGATTTTCAGGGTGTTCGTCATCCGCAGTCGTTCAGCCTGCCGGGCCATGTTCTTGCGTGGTTGCTGCCCTGTTGCGGTTTGTTATGTGTGGCAACGCTGGCGCTGCTGGCTGACGCGCAATCCGCTAACACAGAAAGCATCAGCAACAGTGTGTGGCTGGCGCTCGGTTCAACCTTCATCAGCGCCTTGCTGTGTCTGCTGTGGCTGGAATATGGCCCGCAGCGTTTCACCGCGTGGATTTGGCTGCCGCTAATTCTGCCCGCTCTGCCGCTTGTCGCCGGACAATATCAACTGGCGCTGTACAGCTGGCAGGACGGGGAATGGCTGACGGTACTCTGGGGCCATTTACTGTGGGTAGTGCCATGGATGCTGTTTATTCTGTTACCCGCCTGGCGACGGATCGACTCACGCCTGCTGGTTATCGCCCGCACGCTTGGCTGGGGACGCTGGCGCTGCTTCTGGCAGGTAAAATGCCCGTTGTTACTTCGCCCCGTACTGGCGTCACTGGCGGTGGGTTTTTCGGTCAGCATTGCGCAATATTTACCAACGCTATGGCTCGGAGCCGGACGCGTCACCACGCTGACCACCGATGCCGTAGCGCTCAGTAGCGGCGGCAATATCTCTCTGCTCGCCACTCAGGCGTTGTGGCAATTGCTGTTGCCCGGCATTTTTTTCCTGCTCATCGCCCTGCTGCTAAGGCTGACTGGTCATCTAAGGCAAGGACTTCGTTAATGCTCAAAGTGAATGCACTTACGTTACACTGTCACACAGAGCCATTGCTCAGCGATGTCAGTTTTCATGTTGTTAAGGGTGAAATTCTGACGCTTATGGGCGCTTCGGGTAGCGGAAAGTCTACGCTATTAGCATGGCTGGCCGGGGCGCTGGACAGTCCATTTCAGGCGAACGGCGAATTATGGCTGAATGGCCAGCGCTGTGATGAATTGCCGACAGAAGCTCGGCGCATCGGAATTCTGTTTCAGGATGCACTGTTGTTTGATCACTTTAGCGTTGGACAAAATCTGTTGCTGGCAATCCCGGCCACCGTGGCGCGCTGTAAGCGACGAGAGACAGCAGAAGCGGCACTTGATAACGCAGGACTGAGTGGGTTTTACGCACGTGATCCTGCGACACTTTCTGGCGGCCAACGGGCGCGCGTGGCCCTGCTGCGTGCACTGCTGGCACAGCCAGAAGCCCTACTGCTCGACGAACCGTTTAGCGGGCTGGATGCCGCGCTACGCGACAGTTTTCGCGCGTGGGTGTTCGCAGAAGTAAAACAGCGCAACATTCCGGTGATTCTGGTGACGCATGACGTGGAAGATATTCCTCACAATGGGCGCTGCCTGCGGCTTGAAAGCTGGGGCTAAACTGCGCCAGCGCAAGGTTTTTCCTAAAACGGGAGTTCAGAATGGCGCTTCAATTTTCTTCTGACGGGCAATTCGATGAAACGTGTTTCTCAACTGACCGCGCTGGCCCTGCTGATCGGGCTGTCTTCCTCCGTGTCTTTCGCCGCTGAGATGCTTTCTTCTCTCAGTTTTAGCCAATTGCAGGCACAGAAAGGCGTCGCCATTGATACGCGCCTGAGCGCGTTTTACAACGGCTGGCCGCAGGCGCTGAATGGGCCAGAAGGTCATGAACCCGCTGCGCTGAACCTTTCTGCTAGCTGGCTTTCGGCGATGAACGACGCGCAGTTTGCCGACTGGATGAAGCAGCATCAGCTCATGCCCTCCACGCCTGTAGCGCTGTATGGCGCAGAGAAAGATAACGCGGCAGTGGCTGAACGTCTGAAAAAATCAGGCATCACGCACATCAGCTTGCTAAGTGACGCCCTCCAGCAACCCGATCGTCTGCAAAAGCTGCCGCATTTTGAGCAACTGGTTTATCCGCAGTGGCTACATGATTTACAGCAAGGTAAAGCGGTCACTGCCGCGCCACAAGGCGACTGGAAAGTGATTGAAGCCGCCTGGGGCGCGCCAAAATTATTCCTGCTGAGTCATATCCCCGCAGCCGGTTATATCGACACCAATGACATCGAAAGTGAGCCGTTGTGGAACAAGGTCTCCGACGACAAACTGAAAGCGCTGCTCGCTAAACAAGGCATTCGTCACGACACTACTGTGATTTTGTATGGCCGTGATGTTTACGCCGCTGCGCGCGTGGCACAAATCCTGTTGTATGCGGGAGTGAAAGACGTGCGTCTGCTCGACGGCGGCTGGAAAACCTGGTCCGATGCGGGTCTGCCCGTTGAACGGGGTACGCCAGGCAAAGTGGCACCGGCACCCGATTTCGGCGCGACGATCCCGGGTCAGCCGCAGCTGATGCTGGATGAACAACAGGCACGCGGTTTGCTGCATCGCAAAGATGCGTCTCTGGTCAGCATCCGGTCGTGGCCTGAATTTATCGGCACCACCAGCGGCTACAGCTACATCAAGCCAAAAGGTGACATCGCCGGAGCGCGCTGGGGCCACGCGGGAAGCGATTCGACGCACATGGAAGATTTCCACAACCCGGACGGTACCATGCGCAGCGCCGATGATATCGCCGCGATGTGGGCCAACTGGCATATTTTGCCGTCGCAACAGGTGTCGTTCTACTGCGGCACAGGCTGGCGCGCATCGGAAACCTTCATGTATGCCCGCGCAATGGGTTGGAAAAATATTTCGGTGTATGACGGCGGCTGGTACGAGTGGAGTCAGAACGCGAAAAACCCGGTGAGCCACGGTGAGCGCGGCCCGGATTCATCGTTTTAATTGTTTGAGTTGCCCGGCGACGCCGACGCCGGGCAAAAGTCAGATACATTTCAACGTCAGATACCCGCTCCACACCCGCGTCAATGTCGTCAACCAACACAGCCCACCGAAAATCCACGCCATCCACCCGAAATACTGCGGAAACAGGCAGCTCAGCACGAACAGTGCGATCGTTTCTGTGCCTTCAGTAAATCCACCGAGATAGTAAAACGATTTATGTGCGTAGCCGGGATTGTCGATGTTGTGCTTCGCCGCCAGCGCCGCAAAAGCCAGAAAACTACTGCCGGTTCCGATAAATGCGAACAGCAGCCAACTCCCCGCCAACGCATTGGCCTGCGGATCGGCAAAAATAAAGCCGAACGGCACCAGCGCGTAAAACAGAAAATCCAACGCGATATCAAGAAAGCCGCCCGCATCAGTCAATCCACGCCGCCGCGCCAGTGCGCCATCCAGTCCGTCGAGCAAACGGTTCAGCACAATCGCCACCAGCGCCGGGAGATACCAGCCTAGCGCCAGAAACGGCAATGTCAGCACGCCGATGGCAAAGCCAACAAGCGTCACGCCATCTGGCGAAACTCCGGGTCTGTCGAGCCATTGAGCCAGCCGGTTTAATGACGGCTTAATGCGTGGATGGAGATGGCGGTCAAGCATTGGGGTTCCTCTTCACATCACACAACCCTTGCGAAGGGATATCCAGTGCGGCGTTAAAACGTGCCGAAAGATTCTGAAACGCTACCAGCGCGGTCATTTCGCAGATAGCGTCGTCATCGTAGAACGATTTCAGCGTCGCTTTTTGTTGATCGGTTATCATTGGCGGCGTAGCAGTCATCGCGTCGGCATAATCAAGCGCGGCACGTTCGGCCTCACTGAACAGCGTCGAACACGGCCAATGTGCGACGGCCTGGACTTTCTCCATCGCATTACAACGCTGCGCCAATCGCAAACTATTGGCATCAATACAAAACGCGCAGTGACATTGTTGAGAAACGCGGGTCATCAGTATCGCTCGCAGTTCCGGCGATAGGCGCGCTTTTTTACGCTCCAGCCAGCCAACAAACAATGCCACCAGCCAGAATAGACGCGGCATTCGCCCCCACCAGCGCGTGGGGTTCAGCACATCGCCGTAGTGTTTCTTTTGTATTTTGACAATCGGCGCAAGCGATGTCGGTATTTTCCCCAGTGGCGGCACCCATGGCTGATGTTTTTTCACCCAGAAACTCCTGCAGAACTTTAGATTTATCAAAGGCAGAGATAGTATGGCACGCCCCGAACAGGAACCTTGACCTCTATGCTGAAAACAATTGATGTGGTGGCGGCCATTATCGAAAAAGATGGACTGATTTTACTGGCTCAGCGGCCTGCGCATGCCGACCAGCCGGGGATGTGGGAGTTTCCTGGCGGTAAAGTAGAAAATGGAGAATCGCAATCCGAAGCGTTGATCCGCGAGCTGCATGAAGAGTTAGGCATTCATGCCCTGCCCCTCGCGTATATCGCCAGCCATCAGCGGGAAGTGTCCGGGCGTTTGATTCATCTGCATGCCTGGCACGTGCCTGAATTTACAGGCGAGCTGACCGCGCATGAACACAGTCAGCTGGTGTGGGTGAAACCGGAAGAGGCATTCCAGTGGGATCTCGCCCCTGCCGACATCCCGCTGTTGGACGCGTTTATTGCCTTACGCGACGCCAGACCAGCGGATTTGTGCTGATCGTTTTTTCGTCTCGCTGGCACTGCAACAAAATGCCTTCGGCCTTCACCACTGCGCCTTCGCTGTAGTTTTGGTCCTGATAAATGCAGCATTGGGAACAAGGCTGCGCACGTTGTCCACTGCTGCTGAACACTTCCGGCGGCACGTTCACTTCGACACTGGATCCATAACGCTCAGCCTGCGCTCCGCCCGCCATTGCCAGCAACAGCCCCGCGATCAGATATCGTTTCATCGTTATTCCTTTTTTAAGGTTCTCTGATAACTATATCGACCCGGACGCCGTTTTCTTAAATTTCTTCGGCCTTATTTTTTGGTCCCTCAGCCCGCCGCAGGCGCTTCTGGCTCAGCAGGTTTTTTCTTCCGCGCTTTGCTAAAGGTTTTCTTCTTCGGCTGCTCACCGCCTGGTGCCACCAGGCCACGGAACTGTTTTACCGGAGTGTTGCGCGCCTGCTGGATAAGATCAAACAGTGTGCCGACCAGCGGCTGCATGAAGTCCTGATAGCGACACTGTTTTTCACTGATTTGAGTCAGTACCGATTCCCAGTGCGCGGTCATATCCGGACGTCCTGCCATTTCCGGCAGCGAGTGGATTAGCGCCCTTCCCGCATCCGAAGAGTGGATGTAACGCCCTTTTTTGACCAGGAAACCGCGCTTAAACAGCAATTCGATGATCCCGGCTCGCGTCGCTTCGGTGCCCAGGCCGTCCGTCGCTCGCAGGATTTTTTTCAGATCTTTGTCCTGTACAAAACGCGCGATGCCGGTCATAGCCGAAAGCAGCGTGGCATCGGTGAAATAGCGCGGCGGCTGCGTTTGTCGTTCGACCACTTCGCCCTTTTCGCATAGCAATACATCATCTTTCGCCACCACTGGCAGCGGGGTGCCATCGTTGTCTTCATCGCGCTCTTTACTGCCGAGCAACGTACGCCAGCCCGCTTCCGCAAGGAAACGCGCTTTGGCGATGAATTTGCCATTGGCAATGTCGAGTTCAATCTGGCATTTGCGGAACACCGCATCCGGGCAAAACTGCATCAGGTATTGACGCGCTACCAGTTCGTAAATTTTCGCTTCATTATCGGTCATTTTCACCGAAGAACTGCGCGCAGTCGGAATAATCGCGTGGTGCGCATCGACCTTTTTGTCATCCCAACAGCGGTTTCGGATTTCCGGATCCACTATCGGCTGCGGCAGCAATCCGGACGCATGAACGCTAATGGCATTCAGCACCGCCTGACGTCCGGCGAAATGTTCTTCCGGCAGATAACGGCTATCGGAACGCGGATAGGTAATGAGTTTGTGGGTTTCGTACAACTTCTGACAGATATCCAGCACGGTCTGCGCGCTAAAGGCGAATTTCTTCGCGGCCTCAATCTGCAACGCTGAAAGCGAAAACGGCAGCGGGGCCATTTCGGAATCGCGTTTGTCGTTATACGACATGACGACCGCCGGTTGTCCGGCAATACGCGCCACGACATGATCCGTAAGCTGGCGATGCAGCAAACGCCCTTCTTCATCCTGATAAGGTTCGCAGGCTTCGCTTGGCTGCCACGTGGCGGTAAAACGCTCATCGGCAGGCGTGACGATATGCGCCTTCACATCGAAGAAATCTTTGGCGACGAAATTTTCTATTTCTTCATCACGGCGCACAACCAGCCCGAGGAGCGGAGTCTGCACTCGCCCCACCGAAAGCACGCCCTGATAGCCCGCGTTACGCCCGAGCAGCGTGTAGGCGCGAGTCATGTTAATGCCATAGAGCCAGTCGGCACGAGCGCGGGCCAGCGCAGAAACACATAACGGGATAAAATCATTGTTAGAACGTAAACGCGAAATGGCGCGTTCAACCGCCTGCGGATTGAGATCGTTAATCAGACAACGCTGAACCTGGCGACGTTTCTCCGCTGGCATCTCGAGATAGTCCAGCACTTCATCGACCAGCAGTTGTCCTTCGCGATCCGGGTCACCTGCGTGGATAACTTCAGTGGCATCGTCCAGCAGACGCTTGATGGCGTTCAACTGTTTGGTGACCGAGGGGCGGGGTTGTAGCCGCCATTTCTCCGGCACAATCGGCAAATCCATCAGATTCCAGCGCGCGTAGCGGCTGTCGTAGACATCCGGCTGCGCCTGTTCCAGCAAATGACCGATACACCAGGTGACTACCTGACCGTTACCACACTCGATATAGCCATCACCGCGACGATGCGGTTTCGGCAATACGTCGGCGATGGCACGTGCCAGGCTCGGTTTTTCCGCAATAAACAAGCGCATGCGGTTAGCTGATCTCAATCATCGGACGACCACCGCGTGCAGTGACCAGTTCACCGATAGCGGTCAGCGTAATGCCATATTCCGCCGCAATGGCTTTGGTTTCTGCTTCCGCTTCCGGCAACACCGCCAATAACAGGCCGCCGGAAGTCTGCGGATCACACAGCAGATTACGCCACGCTTCGGGCATCTCGCCCATCAGATGACCATAGCTCGCAAAGTTACGCGAGATTCCGCCCGGCACTGCGCCCTGCTCGATGTAATCTTCTACGCCCGGCAGTTTTGGCACATCGGCAAAACGGATTTGTGCCTGAACGCCTGCGCCCTGACACATCTCGCTGAGATGGCCGAGCAGACCAAAACCGGTGACATCCGTCATCGCTTTGATACCGTCGATATTGGCGAACGCCGCGCCGGCAATATTCATCTGACACATCACTTCCGTCGCCAAACCCTGATGTTCAGGTTTCAGCAGCGATTTTTTCTCGGCAGTGGTTAAAACGCCAATGCCGAGCGGCTTCGTGAGAAAGAGCTTACATCCCGCTTCGGCGGTGCTGTTTTTCTTCACTCGCTCCGTGGGTACGATGCCCGTGACCGCGAGGCCAAAAATCGGTTCCGGCGCGTCAATCGAGTGACCGCCCGCCAATGCAATGCCCGCCTGCTGACAGGCAAAACGCCCGCCTTCGATCACTTCACGCGCAATTTCTGGCGCGAGCGTGTTGATTGGCCAGCCCAGAATCGCAA
Source organism: Scandinavium sp. (assembly GCF_036271055.1). Classification (GTDB taxonomy): domain Bacteria; phylum Pseudomonadota; class Gammaproteobacteria; order Enterobacterales; family Enterobacteriaceae; genus Scandinavium. The sequence goes on along the minus strand of NZ_DATBBJ010000073.1, from coordinate 84,696 downwards.
TCGCCATGATCGGCTTCCCGCCCATCGCGAAAATGTCGCTGATGGCGTTGGTTGCTGCGATGCGCCCGAAATCGAACGGGTTATCGACGATCGGCATAAAGAAGTCGGTGGTGCTGATAACCGACGTGCCGTTACCCAAATCGTACACCGCCGCATCATCGCGGGTTTCGTTGCCGACAAGCAGGTTCGGGTCGACAAACTTCGCCTGTTCGCTATGAAGAATGGTTTCCAGCACTTTGGGTGAAATTTTACAACCGCAACCGGCTCCGTGGCTGTATTGCGTCAAACGAATAGCTTGCTCGCTCATGGACATCTCCTGTCATTGCAATATCGCTATGGTAGCGCCCATTTGCATCAGTGATAAGTGAGACAGTCTGATTTCGCGCACTGTTGCTCACTATCCGCACAATTGAGTGCGACGACGGCGCTCTTTCCCCGGCATTAATTCATTCACATAATTTATGAATCAGCCATTTTGCGAGCCACCGCAATTTTTTCTGCGCTCATTTATGACAGAAATATGACAGCGTTACTCTGGACGACTTTCATAAAAAAGGAATCATCAATGAAGAGAAGTATCCTCGCGTTTTGCGTTGCCAGCCTGTTTTCCGTCAATGCCTTTGCGCTGGTTCCCTCCGGGAATGATGCCACCACCAAACCTGACCTCTATTATTTAAAAAATGCCCAGGCTATCGACAGTCTGACCTTGCTTCCGCCACCACCGGAAGTGGGCAGCATCGCGTTTCTGAACGATCAGGCGATGTATGAACAAGGGCGTCTGCTGCGCTCCACCGAACGCGGAAAGCAGGCAGCGGAAGATGCCAACCTCAGCAGCGGCGGCGTAGCGAATGCTTTTTCTGGCGCTTTTGGTTCGCCCATTACCGCTAAAGACACGCCGGAACTGCACAAACTGCTGACCAATATGATTGAAGATGCAGGCGATCTGGCGACTCGTTCAGCGAAGCAAAAATATATGCGCGTGCGCCCGTTTGCATTCTATGGCGTGCCGACCTGCAACACCAAAGAGCAAGATGAACTGGCGAAAAATGGCTCTTACCCGTCCGGCCATACGTCCATCGGCTGGGCAACGGCGCTGGTGTTAGCCGAAGTGAATCCGGCGCGTCAGAACGACATTCTCAAGCGCGGGTACGATTTAGGTGAAAGCCGTGTGATTTGTGGTTATCACTGGCAGAGCGATGTAGATGCCGCGCGTATCGTCGGCTCAGCGGTTGTAGCAACATTACACACCAGCCCGGCATTCCAGCAGCAGTTGCAGAAAGCCAAAGACGAGTTTGCGAAGACGCAGAAATAAGTTGCGCATTGCCCGGCGGTAACTGTTCGCCGGGCATGTAAATAATCAGAAACGCACCACAAACGGTGCCGTATCCGGCACGGAAACGGTCGTAGAGGCTTTTAGCTGCGGCGTGCCGATATACAGGAAACCGACGATTTTATCCTGGTCGCGACACTGCAAACCATCACGAACCACCGGGCTTTCGGTCAGCGCACCGCTGCGCCAGATACCGTTAAAACCTTGGGCCACTGCCGCCATTTGCATCGCCATCACCGCGCAGCCGGCAGACATCTCTTGTTCCCACACCGGCACTTTATGCTGCTCCTGACATTTCGCCACAACAGCAATAATCAGCGGGGCGCGAAACGGCGCATTGCGGGCTTTGTCGATGGCTTTTTCATCCTGCCCGGCCTGAATGGCGCCCTTTTCCAGCAACTGACTAAAACGTTCACGCCCTTCACCTTCAATCACAAAGAACTGCCACGGCTGTAATGTGCCGTGATCCGGCGCGCGCATGCCCGCACGTAGAATGTTTTCCAGCTGTTCGCCTTGCGGCGCAGGCTCTGCCAGGCGGGAAGCGCTGCGGCGATTGACCAGTAGTTCGAGTGCATCCATTAGAGATCTCCTGTCATAGGGTTTTCATAAAATTAACATGACAGCAGAATTTGTTACAGCGCCGGTAGTGATTCCTGCTGACAAGCGGCGGCGGTGTCATTAGGATAGCCACACGTCGCGCCTTTGTGGGCGGACCTCTATTCATTCAGGCAGGGAGTAAACATGCGAACCCTTTGGCGATTCATTGCCGGATTCTTTAAATGGACGTGGCGTCTGTTGAACTTCATCCGTGAACTGGTGCTGAACCTGTTCTTTATTCTGCTGGTGCTCGTTTGCGCAGGCATCTGGATGCAGTTGAGTAACACCACAACGGAAAGCTCAGGACGCGGCGCGTTGCTGATGGACTTGACCGGCGTCGTGGTCGATAAACCGTCTTCTACCAGCAAACTGGGCGCGATTGGCCGCCAGCTGTTGGGCGCAAGCTCTGACCGTTTGCAGGAAAACTCGCTGTTCGACATTGTGCAGACCATTCGCCAGGCGAAAGACGACCGCAACATTACCGGTATCGTGCTGGACCTGAAAAACTTCGCCGGGGCCGATCAGCCTTCGATGCAGTACATCGGTAAAGCGCTGCGCGAATTCCGCGACAGTGGCAAGCCGGTTTACGCCGTGGGCAATGAATATACTCAGGGTCAATACTACCTCGCGAGCTTCGCCAACAAGATTTATCTTTCGCCGCAAGGCAGCGTCGATTTACACGGTTTTGCCACGAACGGGCTGTATTACAAATCGCTGCTCGATAAGCTGAAAGTGACGACGCATGTATTCCGTGTGGGCACCTATAAATCTGCCGTTGAACCGTTCATTCGTGACGATATGTCACCTGCTGCCCGTGAAGCTGACAGCCGCTGGATTGGCGAATTGTGGCAAAACTACCTCAACACCGTTGCCGCAAACCGTCAGACTACACCGGAACAAATTTTCCCTGGCGCGCAAGGCATGCTCGACGGCCTGCGTAAAGTCGACGGCGATACCGCCAAATACGCGCTTGATAACAAACTGGTGGATGTTCTGGCGTCCAGCGCAGAAGTAGAAAAAGCGCTGACCAAACAGTTTGGCTGGAGCAAAGCGGATAACGATTATCGTGCCGTTAGCTACTACGACTACTCGCTGAAAACCCCGGCAGATACAGGTTCCAGCGTCGCGGTTATCTTCGCCAATGGCGCTATCATTGACGGGGACGAAACGCCGGGCAATGTTGGCGGTGACACTACCGCGTCACAAATTCGCGATGCGCGTCTTGATCCGAAAGTGAAAGCCATTGTTCTGCGTGTGAACAGCCCGGGCGGCAGCGTCAGCGCCTCTGAGGTCATTCGTTCAGAACTTGCTGCTGCACGCGATGCTGGAAAACCGGTCGTCGTTTCAATGGGTGGCATGGCAGCTTCTGGCGGTTACTGGATCTCGACTCCGGCCAATTACATTGTGGCGAACGCCAGCACCCTTACGGGTTCTATCGGGATCTTTGGCGTCATCAACACCGTGGAAAACAGCCTGGACACGATTGGCGTGCATACCGATGGTGTATCAACGTCTCCGCTGGCGGATATTTCGATGACCAAAGCGTTGCCGCAGGAAGTGCAGGACATGATGCAACTCAGCATTGAGAACGGCTACAAACGCTTTATCACCCTGGTGGCACAGTCTCGTCACAGCACGCCGGAACAAGTGGATAAAATCGCTCAGGGCCACGTGTGGACCGGTCAGGATGCGAAAGCCAACGGTCTGGTCGATAGCCTCGGTGATTTCGATGATGCCGTTGCTAAGGCCGCTGAACTGGCGAAGCTCAAACAATGGCACATTGATTATTATCAGCAAGAGCCAACGTTCTTTAACTCGGTTATCGACAGCCTGAGTGGGTCCGTGCGCGCCGCGCTGCCAGAAGCGTTGCAGGCTTATTTGCCTGCGCCGCTGGTCAGTGCCGCAACAGTGATGAAAGCGGAAAGCGATAAACTCGCCGCCTTCAACGATCCACAGAATCGTTATTCGTTCTGTCTGACCTGCGCGAACGTGCGTTAATCCAGACTTGCCGGGCGGCGCGCGCTGCGTCTGCCCGGCCTATCTCTCCCTCCGCTTCTGTTTATGCCTTCATCCCCACCTGCAAGTTGTTGTGTAACCGGATATACTGCGCCGATAAATACATAACCCAAACGACGCCATGCAAAAGAAATCGATTTACGTTGCCTACACGGGCGGGACCATCGGGATGCAGCGCTCTGAGCAGGGCTACATTCCGGTTTCTGGCCACCTCCAGCGCCAGCTGGCGCTGATGCCTGAGTTTCATCGCCCGGAAATGCCGGATTTCACCATCCATGAATACGCCCCGCTGATGGATTCTTCCGATATGACGCCGGATGACTGGCAGCATATCGCGGAAGATATTCAGGCTCATTATGATGAATACGATGGTTTCGTGATCCTGCACGGCACCGACACGATGGCGTTCACCGCCTCGGCGCTGTCGTTTATGCTGGAAAACCTCGGCAAGCCGGTCATTGTGACAGGGTCACAAATCCCGCTGGCGGAGTTACGTTCCGACGGGCAAATCAATTTGCTGAATGCGTTGTACGTGGCGGCTAATTACCCGATTAACGAAGTGACGCTGTTCTTCAACAATCGTCTGTATCGCGGCAACCGCACCACCAAAGCCCATGCCGATGGCTTCGATGCGTTTGCTTCACCGAACCTGCCACCGCTGCTGGAAGCGGGGATCCACATTCGCCGTTTGGGCACACCGCCAGCACCCCACGGAACCGGTGAGCTGATCGTGCACCGCATTACCCCCCAGCCGATTGGCGTAGTGACCATTTATCCAGGCATTTCCTCCGATGTGGTGCGCAACTTCCTGCTCCAGCCGGTAAAAGCATTGATTTTGCGCTCTTACGGTGTCGGTAATGCCCCTCAGAATGGGCAGTTCCTGAAAGAACTGGCTGAAGCCAGTAACCGCGGCATCGTAGTCATCAACCTCACCCAGTGCATGTCTGGCAAGGTCAATATGGGCGGCTATGCCACCGGTAACGCCCTCGCCCATGCGGGCGTGGTGAGCGGCTTTGATATGACCGTGGAAGCAACGTTGACCAAACTACACTATCTGTTAACGCAGGGGCTGGATGTCGATGCGGTGCGTACCGCGATGCAGCAAAACCTGCGTGGCGAACTGACGCCAGACGAGTAAGGAGCAACAATGAACGCAAGAGCCCTGTTACTGGTTGATATCCAGAATGATTTTTGTGCCGGTGGCGCCCTCGCGGTCCCGGAGGGTGACAGCACGGTAGACGTGGCGAATGCTATGATCCACTGGTGTGTGGTTCGCGGTGAAGCGGTTGTCGCAAGCCAGGACTGGCACCCAGCCGATCATGGCAGTTTTGCCCGTCAGCAAGGCGTGAAGCCCTACTCGCAAGGCATGCTTGACGGCTTACCGCAAACCTTCTGGCCCGATCACTGTGTACAGAACAGCATCGGCGCACAGTTGCACCCAATGCTCAACAGTGAGTTTATCGACCTGGTGTTTCCAAAAGGCGAAGCGGTCAATATCGACAGCTACAGTGCCTTCTTTGATAACGGGCATCGCCAGAAAACCGGCCTCGACGAGTGGCTGAAAGCGCACAACGTGTCCGAACTTATCGTGATGGGTTTGGCGACAGATTACTGTGTGAAGTTCACCGTGCTGGATGCGTTAAAACTCGGTTACGAAGTCAATGTGATTACCGATGGCTGTCGCGGCGTAAACCTAAATCCGCAAGATAGCGTTGAGGCATTTATGGAGATGGCCGCTGAGGGTGCAACGCTCTATACCTTCGACGACTGGCAGGAAACGCAGGGCTGACGTTGACTCAGGCTTATTGCCCGGTAGCACTTATGCTGACCGGGTCGGCAAAATCCATGCATTTTCAATGCGTGGGCGCTTTCTGACCAAAAACGCTACTGCATTTTCAACGTCGCAATCGGTTTTGGCACGATGCCGAAATCTTCTTTCAGTTGCTGTTTACTTTTCATCACCATCTGCCCTTTCGTGTCGATGGTCATGTGCTGCGCCTCTGTGTTGTAGCGTGCTTGCCACAGCATAACCAGTTGCAGGCAATTCTCTTTCTGTTCCGGCGTTAACGCGACGCCGTCCGGCCATTTTCCCAGTTCTACGGCTGTCGCCAGACGCTGGTAAACATCCTCTGTCATGCCGTCGATAATTTGTTCGATTTCCACGATCCGGTCCACTCCTCAGGAATAATTTGCTGAATCGTTTCTTCAGCCTTTCGTCTGGTCGCCATTTTGCTCATCGGTGAAGCTCAAGGAAGCCGAGTTCACACAATAACGCTCACCTGTGGGTTGTGGTCCATCCGGGAACACGTGACCGAGATGTGCATCACAATTTCCGCAGCGGATTTCCGTGCGCTGCATACCGTGGGAGTAATCGTTGAGGTATTTAATGGCCGTGTCGCTTACCGGTTCATAAAAACTCGGCCAGCCACAACCAGAATCAAACTTGCTTTCAGCGGTAAACAGCGGGGTATCACACACCAGACAATGGTAGATGCCGTCGCGCTTGTTATGCAGTAGACGCCCGGTGAATGGCGGTTCCGTGCCATGCTTTTGCGTCACGTAGAACTGCATTTCGCTGAGAGAGCCTTGCAGCTCTTCGGGGGAAGGTTTCTTGGTCATTGGCTCAAATCTCACTGTATTTAGGGACCACTTCTGCCACGATTCTAACAAAACATTAACAATGAAGTGCTAACTTTTGTTCTAAACTTATTCGTTGCGAAAGGGCAGCCAGGTAATTGTGACGCAAATCACATTTTTATCTCTTATGGCCTTTAAAATTCCCGGCGCAGCCCCCATATGGAAATCGGGCAAAAGGATGAGTGAGACATTCAGTCGTGCAAAGGTTGTGCATAGGATTGATTTGTCGCAATGATTGACACGATTCCGCTTGACGCTGCGTAAGGTTTTTGTAATTTTACAGGCAACCTTTTATTCACTAATAAATAGCTGGTGGAATATATGACTATCAAAGTAGGTATCAACGGTTTTGGCCGTATCGGCCGTATTGTTTTCCGTGCTGCTCAGGAACGTTCTGACATCGAGATCGTTGCAATCAACGACCTGTTAGACGCTGAATACATGGCTTACATGCTGAAATACGACTCAACCCACGGTCGTTTCAACGGTACTGTAGAAGTCAAAGACGGCCACCTGGTTGTTAACGGCAAAACTATCCGTGTTACCGCAGAACGTGACCCGGCTAACCTGAAGTGGAACGAAGTTAACGTTGACGTTGTTGCTGAAGCAACCGGTCTGTTCCTGACCGACGAAACTGCTCGTAAACACATCACCGCTGGCGCTAAGAAAGTGGTTCTGACTGGTCCTTCTAAAGACAAGACTCCAATGTTTGTTAAAGGCGCCAACTTCGAAAAATATGCTGGCCAGGATATCGTTTCTAACGCATCTTGCACCACCAACTGCCTGGCTCCGCTGGCGAAAGTTATCAACGACAACTTCGGTATCATCGAAGGTCTGATGACCACCGTTCACGCGACCACCGCGACTCAGAAAACCGTTGATGGCCCGTCTCACAAAGACTGGCGCGGCGGCCGCGGCGCAGCTCAGAACATCATCCCATCTTCTACCGGTGCTGCTAAAGCAGTAGGCGTTGTACTGCCAGAGCTGAACGGTAAAATCACCGGTATGGCGTTCCGCGTTCCTACTCCAAACGTATCCGTTGTTGACCTGACCGTTCGTCTGGAAAAAGCAGCGTCTTACGAAGAAATCAAGAAAGCAATCAAAGCGGCTTCTGAAGGCGCAATGAAAGGCGTTCTGGGTTACACCGAAGACGACGTTGTTTCTACCGATTTCAACGGCGAAATCTGCACTTCCGTGTTTGATGCTAAAGCCGGTATCGCACTGAACGACAACTTCGTGAAACTGGTTTCCTGGTACGACAACGAAACCGGTTACTCTAACAAAGTTCTTGACCTGATCGCTCACATCTCCAAATAAGTTGAGATGAGAAACTGATCAATAAAGGCGACTTCGGTCGCCTTTTTTTATAGCTCTACATGTACGGCTCACCTTTAGGATTGCACCATGATTAACAAAATTTTTGCTCTCCCGGTAGTTGAACAACTTACTCCTGTACTTTCCCGCTGTCAGCTTGACGACCTTGAACTGATTGTTGTCGATCATCCACAGGCTAAAGCCTCCTTTGCACTCCAGGGCGCTCACCTGCTCTCGTGGAAGCCTGCAGGCGAAGAGGAAGTTCTGTGGCTCAGCAACAACACCGCATTTAAAAACGGCGTCGCCCTTCGCGGTGGCGTACCGATTTGCTGGCCATGGTTTGGTCCGGCGGAACAGCAGGGTCTGCCAGCGCACGGCTTTGCTCGTAATCTTCCATGGACGTTAAAAGCGCATAACGAAGATGACAACGGCGTGGTTCTCACTTTCGAACTGCAAAACAATGAAGAAACGCAGAAATTGTGGCCGCATGACTTCACGCTGTACGCGCGTTTCAAAATCGGCAAAACCTGCGAAATTGAACTGGAAGCCCACGGCGAATTCGAAACCACTTCTGCCCTGCACACCTACTTTAGCGTCGGTGAGATCAGCGCGGTGAAAGTGAGCGGCTTTGGCGATCGTTATATCGATAAAGTGAAAAACGCAGAAGTTGGCGCGCTGACCGACGGCGTGCAGACCTTCCCGGATCGCACTGACCGTGTATACCTGAATGCGGAAGCCTGCAGCGTGATCCACGACGGTGCATTAAATCGCAATATCGACGTCGTTCACGGTCATCACAGCAACGTGGTTGGCTGGAACCCTGGCCCTGCACTGTCTGTCAGCATGGGTGATATGCCTGACGACGGTTACAAAACCTTCGTATGTGTGGAAACCGCTTGCGTGACAACACCGCAGATAGCGTCGGAAGAAAAACCGTCTCGCCTCTCGCAATCGATTCGCGTAGCGAAACGCTAAAATATTTCCGCACCAACAAAATGCAAAACAGGGCGTTTCCGCCCTGTTTTGTTGCACACTTTGCACTCTCATAGTGCGTTATCAGAAACTGTAAGTTATCCCGGTAGACAGTAAACCGGTCCAGTTTTTATCAACCATCGGGCTGTCGGTGATTTCATCGGACAAGCGCGAATAACGCCCCACGCCGTACACGCTCCAGTCATCGTTCAGCTTATAGTTAACCGACAATTCTACATACGGGTTCCAGCCGTCTTCGGGATCGTAGCTGCGCAGGCCACTTTTCCGCGATTCGTTTTTGGAAACACCATAGTAGTATTCGTTCTGGTTATCACTGTTCCACTGCATACCAATCCCCGGCGTCACGGTCAGGTTCCCCGCGTTATAGCGATAAAGCCATGCCATATCCCAGGTGATCCCGTTGCTCTTGTCGAGCGTGTCGCCTGCAAGCGTGGTGCGCAGGAAACCGTACTGCGTAAAGTGCATATACGACAGGCCGGCCATCATCGTTGACTGGCGACGATCAAGCTTACGCAACTGGTTGTTGTCGCTGTCGCCCGGTTTGAAATACATCGGCGACCAGTAAGCAGTGATGGAGAGCTTATCGGCAGTGTCATTCCACAGGTAGTACCCTGCCCCCAGACCATGGAACCAGAAGTTATCGCTTTCAAAATCAATGGCAGGCACAGGGTAAACATCACTGCTGTACTGTTTGTACGGATGCCCTACCACGCCTACACCAGCGCCCAGCGTAAGTTTGCTGTCGGCTGCATGTGCAACGGTGGCTGCTGTTGCGAAAAGCAGACCCGTTGTCAAAAATGTGATTGTCTTCACGTTGCATATCCCTTTAAAAATACAAGCGGCTAAAGTTTACGCGCCCGCTCCGTTTACCTCAATTTTTTTACTTTCACTTACACAAATTAACCGACCAAACTGCCACCTTGTGATGACACTCCGCTTACCAACAGATGACAGCGCAATGAAGCCCTGAATTTTCTTCGCCTTTAAGTCGCGGTATTTTTTGATGAGTTATTGATATGTCATTGAAATTGACTTTTGACTCCATGCAAGTTTTCCAAATGCCATCTACGCTTAAATTCAGAAGGTGTAATTGCGGGGCACGTTATGTATTCAGCGCCACCAACCTGGCATAAGGGTTGCTGGAGATTGAGCGAGCGTCGTTCAGCTTACCGCTTTCAGGAGCCTCTATTATTCATACGAACGGCTCTTTTCCTGTGCTAAAAAACGAAAGGACGGCATGCCATGAATATATTCGATCACTATCGCCAGCGTTATGAGGCTGCCAAGGACGAAGAGTTCACACTGCAGGAATTTCTTACCGTTTGTCGGCAAGATCGCAGTGCTTATGCCAATGCGGCAGAACGTCTACTGATGGCTATTGGTGAGCCTGTGATGGTAGATACTGCCCATGAGCCACGGCTATCCCGTCTGTTTTCGAATCGGGTGGTTGCACGCTACCCGGCGTTTGAAGAGTTTTACGGTATGGAAGACGCCATCGAACAGATCGTCGCCTACCTGAAACATGCTGCTCAAGGTCTGGAAGAGAAGAAACAGATCCTCTATTTGCTCGGCCCTGTCGGTGGCGGTAAATCTTCACTGGCTGAACGGCTTAAAGCGTTGATGCAACGCGTTCCGATTTACGTGCTCAGCGCCAACGGCGAACGCAGCCCGGTCAACGATCACCCGCTGTGCCTGTTCAATCCGCAGGAAGATGCCCAAATTCTTGAGAAAGAGTATGGCGTCCCGAACCGTTATCTCGGCACCATTATGTCGCCGTGGGCAGCAAAACGGCTGAACGAGTTTGGCGGCGACATCACCAAATTCCGCGTCGTCAAAGTCTGGCCGTCGATTCTGGCGCAGATTGCGATTGCCAAAACGGAACCTGGCGACGAAAACAACCAGGATATCTCGGCTCTGGTCGGTAAAGTCGACATTCGCAAACTGGAAAACCATGCGCAGAACGATCCGGATGCATACGGCTATTCCGGCGCGCTGTGCCGTGCCAACCAGGGCGTGATGGAGTTCGTCGAGATGTTTAAAGCACCGATTAAAGTGCTGCATCCACTGCTGACCGCCACGCAAGAAGGGAACTACAACGGCACCGAGGGGATCTCCGCCCTGCCGTTCAACGGCATTATTCTGGCGCACTCCAACGAATCAGAATGGGTGACGTTCCGTAACAACAAGAATAATGAGGCGTTCCTTGACCGTGTTTACATCGTCAAAGTACCTTATTGCCTGCGGATCTCTGAAGAGATCAAAATCTACGAGAAACTGCTTAACCACAGTGAGTTGACCCACGCGCCGTGTGCTCCTGGCACCCTTGAAACGCTGGCTCGCTTCTCGATTCTGTCACGCCTGAAAGAGCCTGAAAACTCAAGCATCTACTCGAAAATGCGCGTGTATGACGGTGAAAGCCTGAAAGACACCGACCCGAAAGCGAAATCCTATCAGGAGTATCGCGACTATTCGGGCGTAGACGAAGGGATGAACGGGCTGTCGACACGCTTTGCGTTCAAAATTCTCTCCCGCGTGTTCAACTTCGATCATGTCGAAGTGGCCGCCAACCCGGTGCATTTATTCTACGTGCTGGAGCAGCAGATTGAACGTGAGCAGTTCCCGCAGGAGCAGTCCGAACGTTATCTCGAATTCCTGAAAGGCTATCTGATCCCGAAATACGCCGAGTTCATCGGCAAAGAGATTCAGACTGCGTATCTCGAATCCTACTCCGAATACGGACAGAACATTTTCGACCGTTACGTCACGTATGCGGACTTCTGGATCCAGGATCAGGAGTATCGCGACCCGGACACTGGTCAGCTGTTTGACCGCGAATCCCTGAATGCGGAACTGGAAAAAATTGAGAAGCCTGCCGGGATCAGTAATCCGAAAGACTTCCGTAACGAAATCGTCAATTTCGTGCTGCGTGCCAGAGCGAATTACAGCGGGCATAACCCGAACTGGACCAGTTACGAAAAACTGCGCACGGTCATTGAGAAAAAAATGTTCTCCAATACCGAAGAGCTGTTGCCGGTGATTTCGTTCAACGCCAAAACGTCAACCGACGAGCAGAAAAAACACGATGATTTTGTCGATCGCATGATGGAGAAAGGCTATACCCGCAAACAGGTTCGCCTGCTTTGTGAGTGGTATCTGCGCGTGCGTAAATCGTCCTGATATCGGAAATAGCCCGGCGGCGCTTCGCTTGCCGGGCCTACAAAAACAGCTATATGTAGGCCGGATAAGCCCAGCGCCATCCGGCATTTTCGGAACACCGCAAGGTTGGCAAATGCAGTACGGGAGGGGCATATGACCTGGTTCATAGACCGACGCCTGAACGGTAAGAATAAAAGCGCGGTGAATCGCCAGCGCTTTTTGCGCCGCTATAAGGCGCAGATAAAACAGTCGATCTCCGAGGCCATTAACAAACGCTCGGTGACAGATATTAACAGCGGTGAGTCGGTTTCCATTCCAACGGACGATATCAGCGAACCGATGTTCCATCAGGGTCGCGGCGGCCAGCGCCATCGTGTGCACCCTGGTAACGATCATTTTGTGCAGAACGACCGCATTGAACGCCCGCAAGGCGGCGGGGGTGGTGGTGGCAGCGGTCAAGGCCAGGCAAGCCCGGATGGTGAAGGTCAGGATGAGTTCGTGTTTCAGATCTCAAAGGACGAATATCTCGATTTGCTTTTTGAGGATTTGGCTCTGCCTAATCTGAAGAAAAATCAGCATCGTCAGCTCACAGAATACAAAACACACCGCGCCGGCTATACCGCTAACGGCGTGCCCGCCAATATCAGCGTGGTGCGCTCTTTGCAGAATTCGCTGGCGCGACGCACCGCAATGACCGCAGGGAAACGCCGCGAACTGCGTGAGCTGGAAGTGAGCCTTGATACCGTCGCCAAAAGCGAGCCAGCGCAGTTGCTGGAAGAAGAACGTCTGCGTAAGGAAATTGCTGAACTGCGCGCCAAGATTGAACGCGTGCCGTTTATCGATACCTTTGACCTGCGTTATAAGAACTACGAGAAACGCCCGGAACCTTCAAGTCAGGCGGTGATGTTCTGCCTGATGGATGTCTCCGGCTCGATGGATCAAGCCACCAAAGACATGGCAAAACGCTTTTATATCCTGCTGTATCTGTTCCTCAGCCGGACCTATAAAAACGTCGACGTGGTGTATATTCGCCATCATACGCAGGCTAAAGAAGTCGATGAGCATGAGTTCTTCTATTCACAGGAAACCGGCGGCACCATTGTTTCCAGCGCCTTAAAGCTGATGGATGAAGTGGTAAAAGAACGCTACGACCCTGCGCAGTGGAATATCTATGCGGCTCAGGCGTCGGATGGTGACAACTGGGCCGATGATTCACCGCTGTGCCATGAGATCCTGTCGAAGAAAATTCTGCCGGTAGTGCGTTACTACAGCTATATCGAAATCACCCGTCGGGCGCACCAAACCCTGTGGCGTGAATATGAGCATCTGCAATCGGTATTTGAGAACTTTGCGATGCAGCATATCCGCGATCAGGATGATATTTACCCGGTATTCAGAGAGCTGTTCCACAAGCAAGGCACCACCACCAGCTAATCCTCCGTCAGCCAGGTATGTTTATCTGGCTGACTCATCCCATGACTTGCCCCGCCGTATCGCAAAGACTATGCTGATTTCCCGTTTCTTTTGATGGAGTCACTATGTCTGAACTACCTTCCCGCGACGTTCACCAGCATTTGCTGAACGTGCTGAATCAACAGCAGGCCCGCTTTCGTGTGATGGAACATGCTGCTATTGGCAAGTGCGAAGCGGTGTCAGAAATTCGCGGCACGGCGCTGGGACAAGGAGCAAAAGCATTGGTGTGCAAAGTGAAAGGCAACGGCGTAAAACAACACGTGCTGGCGATTCTGGCGGCCGATCAGCAGGCTGACTTGTCACTGTTGGCATCGCATATCGGTGGACTTAAAGCCTCGCTGGCAAGCCCTGCCGAAGTGGATGAACTCACCGCCTGTGTGTTCGGCGCGATCCCGCCGTTCAGTTTCCACCCTTCGCTGAAATTAATTGCCGATCCGCTATTGTTTGAACGGTTCGATGAAATCGCGTTTAACGCAGGGCTGCTGGAAAAATCCATCGTGATGGATACACAGGATTATTTGCGTATTGCTCAGCCGGAATTGGTGACGTTTCGTCGCGAGCAGCATGCCGAATAGTCGAAGGTGCTAGTGGTATCTTTCCAGCAACAGGACAGATGCCACCAGAACCGCGCCCACCGACAAGAATGAGAACAGCATAATGAGTGCTTCAATAAACAGTGGATCATGCATGTTTTATCCTCCGGCTGTTTTTCTGTTTATAGCGACGCTTGATGACAACCGCATGACATTTTAAAGATAACTTCTGTTTGATATTTTCAACACTGACACGATTCACTTAAAGTGATATTCACCACCCTACCTTTTCCGATCATTAAATATTAGAAAACGATAACTGTTACCGGTATCACGGAAAAGAGTTTCCATAACTCCGAAGCCAAATCTCGCAATTGTTAACTTTAAAGACCTGGTTAACCATCACTGTCATAGCATTCACAACTAAAAACCTTACACTGGCAGGGTGAATACATGACCGAGATAATATCCCGTAAAGAAAAAATCAGTTATGGGCTGGGCGATATGGCCAGCCATATTGGTCTGGATAACGTCATCATCTTTCTGACCTTTTATTATACCGATGTCGTTGGCTTACCTGCCGCCTTCGTGGGCACCATGTTCCTGCTGGCGCGTACCGCCGATGCCATTATCGATCCCGCAATGGGCTATCTGGCTGATCGCACCCGCACCCGCTGGGGGAAATTTCGCCCGTGGATGCTGTGGTTAGCGCTACCCTTTGGAGCCAGTTGCCTCTTGACTTATGCGGTGCCGGAATCCCTGGATCTGCACGGGAAAATGATTTTCGCCACCATCAGTTACACGGTCATGATGCTGATGTACACGGCAATTAATATTCCCTACTGCTCAATGGGTGCGGTCATTACCCCCGATAACAATGAGCGTATTTCTCTGCAATCTTATCGCTTCTTTCTCGCCACTTTGGGCGGAGCATTATCCACCTTCTTTATGATGCCTTTAGCTGAGTTTCTTGGTGGGGACGATAAATTATTAGGCTATCGTTGGGCAATGGGAATAATGGCAACCGTGGCCGTCGTCATGTTCTGGTTCTGTTTCGCTAACACCCGTGAACGTATTAACGCCCCCGCTACGCATAATAATTACCTTGCTGAATTACGGGATTTATTACGCAACGACCAATGGCGTGTGGTCGCGATACTGGTGTTAACCAATATTGGTTTTGGGGTTATTCGCCTCGGTGCGATGATGTATTTCGTCACCTATTACCTGGGCAGCGCCAGCTATTTTATGTGGATGCTCGGGGCTCACATTCTCGGTAAAGCGGCAGGCAGCGCGCTGGCAAAACGTCTGACGCACAATTACAGCAAAGTGCAAATGTTCGGCTACTGCGCTGTGCTTGCGGGCGTGCTCAGCATCGCCCTGTTCTTCGCGCCTAAATCGGTGTTTATTCTGGTGCCACTCACTTTTGTTATCTCCACACTTTATCAAGCCACCACCACGTTGATGTGGGTGATGATGGCAGACGTGGCAGATTACGCCGAATGGAAACAGGGCAAACGCATGGACGGTGTGATTTTCTCAACCTTCCTCGCGGTGCTGAAATTGGGGATGGCAATCAGCGGTGCCATTGTTGGTTGGACGCTTGGCTTTAGCGGCTACATCGCCAATGCCCCAGAGCAAACCTCTACTGCCATGTACTGCATCATCGCCCTCTTTACCGCAGTCCCAGGCCTGTTGTCACTCGCCGCCTTCGCCACCCTGCGCTGGTACAAACTCGACGACAGCACGATGAAATCCATCAATCTCGCCCGACACAGCCTTCCGTAAAAGGACATTTTTACCATGAGTGAACTCTTGCAGCATCCGAACAGCATTGAGTGGCGTTTTGAACGCCAGATCCTGCGCATTGAACCCTGGGGCAAAAACAGCCTTCGCGTTCGTGCCACCTGTGAACCCGCCTTTAGTGAGAATCTCCAGGCGCTGCTGACCCCTGACATGTGTGACGCAGAGATAATCGCCAGTGCAGAGAGCCTGAGTCTGCGTAACGGTAATATTACCGCCACGCTGAATTTGAAAGGCCAGTTGGCGTTTTATAATCAGCACGGAGAACTGTTGCTGGAAGAGATGTGGCGTCAGCGTTCGACCGTCGGTATTGGCGCCAGCGAAAAAAGTCAGGATAAATACGTCAGCGCCCTGAAACTGGATGGTCGTGAATTTAAACCGCTGATAGGCGGAAAATATCAGCTAACAGTCCGCTTTGAATCACGCCCCGATGAAAAAATTTACGGCATGGGCCAATATCAACAACCCTGGCTTGATCTTAAGGGCTGTACACTGGAACTGGCGCAGCGCAACTCGCAGGCTAGCGTACCGTTTATGCAGTCGAATCTGGGCTACGGCGTGTTGTGGAACAATCCGGCCATTGGCGAAGTCAGCTTCGCCAAAAACCAGACCGAATGGTGTGCTCGCGTAACCGGCGAAATGGACTACTGGATCACCGCCGGTAGCAGCATTACGGAGATCACTCGCCAGTACGCCAAAGCTACCGGAACACCGCCACCGGCTCCTGAGTTCATCAGCGGTTTGTGGCAGTGTAAATTACGCTATCGCACTCAGCAGGAAGTGATGGAGGTCGCTCGCGAATATCGCCGCCGCAACCTTCCACTCTCAGTGATGGTGATCGATTTCTTCCACTGGCCAAATCAGGGAACCTGGTGTTTCGACCCCGTAGATTGGCCCGACCCGAAAGCGATGGTTGATGAACTTAGCGACCTGGGCATCAAGCTGATGGTTTCGGTCTGGCCTACCGTGGAAGCACGTAGCCCACTCTATCCGCAGATGAAAGCCAAAGGTTGGCTGGTCAGCAGCGAACGCGGTGTCCAGGTTAATCTGGACTTCATGGGCAACACGACCTTCTTCGATGCCACACATCCTCAGGCTCGCCAATTTGTCTGGGAAACCGTGAAGAAAAATTACTACGATTTCGGTATTAAACTCTTCTGGCTGGATGAAGCAGAACCGGAATATCGCGCCTACGATTTTGACAATTATCGCTATCACGCAGGCCCGGTATTAGAAGTTGGCAATCGCTATCCGCGTGATTTTGCGCAGGGCTTTTACGACGGTTTGCAGGCTAACGGTGAGACAGACATCGTGAACCTGGTTCGCTGCTCGTGGGCGGGCAGCCAGCGTTACGGGGTGCTGGCCTGGTCTGGCGACGTGCACTCTTCCTTCCATGCGTTTCGCAACCAGATTGCTGCCGGGCTGAACATGGGGCTGGCGGGCATTCCATGGTGGACTACCGACATTGGCGGCTTCCAGGGCGGAAACGTCAACGACCCGCAATTTCACGAGCTGCTGATCCGTTGGTTCCAGTGGGCGGTATTCTGCCCGGTGCTGCGGATGCATGGTTACCGCGAACCGCAGATCCAACCGCCTGAAAGCTACCGAAATGGCATTCCACAGTGTAACAGCGGTTCACCGAATGAGCTTTGGAGCTACGGTGAGGCCAATTTCGGCATCATGCAGCACTGGCTGACAGTACGTGAAAAGCTGCGCCCGTACATAGATGCGCTGTATGACAATGCCCATCAGCACGGCGACCCGCTGATGCGTCCTCTATTCTGGCACTATCCGCAAGATAAGCAGAGCTGGGAAATCGAAGATCAATATCTGTTTGGCGAAGATTTGCTGATTGCGCCGGTATTACATGCCGGACAGCGGCAACGCGAGGTTTGGTTACCTGCTGGTACAAACTGGATTGCACTGAATGGCGAGCGTTATCGCGGCGGTGAATCAATAACCGTCGACGCCCCGCTGGAGAGTATTCCGGTCTTCATCCGTGAAAACAGCGACCTGGTCACCACGCTGCTGAACTGACGTTCGGGCAGTAGCCCAAAAAAATGCCATTTGTTGATAAAAGCCTGTTTACTCGCGTATTTATGCGTAAAGTAAGCAGGCTTACTTTTTTCTACTTCTGGCAAGGATACCCATGTTTGACACCACCCTTTTGATTTTGTTAGGGCTGGCGGCGCTCGGTTTTATCAGCCATAACACCACCGTCGCGGTTTCGATTCTGGTGCTGATTATCGTGCGCGTCACGCCGCTCAATACCTTCTTTCCCTGGATTGAAAAACAGGGGCTGAGCATTGGCATAATTGTACTGACGATTGGCGTGATGGCGCCTATCGCTAGTGGCACGCTGCCCCCCTCCACGCTGTTGCACTCTTTCGTTAACTGGAAGTCGTTAGTGGCGATTGCGGTCGGCGTGTTTGTCTCGTGGCTCGGCGGGAAAGGCGTTCAGTTAATGGGCACTCAACCCCAAATAGTGGCTGGCCTGTTGGTCGGCACCGTACTCGGCGTCGCCCTGTTTCGCGGCGTGCCGGTGGGGCCGCTTATTGCCGCAGGTATCGTGTCGCTGTTTATTGGGAAGGGGTAGTCAGGCCGCTGAGATAACGTCCCGGTGTTTGGCCCAGTCCTTTGCGGAACATGTTGATGAACGCCGTGGTGGAGTCATAACCTAGCGCATGCGCGGCCTGTTGTACGCTGTGACCTCTGATCAGCAACTGCAGCGCGAGAATAAGCTGTAACTGATGTCGCCAGCGACGAAAACTGAGGCCCGTTTCTTTCACCACCAACCGCGCCAGATTACGTTCGCTCATGGCGAAGTGGTCGGCCCACTGACCTAGTGTCTGCCAGACAGCCGGTTCAGCGGCCATGGTATCGACCATCATACGAATTTTCGGATGGGCCGAGACCGGTAATTGCAATTGCTGCTGTGGCTGTTGCGGCAGCTCATCGAAAAGTACCTGAACCAGTCGTTGCAACGCTAAAGATGTTCCCTGCCCTTTCTTTCTCACGGCCAACGTCAGGATCAGTTCGCGCACCAGCGGGGAGATTTTCAACGTACAACAGTGCTCAGGCATCGCCGCCGCACCTGGTTCGATAAACAGAAAGCAGAGCCGTGCACCCGGCGTAGCGCGATTGCTGTGCGGCACCCTTCCGGGGATCCACACCGCATATTGCGGTGGCACCATCCACATCGCGTTCTCGACTTCACAGGTTATCGCCCCATGAAGTGCCAGAATCAGTTGCCCTTTCCGATGCCGATGCTGCGGAATAAACTGCTCGTCTTCCAGCACCTGAACGCGAAAGGCCACGGCCGATTCTGACTGGCTATCGGGTTCATACCCGGCAAGACCCAGACCTGTCGTCATTTATTTTGTCTTATTTGAGAGATTATTTGTCATTGTAGCTTGATTTCATCATCGCGAAAAACCGCTATCCTGTGCACTCCTGAGAATGACTGAGAACATCATGAGTACAGTTACCCTGACTTCCCGCCGACAGAGCCTATTGTTAATTGCCGGGATCCTGCTTATCGCCACCTCGTTACGCGTGACGTTCACCGGGGCAGCCCCGCTGCTCGATAGTATTCGCGCCGACTTTGGCCTCTCTACCGCCCAAACCGGCATGTTAACCACGCTGCCGCTGCTGGCCTTTGGGCTGTTTTCCCCTCTGGCGGCAGGCATCGCACGCCGTTTCGGTATGGAGCGCAGTCTGCTTGGCGCATTGCTGCTGATATGTACTGGCATCGCCGTTCGTTCTATACCGTCAGCCACGTTCTTGTTCGTCGGCACGGCAATTATTGGCTGCGGTATTGCGATGGGTAACGTACTGCTCCCGGGGCTTATCAAACGTGATTTTGCCGGGCATGTCGCCAAAATGATTGGCGCTTATTCTCTGACTATGGGTGCGGCGGCGGCATTGGGATCTGCCTTAGTCGTGCCGATTGCCATGAGCGGCGCGGGCTGGCATGGTGCACTGCTGGCACTAATGGCTTTCCCATTGCTGGGCCTGATTGTCTGGTTACCCCAACTGCGCAATCATACGCCGGGAACCGTCACAACGGCGCGCAGCCTGCACAGCAGAGGTATCTGGCGTTCATCGCTGGCCTGGCAGGTGACGCTGTTCCTTGGGATCAACTCACTGGTGTATTACGTCATCATCGGCTGGTTGCCGGCAATTCTCATCAGCCACGGCTACAGCGAAGCGCAAGCCGGTTCATTGCATGGCTTATTGCAGTTGGCGACTGCCGCACCGGGTCTGCTGATCCCACTGGTACTGCACAAACTGAAAGATCAGCGCGGGATTGCAATTGGCGTGGCGTTGATGTGTGCCGTCAGCGCCCTCGGTTATTGGCTACTGCCGCAGCAGGCGGTGCTGTGGACGCTGATTTTCGGCTTTGGTTCGGGTGCGACGATGATTTTGGGCCTGACGTTTATCGGTTTGCGTGCAGGTTCTGCTCATCAGGCGGCAGCGCTGTCAGGGATGGCGCAATCCGTGGGTTATTTGCTGGCTGCTTGTGGGCCGCCAGTGATGGGGAAAATTCATGACGCCAGCGGCGACTGGCACATTCCGCTGATCGCGGTGGCCATTATCTCGCTGATTATGGCGGTGTTTGGTGGTCTTGCCGGACGCGATCGGGAAATCAGCGGATAATAACCCAATGCCCGGCAAGCGTTCTCGCTGCCGGGTTTTTGTCAGTTCGCAGCCGCGTGCAGGAAAGCATAAACCAACGGTGCCGGACGTCCTTCCAGTGCATTGCGTTCATGCTGGAACAACGTTCCGACAAAGAAAGGATGGGTGATCAGTTCTACCGCACGGATTTCGCCCTCTTCATCCCAACCGGTGACACGCAACGCCCCTTCTTCAAGCTGCGCGGCAAACTCCGGTGAAATGCCATAGTTGCAGTGATAGCCCTCTTCAATGCTCATCCGGCCATACGCTTTCGCAATCAGCGTGTTTGCGCGCAATTCAATCACATCTGATTTTTCCACCAGCGAACAACTCAGCGGCGCAATCACCATGCGTCCTTCGGTGTCTGTTTCTGCGTGCGCAGCATCGCTCCAGCCTAATACGTTGCGCGCATATTCGATGATGGCGTGCTGAAATCCGCCGCAAGTACCGAGGAAAGGAATGCTGTTTTCACGCGCGTAGCGGATGGCAATGAACGCCCCTTCGGCATTTTTATATGGGCTTGCGGGAACCAGCCAGATAGCGTCGTAGCCCACCAAATCGTCAGCGCTGGTAATATCGCTTGTGGCAACCCAATCGTAATCGGCAGTCAGGTCCTGAACGGCGGCGGCATCATCAATCGCCAGAGGAATTGCCTTATGCGCGGTGACCTCAGGATTGAAATCGCCAACCAGTGCAATACGCAGAGTTTTATTATTCGAAGAGAGTTCCATGCAGGGATCCTTATGCTGTGCAGTTTACGGACTACATAAGGAATGTCAGACTACCGGGGTTTTGCCCAGAGAACAATCCCCTGAACGAGCAGGTGGCGATCGTTTCATCTCTTTACGGAACGTATTACCCTTTAAATGAGCTTCGTAAGCAGAGGAAAAGGACGAATGATTCAGTGTAAACGTGTTTATGACGCGGCTGCGCAAGAAGATGGTTATCGGGTGTTAGTCGACAGACTCTGGCCGCGCGGCATCAAAAAAGAGAATTTGGCTTATGACGAATGGTGCAAAACGCTGACACCCTCAACAGAACTGCGTAAAGCCTTCCACGGCGAAGCCATAGATTTCGCCAGTTTCAGCGAGCTTTATCGGGCCGAATTAGCGCCAAACCATGCAGAAGGTGAGCGCCTTGCCCACTTGGCACAACGGCAAACCGTCACCCTGCTCTATGGCGCCAAAAACACCGAACAAAATCATGCGTTGGTGCTGGCAGAGTGGCTACGCGGTCTTACCCGGTAACTTTTTCGAGTTCATCGGCTGGCAGTATATCTGGCGTAAGCGGCATCAAATGTTCAGGGCGAACAAACGCAAACCCGGCCTGGCCGTCAACGGAATGAATATCCCCGGTCACCAGCCACAGCGCGCGCTGAGCTTCACGCGGTAATTCAGTCACCACGCCATTCACCGGATTCAGAAGACGATCGCCCGGCTGGCACAATGCAAATAACGATACGGATTTACCGATATTGGCCCGGCCTGCGGGCGTGCGGGCCGCGATGATCATCGCCAGGGTGCCCGGTTTAAGCTGAAACATGCTGCTCTCACACCATCTAATTTTAAGATTAATCTTATCATTGATTGTATCCTGGAGAGCAGCGTGCTGTCACGAGTGCGAGTGGTCGCGACGGTACAACGTCCATTCGTCAATTACTTCGCCGTTAGGCAGTTTGCAGTCGGTTCGCACGCCCTGCGGCGTTTGCACCGGCACTTCCGTCCCGCCTTTTTGCAAGCAGTAGACTGACGCAGGGTTTGCCATTCCCATGTTTGGCGGTGGCGGCGCATCGTTTTCTTTTGCGTGGGAACAACCTGCCAGTACCAATGGGAGTAATAATCCGGCGTATTTCATTGAGATAGGATCCTTTTAATGCGGCTGATTTGCCTTAATCTTCACTATTTCTTCATTTTAACTGCACTTTTGCAAATTAAATTAGGAGCGTTCTCACACTGACCAGAGAACACATCATTCCATAATCAATGAGTTTTGCCCCGTCTTCCCCGGCGGGGCTTTTTTTATGTTGCAAACTCATCTCATTCTCGCCCTTTTGATGTATAAAATTTGATGTATTCATGGTTTACTATGGTGAGATAGTTGATATTTTCAGCATAGCGTGCAGCCTTTCGCTGTTAGTGCACGGGAGTTTTCAGGTCATGTCAGATATTATTCTCGCCCGCGTTTCACAGACCCTCGCCACCGAACAATCACTCGAAAGTCTCGTGCGCCAATTGCTGGAAATGCTTGAATTGGTTACGCATATGGAATCGACGTATCTGACCAAAATCGACAGCGCCACACGCTTGCAGCATATCGTCTACGCACGTAACAGCAGCGATATGCAGATCCCCGAAGGCTTTTCCCTGCCCTGGGATGACGCGCTGTGCAAACGCGCGGTCGACGAACAACACTTTTTCAGCAATGACGTGGATACTCGTTGGCAGGATTGCGAAGCGGCTCAGTCACTAGGCATCAACACGTTTTTCACTACGCCCGTTCATCTGACCGATGGATCGTTGTACGGCACGCTTTGCGCATCGAGCCGGGACAGACATAGCTACAACATCAATAGCGAACATGTTTTACAGCTGTTTGCCAGTCTGATTGCCCGTTACATTGAAAAAGAGTCGCTGGTTATGCAGTTGCGTGAAGCCAATGCAGCGCTCATCGCCCACTCCTACACCGACGCATTGACCGGTCTTGCCAATCGCCGTGCTGTCTATGAACATCTCGATGCGTTATTTGAGCAATCACGTCGCAACCATTCACGCGTGCTGATCGCCTTTATCGATCTCGACGATTTCAAAGAGATCAACGATATTCACGGCCATCAGGCCGGAGATGCGTTTTTAATTCAGGTCGGTCAGCGGCTCGCATCGGTAATGCGCGGCGAAGATATTGTGGGTCGTCTGGGTGGCGATGAATTTCTGGTCGCCTGCGAGATAACGTCCAGTGGTCAGAAGCTGCCGTTTATCGAGCAGTTACGCCGTCAGATCCAAGGCCATTATCACATTGGCGGTCACAGCCTGCATTACCCTGGCGCGAGTATCGGCGCGATTGACGTCAGCCCACATGAGATGGACGCTGAAAGCGCAATTCAGGCAGCGGATGCCGCGATGTATCTTGATAAAAAAGCCCGTCAGCGAATCGTTGTCGCGTCCTGACGCGCCTGCTTCATCCGGTACATATCCGCATCGGCCTGTTGAATGGTGGCGTCAAGATCATCACGGAATTGTGCGACGCCCCAAGAAACCGACAGCGGTAACGCGTGGCCACTGGCCTTAAAATCCTGCGCGGCAATATCCTGCGCCACTCGCTCAGCAATACGGCGGGCGGTATCAAAATCTGTCAAATGCAGTAGGATCACAAACTCATCCCCTCCGGTACGGATAACCAAATCGTTTTCATCCCGAACGTTTGACATCATTCGCTGTGCGATGACCTGCAATGCCCTGTCGCCTGCGCCATGCCCCCAGGTATCATTGATGGATTTAAATTTGTTACAGTCCATCAGGATAACCACCGGATAAGCATTGATACGTTCACGCACAATCTCGAGGATTTTGCGCGTAAAACAGCGTGTGAGCGGGTCAGTATAATGTCGAATATCGTTCTGATTGAAACGGCGACGCAGCATGTGCGCCATCAACAAGAAGATGAAGGGAGCAAGAAGTACCGCCGCTCTGCCCTGGGGATCGTTGAGCACAAACAAATAGACCGGCAGCGCATAGCGGAACTGATATTTGTCCGACATGGGGCGAGTTAAGGCTTCACTTAGCCAGAAACAGGTTTTCGTCAGACATAACGAGCTCTTCGTATGCGCGTTGATCAGTTCAACCATCAGCGCCGGAGGAAGTTGTCCGCCAAACGACTCCAGCATCGCTGCCCGAATTTCGCTCAGGGAGTGATCGTAAAGCAGATAGCCCACGATACGGTCAGAAACACCTGCTCCTGACAAATCATAGATGTAGCTGATGACGCTATAGGCCTTTTCGCCGGTAATGCGATCGAGATAAATATCGGACGAACTCTCCGCTCGCTTACTGACATCTTTTTGCAGTAAACGGTCATAGAACGACTCTGGCGGCTTAAAGAAGGCTGACGGATCGCTCGCCATTTTCGAGTCGCTGAAATGAAAAGGAATCGAGTCCCGCGCATCAAACCAATAAAACCAGCTCGCATCATGGGCAATAATATAGCGATGAGCGTCGAAGCGTCCGGGATTGATGGCGTTGATTTTATGACGAATAAATTCGGCAGCCGCGAACATACAGCTGGCGTTCAAATCCTGATTACGGGATACAAGCGTGCCGGAAGCGGGATTGAGTTGATGCGAATCACCGTTGATGGCCCAATTTTCGCCATCACGTGGCGTAAAAGCGGAGAGCCCACCGCATTCGCGAGTACCACGGATTTGCTGAAACCGCACGCCCGTTGCATCGGCAATCATTTCATTGTCATTAAAGACCGATATCATCTGCGTGACCAGGACACTCATGCGTTCGTTGACTTCTGCCATCCGTTTTTGATGAGCAAAAACAACGTAAAGAGAAACGCACAGCAGCGTGATAGCCGCCGAAATCAGCAGTGCCTGTCGTTTTCGCAACGCATCCTGAACATTCTTCACAACAGCACCACTGACAAAAATAGTCTTAATATTCAGGTACAATTTAGCGGAGAATGAAAACGAGCGCCATCATCGCAACAGCTTAAATTTTAAGGCTCGCGGACGGGATCTAACAGTAATTGCCCCAGTGGAATGGCGCTGAGCAGCGTAAAGACGATGCTATAAACCAGTACCTTTGCTGCTTGCATAACGAGCATGGAGGTTGAACTGGTGTTGTAGGGAAAATCAGGTGGCTGTACCGCAGTGCCAAATGATGAATAGGCGACAAGCATCAGTGCAACGGCAAAAATGGCAACCAGCGCCAAAATAAAGCGTTTCCCTTTCTTTGTTTTGTATTGTTCCAGCTGCATTACAGACTTCTCTGATGGGATTTTCCGCCGTATTTTTAACATTAAACTCACCCTGCGGATATCAGTTTTTGGTCCTGAATTGAACCTGTTCTTTTTTTGTGCGAAAACTGCGTAAACACGCGACACACCTGCGCCTGGTAAAGAAAAACAAAAGCCCTTTCGGTGATTTATAATTAAGGGTTGTGAGGTTCCTCTCACATCAGTTTCTTTCATTGCGCTTAACACATTTTGGTTTAAGCCGATGAATTCACGCAGTGAACAGTGAGGAATACCATTATGAGTTTATTTAACCAGGTGGCGGGCATGTTCGGCGGACAGGATGGACAGGCAGTCAACTATCAGGCCATTCTCGCCTGGATCAACGAGCAAGGCGGCGTGTCCGGGCTTATCGCCAAATTCCAGCAAGGGGGATTGGGTGCGATTGTCGAGTCCTGGATAAGCACGGGTTCCAATCAGCCTGTTTCTGGCGATCAGATAACGGATGCGCTGGGCTCTCCGGCTGTCGCCGATCTCGCCGCTAAACTGGGTATCGATCCGCAAACCGCGTCGAACCTGATTGCTGAACATCTGCCTAAAGTGGTCGACACGCTTTCCCCTGATGGACAAGTCAACGACAACCAGGATCTGCTTTCAGAAGGCCTTAACCTGCTTAAAGGTAAGCTTTCGAGCTGAGAGATTTGCCCGGCAAACAGGCATAAAAAAACCGCCCATTGGGCGGTTCACAGGACACACAGGTTTTACAGATACTTTTCTGCTGCTTTGAGAATATCTTCTGCAGCAAGTTCTCTGTCTGTGGCGACGTGGATAACGTTATGATCACCGGTCAGAGAAGGAAAACTGGCAGACATAATTTTCAATGTTGCCTCCTCTCCATTCGGATATTCACGACGTATTGACGTTTCATCAGGCATCACGGAAACGACGACAAGCGGTTCAGCGTTAAAAAACACGAGCACTTTTTTCATTCGTTCTCCGGATGAGGAAGAAAAGTCCGTCACCTGCCCTAAAAATATTCTTTATCTGAGAACGACAGTCTGTATTTTATTTTCTGATTTCAGCAGAAATAGAGACCGGACGTTGCCAGGTGTAAATATTATCGAAGGTGACCATTGCCGATTTGCAAAAAATACATTTCGCACCAAACGGATTTTTTTCAGAAACATCGAACGATGAAGTCCGATATTGTGAACCGTGGCAGCAAGGGCAGCGGAAGTGAATTGAATCAGTAATATTCAGGCCCTCAACGCGGTACCACGTTGACAGCTGAAGGACCTTTAGGACCTGCTTCAACGGAGAATTCAACTTCTTGATTTTCGTTCAGAGTACGGAAATCGTTGCTCTGAATAGCAGAGAAATGTACGAAGACATCTTTGCTGCCGTCTGCTGGAGTGATAAAACCGAAGCCTTTATCAGCGTTAAACCATTTTACTAAACCAGTCATTTTAGTAGACATATATATTTACCTTTTATTTTTTATTTCGCCCGGAGGCAGTGCTGGTTTGAAAAAACTGTTGAGTCTAAGAAACGATGCTAAAAGCTAAGAAAACTGAAGAAGGACATCAAGGAGAGAAAATGATGAGAACGACTTAAGAGAACTGTTTCAGATAACGCGTATGTTCAAACCGATGACGCATTAACGCATGATTAACTTTACTTAGCAAGGTTTATCTCGGATTGTTTTGTCAGGGTCGGGAAAAAGTCTGAATGTTAAAAATAAAAAAATGAATGAGGGCTTTTCAGGAGCCTTTGAGTTATTGTTTTGCGCCAACATAAAAGGAATACACATGGCTGAACGTAAAAATCGTGCACTTCGCCCTTCCCAACCTGCAGAATGTACATGTCCTAAATGTGCTAAACAGTCGATGCACAGCCCTTCCCGAATTAAAAAAAATAGTCCTTTGCTTTGTCCTTACTGCGGCACGCTCTTTTCAGCGTCGCAACTGTCCGCCAGATAATTTACCGCTGCGGCAGTACGCTTTTGACTCCACGCAGGGCCGCAAGCGAAAAAATGGGAACCCTGAGGTTCCCTTTTTTATGCCTGCTATCCGCTCATTAAAGCGATTTATCAACGCTGGTGTTCGAGCCCTGGGTCAGAATGCGGACCTTATCGCCCGGATTAAACACAATCCCGCCGTTGTAATCCTGCACCACATCGATGGTCGCCCCCGATTGGGTTTTGATCAGTAGATCAACTTTCTGCGGAGCTTGCTGCGTACTCTGGCGATAGCGAGAAGCGCTGGCCCCTGCCGCTGCACCCGCGACAGTCATTGCGGTTTTTCCTTTACCATTACCGAACTGATGCCCCACAACGCCCCCTAAGGCGCCAGCTGCTGCTGTGCGCAAGGGATGATAACGTCCGTTGCTGTCGCTAATGATGTGACTTTGTTGAACCACACCATATTCCACCAGCGTTTTTGTCCCTGCAAAACTGGACTGGCTGGCGAAGAGCATAAAACTGATTGCGAAGAGTGCACTTTTTTTCATGATGGCAACTTATTGTCGTTTCAGAAGTACGCATGATTCTGCCAGTCTCAGATTAATTCCTCTAAGTGATTAATGCTGCGCCACTCTTTTCGGTGAGTTCCTGTGTTCTGAATGATGGAGCTTGAGTTGTCACACTTGACACTGTTCATGCATACAGTATAAAACTACTCATCTTACAAGTACTAAGGAAGAAGTCATGTTCGTCGAACTCATCTATGACAAACGCAATTTTGAAGGCCTGCCAGGCGCGCGCGAAAAAATCCTCAACGAGCTTACCCGCCGCGTAAATCACATTTTCCCGGAAGCTGACGTTCGCGTTAAGCCAATGATGACCCTGCCCGGCATTAACACAGATGCCAGCAAACATGAAAAAGAGCAAATCAGTAGAGCGGTGCAGGAGATGTTTGAAGAAGCCGATATGTGGATGATGGAAGACTGAATGACGCGATAGAAAGTATTTCTTAGATGCGAGCGGGAGCTAACACGCTCCCGTTGCAGGATAACTGCACCCACCGCGTAACCCCCCGCCCATTCGTTGTCTCATTAAGGACATGGCGTCATATTAGTCGGCGGGTTGGCAGACATTACAGAGTCCACAGAATTTTAAACCTGATATCTGCGAAGTCGTGCCACTCATCGCTTTTTCACCGAAAATAGCCCATAAAAAGAGTAAGATCCATGCAGGTAGAAACCATCCCGTCAGGACGTTGATAATAACGATGGGAAATGCATTTCTCTTTTTGGAAAGCAGCGCGAGAGCAAGAGGGACAATGTAGAGGCAAATCCCGGCAAACGGCTCCGTCACCAGTACTCTTCCCATCCCGATGAAAAACATCAAAACGTCCATGAAAGCCATACTCCTGCTTTTAGAAAATACACCCTGTGACAATCACTAAGCGACACAAAGAACCAGAAAATTAAATATTGCAGTGATTTCTACTATTCAAATCTCGTTCCACCATAAAAAACGGGAATCAAAAGGCTCCCATTCATATGCAATCTATGTTGTCGTATGCAAATAAACATATATCGGGTCACCAATATGACAGATGTACAGATACAATGCAGCTTGCGAATATCGCCGTCATTTTGACGTGAAATGAAAACCCGCACATGAGTGCGGGTGCAATGACATTACTCGACACCAATAAGGCGGTATTTCAACGCGCCCCGAAAGTGCTCTATATCAATGTGATGTAACAGCAGCGGCGGCGAGCGGGTGATCGGATGTAGCAACCACTGCAGCCCTTGCAACAGGGTGACGACCGTTGTTCCCAGTGGCCACAGCCATCGCAGCAGGATGATCAGAATTAGCGACAACAGCTGCCCGAGCAACAGGGTGTGCTCCGCTGCCACTGGTAGCAGCAGCCATCGCGACAGGGTGGTCAGACGAAGCAACCGCAGCCGCCCGGGCAACTGGATGGTTAGCAAACGCGGGAAGTGTTACCGTTGATAAAGCTAAAGTCAGAATGATTTTTTTCATAATATCGCCTTTATGAAATAGCCCCAATATAAATAGGGCACATGTTGTTAGTGGCTGAACTATAATAATAAAATCATAATAAAAACCGTAAAAATAACGTTTATTATTACACTCTGCGGCGCAAAATCATTATTCACCTGGAAGACGGAGGTATAAGCCATATGAGTTTCTGATTATGTCAGCTGTTGGCCTTTTATAGCCCAAAGAGCGTCATCAACGTAGATTCAGACAACGACAGGCTCTCTCGGCCCGTTTTTACACTTCAGCTTTCGGTTCATTGCGGGATACAGGTAAAAATATGACGATTTTTTGGGCGGGGTTTAGATAAACGTTGGATACCCGTAAGTCGATTATCCCAAAAAAAACGGGAGCGTTAAGCTCCCGTTAATGGATTTAACAATCTTCGCGATTACATGTTCGCGATGATCGCGTCACCAAACTCTGAACATTTCAGCAGCTTAGCGCCTTCCATCAGACGTTCGAAGTCATAGGTCACGGTCTTGGCAGCGATTGCACCTTCCATGCCTTTAACAATCAGGTCTGCAGCTTCGAACCATTCCATGTGACGCAGCATCATTTCTGCGGACAGGATGATGGAACCTGGGTTCACTTTGTCCTGGCCTGCGTATTTTGGTGCGGTGCCGTGGGTGGCTTCAAACAGTGCACATTCGTCACCGATGTTTGCGCCCGGAGCGATACCGATACCACCAACCTGGGCTGCCAGCGCATCAGAGATGTAGTCACCGTTCAGGTTCATACAAGCGATGACGTCGTATTCAGCCGGACGCAGCAGGATCTGTTGCAGGAACGCATCCGCAATCACGTCTTTAACAATGATTTCTTTGCCGGTGTTTGGGTTCTTGATTTTCATCCACGGGCCGCCGTCGATCAGCTCGCCGCCGAATTCTTCTTTCGCCAGCTGGTAGCCCCAGTCTTTGAAAGCGCCTTCGGTGAACTTCATGATGTTGCCTTTGTGAACCAGGGTCACAGAGTCACGGTCGTTGGTGATAGCATACTCAATCGCGGCGCGAACCAGACGCTTGGTCCCTTCTTCTGAGCATGGCTTGATGCCGATACCACAGTGCTCAGGGAAGCGAATTTTCTTCACGCCCATCTCTTCACGCAGGAATTTGATCACTTTCTCAGCGTCAGCAGAGTCTGCTTTCCACTCGATACCTGCGTAGATGTCTTCTGAGTTTTCACGGAAGATGACCATGTCGGTCAGTTCTGGATGTTTCACCGGGCTTGGGGTGCCCTGGTAGTAACGTACCGGACGCAGGCAAACGTAAAGATCCAGCTCCTGGCGCAAAGCAACGTTCAGAGAACGAATACCGCCGCCCACTGGCGTGGTCAGTGGGCCTTTGATGGCAACGCGGTAATCACGAATCAGATCCAGCGTTTCTTTTGGCAGCCAAACGTCCTGGCCATACAGCTGAGTTGATTTCTCACCGGTATAAATTTCCATCCAGGAGATTTTACGCTCGCCTTTATAAGCTTTCTCTACGGCGGCATTCACTACTTTGATCATCGGTGGCGTCACGTCCACACCGATACCATCACCTTCGATGAAAGGGATAACCGGGTTATGAGGAACGTTGAGTTTGCCGTTTTGCAGGGTGATTTTTTGGCCTTCCGCCGGAACAACTACTTTACTTTCCATTACCTCTCCTTCGAGCGCTTCTGGTGACTGCTCGTGCCGTTCGCGTCCTTGGGTGCGAAGCGCTTTCGCGACGCGAATAGTGTGAGCAATTTTTTTGTTAATGATTTGTAATGAGTTGGTTGATACTACCTGAATGTTGGGTTCCATGAAAGGTCTTCGTAATTAGGCTATAATGCGGCAATTGCCTCGGTCTGAAAACACCATGAATAAAACTTCTTATAGAAATCACCGCCTTAATCGATCCAGCTCACAACAAGTCGCCAGACAACGTAAAGAAAGCCAGCCAAAACGGGTCATTCTGTTCAATAAACCCTACGATGTTTTGCCGCAGTTCACTGATGAGGCCGGCCGCAGCACCCTGAAGGATTACATTGATGTGCAGGGCGTGTATGCCGCTGGTCGTCTGGACCGCGACAGTGAAGGCCTGCTGGTGCTGACCAACAATGGCGCGTTACAAGCGCAGTTGACGCAACCGGGCAAACGCACCGGAAAAATCTATTTTGTGCAGGTGGAAGGTGAACCGGATGACGAAGCACTGAACGCACTGCGTAACGGCGTGACGCTGAACGATGGTCCGACTTTACCGGCAAGCATTGAACGAGTGGCCGAACCGGAATGGCTGTGGCCACGTAACCCGCCCATCCGTGAGCGCAAAGCCATCCCCACCTGTTGGCTGAAAGTCACGCTGTATGAAGGGCGTAATCGGCAGGTGCGACGCATGACTGCGCATGTGGGCTACCCTACCCTACGCCTGATCCGCTACGCGATGGGACAATACACTCTGGACAATCTGGCTAACGGCCAGTGGCGCGATGCGGTCTCAGAGTAATACACCAAGATCCGCGCCCTCTTGAGTGATGTGAGAAACGCGGCTGTTAAGGAAAGCGTCGCCATCGGGCACGACAATTTCCAGCGCTTCACTAAAACGCGTGGAATGGAGTAAAAAGTCGGCACTGGTGGGGTTGCTGGCAATCGGGATATTCCAGACGGTCGCCAGGCGCATCAACGCTTTCACGTCAGAATGATGCGGCACGGCGCTTAGCGGATCCCAGAAGAAAATCAGGATATCAATTTGTCCTGTGGCTATCAGGTAGCCCAGTTGTTGATCGCCGCCAATCGAACCACTCATCAGACTTAGCACCGATAAGCAGGTCTGCCCCTGCAACATTCGCCCGGTGGTTCCCGTGGCGTAGATAACATGTTCATTGAGAGTATGCTGATTGGCGACAGCCCAGTTAAGCAACGATGCTTTGCAAGGGTCGTGTGCCACCAGCGCCACGCGTTTGCGGACTGGCATAGTACGAGTCGTAAGCTGCATGATGACTACCTCTGTTCGCATGTCCGGGAGGACACCCGAACAGAAGTATAGTGCACACAAAAAAATGTGATCCATATCATAAAAATATACTCATCATGCCGCCAGGAGATAACTATGTTCAAGCCTCACGTCACCGTTGCCTGCGTCGTTCACGCCAAAGGTCAGTTTTTAGTGGTTGAAGAAACCGTAAACGGCAAAGCCACCTGGAATCAGCCTGCCGGGCATCTCGAAGCCGATGAAACGCTTGTACAGGCCGCCGAGCGCGAGTTATGGGAAGAGACCGGTATTCGCGCCACGCCGCAGCATCTGATCCGTATGCATCAATGGATTGCCCCGGATAACACGCCTTTCCTGCGCTTTCTGTTTGCTATCGAACTGGATGACGTTTGTGCCACAGAACCTCAAGACGGTGATATCGACCGCTGCCTGTGGTTGAGCGCCGAGGAGATCCTCACCGCCTGTCATCTGCGCTCCCCTTTAGTAGCCGAAAGCATTCGCTGCTGGCAGAACGGGCAACGCCTACCGCTGGAAATCATTGGCGAATTTAACTGGCCCTTCACAAAGGGTGGCAACGCGGGGGCTGCGTGATAGAATATGCCGCCTTGAAGTTCAATGTCGTGAGTATTCCAATGTCAGAAAGCCCAAAAAAAGTGATCGTCGGCATGTCCGGCGGTGTCGATTCCTCCGTTTCTGCTTACCTGCTGCAACAGCAAGGGTATAAAGTGGAAGGCCTGTTCATGAAGAACTGGGAAGAGGACGACGGCGAGGAATATTGTACTGCTGCCGCCGATCTGGCTGATGCACAAGCCGTGTGCGACAAACTCGGCATTGAACTGCATACCGTTAACTTTGCCGCAGAATACTGGGATAACGTTTTTGAACTCTTCCTCGAAGAGTACAAAGCAGGCCGCACGCCGAACCCGGATATCCTGTGCAACAAAGAGATCAAATTTAAAGCCTTCCTTGAATTTGCCGCCGAAGATTTAGGTGCCGATTACATCGCCACCGGTCACTACGTGCGCCGCGCAGACGTCAATGGCAAAAGCCAGTTGCTACGCGGGCTCGACAGCAATAAAGACCAGAGCTACTTCCTCTATACGCTGGGTCACGAACAGATTGCGCAAAGCCTGTTCCCGGTCGGCGAGCTGGAAAAACCGGAAGTGCGCCGCATTGCCGAAGAGCTGGATCTCATCACCGCGAAGAAAAAAGACTCCACCGGTATCTGCTTTATCGGCGAGCGCAAGTTCCGCGAATTCCTTGCTCGCTACCTGCCTGCCCAACCGGGCAAAATCGTCACCGTTGATGGCGACGTCATTGGCGAACACCAGGGGCTGATGTACCACACGCTGGGCCAGCGTAAAGGTTTAGGCATTGGTGGCACGAAAGAAGGCAGCGAAGAGCCGTGGTACACCGTCGATAAAGACGTCGAAAACAATATTCTGGTGGTGGCTCAGGGTCACGATCACCCGCGCCTGATGTCGGTTGGCCTGATTGCCCAGCAGTTACATTGGGTTGACAGAGAAACACTGACCGGTACTCTGCGTTGCACGGTGAAAACCCGCTATCGTCAGACCGATATTCCGTGCACCGTAACTGCACTGGATGAAGACAGAATTGAGGTTCGCTTTGACGAGCCTGTTGCAGCCGTTACGCCTGGCCAGTCCGCTGTATTTTACTGCGGCGAAGTGTGCCTTGGCGGCGGCATTATCGAACAGCGTTTACCGTTGCCGGTTTAAGACTCAGACTGCACACCGAAAGGAGTTTTCGTGGCGAAGAACTATTACGATATTACGCTGGCACTGGCGGGAATTTGCCAGTCAGCCCGTCTGGTTCAGCAGTTAGCGCATCAGGGTCATTGCGACAACGATGCCCTGCACGTGGCGCTGAACAGCGTTATCGATCTTAACCCGGATTCGACGCTTAGCGTATTCGGTGGCAGTGAAGCCAATCTTCGCCTCGGTCTGGAAACGCTGCTCGGCGTGCTCAACGCCAGCAGTCGCCAGGGTCTGAATGCAGAACTGACGCGCTACACCTTAAGTCTGATGGTGCTGGAGCGTAAACTCTTTGCCGCCAAAGGCGCGATGGACACACTCGGCGAACGCATTGCCGGGCTCCAGCGCCAGCTCGACCATTTTGATTTGCAGTCTGAAACACTGCTCAGTGCAATGGCCGCGATTTACGTCGATGTTATCAGCCCTTTAGGCCCACGCATTCAAGTGACGGGCTCCCCTGCTGTGCTGCAAAGTCCGCAGGTGCAGGCCAAAGTCCGTGCCGGTCTGCTGGCCGGGATCCGCGCCGCGGTGCTATGGCATCAGGTCGGTGGCGGTCGTCTGCAACTTATGTTTTCCCGTAATCGCCTGACTACTCAGGCCAAACAAATTCTTGCTAATATTACTCCGGAGTTGTGATCTATGGAATTATCCTCACTGACCGCCGTTTCCCCTGTCGATGGACGCTACGGCGATAAAGTCAGCGCGCTGCGCGGCATTTTCAGCGAATATGGTTTGCTGAAATTCCGTGTGCAGGTTGAAGTTCGTTGGCTGCAAAAGCTGGCCGCGCACACAGCTGTCAAGGAAGTTCCAGCTTTTGCTGCCGACGCAAACGGTTTCCTCGATAAAATCGTCGCTGATTTTAACGAAGAAGACGCCGCGCGCATCAAAACCATCGAGCGCACCACCAACCACGACGTAAAAGCGGTTGAGTATTTCCTGAAAGAGAAAGTGGCGGATGTCCCTGCTCTGCACGCGGTGTCTGAGTTCATTCACTTCGCCTGCACCTCTGAAGACATCAACAACCTGTCCCACGCGCTGATGCTGAAAACGGCCCGTGACGAAGTGGTGCTGCCGTACTGGCGTAAACTTATCGATGCGGTGAAAGACCTGGCGGTACAGTATCGCGACATCCCACTGCTCTCCCGCACCCACGGTCAGCCAGCCACGCCGTCAACCATGGGTAAAGAGATGGCGAACGTCGCGTACCGCATGGAGCGTCAGTATCGCCAACTGAATCAGGTGGAAATTCTCGGCAAAATCAACGGCGCGGTCGGTAACTATAACGCCCACATCGCCGCTTACCCGGAAGTCGACTGGCATCAGTTCAGCGAAGAGTTCGTGACCTCGCTTGGCATCCAGTGGAACCCGTACACCACGCAGATTGAGCCACACGATTACATCGCTGAACTGTTTGACTGCGTCGCGCGCTTCAACACCATCCTGATCGATTTCGACCGTGACGTGTGGGGCTATGTGGCACTCAACCACTTCAAGCAGAAAACCATCGCGGGCGAAATTGGTTCTTCCACCATGCCGCACAAGGTAAACCCGATCGACTTCGAGAACTCCGAAGGTAACCTGGGTCTCTCCAATGCCGTGCTGCAACATCTGGCGAGCAAACTGCCGGTTTCCCGCTGGCAGCGTGATCTGACCGACTCCACCGTACTGCGTAACCTCGGCGTGGGTCTCGGTTATGCACTGATTGCTTATCAGTCGACACTCAAAGGCGTGAGCAAACTGGAAGTGAACCGCGCCCGTCTGCTGGAAGAGTTAGACAACAACTGGGAAGTGTTGGCAGAGCCGATTCAGACCGTGATGCGTCGCTACGGCATCGAAAAACCGTATGAGAAGCTGAAAGAACTGACTCGCGGCAAACGTGTTGATGCCGAAGGCATGAAGGCATTTATCGATGGGCTGGCGCTGCCAGAGCACGAGAAAACTCGCCTGAAAGCCATGACCCCGGCGAACTATATCGGTCGCGCAACCACCATGGTTGACGAACTGAAGTAAATGTTCCCCCGCCTCTCTTTTCATCCGGGAAGAGAGGCGAGCTTACTGAAATTCAGCCATAAAAAAACCTCGTCGAAACGAGGTCTTCACATTTAATTTCTTACATTGCCGGGACATTATTTGCCAGTATTACGGCGATAAAGCGTCCACTCTTCAATGCGCTCATGCGAAGGCAAATTACAGTACCCAACTTCGCCATTACTTGTTTTTTCAATATCGAGTCTGCCACCCTGCTGAATGCAGTAGATAGACGCTGGATTTGCCAGCCCAACAGGTGGATTCTGTTCTGACTGAGTTGAGCATCCTGCGAGAATTACCACTGCTGTCGCAATAATCATTTTTTTCATAACATCCCCTTTTACATCCATTCAAAATACGACAATTACGTCTGATTTTATGAGCACACCATTTCGCAGGGATATCACTCTACTTGAGTTATTCAAGCGAGTCTTCGTTACGCTTAAAATCCAGGAAGATCCTCTCAATAAAACAGGTTCGACGGATTAAAGGAACATTCACTTTTCTGTTGTTTATCTTAACGATTCTACTGCCCCTATTTTCCTTTGAATGTCAGTAACAGCGTGCTTGTCTTCACCGTGAAGCAGACCTTACGCCCTCAACAGTCAATAAACAGATGGCTGTTTTCTCAGAAATGCTTAAGCTCATAAACAGGAGTCAGTTAATATTCAGGCTCGGTATTACGTTGTTTCACGGCCAAAAGCCCCAGAGAAAACTATTTGATTTCATCACGTTGTACTGATTTCACCGAATCAACGCTAAACTGTTCACATCGTCTATGAAAAGGGAGTAAAGGCATGCGTGTACTCGTTGTTGAGGATAACGCCCTGCTGCGTCACCATTTAAAAGTCCAGCTCCAGGAACTGGGCCATCAGGTTGATGCTGCGGAAGACGCAAAGGAAGCAGATTACTATCTGGGTGAACACGTGCCGGATATCGCCATTGTCGATTTAGGACTGCCGGATGAAGACGGTCTGACGATGATTCGCCGCTGGCGTAGCCATGACGTTTCCCTCCCGGTTCTGGTGCTGACCGCCCGTGAAGGCTGGCAGGACAAAGTCGAAGTGCTAAGTGCAGGCGCAGACGATTACGTGACCAAGCCGTTCCACATTGAAGAAGTGGTGGCCCGTATGCAGGCGCTACTGCGCCGCAACAGCGGTCTGGCTTCTCAGTTGATCTCGATTCCCCCGTTCCAGGTAGATCTTTCCCGCCGTGAGCTGTCGGTAAATGATGAAGTCATTAAACTGACGGCATTTGAGTACACCATCATGGAGACGCTTATCCGCAATAACGGCAAAGTGGTCAGCAAAGATTCTTTGATGCTGCAACTCTACCCCGACGCAGAGCTGCGCGAGAGTCATACCATTGACGTGCTGATGGGACGCCTGCGCAAAAAAATTCAGGCCCAATACCCGCAGGATGTGATTACCACCGTGCGAGGCCAGGGCTACCTGTTCGAATTGCGCGGATGAAAAACGTGCTCAGGCATATTTTACCCCTTTCCCTCCGCGTTCGTTTTCTATTGGCGACAGCGGCGGTGGTCCTTGTGCTATCGCTGGCTTATGGCATGGTAGCGTTGGTTGGCTATAGCGTCAGCTTCGATAAAACCACCTTCCGTCTGCTGCGCGGCGAGAGCAATTTGTTCTATACCCTCGCCCGCTGGGAAGACAATAAGATTAGCGTTGAGATCCCCGAGAATCTCAATTTGCAAAGCCCCACCATGGCAATGATTTACGACAAAGACGGCAAGCTGATGTGGATGCAGCGCGACGTGCCGTGGCTTGTGAAACGCATTCGCCCGGAGTGGCTGAAAGCCAACGGCTTCCACGAAATCGAAGCCGATGTAGGCTCGTCAAGTATGCTACTGCATAACGATCATGAGGTGATGCGCCAGTTAGACCAAATTCGCCAGCAGGATGACGATTCTGAAATGACGCATTCGGTGGCGGTCAATATCTATCCCGCTACGGCACATATCCCGCAAATGACCATCGTGGTGGTCGATACCATTCCCATTGAGCTAAAACGCTCTTATATGGTGTGGAGTTGGTTTATTTACGTGCTGGCAGCGAACCTGCTGCTGGTCATCCCTTTGCTTTGGGTGGCGGCCTGGTGGAGTTTACGGCCTATAGAATCACTGGCAAAAGAAGTGCGTGAACTGGAAGAACATCACCGCGATACGCTGAATCCGGAAACCACCCGCGAACTGACAAGCCTGGTGCAAAACCTGAATCGCCTGCTGAAAAGCGAGCGCGAGCGTTACGACAAATACCGCACAACGTTGACCGATCTGACGCACAGTCTGAAAACGCCCTTGGCTGTACTGCAAAGTACATTACGCTCGTTGCGTGGTAACAAGCTCAGCGTAGAAGATGCCGAACCGGTCATGCTGGAGCAAATCAGCCGCATCTCGCAGCAAATCGGCTATTACCTTCACCGCGCCAGTATGCGCAGCGGCAGCATGTTGTTGAGCCGTGAATTGCATCCGGTGGCCCCGTTGCTGGATAACCTCACCTCAGCGTTAAATAAGGTCTATCAGCGCAAAGGCGTGAATATTGCGCTCGATATCTCACCGGAAATCAGTTTTGTCGGCGAACAAAACGATTTTATGGAAGTACTCGGTAATGTGCTGGATAACGCCTGCAAATACTGTCTGGAGTTTGTGGAAGTCTCCGCGCGACAGACGGACGACCATTTGCAGATTTTTGTTGAAGATGACGGCCCCGGTATTCCGCAGAGTAAACGTGATCTGGTGTTTGACCGCGGTCAGCGTGCCGACACGCTTCGTCCAGGTCAGGGCGTTGGCCTGTCTGTCGCGCGTGAAATCGCCGAACAGTATGATGGCAAAATCATTCCTGGCGACAGTCCGCTCGGCGGAGCCAAAATGGAAGTCATTTTTGGGCGTCAACACCCGGAAAGCAAAGAGACTTAAGTCATTTATTTGCCGTTATTTGCCGTCGCCTACATCGTAGAGCGGCGGCATCCGTTATAATCGCAACAGAAACCTGCCTGTGGAATAAAACTCATGGATTATAACTTATCGCTTAACTGGCCCGACTTTCTCGAACGCTACTGGCAAAAACGCCCGGTGGTGTTAAAACGTGGCTTCACCGACTTTGTCGATCCTATCTCTCCGGATGAACTGGCAGGCCTTGCCATGGAAGACGAAGTCGACAGCCGCCTCGTCAGCCATCACGAAGGTAAATGGCAGGTCAGTCACGGGCCGTTTGAAAGCTACGATCACCTGAGTGAGAACAACTGGTCGCTGCTGGTGCAAGCGGTGAACCATTGGCATGAGCCGACTGCCGCGCTGATGCGTCCTTTCCGCGCCCTGCCCGACTGGCGTATTGACGATCTGATGATCTCGTTCTCCGTACCCGGCGGTGGCGTTGGCCCACACCTGGATCAATACGATGTGTTCATCATCCAGGGTACAGGCCGTCGTCGCTGGCGCGTCGGGGAAAAAGTGCCGATGAAACAGCACTGCCCGCACCCGGACCTGTTACAGGTCGATCCGTTCGAGGCGATTATTGATGAAGAGATGGAACCCGGCGATATCCTCTATATTCCACCGGGTTTCCCGCACGAAGGCTATTCGCTGGAAAACTCGCTGAACTATTCCGTCGGTTTCCGTGCGCCAAGCGGCAAAGAACTGATTAGCGGTTTCGCGGATTATGTCTTGCAGCGCGAGTTAGGCACACATCGTTACACCGATCCGGACGTGCCTGCGCGCGAACATCCGGCGGATATCGTGCCACAGGAA
This sequence comes from Scandinavium sp., assembly GCF_036271055.1. Classification (GTDB taxonomy): domain Bacteria; phylum Pseudomonadota; class Gammaproteobacteria; order Enterobacterales; family Enterobacteriaceae; genus Scandinavium. Next base: position 44,682 of record NZ_DATBBJ010000073.1, on the reverse strand, counting down.
CTCGATAAACTGCGCGAGATGATGCTCGGCATTATCAGCCAGCCGGAACACTTCAAGCAGTGGTTTGGCGAGTTCATCAGCCAGACGCGCCACGAGCTGGATGTCTCCCCACCGGAGCCGCCGTATCAGACCGATGAAATCTACGATGCGATCCAGCAAGGCGATAAACTGGTGCGTCTGGGTGGATTACGCGTGCTGCGTATTGACGGCGAAGTGTTCGTCAACGGTGAGAAGATTGATTCGCCGCATCGCCCGGCGTTAGAAGCGCTGGCGAGCCATATCGTGTTGAACGCAGAGCATTTTGGCGACGCGCTGGAAGATCCGTCCTTCCTTGCAATGCTTTCTGCGCTGGTCAACAGCGGGTATTGGTTCTTCGAGGATTAATGCAGAATTGCCCGGCGGCTATGCGCTCCCGGGCAAAATACTAACTACCGTTTCGCGGTAAGTTCGGCTATCCGTACAATCACTTTCACCGCTTTCTCCATCCCTTCCAGCGTCACAAACTCATGTTTGCCGTGGTAGTTATAGCCGCCAGTGAAAATGTTCGGGCAGGGTAATCCCATAAAGGAAAGCTGTGAGCCGTCGGTGCCACCACGAATCGGTTTCATGTCGGGTTCGATATCGCAATCACGCATCGCCTGCTGCGCTATCTCGATGATGTGCGGATGCTCCATCACCTTTTCATGCATGTTGTAATAACTGTCTTCGATGATCAGTTCGATGTAACAGTCCGGGTGTAATCCTTTGCCGACTTTTTTGGCGATTTCCATCATCTTGCGCTTACGAGCTTCGAACTGCTTGCGGTCGAAATCGCGGACGATGTAATGCATCAGCGCACTATCGACGGTGCCTTTGATGCTGGTCAGATGGAAGAAGCCTTCGTAACCTTCTGTCTGCTCCGGGCTTTCTTCGGCAGGCACTTCGGCATGAATGCGAGATGCCAGCGATAAAGCGTTAACCATCACGCCTTTTGCGGAGCCAGGATGCACGTTATTGCCGACGATTTTGATGGTGACCGACGCCGCATTAAAGTTTTCGTATTCCAGTTCGCCCACGCCGCCACCGTCGATGGTATAGGCCCATTGGGCGTCGAACGCCTCTACGTCGAAATGTTTTGCCCCCTTGCCCACTTCCTCATCCGGTGTGAACGCCACGCGAATGTCGCCGTGTGGCACATTGTTCGCTTTCATCACCGCCAGCGCGGTCATGATTTCGGCAACCCCGGCTTTATCATCAGCGCCAAGCAGCGTTTTGCCATCGGTGGTAATCAGCGTCTGCCCTAACAACTGGTGAAGCACCGGGAACATCACCGGGGAGAGCACTTCGTCACCGATGCCGAGCGCAATATCACCGCCACGATAGTTTTCCACGATTTGCGGGTTCACATTTTTTCCGCTGAAATCCGGTGACGTATCAACGTGAGAAATAAAGCCAATGGCCGGAATATCACCTTCGACGTTAGCCGGCAGCGTGCCCATCACCGTGCCCTTCTCACTCAGCGTGACGTTGACCAACCCCATTTCTTCGAGCTGCACCTGGAGCAAGCGTAATAATTTCCACTGCCCCTCGGTGCTCGGCACCTGACGCACGCCAGGCTTCGACTGCGTATCCAGAGAAACGTACTGCAAAAAACGCTCAAGTAATTTATCCATGTCGTCGCCCTCATTTTTTGTGACAACATTATCAGTAAGCCCCGATCCCTAAATATTGCGTCAGGTCACTTTTGGCCCGGCAATTGCTCATTTTTTTCTATCATGTACATGAATGGTTTAAAGGTAGCCCACAAGGGCGCAGAATGATTGGCGATTTCAGGGGATTGCCGTAGAATGCCAGCCCTTAATTATGTGTCGAACCTTTAAGGTGGTTAACCACACACCCCGTAATGGCGCTTTACCCATTACGTTTGCATGGGACAGAGTAAAACATTGAATACACAATCGCGTTCGCTTTCACCGCTGGTACATCTGGCGGGGATTGGCAAAGGCTTTGATGGTAAAACAGTCATTTCAAATCTAAATCTCACCATCAATAACGGTGAATTCGTTACGCTGCTTGGCCCTTCTGGCTGCGGTAAAACGACCGTGCTGCGCCTTATCGCGGGTCTGGAAAATGTCGATACCGGCCGCATTCATCTTGAAGACATCGATATCACCGATGTGCCAGCAGAAAACCGTCACGTTAACACCGTCTTTCAAAGTTACGCCTTATTTCCCCACATGACCGTGTTTGAGAACGTCGCGTTTGGCCTGCGGATGCAGAAAACGCCTGCCGATCAAATCACGCAACGCGTCACAGAATGCCTGCACATGGTTCAGCTTGAAGCGTTTGCCCAACGCAAACCGCATCAGCTTTCTGGCGGCCAACAACAACGTGTGGCGATTGCCCGTGCGGTCGTGAATAAGCCCCGTTTATTATTGCTCGATGAATCGCTCTCGGCGCTCGATTACAAACTTCGTAAGCAGATGCAGAACGAGCTAAAAGCCCTGCAACGCAAGCTCGGCATTACGTTTGTGTTCGTCACCCACGATCAGGAAGAAGCCCTGACCATGTCCGACCGTATCGTGGTCATGCGTGATGGTAAAATTGAACAAGACGGCACGCCGCGTGAAATTTACGAAGAGCCGAAGAACCTGTTTGTCGCCGGATTCATTGGCGAAATTAATATGTTCAATGCCACCGTGATTGAGCGTCTGGATGAACAGCGCGTTCGCGCCGACGTGGAAGGCCGCGAATGCAATATCTACGTCAACTTCGCGGTGGAAAAAGGCCAAAAGCTGCATGTGCTGCTACGCCCGGAAGATTTGCGCGTCGATGAAATCAACCACGACGATCACATCGAAGGTCTGATTGGTTACGTGCGCGAACGCAATTACAAAGGCATGACCCTTGAATCTGTCGTCGAGCTGGAAAATGGCAAAATGGTGATGGTCAGCGAATTCTTCAACGAAGATGACCCGGATTTTGACCACTCGCTGAATCAAAAAATGGCCATCAATTGGGTCGAAAGCTGGGAGGTGGTGCTGGCTGATGAAGAACACCAGTAAATTCCAGAAAGTGGTGATCGCCACCATTGTCGGGTGGCTGGTGGTGTTTGTCTTTCTGCCCAACCTGATGATCATCGCCACCAGCTTCCTGACCCGCGACGACGCCAGTTTCGTCAAAATGGTCTTCACGCTGGACAACTACACGCGCCTGCTCGATCCCCTCTATTTCGACGTGCTGCTGCACTCGTTAAACATGGCATTGCTTGCCACGCTCGCGTGCCTGATTCTGGGCTATCCCTTCGCCTGGTTTCTGGCTCGCTTACCGGAACGTGTTCGCCCCTTGCTGCTCTTTCTGCTGATTGTGCCCTTCTGGACCAATTCACTGATCCGCATTTATGGCCTGAAAATTTTCCTCAGCACCAAAGGCTACCTGAACGCGTTTTTACTTTGGCTTGGGGTGATTGATACGCCGATCCGCATTATGTATACGCCAGGCGCGGTGATCATCGGCCTGGTCTATATTCTGCTGCCGTTTATGGTAATGCCGCTCTATTCCAGTATTGAAAAGCTCGATAAACCGCTGCTGGAAGCCGCGCGTGATTTGGGCGCGAATAAATTCCAGACATTTATGCGCATCATTGTTCCGCTGACCATGCCGGGCATTATCGCGGGATGTTTGCTGGTGATGTTGCCAGCGATGGGCTTGTTCTATGTGTCCGATCTGATGGGTGGCGCGAAAAATCTGCTGATTGGCAATGTCATCAAAAGTCAGTTCCTCAACATTCGCGACTGGCCGTTTGGTGCCGCCACCAGTATCACATTGACGCTGGTGATGGGATTGATGCTGCTGGTGTACTGGCGTGCGGCGCGTTTGCTGAATAAAAAGGTGGAACTCGAATGATCGGTCGCCTGTTTCGCGGCGGCTTTATGACCGCCATTTACGCGTATCTGTATATCCCGATCATTATTTTGATCGTCAACTCCTTTAACAGCTCGCGCTTTGGTATCAACTGGCAAGGCTTTACTACCAAGTGGTACAGCCTGCTGATGAACAACGACAGCTTGTTGCAGGCGGCTCAGCACTCACTGGCGATGGCGGTGTTTTCCGCGACGTTCGCCACGCTAATTGGCTCGCTGACCGCCGTTGCGCTGTATCGTTACCGCTTTCGTGGCAAGCCGTTCGTCAGCGGCATGTTATTCGTGGTGATGATGTCGCCGGATATCGTGATGGCGATTTCACTGCTGGTGCTGTTTATGCTGATTGGCGTCCAGCTCGGCTTCTGGTCGCTGCTGTTCTCGCACATTACTTTCTGCCTGCCGTTTGTGGTGGTCACCGTTTATTCACGGCTGAAAGGCTTTGACGTTCGGATGCTGGAAGCGGCGAAAGATCTCGGGGCCAGCGAGTTAACCATTCTGCGTAAAATCATTCTGCCGCTGGCGATGCCTGCCGTTGCCGCTGGCTGGTTGCTGAGCTTTACCCTGTCAATGGACGATGTCGTCGTGTCGTCGTTCGTCACCGGTCCTGGCTATGAAATTTTACCGCTCAAAATTTACTCTATGGTTAAAGTTGGCGTCTCACCGGAAGTGAATGCGCTGGCAACGATCCTGTTACTGCTTTCTCTGGTTATGGTGGTTGCCAGCCAGATTGTTGCTCGTGATAAAACGAAATCTCAGGGGACATCGAAATGAAGAAAATGCTTGCCGCAGCGGCGCTGGTGCTCGGAATGGGTGCAGCGCATGCCGATGACAGCAAAACGCTCTACTTCTATAACTGGACAGAATACGTGCCGCCGGGCCTGTTGGAACAGTTCACCAAAGAAACCGGAATAAAGGTTATTTATTCGACTTACGAGTCGAATGAAACCATGTACGCCAAGCTGAAAACGTATAAAGACGGCGCATACGATCTGGTCGTGCCTTCAACCTATTTTGTCGACAAAATGCGCAAAGAAGGCATGATCCAGAAAATCGACAAAAGTAAGCTGACTAACTTCAGTAATCTCGACCCTGAAATGCTGAATAAGCCTTTTGACCCCAGCAACGACTACTCCATTCCCTACATTTGGGGCGCAACGGCGCTTGGCGTGAACAGTGACGCCATCGACCCGAAAGCCGTCACAAGCTGGGCCGACTTGTGGAAACCGGAATACAAAGGCAGCCTGCTGCTGACCGACGATGCCCGTGAGGTTTTCCAGATCGCACTGCGTAAACTGGGTTATTCCGGCAACACCACCGATCCAAAAGATATTGAAGCTGCGTATAAAGAGCTGCAAAAACTGATGCCCAATGTGGCTGCCTTCAACTCCGACAACCCAGCCAACCCGTATATGGAAGGTGAAGTGAACCTGGGGATGGTGTGGAACGGTTCCGCGTTTGTCGCCCGTCAGGCAGGCACGCCGCTGGACGTTGTCTGGCCGAAAGAAGGTGGTATTTTCTGGATGGACAGCCTCGCCATTCCTGCTAATGCCAAAAACGTCGACGGCGCGCTGAAGCTGATTAATTTCCTGCTGCGCCCGGATGTCGCCAAACAGGTGGCGGAAACTATCGGCTACCCGACGCCAAATCTCGCGGCACGCAAGCTGTTAGACCCGAAAGTGGCGAACGATAAAACGCTCTATCCGGACGCCGAAACCATTAAGAAGGGTGAATGGCAAAACGACGTTGGCGATGCCAGCCGGATTTATGAAGAGTATTACCAGAAGCTAAAAGCAGGCCGATAAAAGCGAAAAAGCGGAGCAAAGGCTCCGCTTTTTTATTACAGGTAAAACCAGGTTTATAGCCCTTTCAGCAGCTTCTCAACAAACTCAGGCACCACTGTGCTTGCCATGCCGTAGTGCTTCTCTTCGAATTCACTGCCGACCTGACTCGGTTCGAGATTGAGTTCGACAGTGTGAGCGCCCTGCAATTTTGCTTCATGGACAAACCCAGCAGCCGGATAAACATGCCCGGAAGTGCCTATCGCGATAAAGACATCTGCCATCGCCAGCGCTTCGTAGATTTCGTCCATGCCCAACGGCATTTCGCCAAACCAAACGACGTGCGGACGCAACGGCTGCGGAAACTGGCAGCAGTGGCATTTATCATCAAGCGTAACGTCGCCGGTCCACTCCAGCACCTGACCACTGGACGCACAGCGCACCTTCAACAGTTCACCATGCATGTGTAACACACGCTGATTCCCTGCGCGTTCGTGCAGGTTGTCGATATTCTGCGTCACCAGTAAAAAGCGGTCGCCCAGCGCCTCTTCCAGCCGGGCCAGCGCAAGATGCGCCGCATTGGGCTGGATTTCTGGCAACTGTAACTGCTGACGACGGGCATTATAAAACGCCTGCACCAAAGCCGGGTCGCGGGCAAAGCCTTCCGGCGTCGCCACATCTTCTACGCGATGCTCTTCCCACAAACCATCTGCGGCGCGGAAAGTGCGGATCCCGGATTCAGCCGAAATCCCTGCCCCCGTTAACACCACCACTCTGGGTTTATCCATTTCTTCTGGCACGATCCTGTCTCTGAAGAAAACCCGCTGGCGCAGGCGATCGTGCAGGCGGCGTTTAGTCAGGCGAAAACGGCTAAGTCGATGGAAGCGACGCGACTGCATAAGAACCCCTGTTTTAATCCGTAAGATGCAGGAATGCGGCACCGCGCATTCCTCCGGCATCGCCGTGACGCGCGCGTTCAATACGAGGCACGCGCGCCACTGGCAACAGATGGCGCGGCAATCGTGCTGCCAGTCCTTCTGTTATCGCTGTAAAGTTAGACAATCCACCGCCGATCACCAGTAAATCCGGATCAACAATGGTCATAATATTTCCCAGGCACACCGCAAGCAAATCCAGGTAACGTTCGACATGCTCACGGGCTTTTGCGTCACCCTGTTCCCACAGGGCCACAATCTCCGGTGAACTCAGCGCCTGCTGGTTGTAATGCTCATACAGCCAGGCAAACCCGCGCCCGGAAAGATAGTTTTCAATACAGCCCAACTGGCCGCAGCCACAACGGGTTAAAGGAAAATCGCGTCCGACCACTTCCAGCGCATCAACCGGCAAACGGATGTGGCCGAATTCGCCCGTAATGTAACTGTGACCGGTTATCGATTTGCCATTCAGCACTAAACCGCCGCCCACACCCGTGCCGAGAATAAGCCCCATCACCAAAGGATATTGGGTGAATTCGTCGTCCCAGGCTTCGGAGAGGGCAAAACAGTTGGCATCGTTATCGAGACGCACGTCGCGTTCGAGGCGAGAAGAGAGATCCTGACGCAGTTTTTGACCACTTGCGGCGGGAACGTTGGCGGCGTACAGCGTGCCGTCAGCGGTTTCCGGCATCCCTGGAATACCAATGCCGACGCTGCCTTTTACGTCGAAGCGCTCATCGGCTTCGGCCACCAGTTCACCGACAGCTTTCAGGAATGATTCATAGCTGTCACGCGGTGTTGCGGTGCGTTTTTCCCACTGCAAACGCCGCTGTCCATCAAATACCCCAAGGGCAATTTTGCTGCCGCCAATATCAAATCCGTAGAACATAGTAATTCCTCTTTACTGACCAATTGGTCAGGACATAAAGAGTGGATTGCTGACTAATTTTCTCGGACTGGCTTGCACGGGCCTACAAGGTCAGAACCGACAAAACAAGGGCAGACATGGCCTACCCACAATCCACGAAATTACTGGCCACTTAACACTCTGGCAGGATCAATACGGCTGGCTCGACGGGCAGGATACCAGCTTGCCACCAGACTCAGCACCAGTGCCGTGACCAGTACATAAAAGACGTCCAGCCAGTGAAGTTCTGATGGCAGGAAGTCGATAAAATAGATGTCGCCGGACAAGAACTGGTGGCCGATCAGTTTTTCGATGCCATTGATAATTCCTGTTAAATTCAGCGCACACACCACGCCAATCGCCACGCCGAGCAAGCTACCAACCAGACCCGCCAGCAAACCATACCAGACGAAAATCGCGCGGATCAGGCCGTCTTTGGCCCCAAGCGTACGCAGCACGGCGATGTCGCCGCTCTTATCTTTCACCGCCATTACCAGCGTGGAGACAATGTTGAAACAGGCCACGCCAATCACCAGAATCATTGCCAGATACATGATGGCGCGGATCATCTGGATATCGCGATACATATAGCCGTAAGTCCCGATCCAGCTTTTGATATACACGTAGCTGTTGGTCACTTCGCCTGCGTCACGCACCAGTTTGTTGGCGTTGAAAACATCGTTCACCTTGATAGCAATCCCGGTCACGCTGCTGCCCATGTCGAGATACTGCTGGGCGTCCTGGATGGGGATCATTGCAAAGCTGTGATCGAGCTGACCGCTAAGCTGCAAAATTCCGGCGACGTGCAGACGCACGCGCTTAGGCTGTAACAACTGATGTTCTTTATCAGAGTTAGGGATCATAATTGACACCCAGTCACCCTGTTTGGCTTTCAGCGCATCAGCCACGCCTTTGCCGAGGATGATTTGCTGGTCGCCTGCTTTAAAATCAGCCCATGCATTGTTCTGCACGTATTTTGGCAGCGCGCTGAGTTCGCCTTCCTGTTTCGGGTCGACGCCTTTGATCTGAATAGCGCGCATGTTGCTGCCGCTTTCAATCAGGCCGGTGAAATTGATATACGGCGCAGCAGCGGCCACGCCTTTCACTTTTTCGACTTTAGTCAGCGCGTCATTCCAGTTATTCCAGGGCTGGTTAACCGGTTCGATTTCGCCATGCGGAACCACCGCCAGAATGCGGTTATTCAGCTCACGTTCAAAGCCGTTCATGGCACTTAGCCCGACGATTAGCACCGCCACACCGAGGGCGATGCCAACGGTGGAAATGACGGAAATCAGCGAGACCATGCCGCCACGACGACGCCCACGGCTAAAGCGCAGGCCGATTAGCAGGGATAACGGAGACGCCATTTACTGCGCTCCCATCAGGGACAGGTCATCGGTCAGATGACCGTCACGCATTTCCAGTTGGCGGCTCATGCGCTTCGCCAGTTGCAGATCGTGCGTCACCACCAGGAATGCGGTGCCCTGCTGTTTGTTCAGTTCGCCGAGCAACTGGAAAATACTGTCTGCGTTGCGGGCATCCAGGTTCCCTGTCGGTTCGTCTGCCATCACCAGGCGCGGGTTGTTGACCAGCGCGCGAGCAATCGCCACACGCTGACGTTCGCCGCCAGAAAGTTCAGACGGGCGGTGTGTGCGACGATGATCGAGGCCCACTGCCGCGAGCATCGCGCGAGCGCGTTCCTGAATTTCAGCCGGTTTCTTTTTGCCAATCAGCAGCGGCATTGCCACGTTCTCTTCGGCGGTAAAATCGGGCAGTAAGTGGTGGAACTGATAGATGAAGCCAAGCTCGCGGTTACGCAATTCGGCTTTCGCTGCCAGTGACATTTTCGACAGCGGCTGCCCGCTGAAAATGACGTCGCCGGATGTTGGGGTATCGAGCCCACCAAGCAAATGCAGCAGCGTACTTTTACCGGAACCGGAGCTGCCGACAATCGCCATCATCTCCCCTTCCCCAATGCTGAAACTGACGTTGTGCAGCACGTCGGTCTGCACAGTGCCTTCCTGATAGCGTTTGCACAGGTCGTCGCATTGCAACAGGATCTTATTCATAACGTAAAGCCTCAGCGGGTTGGGTGGCGGCAGCGCGCCAAGAAGGATAAAGCGTAGAAAGCAGCGCCAGCAGCATCGCCACCAGCGCAATAATGACGACCTGCAGCGGTTCAATAGCAACAGGCAACGCGCCGCCATCTACAAACGCGCCAATGATCGGCATCAAGTTATTTAGCTGGCTGGCGAGCAGCAAGCCAAGCAGTGCGCCGAGCAACGCGCCTATCACACCCGCACTTGCGCCCTGAACCATAAACACCGCCATGATCTGACGCGGCGTCAGCCCCTGGGTTTGCAGAATGGCGACTTCGCCCTGCTTCTCCATCACCATCAGACCAAGCGACGTAATAATGTTAAACGCGGCGACGGCAACAATCAGGCTCAGCAACAGCCCCATCATGTTTTTTTCCATGCGCACGGCCTGGAACAGTTCACCTTTGCGATCGCGCCAGTCCTGCCAATGGGTGCCTTCTGGCAATTTCTGCGCACTGAGCGTGTCGACTTCCAGCGGCTTATCGAGCCACAAACGCCAGCCGGTGATATTGCCGAGTGGGTAGCGCATCAGGCGCGAGGCGTCCTGAATGTTGACCAGCATCTGATAGCCATCCACTTCACTGTTCGCCGCAAAGGTGCCAATCACGTTGAATAAACGCTGACTCGGCACGCGGCCCATCGGTGTGAACTGGCTGGCAGACGGCACCATAATACGAATTTGATCGCCACGTTTTACGCTCAACTGGCCTGCCAGTTGTTCGCCAAGAATGACGTTGTATTGTCCGGTTTCAAGCGCGGTTTGTTTGACGTTGACCAGATACGGCGTCAGCGGATCATTCTGGTTCGGATCGATTCCGAGCATCACGCCCACCGCCACGCTGCGCGGGCTTTGGATAACCACATCGCCTGTCGTGAGGGGTGCCACGCGAGTCACGCCTTTCAATTTGGCTTCGCTTTCCGGCATTTGCTGCGGATTCAACGACCCTTTTTCGGCGCTCAGCACCGCCTGTGGCATCAGCCCAAGAATGTTGTTTTGCAGCTCGCGCTCAAAGCCATTCATGACCGAAAGCACGGTCACCAGTGCCATCACGCCAAGCGTGATACCAATGGTCGAGAGCCAGGAGACAAAGCGACCGAAGCGGTCCGCTGCGCGCCCACGCATATAACGCAGGCCAATGAATAGTGCGACAGGTTGATACATGTAATCCGTCTGGTTGCTGTTAGCTAGAGCCCGAGTATATAAGCGAAAGCGCGGAGCGTAAATGCGTGAAGTCAGATAGCCGCACCCTGATCTTTTTCCGAAAATGAATCAAATACAGAATGTTACCCGTTACTCTGCGGATAAAGCCCCTGAGGATAGCGTTCTGTTATCAGTAATGAAAAATGTGGTTCGTCATGAAAGAAAAATCGCTATGGATCAATCAAATCAAGGGGCTATGCATCTGTCTGGTGGTGTTTTACCACTCGGTGATCACCTTTTACCCGCAGCTCAGTGCCTTCCAGCACCCTTGGTCAGAAACCTTGTCGAAGTGTTGGGTGTACTTCAATCTCTATCTGGCACCGTTTCGCATGCCCGTGTTCTTTTTTATCTCTGGCTTTTTGATCCAGCGTTATATCGACGGCGTTTCATGGCGTGACAGCCTCGGTAAACGGGTCGGTAATATCCTTTGGGTACTGGCACTTTGGGGCGTGTTGCAATGGCAGGCGTTGAGTCATATCACCGCGTGGCTGGCACCAGAACGTGATGTCAGCACCAGCGCTAACGCGGCCTATGCCGATAGCTTTGGCGAATTTGTGCAGGCGATGCTCACCGCCAGCACCAGCTTGTGGTATCTGTACGCGCTGATTGCCTACTTCGTGTTCTGTAAACTTACCTCTCGTGGCAAAGCCGTTATGATCGGCGCTCTGGCCTTGCTCAGCATTGCCATCAATTTCCTGCCCACGCCGTGGTGGGGCATGAACAGCGTGTTGCGTAACGTCATCTATTATGCGCTGGGTGCCTGGTACGGCACGTCGTTGATGGCGTGGATGAAAGCGTTCAATGTTCGCCGCCATTGGCTGCTGCTGTCCGGATTTGCACTTTTTGCCGTTGCGCTCTGGTTTAAGCGCACCCCGCTGTTTCTCTCGTTGCTGTCGATTTTCGCGATCATGAAAGTGTTCTACGCGGTGGGCCGTCGCTACCCGCCATCGGAACGTTCACTGCTGAATGTGGTGGGTTCGAATACCATCGCTATCTATACCACTCACCGGATCCTGGTCGAAATATTCAGTTTGTTACTGATCGGCTGGTTTAGTGCTCAGGCCCGTTCTCCGTCGGTAGAATTTGTGATTTTGTTGATCTACCCGTTCATCAGCCTGTTGCTTTGTATCGCCACAGGGATGCTGGCTCGGAGCCTGTCGCAGCGTCTGGCGGGAGATATCTTCTTTTCCCCGCCTGCTCTGGCATCTGCGCGTCAATAGCCCGCTTGTCATTTGCTAATGTCGGCCTTTCAAGGATAATAACGTCATTGAAGAGCGGCGGTTTGCCCCCATAATTAGGGGTAAACCTTTACGGGACCCCGACATTATCTATGCCTGAAGCACAACAACGATACGCCCTACCGGCCAAAGCGGGCGAACAGCGTCTGCTTGGAGAACTCACCGGAGCGGCCTGCGCAACGGAAGTTGCGCAGATTGTCGAGCGCCATCGCGGCCCGGTGGTGCTCATCGCCCCGGACATGCAAAATGCCCTGCGACTGCACGACGAAATCAGCCAGTTTACCGATGAGTTGGTGATGAATCTTGCCGACTGGGAAACGCTGCCGTACGACAGCTTCTCTCCGCACCAGGAAATCATCTCTTCGCGCCTGTCGACGCTTTACCAGTTGCCCACCATGCAGCGCGGTGTACTGATTGTGTCCGTTAATACGCTAATGCAACGCGTTTGTCCGCACAGCTATTTGCACGGTCACGCGCTGGTGATGCAAAAAGGCCAGCGCTTGTCGCGTGATGCGCTGCGTGCGCAACTCGACAGCGCCGGGTATCGTCACGTTGATCAGGTTATGGAGCACGGCGAATATGCCACGCGTGGCGCGCTGCTGGATCTGTTCCCAATGGGGAGCGATAAGCCTTACCGTCTGGATTTTTTCGATGATGAAATCGACAGTTTGCGTCTGTTTGACGCCGACACGCAGCGCACGCTGGAAGAGGTCGAGGCCATCAATCTGCTGCCCGCCCACGAATTCCCGACCGACAAAACCGCCATCGAACTGTTCCGCAGCCAGTGGCGCGATAAGTTCGACGTCAAACGCGAAGCCGAACATATCTATCAGCAGGTGAGCAAAGGGACGCTGCCTGCGGGAATCGAGTACTGGCAACCGTTGTTCTTCAGCGAGCCGCTGCCGCCGCTATTCAGCTATTTCCCGGCCAATACGTTGCTTATCAATACCGGCGATCTGGAAGCCAGCGCCCAACGTTTTGAGACCGACACCCGTGCGCGTTTTGAGAACCGCGGTGTTGATCCGATGCGCCCCCTGCTTGCGCCTGAATTGCTGTGGTTGCGTCACGATGAACTGTTCGGCGAGCTAAAAAAATGGCCGCGCGTACAGTTGAAAACCGAGCAGTTAGCCGATAAAGCGGCAAACGTTAATCTCGGCTATCACACCCTGCCGGATCTGGCCGTACAAGCGCAGCAGAAAGCACCGCTGGATAATCTGCGTCGGTTCCTTGAAGCCTTCGACGGCCCGGTGATTTTCTCGGTAGAAAGTGAAGGCCGCCGTGAAGCGCTTGGCGAATTGTTGTCGCGTATTAAAGTCGCACCAAAACGCATTCAGCGTCTGGATGAATGTGATGGTAAAGGCCGCTACCTGATGATCGGCTCCGCCGAACATGGCTACATTGATTCGCTACGTAACCGGGCGCTGATTTGCGAAAGCGATCTGCTCGGTGAACGTGTGGCGCGTCGTCGTCAGGATTCACGTCGCACCATCAACCCGGATACGCTGATCCGCAATCTCGCGGAACTGCATGAAGGCCAGCCGGTTGTGCATCTGGAGCACGGCGTGGGCCGCTATGCCGGGATGACAACCCTGGAAGCCGGAGGGATCACTGCTGAATATCTGATGCTGATCTACGCCAACGATGCCAAACTTTACGTGCCGGTTTCGTCTTTGCATCTAATTAGCCGCTATGCGGGTGGCGCAGAAGATAACGCCCCGCTGCATAAATTGGGCGGTGACGTCTGGTCGCGGGCTCGACAAAAAGCGGCAGAAAAAGTACGTGACGTGGCGGCAGAATTGTTGGATATCTACGCTCAACGCGCAGCGAAATCGGGCTTTGCATTCAAGCATGACCGCGAACAATATCAACTGTTCTGCGACACTTTCCCGTTTGAAACCACGCCGGATCAGGCGCAAGCCATCAATGCGGTATTGAGCGATATGTGCCAGCCTTTGGCGATGGACAGGCTGGTATGCGGTGATGTCGGCTTCGGGAAAACCGAAGTCGCCATGCGCGCGGCATTCCTTGCGGTCGAAAATAACAAACAGGTAGCAGTGCTGGTGCCCACCACCCTGCTGGCTCAACAGCATTTCGACAACTTCCGCGACCGTTTTGCCAACTGGCCGGTACGCATTGAGATGCTCTCACGTTTCCGCAGTGCGAAAGAACAAACCCAAATTCTCGAGCAGGCAAGTGAAGGCAAAATCGACATTTTGATTGGCACCCACAAGTTGCTGCAAAGCGATGTGAAGATGCGCGATCTGGGCCTGTTGATTGTCGATGAAGAGCACCGTTTCGGTGTCCGTCACAAAGAACGCATCAAAGCGATGCGTGCTGACGTTGATATTCTGACGTTAACCGCCACGCCTATCCCACGCACGCTGAATATGGCGATGAGCGGAATGCGCGACCTGTCGATTATCGCTACGCCGCCTGCCCGTCGTCTGGCGGTCAAAACCTTCGTTCGTGAATACGATAATCTGGTCGTGCGTGAAGCTATCCTGCGTGAAGTGCTGCGCGGCGGCCAGGTTTACTACCTCTTTAACGACGTTGAAAACATTCAGAAAGCGGCTGATAAGTTAGCTGAACTGGTGCCAGAAGCGCGCATTGCCATCGGTCACGGCCAGATGCGTGAACGCGAGCTGGAACGGGTGATGAATGATTTCCACCACCAGCGCTTTAATGTGCTGGTGTGTACCACCATTATTGAAACCGGGATCGACATTCCGACCGCCAACACCATTATTATTGAGCGCGCAGATCACTTCGGCCTGGCGCAATTGCACCAGTTGCGCGGTCGCGTCGGACGTTCGCATCATCAGGCTTACGCATGGCTGCTGACGCCACACCCGAAAGCGATGACCACCGACGCGCAAAAACGCCTCGAAGCCATCGCCTCTCTGGAAGATTTAGGGGCTGGTTTCGCGCTTGCAACGCACGATCTGGAAATCCGTGGTGCAGGTGAACTGCTCGGGGAAGATCAGAGCGGGTCGATGGAAACCATCGGCTTCTCACTGTACATGGAACTGCTGGAAAACGCGGTGGATGCACTGAAAGCCGGACGCGAGCCGTCTCTTGAAGATTTGACCAGCCAGCAAACGGAAGTCGAGTTGCGTATGCCGTCGCTGCTGCCGGACGATTTCATCCCCGATGTGAACACGCGGCTGTCATTCTACAAGCGTATTGCCAGCGCCAAAGGCGAACAGGCGCTGGATGAGTTGAAAGTGGAGCTGATCGACCGCTTCGGCCTGCTGCCCGATGCAGCGCGCAATCTGCTGGATATCGCCCGTCTTCGCCAGCAAGCGCAAAAGTTAGGCATTCGTAAGCTGGAAGGCAACGAAAAAGGCGGCGTGATTGAATTCAATGAGAAAAATCACGTTAACCCGGCGTGGCTGATTGGCCTGTTACAAAAACAGCCGCAGCATTATCGCCTTGATGGGCCAACCCGACTGAAGTTCTTCCAGGAACTGGCCGAGCGCAAAACCCGGATGGAGTGGGTGCGCAACTTTATGCAGCAACTGGAAGAAAACGCGGTCGCGTAATCTCTTGCTTTGCCCCGGCGGCGTTCGTCGCCGGGTTTGCCGCTTCGCCGTAATTTACACACTCTTTGCAAACCGCTGAAACATCCAGACACGCACAGCCGCCATAATGAGGGTTTTCCCTGCTCAATCACCGTTATGGATGTGCTGTGATGATGATTCAATCGCGTTTCCTGCGTTTACTGGCTTTGCTGTCTGTACTCGCGACCGTCGCAATGGCGCTCCCTGCTCGCGCCAATACCTGGCCTCTTCCCCCTACCGGCAGCCGTCTGGTAGGTGAAAACCGCGTACATGTTGTCGAAGACAATGGCGGTTCACTTGAGGATATCGCTAAGAAATACAACGTCGGTTTTTTAGCGCTGCTTCAGGCCAATCCGGGCGTTGACCCTTACGTTCCCCGTGCGGGAAGCGTTCTGACGATCCCGCTGCAAACGTTGTTGCCAGATGTGCCGCGTGAAGGCATGGTCCTGAATCTTGCGGAGTTGCGTCTCTATTACTATCCGCCGGGTAAAAACAGCGTCACCGTGTACCCGATTGGCATTGGTCAGCTCGGCGGCGATACGCTGACCCCAACCATGGTGACTACGGTTTCCGATAAACGCGCAAACCCGACCTGGACACCTACCGCGAATATTCGCGCGCGCTATAAAGCCAACGGCATTGATTTACCCGCCGTTGTCCCTGCCGGGCCAGACAACCCGATGGGTCATCACGCCATTCGCTTGTCGGCCTACGGCGGCGTGTATTTGCTTCATGGTACTAATGCCGATTTTGGCATCGGGATGCGCGTAAGTTCAGGCTGTATTCGTCTGCGCGACGGTGATATCGAAACTCTGTTTAAGCAGGTCACACCGGGCACCAAAGTGAACATTATCAATACGCCAATCAAAGCGTCGATAGAACCTGGCGGCGTGCATTTGGTTGAAGTCCATCAGCCATTGTCAAAACAACTTGATGACGATCCGCAGGTACTCCCCATTATGTTGAATAGCGCCATGACGGCCTTTAAGGAATCACCACAGACAGATGCGCAAGTCATGGAACAGGTGATGGAAGTCCGTTCTGGCATGCCGGTGAATGTCACTCGTCACGCTGAACCACCGATTCAGAACCTGTAATAAGAATCGAAAGCAAAAAAAAACACCGCGACATTTGTCGCGGTGCTCTTTTATGGCAGTGGCATTGCCGAGGGTTAAATAAGGAGGGCCTTATTTATAAATTACCGCAGTCCCGTGAAGGGTGTTAGGACCGGTAACTGAGGTAATACGGAATGATTTAGCACCCGCCGCTTCAGCTTTCAGTGCCAGTTGATCTTCCAGCGAACCCAGGTTGGTGCCGGCGTCAGCAGAAATCACGCCCACTTTATGTTGGTCAACCGGGGTGGACTGGACTTCTACAGCGGCAAAGCTCGCGAATGACAGAGAACTGAGTACAGCAGCAACGGCCAGGGTTTTGATGCTTTTCATGATTTTTATACCTATGCAGATGAATTTGTGTGGTCGTTATGATTAACTTAACGATCGATAGGTAAATCATAATGTGATCTTCATCACAGGTCAAATTCTTTTTATAACGATTATTATATTATTTATTAATCTCTTATTTTTCATATCTATAGGATTATTTTATTTTGTGCGATTACCCGCTGGTTATGCAGGGGGTTTATTTTTATAATGAAGGCTCAACACCATCACAGAGGTACAACGGCACATGACAACTGAAGTAGCAAGTTGCACAAAAAAAAGCCGTGGCCGACCAAAAGTGTTCGACAGGGAAGTGGCGCTTGATAAGGCCATGACACTCTTCTGGCAGCACGGCTATGAAGCGACATCGCTCGCGGATTTAGTCGAAGCCACCGGGGCGAAAGCACCGACGCTGTATGCGGAGTTCGTTAATAAAGAGGGCCTGTTCCGGGCCGTTCTGGATCGATACATTTCGCGTTTTGCGGATAAGCATGAAGCACAGCTGTTTTGCGAAGATAAATCAGTGGAGTCAGCACTGCGTGACTATTTCAGCGCGGTAGCCACCTGCTTTACCAGCAAAGACACGCCTGCGGGCTGCTTTATGATTAATACATCGGCAACGCTTGCTGCCTCGTCGAAAGAGATAGCCCACACTATCAAATCGCGTCATGCGATGCAGGAAAAAACACTCTGCGAATTCCTGACTCAGCGCCAGGCGCGCGGTGAGATCCCAGCCAACAAATGTATCAGCGAGCTGGCGCAGTTTTTGAGCTGCATTCTGCAAGGGATGTCGATCAGCGCACGCGAAGGCGCAAGCCTTGAAACGCTGCTGCAAATCACGGATACCACGATGCGCTTGTGGCCGCAGATGCTGAAAATCTGACACTGCGCCATAAAAAAGGCCCCTCAGCCTGAGCGATTGAGGGGCCAATTAACACGTAAGCAATGCTTTTTTACGCTTTGTTATTCAGAACCAACTGTCCATTGTTGTCGAGTGGGATCTGAGAGCCAGGATCTTTATCCATTCGGATTTTCCCCTGCTGATCGCCAATTTTGTAGGTCACGTCGTAGCCCAACATTTTGTCAGACTTGTCATACACCGTTTTACAACGCTGCTGCGTAGTAGTGTAAGTGTCATTATTCTGCATCGCGCCCTGCACCTGGTTACCGGCATAGCCGCCACCCAGCGCACCCGCGACGGTTGCCACGTCTTTACCGCGACCGCCACCAAACTGGTGACCAATCACCCCACCCGCTACAGCACCCAGCACTGAGCCCGCGATACGGTTCTCATCCTGTACCGGACGACGATGGGTAACCGCGACGTTACGGCACTCCTGACGCGGCGTTTTGACGCTCTCTTTAATCGGGGTTGCAGAAATAACCTGCGCATACTGCGGCCCGCGATCGAAGACATTCAGACTGGCTACTGCCGCCACGCCCAGCGCAGCAGCTACGCCAATCCCTATACCCGCCACCATAGATTTATTCACGGGAATTCCTCCTTTGTTGCTGTTAGTAACAATTTTGCAACGGCAACGACCTGCTGCCTATAAGAAAAGGGATCAAAAAGAGAGCAACAACGGGGGAAGAACCCCTTATTCAGAAAAGTCCTAAGCAAAAAAGCCCGGACAGAGTCCAGGCCTTGTAGGTCAGGCAGTGACAATCAATGCAGCTTCATACGCGGGCGTATAACGCGGTTAATACTGCCCACCAACATCATCAATCCGGTTTTGAAGTAACCGTGCAGTGCGACCTGGTGCATACGATACAACGAAACATAGACGAAGCGTGCAATACGCCCTTCTACCATCATTGAGCCGCGCATCAGGTTACCCATCAGGCTGCCGACCGTGGAGTAGTTCGACAATGACACCAGTGAACCGTGATCTTTATAGGTGTAAGTCTTCTGCGGTTTACCTTTGATCTGCGCCAGAATATTGTGCAGCGCGAGACTCGCCATCTGATGCGCCGCCTGTGCGCGCGGTGGCACAAAACCGCCTTCCGGACGCGCGCATGATGCACAATCGCCGATGGCATAGATATCCGCATCGCGGGTCGTTTGCAGCGTCGGCTCCACGACCAACTGGTTGATACGGTTAGTTTCCAGACCGCCGATATCTTTCATAAAGTCCGGCGCTTTAATCCCTGCCGCCCATACCATCAGGTCAGCGTTGATGTACTCGCCTTCTTTCGTGTGCAAACCACCCGCATCGGCGCTGGTCACCATGGTTTGCGTCAGAACGCGCACGCCCATTTTGGTCAGTTCGCTGTGTGCAGCACTGGAGATTCGCGGCGGCAACGCAGGCAGAATACGTTCGCCCGCTTCCACCAACGTGACGTTCAGCGCTTCGTTAGTGAGTCCTTTGTAGCCGTAGCTGTGCAACTGTTTAACAGCGTTGTGCAGTTCTGCCGAAAGTTCTACCCCGGTCGCCCCGCCACCTACAATGGCAATATTCACTTTGCCGTCGACACCCAGATTGCTGGAGTGCTTCAGGAACAGGTTCAGCATTTCCTGATGGAAACGACGAGCCTGATGTGGGTTGTCGAGGAAAATGCAGTTTTCCTTCACACCCGGCGTGTTGAAATCGTTGGAAGTACTGCCCAGCGCCATGACCAGCGTGTCGTACGGCAGCTTACGCTCCGGCACCAACAATTCGCCTTTCTCGTCGCGAAGCTCTGCGAGGGTCAGGGTTTTGGTGTCACGGTTGATATCGACAACAGAACCAAGCTGGAACTGGAAATGATGATTACGGGCATGAGCCAGATAGCTCAGCGCATCCACACCTTCATCCAGTGAACCGGTCGCCACTTCGTGCAGCAACGGTTTCCACAGATGGCTATGATTCCTGTCCACCAGCGTGATTTTCGCTTTTTTGCCACGGCCAAGCTTTCTACCCAACTGAGTAGCCAACTCCAGCCCGCCGGCACCACCACCCACAATCACAATCTTTTTCAATGGCGTAGTCAACGTGACCCCCTAAATTATTAACCAATTGTTAATTAAAAGTTATCGAAATAGCCTTTAATTAACAACAAGTTATCCGTACAAAAACGAAGATTGATTTGAAGAATATCACGCAAGGTGCATTGGTCATACCAAAATTGATATGGATCAAGCTTTCCAGCTGAAAAGTTGAGCAAGTGTAGTTGATGCGCAAAAGGATTGTGCGCCCGGTGAGCAGGATGTCACCGGGTGCAGAACGGGATTAACCGAGAGTTTTGAAGGCTTTGATACGTTGCAAGTGCGGAGAAATATTCTTGAATTTATGCGTCTGCACTTCATCCCAGATAATTTCATAGTAATGATGGAGCAAGTCGGCAGAACGCTGGCTATTCAGCGCCTCATCCTGACGGGAAAGCACCGCCAGACAGCGATCGCGATTCTTCTCGCGGAAATTACTGACGCACTTTGTACCGATGTCAGCATACTCTTCCGGGCGGTCAATCTTCCCTTCCATGTTCTCTTCCGGGAACAGATTGGGGTTGAAGATCACCTGACGAATGTCGCACAAGAAGCCAATTCGCTCGGCCCAATAGCCGCCGAGGCCAACGCCGCAAATCAACGGACGCTCGTCCGCGCTCAGCTGCAACATCTTGTCGACTTCTTTGAGCAGATGCTGCATGTCATGTTTCGGGTGACGCGTGCTATAGCTTATCAGGCGAACATCCGGATCAATGAACTGCAGTTGCAGCACTTTTTCGTGATTTCCGGGGCTGTTCGAGTCGAAACCGTGCAAATAAATTATCATTCCATCCTCACAACACTGCCAATCCCGTTTCGGGAGGTTATTGAGCGGCTTTATGGGCCTGCCAGCGTTCGTGCAGTTCATTCAGCTGCGCGCTGACCGTCTTCCAGCGAGCGGAATCCATCAGCTCCTGACGGGTAAATGAACCTTTATGATACAATTTCGTAACACGTTCTGCTTTGATCGGTGACAGGTTATCCAGCACGCTGACTGCGCCTTTACGATTATTGCAGACCAGGATCATATCGCAACCTGCGTCGAGTGAAGCCTGACCACGTTCCGCGTAGCTGCCCATTATGGCCGCGCCTTCCATCGACAGATCGTCAGAGAAAATCACACCGTCAAAGCCTAGCTCTCCGCGAAGCACGGTTTTCAACCAGTGCGGCGAACCGCTGGCCGGACGTGGGTCTACGTCGTTGTAGATAACATGCGCAGGCATAATCGCATCAAGGCGATTTTCAGTGATCAGCGTCTGGAACACCGCCATATCTTTGGCGCGTATCTCCGCCTCTGCACGCGGATCGTGCGGCGTTTCTTTGTGAGAATCTGCCGTTACCGCGCCGTGACCCGGGAAATGTTTCCCGGTGGTTTTCATGCCAGCATCATGCATGCCGTCGATGAAATGACGCGCCATCGCTAGCGCTTTCTGCGGGTCCGCATGATAAGAACGTTCGCCAATCGCGGCGCTGATGTGACCGACATCCAGCACGGGTGCGAAGCTAATGTCGATATCCATGGCGATCATTTCAGATGCCATTAACCAGCCCGCCGCTTTCGCCAACTCGCCGCCCTGCTCCATTCCCAACAGTTCGGCAAAAGATTGGGCTGCAGGTAGGCTAGTGAAGCCTTCACGGAAACGTTGCACGCGCCCACCTTCCTGATCGACCGCGACGACTAAGTGGTTTTTTGATGCACTGCGGATTTGACGAACCAGCTCACGCAACTGCGCCGGATCGTGGTAATTACGGGTGAACAGGATCAACCCGCCAACCAATGGATGCGCCAGAATCTCCCGTTCCTCTGCATCCAGTTCATACCCTTCAACATCTAACATCACTGGGCCCACATTTGCCTCTCTTATCCTTTGTGCGAAAACTGACGCCAGCCTGCATCGGCCAGCGCAATAAATTGTTGGTCGCCGGTCTGTTGCCAGCGATATTCATACCAGGTGGTCATCAACATCTGCGTCCAAGGCTGCCATTTTTTGACCTGTCGGGCCAAAACATCTTCGTCCAGATGGGCGACTCTGGCATACGCCGTGATCAATGCCGCCTGTTGTTGAGCCGTTTCCGTCCACACCGCAGCCAGTTCAAGGGCGATATCCCCGTCTGCGGCATATTCCCAGTCAATCAGCCTTAACCCTGCTGACGTATCAATAATGTTGCCCGTATGAACATCCATATGCAACGGGGCCAGCCGCAGCGGTTGCGGTTCACCCAGCCGTCGCAGCCGTTTCAACGCACGGAGCCAACGTAGCGTGCGCCGTCGTGGGGAGCTGAACTGCCAGTAGCGTTCCAGCAAAGGTAATAATGATACCCGCCAGCCGAAGTTTTTTTGCTGATGCAGATGATACAACAACGCCGCCGTGGCGTGTGCATCCGGGAGTGTGGGAGGGATCGCACCCTCAAGAAATTCAACCGCCATCCAGCCAGGGAAATAGCCTAGTGGAGCCGGTGCCAGCGAGGCAGGCAATGCGCTGAGTGCGCGATACTGACGCAGGAAATAAAAATTAGGGGCCGAGGGATCGTGATGCTTGCGCAGCACTATGCGATGCCCCTGACGTTCAATAATGGTGCTTCCCCCACTCAGCCCCGCCGTAGCGGAGTGAGCAAGGGGTTGATAGCCGGGAAAGTAGCGTGACAGGCATTCGTCACGCGAAAGATTACTGTTGCGCAACCGCACCTTTACCTGACCAAAGGATCTCGCCGGTCTGAACCATCATCAACTGCATAGAAAGCGTCGGTGTATTAACGTTGCCCGTCGCGTTGGAATAAAGCACATACTGAGCGCCAACGGTACGCGCCAGGCCCATGGCTTTATTGCGGGAACCCAGACTGTCCTGCGCCGAAAGCCCCAATTGCTGCTTGGCGACGGCAAGCTGTTCAGACGACACAAGGGTAAATTTGTTGTTGCCTTTTAATGCGCTCGCCAGCGCTGTGGTCGCTTCTGCCGTATTCAGCGAGCCATTGGTCCGGTTATTCACGTTATCGACCAACAACACGCTGCCAGCGGTTACGCCATCAGCCTGCAACATTTTGCCGACCAGTGGCTGTGCGGCACCGTTCCAGTCGTAATGACGAACACGCGGAGCGGGCTGTTCCGGTTGGACAGTACCGCTTTCAATCGGGCCTGGTTGGGCAGGAACCGTCGGCACCGCCGGAACTGTCGGTGGAGGCGTTTGTGGCTGTTCTGGCGTTGGTTTTGCTTCTTCTACCGGTGCTGGCTGTTCACGGTTTCCCACGCAACCGGCCAGGAAGACAGCAACTGCCGCGATAACTGCATAGCGACTCAATTTATTCATGACTTTTTTACCCCTCAAAGATAAAGATAAAGCCGGACTTTATGCGCACCCAGACTGTTTGCGCTGCCGTAAAGCGTGACCGAAGACCGTCCCGGGATAGTCACCGTACGCGGGGCTTCCAGCGGATGCATTTCCAGTCCTCTGGCGTCATACCAGTAAAAACGATAATGGATAGTGACCGGCATGGTTCGTTCGTTATAAAGCGGTGAGGATGCCGTTGCCTGAATCTCAGAGGTGGTGAGTTCGGGTTTATCGGCGCTGATCCCGGAGGCCAGCACATTGGCTTCCATCACCAGCGTTTGTTGTTCGCCCACCGGGATTTCCGGATGGGATCCGCAGCCCGCAAGTAACATCCCCGCCAGCAGAGCGGCAATTCGGCCACCTTTCATTTGATTATCCTTTATGCGCCAGCATCGGGCCCAATGCGCGGCCACCGAGCAGGTGCATGTGAATATGATAAACCTCCTGACCGCCGTGGCGATTACAGTTGACGATCAGGCGATAACCGTCGTCAGCAATGCCTTCATCGGCGGCAATCTTTGCGGCAACCGTCATCATGCGCCCTAACGCCAGCTCATGTTCCGTCTTAACGTCGTTTATCGTTGGGATCAGGATGTTAGGAATAATAAGGATATGCGTTGGGGCCTGTGGCGAGATATCACGAAAGGCGGTCACCAGTTCATCCTGAAAAACAATATCCGCCGGAATTTCGCGACGAATGATTTTGCTGAAAATCGTTTCTTCTGCCATGGCTTGTTCCTTTTTATAAATTACCGTATGACGCAGGTCGTCATCTGACAACGTAAGAGTATGAGCGACTTACTTCATCTCTTTCAACCTGAACGCTCTTTTTTCTTCATCATTAATGTATTTTTGCTGCTTGCTTGAACACTCCTTTCCCTCACACGCCTTTGCGCTGACTGAAACAAAGTTTCAAATGTCCCCTTACATTTGTTTACACCGATAATATGAATGCGTATATTTCGCATTTGCATTTCCATGCAATAAAACCGCAACAATAACAACAGCCAACATAAGGGTTTACTGATGTCTTGCACTTTTGACACCAGGCATAAGCAGCAAAGACTGCTCGCCTCACCATCACTGCTCGCCGCTTGTATCACCTTCGCTTTACTGCCCACAGCGGTTCATGCAGCAGAAAAAAACAATGAAGAAACTATCGTGGTTGAAGGCGCTGACGACAGCGTTTCTGATAATGCTGAGGCTCAGGACTACAGCGTAAAAACCACTACCACCGGAACAAAACTGTTGCTGGTTCCGCGCGATATCCCGCAATCCGTGAGCGTTATTAGCCAGCAGCGTATGAAAGATCAGAACCTGCAAACCATCGGCCAGGTGTTGACCAACACGACCGGCGTAACGGCACAGGTTCAGGACAGTGACCGCACAGTGTTCTATTCTCGCGGTTTCTTCGTCAGCAACTATGCCTATGACGATTTGCCGACGTCGATCAGCGAAGTATGGAACTTTGGCGATACCGCCACCGACACCGCGATTTATGACCGCATCGAAGTCGTACGCGGCGCGACGGGCTTGATGAGCGGAACAGGTAATCCGGCAGCTTACGTCAATATGGTACGTAAACACGCCGACAGTCGTGAATTCCAGGGCAATGCCAGCGTCAGCTACGGCAGTTGGGATAAACAGCGCTACGTTCTTGATTTGCAGGCACCGCTGGTGGAATCGGGTAACGTACGCGGACGGGTGATTGCCGGTTATCAGGACAACGACTCATGGATGGATAACTATCACTATCGCAAAAAATTCCTGTACGGCGTGATCGATGCTGACCTCACCGACAGCACCACCCTTTCACTCGGTTATGAATACCAGGAAAGCAATACTGCCGATCCGACCTGGGGCGGCCTGCCAACATGGTACGCCGACGGCAGCAAAACCCATTACAACCGCAGTGACACCGTAGCGCCGGACTGGGCTTATTCCGACAAAGACAGCACCAAAGTCTTCGCCAACTTTACCCAACGCTTTGATAATGGCTGGGAAGCGCACATCAACGGAATGCACGCCGACACTAACTTCGATAGCAAAATGATGTACATGTACGGCTATCCGGATAAAGAAACCGGCAACGGCATGGTCGGTTACGGCGGCTGGAACCGTGGTGAGCGCAAGCAAGATGCAGTAGATGCCTTTGTTCGCGGCGGTTTTGAACTGTTTGGTCGTCAACATGAAATGATGGTTGGCGGCAGCCTCAGCCAGCAACGAAATCACTACGATAACTCACTGCCAGATTCACTGTATGCCATGGTTGATATCGGCAGCTTCAATAACTGGAACAGCAATATCGCCGATCCACAATGGACCCCGTGGAAGCTCTACAGTAAAGACGATATCAATCAATCTTCGGCTTATACCTCAGCCCGCTTCTCGTTGGCTGATCCGCTGCACTTAATTCTCGGCGCGCGTTACACCAACTACAACATCAAATACAACCCGGCAGGAGCGCCGGATACCCGTCTGGAAAGCACCAAAGACGACATTACACCTTATGCGGGGCTGGTGTATGACATCAGCGAAGACTGGTCTGCGTATGTCAGCTACACCAACATTTTCCAGCCGCAGGACAAGCGCGATGCCGACGGCCGCTATCTCGATCCCACCACGGGCAAGAGTTACGAAGCAGGCGTTAAAGCCGACTGGTTTAACACGCGTCTGACGACATCTCTGGCAGTGTTCCGTATCGAACAGGATAGCGTTGCCAACAATACCTACACCTATCTGCCGAGCGGTGAGTCCATTTACGAATCGCTTGATGGTGTCGTCAGCCAGGGTGTGGAATTTGAACTGAACGGCGCACTAACCGATAACTGGCAACTGACATTCGGCGCGACCCGCTACGTGGCAGAAGACAAAGACGGCAATGCGGTCAGCTCCGATCAGCCGCGTACCACATTGAAACTGTTTACTCGCTATCAGTTGCCGATGCTGCCAGAACTCTCCGTGGGTGGTGGCATGAACTGGCAGAATAAAACCTGGGCCAATGTGAGTGACGGTCCGAGCGGCCGTGATTATATCGATCAGGGCAGCTACGGCCTGGTTAACCTCTTCAGCCGCTATCAGGTCACGAAGAACTTTGCCCTGCAGGCCAACGTGAATAACCTGTTCGACAAAGAGTATTACGACTACGTGGGTTCCTACCTCGTGTACGGCGCGCCGCTGAATTTCTCGGTGTCCGCCAGCTACGATTTCTAATCAATCAGACAATAAAAAAGGCAGCCATTCGGCTGCCTTAGTCTCCCCAACATCACGTCTTAGCTGTTGCGGATGTATTCATCCATTTCGGTTTTCAGGTTATCGGATTTAGTACCGAAAATAGCCTGAACGCCGGAACCTGCAACGACCACACCTGCCGCACCCAGTTTTTTCAGGCCTGGCTGGTCAACTTTTGCCACATCGGCAACGCTGACACGCAGACGCGTGATACAGGCGTCGAGGTTAGTGATGTTTTCTTTACCGCCGAATGCCGCGATCAGAGCCGGAGCCATTTCGCCGCTGGCAGTTGCGCCTTTGGAATCTTCGCTCGCGTCTTCACGACCTGGGGTTTTCAGATCCAGTGCTTTAATCAGCACACGGAACACGGTGTAGTACACCGCTGCGTAGCACAGACCCACGATTGGGAACAGCCACAGCTTGCTGCTGTTACCGGACAGAACGACAAAGTCGATCAGGCCGTGCGAGAAGGACGTACCGTCACGCATACCCAGCAGAATACAGATTGGGAATGCCAGACCAGCCAGAATCGCGTGGATGATGTACAGGATCGGCGCAACGAACATGAACGAGAACTCGATTGGCTCGGTGATACCGGTCAGGAACGAGGTCAACGCTGCGGAGATCATGATGCCGCCCACTTTCGCACGGTTCTCAGGTTTTGCTGAGTGCCAGATAGCGATCGCAGCAGCTGGCAGACCGTACATTTTGAACAGGAAGCCGCCAGACAGTTTGCCTGCAGTTGGGTCGCCTGCCATGTAACGTGGGATGTCACCGTGGAATACCTGACCGGCTGCGTTGGTGTATTCACCAATCTGCATCTGGAAAGGAACGTTCCAGATGTGGTGCAGACCGAATGGTACCAGGCAGCGCTCAATGAAGCCGTAGATACCGAACGCGACAACCGGGTTCTGGTAAGCAGCCCACTGAGAGAAGTCCTGAATAGCTGTACCAATTGGTGGCCAGATAAAGGACAGTACAACGCCGGTAAAGATAGCCGCGAGACCGGAGATGATCGGTACAAAGCGCTTGCCCGCGAAGAAGCCCAGATACTCAGGCAGCTTGATGCGGTAGAAGCGGTTGAACATATACGCCGCAATCGCACCGGAGATGATGCCGCCGAGAACACCGGTATCAGCCAGGTGTTTTGCTGCGATCTCTTCAGCAGGTAAATGCAGAACCAGAGGCGCAACCACCGCCATGGTTTTCACCATGATGCCGTACGCGACAACGGAAGCCAGGGCTGATACGCCATCGTTATTGGTAAAGCCGAGGGCTACACCGATAGCGAAGATCAGTGGCATGTTTGCGAAAACAGAACCACCTGCTTCAGCCATAACATGAGAGACGACGGCTGGCAGCCAACTGAAGTTTGCAGAACCGACGCCCAGCAGGATACCTGCGATAGGCAGTACGGATACTGGCAGCATCAGCGATTTACCGACCTTCTGCAGGTTAGCAAATGCATTCTTGAACATATTGAGAGTGCTCCTGAGTATTTGTGCTTTTTTTTTACGCTTCACGCATTGGCGAGGGGGGAGAACCTTGCCGTATACAGGACATCTAAGTGTCCTTTTATTTATTACGCAGAGTAAAATAATTCGATTTGTTTTTGTTTGATAACCATCACACTTCGGTTAGCAAATCCTGAAAACCTTGCACTATTTTACAAAAGTTGTTTCTGTTGGTTACAAAGAGAGTGTTCACCACCCCTTTTGCGGCGGTGAACTTTACTCGCTTTGATTATTAATTACGAGCTTTAAAATAAGCTGGCTAATCAGGCAGATTGCAGGCGGGCGGGGTCTATATGGAACAGCGTGGCGAAGTTTTCGGTGGTCTGCTGCGCCAGTTTTTCGAGCGTAACCCCTTTCAGTACAGCCATATACTCTGCGACATCACGCGTCATCGCCGGCTGGTTCTCTTTCCCGCGATGCGGAACAGGCGCCAGATACGGTGAATCAGTCTCGACCAGGATTCTATCCAGCGGGACATAGCGCGCCGCTTCGCGCAGTTGTTCTGCATTACGAAACGTCAGAATGCCAGAGAACGAGATATAAAAGCCCAGATCGAGTAGTTTCCCCGCCGTCTCTGTGTCCTCAGTGAAACAGTGTAGTACGCCACCGCAATCCGTCACCTTTTCATCACGCAGAATCGCCAGCGTATCTTCGCGGGCATCGCGGGTATGCACGATCACTGGCTTATTCAGTTCACGGCCAATGCGGATGTGATCTGCAAAAGATTCCTGCTGACGGACTTTAGTTTCCGGCGTGTAATAATAATCGAGACCGGTCTCGCCCATCGCCACCACGCCCTCTTCTGCCGCCATCCGACGCAGGTCTTCTACCGCGTAGGCTTCGTCCTGATTGAGCGGATGAACGCCGCAGGAGAACACCACGTTATCGCGCTGCCCTACTAAATCGCGCATCGAGCGGTAACCCGGCAACGTCGTCGCCACGGCCAGGCAGAACTTCACATCCCGCGCAGCGGCTTTCGCCAGTACATCGTCCACATTTTTATGCAGCGATTGATAATCCAGGCCATCAAGGTGGCAGTGTGAGTCGACTAAAAGCATATTGTTTCTCTTAAGAAATGTACGTCTTACGGATGGGGGATCGGTAACCGGCTTGCGGATTGCAGCCAGTGCTCCCAGCGTAATAAGCGATCGTTGAGCATCAGTTCACGGTTAAGGCCAGTTACGTTGAGCAGTTGTTCACGGCACTCACAGGCATCGTGCGTCATCGCCTGTAACCGCGCAGCGGAAAGGTGACTCGCCACCCGCTGCACCAGCGCCCATGCATCCACATTGGTCAAAAGCGTTATACCCTGCTGGAGTTTCTGTGCATCCAGCAGTAGCGATGAAAGCCAGTAAAGGCGCTCCGCAACCTGATCATGATTAAGAACAGGCAACAGTGACAACCAGTCGCCGCTTTGCAGTGCCGCATCAAGCGCAGCGCAGAGTTGCTGGCGTGGCGCAAAACGCGATTCTGCCAGCAGTTCCAGCGCGGCAGCGGGTGCGCCTGCCGTTAAGCGTAGCGCTGTCAGCAGGTTTTCTTGTGACGTTGTCACCTCCCTGCCAAGCCACGCCATGCCATAGTTTTCAGCCGGAGGTGCCAGATGGAAATGACGGCAGCGACTTCGTAATGTGGCCAACAGACGCGCGGGCTCCTCGCATTGCAGGAAGAACCACGTATTTTCTGGCGGCTCCTCAAGCGTTTTCAACAGGGCATTGGCCGCCGCTTCCGTCAGCAATGCCGCATTGCTGACCCACACCACTTTAGCGCCACCCAAGCGGGCATGCTCATAGAGCTTCTCAGTGATTTCGCGCACTGCATCGACGCCGAGGGTGTTTTTGCCTTTTTCCGGCACTAAATGGTAGTAATCCGGGTGTGTTCCCGCCTGCATCAGTTGGCAGCTGTGGCATTTTCCGCAGCTTTTCTGTCCGTCAGGCGTGTGGCACATTTGAAAGCGTACCAGCGCATAAACCAGCGCGTCCGCACCCATGCCCGGCAGAGCCTGGACTAACAATGCATGATGGCCGCGTCCGGACTGATAGCTTCCGACCAGTTGTTCAAACGGTGGGCGCAACCACGGATACCATTTCATGCGCCCTGCTCCTCAACCCAGGTTTTCAGCGTACTGCGGATAGCCTGTGCCACGCTTTCCAGTGACTGGGTGGCATCAATGGTACGAATGGAAGGATCCTGCGCTGCCAGCTCAAGATAACGGGCGCGGGTACGGTGGAAGAAGTTAAAGGACTCTTGTTCGATACGATCCAGATCGCCACGCGCGCGCGCGCGTTTAAGGCCCACTTCCGGCGTGACATCCAGATACAACGTCAGGTCCGGACGGAAATCGCCCAGCACCGCATCACGCAAAGTGGCGAGCAAATGTTGATCGATACCGCGACCGCCGCCCTGATAGGCCTGTGTCGACAGATCATGCCTGTCGCCAATCACCCATTTGCCTTCTGCCAGTGCCGGTTTAATCACCGTATCAACGAGCTGCACGCGCGCCGCATAAAACATCAGCACTTCCGCTTTATCCGTGATGACCTCATCACCGACAGATTTAATATCCAGCACCAAACTGCGGAGCTTTTCCGCAAGCACCGTACCGCCCGGTTCGCGGGTAAACACCAGTTCACGCACACCCATCTGCTCGAGGGTTTCCACCACCAGATTACGCGCGGTGGTTTTGCCTGCGCCTTCCAGGCCTTCGATGACGATATACTTACTGTGCATTTTTTTCCTTAAGTGCTTTCAGGTAATCCTGTACTGAACGATTGTGGCTCGCCAGATTGGTGTTAAACGAGTGACCGCCTTTACCGTCGGCGACAAAATAGAGATACGGCGTTTTTGCCGGATGCGCTGCCGCGTTAAGCGACGCTTCGCCCGGAGTTGCGATCGGTCCTGGCGGCATACCGGCAATCACATAAGTATTGTACGCCGTTGGTGTCTCAAGATCTTTGCGGCTCAGCTTGCCATTATAGCTCTCACCCATGCCGTAAATAACCGTCGGATCGGTTTGCAGACGCATGCCAATCCGCAGGCGGTTGATAAACACTGAAGCCACTTTGTCACGCTCACCGGCAACAGCAGTCTCTTTCTCAATAATCGAGGCCATCGTCACCAGTTGGTTTTGATTTTGATACGGCAGGTTATCCGCTTTGTCTTTCCACGCGGCTTCCACAGCATTGACCATTTTCAGGTGGGCGCGCTTAAGGATCTGCAAATCGGTGGTGTTAGCGGTGTACATCCAGGTATCCGGCCAAAACCAGCCTTCAACCCAGTCTGCATGTTCCATTTTCAACGCTTCTGCGAGCGTTGCATACGAATCATCTTTCAGCGTGTGTTTGACGTACGGCGCTTCACGAAGCTGTTTGAGATAATCGCTGACCCGCATACCTTCGATAAAGCGCAGTGGGAATTGAGCCTCTTTCCCGCTAGCGAGCAATTGCAGCATTTCGCGCACGCTCATCCCCGGCGTTAAACGATAGGTCCCGGCTTTGAAGTGCGACAACTCTGGCTCGACACGAAGCAACCACTGGAACACACGCGGGCGATTAATGACTTTCTCAGCATAAAGCGAATCACCCAGCACCAGACGGCCCGTACCCGCTTTAAGGGTAAAGATGGTTTCATCTTTAATCAGGATTTTGCTGTTCGCGAGCTCGCGGACTTTCCACATTCCAACGCCTGCGGCAACCGCAAACGCCACTAACAGCAGGAGGACAAATCGAAACATTTTCTTCATGACTTATTCGATGGCTCACAAAGGGGGGCTAAAAATTCAAACAACTCGCGTGAAAGATAGCGAGCGTCAGCAAATTGATTGACGGGAACGACGGGCATTAACGCGTTGCACACCAGCACTTCATCAGCCTGGCGAACCGCCTCTTC
The DNA here is from genome assembly GCF_036271055.1 of Scandinavium sp. Lineage (GTDB taxonomy): Bacteria > Pseudomonadota > Gammaproteobacteria > Enterobacterales > Enterobacteriaceae > Scandinavium. The sequence continues at coordinate 12,699 of NZ_DATBBJ010000073.1, read as the reverse complement.
CCGCGCATTGATTTCGACAACGCGAAACCGACTTTGTGCCAGCAAAGCAAGACAGTGCTGACGCATGATGCCGTTGACGCCAGCATGATCCAGGCGCGGCGTAAAAACAGTATCGCCTGCTCGCCAGAATAAATTCGCCGCACAGCATTCCGTAACCCACCCATCACTGTCAAGCACCAGGGCGTCTTCGGCATCGGTCTGTTCCAGATGCGCACGGACCAAGACTTGCTCCAGGCGATTCAGGTGTTTTATACCTGCAAGCATCGGATTGCGCCCAAGTCGAACCGGACTCAGGGTCAGGGTTATACCCTGCTGCTGCCAAAGGGAATAGTGCGCGGGTGCTGGAGAAACCGAGAGGATCCGCGTCGGATTCTGGCAAGCTGCAGGGCTATACCCTCGCCCACCGCTACCGCGTGTCAGAATCACTTTCAACACCCCGTCGTGATGCTTTTGCGCCAATGACAGCATCTCATTGCCGAGCATCGTCCACTCGTTAAAGGGGATCATTAACGCACGACAAGCCGCCTGCAAGCGCTGGAGGTGTTTTTCAAAAAACTCAGGGGTGCTGTTGCGTATACGAGCGGTCGTAAAGCAGCCATCGCCAAACTGGACACTGCGGTCGTTGGCGGCGAGCGAATCCTGTTCCACACCATTAATCAAGAACATAGCGGCTCCTTATCAGTGGCCCGTTAGTCTGGCAGGGGGAACGGTGATTCTCAAGAGGAGAAACCTTAAAGAAAAGGCCTGCATGGCAGGCCTTTTTCATCGAAAACGGAGCATCAGACCTTTTTAAAGATCAGCGACCCGTTGGTGCCACCAAAGCCAAAGGAGTTACACAGTGTGTACTCCATGCCGCTGACCTGACGCGCTTCGTGCGGAACGAAGTCGAGGTCGCAGCCATCTTCCGGGTTATCCAGGTTGATGGTTGGCGGAACAGCCTGATCACGGAGCGCCAGAATCGAGTAAATCGACTCAACAGCACCCGCAGCACCAAGCAGGTGACCGGTCATAGATTTGGTGGAACTCACCATGATGCGGCTCGCCGCGTCACCAAACACGGATTTCACCGCCTGCGTTTCGGCGATATCGCCCGCTGGCGTGGAGGTTCCGTGCGCGTTGACGTAGCCAATCTGGCTCGGACTGATACCCGCATCGCGAATAGCATTCACCATTGCCAGTGCAGCACCTGCGCCGTTTTCTGGCGGAGAGGTCATATGGTAGGCATCGCTGCTCATACCAAAACCGACAACTTCTGCGTAGATTTTTGCACCACGCTTTTTCGCGTGTTCGTACTCTTCGAGCATGATAATGCCCGCGCCGTCACCCAGCACGAAACCATCACGATCTTTGTCCCATGGACGGCTTGCAGCCTGTGGGTTGTCATTGCGGGTCGACAGCGCACGCGCTGCACCGAAACCGCCTACACCCAGTGGCGTACTCGCTTTTTCAGCTCCACCCGCCAGCATGGCATCAGCATCGTTATAGGCAATCATTCGTGCCGCATGACCGATGTTGTGTACACCAGAGGTGCACGCCGTGGCGATAGAAATACTCGGGCCGCGAAGACCAAACATGATGGTCAAATGACCGGCCACCATGTTAACAATCGTAGACGGGACGAAGAAGGGGCTGATCTTACGTGGGCCGCCATTAACCAGAGAACTGTGGTTTTCTTCGATGAGGCCAAGACCGCCAATGCCAGAGCCAATTGCAGCTCCGATACGTGTCGCGTTCTCTTCCGTCACTTCAAGGCCAGAATCCTGCATGGCCTGCCAGCCTGCAACAATTCCATATTGGATGAAAGCATCCATCTTGCGTTGTTCTTTACGCGAGATGATGTCTTCACAGTTAAAATCCTTTACTAAGCCAGCAAATTTCGTTGCATAGGCGGTAGTATCGAAATGGTCGATTAGGCTGATGCCGCTCTGACCGGCAAGGAGAGCTTTCCAGGTAGACTCTACGGTATTGCCGACAGGAGACAACATGCCAAGTCCGGTCACAACTACACGACGCTTAGACACGCTTGTCCTCCAGGGAGGGATAAAAAAGAGAGATGTGGGACTAAAAGATAAAACTCAGGCGGTCGAATGACCGCCTGGAGATGTTCACTTACGCCTGGTGACCGTTGATGTAATCAATGGCAGCCTGAACGGTGGTGATTTTCTCAGCTTCTTCGTCCGGAATCTCAGTATCAAACTCTTCTTCCAGAGCCATTACCAGCTCAACGGTGTCAAGAGAATCAGCGCCCAGGTCTTCAACGAAGGAAGCATTGTTGGTAACTTCTTCCTGCTTAACGCCCAGCTGTTCGCCGATAATTTTCTTAACGCGTTCTTCGATAGTGCTCATACTCTTAAATTTCCTATCAAAACTCGCTTTCGCGATGGTTTTCGTAGTGTATAAAATGTTGAAAAATTTGCAACTAAATCCCGGCAGGTCATACCACGATTTTACGCTATTTTGAGGGTGTTTGCCCTAATAACGCAAATCATTTTGCACGAAATATTACTCAGAAGCGCACAGACTGTGCGGATCCTGAGCTTTTTGTGCAAACTACGGTCAGACCATGTACATTCCGCCGTTAACGTGCAGGGTTTCACCAGAGATGTAACCTGCTTCGTCAGAAGCTAAGAATGCAACCGCACTGGCGATTTCTTTTGCATCGCCGAGACGACCCGCAGGAACTTGCGCCAGAATACCCGCACGCTGATCGTCAGATAGCGCACGCGTCATGTCCGTTTCAATAAAGCCCGGAGCAACAACGTTCACAGTAATACCGCGGGACGCGACTTCACGCGCCAACGATTTACTGAAACCAATCAAACCCGCTTTCGCCGCAGCGTAGTTGGCTTGACCAGCATTTCCCATGGTACCCACCACAGAACCGATAGTGATAATACGACCATGACGCTTCTTCATCATAGCTCGCATTACCGCTTTTGACAGACGGAAAACTGATGACAAGTTGGTTTCGAGAATATCGTTCCACTCATCATCTTTCATTCGCATTAACAGGTTATCACGAGTGATCCCGGCATTATTAACCAGAATATCCACTTCACCAAACTCTGCACGAATATTTCCCAGAACAGATTCGATAGATGCCGGGTCGGTCACATTCAACATCAGACCTTTACCGTTCGCACCTAAATAATCGCTGATGGCCTGAGCACCGCTTTCGCTGGTAGCTGTACCGACAACTTTCGCGCCACGGGCGACGAGAGTTTCAGCGATAGCGCGGCCAATGCCGCGACTTGCACCAGTAACCAGTGCAACTTTTCCTTCAAAACTCATGGTTTTGCTTTTCCTCTTTTTATTGCTCAAGCGCCGCTGACATTGCCGCAGGCTCGTTAATGGCCGAAGCAGTCAGGGTGTCAACAATACGTTTTGTCAGGCCGGTGAGGACTTTACCCGGGCCCACTTCATACAGGTGTTCAACGCCCTGGGAAGCCATAAACTCAACGGTTTTTGTCCACTGTACCGGGCTATAAAGTTGACGAACCAGCGCATCGCGAATGGCGTCTGCGGCGGTTTCGCATTTCACATCGACGTTATTGATAACCGGAATCTGCGGTGCGTTAAACGTGATAGTTGCCAGTTCAGCAGCCAGTTTCTCAGCAGCAGGCTTCATCAGCGCGCAGTGAGACGGCACGCTAACCGGCAATGGCAGCGCACGTTTTGCGCCTGCGGCTTTACACGCAGCACCCGCACGCTCAACGGCTTCTTTATGGCCTGCGATAACAACCTGCCCCGGGGAGTTAAAGTTCACCGGAGAAACCACCTGCCCTTCGGCAGATTCTTCACACGCTTTAGCGATAGAGGCATCGTCCAGACCAATGATAGCAGACATGCCACCCGTGCCTTCAGGGACCGCTTCCTGCATGAATTTACCGCGCAGTTCAACCAGGCGTACTGCATCGGCGAAGGCGATTACGCCTGCACACACCAGCGCAGAATATTCGCCGAGGCTATGACCGGCCAGTAATGCAGGTGCTTTACCGCCCTGCTGTTGCCACACGCGATACAACGCGACAGAAGCGGTTAACAGCGCAGGCTGAGTTTGCCAGGTTTTGTTCAGTTCTTCAGCCGGACCCTGTTGAGTCAAAGCCCACAGATCGTAACCCAGCGCTGCAGAGGCCTCAGCAAAAGTTTCTTTGATAACCGGATAAGTCTCAGACATTTCAGCCAACATGCCGACAGTCTGAGAACCTTGTCCTGGGAACACAAATGCAAATTGCGTCATCTTATAATCCTTAATTAGAAACGAACCAGCGCAGAACCCCAGGTGAACCCGCCGCCAAAGGCTTCGAGCAACACCAGTTGACCGGCTTTGATACGCCCGTCACGCACGGCTTCATCCAGTGCACAAGGTACAGAAGCGGCCGACGTGTTGCCATGGCGATCAAGTGTCACCACAACGTTGTCCATCGACATACCGAGCTTCTTCGCCGTTGCGCTGATAATTCGCAGGTTAGCCTGGTGCGGAACCAGCCAGTCCAGTTGCGAACGGTCAAGATTGTTTGCGGCCAGCGTCTCTTCTACGATGTTTGCCAGCTCTCTCACCGCGACTTTAAACACTTCATTCCCTGCCATTGTCAGGTGAACGCTGTTTTCCGGGTGAACACGATCGGCATTCGGCAGGGTGAGCAATTCACCGTAATTACCGTCAGCATGCAGATGCGTGGAAATAATCCCTGGTTGCTCAGAAGCTCCCAGAACGACAGCGCCTGCGCCATCGCCAAAAATAATGATCGTGCCGCGATCGGTCGGATCGCAGGTACGAGCCAGCACATCAGCGCCGATCACCAGCGCATGTTTCACTGCGCCAGATTTTACGTACATATCCGCTATGCTCAGCGCATAGGTAAAACCAGCACAGGCTGCGGCAACGTCAAACGCCGGGCAGCCTTTAATGCCCAGCATAGACTGGATCTGGCAAGCCGCACTTGGGAAAGCATGGGTCGCTGAGGTGGTCGCAACCACAATAAGGCCAATCTGTTCAGCATCAATGTTAGCCATTTCCAGCGCGCGTTTCGCGGCTTCGAAGCCCATTGTGGATACAGATTCATCTGGCGCGGCAATACGACGCTCACGGATACCTGTGCGCGTGACAATCCACTCGTCAGACGTATCTACCATTTTTTCCAGGTCGGCGTTCGTACGCACTTGTTCAGGCAGATAGCTGCCGGTACCTATAATCTTCGTATACATGTACGCTCAGTCTTTTGGTGGTAATACAGATTCGAGGCGAGCGGCGATCCGCTGTGGGACCTCACGCTGCACCGCCTGCACTGCCTGTTCAATCGCCACGCTAAATGCGCGCTGATTGGCTGCACCATGACTCTTAATCACCGTGCCGCGCAATCCTAACAGACAGGCGCCATTATACTGGTCGGGGTTGAGGTGACTGAATCGCCGTGAGAGGCTTTTTTGTAACCAATGTTTCAAAATTTTCAGCCACCACGGCCGCTTTTTCCCCTCTCCCTGCGATTTCAGCAAAGAGAGAAACATTCTGACAACGCCTTCCATGGTTTTCAATGTGACATTTCCGGTAAAGCCGTCACACACCAACACATCTGTTTTACCGGTCAGTAATTCGTTGGCTTCGAGATAACCAATATAGTTGATGGAAGAAACATTTTTTAGCATCGTCGACGCATCACGGATGCTCTCATGCCCTTTGTTCTCTTCCTCACCAATATTGAGTAGCGCAACGCGAGGTTTTGTAATGCCGACTACTTCTTCGGCCATCACTGCCCCCATCACCGCAAACTGCACCAGCATTGTGCTGTCACAATCTACGTTAGCGCCTAAATCGAGCACCACGGTTTTGCCCTTTTGCTGATGCGGCAGAATCGTCACCAGCGCCGGACGCTCAATCCCGTCAATGGGTTTGAGCAATAATTTTGCGAGTCCCATCAGTGCCCCGGTATTTCCAGCACTGACACAGGCCTGCGCCCTTCCCTCTTTCACCAACTCCAGCGCAATACGCATAGAGGTGCCACGGCTATTGCGAATAGCCTGAGCCGGACGTGCATCACTGGCAATAACTGACTGGGCAGGGATTATCTGCAGACGTGAACGTTGTTCGAAGTCAGCTTTGGCGAGTAATGGCGTTATGGTGTCGGTGTCACCGACGAGAAGAAGTGAGAGTTGTGGGTTAGCGTGCAGTGCCTGCAGTGCTGCAGGCACCGTCACGGAAGGGCCAAAATCGCCCCCCATGACATCTAACGCTAAGGTCAGACGTGTCAAGGTTTCGTCGCCGCTCGGCTCGGTGTCTCCCCGCTTACGCGGGGAAATCCTCACTAAGCTTCATCACGCTTGCGCGTGATTACTTAGCGATAACCTTGCGACCGCGGTAGAAACCGTCGGCAGTCATGTGGTGACGCAGGTGTTGTTCACCAGAAGTCTTGTCTACAGACAGGCTGGTAACTGCAGTCAGCGCGTCATGGGAACGACGCATGCCACGTTTGGAACGGGTTGGTTTATTCTGTTGTACGGCCATGGACCTTACTCCTCAATTACTTACGCTTTAAGCTGGCTAATACGGCAAATGGATTTGGCTTTTGCGCATCTTCAGGCAATTCACCAAAAACCATGTCCGCGTCGGACACTTCACAGTGTTCAGAATCATGCACCGGAACTACAGGTAAAGAGAGAATGATTTCATCCTCTACTAAAGCCCGCAGATCGATTTCACCAAATTCGTTAACCTGAATCGGTTCATACGCTTCCGGGAGTGCTTCGGCCTGTTCATCATTTTTGATCGGGCTGAAACAATACGTTGTGTAGACGGCATGTGGGAACGGTTTCCCGCAGCGCTGGCACTCGAGAGTCACCGCAACCTTTGCATCGCCTTTAAGAACGGCGAGACGCTGGTTGTCGATGGCGAATGTCATATCGCATTCCACGTCGCTGTCCACACTGACTACAAACTCGGTAAGACGCTCTACCTGTTCCGGGGTGTAGACACCCAGGTAATCAAGGCGTTTTTGAGCCGTACGAACCGGATCAAGAGTCAGGGGTAATTTTACCTTTTGCATAGGGCGCGCATATTAACTTTGTAACGACTTAGAGTCAAAGAAAAAGGCCGTAAAACGGCACCTTTCACCAATATTCGCTTCCTCAGCGGCGGACAGTTTAAAATGCCTACTCTATTTACGCTACGGTTTACGAAAAAAATTATGCAAAGACTCCTGCTTGCCTCCACCTCGACCTACCGCAAGATGCTATTGGAAAAACTGCATCTGCCTTTTATCTGTGATGCTCCCCAGGTCGATGAAGCCCCACTGGCCGGGGAAAGCGCCGAAGCGCTGGTGCTGCGATTGGCAACGGCAAAGGCCCAGGCATTGGCCGCCGCCTACCCCGACCACCTGATTATCGGCTCCGATCAGGTCTGCGTGATCGACGGTAAAATCACCGGAAAACCACACACCGAAGAAAATGCCCGCGCGCAATTACGCCAGGCCAGCGGCCAAAGGGTCACTTTTTATACCGGCCTGGCGTTATACAACAGCCATAGCCGACACCTGCAGGTGCTTTGCGAACCCTTCCACGTGCATTTCCGCGCGCTGAGTGACGCTGAAATCGCCGCCTATATTCGCCTTGAGCAACCGCTCAACTGTGCAGGCAGCTTTAAAAGCGAAGGTTTGGGCATCGCGCTGTTCGAAAAACTGGAGGGGCGGGATCCGAATGCGTTGATCGGCCTGCCGCTGATCGCGCTACTGGAGATGCTGCGGGCTGAAGGCATCAACCCGCTGGCATAAAATACGGTTTACTGCGGTTTGGACTGCTTGCGCAATACCTGCAGGCAGTGGCGCAACTCTGCGTCCATCGGTGCTTCGATACGCATGGTTTCGCCGGTGCCCGGATGTTCGAACCGCAACGCCGCTGCGTGCAGGAACAAACGTTTGAGGCCGGTGCCAGCCAATTGGCGATCGAACTCACGATCGCCATAACGATCGTCAAAGGCTATTGGATGGCCGGCGTGCAGTGCGTGAACGCGGATCTGGTGAGTACGCCCGGTGATCGGGCTGGCCTTGACCAGCGTCGCATGCTCAAAACGCTCTTCCACCTTGAAGCGGGTTTCCGATGGCTTGCCTTCACTGCTGACACGCACGATGCGTTCACCGCTCTGCAGAATGTTTTTCAGCAACGGTGCCTGCACCGCTTTGCAATGCGACTGCCACTCACCGCGTACCAGCGCCAAATAATCCTTCTGCATCCCTTTCATGCGAAGTTGCTCATGCAAAGAGCGCAGCGCAGAACGTTTTTTTGCCACCAGCAGCACGCCAGAGGTATCGCGGTCCAAACGGTGAACCAACTCCAGGAAGCGGGCTTCCGGACGCAACGCACGCAGGGCTTCGATGACGCCAAAGCTCAGGCCGCTACCGCCATGCACCGCCGTGCCGGAAGGTTTATTCAGCAACAGCAGGTGGTCATCTTCATACAAAATGCAATTGGCCAACGCGGCCACTTTATCCAGTTTGGCCGAGACCGGCGCTTCTTCACGCTCGGCAACACGCACCGGCGGCACACGTACCACATCACCGGGCGCCAGCTTGTACTCCGCCTTGATACGTCCTTTATTAACGCGCACCTCGCCCTTGCGCACGATGCGATAAATCATGCTCTTCGGCACGCCTTTCAGGCGGGCAAGCAGAAAGTTGTCGATTCGCTGACCGGCTTCGTCGTCAGAAATCGTGATTAGTTGTACTGCAGGAATGTTCGTTTTCATGGGGCAGGATTCTAAATAGAGCGCGTAAATAGCGCCACTTCTTTTTATGTGCTTAACTGTCTCTCTGACTGCAGGCGAAATCCCAGCGAACAATAAGGCAGCAAGCCGGTTTGAACGTTTGCGATTTCTACCGCAGTTAAGGAAAAGTCACCTTGCTATAACAGTATCAGCAGTGGAATAATGCGTTTACTTTCCACGTTGATTCTCGTTAAACAGGGAAAACTGTGGAATTATAAAGTTTGTCTGATTGCACAAAAACGCAGCAATGGCGTAAGACGTAATGTGAAATCAAACAATTAGCGGGCTGCGGGTTGCAGCTTGGCCGGCAAACGGAATCAGATCTGTCGACGTAAATCAGAGGCTATTCCCCTAGTAAAAGTGCTGTTTTTCACAAAGAAATACAGGCTTACCGAGATAATGCGCCCCTATGCAGGCGACAACCGTGAGGTTGACGGCTTTGCGAGAAGACACGGGGTTTTCGGTTTTAATCCGGCCATGAGGTTATTTTGCCCGCAGCTTTGTCGATAATGTAAAAATAACGAGTAAGTTAAGATGAAAAGAATGTTGATTAACGCAACTCAGCAGGAAGAGTTGCGTGTTGCCTTGGTAGATGGACAGCGGCTGTATGATTTGGATATTGAAAGTCCGGGTCATGAACAGAAAAAAGCGAATATTTACAAAGGCAAAATCACTCGTATAGAACCAAGTCTTGAAGCAGCGTTCGTTGATTACGGCGCCGAACGACATGGTTTCCTCCCTCTTAAAGAAATCTCTCGCGAATATTTCCCAAGTAACTACTCTTCTCATGGTCGCCCAAACATCAAAGATGTGCTGCGCGAAGGCCAGGAAGTGATCGTTCAGGTTGATAAAGAAGAACGTGGTAACAAAGGCGCAGCCTTGACCACCTTCATCAGCCTGGCCGGCAGTTATCTGGTGCTGATGCCGAACAACCCACGTGCCGGTGGTATTTCACGCCGCATTGAGGGTGACGATCGCACCGAACTGAAAGAAGCACTTTCTTCCCTGCAACTGCCAGATGGCATGGGTCTGATTGTTCGCACCGCGGGCGTGGGCAAATCTGCCGATGCGCTGCAGTGGGATCTGTCATTCCGCCTGAAGCACTGGGAAGCGATTAAAAAAGCCGCTGAAGGCCGCGCTGCGCCATTCCTGATCCATCAGGAAAGCAACGTTATCGTGCGTGCATTCCGTGACTATCTGCGCCCGGACATCGGCGAAATCCTGATCGACAATCCAAAAGTTCTCGATCTGGCCAAAGAGCACATCGCTGCCCTGGGCCGTCCGGATTTCAGCAGCAAGATTAAACTGTACAGCGGCGAAATCCCGCTGTTCAGCCACTATCAAATCGAATCCCAAATTGAATCCGCTTTCCAGCGTGAAGTTCGCCTGCCTTCCGGCGGTTCGATCGTTATCGACTCCACCGAAGCGCTGACCGCTATCGACATCAACTCCGCGCGAGCAACCCGCGGTGGCGATATCGAAGAGACTGCGTTCAACACCAACCTGGAAGCAGCGGACGAGATCGCTCGCCAGCTGCGCCTGCGTGACCTTGGCGGCCTGATCGTTATCGACTTTATCGATATGACCCCGGTTCGCCATCAACGTGAAGTGGAAAACCGTCTGCGTGACGCCGTCCGTCAGGACCGCGCACGTATCCAAATCGGTCGCATTTCCCGTTTCGGCCTGCTTGAGATGTCGCGTCAGCGCCTCAGCCCATCACTGGGTGAATCCAGCCATCACGTCTGCCCGCGCTGTAACGGCACCGGCACCATCCGTGATAACGAATCGCTGGCACTTTCCATTCTTCGTCTGATCGAAGAAGAAGCGCTGAAAGAAAATACCAAAGAAGTTCACGCCATCGTGCCAGTCCAGGTTGCCTCTTACCTGCTGAACGAAAAACGTGAATCGGTGAGCGCGATCGAAAAACGTCAGGGTGGCGTGAAAGCGATCATCGTGCCGAACGATCAGATGCAAACCCCGCACTACTCGGTACTGCGCGTGCGTAAGGGCGAAGAAACACCAACCCTGAGCTACCTGTTGCCGAAACTGCACGAAGAAGAGATGGCCCAGCCGCTGGAAGATGCACCGATGGAGCGCAAGCGTCCGGAACAACCGGCACTGGCTTCATTCTCTCTGGCTGCAGACGCCCCACCACCTGCAGAAGAACCTGTTGTGGCTCAAGCTACCGTCGCCGCTACTACTACCAAACAACCCGCGCCAGCCGCTGCCAAGCCGGGCCTGTTGGGCCGTCTGTTCGGTGGTCTGAAAGCGCTGTTTGCCGGTGAAGAACAACCGGTTGTCGAAGCCAAGCCTGTAGTTGAGGCGCCGAAGTCTGAAGGCAACGGTGAAAACCGCCGTCAGGATCGTCGTGGTCAACGTCGTCAGGGCACCGGTCGTAAAGATCGAGGTGAGCGCGGAGAACGTGGTGAGCGTGGCGATCGTCCAGAACGTGGCGAGCGTAAAGAGCGCGGTGAAGGTCGTGATAATCGTGAGCCGCGTGAAAATCGCGAACCTCGCGACAACCGTGAAGGCCGTGAAACACGTGAAGTGCGTGATGAACAGCGTCGTAACCGCCGCAATGCGCCACAAGCCACTGCTGCCGTAACCGAAGAGCCGCTGTCTGAAGAAGCCGCCAAGGCACAGCGCGAAGAGCAACAACAGCGCCGTGACCAACGTGCCGATCGCCAGCGTCGTCGTCAGGAAGAGAAACGTCAGGCTCAGCAGGAAGTGGCCGCGCTGGAAAGCGTAGAAACCGCAACCCCTGCCAACGCCAGCGTTGACGAAGATCTCGAAGAACGTCAGATGCAGAACATGCAGCGCCGTCAGCGTCGTCCTCTGTCGCAGAAAGTTCGCGTGCTGTCTGCGGAAGAAGAACTGCATCGTGCAGCGGAAGAACTGCTGGCGCCAAAAGCACCGGTAGAGAAAGCCCAGGACGTGAAGCCTGCCCAGGTTGAAGACAGTGTTAAACTGCTGCCGGAAACCCTTGAGGCACCGGCCGAAGATGATGCACAGGACAACCGCGCTAATGGCGAAAACGGCATGCCACGCCGTTCACGTCGTTCTCCGCGCCACCTGCGTGTTAGCGGTCAACGTCGTCGTCGTTACCGTGACGAGCGTTACCCTACCCAGTCCCCAATGCCGCTGGCAGGTGCTTTCGCCTCTCCAGAAATGGCTTCCGGCAAGGTATGGGTGAGTTACCCTGTCACACAAGCCGCGCAAGTGATTGAAGAAGCAGAAGTTCAGACTGAAGCTGTTGAGATCGCCGCCGACAACGTCATGGCACAGGAAGCCGTCAGCGTAGCCGCTCCGGTTATTGCCCAAGCCGTTGCGCCAGTGAGCGAGCCAGAAGTTGTGACTCCGGCAGAAGAACCAGCCCAACCGGTTGTTGAAGCCGCTGAGCCGGTCATCGCTGCCCAGGCAGAAGAAACTCCACCAGCACCGGTTGCTGAAGCGCCTGCAGTACCTGCAGTAGTAGAAGAAACCGCGGTGGTTGAAGCGGCACCGGTGGTAGAGGAAGCCCCTGCGGTTGAACCTGCCCCAGTGGTTGAAGAAACGCCAGTCGTTCCAGCAGCAACCGTTGCGGAAGAAACTGTCGCTGGACCCGCTCCGGTGTTCGTTGAGCCCGTCGTTGAAGCCGCACCAGTGCAGGAAGTTGCTGCCCCGGTAGTGGTCGAAGAAAAAGCGCCGGTTGTGCAACAGCAACCAGCGCCGGTGCAAGATGTGCTGTATAAGCACATCGCCACTGCGCCAATGACCAAGGCTCCTGCGCCGGACTATGTACCGGAACAGCAGCAGCAAAGTGATTGGCAGCGCCCTTCCTTCAACTTCGAAGGCAAAGGTTCTGCGGGTGGTCATGCGGCAGCAAACCAGGCCACCGCACCGGCAACCAAACCGCAGCCGGTTAACGATTAAGTTAATCTGCTCCGATAAAAAAACCCGCCAATCGG
>NZ_DATBBJ010000072.1:0-24726 GCF_036271055.1 Scandinavium sp. | reverse complement strand
GTTGCTTCATTGCGGCCTATTGGGAATGTTGGTGCTCAAGGCCCAGCTGGCGTAGCTGGTGCTCAAGGTCCGACTGGACAAACTGGACCACAAGGAGCCACTGGTAACACTGGACCATCTGGACCGGCTGGTGCTAATGGCGCTGATTCAACGGTACCAGGGCCACCTGGACCGACTGGTGCGCAGGGATTGCCTGGTACGCCTGGAGCAACTGGGCCAACTGGGGCTACTGGCGCACAAGGACCAACAGGACCACAAGGTGTGGAAGGGAATGATGGACCTGCTGGACCAGCGGGGCCACAAGGCAATACCGGACCTGCTGGGCCGCAAGGTGTGCCAGGAGTCGATGGAACACCAGGTGGACCGCAAGGGCCACAAGGCATTCCAGGCTCGCAATGGCACATCCAGGGCCAACCATACAACGATTACAATGATGTGCCTAATCCTAATGCCAATGATTCATTCTTGTATAACAGTGGTGAAGTCTATGTCTTCAACGGCACTGCATGGAATCAAGATGGCAGTCTATTGGGGCCACAGGGTGCTACTGGACCGCAAGGACCACAAGGACCAATTGGGCCCGTAGGTCCACAAGGTCCGACAGGCACTTCTACCATAGGTCCACGTAGTGTTGTCCAGATAAACAATGCGGCGACGGCGACTGCGAACGCCATTCATATGGTCAATTGCAATGCGTCGTACACCATCACGTTACCAGCCGCACCAGCAGACAATTCGGTGTGCGAGTTTATCCGTGAGGATAATGCGTCGTACACGGCGACAATCCAAGCTGGTGGTAGCGATTCGATGCAATGGGGACAACCGTTCGCGCTGCGAGGTTTTGCCGCTATACGGTTGATCTATTCCGCATCCATCGTTGCATGGAACTATGAATCTGTTTACGTAGATGGGATGACCAACGTTGTTGGTGTTACCGTTGGGGCCAACATCAATACGTTAATGCGCCGCGATGCTAACGGTCGTTCACAGGTTAACAATCCGGCAACGGCTTTGGACGTTGCTAACAAGGGTTACGTTGATGCCGTACCTGTCAATTACAAATTAGTTGCATACGTACCATCGACATCAGTCCAACCAGTCACCAGTGGGACTCTGAAAGACACCGGTATCGGTGATGTAACGGTAAACAACATTATCCCACAGGCATATTATCGTGTACGTTATATTGCCCGTGCGCAATATGATGCTGGTACTGCGACTAACTGTGATTTCCAGATTCGAGATGGTAGTAAGGCAAGCCCAACAACAGCAAGTCTGATAATAGCAGGAGCAACTATTTATCTTGCGGCTCCTGGCGGCCCAGGTTCATCGCAGTTAATTTGTGAAGGCATAGTACAGTGGAGTGATACTGGTCCACATATCATTGCGCCTTTCTATGCTAAAACTGTTGGTGGTGGCAATGTAACTGTTGCCCAGTCTAATGGTGGATATCGCATGTTTACCGTTGAGTTAATTGGGCAGCCGCCACTATGACACCAACGCGCAAGCTTGCTTTGATGATCATCCTTGGTGTTGCTGTGCTGACGCTATCTATCATTGTTTTCATACTGAATCGTGATGCATCATCTGATATCCTTGCGACTATTGGGATTCTTGGTGGACTGGCAATCGTTGTCGTCTCATTGCCCACAAGCAACAATCACAAGAATGGTGGTTCATCATGACATACCTGGCGATTGCGAATCTGGCCCAAGATGTCGAGTTCAATGAGCGAGTTTCGGCTTGCGTCAATGAGCAATCAGAGACATTCGTCAATGATACACGGCCAGATATTGTCGCATTGGCGATGGATTGCTTACGTAGCAACAACTCAATCATTTTGACCTTCATTCGTATGGCGGCATCATCGCCAGGTATGGCTGATAGTGCCGCCGATGATGATGGTACGGTCATATCAAGTCGCATCCAAGATGAGCAGATTCTGTCTGCGATACAAGGGTATTATCCACGAATAGCAGCGCTGTACTTTGATGCGGAAGGCAACCGTATTCCAATAGCCTAGGGAGGCAGAATGTCCAGCAAAGAGCCAGAGTTTCGTGATGTTGGTGACCGTGAGCGATTGCGGGACAAGGCACCAGAGTGGTTCAAGGAGTTGCAGCATGGGGAGCGCAGCGAACGCCATGAGCCGCAAGACAAAGACTCAGAGAACGGTACTGACGAATGACCGAGTATGCGCCACAAGCCATCAAAGACCTTTTCAACACGGTCCAAAAGGCAATCCCCAGTGCGCTCATGGGTGGCATTGTGGGCGACTCGGCGCACACCTATGGCTATCACCGTGGGCGCAACTATGTCGGTGGTGATGACTACAGCGTCCAATATGCTGAAGACAAGCAAGGTGATGGCGAGGCAGCTAGCGCGCTGGATATCAGCTGGAACAGTGCGAGCGATCACTACACGGTTAGCCAACGATTGCTCAATGCTGCCAACGATTCTCGAATGAACCCAGCGCGTTCATTCTTTGGGTCGGCTGATGGCTACAACGTCATTGGCTATGACTACAAGGGCAATTACCCATGTACCAGTGACGACAGCCATTTGTGGCATGTGCACTTGTCAATCTTGCGCCAGTTCTGCAACGATGGGCCTGCGCTACAAGGCATTGCTGCTGTCATCACAGCTGGGGCGAGCGGCGGCGGCTCTCCACCAGTCACCCCGCCATCCGGTGGTGGAACGCTTCATCGCGCGTGGCCATCATATATGGGGCCAAACGATTACTTTGGTGACATCAATGGTCCCAATGAATCGCACGGTGGTTACTACGCCAACGAGCAGCCTGACGTGAAGGCCATACAACAAAGGCTGATTGAGTTGGGCTATGTGCCAGGCGTCAGTAATCCCAGCTCGTCATGGGCCGACGGCAAGTGGGAGCAGCCAACGACGGACGCATGCGCGGCATGGCAACGTGAAGAATACTCAGCGACGACAACGCTGTATGGCCAATGCTGGTCGGACGACTGGGCACATCTCTTTACGTACTAGGGCCAAACTGGGCCAGGTGCCCGATGTGATGAGCATCACCAAGCGCGGTGATTGGGACAAGGGCCACACTCCGCCACCTGGTTAGTCGAATATCATATAGAGCATGAGCAAACAAGGCCACCCATATGCTACATGGGTGACCTTGTTTCGTCATGCGGGATATGGCCGAAGTCGTTTGGTCATGTAGCATATGAATCACTGCGATAATCGAACGTGCGTTCGGATTCGATGCTAACGAGGCAGATTAGGTTGTCGAGGGTAGTTCCACTGGCGAGCCTATTCGATCTTGTTAGCATCGATCCTACGGCCGTAGGTGGCGCTCCGAGCTGTCTGTCGATCTTGTAAATGAGGCCTGTTTTGATGGGGTCAGATGGTGGCAGATTCCCCATGTAGCACATGGCGAAAGTCCCCATTTGGCAGCTCCAAAATCGTGGTGGTTCCGACTTCAAGATCGTTTGTGGTTCCCGACGTTCGCAGAATCGGACGTATCGGACCTTTGCGGCTCCCCAAAGAGCTAACGCGGATCTAACCTAGTAGGAAAGCCCTAGGATCGATTCTAAGGCTCGAACACGCCCCGTCAGGCCTACCGGAGCGGATCGAACTCGCATGTCGTTAGCATCGAAATCAGGTACCTTGCCGGGCCTGTTTCGGGCCACCCCGTACGCGCGACGCGCGAGCGACGCCCCGGATAAACAGGACTAAACGGACGTATCGCCCCAGGAATCGGACTTATCGGGATGAACCAGGACGAACCCTGAAACGAACGAATCGGACTTCCCAGACTTATCGGGAATCAGGATGCTCCAGGCTAAACGGGTGAAACGGACGAACTGAAAATCGGGATGAAATAGGACGAACTAGGGCATCAGATAACGGAACCATAACGGTTCGGTATCGGAACGGTAACGGATGATGGCTTTTTGCCCGGGATACCGTAGATTCATTCTCGTTGGGCCGGACGGACTGGCCCGCTGGAGGTGGTAGGCGAGTTGATCGGGGACGCGTGAGGCGTCCCACCTGGTTCCTGGTAAGGGGCCACCCACTGAAAATTTCATACCTTTCTTCGCGTAAGGGTCGATGCTAATCCCACCCCCATGGCGTTGTGCTTAACTAGCCCAGGACTAGGTCCCACCTTTGGTGGATACTCTCTTGGTAACGGTTCTGTATGGCGCTGGGTCCAAGAGCGGCGTCGCTGGCGATGACCTAAACCTCTACCAAAGGTTTAGGTAGCCAGCGAGCGATTCCCAGGCCCGAAAGGTGTGAAATAACTAAACAGAGGTAAACCTCCCAAAACTCCCAAAAAGTTTTGAATCGGACGTTTCGGTCGAACCTGGCCGAAACGGTCGATACCCGTTGATAGGGTACCTTGGAGCTAAGCGCTTGCGCTTGGCTCTTTGGTTGTCTATCAAATTGGTAGGCAAAAACGTACTGGGAGGTACAAAATGATCAACGGAAACATGAAGGTCACCGTTACCCAGGGTATCAGCGTTCACGTTGACCCGAACTGCCGTGGCCTTTGGCGTGGTCGTGAGATGCACTTGGCCAAGGGTAATGACCTTTGGGTTGAGAGCACGATGACGATCGATGACGCCGCTGACCAGGGTAAGTTCGCTTGCTACGTCTGCTGGAAGTCTGCTGGAATCGTTATTCCGGCTGAGCTGGACCGTGAGTTGCAGCGTTCGATCCGTCGTGAGGCCAAGGCCGCTGCTAAGGCTGCCAAGCTGGCCGTTGTCGAGCCGATCGTTGAGACCGTGGTTGAGACCACGGTGGAGGCGACCGTGCCGACCACCGATGAGATTCTGGTTGCTATCGCTGAGATGATGCGCCAGATCGATGAGATGCTGGCTATGGTCTCGGTGTAATTGGATCCGATCCGATTGCGTGATGCCCATGTAGAACATGGGCTTTGCGTTGTCCGATTGGGACAGAATGAAAACGATGTTGGGAGAACATCATGAAGGGATTGCGTAAAGCCTGGGTGGAGCCGTTAGGCTCCAGTGGCTATCGGAGACTCAGCGTTGTAGCTGAGCCGACCAGTGGTCACCCACGCCTGACTGAGATTGGCCATATCGATTATGGCCTAAACGATTCAGGTACGGATTGGGCAGTGGCCGTATGGGAGATACATGGACGATACGATGTCCATACGTTCGCTGAGGCTGTAGCCTTTGTGGAGCAGCATATCGATGTAAAGCTGGAGATCCCAAAAGATCTTGGCTTTCCATGGAACGCTACTCCAGATGAACTCCAGCGTAGGCTGGCTAAGTCGATTGCGGCTTTGCCAGAGGATGTACGCCAGAGGATCATTGCGAAGCAGCTAGCTGCTCTGGAACTTATCCCAGAGGATGAATTCTGATGGATAAGACCATTGACGGATATGCCGTTGTCCCAGGCCTTCAGGTCTGGGACTATGACCTGAATCGTGCGCGTGTCGTGGGTCCTCAGAAGTACAGGAATCCCCATGAGGCGCAGTGGTATGAGATGGAGACTATCGATGGCAGCCGTCGGTCCAAGATGATGGACGGTGGCCGTATGTGGGTCCATCACCCTACCACTGGAGAGCGTGCCTGATGGAACTACCTGACTTGCCTGAAGGCTGGGAATGGGCTGATGAAGATAGCCCAATCGACAGCGGGCTAATCTGCCCGTGTGGGAACACGATTGAGATTGATGGTGAATGCCCGTACGGGCACAAATCACCAATCTTTGATCTGATCTGATTGCGTGATACCCATGCTAGCCATGGGTAATCGCGTTGTCCGATTAGGACAACCAAACAAACGCTTGGGAGGCGTGAGAACACACATGAGCAACATGAGTGACAGGGTTGCATCATCTAAGCAGCTTGGCTTCATGGAGGACATCCTGACTCGTAATGGTCTTTACCATAATGAGTTTGAGCGACTCTGGAAGTTGCTTGAAGCTGCTCGGATCGATGAGCGTACGCCTGGAGATGGAACACCAATCTCGATGCAACGCGCGCATGAAATTATCCAGTGGTTGCTTCGGCATAACTATCGCTGATCTGATTGCGTTTGCCCATGCTAGACATGAGCATTCGCTGTCCGATTAGGGCAGGAACATGGACCGTAAAAGATCTTGGAATTGGGTCTAGCGCTACCCACCGTGGGTACGCTACGGTCAGTGTTTATCGGCGACACCGTGTCGCCGGAATAGGTATCTGGGAGGTACCAAATGACAGAATCGACCACCACTGTCGAAGCTCCAGCCACTGACGCTACTGCGCCTGCGGCTGACGCGCCAGAGGCGACGGTTGAAACCCCAGTCACCAAGAACTGGGAAGAGACCATCACCAAGACTCTGGAGCGTGGTCAGGACAACCTGAAGCACAAGGGATTCATCCAGTGGATCTCTGAAGCTTCCAACGGTTCTGCGCCTGAGATGGACATGGACACGGTCATCGCGGTCCAGAGCCTTTACTCGGCATGGCGTCAGACCGATGAGTTCAAGCTCATCGACGATGAAGTCAAGGCTGGCCAGGGCACCAAGCCTGAGCCTACGCCCAAGACGCCTGAAGAGGCAAAGGCCCAGCTGGAAAAGGCAGTTCAGCGTCAGGCTGCTCTTGTGAAGCAGGCTGAGCGTGCTGCCGAGCGTGCCGCGCGTGCCAAGGAACTCTTGGCCCAGATGGCCGCAGAGGCTGAAGGTTCAGGCGATGAGTCCACTGCTACGGCTGAGGATTCTGAGCCTGAGGCTGAAGTCGCTGCTGAAGAGTCAGAGCTCACAGAGGCTTTCTGACGGTACCAACAATCAAGGGTGGGGTCGAACATGGCCCCACCCTTTGTTGTGCCCTAACAGATTGCGGAGAATGGTCATGCTAAGCAGGCCATTCGCGCTGTCCGTTAGGACAGAACAAACTAGTGCTTGGGAGGCACAAAATGGGAAGTGAAGGTGAATGGCAATTCTTTGACATCACCCCGCAACCAGGGCCCAAAATGGCTTCTGAGAGACAGCTATCCTTCATCAAGGATTTGATTCTCTCCAAGAATGTCATTGATCGTGATGGCGCTCTGGCCAGGCTGAATTCTGGTGAGCTCACGCTTGACCAGGCTTCAACTTGGATCGGTGAACTCAAAGCCTTGCCGTACAGGCCCAAAGTCCAGAAGACATGGACGGTGCCGGAGAACATCCCAGATGGCCGATACGCCATCGTGGGCAAGGATCGCAACTTCAAGTTCTTCAGAGTTGTGACCAGGAATCCCGACACCATCAATGCTACCAGGATTGTCCAGAAAGTTCTGGGCGCGCCTGGTGACTTCAGGTATGTGCGGCCGACAGAATCAGAATGGACCATGGCCGTGGAAGAGATTACCAAGGATCCAGGATTCCATTCTGCCCTGTTCGGCATGAAGGTTGGTGCCTGCGGGGTATGTGGTAGTCCGCTGACTGACCCAGAGTCAATCGCTTTGGGCATCGGGCCCATCTGCGCTCGCAAATACGATTGGTGAGCTGATCATGCCTACATGGAGAGAATATGACTCACTGGAGAGATTGGAAGCCAATGTCACTGGTGATGTGTCTGATTTCATGTCGAGGCTGATGGATATCAGCCCTGAATTGGAATCGTACATGAAGAATGTGATGGCTGCTACCAAGGTCCTCAAGGATGAGATGCGCAAGGCACGGTTCGCTGCGCGTGATGTGGTGGTCGCTACGCGTGGTCACCGACGATGAGTTGATCACCATGATTAGCAACGGCAATGTCCGTTGCTCTTCATGGCTATCAAGTCGATAGTCAAACGGTTCTGGGAGGACCAATGACAGAGGTTGAAAAGGTAGGCATCTCACCAGATGCCGACACGGACGCCAAGATGCGCGCCATCTGTCTCCAGATGATCGAAATGATCAAGGCTGGTGACTTTGACGATTACATCAAGATCGTTGATGACAACGTCAAATTCAGGATTCGCGCTATCCAACTGCAGACTGTCGCAAGCCTTTGTGCTGGCGACATCATCTACATCTCACGGTTGGTGAAGCCTCAGTTGCTTGCTGGGGCTGCTGTCGAGGTAGTCGAGATCATGCCTGATAACAAGGTCAAAGTCAGGCTACATCGAACGTACTCCACCAAGTGGCGCCAGGGCAACCTGATCACACTTACCCCCAGTCTCATTGGGGAGAAAGTGCGATGACGGTGAACTGGCCCAGTGATGATGTCATCGCTGAGATGACAAAGCAGACGTTGGCGAACACCTATGTTGGCAGGCATCGTGATACCAAGCGATACCTGTCGATGCGCGACCGTGTGCCCAACGGTAATCCGATCAACGATGGGATTGCCCATATGCAGCAGGAGCGCAAGACAGCGCGTCTGCGGTACAAGGGCAGGCACTGATGGATCTAAGTGAGATACTGGATCTGACGCTTGCTAATCCACCCCATGATGGTGAGGATGAGCGGTCATACAACAATCGTATAGCCAGCTTGGTCTCAAAGGCAAGGATGGAGGCGCGCGCTGAGCGAGTCAAGCAGATCATGCGTGAGTTGGATGAGCAGCAATTGCCTTTGTGCGATGCGTGTGAAGGCACTGGCTATGTATCTGCCATGTCTGAAGCACCTTGCCCAAGGTGTGGCGGATCAGGCTACCGGACATGATCATTCAGTATGACGGTAGCAGGCAACTTCGCATCAAGATGGATGGTGAAGTCGAGGCTGTTTTGGTCATGGCTACTAGCGAATCAGGCAACGTGGCCAAGGATTCCAAGACCTGGAACTTCATCAACGCTGAAGGCAATCGCGTTCGGATTCAGATTCAGGAGTTCAAGTGATGTTTGAACCCAAATTCAGCGTTGAGGATTGCCCTCATGATCCAGGCAATCGCGTACCGTTATGGGGACCGGATGGTGTTCCGTATGGCCAAGGTACTACATGGTGGTGCGACGATTGCGGCAAGCAGATGACCGGTGCTGCTTCAGTTCAAGCTGCTCGGTTACGCGCGTTGAGAAGTCAGCGCAAATGTGCGTGGTGCGGCAGCGAGTTCACCAATTCAGATGAGCTCGCTGACCACATCATGGACGGCCACCCCAAGAGTTGATCGTCATGATTAGCAGCGATTCTATCGTTGCTTTTCATGTCTATCAAGTCGATAGGCGAACAGGTATTGGGAGGTACCATGAACAACGAACCAGTGCTACCTGGCTCATATCACTACGTTGATGGAATGCTGGATATCACAGCACCTGACATTGTAGAGGTGGAGTTCAGGGAAGATGGCAAGGTGATCTGGGTCAACGTCGATGGCAAATGTGCATTGCGCGTATGCCAAATCAAGCAGCTGTTTGTCACGGATAGCCGTGACTAAGGTTGAACTGATTGATGATGAAATCTGGTGCATGACGGATGTGTATTATCCGGCATTCTTCAGATCACTCAGTGGCCGTTGGGACAAAGACAAGAAGATGTGGCACTTCAAGCCAACGCTTGAGGTATGTCGCTTGCTGCGTAAGCAGTTTGGTCCCGAACTGGCCATCGGCCCAAAGCTCAATGAATGGGCTTGGGCGGCTCGCAAGGCAGAGGATGAACTCAAAGAGTTGATCAAATCTGATGCGGCCACGTTGAAGATCGCTGAGACACATGGCGCTCTTGCTGAGGCGATGTCGCACCGTACCTATCAGCAGGTAGGTGCGGCGTTCATCGCCATGCAACGCAGGGCATTGATTGCTGATGAACCTGGATTGGGCAAGACGCTTGAAGCAATTGCGGGGCTGATCGAGGCCCAGTGCTGGCATGGCATGATTCTCGTTGCTGCACCGCTGACATCATTGCGTCCGGTGTGGGAGCATGAACTTGCCAAGTTTGCTCCAGATGCTCACACGGTAATTGCTGTGCCACGCAAGCGCGATTCTGCCTTTGCGCGGCTGGCGATTCTGGGTGACTTTGTAGAACACTACATCGATAACCCAGCTACCCCGCATGTGCTAGTGATCAACCCAGACATGCTGCGTAAGGACAAGTTCCCCATCCTTACTGCCGTTGAGTGGCAGGCGATTATCGTCGATGAAAGCCACCGCTCGCTCACCGGCATTAAGAGTGCCAGGAACATGACCCAGATGGGCAAAGGCCTGATGCAAATCAAGCTTGCGAAAGATGGTGTGAAGATTGCGCTGTCTGGAACACCCATGCGCGGCAAGGCCAGGAACTTGTGGGGCACGCTGCACTGGCTTCAGCCAGAGCAGTACACATCATTCTTTGGTTGGGCTGAGCGATACTTTATCATGTCGGCCAATCGGTATAGCAGTCACGTGGTTGGTGACCTCAATCCATACCGTGAGAATGAGCTGTACAAATCGCTCGATGGCATCATGCTGCGTAGGACAAAGGCAGAAGTTGTCAAGGAGTTGCCTCCAAAGCAGCGTGTTGAAATCTACTGTGATATGTCTGATGCGCAGCAGAAGATGTATACGCAGATGGCCAACGAGGCAATTGCTGAGCTTGTCGATATGGAAGATGAGGCACTCAGCGCCATCGGTGTTCTTGCGATCATGACTCGCCTCAAGCAATTTGCTGATTGTGCTTGGCGGGTGGCTGGATCGAACCAGATTGCCCTTATGTCACCGGCCCATTCGGGCAAGGCAGCGGTGATTGAAGAGATGCTGATTGATCGAGGCATCGCTGGCCCGATGGATGATCGACAAGGTGATCACAAGATCGTCATTGCTAGCCAATTCACCCAGGTAATCGATAGCCTGGAGGCTTGGCTGAAGTCGATTGATGTGCCGACGTTGAAAATCACGGGCGCAGTCAGTGAGAACAAGCGAACTGACATCACGGAACAGTGGCAATCAGAGGGTGGCCCAAGGGTGCTCCTGATGAATACGATGGCGGGTGGCGTAGCAATCACGCTCGATGCCTACTGTGATGAGCTTGTGATCATTGATGAAACGTGGACACCGGACGATCAAGAGCAGCTTGAGGATCGTATCCACCGTGTCTCACGTATTCACCAAGTCACGATATTCAGATTGCTGTCGAAAGAGAGCATTGATGAATACATCGCAGGCGTGACTTACAAGAAAGACATGATTCAAAAGGAGATTCTGGATGGGAGACGTGGGATTGATAACATCATCCAGGCGATAACGCCAACCGACATATAACGATGTTATAACGATTTCGCCTGAGGTATAGTGTATTTCGGACGAAACGACTAGACTTGTATAGTTGAACTCTAGACAAGCTAGACAATCCTGGGAGGATTCGTTGACCTACATGCTAATCATCGGTGGGACAACGGCTGGCGGCGTTGGGGATGCTCTTCACAAGGAAGTGGTGAAAGAGTATTACCCAGAGATCACGCCAGTCGTCCCCACCATCGATGAACTGGATGTCAGAGATCCAATGTCCATCGGGCAGTTCATGGAACTCAATGATAGGCATTGGGATTATGTGATGTACGCTGCCGGCGTGAATTACATCTACCCAATCCAAGAGCTTCCAGAGATTGACTTGGAAGAGATCTTTGACGTCAACGTCATGGGCTACATTAGGTTCATGACAGCTTTGAGTCAAGGCCAAACGTCTGGCCGCGTGTGCGCCATCACCGGTATCTCTGGCAGAATCCCCATGCGGTACACGACACCATACTGTGCGAGCAAGGCTGCTCTGGTCCACGCCATTCGGTGCTTGGCCAAGGAGTTGGGCCCAGACTGGCAGATCACTGGCCTGGCGCCAGCTACGATGCAGACTGGGATGACTGCTGGGATTGACCTTGATATCCAGAGCGAACGTGGCTGGTCGGCTGAAGAGTTGGCCAGGCGCGAGTATTTGCGCGAGCCTTTTGGCCGCCGCATCTTCCCGCAAGAGGTTGTGGATGTTGCTATGATGACATTCATGGGCCCAGGTGTATTGACTGGCTCGATCATCGATGTGGCCGGTGGCGCATGATGATTGCTTGGGCCTTGGCAATATCGTTTGTTATTTGGGGCATTGTCATTTGGCTATATGAGCGAAATGACAGTAACAACGACAGAGAGGATGCTTAATGCCCAGGCGTGTCATCGTTGTCGAGTTGTGCGACTTGCACAAGGACGACCAACCAGAAGTACCGGCAACATGGAGCAAGACAATCAGCATCAATAACCTGACACGTGAATTGATGTTGTGTGAGGAACATCGCCAGAAGGTCATCGGCATGTTGGAAGATGTGCTGATGACCTATGGGACAAAGCCGGTGAGTGTGAAGCCTCCCAAAAAGCATCAAGCGCCAGCGCCGTCAGCAGCGTTAGCGGCGTCAGTGCCTGATGATCGTCCTGTAGTCAAAGGCAAAAGACGCGACACACCAAAGCCGTGTCCAGCCAAGGGCTGTGACTTTGTTTCAAAATCTGGTGGCGGATTGGCTGGCCATATGAAGAGCAAGCATCCTGAAGCCTACAGGAAGGCTTCATAAATGGCCAGGAAGAGCAGCCATCTCAAGGTCGTCAAAGAGGCTGATGTCGACATCATCATAGCCAATATGTCCAAGTCGTTCATGGAGTGTCGCGACTGGGGACATTCATGGCGGGCATACACGGTCGGCGTTGATCGACGAAACAACATCTTTGAGCAGACGCTCCGATGCTCGCGTTGCTATACGCATCGGCTCAGGACCATTAGCGGCAGTGGTAATCTCATCAAGACGCGATACCAATACAAGGATGGATATCTCATCCCAGGTTGGGGTCGCATGAGCCGCGACGATAAGGCAATATTGCGTCTGGCGATCATACGCGAAATGATGATGACGCATGGTCGAGAGATTGAGGTGATAGAGGCATGATGCATGCTTATCATGAAGCGTTACCTGGGTATGAGCCTGAGCAGATTTTGCATGATGGCTGTCCAGAATGTAAGCGACGCGGCGCAAACGTTGAAATTGCATTAGCGTACATGGACAGACCAACATTTCACCGAGCTTGGTTACGCGCCAAAATGTTTGATAGTGATGGGTTAACAAATGTTTCGAATGCTGAAACAAAGCTTTTGCAAGTTTTGGCTCAAATCCGACATCAATTGAGTTCATTGGTTTTGGGCGGGGTTGACCAATCATGAGTGATATGCTTGCGTGTGCTGGTTGTGGTGAACAGCATGGCACGTGTGAGATTCATCCGATGGAACCTGGTGATTATGTCGTGTGCCCAAATTGTGGCCAGATCAACATGCTAGGCGATGATCGCCAAATGCACACGCCAAGCGAGAGCGAAATCATCATGCTAATCATGGATGAAGAGTTTGCCCAGTATATCCACGCGATGGCCCAGGAGATACGGCGGCACAGAAAGGCAGGCCTGAACTGATGGGTGAACAACTTCTGGTTTGCTTTCGTTGTGGTAAGACACCTGACGAGTTGAGCGAATACTTGCCAGAGTCAACGGATTCAGGTCTAAGTCCAACAGACTATGTGCTACAAGAGGAAGGCACGCTCAATATGTCAAATGGGCATTTCGCATGCACCGACTGCTACATCCAGATTGGCATGCCCACTACGCCAAGAGGCTGGAAAGCACCATAATGGGCTTGATTATTGAGGGCAGTTTGATCATAATTAGCTGCGTTTTCACGGTGGCTATGCTTAGCATCCATCGTGAGAGGACCAGGCCAGACACCCAGGATGAGCTTGAAGAGATTGAGTTCTGGAAGAGCATAAGGGATGGCAATATCGATGGCCAATGACAACATCGTTGTGCGCACGAGTGAACGCGCTGCGCTAAAGCGCTGCCCAATGAAATGGTGGTGGAGTTGGCGCAATGGTCTTGAGCCAAACGCCACTGACAGCAAGCTTTGGTTTGGTGGCGGCATGCATCAGGCTTTGGCCGCATGGTATTTGCTCGGCTCGCAGCGCGGTCCACACCCCGCAGAGACATGGGTCAGATTCACTAACAATGAAGAGCGATATATCAGGAACAACTCTGGCCTTATAAATCAGGACCAATGGGTGGAGGCACGCGAGCTTGGCATTGCGATACTTGATGAGTACGTGCGGGAGTATGGCCGCGACGAGCAGTGGGACGTCATCGCGACAGAGCAACAATTCCAGGCGTTAATCAATGCTGAAGTCTTTGAAGGGCGCAAGATTGTTTACGTTGGTACATTTGATGGTGTCTATCGTGATCTATCCACTGGCAAGCTTTGGCTCATGGAGCACAAGACAGCTTCAAATACACCAAATACCGGCTATCTCGAATTGGATGACCAAGCTGGATCGTATTTCATGGTAGCCGAGAATGTCTTGCGACACAAGGGCATCATGGCGCCTGGTGAGAAGTTGGAAGGCATCATGTATAACTTCTTGCGCAAGGCATTGCCTGATGATCGACCAACAAATGCCAAAGGCCAGGCACTGAACAAGAATGGCTCGGTGAGCAAGAATCAACCCAAGCCATTGTTTATGCGTTACCCGGCATGGCGAAACGATGCCCAGCGAGCTAAGATGCGTACCAATGTTATCAATGAGGTCCAGTTGATGCTTGCTTATCGTGGCCATCAGCTTGGGCTGACAAAGACGCCAACCCATGATTGTCAATGGGATTGTGAATTCTTTCAGATGTGCCAGCTACACGAGGCTGGTGAGGATTGGACAGAATTCAGAGACGCCATGTTTCACAAGCGTGATCCATACTCGGATCACCGTGTAGCAATGAAATCAGCATAGGAGCATGATGGAACGTCGTATTTGTTGGCCTGAGTTTGACGCCACTTGTTTGGAAGGTGGTTGCATGTACTGCAACGACAATCCATTCAAAAGCCTCAATGCTATCAGGTCAAAAGTTCTCAAGATGAAAGTCACGCACAACCGTGGTGATGGCAAAGAGCGTGACTCAATGGATGCGTTGATGTATGGCATCAGGCATAACTTCTTCAACGCAGATACACGACCAAGCAAGGATGAAAAGAAAGGAGGTGAGCACCATCATGTTATCAGCGACTACTCAGGGCTTGCGTGACTTGGGTCAGTTCAAAAAGCGAGTTGCGCATGACTATGGCAAGAGCTTGATCACACTGGATGATTTCGCGTACATCAGCGAGCGTGTCCAGCAGATCGAAGACAAGTTGGTTGAAATCATTGCAAGCAATCCACGACGAGTGAGGGACGATGAGCGAATCGCCAGCTGAATTACCAGATGATATCATCTCATTGGAATCGTGGGATGAGAGCATCAACATGATGATCGTTGCCGAGTCCGGCTGGGGCAAGACACGCCTGGCCGGCACGGCAGATCAACGCAAGAAGAATGGTCCCAAGGCTTTGTTCCTAGCGACAGAGCGTGGGACCATTTCTGCTGCGCGCGCTGGGTCCACGGCCGATATGTGGCAGATCAAGAAATGGTCTGATTTGACCAAGGCATTCAACTACCTCAATAACGGTGGATGCCGTGAATACCAGTGGTGCTTGCTCGACAGCGTTACTGAGATGCAGAAGTTGTCGATGGACAATGCGCTGTATGTCGGCGTCATGGCGGGCAAGAAAGGTGCGGACGCGGATGTGCCGCAGATCCAAGATCATCTGAAAGTCCAGCAGCAAACGCTCAACATGATCAGGCGATTCAACGATTTGCCCATCAATTGCCTTTACACGGCGTTGCCGTTGAGGCTCGATGATGAGAACAGCAACCCATACTTCTTGCCGGCACTGGATGGCAAGCAGGGTGGAATTGCCCAGCAGGCCATGGGATATATGCACGTGGTCGGCCATGGTATCAAGCGCAACATCAAGCAAGGTGATGACAAGCAGGTCATGGTCAGGCGCGTGTACTTCCAGACGGCTGGCCCATATCGTGCGAAGGATCGATATGGCGTGCTCGGCAATTTCATCGATAACCCAACTATCCCGCAAATTGAGGAGTTGATCAACAAAGACAAGGCATCAAGGCCAATCATCGAGATCCATGAAGGCCTGCCACAAAACAAGAAGTCAGATGAATCAAAGCCAGACATTCACGATGCTAATGTCGTGGAACCAGCAGCATTACCAGCAGCGACCGCTGCCGGCGATCAAACTGAGGAGTTCTAATGCCCAAAGTCATCATTGATACCAGTGGTGCTTCTGAAGGCCAGTTCACATCGTACGATGGCCCAGTTCCACCCAAAGGTCTATACAAGGCTTTGTTCAAGCGCGGGTGGTGGGTCAAGTCGAGCACCGGCAAGCCCATGCTGAAGGTGTTATTCATCTTGGAGACTGATCTGGAATCCAAGAGGCAGTACAACGGCTGCCCATCATTCCATAATGTGACCAACGAGGCCAGCACGGCGTGGAAGATGAAGGAGTTGTTCACGGCGCTGGGAACTGGCGCCAAGTCGGCAGTCGACATGGATGAGAAGGGCAATGTGACTCGGATTGGGTCGGCACGCCCAGGCAAAACGTACTTGCTGATCCACTCCAAGATTGAGATGTATCAAGGGTCGCCACGCTTTGCTATCGACACGCTTGCCCCACTACCAAACACGGTCGTCACAGAAGACATCGATGCTGAAGATATGGCGACGTCCTATGAGGATTCGATGGGCATGGTACCGGAACCAGGTACAGATGACTCATGGGGCGACTCTGGATTCAGCGACGACTCATGGTCAAGCAATGACGAGATGGGTGGAGAGCCACCGTTCTGATGGGTGACTGAATGATGCGTATCTACCTGCCTATGACTGACATCAAGATGAACATCGTCATGCTTAGCGATGCCGATTTGACCATTCAACGTAACAACGCTGTCACAATCCTTGAGACGCTGAGAGGCAAGAACAAGGGTTGGCAATGGCATCCAGGCGTGACGATGTGGATTGGACATGATGATCTGCTAGCCAAGATTGCTCATGAACTCAATCAGGAATGGATTGGTGTGAACTTCGATGTCGATGGTATCATGGGCATCGGTGAGAAGTATGAGAAGCGCCTGAAAGACATGGGCTATACCAGAACATACTCGACAGTCTTACCACCGTTGCCTTGGTGGTGGGGTCATCAGAAGTTCCATGATAGCAACAAGGCAGCGATGTTGCGTCATGATCCAGCGTGGTATGGCGAGCTAATCAAGAATGCTCGTGATGATATCTGTGACTGGTGGCCAAGAATTGACAAAGACACGTGGCTCTATGGTCCACAGCCTTCACCAGATGGCAAGTTTGACTACATCGTTGATGGCAAATCGATCTTTGCTGAAGCCAAGAAGATGAGCCATGTAGAGTTCGCCATTCACGCCAACATGTATCATAATCTGATGCCAGATATCACAACCCCAATCCGACCAGATGACCCATCGCTTGATCTCATGATGACGGTGCATGATCGATTCCACCAGGTAAGGGTGTATAGCACACACGACCATCGTTAGGCCAAACAGTATGCCAAAGACAGTCGCGATTCTTGGATGTGGACCAGCAGGACTATTGGCAGCACATGCTGCAAGATTGATGGGATGTGATATCACAATAATCAGCAATAAGCGCAAGTCATCGATGCTTGGCGCCCAATACATGCATAGGGCTATACCAGAGCTTGACCTGAATCCACCGGTCAAGCTTTCGTATGTTCTGCAGGGCAATGTCGATGACTACAGGGCCAAGGTCTATGGCGATGATGCTGATGAAAGCATCACGGTGTCGCCAGAGTTATTCCAGGGCTATCATGAGGCATGGTCGATCAGGCAGGCCTACAATCAACTCTGGAAGAGATACCAGGCCATGATAACTGACGACATCATCGACCAGGAATATCTGCTACATGCCGTCAACTCATATGACGCCACTATTTCGACAATCCCCGCAAAGCAATTGTGTTATCAGCGCGAACGTCACATGTTTACCAGTGTGAAAGTCTGGATAGACAATACCTGGCGTGGCGGGGATGTCGAGCGAAACAAAGACCGTTATGGAACAAGGCATGTAGTGCTCTGTAATGGTCAATCGTTCGATGAGGATCATCCAAGCCAGACAGGTTGGTATCGCACATCGATCATCTATGATCACGCGAATACCGAGTGGGCAAGCGATGCCATAAACATTTTCATGCCACACGGCGTCATGCCAGTAATCAAGCCTTTGCAGACCAACTGTGATTGTTGGCCAGGCATCGTACGCGCTGGGAGATATGGCCTATGGCAAAAGGGCATTCTCTCCCATGATGCGTTTGAGATGGCACTTGGGGTGCTATGACCAAGCCCATAGTAGCACTCGACATTGACGGGACATTGGGCGACCACTACACCCATTTCGCTCAGTTCACAGCGTTATGGCTTGGGCGCAACGTGGAATACAGACCGGAAGCAGGTTGGCCTGATGGTGCCACAAAGTTTCAGTTCTATTCATCATTGGGCACAAGTCGAGACACATATCGCAAGATCAAGTTGGCATACAGACTTGGCGGGATGAAGCGTAGTATGCCGATGTACGATGGTGCGCCAGAGTTGACGGATGCCCTTGTACACATGGGTGTTTCTGTTTGGATCTGTACCAGCCGCCCATACTTGCGATTAGACACCATGGATCCAGATACCAGGCATTGGCTCAAGCGATGTCACATCAAGTTCCATAATGTGATTTATGGTGATTACAAGTATCGAGAGTTGGCCAAGATCGTTGGTCCGGCAAACGTCATATGTGTGCTTGATGATCTGCCAGAGATGTGCGCACAGGCTAGCCGTGCAAAGCTGAATCCGATCTTGATTGAACGCCCACACAACAAAGACAGGCCGGATGATGGCTACTTGTCTGTCAAAGATCTATGGGAAGCCCAACAAATAATTGGAGTTATAGTTGAGCAATGGCAGACAAAGAGAAATGGGCGATAGCGACTACCAATACATCATGGAATGTCTATTGCCAGAGTGGAGTTTGCACTTCACCAATAAGAGCATTGACTATGCCGATGATGCAAATCGTCTGGGAACAAAGGGTGCCTTTGTCGACATCTATCGAAAGGTAGGCAAGCTGAAGCGAGCCATCTGGGACGGCCAGGAATTGCAAGGTGAGCAACCAAGGGAGATTCTCATTGATTTAATTGGACATTGCTTCTTGACAATTGCATCGATGGATCAAGTAGTCAGCCATGGGAGGCAGGACGATGAGTAGGCTCAGCTATGCCAATCTATTGGTGGTTGGTAGCGTAACAGGTGGAATTGGTCGAGAGTTCCTCAATAGTTTGAAGGATGATCCAAACAAGCAGAAGTTCTGGTCGCCACCGCCAGATGCTTTAGATGTTACCGATCCAGTCAGCATCGATAAGTTCTTGGCCAATCACATGGCCATGGGGTTTGGGCCGTTTCAGCATGTGTTCTATGCCGCCGGCACCAAGTCATTGGGCTTTGTTGGTGATCTCGATATCGAGTCGATCAAGCATACATTTGATGTGAATGTGTTTGGGTTCATCAACTTGCTTCAAGGCTTGATGAAGATCCAAGACTCAGGTCGCATCTGCGTTATTACCAGCGAGACATCCATCGTGCCTATGCGAGCTACCATCGGCTATTGCTCAAGCAAGGCAGCGCTTGCGATGGCCCTCAAGGTGGCGTCTCGTGAGTTGACGCCCAAGTGGCACATCACAGGCATCATGCCGACTGGTGTGGAAGATACACCAATGACCAACGATGACATCAAGGTCACCGCTGAGCTGCGTGGTTGGACTGAGGAGGCGACAATCGAGGCGTTCAACGTGAGACCCATGGGGCGCATGGTACATAAGGATGAGGTGGCCAGTCTTGCTCGTTGGCTGCTATTCCACTCACCAGAAGCAATGGCAGGATCAATCGTCGAAATGCGGGGAGGCTGACGATGTTGATCACCGATACAATCAATGATGGTGCGTTCAATCAAATCTCGATCAACGTACCAACACATGTAGGCTGGTTGGCCATGCGACGCAAGTGGATTGACATGGGCTACCGGAATTGGGTGGTGGACTATTGTGTCCAGACTCCACCACCTGGCTCGTTGTTGCAAACGGTGACAGCGATGCTTGCTTTCAACTTTGACATCATCCCAGGCTTCCAGTATGAGTTGTTGCATTGGTCACCAGATGACAAAGTTGATATCCCCAACTATAACGTCATGTATGATGGTGTGTCACACATGGCCTATTACACCCAGGATGTGAGGGCTGAGACCAAGCGCATCAGCGAGCGATTGGACCGTGAACCAATCTACAAGTTCACGACGCTTGATCACTCAAACCCGTATCTACATGGGCGAACTAGGTTCATCGAGTCGCTCTGGGATACCAGTGACTTGTTCGGCTATCACATGAAGACAGTCCAGAAGATCCCATGGGATTCCCACGAGAGTGTGTGGTCATGATGATGACGAATGAGGTGATGGCATGACCAAAATTATCATTGATGCCGCCAATGGGCCATGGCCGAATCAACATGATAAGAATGATGATTACAATCTGGCCGCGTTTACTCATTTGCTGCAGTGTGGCAGGGATACCATCAGGAGACATGGGTCCAAGAAGGGGCTTGGGTACATCAAGATGCGCCTTGGCCTTGGCAGCCATCAGCAAATATATTCTGGCTATGATGAGTGTAGGAATCTCATCCAAGAGATAATGAAGGAATACCCAGACGTATTTCAACCAAATTGGGGCCATAGGGATGGTGATGTCTAAGGATGGATTGGTAAGCAATCAACATCAATCATACTAAGCATGGGAGGCAAGTAGCATGACAAAGTACAGGTTCACGATCAGTGGGGAAGCCGAGACAGTCGATGAGGAAGGCAACCCCAAAGAGCCAGGCGGTGGGCTTGATGTCAATGCTGTCATTGGTGCGATTGAGGAAGTCATCAACGACAACGACTTGGGCGTGTACGATGAGGAGAATGAAGAGATCTTCCTGGAAGTCACCATCACGCTCAGCGACGCATCAGAGTTGACTGACGAGATTGCCAGCAGCTAAATGAATGGGCAGGTTGGCTCGGCATGCCCCACCGGGCCAGCCTGCCGTTATTGGAAGGATCATCATGCCTAACATGAAGTTTGTAAGTCTTCATACGCACTCGACATACTCATATGGTGATGCTTATGGGCAGCCAAGCGACTATGTTCAGCGAGCGATTGAGCTGGGGTATCCGGCTCTGGCGCTGACTGAACATGGCAATGTGAGCAGTCATGTGAAGCTTGAGATGGCGGCAAAGGCAGCAAAGGCTGAAGGCTTTGATTTCAAGCCGATGTATGGCTGTGAGTTGTATACCAGAGATACACCCAGCCAGCACAAATATCACCTTGGTGTTTTGGCCATGGACGACATAGGCTATCGCAATCTATTGCGCCTAGTCACAAAGTCGTGGCAAGCATTCTATTACTTCCCAACTACAACCAGCGCAAACCTCATGCAGAACGGTGAAGGTTTGATCGTGCTATCTGGTTGCATGGGATCGGCCATGGCCTGTAAGAGCATTGGTGGCAAAGATGTCGAGACAGGTGGCGGCATTGACACAGCGCTCAAGATCGCCTCGATGATGCGTGAGAAGTTCGGCGACAGGTATTACCTTGAGGTCCAGGCATTCCCAGAGTTGCCCAAGACACTCGTGCTCAACCAGATGCTGTATGAGGTATCCCAACGGCTTAACATCCCGCTTGTCGTGACCTTGGATGCGCACTATCCACTTGAGTCAAACAAGAAGATGCACTCGCTGATACATGCTATATCTCGTGGCGGCAAGTCAACCAAGAAGACAGTTGACCAGCAAGAGTCTGAGTGGGATTACAATGTGCCGATGACTCTGCTTGATCGGCAGACAATTGGCGCACGGTTGCTGGCGACAGGTATCCCAAAGTCTGCTGTCGTGGCCGCCTTGGATACCACGCTTGAGATTGCTGATCGATGCAACGTCATATTACCAAAGACAGATCTGGTCAAGTATCCATTGCCTGAGGGATACACAGATGCTAATGCTGTGCTTTGGGATTGGTTGCGGGATGGCTGGCGATACCGTGACATGGACCACAACATTGCAAAAGGCATGACGCGTGATGACTATGTCGCCAGGTTGAATCTTGAAGTGCCACAGATCATTGAGAAAGGTTTTGTCGATTACTTCTTGCTGATCTCTGATGTGGTGAGATGGGCCAAGAGCAAAGGCATTGTCGTTGGGTCAGGTCGTGGATCATCGCCAGCATCGATGGTATGTTACCTGCTACGCATAACAGAAGTCGATCCATTGGCATTCCCACAGATGTACTTTGAACGCTTCATCGATCCCAACAGGACTGACTACCCAGACATTGATCTTGACTTTGATGACGAGCGTCGTGATGAATTGCGCCGATACTTCCAAGACAAGTTTGGCAGAGATTACGTTGGTAACATTGGGACTTATACGTCATGGAAGGGTCGCAATAGCATCGACGATGTCGCTCGTGTGACCAAGGTTCCATTCGCTGAGACAGAGCGATTGAAAGAGTTCATCATTGAACGATCATCAGGTGACTCGCGTTATACCAAGACGCTTGAAGACACCATCGAACAATTCCCACTTGCTAAGGCGATTTGGGATCGCAACCCATCATTGAGTTCAGCCTTGAGTTTGGAAGGGATGCTCAAAGGCTTTGGGGTACATGCTGCTGGACTTGTCGTCTCCGATAAGCCATTGAGTGATACGGTGGCATTATATACACGTGAACTGCCATCAAGAATCCCCAATGGTCCCAAGCGAAAGTTGTCGGTGCTATCTGTCGACAAGAAGGATGCTGAGTATCTTGGGATGATGAAGATCGACATGCTTGGCCTTTCTACGCTTGGGATGATTAAGCATTGCATGAGAATGACAGGCATGTCTGTCGATGACTTGTATCGTATCCCACTCGATGATGAGCGACTGATTGCAGCATTCAGGCGAGGCGATGTCAAGGGCATCTTCCAGTTCTCTGGTCGTACCACCCGCATGGTCACATCCCAGCTGATGCCAGACAACTTCCAAGAATTGGTTGATATCAATGCGTTATCTCGACCAGGGCCATTCCACTCTGGAACAACTCTCGACTACATCAACGCCAAGCATGGCAAGTGGAATCGTGATGATGCACGCAATCACTGGACATTCAACAAAGACATCGAACGGATTTGTGGCTATACCAAATACCAGATCATCTACCAGGAGCAGTTGCTAGCAATCTGTCGAGAGATTGGCAATTTCTCATGGTTCGTCTCAAGCCAAGTGCGCAAGATTGTCTCGCTCAAATATGGCGAAGCAGCGTTCAATGCCAAGCGTGATCCGTTCATTGAAGGCGCAATGTCCAATGGCCTCAGTGAGAAGGAAGCAGACATCATATTCCGTAGGATGGTCACTGCTGGGCAGTATGCTTTCGTTCTGGCGCATAGCATCACCTATACACAGCTTGGCTATTGGGCCATGTACTTCAAGATCTATCATCCAAGCGCATTCTATGCTGCGAGTCTACGCAAGACCGGCAAGGAGAAATGGCAGGACTTGATGCGTGATGCTATTGATCCAAAGTACGCCAAGTTGCGGGGTGTCGGTAGGCCAGTGAACGTGCTCGGTGCTGATCTGGATTTGTCTGATATCACATGGTCTGTCTCTGCCGATGGTAAGGATGTAATACCTGGCTTTCTTCAGATACCAGGCATCGGTGCTGGGATGAGTTCGCTCATCGTTGCCGATAGATCGCTTGCTTGGGAGCGTGGCCAAGAATGGGGACTTGCTGATGTCGAGGCGTTGCCTGGGATCGGTCCCAAGAAGTTGGCCACTGTCAAAGAGTGGACCGTTGATAAACATGACGATGCCTTTGGGATTGCGACGCTTCACAACAAGCTCAATGAAACTCGTAGCATGTTGAACGCTGGAACATTGGTCGATGGGTCTGGTGTGATGCTGCCAGCGACAAGCCATAAGAGTGAAGACTTGCCCTTTGACTTGGGCGTTCAGTTCTATGATGCACAAGGCAATATGACTTGGCGCAGAGAGGACCAACTGTCAGTTGTCTGGATCGGAAGGGTACATGGTCGTAACTTACGAGATATGTTTGAGGAGTATCGATCGCGTGAGGGTATTGATCTTGATCCGACAACTATCAAAGAGCCAAACAAGAAGCACTCGATGGTTCTGTATGCATATGATGATACAGATGAGATCAACATCAGGATTAATAGATGGAGGTTCCCCAAACTGAGGGATTTGCTCATGCGCATCAGACTCGACTATGATTTGATACTCGTGTCTGGTTACAAGAATCGAAGTTTTGGGAGGAAGATTGAGGTCAACGATATGTGGGTGATCGATCCTGAGTGATCACATCTTCCATCTGTATACCAGGCATAATGATGGGCTGAAGGTCAGAGTCTATTGGGCCAAGTGTGAGTGTGGGTGGGAGTCTGATCAATTCTTTGAAGCGTTGGATGCTAAACATAAGGGAGAAGCACATGCTCCAGGAGCAAAGCAATTTGAGCCATACCCAATCTGAACCGTGGGTGCCAGGTGACCCATGCGGCGTATGTGGATCGACAGAGACATATTGGGACATTGTCGATGGTGGGTGTTGTGCGACTTGTGGTGCATGTGATAGCGACGAATGATGTCGGGGAAGTCTGATGGGCCCATGGGCGCAAAGGCAAGGCTCAGTCTTTGTGGGTGGGCTATTATGGTGTGACGCGGGTATCAGACTTGCAGTCATTGGGTTGTGGCTGCAAAACAAATGTTGGTTCACAATCGCTGGGAGGCGAAATGGCGTACATCGTGCAACTGTTACCGGATGAACTACAGGCCAAGGTGCTGATGGAGGCG
>NZ_DATBBJ010000071.1:0-8496 GCF_036271055.1 Scandinavium sp. | reverse complement strand
GACATTGTGTAACTCCTTGATATGAGTGTGAGTGTTAGTTGGTACTACATGGCACGTTACTGTTGTGCCACGCCACATTACGGTCACGACACCGTGTGCGAGTCAAACGCGTAAACGTTCACTCGTGTGGCGACAAGGAATGGAGTATGAATCACACGTGCTCAAACGGGGCACTCAAATTCCCCTCGCGTTGTGTGATTCTTTTCGCTTGCAAGTTGTGACACTGGCCAAGTAACGTGCGTTGCCGCGTTCCTTGCGATCATCGACCATCAGATCGCATATGCACCGTCCCATTTGCTTGTTTGCTTGTCTATCGTCACTGGGGCACCCCGGGAGATGTCCACGTCGTGTACCGACGCAAAGTGAATCGTGAAACCAAGCACAATCGCTAGCGGGTAGGCACAAGGTGTGTGCCGTTACCGAGTTTTGGTCATTTGCTCGCCACCAGATTTTGATTACAGTGCAGTGTTGGGCAGCCTGCACGTGAGCGAATACACCGCATTGCGGCGCTCGTCATATTTCGCTTTCAACCGTTCAAACGTTCCTGACGCGCGTTGTGTGTGACGCGTGCGTTGCATGATGCGTTGCACGTGTCGCACGCGCGTGCGCGCGGTCGAACGTTGTGTAGGGAGGTCATCGTGACGCGCGGGACGGTGATCACACGTCGCATGTCATGTCGCAGTTTCACGCGTTCGTTTGCGTCGTTCGGCGTTTGCTCAACGACGCGCGTAGCGCGTGACACACGGCAATGTTCACGTGGCGGTGAGTCACACGTAGGACGTGTCACTCGCGTACGTGCGCGGGAGCGTTAGCAAGGCCACACACGGTGGGGCGAAGAGGCGCGATATGTGACGCGTTCGCCAGCGACGATTTCAACTGATCGCCGCTACGCGGCGATTTTAGCAGGTGTCACCGGTTTTGTGCGAGATCCTTATGAAACACTTAGTTGTGCGCACAATTATGCGGGTTTTGCAGGGATTTTCTAGATTCTCGTATTTCAAGATTCTAGTTGCCAGGGTGCGATTTTGGGCGCTGTGCGACCGAATTACGTATACAGAGCTGTACTGGAATCGAAATATTCGTGACCGGTCACACAAGGCCTCCTTCGTAGGACGAGATCCTGATTAGCGATGGCAAAACGGGATCTCGTCCTATGAAGGATCGGTCCAATCCGGCGTTGACGCGTTCCGCAACCGGTCCTCGCCACGTGGACAAAAGTGGCTAACTTGACAATGTCCATTGGTGCCCTATATGATGGCATGTGTACAAAAATCAATCAGGGGAGTGTGAAGTGATGAAGTCAATGCTCAAATACGATCATGACAGTGGTCTCAAGTTGTGTAACGCCGAGACGTGGAACCTTGACACACGGGAATGGGAGTCCTGCTATCGACGTTCCCAAGTTGCCGGTGTATGTACCATGCACTATCAGCGGTTACGCTTAGCGGGAGTGCGCATCGTGAACAGTGGGACACGCAAGGAGCCCCTTTATGACACCGAGGGCAGTGAACTCCCGTCCGACGTACGGTTGGCATGGGACACACCAACGGTACCCGATTTGACTGGTTCATCCCCATGGTGCCAATTTCGAAATTGCTACCGCACATCCCCAAACGGGACTGGCATATGTGAAGTGCATTGGAAAGAGGAATGGGAAATATGGAACGAACCGCCAATTGAGATCACACAACCAGGCCCACGTCAAAGGAAAACATGTACCGTATGCGGTGGGAAGCACTATGCAAAAGGGTATTGCAGACGGCACTATGCGCAACAACACAGTGTCAGTAATCGGCACGATGATCTCGAAAAGTACATCTCAGCGGTACATCCACCCGATGGCAATTATTCGGAACTCGACGGTTGTGGAACTGATGAACCACATAGACGGCACATGTGACGCTTTATATATAAAATCGCCACGCGACGACGACGCACGCCACACACGGGTAGTCCTCGTTTGTGTCGGGGTGTGTGTGTATGAATTATAATAAAAATCCATTCCCACACACACGACACAACCGCCCTGCCGCGAGATGTGTACCGAACATGTAAGGTGCAACTTCGACCGTGTCATTTTCGGTGGACGCAAATTTTATATATAAATCGCCCTGCACGAGT
Source organism: Scandinavium sp. (assembly GCF_036271055.1). Classification (GTDB taxonomy): domain Bacteria; phylum Pseudomonadota; class Gammaproteobacteria; order Enterobacterales; family Enterobacteriaceae; genus Scandinavium. The sequence continues at coordinate 6,375 of NZ_DATBBJ010000071.1, read as the reverse complement.
GCATTATGATGGGTCCAATTGAAACCACTCACAATGGGACTGGTTGTGTGAATCCACATGCGCGTGTCAATCCACATTCAAATGAACTGGGTCAATCCACTCACAATCCACATTGAACGAATCCACTCACAATCACGCTGGTTGTGTACATTCACATTCAATGACACCCACACTGCCACATTCAAAATGACACCTATCCACATTCAGTGACACATCGGTTCACATCAGGTCCACCTTCATTCACACGTTCAGTTCCATTTCACGTTAGGACCATCCACAACAGGGTACTTACCAATTGACCAGTTCCAATGCCATTGGTACTACTACGTCCACATTGTGACAGGGTAGTTCCGGTTCAACGGTGACACGGAACCGGTTGTGACATTCAATGTGGCATGTGGCGAAGTGGCATCTCGCATCGTGCAATCGGCACGCGGTTGACATGTGACCGGTTCGTACATGACACGGAAGTGGTCACTTTTTTCGCCACTCCGATTCTTAGCAAGTTCTCATCCGTTTCATACGGTTTTCTTCGTTTCAACCGGATTTCGCTGCTACAATCAATGATGTTGTTCAACATCATTGATTGTCAAACGAAAGGTTCCACAATGTCATTCGCACGCAACGCCATCGCCACCGCCGACAACGCATTCGCCACCGTCATGCGTGACACGTATGGCGAATTCGCCGATGTGACAATCGGCGACGTTGAAAACGTCATGACACAAATCGCCGATTACATGCCACACGCGTTCACACATCCGTGTGACACGTGTGACGCATTCGACGCGTACGTGTCATTGATCGATGAATGTGAATGTCACACGTTCGTCGAATTGTTGGAAATGGCACGCGACATTTGACGCACAAATAATGTCACACGTTCGCGTGTGACATTATTTTTGCCACCATACCCCCTCAACTCACTTGACTAACTGGGCATTGTGCGTGATTGCCCGGCGCGCGTCACACGTGACGCACGACGCACGACGCACGTACACGACGCGTCACGACGCACGTACACGACGCGCGCACGACGCGTCACGCGTCACGCGTCAACACACAACGCACGACGCACGACGCACACACGACGCGTCACACACGTGTGTGATCGCACGACGCGTCACGTGTGCGTCACGACGCACGACGCGTCACACGACGCACACGACGCGTCACACGTGTGATCGATCACACGACGCGTCACGTACGTGTGTGATCACACACGACACGCGTCACACGTGCGTCATGCGTCACACGTGTGTGATCGCACACGTGCAATCGACACGTCATCGTGTGACGCGTGCGTCACGTGAACGTGTGAACGTGTGAACGTGTGAACGTGTCATCGTGTCATCGTGTCACACGTGTGAACGTGTCACACGTGTGTCACACGTGTACGTGTCACACGTGTGTGACACACGTGTGTCACCGGTCGTTGTGTCACACGTGTACGTGACACATTCACGACAATGTGGATGCGGTTTGTTCGCCACGTGTCACACATTGTCGAGTGACGAGGTGCGGTTCGTTTCGTGCATTGTGGCTCTGGTCACTCCACATTGGTACACACCTTGTCGAGTGGTGTTGTGGTGTTGCAGCTCCACCTTGTCGAGTGGTGCAGTGGAGTTGGCCATGACCAGTGCTGGACCGGTTCCACATCAGTGGCAAAAGATTACCGGTCCAGTGGCGGAAGGGTGGTGGTCACACTCCCAACTCAAAACGAGTTTGAAACCCCATTGAATAATTCGTAAACTCCGTAGTCGGCAATTCTGCACTTTGACCGCTGGCTGACAACTTATTGCTCGCCCTTACCACTGCTGATACGATGTCATACATGGACACAAGACCCTCATATTTCAACGTGCTGGACGTCGCGCTCATTAGTGCTGGGTATGACCCAGCAGACATCGACGAGGTACTATGGGACAGTAAGGCTCCCAAGATCCTCAGGGTAAAGCTCAAGCCACACAGTCAACTGATCTTCCTAGAGATCACCAGTCACTCGCTGGTTGTGGAACATCGATCCAATCTCACTCACGGAGCTCCTACAGAACTACACCGACCAACCGTCCCGAGTCAGGCAACGCACGCACTGATCCCAGAAAAAACTGAACGCTCCTAGTACAGGCCTAATACAAAGTTCGTACAAGACGTTTTTCCCACCATCACGCCCCGCAAAATGGCCATTCTGCCGGAGTTCACTTGACAGCCAACCTACCCCCATGCTAACGTGGCAGCCATGAGCGATGTAAACAGATCCCGCGGAGCACCCAGACTCAAGATGTCAATGCAGGACTGGTTGGGACGCGTCGATGACCGATTCATGGGAACCGCAGTTGATGTGGAACCCCATGAAGCTCTGCTCTGGGCCATTCGCCTCGCAGCTGGGGAAGTGGCCTACTGTGACGCTCAGATCAGTCGTCTGCATGAGGATGAGTTGTTCGAACGACCACTCCGTCAGACGTTCATGCAGATGCCATCAGGGGCCTTCGACCTGGTTGAGGAGAAGAGGGACCCAGAGATTGTCTCTCGTTGGGCACACCTGCGCAAAGATGCAGCAGACCGCATGGCACGCTATGCCAAGATGGCAATTGATGCTGGAATCGATGAGCGAAGGGTTGCCGTAGCAGAACGAGTGGCAGACATCCTCGCTCCGTTGCTTGAGAACATTGCTGAGGACCTCAGTCTCACAGCTAAGCAACGGGCTAAACTACCCGATGTGCTCGGTACAAGACTCCGTGCACTAGAGATAGCAGCTCAAACAGGAGGACCAAATGACCCCAGCAGCACGAGGTCCAGGTCGCACGAAGGCCGAACCCGCTCCCGAACATGATCCTGAGCATCCGGACCAAGAGCCCGGACAGGAGAGTGCGGACAGCTCGGAGGAACCAGACACTTCCGCACAGCAGCCACAAGGCTCAGGATCTGGCCAGAAGGGAGCCCTGGTTGATCCGTCGAAGAGCACGGAGGAGGTGAGAGAGGACCAGGCAGAAAGTTACCGCGAGAGCGGAGAAGACGAAGAGCCTTCAGAAAGCGAGCAGCTGGAACAGGAGCGACTCGAATATCACCAGTCCATTCAGGATGAGATTCGGGCACAGCAGGAAGAAGCAGGAACAGTCGAGGAGTACCCGAACGCTGAAGAGCGTGCAGTCAAGACGGCTCCGGCACCGGGGCAGGTCCCTGGGGATCACATCCCTGTGGGGTAGGACCAATCGGCCGGAAACTAACAACACCCTAAGGGGCAATCTAAGTGAAGAAGATCGCATCTGTCGGCGTGGCACTGGTCGCGTCGTTCGCACTGGTTGGGGCAAGCACGGCGAACGCCATGCCAAATCAGGCCACAACTGCGAAAGTGAAGGTCGGGCCTCGCGGTCCACGTGGCTTCCCAGGACCGAAGGGTCCGAAGGGCGACACCGGACCTGCTGGACCTGCAGGAGCAATGGGACTCGCAGGACCAATCGGCCCGGCTGGACCTGCAGGACCCGCAGGCCCGATGGGGCTCACCGGATCAACTGGACCGCAAGGGCCTGCAGGACCGGGTGGAAACAACGCCAAGGAGTTCACCTACAAGTCCGACACCAGTGGCGCAACCCAGGACGTAAGCGACCTGGATGGTGTCAAGCTGAACGCCTCTTGTGACGCGTTCGGTCGACTCACCTTGACCGCTGTGGCCACAAACGTGGCTCCTGGAATCCTCACCGAGCGGGATGGCACGAACTTCGCCATCGTTCCTCGGTTCGGTACCGCGAACACCACGGCGCGAGTCCTCATCAACCCGTTCAGCTCGGCTAGCTCCCGGGCAGACGTGCAGGTGCACTACGTGTCCAATGGTGGTCAGGACACAACCATCAACATCGCCGCTGTGGACCTGGCAGACGGTCCGAACGGCCTCAGCAATGCGTGTGTCGTGTTCGGCACCGCGATGACGTTCTAGCAAAAGCTGGGAGCGCAGTACGGTGGTAGGAACCTTCAATCAGAACCGGGAGCACACGGCACTGGTTGAAGAATGCGCCCTGAAGCAAGTACCACATACGTTGGCGCGTAGGCTGGTACTGGAGCTTCCTCAATCAACGCGGCAAGGCAGAGATTGGGCCACGGTTCAAGCCCTGGAGGGCGCACTGAGAGATGGTAATCCTCGAACCTGGTAGACCAAGCGATGATGACAACCAAGGCAATGGTGGATACAAGAAGTACTACCTCGTTCGAGGTTACACCTTGCTGTTCCTTGGTGTCGGGCTCATCGTATGGGGCATCTGGCCACCTATTGACCCTGCCATCTTCACGTTCGGAGGTTCGCTTGTCGGCCTCAACCCAGTGCTCAAAGCTCAGGAGAAGCGGTGAGTGCCAAAGATATTCGCCGCAGGTTTCGCTACGTAGCTCTTGCCTACGTCATTCTGGCAATCACCCTGGTTGGGGCAATCGCAGTCAACCAGCATCAGCAGCATCAGATCGAGAATATCCAGAAAACGATACTCAAAGCTGCACAGTGCCCGAAATGAGCGTTGGGGAATTGAAATTTTCGCGTCTACGCCGCGTTATCACCGACGTTTCCTCGTCCCTCACGAGATACAACGTGCCCCCCTGTACCTCGCGTCATTTTGTGCATAGTTCTACGTTAGGAGCGATGACAGCATGACGATACTTACTCCGTACGAGTATGACTGGGTGCTGGATGACGCTGCACGAGCAGCTCTTGCTAACGTACACCGTCAGCCGATGAACGATCAGCACTCCATGGGGTACCGCAGGATCCGAGGCAAGTTCATGAACGGGGATCCTGAAGCGGATCCAAGGACTTACGAAACTGTGGGATATGGCACGGGTGGTCCATTCGTGCCGCATCTACCAGTTGAATCGCTACCAGCCTTACCGAGTCCACCGCCTGTCAGCCCCACAGGATAAGTACACCACGGTGCGCTCAACTCTACCACCCGGTACGGCAGAAAGTGTACTCAATCGCCTGTATCCGCAGCAGGCGAATAGCGAGTACCTGTATGACCCAACTGCGTGGATGGAGGATAAGCTCGGCTGGGTGTGGTCCAAGCAAGCAGACATCGCCGACAGTGTCTGCGATAATCGGCATACAGCAGTGATGTCTTGCCACGGTCCCGGTAAGAGTTACATCGCTGGTGGCCTCGTGTGCTGGTGGATGGACACGCACCCAGTCGGGCAAGCTTTTGCCGTGACAACAGCTCCAACTCAAACTCAGATCAAAGCAATTCTGTGGCGGGAAATCGGGCGTCATCACCGGAAAGCGGGACTGCTCGGGTATATCACCGGTGGGGAACAGCCTGAATGGAAAATCACAGGTAGTCATGAGATCATCGCCTTCGGTAGGAAGCCGCAGGATTACTTGGACGTTGAACAAGCCAAAGCCGCGTTTCAGGGTATTCATGCCCGATACGTACTTGTGGTACTCGACGAAGCAGCCGGGATACCGAACTGGTTGTGGGATGCAGTCGAGGGTTTGGTCACGAACAAGTACGCACGAATGCTGGCAATTGGTAACCCTGATGACCCAGCCAGTCAATTTGCCAAGGTATGCGCACCTGGTAGTGGATGGAATGTCATCAGTATCGACGCATTCGACACGCCGAATTTCACCGGTGAGGAAGTTCCGGAAGCACTATCGGACATGCTTACGAGCCAGATTTGGGTAGAGGAGCGTCGCAAACGCTGGGGCGAAGGCAGTCCACTCTGGGAGTCACGCGTCCGCGGGAGATTCCCGAAGAAGGCCACAGACACGCTTATTCACCCAGAGTGGATTGTCAGAGCCCAAAAAGCTGACCTCTCCAAGATGGGCTCGAAGAAACGGTACGGCGTGGACGTTGCTCGTGCAGGCATGGACCAAAGTGTCATCATGCGTGTCAAAGGCTGCGTGTACCGAGTCGTGTTCTCTGAAACAGGCATCGGTGACACAATGCTCCTGGCTGGGGAAGTCGGTGAGCGGCTCGGCGGAACTTGGGATGAAGTACCAGCGGTCATCGATATCATCGGCGTTGGTGCTGGTGTGTATGACCGGTGTAGCGAATTGGGTTACAACGTCGTGCCGTTCCAAAGTAGTGAACACGCCTTCAACAAGAAGAAGTTCAAGAATCGACGTGCCGAGCAGTACTGGAAACTTCGTGACATGTTCTCTCGGGGACTGGTCGATATCGACGAGGAGGACGATGAACTGGCGAGTCAACTTGGTTCAATCAAATGGAAGATTGACTCGCAGGGTCGAATCCAAATCGAGTCGAAGGAGGACATGAAGAAACGAGGGCTCCCCTCCCCCGATAGAGCAGACGCAATGATGATGGCAACCGTTGAAGATGCCGTGTGGGAGGGGAGCGACGATTTGCAGAACTACCAGATGGGAACAAGTGAAACAGG
>NZ_DATBBJ010000070.1:0-246857 GCF_036271055.1 Scandinavium sp. | reverse complement strand
CACGCTCAACGCCTTCGCCGTTGGAAATTTTGCGAACAGTGAATGCAGAGTGCAGACCGCGGTTACGAATAGCGATAACCACGCCCTCGAATGCCTGCAGACGTTTTTTGGAACCTTCAACAACCCATACTTTCACTTCCACGGAATCACCCGGACGGAATGAAGGTTCGTCCTGCTTCATCTGCTCTTGTTCAATTTGCTTAATAATGTTGCTCATAATTTAATCTCTTATCCTGGGTAAACTGATATTTTGGGGGCTTACGCCTCACCATCATGTTTATGCTGCTGTTGTGCGTGTTCCCGTTGGAACTCCGCCAGCAACCGTACTTGCTCTTCAGTCAGAGCCAGGTTTTCCAGAAGTTCAGGTCTTCTCAGCCAGGTCCGGCCCAGCGACTGCTTCAAGCGCCAGCGACGTATCTCAGCATGGTTGCCTGACAGTAATACTGCCGGGACAGCCATCCCTTCCAACACTTCAGGGCGGGTATAGTGTGGACAGTCCAGCAATCCATCAGCAAAGGAATCTTCCGTTGCTGAAGCTTCATGGCCCAGAACGCCCGGAATAAACCGGGAAACTGAGTCAATCAGTGTCATTGCGGGTAACTCACCACCGCTGAGAACGTAATCGCCGATAGACCATTCTTCGTCAATCTCGGTTTGGATTACACGCTCATCTATCCCTTCATAACGACCGCAGACCAGAATCAACTTCTCACTGGTTGCCAGTTCGCAGACGCCTGCTTGATCAAGCTTGCGTCCCTGAGGTGAAAGATAAATCACCTTTGCGCCTTCACCTGCCGCGGCTTTTGCTGCATGAATGGCATCCCGTAAAGGTTGCACCATCATTAACATCCCCGGTCCGCCGCCGAAAGGACGTGAGTCCACGGTACGGTGCCGGTCATGAGCGAAATCACGAGGACTCCAGCTCTGGATGTTCAGCAGGCCATTTTTTACTGCCCGGCCAGTTACCCCGTAGTCGGTAATCGCGCGGAACATCTCAGGAAACAGGCTAACTACACCAATAAACACAAGCCAATCCCCATAGTGCCGTCTTTTACCGGTAATCCGGAGGTTTTAAAAACCAGGATCCCAATCTACTTCGATAACTCGAGTAGTGAGATCGACTTTCTTGATAACCTGCCCATCGAGGAACGGAACCAGCCGCTCCTTGATGCCAAATGCATCTTTCAGGTTTGCCTTAATGACGATAACGTCATTTGACCCGGTTTCCATCATATCGATGACTTTACCGAGGTCGTAGCCTTCAGTGGTCACTACCTGGCAGCCCATAAGGTCTTTCCAGTAGTAGGTCCCATCGTCCAGCTGAGGCAACTGCGAGGAATCGACGACAATTTCACAATTGGTCAGCAGATTCGCGACATCCCGATCGTCAATGCCTTTCAGCTTGATGACCAGATCCTGATTGTGGTGACGCCAGCTTTCCAGCTCGAGTTCTTGCCACTGACCCGCCTTCTGGATAAACCAGGGCTGATAGTCAAAAATGCTTTCGGCGTCTTCGGTGGAGGAAAACACTCTGAGCCAACCACGAATACCGTAGGAAGAGCCTATTTTTCCGAGAACAATCGGTTCAACGGGCGCTTTAGCGGCGAGTTGCTTGCTCATCATGACCACCGTGACAGATTAAGCTGCTTTGTTTGCTGCTTTGATAAGCGTAGCAACGCGATCGGAAACAGTAGCGCCCTGGCCAACCCAGTGAGCGATACGATCCAGATCCAGACGAGTTTCTTCTTCAGATGCCGCAGCGATCGGGTTGAAGAAACCAACGCGCTCGATGAAGCGACCGTTGCGTGCATTACGGCTGTCAGTAACAACAACCTGGTAGAACGGACGCTTTTTTGCGCCGTGACGTGCTAAACGAATAGTTACCATAACATCCTCTTGTGTGAATAAAACACCGGGCCCCATCGAGGGACGGAGCCCGGTGTTATATTAAAAGCCCGAAAATTTTACTCATTTCGGCGCAAAAAGCAATCTCTAAAGCGATTTAGCGCCCTGGAAAGCCCGGTGGCATCATGCCTTTCATGCCGCGCATCATCTTCGCCATTCCGCCCTTCTTCATTTTCTTCATCATGCGCTGCATGTCGTCGAACTGTTTCAGAAGACGGTTAACGTCCTGCACCTGCATGCCACAACCCGCCGCGATACGGCGTTTACGGGAACCCTTGATGATTTCCGGGTTGGCGCGCTCTTTGAACGTCATGGAATTAATGATCGCTTCCATGCGCACCAGCACTTTGTCATCCATCTGCGCTTTGACGTTGTCAGGGATCTGGCCCATGCCCGGCAGTTTGCCCATCAGGCTCGCCATGCCGCCCATGTTTTTCATCTGACGCAACTGGTCAAGGAAGTCGGTGAGGTCAAAGCCATCGCCTTTCTTGAGCTTGTTAGCCAGCTTTTCAGCCTGAGCGCGATCGACTTTGCTTTCGATATCTTCGATGAGCGACAGCATGTCGCCCATGCCGAGAATACGGGAGGCGATACGATCCGGGTGGAACGGCTCCAATGCCTCGGTTTTCTCACCGACGCCGAGGAATTTCACCGGTTTGCCAGTGATGTGGCGAATAGAGAGCGCCGCACCACCGCGAGCATCACCATCGACTTTCGTCAGAATCACGCCGGTCAGCGGCAGCGCTTCGTTAAACGCTTTCGCCGTATTGGCCGCATCCTGACCGGTCATGGCATCGACCACAAACAGCGTTTCTACCGGATTAATCGCGGCATGAACCTGTTTGATTTCGTCCATCATCGCTTCATCTACGTGCAGACGACCGGCGGTATCCACCAGCAGCACGTCGTAGAATTTCAGCTTCGCTTCTTTCAGCGCAGCATTAACGATATCAACGGGCTTCTGCGCCACGTCGGAGGGGAAGAAATCCACCCCCACTTGCTGAGCCAGAGTCTCCAGCTGTTTAATCGCCGCCGGGCGATACACATCCGCCGACACGACCAGCACTTTCTTCTTGTGCTTTTCACGCAGGAACTTACCGAGCTTACCCACACTGGTGGTTTTACCGGCACCTTGCAGGCCCGCCATCAGCACGACCGCTGGCGGCTGAGCGGCCAGGTTCAGCACCTGGTTCTCTTCGCCCATCGCCGCAACCAGTTCATTACGAACGATTTTGACGAATTCCTGGCCCGGGGTCAGGCTCTTGTTAACTTCATGCCCAACCGCGCTTTCTTTTACACGGTTGATGAAATCACGCACGACTGGCAGGGCGACGTCAGCTTCAAGCAGCGCCATGCGCACTTCGCGCAGCGTGTCTTTAATGTTGTCTTCAGTAAGACGTCCGCGCCCGCTGATATTGCGCAGCGTACTCGACAAACGATCGGTTAAATTATCAAACATTGTCTCTCGCCTGAGGTGGAAACGTTCGGTCGCCACAGCGACACATACACAGAATTTTGCCGCAGTATAACACGACACCGCACGAGTTGTGATGCAACGGTTGGAGCCTGAGTCTCGTAACGTTATACTGACTCTCTTTCATCACACGCCAATGTCGACATTTATATGCCTGTTTTTGCACTGCTCGCGCTTGTTGCCTACTCCATCAGCCTTGCGCTGATCATTCCTGGCCTGCTGCAAAAAAACAGCGGCTGGCGGCGCATGGCGATTCTGTCTGCGGTTATCGCCCTTATCTGCCATGCTTTCGCGCTGGAAGCACGGATTTTACCCGGCGGTGATAGCGGTCAAAACCTGAGCTTACTGAACGTTGGATCGCTGGTCAGTCTGATGATTTGTACGGTGATGACCATCGTGGCCTCCCGTAATCGTGGCTGGCTTTTGCTGCCGATTGTGTACGCTTTTGCCCTAATCAATCTCGCGTTCGCCACCTTCATGCCGAATGAATTTATTACGCATCTGGAAACCACACCGGGAATGATGGTGCACATTGGCTTGTCACTGTTTGCCTATGCGACGCTGATCATCGCCGCGTTGTATGCCTTTCAGCTGGCGTGGATTGATTATCAACTGAAGAATAAGAAACTCGCGTTCAGCAGTGAAATGCCGCCGCTAATGAGCATCGAACGCAAAATGTTCCACATCACCCAGGTTGGCGTAGTATTGCTGACATTAACCCTATGCACTGGACTGTTTTATCTGCACAATCTGTTCAGCGTCGAAAATATAGACAAAGCGGTCCTTTCTATTATCGCCTGGTTTGTCTATATCGTGTTGTTATGGGGTCATTATCATGAAGGCTGGCGCGGACGCCGTGTAGTCTGGTTTAACGTGGCGGGCGCAGGACTTCTGACGCTTGCCTATTTTGGTAGCCGCGTCCTGCAACAATTCGTGAGCTAAGACTTAAAGGAAATCCAGTTTGGAACATATCTCAACCACGACGCTCATTATCACACTTGTCGTCATGGTTTTTATCTCGGCCTACTTCTCCGGTTCGGAAACCGGGATGATGACGCTCAACCGCTATCGGTTACGTCATATGGCAAAACAGGGCAACAAAGCTGCAAAACGTGTTGAAAAGCTGCTGCGTAAACCCGATCGCCTGATTAGCCTGGTGCTCATCGGCAACAACCTCGTCAATATTCTCGCTTCCGCATTGGGTACTATCGTCGGTATTCGCCTGTATGGCGACGCGGGTGTCGCTATTGCAACCGGTGTGCTGACGTTTGTGGTGTTGATTTTCGCCGAAGTATTGCCGAAAACCATCGCGGCGCTGTATCCGGAAAAAGTCGCTTATCCGAGCAGTTTTTTGTTAGCCCCGCTGCAAATCTTAATGATGCCGCTGGTCTGGTTGCTCAATACCATTACCCGTCTTTTGATGCGGATGATGGGGATCAAAACCGAAACCTCCATCAGCAGCGCGCTCAGCAAAGACGAGCTGCGTACCATCGTCAACGAATCACGCTCGCAAATCTCCCGTCGTAATCAGGACATGCTGCTCTCGGTGCTGGACCTAGAAAAAGTCAGCGTCGATGACATCATGGTGCCGCGTAACGAAATCGTCGGCATCGATATCAACGACGACTGGAAATCTATCGTTCGCCAGCTTACCCACTCTCCTCACGGCCGTATTGTGCTGTACCGCGACTCGCTGGATGATGCCATCAGCATGCTGCGCGTACGCGAAGCCTATCGTCTGATGACCGAGAAAAAAGAGTTCACTAAAGAGGTTCTGCTGCGCGCTGCGGATGAAATCTACTACGTGCCGGAAGGTACGCCGCTCAGCACGCAACTGGTGAAGTTTCAGCGTAACAAGAAAAAAGCCGGTCTGGTCGTCGATGAATATGGCGATATCCAGGGACTGGTGACCGTTGAAGATATTCTGGAAGAGATCGTCGGTGATTTTACGACATCGATGTCCCCTTCACTGGCGGAAGAAGTGACACCGCAAAACGATGGTTCTGTGATTATCGACGGTACCGCCAACGTGCGTGAGCTGAATAAAGCCTTTAACTGGCAGTTTCCGGAAGATGAGGCCCGCACGATGAACGGCGTGATTCTGGAAGCGCTGGAAGAGATCCCTGCTGTCGGCACACGCGTGCGCATCAACCAGTTCGATATCGATATTCTCGATGTTCAGGACAATATGATTAAGCAGGTGAAAGTCGTGCCGGTGAAATCAATTCGGGAAAGTATTTCTGAATAACAGCATCCCTCTCCCCTGGCGGGGAGAGGGTAAAGCACAGGGCTTACGCCTTCGCTTTAGCGACCGAGACCATCGCCGCGCGAATGGTACGACCGTTCAGGGTATAACCCTTCTGCATCACCATCAGCACGTTACCTGCCGCGACTTCATCTGACTCAACCATCGCAATGGCCTGATGCACGTTCGGATCCATTGGCACGTTGGTATCACCCACCACTTCAACACCATACTTACGTACAACGTCGAGCATGGATTTCAACGTCAGGTCAATACCTTCAACCATTGGGGCCATATCCGGGTTCGCTTTATCAGCGACTTCCAGCGCACGGTCAAGACTGTCGATAACCGGCAGAAGATCGTTGACGAACTTCTCCAGCGCAAATTTATGCGCTTTCTCGACGTCCAGTTCGGTACGACGACGCAGGTTTTCCATTTCAGCCTTGATACGCAGCACGCCGTCGCGCTCGCGGTTCTCCGCTTCGGCAAGTTGAGCTTCCAGATTCGCAATTTTCTCATCGCGCGGATCCACCTGCTCAGCCGAAGTATCAGGCTCCACGGCCTCTACTTCATCGTGCTGGTCCTTGATAATTTCTTCCGGGGCTTGCCCCTCAGGCGTTTTCTGATCTTTACTACTCATGAATTTCTCCGCGTTTTTTCGTATTCATCTCGCTGACTTCGCTTATTATGGGGATCATGCTGCGGGTTTCAAGGGAAGCAGGCACATTGTCATCATTCATTTGCACAAGGACCTCCAGAAAATGAACAACCATTTCAAGTGTATCGGTATTGTCGGTCATCCCCGTCACCCTACCGCGCTCACCACACATGAAATGCTGTACCGCTGGCTGTGCACCAAAGGCTACAACGTTATCGTTGAGCAACAAATTGCCCGCGAGCTGCAATTGAAGAACGTTGCCACTGGCACGCTCGCGGAAATTGGTCAGCAAGCCGACCTGGCCGTCGTGGTGGGCGGCGATGGCAATATGCTCGGGGCTGCGCGTACGCTTGCGCGTTACGACATTAAAGTCATCGGCATCAACCGTGGCAATTTGGGCTTCCTGACCGATCTCGACCCTGACAATGCCCATCAGCAGTTGGCTGATGTCCTGGAAGGCCACTATATCACCGAGAAGCGCTTTCTGCTTGAAGCACAGGTCTGCCAAAAAGAGTGCCAGAAACGCATCAGCACAGCGATAAATGAAGTGGTTTTGCACCCGGGGAAAGTGGCGCACATGATCGAGTTTGAAGTGTATATCGATGAAGTGTTTGCCTTCTCTCAGCGTTCTGACGGTCTGATTATTTCCACACCGACCGGTTCAACTGCCTATTCTCTCTCTGCGGGCGGTCCGATTCTGACGCCTTCCCTGGATGCCATCACGCTGGTGCCAATGTTCCCGCACACGCTCTCCGCACGTCCGTTGGTTATCAACAGCAGCAGTACGATTCGCCTGCGCTTTGCACACCCGCGCACAGATCTGGAAATTAGCTGCGATAGTCAAATTGCCCTGCCGATTCAGGAAGGCGAAGACGTGTTGATCCGCCGCTGTGACTACCATCTCAACCTGATTCACCCGAAAGACTACAACTATTTCAACACCTTGAGTTCCAAACTCGGCTGGTCAAAAAAATTATTCTGATTTTGACATAACCTCTTTACTGTATAAAAAACCAGTTTATACTGTATGAAAACACAGTTATGGTTTTTCATACAGGAAGACAACAATGCTGGCACAACTGACCATCAGCAATTTTGCAATCGTACGTGAGCTTGAAATCGATTTTCAGAACGGTATGACGGCGATCACCGGGGAAACCGGTGCAGGTAAATCTATTGCAATTGATGCCCTCGGGTTGTGCCTGGGTGGCCGTGCAGAAGGTGATATCGTGCGTATGGGCGCTGCCCGCGCTGACCTCTGTGCTCGCTTTGCATTGAAAGACACCCCTGCCGCTCAGCGCTGGCTGGAAGCCAACCAGCTGGAAGACGGACGTGAGTGTTTACTTCGCCGCGTAATAAGCCACGACGGCCGTTCTCGTGGCTTTATTAACGGTACTGCCGTACCTCTTTCACAGCTGCGCGAGCTTGGCCAGTTGCTGATTCAAATCCACGGTCAGCACGCCCACCAGCTTCTGGTTAAACCTGAACATCAAAAATCCCTGCTTGATGGCTATGCAGGTGAGTCGGTACTCACTCAGCGTATGGCTGAGCATTACCATCAGTGGCACCAAAGCTGTCGTGATTTAGCTCAACATCAACAGCAAAGCCATGAACGTGCGGCACGTGCCGAATTGCTGCAATACCAACTGAAAGAGCTGAATGAATTCCAGCCGCTGGCTGGTGAATTTGAACAGATTGATGAAGAGTACAAACGCCTCGCCAACAGCGGTCAACTGATCAGCACCAGCCAACATGCGCTCACCCTGCTGGCCGATGGTGAAGATGCGAATCTGCAAAGCCAGTTGTATAGCGCACGTCAGTTAGTCACTGAACTGATTAGTATGGATAGCAAACTCTCCGGAGTGCTGGAGATGCTCGAAGAAGCCTCGATCCAGTTGAGTGAAGCCAGCGATGAACTCCGCCATTATTGCGACCGCCTCGATCTCGATCCCAATCGCCTGTTCGAGCTGGAACAACGTATCTCTCGGCAAATTGCGCTGGCCCGTAAGCATAACGTCACGCCAGAAGAACTCCCGGCGTTTTATCAGTCGCTGCTTGACGAGCAACATCAGCTCGACGATCAAGCCGATTCGCTCGAAACCCTGAGCCTTGCAGTCAGTAAGCATCACCAGCAGGCGCTGGAAACCGCAGCAGAGCTACACGCTTTGCGTGTGAGCAGCGCCACAGAGCTGGCGGGGCTGATTACTGAAAGCATGCACTCACTCTCTATGCCACACGGCCAATTCGCTATTGAAGTGAGCTTTGAAGAAAATCATCTGACGGCTGAAGGCGCGGACCGCATTGAGTTCCGGGTCACCACCAACCCAGGACAGCCATTACAGCCCATTGCCAAAGTCGCATCCGGTGGTGAGCTTTCCCGTATCGCGCTGTCTATTCAAGTGATCACCGCGCGGAAAATGGAAACCCCGGCACTGATTTTCGATGAAGTGGATGTCGGTATCAGCGGCCCGACCGCTGCGGTCGTCGGCAAACTGCTGCGCCAGTTAGGTGAATCCACACAGGTGATGTGCGTTACGCATCTGCCACAGGTCGCTGGCTGCGGACATCATCATTTCTATGTCAGTAAAGAAACTGACGGTGCCATGACCGAAACACACATGCAGCCGCTGGATAAACGCGCACGTTTGCAGGAACTGGCGCGCCTGCTTGGCGGAAGTGAAGTCACCCGCAACACGCTGGCGAACGCCAAAGAGTTGTTGGCTGCGTAAACTTTTTTGGGTTCCCAGGGTCTGAGTTCACAACAAAAAGCACCAACAGACCTGACGCTAAAGGCCTTAGCCAACGCATCTTTCAAGTTGATAGATGAAGGGGCATACATAAAATCATTCGAGCTGTATCAAGGCGGTAAGCGAACGAATCCCTGGGAGCATAGAAAACTATGTGACTGGGGTGAGAACGAGAAGCCAATGCAGAGGCAGTTCGAAGGATGAAGTGTATAAAGGTTTTAATGTGATGAAAGGTCTATTATCATCGACATATTACAATTGAGCCGTGAACTGCTCGGGCCCGAAAAGGAATGAAATCACTATGCGCTGTAAAATGCTGACTGCTGCCGCAGCGGTTCTTCTGATGTTGACCGCAGGCTGTTCCACTCTGGAGCGAGTGGTTTACCGTCCTGATATCAACCAGGGTAACTATCTGGCACCTAATGACATCGCAAAAATTCGTGTCGGCATGACACAACAGCAGGTTGCTTATGCCCTCGGCACCCCAATGATGTCCGATCCATTCGGGACCAACACCTGGTTCTACGTGTTCCGTCAGGAACCGGGCCACGAGAAAGTGACCCAGCAGACGCTGACACTGACCTTCAACAGCAGCGGCGTGTTGACCAACATCGACAACAAACCCGCGCTGACAAGCAACTAAGCCTTGTAACAGACGTAAAAATAGCGCTCATTGAGCGCTATTTTATTTTCCAGCCTTCTCTGCTCGCTGTCGGCGTAACGCTTTGGGATCTGCAATCAATGGACGATAAATTTCAACTCTATCGCCATCATGTACTTCGTCCTTCAGTTTCACCGCCCGGCTCCAGATCCCGACTTTGTTGCTACTCAGAGAGATCTCCGGTCGCAACCTCATTAACCCGCTGGCGACAACCGCCTGTTCGACGGTAGCACCTTCGTCAAGCGACACTTTTTGCAGGTACTGTTTTTCCGGCAAAGCGTAAACCACTTCCACCGTTATCTTAGCCGACACTGTAAACCTCTTTGGCACGCACCGTGAACGCTTGCACCATATTCGAAGCCAGCTCTTTAAAGATCCGCCCAAACGCCATTTCGATCAGCTTATTGGTGAACTCAAAATCCAGATGGAACTCAATTTTGCAGGCATCCTGGCTGAGCGGCGTGAACTTCCAGCCGCCGATCAATTTCTTGAACGGTCCGTCCACCAAATGCATCAGAATGCTTTGGTTATCGGTCAGCGTATTGCGCGTGGTAAAGGTTTTGCTGATCCCCGCTTTTGAGACATCAACCGCCGCCGTCATTTGCGAAGGTCCGGCTTCCAGCACACGGCTACCGGTGCAGCCAGGTATGAAATCGGGATAAGCATCCACATCATTTACGAGTTGGTACATCTGTTCCGCGCTGTACGGCACCAGTGCAGTACGACTAATCTGAGGCATAGCAATTTCCACTCACTGTCATGGGGCAAATAATATCATTTATCCCCTGTTAAAAAAAACGCTGTGCCACAACTCGTGCTAAGATACCGCATTGCGCCTCGCGGGAGGATTGAGGCAATGTACAGAAAAGATGACTTCAGGACACTATGACTAAGAAAAAAGCACACAAACCTGGATCTGCCACCATCGCGATGAATAAACGCGCCCGTCACGAATATTTTATCGAAGATGAATATGAAGCGGGTCTGTCTCTGCAAGGCTGGGAAGTGAAATCCCTGCGTGCAGGCAAAGCCAACATCAGCGATAGCTACGTGATCCTCATCGATGGCGAAGCCTTCCTGTTTGGTGCCAACTTCACGCCGCTGGCCGTTGCATCAAGCCACTATGTTTGCGACCCTATCCGCACGCGTAAATTGCTGTTGAAGCAGCGCGAACTGGACACCCTTTATGGTCTGATTAATCGCGACGGTTACACCGTGGTTGCACTCTCCCTGTACTGGAAGAACGCCTGGTGTAAAGTGAAGATTGGCGTAGCAAAAGGTAAGAAACAGCACGACAAACGTTCCGACCTGAAAGAACAGGAATGGGCGCGTGATAAAGCTCGCATCATGAAAAATGCAGGCCGCTAAATCGCCTTTCAACTGAAACTGTCCCGGCAAAGTGCATTATACTGTCGGGACAACGTTTGCCCCTCCCACTTTTCTCTTCAATCTCATTAAAATAACTTCTAACTGCATTTCCCCACCGTAAATATTTTTTCTATCCTCATTTATCCCTAAACAACAAGATATATCATGTAACCTGCACCTTACTTATTTATCAATATTATTTCCGAGGTAGCACAAAGGAACAGAGATCGCATACGGCGGGAATAGTAAAAAGAAAAACCGGATGTTTATCACAGAATCCTTCCGTGCAAAACATTAGTGATGGTAATCATTCTCAATATTAATACAGTCAGTATGATTTTATTTTTGTCAGCACTATCCTCTACAGATCAACACATTAAACCTAAACTGCCTCACAAGATCTTCTCATGACTGCCCTGGCCAGCAAGGATGCCACCTGTCATAAGGACTAAACATTCACTTTTGCTTAACCACAGTTAACCCTTGCTTAATTTGCGAATTCTTTCGTTCCTGTCTATATCATGATCAGCACGCAGCAAAATTAAGCCGATAAAAAACAGGGGTTTTGGTCTCAAGATAATTCACGCGTAAACCTGCACACACATAATTTATTGACTGCTTTCAATGGCAACGGATTCGCTCGCGAAAAATTTAAGATAAGTGTCAAGTTATTTAAGACATTAACTGCAGGAATACATTTTTATTTTGTGACTCTTTAACCTTGCTCGCAAAAACGGTAGCACCATCTACATCGAATGGAGTGATAACCATGGGTCCTATTTCTATTGTTTCCGAATTGACTGGCGTCACCAGCAATGTGGCCGCTTCTGAAATCACTCTTTCTGCTCCCTCTGTTGTGAAGCTTCAGCTTGAACGATCGGATATCGCCTCTATCACACGCTCCGGCCAGGACATGGTCATTAAGCTCCATTCGGGCGAAACCATTGCCATTCATAATTTTTACGTCACGTACCCGGAAGGCACTAACCAGCTGGTGCTGGTCGACAGCCATGGCGCGTTGTGGTGGGTACAGGACACCGCCAGCGGTTTTCATTTCCAGCAAATAGAGAATCTTGATGCCTTTATGGTTGCCGAAGGCCATTCCGATGGCGCGGCTATTTGGCCATGGGTGCTTGGCGGCGTTGCCGTTGCCGCGGGTATTGGCATCGCTGCAGGAGGCGGCGGTGGTGGTGGAGGTGGCGGTTCCGACGATAATTCCGGAAATGGGAACAATGGAAATGGAAACGGCAACGGAAATGGCAATGGGAATAACGGCAATGGAAACGGTAATGGCAATACAGACACGACACCGCCAACCGCACCAACCAACCTGGCTGTTTCCCCGGACGGCACCACGCTGACCGGTAAAGCCGAACCCGGAAGCACCGTTGAAGTAAAAGGCCCCGACGGGACCGTCATTGGTAAAGGCACCACAAACAGCGACGGGCATTTCAGCATCACGCTCGATAAGCCGCAGATTAGCGGAGAACATCTGACCGTTAATGCCACCGATAAAGCAGGCAATCATGGCCCATCTGCTGAGGTGACCGCCCCGACTATCGATCTCCCGGATACCCCGGTGATCCTCAGCGCAGTTGACGATCACGGAGTGACCCCCACTTCCATCAGCAATAATCAGATTACCAGTGACAACACGCCGCTGTTGAAAGGCACGGGTACTGCGGGCAGTACGGTACATATTTTTGAAAATGGCCACCAGATTGGCACCGCGATCGTCGGTAACGACGGTACGTGGAGTTTTTCCATCAGTTCAGCACTGGCTGACGGTAAATATTCCTTCACCGCGATTTCTTTCAACCTGAAAGGCCATAGCGCAGAATCCACGCATTTCTCGATTACCGTTGATACCACCGCGCCGGACGCACCTCAGCTCACGGCGGTGACCGATGACGTCGGCTCCATCGTGGGCGCGTTACACGGCGGATCAGTGACCGATGATACCAAACCAACGTTCAGCGGTAAGGGCGAAGCAGGCGACACCATCACGCTCTATGATGGGCAAACCAAAATTGGCACCACGATTGTCAATTCCAGCGGAAACTGGAGTTTTACCCCTTCTCAGGCTTTGGGTGAAGGCACGCACAACATCAGCATTACCCAAACCGATCTGGCTGGAAACGTCAGCCCACCGACCACGGTCCCGCCCTTCACCGTCGATACTACCCCGCCTGACGCACCTCAGTTCTCAGCGGTGACCGACGATGTCGGCTCTATTGTGGGCGCATTACAAGGTGGTTCGGTCACCGATGATGCCAAACCGACGTTCAGTGGCAAGGGTGAAGTAGGCGACACCATCACGCTTTATGACGGGCAAACCAAAATCGGCACCACGACTGTCGATTCCAGCGGAAACTGGAGCTTTACCCCTTCTCAGGCTCTGGGTGATGGCCCACACCTCATCACCCTTACCCAATCCGATCTGGCTGGAAATGTCAGCACAACAACCACGGTCCCGACCTTTACCGTCGATACCACGCCACCAAATCCAGCCGTTATCACTGACGTTGCTGAAAATGGCGCTACCGTCAGCGGTACGGCTGAAGCGGGGAGCACCATTTCCATTTACGACAGCAGCAACACGCTGCTTGGCACCACCCTCGTGGGCAGCAACGGAGAATTCACCGTCACGCTTAATCCGGCGCAAACCCATGCCCAAGATCTGGAAGCTCGCATTCAGGATACGGCGGGCAACGTCGGCCAGCCCACTGATTTCACTGCTTCCGACTCCGGCTTCCCCGTCCAGCCGATTATCGTCAGCGTTGCTGATGATGTGACTCCGGTTACTGGCAACGTCGCCAGCGGCGGCATTACCAACGACAATACGCCGACGCTCCACGGTACGGCTGAGCCGAATGCCACCATCATTATCAGTGATAACGGCGTCGCTCTGAGCCCATCGGTGGAAGCCGATATCGATGGCAACTGGAGCTACACGCCGACACTGATGGATGGCGACCATATCTTTACCGCTACCGCAACAAACACCGCCGGAACCAGCGCCGCATCAACCTCATTTACCGTTGATGTCGATACCCTCATTCCGACTCTGAATGATCTCGAGGTTGTCGATCAGGGACATACCCTGACCGGGAGCACCGAAGCGGGCAGCACTGTGGTAGTGAAAGACAGTTTCGGGACCCAGCTTGGCACCGGAACCGCCGATCAGAGCGGGAATTTCTCTATCACGCTAAGCACACCAAAAGCCAACGGTGAATCGCTGACCGTCAGCGTGACTGACAGAGCGGCAAACATCGGCATTCCAGAAAACGTCATCGCGCCGGATACCACCCCGCCTAACCCGCCAACCGGTCTGGTGGTCACGCCGGATGGTCTGCATGTCACCGGCCAGGCTGAGCCGAACAGCACCATTACCATCACCGACGGGAATGGCATCGTGATTGGGTCCGGCATCACCAATGGCCTTGGGAATTTCATTGCTACGCTGACGACAACGCCTCAGCTTAACGGTCAGGGTCTGCTGGCGATAGCCACCGATGCTGCGCATAACCCAAGCTTGCCTGCGAGCGTCGTGGCCCCCGATACCACCCCGCCGGAAGCGCCATCCGGACTGGCTGTTAACGCCACAGGCACACAGCTGACCGGTAACGCCGAAGCGGGCAGCACGGTAACAGTTAAAGATCCTGATGGCACCGTTGTTGCTACTGGCAAAGCGGATTCAGGTGGTCACTTTACCGTGACGCTTTCCCCGGCCCAGGATAACGGTGAACACCTTGCGGTGACTGCCACTGATTTAGCCAATAACACCAGTCTGCCTGGCTATATCGATGCACCGGACATTACCGCACCGGATCAGCCTGTTATTTTGCAAGTCATGGACGATATGCCGGGTATTATCGGCGCGATTAATAGCGGTGACACCACCAACGACGCCACACCGACGCTCTCCGGCACAGCGGAAGTGGGCTCTACGGTTAAGGTTTACGAGAACGGTAATTTGCTCGGTACGGCGACCATCGACGGCAGCGGTAACTGGAGCTTTACGCCAGGCAGCGCGCTTTCCGATGGCAGCCATCAGTTTACCGTAACCTCAACGGATGCAGGCGGAAACACCAGCACTTCCGCACCATGGAACATTCTGGTCGATACCGTCGCGCCGCAGGTGCCGACCATTACCCTGGTGAATGACGATATGGTCGGTATTACCGGACCGGTCGCGAATGCAGGGCTGACTAACGACAGCACCCCAACCGTCAGCGGTACCGGGCAGCCGGGTTCGATTGTCCATTTGTTTGATAACGATGTCTTTGTCGCCAATATTACCGTCACGCCGAGCGGCACCTGGAGCTACACGTTTCCGGCCGATGGCGCGCTGGTTGGCACTTCGCATTCGCTAACGGTCAATGCCAGCGACGATTACGGCAACACTTCGGGCGATTCCGCCGCCTGGACTTTCACGCTGGATACCACCCCGCCTGCAGTGCCAGGTCTTACGCTGACCACCAGCGGAAATGTCACTCTCGATCCCGATGCACTGACCAATGAAACCAAGCCGCACATGACCGGCACCGGTGACGTAGGTTCGGTTATCACTATTTATGACAACGGCACCGAAATCGGCCAGGTGACGGTCGGCCCACTCGGCACCTGGACCTTCACGCCGCCATTGGCGCTGGGCGATGGTTCACATACTTTCACTGCCAGCGCCACCGAT
The DNA here is from genome assembly GCF_036271055.1 of Scandinavium sp. Lineage (GTDB taxonomy): Bacteria > Pseudomonadota > Gammaproteobacteria > Enterobacterales > Enterobacteriaceae > Scandinavium. Next base: position 231,106 of record NZ_DATBBJ010000070.1, on the reverse strand, counting down.
CCTGCGGGTAACGTCAGCGCTAATGCCAGCTTCGCGCTAAATGTGGATGCCACGGCCCCGAATCCACCAGTGGTAATTTCCGCCACGGTCGAAGGCAGCAGCGGTGATGTGCTGCTCGCAAACGGCAGCACCACCAACGAAACAGAGCCACTGCTTAAAGGCAGTAGCGAAGCCAACGCTTTCGTTGACCTGTACAACAACGGCGACTTCCTCGCCCGGGTTCAGGCAGATGGCAGCGGGGCCTGGAGTTACCAGCCGGGTACAGCCCTGGGCGAGGGCCTGCATATCATCACCGCGAAAGCCACCGATGCGGCTGGAAACACCAGTCCACTCTCCAGTGGCTTCTCTATTGATATTGATATCACGGCACCTATTACCCCGGTAGCGCCGCTGGTGACCGATAACGTCATTCCAGTCGTCGGCAACGTTGTGGACGGTGGCGCAACCAACGACACCACGCCAACCTTCAGCGGAACGGGCGAAGTAGGCAGCACCATCACTATTTACAACGGCGCGGGTATTCTTGGCACCGCGACCGTCAACGAAAGCGGAAGCTGGACGTTCACCCCGTCCTCCCCGCTCCCGGCTGTCAGTTACGTCATTACCACCACTGAAACGGATGTCGCAGGGAACACCAGCCTGCATTCTCCGACGGTGAATTTCACCATTGATACGAGCGCACCGACAACGCCGACTATCGATTATGCCCAGGACGATGTCGCCCCAGTTCTGGGTCAGGTGAATACCGGTGGCACCACCGATGACAATACCCCAGTGCTGCACGGCACCGCTGAAATCGGTAGCACGGTGACAATTTTCAACGGCTCCACCCTTGTTGGCACGGCTGTCGCTGACGGCAGCGGCAACTGGTCGCTTGCCCTGGGCACGCTGACTGATAACGCCTACACCTTCACCGCCATCGCCACCGATAAAGCAGGCAACCCGAGCGGTAGCTCGGCGTCGTTCACGCTGACGGTGGATACCACAGTGCTGCTGCCGCCGGTTGTGGAACATATCACGGATGATTTCGGCGTCATTCAGGGCGACCTGACCACTGGCATGTATACCGACGACCGCACACTGGCGATATCGGGAACAGGCCAGAACGGTACTACGGTGGTCATTTACGATAATGGTATAGAGATAGGCACCGCTGCGGTAAGTGGTGGGCAATGGACCTTTAATACGCCACAACTGGCTGTCGATCCGCTCACAGAAACACAGCACAGTTTCACCTTCTCTACCCGGGAAGGTGCAGAAGAAACCACCCAGACAACGCCAGTTGTTATCATTGTCGATATCAATCCACCAGCCGACCCGACCAACCTTGTTACCTCCGCTGACGGCACCACCGTCACGGGTCTCGCGGAAGGGAACTCCACGGTTATCATTAAAGACGCCGATGGAAATGTGCTTGGTCAGGGCACAGCCAATGCGCTCGGCAATTTCACTGTCACACTCTCTCCGGCACAAACCGGTGGACAAACGCTGACGGCGGTTGACCAGGATCGGGCTGGCAACCAAAGCGGTGGCGTAGATTTTGGTGCTTCCAACACCGGCCTGCCGGATGTGCCGTCCATTACGCAAATCCTTGATAACGTCGGCAGCGTGACCGGTCCGGTTGCCCCTGGCGGCAGCACCGATGACACCACCCCGACGCTGAGCGGTAAAGCTGATGCCAACGCCACGGTGCATATCTTTATCGATGGTAGTTTGATTGAAGCGGGTAGTGTCGTCGCAGACGGCAGCGGTAACTGGAGTTTCACGTCTCCCGCCCTGCTCGAAGGACCACACAGCTTTACGGTTTCGGCAAGCAACGCTGTGGGAACCGGCGCACTTTCCGCGCCAACGAACATCACCGTCGATCTGAGCGCCCCACTCCAGCCCGTTATTCTCAACGCCACGGATGACGTTCCGGCCGTTGTGGGCACTGTCCTCAGCGGGCAGTTGACCAACGATGCGCGTCCAACGCTCAACGGTACGAGTGAACCCAACGCCACTGTCACTCTCTATGATAATGGCGTGAAAATTGGTACGGCTCAGGCGAATGGCAGCGGGCTCTGGAGCTTCACACCGTCAAGCGATCTCGCCAGCATTTCCCATGATTTCACGGCACAAGCCACCGATGCCGCCGGAAACACCGGGGCCGCGTCCGGTATCTTTACGCTCAACATTGACGCCCTCGCGCCGAATGCTCCCGCTATCACCAGCGTGGCAAACGACAACGGTACATTGCCGGTCAATATCAATCAGGGCCAGTCGACCAACGATACAACGCCACTGCTCAGCGGTAGCGGTGAAATCGGCAGCACGATCAGCGTGTATGACAATGGGAATCTGCTGGGCACCGCCAATGTAGGTGGCGGCGGCACCTGGACCTTCCCGGTCGGCACCGTGCTCACCGACGGGCCGCATAGTTTTACCATCACCGCCACCGATGCGGCGGGCAACACCAGTTCGCCATCCACCGCCTTCCCGATTGTTATCGACACCGCGCCACCAGCCGTGCCAACGCTGTTGTCGGTCGTCGACGATCAGCCGGGCATTACCGGTACGCTGGTCAATGGTCAGCTCACCAACGACACCACGCCGACATTAAGTGGGCGCGGTGAAGTGGGCGCGACGGTGAATGTTTTCTCTGACGGAGCGTTAATTGGCAGTGCAACGGTGGACAGCGGCGGCGTCTGGACCGTCACGCCAACCACCCCGCTCACCAGCGGCCCACATGTTCTGACCGTCAGCCAGACCGATCCGGCGGGTAACATCAGCGCCAGCACCAACGGCTTCACAGTGAATGTGGATGCAACCGCTCCGGGCGCACCACTTATCACCTCCGTGGCGGATAACACCGCGCCGGTCATTGGCGTTGTGCCAAACGGCGGCAATACCAACGAAACCCATCCGGCGATCAGCGGAACCGGCGAAATCGGCTCGACGATTACGTTGTACAACGGCTCGACGGTGCTCGGCACCACCACCGTTAACGGCGCAGGGAACTGGAGCTTTACACCGACAACCGCGCTGACCAGCGGCACCTGGAATATTACCGCGACAGCGACCGATGCGGCGGGCAATACCGGAGCGCTGTCTGACGTTCGCAGCTTTACCGTCGACACGCTGGCACCGACTCTCCCAACCATTACGACCGTATTTGACGACCAGGGCACCGTGACAGGCAATCTGGTTTCCGGCGCGGTCACCGACGACACACAACCCGCCGTCAGCGGCAGCAGCGAAGCCAACGCCACCGTTAAGATTTATGACAACGGAAGCCTGGTCGCAACTGTCACCGCCAATGGCAGCGGTGCATGGAACTGGACGCCGGGTGCCGCGCTGGCTCAAGGCAACCATATCCTGACCGTGACCGCGACAGATGCCGCAGGTAACGTCAGCCTAACGTCCAATAGCTTCACCTTTGTGGTCGATTCGCAGGCCCCGCTGGCTCCAGTCATCACAGCGCTTGCCGATGACGTCACGCCAGTTATCGGACCAATAGTGGTCGGTCAAACCACCAACGACAACACCCCAACACTGACGGGTACGGCGGAAGTGGGGGCCACAGTAAACATTTACGACGGCACTACGCTGGTCGCGACGACCACGGCAGATACACTCGGTAACTGGCTGGTCACCACCTCGACACTGGGCGATGGCCCGCATTCATTGACCGCAAAATCAACAGATGCGGCAGGTAACGTCAGTCCTGCGTCGGCAGGCTTTGCGATCACCATCGATACCTCAGCGCCAGTGGCTCCGGTATTGCTGACCGTCACGGACGATGTGACCGGCGGTGCGTTCGGGGCGCTGACAACCGGGCAACTCACCAATGACAACAAACCGACGCTGACAGGTACAGCCGAAGCGGGTAGCACTGTCAGCGTTTACGATGGTTCAACCTTACTGGGTACGACTGTCGCGACAGGCGGTAACTGGAGCTTTACGCCAGCAACCGGGTTGTCCGATGGCTCACACACGTTGACCATTACCGCCACCGATGCGGCGGGCAACGTTAGCCCGGCAGCAGGTAACTTCGTGGTTGTGGTGGATGCCACCGCGCCAGTGATGCCAGTTATCACCCTCATCAACGACGATGTGCCGAATATCGTCGGCGCGGTGGGGAACGGCCAGCCAACCAACGATGCTCAACCAACGCTGAACGGTACAGCGGAAGCCAACAGTACGGTGAGGATCTACGATAACGGCGCATTAGTCACCACCGTAACCGCGAGCGCCGGAGGAACATGGGCGTGGACGCCACCTGCCGCACTTGCACAAGGGAATCACAGCTACACCGTGACCTCCACCGATACGGCGGGTAACCTCAGCGCAACGTCTACGACGGCGGCGATTATTGTCGATACCATCGCCCCAGGCGCGGTCACTAACCTGGCGGCGAACGCCACCGGGACTCGTATCACGGGTACAGCTGAAGCCAACAGTACCGTCACCATTACCAGCAGCACCGGTACGGTTCTGGGTACGGCCACCGCCGACGGAACGGGTGCCTTTACGGTGACCATTTCACCTGCACAAACCAGCGGTCAGGGGCTACTGGCCTTCGCGCAGGACAGAGCGGGCAACGTCGGCATCAACACGCCGTTTACCGCACCGGATACTCGCGTACCGGACGCACCGACCATCACCAGCGTTGTGGACGACGTGCAGAGCTATACCGGCTCGCTGACCAACGGACAATTGACCAACGATCCAACGCCAACCCTGAGCGGCCTCGCACAGGCGAACGCGACGGTGAATGTCTACAACAACGGCACACTGCTTGGCACGACAACCGCCAACGCCAGCGGCGTGTGGAACTTCACCCCTGGCGGCAATTTGACAGAAGGCAACCACGCCTTCACGGCTACCGCCACTAACGCCAACGGCACCGGGGCCGCTTCGTCGTCCATTTCGGTGATTGTCGACACCACTGCGCCTAACACGCCGACCATTAACATCAGCGCGGACGGCAGCACGTTGAGCGGTGTCGCCGAAGCCAACAGCACCGTGACCATCACGCTGCCGGGCGGTGGCGGAACGCTTACCACCACAGCAGGCAGTAACGGTGCGTGGACGCTGACGCTGCCAGTGCGTGAAATCGAAGGCCAGACGCTTTCAGCGACGGCGACGGACGTCGCGGGTAACACGTCCGGCTCTGCCTCGGTTATCGCGCCAAATCTGCCGTTGTCGGCGAGTGATAACGTCACCAGTCTGGCGTTAACCTCGACCGCCACCACCAGCACCGAGCACCTCACCGATTACGGTTTGCTGTTGGTCGGCGCGCTGGGCAATGTGGCGTCTGTCCTGGGGAATGACACCGCGCAGGTGACGTTCACCATTGCTAACGGTGGTTCCGGCGATGTCACCATTGACGCGGCGGCAACTGGCATCGTGCTGTCACTGCTCTCCACTCAGGAGATCGTGGTGCAGCGATTCGATACCGCCAGCGGTTCATGGACTACCTTTGTTGACACCTCAGCCGGGGCGTTCGCTAACCTGCTGACGCTCAATGGCAGCGGCGTCCAGCTCAGTCTCACCGGACTGACCGGTGGGCAGTATCGCGTCCTGACTTACAACTCCAGTCTGCTGGCGACAGGGTCTTACACCAGCCTTGACGTGGACGTACAGAAAACCACGGCCGGCACCGTCAGCGGCACAACGTCGCATACGGGTAACGTCATTCTTGATATCGACCCGACCAACGGAGAAGACAACGCGCCAACAGGCACAACGGTTACGCAAGTCACCAATGCTAATGGTGTCGTGACAACCGTAGGCGCTGCCGGGGCGGATATTGTTGGCCTGTACGGTACGCTGCACATCAGCCAGGACGGCAGCTACACCTATACGTTGACCAACACCTCTGCGGCGGTGCTGGGGCACAAGGAGAGTTTCACTTACACCATTACCCACCTCGGCGTCAGCGATTCGGCACAGTTGATTGTCACCCTTGGTCCGGTTCCGGCAGCGAGCACCGTGGTCACCGCCGATGACAGCGCATCGCTGGTCTTCAACACCGATGTTTCTGCCATCAATAATGGTGCATCGTCGCAATCGGGCTTTACGGTGGTTGGCGTAGGACTGGGGAATGTGTTGAGCCTCGACGTGCTTGCCAACATGAGCAACCCGATTAAGTTTGATGTCGATGACGGCAGCACTCGCACCCTGACGCTGCAATCGTCAGTCGGCGGCGTGGCGCTGGCCTCAACCTTTGATCTCTACATCTACCGCTTCAACGATCTGACTCAGCAGTACGAGCAGTATAAAGTGCAAAAAGGCTGGCTGAACGCGCCGTTGTTGGGTGGTCAGTCGAGTCAGTTGACGATGACTCTGCCGGGCGGCGAATACATATTCCTGTTGAACACCGCGAGCGGCGTGACGGCTTTGACCGGCTACACCCTCAATGTGTTGCAGGATCACACCTACGCTGTAGACAGCCTCACCGCCAGCACCACAGGCAATGTGCTGAGCAATGATGTGCTGCCAACCGGCGCTTTGCTAACGGAAGTGAATGGCGTGGCGGTATCGGCTACCGGTACGACCACCATTAACGGGCAGTACGGCACGCTGACTATTGATGCCCACGGCAATTACACTTACACCCTGAAAAGCGGTGTGGGGGCTGATGGCATCAACACGCCGGACAGCTTCATCTACACCGTTAAAGCGGCGAACGGGGATACAGACCGCGCTTCGTTGAACATCACTCCGACTCCGCACGCACTCGATGCGGTTAACGACACCAGCACAGTGATGCCGGTCACCACCGTTCAGGATACCACCGCCTACTCGGACACCAGCGTAGGAACGGCGAACTGGTCTAACCCTCTGATCGGCACCGGTTCCGGGAGCGGCAGCGGCGCCTTTACAGTCGATGCCAACACGCTGCTGCATAACGGGGTGCTGCACTTTGCGATCACCAGCGCACTTGCCATTGCCGGTTTGTCAGGCACCTGGACAATTACTCAGGGTGGTTCAGTGGTGCAACAAGGTACGTTCAGCGGCTCCAATACTGATATCAGCATTGCTGACCTCGGCGCAGGCAATTACACGCTGAACTTCACCGGCACCACCAGCGGACTGGGTCTTCTCGGCTCGTACACCGTCACGCCGTCCGTCACCGGGACGACGTATCACCTGGATGCGTTTGATACCAACAGCAGCACCGTTAACGGCAACATCTTCGATGGAACCGGCGCAGCGGGTGCGCTGGATCAGCTCTCGACGGTGCATACCACACTGACGGTGAACGGCTTTGGCGGCAGCACGGCGACACTCAACCCAACGGGCAGCACCAGCAGTGCCACCATTCAAGGGCATTACGGCACCCTGACCATGAACCTCGACGGCTCTTACACCTACGCCCTGAAGGCCGGTGTCAGCGTCGCGTCAATGACCAGCAAGGAGACGTTCACTTACACCCTTAACGACCAGAACGGCCACACCGATAGTGCCACGCTGACCATCGACATGAACCCGCAGATGGCAAGTAGCGCACAGCATGACGTGATAAACGGCTCGGCCTATGGCGACACGGTGATTTATCACCTGCTGAACAGCACCAATGCCACGGGCGGCAACGGCAGCGACGACTGGACGAACTTCAACCTCGCTCAGGGCGACAAAATCGATCTGCGTGAACTGCTGACCGGCTGGGATCACCAGGCGTCTACGCTCGGGAACTTCGTGCAGGTCAGCACCAGCGGGACGAACACGGTGATTTCCATCGACCGTGACGGAACAGGATCCACTTATCACTCAACGACTTTAATCACCCTGGACAACGTCCAAACCACGTTAACGGAGCTGATTCAACAGAACCACATTATCACCGGCTAGCCAAAAACAGCCCCGGATGTTACGGCGTCCGGGGCAAAAAACAGCAACATGTCGTGATTTTTAAAAGGGATACAATATGGGAAGAAGAGCGCCTGTCGCATTACTGCTGGCATTCCACCTCTGTTCCATTCAGGTGTATGCCGAAGATGAGCCACAATCCATCAGTTCTGAAGGACTGGCCACCGAGCAAGGCTTGCCTTCGCTCGACGGTTCCTCCGCTGAACTTCCCCTGAGTAACGCCGCGCCCGGTTCGCTGACGCTGAATAACGCCGTGAGCCGCGCCGTTAACTGGCACCCGTCTATCCGGGAGGCGATTGGCAAACTGCTTTCACAAAACGACCAGATTGACGTCGCCAAATCGAAGTATTACCCGCAGGTCACAGCGGGCATGAACAATGGCTACAGCAACACCTACACCAACAACGGCTACAGCCCATCGCTGGTGCTTTCCCTTTCACAAATGCTGTATGACTTTGGCAAGGTTTCAAGCCAGGTCAAAGCCGAAACGGCGGGCGCGGCGCAGCAACAAGCCAATGTCCTGGTGAGTATCGACAACGTCGCCCACGACACCGCCGTGGCGATGGTGCAGGTGCAGTCCTGGCAGCAGATGGTCGACGCCGCTAAAGAGCAACTTGATGCGCTGAACGGCATCGGAAAACTGACTCAACAGCGTAACGATGAAGGGGCAACTTCCCTTTCTGATGTGGTGCAAACCAACGCCCGCATCGAATCAGCACGTTCACAAATGGTTCAGTATCAGGCCAATCTCGACAGCGCTCAGGCGACATTGATGAGCATGTTAGGCTGGAATTCGCTCAACGGTGTCAGTACTGAATTTCCGGCAAAACTCGAACAAAGCTGCATGATGGCGAAACCCGAAGACAGATTAGTGCCGTCGGTGCTCGCTGCGTGGGCGCAGGCCAGCGCCGCACAGGCGAATCTCGAATACGCCAACGCGCAAATGACCCCCACTATTTCGCTTGAACCGTCGGTTCAGCACTATCTCAACGATAAATATCCTAGTCATGAAGTGCTTGATAAAACGCAGTATTCGGCCTGGGTGAAAGTCGAAATGCCGATTTATCAGGGCGGCGGTCTGACCGCGCGGCGCGATGCTGCCAGCCATGCCGTAGAGTCGGCGCAATCCACCATTCAACGTACCCGTCTTGATGTGCGCCAGAAACTGCTGGAAGCACGCAGCCAGTCGCTGAACCTTGCCAGCGCCTTGCAGATCCTTGGCCGCCAACAACAGCTCAGCGAACGCACCCGCGAGCTCTATCAACAGCAGTATCTCGACCTCGGTTCTCGCCCCTTACTGGATGTACTTAACGCCGAACAGGAAGTGTTTCAGGCGCGCTTCGCCGAACTCCAGACACAAAGCCAGCTCCATCAGCTCCAGCTTGACTGCCTCTACAACACCGGCACGTTACGCCAGGCTTTTGGTCTCAATAATCGCAGCATTCAGTCCGTGGAGATCCAGCCATGACCCGTGCCGCTCCTCCTGTTGAAGAATTGATTAGCGACCAGGCCCTGAGCAACTGGGCATTGGCTATCGGTCACGTTGCGGCCCATTATCGGGTGGTCTGTTCGCCAGGGGCGATTCAGGCCAACGCGCCGTGGTTTAAAGGCAAAAACCGCACCCCTGCGCTGACGCAACTCGCACGTCAGGCCGGGCTATCGTTCCATTTACTGACCCTCACCGAACACGCCTTCAGCCAGTGGCGACTGCCGGTCGTGGCGGAACTCGAAGACGGTCAACTGGCGGTGATCGAGCATTTCAACGGCGACGATGCTGTCGACGTATTTATGATCGACGGTGACAGCGAAAGCAACCGCGTGATCGCCAGCGATCTGTTGTCATCGGTGAAATACGTCGCCGCCCTGCGCCCGCTTTCTGCGCTCAAGGACAGCCGCGTCGACGCCTACGTTTCCCGCTTTAGCCCCGACTGGATGAAAGGGCTGGTGTTGCAGGATTTACGCCCGTACATTCCGGTGATGATCGCCGCGTTTCTGGTGAACGTACTGTCACTCGCCGGGATCGTCTTCTCAATGCAGGTATATGACCGGGTGATCCCTGCGCAGTCATACCCGACGCTGTACGTGCTGGCAACGGGAGTGCTGATCTCGGTTATCTTCGGTTTCCTACTGCGTGAAGCGCGAACGCATATCATGGACGTGCTCGGCAAACGCGCCGATATGCGCATTTCTGACAGGGTGTTCAGCCATGCCCTGCGGCTGCGCAACAGCGCGGTGCCCCGCTCCACCGGCAGCTTTATTTCGCAACTGCGCGAGCTGGAGCAAATCCGCGAAATGATCACCTCTTCCACGCTCTCAACGCTGGTCGATTTGCCGTTCTTCTTCCTGTTCGTTGTGGTGCTCGCCATCATCGCCCCGCAGTTGTCATGGATCGCGCCGATTGCGGCGGTCATGATGGTATTGCCTGGCCTGATGATGCAGAAAAAACTCGCCATTCTCGCCAACCAGGCCGCACACGAATCCACGCTGCGCAACGCAGTGTTGGTGGAAAGCGTACAGGGGCTGGAAGATATCAAGCTGATGCAGGCGGAAAACCGCTTTTTGCAGCAGTGGAACAGCTACATCCGCATTACCGGTGAATCTGGCCTGCGCACGCGAAAAGTGACGCAAGGGCTGATTGGCTGGGGCATGTCGGTGCAAAGTCTGGTGTATGCGGCGGTGATTTTATTTGGCGCGCCGCTGGTGATCGAAGGCGATTTAACCACCGGTTCGGTGGTGGCGGCATCGATGCTGGCGTCACGCATGATTGCACCGATGGCCGGGCTGTGCGGCGTGCTCGCCCGCTGGCAGCAGGTGAAAGCCGCTAAAATGGGCCTCGACAGCATCATGCAACTCCCGACCGAAACGCAGCGCGATGAAACGCTGGTGCATCAGGAAATTTTCCACGGTCACTACGTGTTTGAGAACGCCCATTTCCGCTATCACCACGAAGATCAGCGCGTACCGCTGCGGATCTCACGTCTGGAAATTTTACCCGGCGAGCGCGTGGCCCTGCTCGGGCGCAACGGTGCGGGGAAATCGACGCTGTTGCAGGCGTTGGCGGGTGGCGTGGAGATCGTCAACGGCGACCTGCGGCTCGACAACCTCAGCATCTCGCAAATCGACATGGCCGATTTACGCCGCAACATCGGTTTTCTCAGCCAGAACGCGCGGCTATTTTTCGGCACCCTACGGGAGAATTTAACCCTCGGCGCACCTCACGCCAGCGACGAAGCAGTGTTTGAAGTGCTTGAAATCTGCGGTGCCGACGGTTTTGTTAAACGCCTGCCGAAAGGGCTGGACCATCAAATCATGGAGGGCGGCAACGGGCTATCGGGCGGTCAACGGCAGGCGATTTTGCTCGCGCGAATGCTGCTGCGCTCGCCCAATATTGTTTTGCTGGATGAACCGAGCGCCTCGCTGGATGAACACACCGAACGAGAATTTATTCAGCGATTGGGTAACTGGCTCGGCAATCGGACGCTGATTGTCGCCACTCACCGCGTGCCGATGCTGGAACTGGTCGAGCGCGTGGTGGTGCTCAAAGAGGGCCAACTGGTGATGGATGCCCCGAAAGCGCAGGCGATGAACAACAGCCGCACACCGGTTCAGGCCACGGCAAACGGACGGGGGTGGAACAATGAAAACCAATCAGCGTGATATCGCCATGGACGACCTGGACATCCGCCGGGAGAATGAGTTTTCCGGTGCCAGCAAAATCGTCCTGATTTCCGCCGTGCTGTTTGTTGCCCTCGGCGTGTGGGCGTGGTTTGGTCAACTGGACGAAGTCTCAACCGGCACCGGGAAAGTGATCCCCAGTTCCCGCGAACAGGTTTTGCAATCGCTTGATGGTGGGATCCTCACCGAACTGACCGTACACGAAGGCGATAAAGTTCAGGCCGGTGAAATCGTAGCGCGTTTGGATCCGACCCGATCGGAGTCGAACGTCGGCGAAAGTGCTGCCCGCTATCGTGCGTCGTTAGCCTCAAGCGTGCGTCTGGATGCGGAAGTGAACGATCTGCCGTTGAAATTCCCTGACTCGCTCAAAGCCTGGCCCGATCTGATCGCTTCCGAAACGCGTCTGTATAAATCCCGCCGCGCACAGCTCACCGACTCGCAGGCCGATATTCAGGATGCCTTAAACTCGGTCAACAAAGAGCTGGCGATCACCGAACGGCTGGAAAAAAGTGGCGCGGCGAGCCACGTGGAAGTGCTGCGCTTACAGCGGGAAAAAAGCGATCTCGGCCTGAAAATCACCGATTTGCGTTCACAATATTACGTGCAAGCGCGTGAAGCGTTGTCGAAAGCCAATGCCGAAGTGGACATGCTCTCGGCGATAATTAAAGGCCGCGAAGACTCCGTCACCCGGATGACCGTGCGTTCACCGATGCGCGGGATTGTGAAAAATATCCAGGTAACCACCATCGGCGGTGTCATCCCGCCCAACGGTGAAATGATGGAGATAGTTCCCCTCGACGATCACCTGTTGATTGAGGCACGCCTCTCGCCTCGAGATATCGCTTTTATCCATCCCGGCCAACGGGCATTGGTCAAAATCACCGCCTATGATTACGCCATTTATGGCGGGATTGAAGGCGAAGTGGAGACCATTTCGCCGGACACGATTCAGGACAAAGTGAAGCCAGAAATCGTTTACTATCGGGTGTTTATTCGCACGCATCAGGATTATCTGGTTAATAAACGCGGGCATAAATTCTCCATCTCACCAGGAATGGTTGCCAGCGTCGACATCAAAACCGGTGAAAAAACCATCATGGATTACCTGATCAAACCGTTCAACCGTGCGAAAGAGGCGCTACGTGAGCGATAAGTGAGCGTTTGTGCGGCTTATAGCGGTAGTATTTGCCCGGCCGGGTCTGTTATACTCGACGTAACACATTGGGGCTGATTCTGGATTCGACGGGATTTGCGAAACCCAAGGTGCATGCCGAGGGGCGGTTTGCCTCGTAAAAAGCCGCAAAAAAATAGTCGCAAACGACGAAAACTACGCTTTAGCAGCTTAATAACCTGCTAAGAGCCCTCTCTCCCTAGCTTCCGCTCTTAAGACGGGGATAAAGAGAGGTCAAACCCAAAAGAGATCGCGCGGATGTCCTGCCTGGGGCTGAAGTGCTAAAACTAATCAGGCTAGTTTGGTAGTGGCGTGTCTGCCCGCAGCTGCCCGGCGAATGTAAAGACATGACTAAGCATGTAGTACCGACGGTGTAGTAATTTCGGACGGGGGTTCAAATCCCCCCAGCTCCACCAAAATCTTCAATCGATGATTACCAGAGTCATCCGATTAAGTCTAAAGAGCCCTCATGGCATAAGCCCTGCGGGCTTTTTTGTGCCTTCATTTTGTCCCCGGGAGTCTGAAGCAAACTAATTAAATCCGAACTTTTTAGGCACCTTGTTAGGCACCTCATAAAGCATTATTGTTTTTGAGGTGCCTAAAACTATGGAAACCCGGCAATGGCAAGACAAACCAAACCTTTATCCGTCAAAGAAATCGAATCAGCCAAACCCAAGGAAGCGGACTACGTTCTCTATGATGGCGATGGCCTTGAGCTACTAATCAAATCAAGCGGCAGTAAAATCTGGCAGTTTCGCTACATTCGCCCTGTCACCAAGAAACGTGCAAAGAAGAGTATTGGCCCCTACCCCTCAGTTACCCTTGCCGATGCCCGAAACTATCGCGCAGAGTCTCGTTCTCTTCTGGCGAAACAGATCGATCCTCAGGAGCATCAACAAGAACAGCTGCGCAGTTCGCTTGAAGCTAAAACCAATACTTTCCAGCTCGTTGCTGAACGTTGGTGGAATGTGAAGAAAGCCAGTGTGACCGAGGACTATGCAGAAGATATCTGGCGCTCGCTGGAGAGAGATGTTTTACCGGCGATTGGCGATATCAGTATTACAGATATTAAAGCTCATACACTGGTTCAGGCCGTTCAACCGGTTCAGGCCAGAGGAGCGCTGGAAACCGTCCGTCGCCTGTGCCAACGAATCAATGAGGTCATGGTTTATGCTCAAAATACAGGCCTAATTGATGCGGTTCCTAGCGTCAATATTGGCAAAGCCTTTGAGAAGCCTCAGAAAAAGAACATGCCAAGTATCCGTCCAGACCAGCTACCGCAACTCATGCAAACTATGCGTACTGCCAACATTATCCTACCAACACGATGCCTATTCATGTGGCAACTTCTTACTATCACCCGTCCTGCCGAAGCGGCTGAAGCTCACTGGGATGAAGTTGATCTGGAAGCGCGAGAATGGAAAATTCCCGCATCACGAATGAAAATGAACCGTGACCATACCGTTCCTTTATCAGATGAGGCAATGGCTGTTCTGGAAATGATGAAGCCGTTAAGCGGCAACCGAGAATTTATATTCCCTAGCCGTATCAAACCCAACCAGCCAATGAATAGCCAGACCGTTAACGCGTCGCTAAAACGTGCAGGTTTTGGAGGTGTGCTCGTTTCACACGGTTTGCGTTCTATCGCCAGTACAGCTCTTAACGAACAGGGTTTTCCACCTGACGTTATTGAAGCGGCATTGGCCCACGTGGATAAGAATGAGGTTCGCCGCGCCTATAACCGCAGCGATTACCTTGAGCAGCGACGGCCAATGATGCAGTGGTGGGCAGATTTTGTTAACGCGGCAGATAGTGGCAGTATTATTGAAGGGGGGATGAAAGGAATGCGGCTCGTAGGATGATGCTTGTGGACCAATAGTTAATATGACCGTGAACCCATCTGACAGTCATGTATGCTCCAGAAGTGAACATTGTCTATGGTATTTGACTTCTGATATAGAAATGCCTAATGCTAAGGCTGATAAGTGGTCAGCCTGTGTTTAAAGAAGAGTTATGAACATGGAAAAAATAGTCAAAAGCCCCAAAAGCTGCAGTGTTGCTGAGATCGCATCATTTGAAGCACTAGTGATCGAGGGTGGGGAAGTCGAATTGGCGGGCCTTCGAGAAAGAATTCTGCGCGCCGAGCAGCTTGTCTTTATCTATGATAACAATAACTTGGTTGTTGCAGTTGGAGCCATTAAACATCCAAATGCAGGGTATAAATCAAGCGTTTTTGAAAAGTCTGGCATTTCTGAGCAAGGAGGGTATGAATTTGAGGCGGGCTGGTTGTATGTTGCAAACGCAGCAAGAGGTAAAGGTTATGGGCGCATTCTGATGGAGTCAATTTGTCAACTGTTGTCTGACAAGCCATGCTTTGCTACCACTCGTGAAAATAATACCGCTATGCAATATTTGTTTAACCAATTTGGTTTTTCGAAACTTGGTAATTCTTACAAAAGTAGGAAAGGAAATTATTCTCTTACTCTTTATGTAAAGGAATAGTTAAGCCAAGAAAAGCAATAACTTTTCTTATCTACTTATCCTTCACTACAAATCGAAATCACCCCATATTCTGTAGACATCTTTAGATGCCCTGAGCATGAGCGGAACGTCCCAACATCCGCTCGATGCCGCCCTTAATCATGTTGGGGGAGCTCAGTGCCAATATTTTATTAATAGGTTGAGGTATCGGTTAACGAAGAAGAGTCGTAACCAGCAATCACTGATAATTTTAACAGAGCACGAGCTAGGCTTAAGAAGATTTGAACCACGGATTACCTTTCTGCCAGGCATCAATATTGATTACTTTTACCTCAAAGGGAGCGCAACTGACAATTTCGATCGCACTTGGATCAAAGATCGCGATGTTATAGCCCAACTGCTTATCATCGTCTCCGAAGTGACTCTTATATGCAATTGCATCATATCCAACGCTACGAAACAGTTCAGCCAGTATCTGAGTCGGCGCATAATCGGCGCGGTCATCCGACTGTGTGACAGGAGTTGAAAATGCATTATCTATCTCAATCCAGACAGCTTTCTCTTTCTCCTGTGCTGTTGGCTCCCGTCCGCCCAGCACGTGCCTTAAGATAGGCCCAGAAAGTGATGACTGACCATGTCCAAGTGAAAGATCAAGAGTCCGCAATGGGCGCGAGAGCTTGCACACAGCAACCGACACATCAGCACCAATCCAAGGCCGTACCTCGGAAATCGCAGTCTTCACTGTTGTACCTACATATAGCACCGGGATACCCGAGGAATTTGCACGTCCTTCGATGGCTCGGTCAGTAAGAGGCTTCATACGTGAAGCTCCGAAACCCCACACATCCTCGCCAATCCAGTTACCGTCACTATCGGTCCGGTCGCACAGATCTATCCCAAGCTGAGCACGATAGAACACATGCCCTTCTTTCAGCTCACCGTCACGTCCCTTAATCGTCGCAAGAACCGTATCAAGGAATGTTCTCTGTTCTTCACTTAAGATGTAACGATTGACCGTGCTAACGTAGCTTGCGAATCGAGAATAACTGTCCCAGTACGGAAACTCAGGTCTATAGCTCAAATCCTTCTCATATATAGTCATCTGCAAGCCCGCTACTGAATAAAGCCTCAGCATCTTGAGCGGCAGCAATTGAGTCTTGTACTTCCTGCCGCTTCAAGTTGAGGACACGTAATTTTCCGTTGTTTTTCACCTGAGCAATGGACTCAATCCGTCTATACACCTTGGGATGGCTTGCGGCGTAAAGCGCCAAACCTTGTAACTTAGCAAGCGCATCACTCAAGTACAGTCCATGCGGGTCAACCAGGTCTACAACGAGAGAGCCATCTTGTTCGGAAAAAAACAGGAAATCAGGGCGAACAATCCCATATTGCCCGGCTTTTTCGTAGGCAATACCAAGCGAAGATTGTCCTGGCTGCTGCGGATTACGATACCAGTAACAGAATTCAGCTCTTCCGGACTCAGTCTCAACAACCGTTCGCTCCCATTCATTCAGCTCAGCTGGGTATTTTCTATCGAGCCCACATAACAAGTGGTTATCCCAAACAGGCAGCACTTTCACATTTCCATTTTCGTTCGCCTTAGTCGCCTCATAACGGGCCTCAGGCTTCAGCAATCCAACATCCTGTGGCTCTGTACTCATTTCGATGATCTGTCGATAGGATTCCCTACGATCATCGCTTAGCGTCTTAATCTGTTGGTCATATTTTGACAGCCAATTCCTCGCAAGCTTTTCGGCCTCGGTATCGAAATAAGCCTCTACTTCCATCACCAGTCCCAAACCAGCAACTGTTACACGTCCTTCAATAATTGCTTCTAGAAATTCTTCTGGATCATTTTTGCGATCGGCTACCTGACTAGCCAAATGATCAACATACGAATGGGCAATAGCTGGGCTAAAGATACGTGCAGCTCGGCGGTATGCATCATCGATCACAGCCACATCAGCATCTTCCCAGAATTGTTCCAGGCTACGCCCCTGCCCTAGCATATCTGCCTTCACTGTCTTGCCATCTACAACCAATACAGACTTCCGCTTGATCTTAATTTTGTCCTCATTTTCGTACTGAAACTTATCCAGAACGGTATGCATTGCGGCATGAGCTAGCTTTCCTGCACCGGATAAAATATCGTCGGACGCCAATTCATGAGCTAACGCCGTCAACCTGACCGCTGGCTTAGCACCACGCTGGGGGCGCGTTTGCGACGGTAAAATTTCAAATGCATCCCACACGGTAGATGAAACAGCAGGATTCGGCAGCACTTCAATGTAATCTGTCAAGACGCGCCCTGGCGTTGCCGCTTCACTACCGGTCGTCAATTCATCAACTACCTGCTCCACAGCCTTACGATTGAACTTTGGCAATAGACAATCTACAGCGTTCAAGCGATCATTACCTGGGATACGACGAGCAAGAGGCGAACGTACAAGACGCCCCAATAACTGTGTGATGTGAGTCTTGTCGCTGGCTGCGCGGAAAGAAATCATAACCTCGGCACGTGGACAGTCCCATCCAGTACTTATAGCGTCCTTAGCAATTAATACCCGCACCCACGTTGATTCTTCAACCCGTTGCGGCTCTATGTAGGGCACGTCACGGTTACCAAATCGCTGTGTGGTATGCTCCCCGAAAACATGTGCCACACAGGCAGGAGACAGCTCGGGATAACGCTCAAAGATAGTATCCAATGCCCTCCCGATCTCATCTGGGTCAGGTGTATTCGGTACTTGCAAGACCATCAAAGGAACAACAATATACGCTTCCTGCTGTTGCTTGGAGTATGTGCTCCAGGCAAGGCTGGACTCCTTCAATTTATCGGTCGCACGACGCACCAGTACGGTATCGAAATCGCCAATATTGTCAGGGATATCAAGCAAGATGGTATCTTTGATAAGTCCAGACTCCTGTACTTTCGCCGCATCTACTTCCACATTAGGCAGCTTAATATGCTTTCCAGCCGACTCAATCGCCTTGTTGAACCGCTCCACTGTAGCTGAAATACCCCATACCGCTGGAATACCGGGTACGCTACCTACACCATTGATAAGCCGTTGGACGATAGTACTTTTGGCATTCTGGCTGGCAGTGGTCTGTGCGCCCATACCACGATGCGCCTCATCCAGTACCAAGTAGAGCGTCAAATCTGGGTCTTCAATAGTATTCTGGATTGTGTCCCAAATCGTGTATGCCCGCAGGTCTGGTCGCATTTCAGGGAACGTTTCATCTAACTTGGCAGCCATTTCTGCAGGGTCATGACCTCGAACCAACAAGCTGTTCTTACTCAACTTCTGGGTGTTGAGAAAATAGATTTTCCCCGGCTGAAACTTAGGTCTATTGAATGTATTTTCAACTACCACGAGATCTGTGTAATTTATACGATCGCTGGCTTCGATAAAGCGAAAACGAGTCTGCTCATTCAAAGAAGGGTCATCACTGAACCAAATAACTACTGCGCCGGGATCAGCGTCAAAACTGAACTCATCGTCGCCGTGAAACAGCGCTTCAAACGTAGCAGCAGCCATGACTGTCTTACCTGCACCGGTTACGGCAGTTAGTGAGAATGCGGTCCTGTCGAATTCGCTATGCCATAATCGGCGAGCTTTGCCCAAATTATTTAAGGATTCACGGACTGCGTCGCGTTGATAATCTTTGAGGGTGAACTTCATCCGTTATTCCCCATTGGTGAAGCTAAAATTGGTGAGATACGATTCATAAAGGCGGACTGCCTCGACGCTATCTGGCAAACGTTTAGCAATCGCCTGAAAGCGACGGTCATCGTTAGTAACGATATAGGCAATGATTAATTCGGTTCTCCCACACAAAGCCCTGATAAACGGTGTAGCAGCGTCAACATTGCTTAGCAATCCATAAGTATCAGCTATAGCCCAACCATCATCCGGCAGTTTGTCTATAAGAATTCCCTTAGCACCAGCACGAAGCCATAGCAGCGGCGCGATCCGATTAAATGCCAAGTTATAACTTATAGATACCGGGGTTTCGTAGGTAAGCGTGAAAAACTCAGCATTTTCCTCAAAGCCTTCAGACATCGGGAATTCATCAGTAAATTTATAGTCCCCTTTTATCAGTTCACCATCTGGGGTTCTACCCGTAATAGCAGCAGCAACACGAGGCTTGGTAATGTGATCACAGATGCCCCATTTTTCCCACTCTTGGTCACCCGGCCTTAAACCTAACTCTCGAAGCTTTTTTTGTTCATCCGCGCTAACTTCATTGTTGGTAATACTTATGCACTGGCGACGACCTCCGTCCTGCCGGTTCAAACGCATAACGGCGTGTACTGTAGTTCCAGAGCCAGAGAAAAAGTCCACAACCACAGCTTCAGGCTTGTCGGCAACAAAGAATCTGAGAGCATCTTCAACTGCATACAGAGATTTTGGGAAAGGAAAACGGCGTTCAGGAATTAATTTGGATAAAATCAACGATCCGCCATTCTCTGCATTGTGAGAGGCCATGTTCCACACTCGCTTAGGAATTACTCCCTTACGCTCTCGATGGACCGCCCGTACAGCGCCATCTGGATCATGCCCAATGATATCAATTCGTCCATCCCGAATAGCATCGACAGTACCACTTGGCAAATAATGAATTGCAACCTGTCCGCTTTCCGGCTTGTAGTTTCGTGCACGTATAAAGCCATTCTGAAGATATTTTTTGGCTGTTTCAGGAGTAATGCCCCAAAGTCCTTCGCCGCCTTTCGGTCTTAAAGGCCAGATGGGAATTGTTCCTTTTGGAGGCTGTACCGTCATGCGATCCACATCATCAGTGAGTGGTTCACCAATAGAATCAATAAAGCCTGATACTTCGTCAATAAATATAGGGTAAAACTGATTTGGACGAGCACCTCGCTTGGCAGTCGGTTCGCGGCGGCGAAGCCCAAGCCAATCAATATCACGCCCGATTTGTGCAGCGGCTGAGCGAGAATCATCTAGCATATTCTGTTCGCCAAGCTGGACGCTGGAGCCCCCCAACCTTACGAAATAAATGAATTCCTCAACCCGAGAGAACTGGCCAACCCGCGCTACACCCTTTGCACTGATAATGCTTGTAACCATTTCTATTTGTGCTTCAGGAAACACCTGTTCCAAAAGCAACCCGAGCCTCAAGTACTCTTTTTCGTCAATGGTTGCAATCAGCACTGAATCCGCAGGATTCAATAGCTCTTTAGCTAATAAAAGGCGACGCTCCATCATCGCGAGCCATTTACTATGCCGATACAGATCATCACCAGCAACATAATCGTTGTTGTACTTCCAGTCCTTTGCCCCTGTGTTGTATGGTGGGTCAATGTAGATCGCATTTACCTTGCCGCGATGAGTGTAGGTTAATGCTTTGAGAACGTGATAGTTCTCACCATTGATGATTGTATGGCATGGCTTATGGCCACCTCGGAGCACTTTGCCGGTACTAATTAGTCCCGGATAGATAGTATCGCGAAACTCAGCTACCACTACCAGAAAACCCAGCCCTACAGCCTTAGTTTCGGCTTCGGCAGTATCCAAAAGTTCTAATAATGCCGTCTTGTTGGCCCTGTTAATAGTCTTTACCTGCCAAAGCCGCTGATCACCTTTCTTGATCGATCCGCGCTCCGGCAGAATACGCACCTTGTCACCTTTTCGGACAGGTCGTAATGGTAACTCAACAGCTTCAGGGCTATGTCGCTCGAAGTTCAGCCCGAAGGGGAGGCGCGACGACAAAATTTTGAACTCTCGATCTAGTTCAGCCCCTAATGCCGGATCTTTAGCTTTTGCTTTGGCAAGCAAATCAGTCAGTCTGGACACTGAAATTTTTTCTCTCTATTGTGTATCTAGCTATTGACGATGCGGCTAAAACGTACCACATGAGCTATGTCGTCACGCCGATTGAAGTGCAGGTCATCAGTTGGGAAAGGCATAGCCTTAACATTTAATAACCGATACAAACAATGCACTGAAAATTTAGAGTAATATTAACATTCATCAGCAACACCGACGACCTAAAAACTGAATGACATTGTGAATGTGATTAAGCGATGCTATGGGATGATCTGTACCTCGCCTTCTTCAAACCACTGACTTTCCTCGATTCGAGCCATTGCTGCAGTTGGATCGGACGACCAAAGCACTAAGGCGAGCGATTCTTGCGCACGGCTGCAAGTTACGTACAGTAGACGTAAAGTCCGGTCGATGGTTGTCTCTTTGCCAGCTTCAGCATTATCTTTGTCCCGTTTACTTAGCTCCATACCGCCAAAAATCTTGTCGTATTTAATGAGGAACCCTCCGGCAAGCTCATCATCCATTACAACCATGACGTGCTTGAACTCAGAGCCTTTAACTACCTGATGTGTTGCAAGCTCTGAAATCCCAGCAAGGTAATTCCGATAGCACTTAAGTTGTTTCCATGGAGCAGCAAACAGTGCACACCATCCACGGCGCATTCTTGTTTGTTTTGACTCATCCTCACCTCGTTCAGGAGCTGGGGGAGTTGGTGACTTATCGGCATAAGCCTCCTGAAGGCGATGATCTACCTCGAACAAGCTTGCACACAAGACTGGCGCTAACACATCAGCAACCGTTGACTCTGGTTTAGCGCAAGCCGCCGCAAAAATATTTACCGCCTTGAGTATTTCGTCAGTACGTGCGGCTCTTGCTTCATAGTCTTCAGGAATATTGTCTAACCTGCCATATCGTCTAAAAACCTCAGTTGCCATGAACTCATTCACAATCCCGTCATTGCTTATACAGGCTTCCAAGTGTGCAAGTTCATTAAGCAATGTTTGTACAGATGAAGGCCCCTTATTATCACCACTGCCAGATGGCGCTGCTGCATGAGGATCTAACAGAACCATTGCCTCATAAACATGAAGAAACGAGCCACGAGTGGCAACAAGCTTATGCTCAAGCGCAAGCAACTGATATTGCCCTTGATTCCAATCTGCTAAACCACTAATTTCAAACATTCGCTCAGCGCACCAGCGTTCACTAAGCACTTTATCTTCTGGACTTCGTGATGTATCCCCCAAGAAGAGCCGAACCGTTCCACCAGCTTTTTCCGTTCGGGGATGTTGTGCTGAACCCTTTGTTGGTTGCGTCCTACCTTCCAGTTCAGTTTCCCAGATTTTATTAATCAGTGTGACTATCCGTCGCTGACTACGATGATTCATTTGTAACTCAGGCGTTGCCCAGTTTTCAGGAACAATGCTTGGAAGATCCGCATGACCATCTGTATAAATTCGTTGTCGATGATCTCCCAGCAAACCAAGAGTCAAATCTCGCTCCCGCTTTTCGGCAAGTAACATCAAGGAGTCCAGTACACCTTTCATCGTGTCCTGCGACTCATCAATAAGTATGATTGGATGTCGATCTTTGAGAATGCTTTGAAGTGTCGGTTTATTCCGAAGCAACCACGCAGTCGCGTCCAGTACGTAATTGTGTGGTAGAGCACCAGGACCATATGTATTTCGGTCGGGATGGTATATGAATACTTCTGTCGCTCGCAGAATTTCGATTTCATCTATAATTTCGTCGAGAGCGCGTTGTTTAGCTGGAGTTATACCTCTCGGTTTTGCTTCCGCCTCTGCAGTGTCTCTAGCAAGTTGCGCTTCTTTTAATGCAATAAGAGCCTCACGGATGTCATCGTTAAACCCGTTAATCAATTCCCAGCAAAACGAATGGATGGTAGACACACTGACTAAATTATTGTCTCCAAGACGTCCGTTGATTACAGAGACAGCATTCTTGGTGTAGGTCACAACTCTAATCGAACGCCCATACATCTTCAGGGACCGTGCCAATTGTCCCCCCTTCTCATGCTCGGTCACACCAGTAAGGCGACGTAAAACTTCCACCAATGTTCGTGTTTTACCAGAACCAGCCCCCGCAAAAAGGAAGTAGTTACGAGGTGGAATGTCTGTAAGGTAGCCGCAAATCTCTTCTACTACCCCTGCATCGCGATCATTGCCGTCAAGGGTTGGTGAATTAGTCATGGCATCACCTCCTTGCTTGGCTCAAGCTGTGTCTGGAGCCATTCCAATGCATCCTCGATATATTTAGGACAGACAATCGGTTCTTCCGCAGCGACCATTTCAAAGATGCTTGCTGCAAAGTCTCCTTTATTAAATGATCCATGCATTAATTTGTGCAGAGCCGCGAGCAGTTCTGGAATATTATCATTTTCAGCAACCTGTCTTGCTACTGAGCCCAGCGCGCCTTTCGGCGGCGTGATTTGCTTGCCTTCTTCATCGACCTTTTCATTCATCAACTCCTTAAACCAGGGAATATTCCTTAGGATAAGCGAATCCTCAAAAGTGCTGGGCCACTGGCTATCAGCTTCGGCTACAGGCAACTGCCATGCGAAACGTACAAAACATTCGGCAATTTCGTTCCAGACAAGATGCTCATCTTTTGGGTTCTTGAAATCCTCAAGCTGTTGCAGCTTAGGGTGCCATCCGCGAAGAGTCGGGTTCCCACATTGCAGGCCGGATTGTCCTGTATTAGCTACCGCAACCAAGGTTGTAGTCGGTTCCCCATTTTTTTTAGGCTTACCAGGTCTTTCTTCGACTGGATCGATATCAGTAATAATTACAGTTGGAATACGGAGTCTTTCAACGAGAGACCTTAGCCGATGAGCATGGCTACCACCAATATCAAGGAAGGACAGATAGCGGCTGTTGAGTATTGCAAAATCTCTTTCAATGAAAAGAGGCAACAGCATACGCTCAGCAACCCCCTCGACAAAGATTGCAGCATTGGCGAATAAAAGATCTGTGTGCTGAACGCGAAAATAACGCTCAGCGAATTGACGAGTCGTTTTATCATCACCAAAAACTTGCCCAAGATTGACCACCTCAGTGGTAGGCATGGTTTGTTCATCACTCTTAGCAATGCGGCGAACATATCGTAGCCGGTCAAAATTCTCAGCATGTGCTAGATGGCTAGAATGAGTACTGATAATCAATTGGCTTTTAAGTCCTAACTCATCGCTACCGTTAGGGCTTATTAACTTATGTGCCTTGCCAGGAAATATACGTTGTACCTGGACGTGCAAATGAGCCTCGGGCTCCTCAATCATAACCAGGTGAACAGGTACTGGAGCGCCCTTTTCAGGATTTAGGCGAGCAGCTTTGAAAGAAACAAGTTGGTAACTAAGCGATTGTAAATTCTGATAACCGAGACCAATGGAATATTCCGGGAGAAGCTCTTCTAACGAATCCTTCTGCATGCTGTATTGAACAGCGGTTCCATGGTCGAGTAAATCAGCTGTCTGTATGCGCGTTCGGAAACGAATCTCTTGGGGATCATGCAAGCCTGGGTACCCAAGCTCTTTAACCTCTTCTACCGAAGGTCCGATAGCCTCATGGATCTTTTTATCTAGTTCCTGCTGCGCCTCAGCAACAGCTTTTATGAGGTCAGCTCGGTGCCCATGACCTGTTGCAGCCACATTTAGGTGCTGTCGAGCAAATTTGAGAAGCTGGTTGGAGAATAAACCTATGCGATGGGGGCCAGAAGCAGATCGGGAATCAGCTTCCTCACTACCAAGGCCACGCTGTGCAGCCACAAAGTCTACTTTTATAAGTTTCTGCAGGTGCTTACGATCAATTGGGCTAGAGTCAGCATCCAGTACCTGGCTAACGTAGGTCTTTATTCCGTCCAAAGGGTTGTTATCGGCATCTAACTTATAGGCCCGAACTTGGCCTAGTTGAGAAGGTTCTCGCAGCCAAAAATCAAGAAGATCAATCGGCCACGCAAGCGAATCCTTTCCCATATCCTTCACAGGTATTCTCGTCAGGTGATACTTCCAAGCCAACTGCTTCAGCTCCTCAATGTTCGTAGCAGGTTCCAGACGCAATCGGACACCTACCCCACCCCCCTTCCAACTGAATTTTGACAAGAACGGGGAGACATAGTGGAACATACCGGCCTTAGCATCGAACCATAGATCTAGCGTTGGCATCGCCGAAAGTAAGGTTCCGAGTTGCTCTTCCCATTCACCTTCGGATGCGCCAGACGTAGATGGGTCTTCTTCTAATGCGTCCCAAGCTCTTCCAAGTTCCCGCAATTTTGGCCATTGAGAAACACTGATGTCGAAAGCACCAAATGATGAGCCATCTGCGAGGAAGTGGCGTAGCGCCGCCAGAATTGATGTTTTGCCGCTATTATTAGCACCGACGAGAATAGTAGTCTTAGGATCAATCTCAAGCTGGACCTTACCAAGTCGGCGGAACTGGCAAAGCTCAATAAACCGAAGGGATATCTGCCCAGATAATGATGTAGTGGCGTCTGCTGCTGACATTGTGGCTCCTCTCAATCCGTATAGGGATGCGCCAACCTGTAGCAGCTTAGCGCCACGCCGTAAGCTCGAGTCCTTCCACCTTAATGCTGTTGAGGCACAATTAGAAAGAATTGACACGGCAAGTCATATTACCGCTTCGCTAAAAAATGCCAATCCTTAAATATACTCTAACTGATTCATGTCACAGTGTTTTTGGGCATCGGGTTAGCAATCGGCATGGCCTGTAGATTCGCGTAATGACGTAAACCCACTTGTTCAAGAACTATGTTCAAATATAAATCCTTCCTGAGAGTGATCCTATCCCAGCGCCAGAAGGCGCTGATAAGTACCAGCAGACACATAAAACAGTTGTTCGGCGGAATACTGACGTTACGTGACTACGACGGTCAGGTTGCAGAGGTTTTTGGCTATGGAGTGTGCGCTAAACGAAATGACTAAGGCGGATATGCCAGAAAGCGTGCGTATTACCTGAACAATGATCTGTTACAGTAAACTCGCCTTAAATTTTATTTATTCAACAAAGTCTTTAGAACCATCAAACCCCAGAGCCATGTCGTAACAACTATTGTTATTAAGATCCCAGGGGAAGATGCATGGCTGATTCAATAAAAGGACATAATAATATCGAATTTTAGAGTAACTATTTTTTCTTACCGCTTTATGCCGCAAATACAAATTTCTAGCTGATACACTAAAACCAAACTCCATAAACTTAGATCTAATTTTTTCTGAAATCGTAAGACTATTATTACCCTCGTAATAAATCGCCAGTTCTGGTTCTACCCAACGGCTAACCTCAATATCAAATGCTCCCAGTGTTCCCAGCCAGCTTCCCTGCGTACCATCAAACATTCGTTTATGAAAATAAAATCTGCTCATATTTTTAAGAAGTATTTTAACATCTAAATCCGAAACATCACTTTTACACTGAAAAACCACAAAGGAACCAGGCTTATGTTCCAGCAACCAAACATCAACAAGTCTTTTATAGTAATCAGCAATATTCTTTCGCTCTGTAAAGGACATTCGGAGATCTGCAGCGGGTAAAACAAGAGTACCATTTTTATTGAGGGAGGTTATCACCTGCACTGCTCTTTGCA
Organism: Scandinavium sp.; assembly: GCF_036271055.1. GTDB lineage: Bacteria > Pseudomonadota > Gammaproteobacteria > Enterobacterales > Enterobacteriaceae > Scandinavium. Next base: position 204,517 of record NZ_DATBBJ010000070.1, on the reverse strand, counting down.
GCATCTTAAACTCAAAAAGTAAGCCTGCACGAATGAACAAAAGTGATAATTCTGAATCAGACTTCTTCACAAATTGGTCACGATGACGTGAGTATTTTCCGCATAAAACAATACCCAGCCCCACCAACTCCCGATAAAAAAAGAGAGGAGCATCTGGATATTCCAGCGCATAGCAACATTCGGTAAGACGATATCTGATAAAACGCGGCATGGTAGATAATATCTTATCATTAAATAACTCTTCCGTTGCCTGAAAAAAGAATTCTCTGTCGACACCATTAAAACCAGAAATATTGCAAAGTAAAGCGATACTATAATTTCGGTTGTGTTCAACAAGTTGCTCGTGAAGTTCTCTGTTATAAGGTGCACCACCATCAACACCTTTATTATTGTGCTCAACTGTATCCGAAAAATAGTTGCTATCAATAGACAAGTGGATTTCAAGAGCACCCAGCAAATAATGCCTGGCTATCTGGGCCTGTTTTCCAGTTATCCCTGCCTTCTGAAGGATACTGTTGATTCTGCCAAAAATACGGCGATACCACTCTTCTGCAACGGGGTCTGTGCATATGAGACTCATCACCACCTGACTGAAGTGAAGACTGTCGATAGCATCAAACGCTGCTTTCTGTACGGATGTTGTGGCTGGCATAAGTTAGTGTCAAAAAAAGTAGGTGGTAATTGCCAATTTTAGACACCATTCGACTTCATTACAATCCATCGCATACCAGCCATTCGGCCCAGGTATTGAATAACGGAGAGCCGTTATTAAACAAATAACTTACATCCTGACAGTTCAATGAGGTAGAAAGATGACCACCTACACCCAGACAGTAAAAATCCTGCGCATGCGAGCAGTTTCGGCCAAACTCGGCATCGCTCGTTCCACCATCTACGACTGGCTTAATGCTAAGTCGCCACGTCATGATCCAGCATTCCCGAAACCCTACCCCTTGGGTAAGCAATCCGTTGGCTGGCTGGAATCCGAACTGGATGAATGGGTTCTACTGCGCCGGGCAGCATAGCCTCCCTGACACCCCATTACAGCGAATACTGCACTTGAACTAACACAAACCAATAGTGAACTCCCACCGTATGCCCTTACCCAGCAGGGTAAGTCGCATCGGTGATATCACTTTTGAATTAATCTAAAAAATTTAAGGAAATAAAAATGAGCTATTTACCGTTGTTGCCTGGATTCCAGTACCAGGCGATTCCTGTGCCGACCATCCCTTTATGGGCGTTTACATCTGTGATGCAAAATGCCATTAACTATCTTCAGGATGGCGGGAAAATCCCGGAGGAATTAGTTGTCAATGCGGTTTTAGCCGCTGTATCGGAGGCTTGTCAGTCTCATATTGAAGTTTTCAATCCCTATACGAAAATGCCGGGACCCTGCGCCCTTTATATCGTAACGCTGGCGGATTCAGGCACGGGGAAATCGACCGTAAACAAACAGCTCAGGAAGCCGTTTGACGAAAAAAAAGTTGAGCTGGATGAAGCTTTCCGGGAAAAATTGTTTGCATACAAACGCGATTATGCCGTCTGGGAGACAAAACTCCAGGCACTTAAAAGTAATCTGCGCATGGCAGTAAAAAAAGGTCTCCCTACCGACGAGGCTGGAGCTGCACTGGCGGTACATACAAGCATGGAACCCGTTAAGCCTTTAATACCCACCCTTGTCTGTAATGATCCGTCGGAAGCCGCACTCATTGAATTATTCGACAAATACTCGAATATTACCGTTAACTCCGACGAAGCGAGCAGTTTTTTTGAGTCCTGTGTGAAATATAATTCCGTGTTCTATAATAAAACTTGGGATGGTGACCTCTATGTGCACAAACGTGGCAATCAGGCTTCCCGTAGCTTCAAACCGACACTGACCTTATCTTTAATGTTGCAGAGATCTCTCTTTCTCAATTTCATGAAAAAGAATCAAGACAAGCTTGTAAACAGTGGTTTATTAGCTCGATTCCTGTTTATGAACATCCCCACTAAAAATGCCACAAATATGGGCCATCGTTATCACTCGAATGCATCTGCACGTGATGAAACTGCATTGCCTCTTCTTTATGCGCACATCCGTAAGTTTCAGGAAATGCAGAAGCAACAAATCCTTTCAGGTAATACTGACAAGAAAATGCTTAAACTGTCTCCTGAGGCATCTGAATACTGGAGCCATAAACATGCTTACTGGACTTCGTTGCCAATGAACGATCACCACTGGAAAGGTGTTGATTATATGCTGCAGAAAGCCAGCACTAATACATTACGCATTGCTGGACTACTTCACTATTTCACCGATCAGGAGACCGATATTATTCCACTCGAAGTTATTCAGAAAGCCGCTGCAATAATGGAGTGGTACCTTAGCCATGCAGCATCCTGGTTCTATCAGTTCACGGATGAATATAAGTTTTATCAAGATGTAGAAGAACTCCGCCAGTGGATTCACAATAAATTCACTGCCAATGGTTGGATTCCATTCAAAAAGAATGACATCATCAAGTATGGACCCAATAAATTCCGCCGCAGCGACAAACTTGAACCATTGCTGAATTACATCATTGGTCAACCAGGAACGGGGTTTTTTACCACATTTCAGACAAGCGCTCATTCAGCCGAGTATATTACTTGGCGCATGAATAATGGCTGTTACGCCCCACTCGTTGCGCCTCCGCTTCAATACTTGCCACAACAATCGCCTAAGCTGATTAATTAGTCTGGCATTGCCTAAGGCACTCAACAAGCAACATCACGATAACAATTCATGCTACTGAATTGTTATCAAAAACCACACCCAACAGGCTCATTGACACCTTTGCGTCATGGGCCTTTCATGCCTTAAAAAAAACATCCCTGCATTATCCTTCGCTACGATTGCTACAGTAGCAGGTTGTAGCAGTGTCTTGAGATACGCATGCCGTAAAAACACACCAAATCGCGCATTCTTCCTGCAGACTAATGCCCATCGTATCACCCTGTTAACATGTTGCTACAACGCACAGCCCCTTGCCGACGTTAAGTAAATGTTACAACGCAAGTTGCTACAACGATAATCATGCCTTGCTACAAGCATATTTCAGGCACTGGCACACCGGCTCCCTTAATATATCAGCACTGACTACAACCAAAATTACGCTGCCCATCATCATTTCTTTTCGAGTAGAGTTTAGCCGTATACTCCAGGTGCTGGAATATCTCGCAATAATTAAGCTCAAAGGTCTCGCTATTAGTGTCCAGCTTAATACTTCCCCCGAGCACAAAATGTACCAATTTGTAGTACCGTTGATAATCAGGTTGTGTATGAAGGTTTAACGTTCTCACCCATGCCTCCATGACCATTAATGCCAGATTATGCACATATACATTACCAACACGGCAATATGTGCCGATGCTACAGTACGCATCGTTATTCAGCATCAATACGATATGATAATGTTTCTTCCCTTTTTTCTCACCAAATTCCCTTGACCAGACATAACGGACGTTACATGGATGGACTCTTTTACCCTCCATCCGCTTACGCGTTTGTGTTTGTTTAATCTGAGACTTTAGTGATTCCATAAATCGAGTTATCAGTGTAGAGTCTGTACTGTATTGTTCATAGACCTCATCCGGTATTCTTAAATCTATTCTCCGCACATACGTTCTTGGATATTCATTAAGTGATTTTCTCAACGTATCATGGATACGGTTTATATGATGTTGGTTGCATGGCCCATGTAATTTGCTGATGTATGGTTTCATGTTTTAGTCCTTGTGTTAATCATCTCAATATAATAAACCTGATATGTTATTAATTACTCTACATGTACTGATATTGATTGTTATAAGTGAGTGTTAATACTGATTTATATATACTCTATCTTTATTATTATAATACAGTATCAGACAGTAATTACTGCACTGATGCTACTTTTGCTATAGTAGAAGGAAACACGTAAAACAGACAATTAACTTACATAATATAACTCTGAAGTTAACGTCGCAGACGTAGCATCAAATTAAGTCATAAATACGCACTATCCTCCGTCCAAATTGCAAATAATTTCAACCCTATATCACCCAGATGAATCAGTCTGACGAATGTCATTCGGTTGCTGAAACTTGTTGATCTATCGCACCGATCGATACTTAACTTTAGATAGTTTAAACCTATTAATTATAGCAAATCGATCGACGCAACAATAGATAATAACGATCAATTCCTGGAAACTGATCTGTATTAACGATTATCCGCTAGCTCATTTAATCAATACGATCAGCCTGCTCCCCTTAAAACGGAAGCGACCCTTTTTGTATTTAAATCATCAGGAAAGGAAACCAAATTTTCAGAAGCCATTACGCAACTCTGGCTGGATTACTGCTGCTTAGCCACTGTGCCAGCGCCGTACAGGCTGACCAGCAATGGGGTGACTGGTACGGGAACATCAGTGCCATGGAGTTTGAACTCAATATTCAAAATATTTCAGGCGAAGTACTCACTCTGACCTGCACAAGTGGAAAGCTGGCTGCTGCTTACAGCGTACCTGCGGAGGATTACCGCGTCTCGTCACAAACAGGCCTTTCTGAACCAGGCGTCAGTATCAATGGTACGAACCATCCTCTGGATGAAACGGCCTTTACTGCGCTAAAAGCGGCAAGTGAAAAAGACGTAATAAAGATGACCTCTATGAATGCCGCTATCTCTAAAAAATTCAGCGCAAAAGGGCTGAATAAGGCACTGGCTGATGCCACATGGCAGGACTGTATTAATCATTATTAAACTGAAAGGAAACCTTATGCGTAAACTCGTTGTTTTATCTCTCAGCTCCGCAGCACTGTTTATTCCATTGGTCTCGTCTGCAATGACAATTCACGGCGACATACATCCCGAACGCTATACCTTCTTTTTGACTCAGGAAGGCAGTAACCAACTGAAACAGGCAAATGACCGGATAGCGAAGAATCCGCAGGCTTATACGCTTGATGTGAATCATACAGGCATTCAGCCCTATGATGCCGTTCGCTGGGACGGAAAACCTGTAAAGGCCGTCACCTGTGTCCTGGTAGATGGCGTGATGATGGGACAAAAAGCTACGTGGTCACAATGTAAAGACGAGAGCGGTGCTGAGTATTTCGGCAATAAAGGCTGGCTGGTACGTGATTACGTCGCAAAAGCCTGTGAAGTCGGAAAATCAGATTGTCCTGTTTATCTTGTACTTCAGACAGATCCTCCAACAATGCGCAGTGATATGGCTAATTTCGTTCCTGCCCCTAAAAACTTTAATGCTTCGACAAGCCTGACGGATGAAATTAAATCTGAAGGTTGCCAGATGGCGGATAACTCATTTGAACATGCCAAAAGTAGTCTGCGTTGTCGTGCCATTAATACCGTGCGTTTCATCCGTAAACAAAATACCGAAGCGGCATATGAAGCAGATTTAACCACCACGACGGGTGAAGCACTCACTATGACAGTGGGGTATACCTACGGTAACCCGTCCGCCAACGAGCCGGGCTGGCGCACAATTTCGGTCAACCAGGGAGACATCATTACTGATATCCGTAGGCAGGGCCAGTGGGTTCCCAATGGTTATAAATAACCTTATCAGTGAGATAACTTTTTATTCGGCATTCAGCTAATGGAGGTTCAGTGGGAAAAACATTACAGCAGGAAACGCCACTAACCGTGGACTGTACCTGGCAACTTGTTTTGAGTGTTGCCGGTGTGACATTGATGCGCAGCAATTCTGTTGCGGTTAAAGCTCTGGGAGCCAGCCTCACCACACTGAGTCTGATACGTATCATTAAAAAACTCGCCACGCTTGCCTGAACACCCGTCCAGTGAGCTCAGAGGATAAAAGCAATATGTCTGAAAATACCCAGGGGAAACTCAAGGGACTGAAAGTGAAAGTCAGTATGCGGCGAAATGTCTCCTCCACTGATAACCCGGTTGAGCAGGTAGAAGAAAATGTCAGTGAGCAAACGACAGAAGGGCCTGAATCCCGTACTACCCGATATAAACGATTGCTCGATATTATTGTTATCAATGGTTTGCTGAATATTGCCGAAGATAAACTTAGTGATGATGCATTTATCGAGTCGGTGTTCAGTAAGGCTTATGAGCTTTTGCCTGTGCCGGTGAGACTAGTTGTCAGAAGGGAATGGTGCCTGGGTTATCTCCAGTCACGGAAAGCCCCGTTACTGGCGCAACTCCAGCTATACCGGACCGAAAGGCACAGCTCCGCAGAAACGGTGCCGCCTGCCCTGGAACCCACGTTACCACCAGCGACCTAATCAGACTCATTAATAACAGACAGGGCCATCCTTCGAGGTGGCCTTTTTTATGCCGATTTTTCACAGGAGTTTTTATGACCCGTTTAGCCAGCCGCTTTGGTGCGGTGAATCTCGTTCGCCGCGACCGTCCGTTAACCCGCGACGAACTGGCGCATTATGTGCCGAGTGTGTTTAGCGAAGAAAAGCATGAATCCCGCAGTGACAGGTACACCTACATTCCGACTATTTCCCTGCTCGATAACCTGCAACGCGAAGGCTTCCAGCCTTTCTTCGCCTGTCAGACTCGAGTTCGGGACCAGAGCAAGCGAGAGCACACCAAACACATGCTGCGCCTGCGTCGCGAAGGCCAGATCACTGGCAAACAGGTGCCAGAAATCATCCTGCTGAACAGCCATGATGGTTCCAGTTCATACCAGATGTTGCCGGGGTTATTCAGATCGGTTTGCCAGAATGGGCTGATTTGCGGTGAGTCTTTCGGAGAAGTGCGCGTGCCGCATAAAGGAAATGTGGTGGAGAAAGTCATAGAAGGAGCTTACGAAGTGCTGGGGATTTTTGATCGAGTGGAAGAGAAGCGTGATGCCATGCAGTCGCTGATATTAACGCCACCTGCACAGCAAGCGATGGCGAAAGCGGCATTAACGTATCGCTTTGGTGAAGAACATCAGCCGGTAACCGAATCACAAATCCTTTCCCCGCGCCGTTGGCAGGACGAGAGTAATGACCTGTGGACAACTTACCAGCGTATTCAGGAAAACCTGATTAAAGGCGGGCTGTCGGGGCGAACTACCCAGGGTAAACGCGCTCACACTCGAGCAGTGAAAGGTATCGACGGTGATGTGAAACTCAATCGTGCGCTGTGGGTGATGGCGGAGAATATGCTGCACCTCGCTTCATGAAACTTTTTACCATCCTTCATGCCCTGCCAATAAATCGGTGGGGCTCTTCATTTTAAGGAACTGACATGTCTGCAATTCATCTATCCCCGGTATTTCCTGCAAACGAGCAACGAGTCATCCGTCATGCGTTACGACTCCTTGAAAAATATCAGCGTCAACCGAGTGAGCCGTTTACCTCCACCAGCTTCACAAAAACCTGGCTGCAATTACAAATGGCTCATCAGGAACGAGAGGTCTTTATCGTGATGTATCTCGACAACCAGCATTGTCTGCTGGAATGCGAAACACTGTTTACCGGCACACTTAGCCATACCGAAGTGCATCCTCGCGAAGTGGTGAAGTCAGCCCTGAAGCACAACGCCGCTGCGGTCATTCTGGCGCATAACCATCCTTCTGGTACGACAGAAATCAGTCAGCAGGATAAACATATCACTCAGCGAATAATGAAAGCGTTAGCACTGGTAGAAGTGCGAGTGCTGGATCATTTGGTTGTTGGGAACGAAGTGGTGTCTTTTGCTGAATGTGGCTGGTTGTGTGGTACAGAATGAAAATCATCAGTAAGCGCCAGGCGATGCATATTTATCGTCAGCATCCCGAATCCCAGTTATCTGCCTTCTGTACAGGTCACTACCAGTGGCATGGCAGTGTCTGCCATTACTACGGACGTGAAGTTCAGGATATCAGCGGCGTACTCGCTGTTTTTGTTGAGCGTCGTCAGGACCGGACTGGCCCGTATGCCATTCTTCGCAGCGTGACGATGAATTAATCACATCTCTCAGTCATTGATGAATTAATCACATCTCTCAGTCATTAAGGAATATGTTAATGCAGTCGACCACCTTATCCGGCACATCAGCGGAGAACGCATCCTGCCTTCAGTGGGGATTAAAACGTAATATCACGCCTTGCTTCGGCGCTCGCCTGGTACAGGAAGGCAACCGTCTCTACTTTCTGGCTGACCGGGCTGGTTTTAATGGCTCATTCAGTGACGATGAAGCATTGCGTCTGGACCAGGCGTTTCCACTGATAATGAAACAGCTGGAGCGGATGCTTACAACTGGAGAGCTCGATCCCCGCAGCCAGCACTGCGCCACGCTGCATCACAACGGACTGGTCTGTGAAGCTGACACTCTCGGCTCTCATGGCTATGTTTATATCGCTATTTATCCTCAGTCATTCGCAACCAGATAACACCTTCTCTTCCTTTATCAGGGACTCAACTCATGCATATTTCAACTGTACCGGCCACGGTGCCGGTTTCGCCATGCCTGTCGCCCGTTCAGGTCTGGCAGCAGCTGTTAACGTACCTACTGGAACACCATTACGGTCTTACGCTCAACGACACACCATTCCATGATGATTTAGCCATCCAGGAACATATCGAGGCAGGTATCACACTTGCTGATGCGGTGAATTTCCTGGTGGAACGCTATGAACTGGTGCGCATCGACCGTAAAGGATTCACCTGGCAAGAGCAGACACCATTCCTGACCACTATCGATTTACTCAGAGCCAGGCGAGCTGCCGGATTAGTGCACACATAAATAGAGCAAGTCTTTCTCCCTATCTCACTTTATTTTTCTCATCAAAAAGGGGTAAAAAAACTTTTAGGCACCTGTATAGGCACCAAAGAAAAGTTGAATTAGAGGTTACCTAAGTTATTTCAATGAATTACAACACCAATTCAGACTCCCCCAGCCCACCAAAATTCTCCGTCAGCGGTTACCAGAGCCGTCTGACGAAGTCGAAAGCCCGCATAATTCACGTTATGCGGGCTTTTTTGTGGGTGCTGTTTGCCCTCAAAATGTTGGCATGCTTACTGTAACTGCATGATTGTTAAATGCTCGTTGATTTTCTGAAGCAATACATTGATTCCATTATCATGTGCGATAGCACTCAGCGGGAGCACAAAACCAATTCCCTTAATTTGATCATCGTCTGAATGGTAGACAGAAGAAGTCGTTTCCGGGTAATTCTCGTAACTGTTCCATAGATCGTAGGGTGAATCGTAAATACCCTCATTCGTAGTTGCCGAAAAGAGAAAGACGCGGAGGTAACTTTCAGCAGACTCTACGGTCACTTTTAAATCGGTGGCAACAGGTTCTTCATTTTTCCCGTATTGCTTCTCTCGTCGCTCTGATTCAAGTTCGCTGTCAGTGATGAGATTGAAGTCGAGAACAAAATCATCACAGGTCATAGGGGCAGTCGGGTTTTTCTGACGACTAAACACAACGGAAAAATCCAGTGCCGGAAGATAGTCCCATTTCCATGACTCAAGAGGATTTTTGTTGCTCTGCGGGGGCTTGCAAAAGCTCCATGTATCCCAGTATAAGAATGTGGTATCGAGCTTTTGTGCTGTTTCATTTAGTAGTGGGAAAATTTGCTGATAGTAGGCGGCACAAATGCGATGTGCCTGGCGTACAACACTAAATGGATCGGACATCATTGTTTTCCTTTTAGATAAGAGAAATCGTCAGGAAGAGAGGACGAAGAGACGAAATTCAGGAACGCGCACCACGGTTTCAACGGTTCACGAATACCATACAGAGCGAGTGCGTGAAGACAGTCAGCAACTATTTTTTGTTCTTGCCGCGTCGGCCATGTGCGCTCCGGATATTGAAGCTTTTCTCTGACACTCCGCCATTCCTGGCAGTGAAAAATGACACCAGTAAAGATACTTTCTAATTCGGCAAACAGTGCCTGTGCATTTGCAGGGACATTCCCCAGTGCCAAAAAGTGCAGTTCAGTATTTTTACCTTCACTCTTTTGCCATGCGTAAATCTCTTTGCACCACTGTTGCTGATATTGCTGCCCACCAGCAGGGGGCTTTACTTCAATGAGCAAAGTCGCTTGGGCGAAGTTCATGACCACATCCGGCTCTGCAAAGCGGCTTCCATCATCAACCCAGCGGTGAACGGATTTATCGATCTGGTCAGGAAAGTCATATTTTGGCCAGAAAGTGATGGATTCAAACGCTCCCCAACTGCTGGCATCAACAGCGAGGAGTGTTGAGAGGAAAGAGCACAAAGATTCTTCTGACAAGTAACTGATGCGCCCCCAGAATGCTGCTGTTAACAAGTCCTCATAGTGCTTAAATAAGGAGCGCCAGTTTTGCGATTCATTCTTCATCAAACTTATTCTTTTGGCCTTTCCATTCAGAATTGCATGTAGCATCGCAGTCTCATTTAAAATCGTTAAAATAAGCCATCACAATATAACTTAAAATACGTGACAGTTTTGACATAGCTCAGATATTTTGAATCATATAAATAATTCGGTATCACTGAAGTTATCGAGAAGGTGGTGACTGAACTCGATAATAAAGAGATTCAACACTAGCAGCGAGTTAATCCGCAAGAATTTTTGGTTGTAATTTCTTCCTAATAAGCCCATAGTAAGTAATCGTCAGTAGTAGATTAAAGCCCACAAATGCCGCTGTCATAATATTCGCTTCACTGGCACTCTTGAAATTGAATAACCTTGTGAGTGAGTCAACCAAACTATCAAAGGGAATTTTCTTAGCGACGATTAGCATAACCACGACAAATAATTCTATTTTGATGAATAAATTAATAACATATTTTCCCATTTGCGATCACTTCAATCATGCGGGAGAGTGATACAACTTTCCGGGTGATCAACAATCCAGTATTTACCCCTGGCACTGAGCCCATTTTAGGGATCAATCCACACCATCCATCATTACGGCATACGCCATAAAATAAAAAACCGCCCGTAGGCGGTTAATTATTTAGGTTATCTGAGCGGCGGGTCGACATCATCCGGTATTCCAGGGTCGAGCGGATCTATGGGATCCGGAATATCGGGAATGGTGTCACCCGGAAGAGGCTCATCTACCGGCACAGGATCAACCAAATCAGGACGTTCAACCATATTGCCTCCGTGAACGGTCCGTTAAGCGACGTCTAAGGCAACTATTTTTTGTCTTTCTGTGGATTTTTCTCGTTGTCTTTCGGCATCTTATCAGGTTTTTTAGGCTGGTCTTTATTCACGTTCAAAATAGTATGATTCATGGATAACTCCAGTAGGGTAAGCAGCGATGTGCTGCCTAATAATTATAGGTTCTCAGCCCCAATAGGCCATACGAAGCCGTAAAGTAATTACCCCTATCCCTGCCGTTTTCCTATTTTTTACGGAAAAAAGAAATAACAATGTACATATTATCAGCAGCTAAGACATGATTATTCAACCCGCCGATAAACCGGCACCCGACGAGTGGTTCCTGTCAGCGTATCGAACGCATCGACTTCTGCGGTCGAAATTCTCATCCCGGATTTTCTTAGGGTCGCGATATCGGCGGCGATGCGCTGCATGCCAAACCAGAACAATCCATCCAGTGCTGTCACCTGGAGTCCTGCTTCCAGCGCCAGTTTCAGGCGTTGCCTTGGGGCTTTGACTTGCTTAGCAATATCCTGGAACGCCGCGGTGGTGACATCGCCTGATTCAACCCGGCGTATACGATTCGAAAAACGGTAGCGAAAGGCATCCGGGATCGCGCTGAGATCGGTTTTCAGGCTGTAAACGCAGCCGTAACGATTATCACTGATCGTGACCGCTTTGCGACTGAGTTGCAGTTCATTACGCAGGTGATCGATAAGCTGCGGGGCGCGGATCAGCTGCAAACGAAATGGCAACTCAAAGCTCGTCACATAATCCACGTTCAACAACGCCAGCCTTAAACGCGCCTCGCTGCCGGCTTTTTCCTGTCGACACTCTTCCAGCACTTCTGCCCACTGCTGAGCCAGACGCGGGGGTTCACTGACCTCAGTAAATTGGTACTTTTCAATCTCGTAATCGATTCGCGCAGCCATGACTGTTTCCTTACCCACATACCTTCACTTTTCATTACTTTAGCGCATTAAACGCACAGTGCGCTATCAGTGAATGGCCTACCCCCTTCCCTGTTTGCTTACCTACAAGGGGGCGATTGAATGCGCGGGTCATCTTGTTAGATTGCGGCATCAATAATAAACAACGTAACTATTTTCATGAGCAAGAAAGTGAAAGGTATCGCTGCGTATCATCACGCGGCAGGCGGTTGGGGTGCTGTGAAAGCCACCACGGCGGCGGTTTGGGGCCAAAAAGCCATTGGTCGTGAAGTCATTGCGATGTTCCATATGAATCAGGTTAAAGGCTTTGATTGCCCGGGCTGCGCCTGGCCTGACCCGACCCATCGGGCACCGATGGAACTGTGTGAGAACGGCGTAAAAGCCGTGACCTGGGAAGCCACCAGCAAAAAAGTCGGCCCGGAATTCTTTCAGAAACACTGCGTAGACGAACTGCTTAGCTGGAACGACTTTGAACTTGAGAATGCCGGGCGTTTAACCCATCCGCTGAAATACGATGCGGTCAGTAAAAAATATCAGCCCGTCAAATGGGAAGACGCCTTCGCCGAAATAGGCACACTACTGCGTACCTACTCTGACCCCAACACGGTAGATTTTTATACCTCTGGCCGCGCCTCCAATGAAGCCGCTTACCTTTATCAGCTCTTTGCGCGCGAATACGGCACCAATAACTTTCCTGATTGTTCCAATATGTGCCACGGCCCCACCAGCGTAGGCCTGACCAACGCCATCGGTATCGGCAAAGGCACCGTAGAGCTGGACGATTTCGAGCATTGTGATTTGGTGATTAGCATCGGTCACAACCCGGGCACCAATCACCCACGCATGCTGGCGACCCTGCGTGAAGTCGCACAGCGCGGGGCGAAAATCATTTCGATTAACCCGTTATCTGAACGCGGCCTTGAACGCTTCAGTCATCCACAGATCCCTTCCGATCTGTTGACGCATGAAGGAGTGAAACTGTCTGAAAGCTATCATCACGTGAAGGTTGGCGGTGATGTTTATCTGATCCTCGGCATCATGAAAGCCCTGCTGGAAATGGCGGATAACGGCAGCAGCGTCGCCCTGGATAATGATTTTATCCGCGAACACACCCACGGTTTTGATGCCCTGCGTGAAGAACTGCACGCATCTCAATGGAGTGAACTGGTCGAGCATTCCGGTATCAGCCGCGACACGATGCGTGAAATCGCCTTCATTTATGGGCAATCCCGCGCCACGATCATTTGCTATGGCCTTGGCATTACTCAGCACGAGAACGGCACCAACAACGTGCAACAACTGGCAAATTTGTTGCTGCTCAAAGGCAATATGGGCCGTAAAGGCGCGGGGATTTGTCCGCTGCGTGGTCACTCCAACGTGCAGGGCGACCGCTCGGTTGGCATTAATGAAGCACCGACGGAAACGTTCCTGCAACGACTGGAAAGCGAGTTTGCATTTACCGCCCCGCGCGCGCATGGGCACTCTTCCGTCACCAGTATTCAGGCGATTGAAAAAGGTGAAATGAAGGCGCTGTTTTGCCTCGGCGGGAATCTTGCCGTGGCGATGCCTGACCCTGAACGCACCTTTGCTGCGGTGAAAAAGCTCGATTTGATGGTTCATATGGCGACCAAACTGAACCGTTCGCATCTGCTGTTAGCGAAGCATAATTATATCTTCCCGGTGCTGGGCCGTACCGAGAAGGACATTCAGGCGAGCGGGTTGCAGTCCGTCACCGTTGAAGATTCCATGAGCATGGTTCATGCCTCAACGGGTACGCTCAAACCCGCGTCGAAACACCTGCGTTCGGAACCGGCCATTATCGCTGGGCTGGCACGCGCGACGCTGCCAGAGTCTTCCGTTCCGTGGGAAGCCTTCATCGCTGATTACCGCGCTATCCGTAATTCTATCGAACGCGTCATTCCTGCCTTCGCCGGTTTTAACCAGCGTATCGAACACCCCGGCGGTTTTCGGATGGAAAATAGCGCGTCGCAGCGCATTTGGAACACCGCGACTGGCAAGGCCAATTTCACTCAGAGTAAAAAGCCGACAACCAAACGTGCAGGCTATCCGGCAGAAACGTTGATGCTGGCAACACTGCGCAGCCACGATCAGTACAACACCACGGTTTATGGCATGAACGACCGCTATCGCGGTGTCGTAGGCCGTCGCGATGTGCTGTTTATCAGTCAACATGAAGCGAAAGTACGTGAACTTGAAGTGGGCGATGTGGTGAACGTTGTGGCGCTGGATGCCTGCGGCGCGAAAACTCAGCGTCAGCTTAATGGCTTAACCGTTGTCATTCACGATATGGCGAACGGCTCAGTAGGCGCGTATTACCCGGAAGCAAACGTTCTGCTGTCGCTGGATGATTACGATGAGGAATGCCATATCCCGGCCTATAAAAGCGCGCCGGTAGTGATTGAAAAGGCATAAATAAGACGATTATTCGGCCGGATGCGCGCCCTGCCATCCGGCCGATTAATTTTAAACAACTCCTTTCTTGTCGCGTTACGATGCGCTGACTAAGATCTAAACACTTATCCCTTCTATAAGCTCCGCCCATGCGCGGGTGGAATCACTATGTTTGAAAGCAAAATGGCGGCTATGCGCCAGAAGCGCTGGAAAAAGCGCCTTCCTCTTTTAGTCTCACAGGACGCCCGCTGCGGTGATCCTTACGATTACTATTCTGTGCATCTGGTCGATGTCGATCGGAACCGTTATCAACTGACTGACTTCCAGGATCCGGTCGTGACGATTGCACGCTGGGACTACGACACCGAAAGCTATCTCGATGAACGCCGCATTAGTATTCCTGAACTCGATGCGATGCAGGCCGAAATCATTCACCATCGCAGCTTTGGCCCAATAAGTTTTGGCGGCATTCTGGCGTTCAACTTTAGCCGTCGCACACGTTTTGCTTATATCAAAACGCTTTTCAGCCGCGGTAAAGGCAAGCTGGTGTCGGCCTTTTTCGCCAACAAAGAGCTTAAAAGCCGTGACCGAATCGCCCTGCTCAACATGCTGGTGAATGAGTACATTCAGCAGCGTCCTTCCCGTCTCAATGCGGGTGTGACCATCAATGAAGTGATCGACATGCTGTACGGAAAACTCTGGTACAAGCACATTCGCAACGAAGAGTTTCGCCGCAAAGTCAGATTGCTGCTGAAATCACTGGTGATTACCGACGACCTGGCATTCGTGGATGACCGTTATTATGTTCAGCCGAAAGCGATGGCGACGCTGGTCGAGTTCGAGAAAGAGGAGCATCGCCTCAAGCAGCAGGAAAGAATGCAGCGTAATTTTGTGCGCCTGATGATTGTCATCACCGCCTCGACCGTGTTGATCACCCTTGCATTACTGGGGCTGGCAGGCGTTGTCGACTTGCATAAAGTTTGGGAATTCCTGCGTAATCTGAAGCCTGTTAGCGTGTTGATGAAGCTGATCTAACGCCGTCCTCTGGGATGCCGATTCGCTGCATCCCATGATTTCCTCTCTTTCCCCTTCCCCATCACAGGTCTATGCTTACCTCTGCAGTCACGCTAATAACAGAGGCCTTGTCGTGGATAAAGCGTTAATCGATGCGGGATACCGCCTTTACAGCGGTGAAAAAATCGACGTCTATTTTAATACTGGAATGTGTCAGCACTCGGGCAATTGCGTGCGGGGCAGCGGGGAGTTATTTAACCTGAAACGCAAACCCTGGATCTTGCCGGATAATGTCGACGCACAAACCGTTCAACGAGTGATTGATACCTGCCCAAGCGGCGCGTTGAAATACCAACTGAAATAGACCGGGAGAGACCATGGAAATTCTGGAAGGCAATACCAGCTTTTATGTAAACGATGCCGAAGGCCATCGCGTGGCCGAAGTGGTGTTTGTCCCGACGGGCGAACATCTCAGCATAATCGAACACACCGATGTGGATGAAAGCCTGAAAGGCCAGGGCGTAGGCAAGCAACTGGTGGCTAAAGTGGTGGAACGCATGCGCCGCGAAAACCGTAAAATTATTCCACTGTGTCCGTTTGCCAAACACGAATTTGATACCACACCGGAATACGCGGATATCCGCGCCTGATCGTCTACAACTGAGCCAGTGACGAAATAATCGCGAGACTCTTTCCCACTGGTTATTCACTTGATTGCCTGCCTCAGTGTAAATACCCTAATTTCGCCACTTCACTTTGCAAATGCGTGATAAAACCGCTGAGCTTCGGCAGCGGACGTAAATCTTGCCGATAAAGAATATGGACCGGGCGCGGCGCGGGTAGCCAGTCGTCCAGCACGCGGATTAATTTCCCGCTGTTGAGTTCATCGCTAAGCAAAATTTCAGGCTGGAGCAACAACCCGGCCCCGGCAAGCGCCGCCATTTTTAGCCCTAATCCGTCATTGCATATCAACACCGGATCGCGCCGCCACGGGCTTTCCGTTTCACTTCCGGGCAGTCGCCATTCGTTACGCGTGGTCCAGACCCTGTGCGACAAACAACGATGCGCCGAAAGCTCTTTGGGCGTTTGTGGTACACCGTCGCGGGCAAGGTATTCCGGCGAAGCACAAATCACCATGCGATAAAGGCACAGCGGTTTTGCGACCAGATCGTTATCACGTAAATCACCAATACGGACCGCGAGATCGAATCCCTCCTCGACCAGATTGACGACCCGATTACTGAGATCGAGTTCCACACGCACATCCGGATAACGCTGCAAAAAAGTCGCTACGATGGGCGCAACGATACATGCCCCAAAGGTCGTCGGCGCGCTGATGCGGAGCACGCCGGAAGGCGTGGCGCGCAGACGTTCAACAGATGCATCCGCCGCCGCGACGTGTTCCAGCACTTGCCGACACTCTTCGACATACACGCGGCCGGCATCGGTCAGGCTCTGGCGACGCGTAGTTCTGTCCAGCAAACGTGCGCCCAGGTTCGCCTCAAGCTGATTGATATACTTCCCGACCATCACGGCAGACATCTCAAGCCGGGCGGCAGCATCGGTAAAACTGCCGCTTTCGACCACCGCCACAAAGATTTCCATACTGCGAAGTTTATCCATATTGCAAACCATGAGTTATTAATGTTCTAACCATAAGCCAGTTTATCGCACAAACAATTAGGTAAAGAATAGCGTTCAGACCATAAAGAGGACGCTGAGATGAAAATTTTGATTGTGGGTGCCAGCGGCACCGTTGGCCATGCAGTAGCCACCGAACTGGAAAAAACAGGGCAACACACACTTATTCGCGTTGGTCGTCATCAGGGTGATGAACAGGTTGATCTCACTGATGACGCGAGTGTCGATGCGCTGTTTGCTCGCACGGGCAAAGTAGATGCGATTATCGCCACTACCGGGAATGTTTTCTTCGGTCCGCTCAATGAGATGACAGCGGAAAACTTTTCCATCGGCTTACAGGATAAGTTACTCGGCCAGGTTCGTCTGGCGCTCAAAAGCCAACATTTCCTTAATGACGGGGGTTCTATCACCTTGACCAGCGGGATCATTGCCGATGTACCGATTGCCCAGGGTGTGAATGCGACTACCGTGAATGCGGCGTTGGCCGGTTTTGTGAAAGCGGCAGCCTGCGAATTATCTCGAGGGATAAGAATCAATCTGGTGAGTCCAACATTGCTCACGGAATCAGAAGCGGCTTACGGCCCATTCTTCCCAGGATTTGAAAGCGTTCCGGCAGCACGTGTTGCGTTGGCCTATCGTCGAAGCGTTGAAGGGGTACAAAGCGGGCAGGTGTTTAAAGTCGGCTATTAAGAAAACGGGATCGTACAGGCGATCCCGTTGTTTTTTATCAGTCGCGGGTTTGTACCCAAAAAGCGTGGATCAGACCCGGGATGTAGCCCAGCAACGTCAGCACAATATTGATGATAAACGCCCAGCCAAATCCTTTACCGAGCAACACACCAATCGGTGGGATCAGAATAGTAAAAACGATACGCCAGAAACCCATACAAACTCCATGCAATTAGTGATGATAAAAAATATCTTCAAGCGTAGCCATTGTCACCCGCGCCGTCATTTTCGCCCATCGCGTTTACCCTCTTTTACCTTTTTGTTCCAATCTGCGCTAAGGTAAAGCAACAGACTTCATAAAGGAGAGCACGATGTATTCTGTTGGCGATCTGGTTCAACCCAAAATGGGTGGCCCAAAAATGAAAATTATCGAAACTCATGGCGACCAAATTGTGGCCGTAGCGGCGAGTGATGAACAGGGGCAGAAATATACTCTGAAAGAGGTAGATGTTGCCCCTTATCATGAAGAAGGCGATTTTGGTGTCTGTTAAAAAAACGGTGAGGCTTCCCTCACCGCTTCAATATTTAAATCAATTTAAATCAGAAAATCGTTAAGTGATTTGCCTTCAGCGATAGCCTGGGCAAGCGGTTTTGGCATTCTACCCTGACCTGTCCAGGTTTTTTGCTCACCGCCGATATCGGTAAAGCGATATTTAGCCGGACGCGCAGCACGCTTTTTAACGTTGTTGCTCGGCCCACTTGCCTCCGCCATGAAATCATCCGGCGAGATCCCTTCAGATTTCATAAGTTCAAGCCAGGCATTGATTTTTTTCTGCTTCTCGGCCAAACCTTCACGCATATCCGCTTCTTCGTTGCGCTTTTCTTCAGTCACGATCCTGAATTTTTCCAGTACATCCTCAAGAACGTCAATGGAGAATTCTCGCGTCATCGCACGCAGAGTACGGATATTATTTAGTTTTTGTAACATTGCAGACATATATTATTAAAACTCCTTTCCCCGGGATAAAAAAATCGTACCACAGGAACAATTGTATTATATGAAATAATTATTTACCACCCTCTCTGAGCAACCAAGGCTTTATCCAGACATTTCTCAACAAATATTCATCAATATCAGTTTGAGGGTTTTTCTATATATCAGTTTCTGATTTTAATGCTTGAATGAATAAAAACAGTTAAGTCTTAATATTTGTATTAGCGTTGAAAGATAAAGCCTTTCTTCTCTGTCAGGCGGCAGGAATGGAAACAGCCCAACCCTTTCAGTGCATGCATAGTCACATACAATGCATAAACAGCCAATAAATAAACCAGCATAAAATGCTGCAAAAATTACATCTAAAAGCACTTAAACCATGTGCGGATAATTGTTTTTATTCTGACCATTACGGCCCGCAATCCTGATGATAGAAAATACGCCATCATCCACAAGAAAACGCAACACAATGAAAACAAACGAATTACAACAAAGGACGAACAAAAAATAGCGTTGTAATCAAAAATCAACCAACCACAGAGTATTTTATCGACAAAGTGCGATTAATTAAAAATTTCGAGCTAGTTGTCACTTCAAGTGCAGGCAGATATTCTATGCGTGAAATGAAAGTCAATTCATCACTCTGTTAAAAAGCCAGTTTTATACATTAACCCCCTTCTATCAAGGAGCATACCGATGTTCTCTGCGCAGTCACGCCTGCGTCATGCGGCAGCAGACACTTTCGCCATGGTGGTCTACTGTTCCGTCGTGAACATGTTGATTGAAATATTTCTCTCCGGTATGAGCTTTGAGCAGTCACTTTCTTCTCGTATGGTCGCCATTCCCGTAAACATGTTAATTGCATGGCCCTACGGATTTTATCGCGACTGGATGATGCAGCACGCACGCCGTTTAAGCCCAACGAAAGGGATGAAAAATCTCGCCGATGTCGTGGCGTATGTGACGTTTCAGTCACCGGTTTATGTCGTGATTTTATTGTCTGTGGGCGCTGACTGGCATCAGATAGCCGCTGCGGTAAGCTCGAATATTGTGGTGTCGATGATGATGGGCGCGGTATATGGGTATTTTCTCGACTACTGCCGCCGCCTGTTTCGTGTCAGTCAGTACGCCTGACGCAGGAAGGTGAACGCCACGACTGGCAAGCAGCCAGCCGCAGGTTTATTGTCCTTCGCCAAAAAGACCATTAAGAAAACGCTCAAGCGCAATACGAGAGCTGAATCCGTGCGGTATTCCGTAATGCTCCTGCGCATCGCCGCCTAAATAAAGCGGGAACTGCTGATAATGGTCGCAGGTTTTAATCTCGGAGGCCGGATCCGCCAGCAAATTGCTGCGCTCTTTAAGGCCCGGATGAATGATAAGCGCCGTTCTGCCCATTCTTGCTTCGCGGTTCACGTAGACGTAGCTCTCGCCGCGGCGATAGCCATAAATTTTCTGCGTCACTTCGTCCATCGTGAATCCGACTTTTTCAAGAACGCGCGCCACCTCATCAGGTCGTAAATACATATGCTTTCCTCGTTATCCTGTACAGCCACGCCACCTTACAGTATTCAGCATTAGCATCGCTTTCAGAAAAATCCATAAACGACCTGATAAGGCGTGATTCATCTCAGAGGAATAAAATCTGTCCTAAACTTAGAGTCACCGTTAATCAAGGGAGGATCCCATGTTCAACAGACCTAACCGCAACGATGTAGATGATGGCGTACAGGATATTCAAAATGACGTCAGCCAGTTGGCCGACTCGCTGGAAGAGGTGCTGAAATCTTGGGGCAGCGATGCCAAGGACGAAGCAGATGCCGCGCAACGCAAAGCGAAATCTTTGCTGCGTGAAACCCGAGCCAGGATGCAAGGCCGCACTCGTGTTCAACAGGCAGCACGCGATGCAGCGGGCTGCGCTGATACCTTTGTGCGGGATAAACCGTGGCAAAGTGTGGGTGCCGCAGCTGCAGTCGGTATCTTTATTGGCGCTTTATTGAGCTTGCGCCGATAATAAAAGCGTAATGCTGATAATAAATACGCGTCCGCCCCGGCAGGCTTCTGGTTTGTCGGGGCTTTTATTTGATGGCCTGACTGAGCATGCGCGCCTGTTGCTGCGCCATTGCCAGACTGGAAATATTGGTAAAGCTCATCAGCAGCCCAGATTCCCCCTGACTGTTCATTCGCCAGTCGCTTAATGCCTGTACCGCAAGCCGGGCCTGACGAGCGCGCCGCGCAAGCTCGCGGTCATCACCCTGAATCGACATCACCAACTGAATCCCCCCCTGCTGTGGCACGACCTGGAAGCCCTGCTCTGCCAGCGCCTGCTCCAGCCATTGCCGACGTTGTGCATAATGCTGGCGCATCTTTTTCAAATGACGCCAGAAATGGCCTTCACGCATAAAATCCGCCAGTGTCATTTGCCACAGCAGCGGCACACTGCACGCCGTCAGTGAAGCCTGCTGACGAAACGCCGCCACCTGCGGCAGTGGCACCACCAGCCAGGCTGTTCGTAATGCCGGGAACAATGACTTACTGAACGTGCCAGCGTAGATCACGCGCTGCGGTGCATCGAGGCTTTTGATCGGCGGGAGCGGTTTACCTTGATAGCGAAACTCGCTGTCGTAATCGTCTTCAATAATCCACGCTTCCCGGTGCGCGGCCCAATCCATTAGCTGATGACGACGCGGCAACGATAGCGCCACACCCAGCGGGCTTTGGTGCGCGGGCGTCAGTAGCGCAAAACGCGCATCGGGTGCCAGCCGCAGCCCTTCTTCAATTTGCATCCCTTCTTCATCCACCGGCACCGGACAAAACTCAATGCCCTGACGCGCAATCAGTGGGCGAATCAACGGGAAACCGGGATCTTCCAGCCAGATTTTATCGCCTGCTTGCCCAAGCGTTTGCAGGACAAGCGTCATCGACGCCGCATAACCAGTGGTGATGAACACCTGTTCCGGTAAACATTCAATGCTTCTGGAAAAACGTAAATATTCGACAATCGCACTGCGCAGTGTCATTTCACCGCACACGTCGCCCAAGGCCAGATCAAAACGGGTTTGGGTGCGCAGGCGTCGCCCCATCACCCGCGCCCACTGCGCTCGCGGGAACAAATCCAATGCAGGTAATCCCATCTGGAACGGCTGCGGCTCCGGCTGTTCTCCGCCGTACCACACAGGTTCCGGCGCGGCAGGCCCGGGGACAACGCCCGCACTGACGAATGTCCCCGCTTGCCCGCGTCGTTCTAACCACCCTTGTGCCACCAGCTCACCGTAAGCCGCTTCTACCGTGGCGCGTGAGACCCCTAACTCCTGAGCATAAACGCGACTGGCGGGCAGCCGTTTGCCCGGCGACAGTTCACCTTGTTCTATCGCGGTTTTAAGCTGGCGGGAGATTTGCTGGTAGCGTGGTCCGGGAGTGGATTCATTCATGGTCTGGTTTTTCACTTAAAATATGGCACTCTTTTGCAGACCATTATAGTGCTAAAGTTCTGCCATCGTTAAGAGGAGAAACCCAATGACCACATTACGTCAGCCTTACTATGAACTGAGCCCGACCGTTTACGCCGCCTTTCTTCAGGCAAGCAAAGCACTCGAAAATTGCGAACTGGATGTGCAGTTAATCGAACTGGTGTATCTGCGCGTGTCGCAAATCAACGGCTGCGCTTTTTGTCTGGAAATGCACAGCAAAGCGCTGCGCAAACAAGGTATCGAGCAGGTGAAACTGGATGCGTTGGCGGGCTGGCGCGTAAGTCACCAGTTCTCTGATCGCGAACGTGCGGCCCTGGCATGGGCTGAAGATTTGACTGACATCGCCCGCACTCGCGCGGAAGACGCCGTTTACGAACCACTGCTGGCCTATTTCAGCGCCACCGAAATCAGCGATCTGACTTTTGCTATCAGCCTGATGAATGCCTTCAACCGCCTCGCGGTCGGCATGCGCATGTAATTTCAGCCATAAAACCCTCGCCCTCGCTACGCTCGTTAGTGGGGGCAGATTAATTCAAATTATCTATATATTGTGTGGTTGATGTTTTTATTAACTACATCTAGTATTCCTTTTGAAGAGACATCCCAAACCGACGCTCACTTTTGCGCCGCCTTGTCATTTTAAACGGAAATACGAATCATGCGCATTACTATTTACACTAGAGACAATTGCGTTCAATGCCACGCCACCAAACGGGCGATGGAATCCCGGGGTTTTGAGTTTGAGATGGTGAATATCGACCACGATCCTGCGGCGGCTGACACACTCCGCGCGCAAGGTTTTCGATCGCTACCTGTCGTTTTCGCCGGGGAAGAGAGTTGGTCCGGCTTTCGCCCGGATATGATCAACCGTCTGCGTACCGAGGCCATTGCGGCTCGCGCATGAGCACCCTCGTCTACTTCTCAAGCAGCTCCGAAAACACATTGCGCTTTATCGAGCGCCTGGGGCTGCCTGCAACACGTATTCCGCTGAACGAACGCGAGCGCATACAGGTGGACGAACCTTACATTCTGGTGCTGCCAAGCTACGGCGGTGGCGGCACCGCAGGCGCAGTTCCGCGCCAGGTGATCCGTTTTTTAAACGATCCCCATAATCGCGCATTGATCCGCGGCGTGATCGCCTCGGGTAACCGGAATTTCGGCGAGGCCTTTGCCCGAGCCGGCGACGTGATTGCGCAAAAATGCGATGTGCCCTTTCTGTATCGTTTTGAGCTGATGGGTACCCCGCGCGATATCGACAATGTGCGAAAAGGAGTGAGCGAATTTTGGCAACGACAACCGTAGAACGTGTGACCCACAGCGCCCCGGACTACCATGCGCTGAATGCGATGCTGAATCTGTATGACAAAGCAGGCCGCATCCAGTTTGAAAAAGATGCCGAAGCCGTACGCGCGTTTATGGACAGCCATGTGCGTCCACAAACCCGCACTTTTGCCAATCAGGATGCACGGCTCGACTGGCTTGTCGCCGAAGGGTATTACGATGCGCGCACGCTTACTCGCTTCGATCGTGCGTTCGTCGTTGATTTATTCGCCCACGCCCACGCCAGTCATTTCCAGTTCAAAACGTTTCTCGGCGCGTGGAAGTATTACACCAGCTACACGCTGAAATCGTTCGACGGAAAACAGTATCTGGAACATTTCGAGGATCGTGTGGTGATGGTGGCGCTGAGTCTGGCGCAAGGCAATGAAGCCCTTGCCCGTCAACTGACCGACGAAATGCTATCCGGACGTTTTCAGCCCGCCACGCCAACGTTTCTCAACGGCGGTAAACAGCAGCGAGGTGAACTGGTTTCCTGTTTCCTGCTGCGTATTGAAGACAATATGGAGTCGATCGGACGTGCGGTGAATTCCGCATTACAACTCTCCAAACGTGGCGGCGGCGTGGCGTTTCTGCTGTCGAATCTGCGTGAAGCAGGCGCGCCGATTAAGCGTATCGAAAACCAGTCTTCCGGCGTAATCCCGGTGATGAAAATGCTGGAAGATGCGTTTTCGTATGCCAACCAGCTTGGCGCGCGCCAGGGCGCGGGAGCTGTTTATCTGCATGCGCATCACCCGGATATCCTGCGTTTTCTCGATACCAAACGCGAAAATGCCGACGAAAAAATTCGCATCAAAACTTTGTCGCTCGGCGTTGTTATTCCGGATGTTACGTTCCAGTTAGCGAAAGATAACGCGCAAATGGCGCTGTTTTCGCCGTATGACGTTGAACGCCTTTACGGCAAACCATTCGGCGATATCGCTGTGAGCGAGAGGTATGAAGAATTACTCGCCAATGAACGTGTGCGTAAAACCTGGATCAACGCTCGCGATTTTTTCCAGACGCTCGCCGAAATCCAGTTCGAATCCGGTTATCCGTACATCATGTATGAAGACACGGTGAACCGCGCCAATCCGATTGCCGGGCGCATCAACATGAGCAATCTGTGCTCGGAGATTTTGCAGGTCAACAGCGCTTCCAGGTTCGATGAAAATCTGGACTACGCCACGACCGGGCACGATATTTCCTGCAATTTAGGTTCGCTGAATATCGCGCTGGCTATGGATTCCCCGGACTTTGGCCGCACAGTGGAAACGGCGATCCGTGGCCTGACGGCGGTGTCGGACATGAGCCACATTCGCTCGGTGCCATCGATTGAAGCCGGGAATGCCGCTTCGCACGCCATTGGTCTTGGGCAGATGAATTTACACGGTTATCTCGCGCGGGAAGGCATTGCTTACGGCAGCCCGGAAGGGCTCGATTTCACCAATCTCTATTTCTACACGGTGACGTGGCACGCGCTGAATACGTCGATGAAACTGGCTCGCGAGCGTAACCAGCGCTTCGCAGGATTTACCCTATCACGCTACGCCAGCGGGGAATATTTCCAGCAATATCTGGAAAATGAGTGGCAGCCGAAAACCGAAAAAGTCCGCGCGCTATTTGAGCATGCTGGCGTCGCCCTGCCCACGCGCGAAATGTGGCAGCAATTGCGGGAAGACGTGATGCAATACGGCATCTATAACCAGAATCTGCAGGCCGTGCCGCCGACAGGATCGATTTCCTATATCAACCATGCGACCTCAAGCATTCACCCGATTGTTTCAAAAATTGAGATCCGCAAGGAAGGTAAAACCGGTCGCGTGTATTATCCCGCGCCGTTTATGACCAACGACAATCTGGCGCTGTATCAGGATGCCTATGAAATCGGGCCAGAGAAAATCATCGATACTTACGCCGAGGCGACAAAACACGTCGATCAGGGCCTGTCGCTGACGCTGTTCTTCCCCGATACCGCCACCACACGCGACATCAACAAAGCGCAAATCTACGCCTGGAAGAAAGGGATCAAAACGCTGTACTACATCCGTCTGCGCCAACTCGCGCTGCAAGGCACCGTAATTGAAGGCTGCGTATCGTGCGCACTGTGAGGAGAAAAGGATGAGCCGTTTATCACGCGTTAGCGCCGTTAACTGGAATCATATTCAGGACGATAAAGACCTCGAAGTCTGGAACCGCTTGACCAGCAACTTTTGGCTGCCGGAAAAAGTCCCGCTGTCGAATGATATTCCGGCGTGGCAGTCATTGAGTCACGCCGAGCAACAACTGACGATCCGCGTGTTTACCGGGCTGACGCTACTCGACACCATCCAGAACACCGTTGGCGCGCCTGCACTGATGGCTGATTCGCTCACCCCGCATGAAGAAGCGGTAATGTCGAATATCAGTTTTATGGAAGCGGTACATGCGCGTTCGTATAGCTCGATTTTCTCCACGCTTTGTCAGACCAAAGACGTGGACGCGGCCTATGCGTGGAGTGAAGAAAACGCGCCGTTGCAGCGTAAAGCGCAACTCATGCTGGAGCATTATGCTGCCGATGCGCCGCTGAAAAAGAAAATCGCCAGCGTGTTTCTGGAATCGTTCCTGTTCTATTCCGGCTTCTGGTTGCCGATGTATTTTTCGAGCCGTGGCAAGCTCACCAACACCGCCGATCTCATACGCTTGATCATTCGCGACGAGGCGGTACACGGCTATTACATCGGTTATAAATTCCAGAAAGGGCTGGAAAAAGTGAGTGCAGAAGAACGTGATTCACTTAAAAACTTCGCGCTCGAGCTGCTGATGGATTTGTACGACAACGAACTTGCCTACACCGAAGCCTTGTATGCTGGCACAGGTTGGGAAGACGACGTGAAAGCGTTCCTCTGTTATAACGCCAACAAAGCGCTGATGAACCTTGGCTATGAAGCACTTTTCCCGGCAGAAATGGCCGATGTGAACCCGGCCATCTTGTCCGCACTGTCGCCGAACGCCGACGAAAACCACGATTTCTTCTCCGGTTCTGGCTCGTCCTATGTGATGGGCAAAGCCGTTGAAACCGAAGACGAAGACTGGAATTTTTAACCCTAATTTGCGAGGGAAATATTCCCATACTTCCCTCGCGGATATTTCGCATTAGCACTAAGATTTTCCGCCAAATAGCCATTTCAATGCTTTCACTATTTTATCCTTGCCAATCAGGTGAATTATCCTGATTCACGCCAAATTCCGTTGCCCTGACAAAAAAATATCGACAAACTTTCATTTACCCGCAGCCCTTATATCATGGGGCGATAGCGCACATTGGTTATTGGAAACGCCCGCGCAGCAAGGAAGTTGAGGGTTGTCTCAGAATCTGAGTATGTTAGGGTAGACCTGTCAACTATTTTCATCAGGTAACCTATCGACATAACCAAATAACAGGAATCCGTTTATTGCATGGCAATTAAATTAGAAATTAACAATCTTTATAAAATATTTGGCGAACACCCACAGCGCGCATTCAAATATATTGAGAAAGGTCTTTCAAAAGAACAAATTCTTGAAAAGACCGGGTTATCGCTTGGCGTTATAGACGCCAGTCTGGCCATTGAAGAAGGCGAGATTTTTGTCATCATGGGGTTATCCGGTTCCGGTAAATCCACCCTGGTACGCCTTCTCAATCGCCTGATAGAACCGACCCGCGGACAGGTCCTGATCGACGGCATCGATATTGCCAAAATCTCCGACGCTGAACTCCGTGAAGTACGCAGAAAGAAAATCGCCATGGTCTTCCAGTCCTTTGCCCTGATGCCGCATATGAACGTGCTGGATAATACCGCTTTCGGTATGGAATTAGCGGGCATTGCACCGGCTGAACGTCAGGAAAAAGCACTGGATGCTCTACGTCAGGTTGGCCTGGAAAATTATGCGCACGGCTATCCGGATGAATTATCCGGTGGGATGCGACAGCGCGTCGGCCTCGCCCGAGCATTAGCGATCAATCCCGACATCTTATTAATGGATGAAGCCTTCTCCGCGCTCGATCCGTTAATTCGTACCGAAATGCAGGATGAGCTGGTGAAATTACAGGCCAGACATCAGCGCACGGTAGTGTTTATTTCTCACGATCTCGACGAAGCCATGCGCATCGGCGACCGCATTGCCATTATGCAAAACGGCAAAGTGGTGCAGGTCGGTACGCCGGATGAAATCCTTAATAATCCCGCCAACGATTATGTCCGCACCTTCTTCCGTGGCGTGGATATCAGCCAGGTGTTTAGCGCGAAAGATATTGCGCGCCGCACGCCGAAAGGCCTGCTGCGTAGCACACCCGGCTTTGGCCCACGTTCTGCGCTGAAACTGCTGCAGGATGAAGACCGCGAATATGGCTATGTCATTGAACGCGGCAACAAATTTGTCGGGATTGTTTCTATTGATTCCCTGAAGGCCGCGCTGGCCGAGGGCCAGGGCATTGATGCCGCGCTGCTGGACGCCCCACAGCCCGTTGATGCTCAGACCGCGCTTAGCGAGTTGCTCTCTCATGTTGGCCAGGCGCCTTGCGCGGTGCCGGTTATCGATGAAGAACAACAGTACGTTGGCATCATTTCCAAAAGTATGCTGCTACAGGCTTTAGATCGCGAGGGAACAAACAATGGCTGATCAATCAAATCCGTGGGCAACCACACCGGCAACAGACAGCGCGGCACAATCTGCTGATGCCTGGGGAACGCCATCTGCGGCCCCCGCTCAGAGCGGCGGTGCTGACTGGCTGCAAAGTGCGCCAGTCCCAAAAGAAGAACACTTCAATATTCTCGATCCATTCCATAAAACGCTGATCCCGCTCGATAGCTGGGTCACCCACGGCATCGACTGGATAGTGGTGCATTTCCGCCCGCTGTTCCAGGGCATCCGTATGCCGGTGGATTACATTCTCGGCGGTTTCCAGCAGTTGCTGTTGGGAATGCCCGCCCCCGTAGCCATCGTCGTTTTTGCGCTGATCGCATGGCAAATTGGTGGCGCGGGAATGGGTATCGCCTCGCTGATTTCGCTCATTCTGATTGGCGCGATTGGCGCCTGGTCACAGGCGATGATCACCCTTGCATTGGTGCTCACCGCCCTGCTGTTCTGCGTTGTCATTGGCTTGCCGCTCGGCATCTGGCTGGCGCGTAGTCCGAGGGCGTCGAAAATAATCCGGCCTCTGCTCGATGCAATGCAGACCACACCCGCGTTTGTTTACCTTGTTCCGATCGTCATGCTGTTCGGTATCGGTAACGTGCCAGGTGTAGTGGTGACCATTATCTTCGCCCTGCCGCCGATTGTCCGTCTGACCATTCTCGGCATTAACCAGGTGCCCGCTGACCTGATTGAAGCGTCACGATCGTTTGGCGCTAGTCCGCGTCAGATGTTGTTTAAAGTGCAGTTGCCGCTGGCAATGCCGACCATCATGGCCGGTGTGAATCAGACACTGATGCTGGCGCTGTCGATGGTCGTTATCGCCTCGATGATCGCCGTCGGGGGTCTGGGGCAAATGGTTCTACGCGGCATTGGCCGACTCGATATGGGTCTGGCCACCGTCGGCGGCGTCGGGATTGTTATTCTCGCCATTATTCTCGACCGTCTGACACAGGCCGTTGGCCGCGACTCCCGTAGCCGTGGCAACCGTCGTTGGTACACCACTGGCCCACTCGGCCTGGTGACTCGCGTCTTCATCAAGTAATTCTGCATTTCCCGGCAGTGCTGTCTGCCGGGCTTACTCTCTCATAGCTATAAAGGAACAACGATGCGAAACCGCGTAATTTTTGCTACTGCGTTTGCCACCCTTGTCTCCACCAGCGCGTTTGCCGCTGACCTGCCGGGCAAAGGCATTACCGTTCAACCTATCCAGAGCACCATTTCCGAAGAAACCTTCCAGACCCTGCTGGTTAGCCGCGCGCTGGAGAAACTGGGTTATACCGTCAATAAACCGAGCGAAGTCGATTACAACGTTGGTTACACCTCCATTGCTTCTGGCGATGCGACTTTTACCGCCGTGAACTGGAAACCGCTGCATGACGATATGTATGCTGCCGCAGGTGGCGATAAGAAGTTTTATCGTGAAGGCACCTTCGTGACCGGTGCTGCGCAAGGTTATCTGATGGATAAGAAAACCGCCGAGAAGTACCACATCACCAAAATCGATCAGTTGAAAGATCCTAAACTGGCCAAACTGTTCGATACCAATGGCGACGGTAAAGCCGATCTGAGCGGGTGTACGCCTGGCTGGGGTTGTGAAGCGGTAATTAATCACCAGATTGACGCTTACGGCCTGAGCAAGACCGTGGTGCATAATCAGGGTAACTATGCGGCGATCATGGCTGACACCATCACTCGCTTCAAAGAAGGCAAACCGATCCTGTATTACACCTGGACGCCGTACTGGGTCAGCGATGTCCTGAAACCGGGCAAAGACGTGGTGTGGCTGCAGGTGCCATTCTCATCAATGCCGGGCGAGCAGAAAAATATCGACACCAAGTTGCCGAATGGCGCTAACTATGGCTTCCCGGTCAACACCATGCACATAGTGGCAAACAAAGCCTGGGCTGAGAAAAACCCGGCGGCGGCGAAACTGTTCTCGGTGATGCAGCTACCGATTGGCGATATCAACGCCGAAAACGCCATGATGCATGAAGGTCATGCTTCCGAGGCCGATATTCAGGGCCACGTAGACGGCTGGATCGCGGCTCACCAGCAGCAATTCGACGGCTGGTTGAAGCAGGCGATGGCTGCGCAGAAATAAACATTAGTCATCCTGCATGTATTGCCCGGCGGCGCTACGCTTGCCGGGCGAACATTTCCCGCGAAACCGCACGATAAAACACGCAACATTTCCCCCTCCTCCCCCATTTGTCGCTATCATTCCTCACCTGCAAAATAATCACTCGAAGAATGAACGGCACTGATGACCAAAAATTCACATGAACTTAGCCCCGCGCTGATTGCGCTGATGTCCGTCGCGACCGGCCTTGCCGTCGCCAGCAACTATTATGCCCAGCCGCTGCTCGACACCATCGCGCGTGCGTTTTCGCTCAGCCCCGGGAAAGCCGGATTTATCGTTACCGCGGCCCAGCTTGGGTATGCTTTCGGGCTGCTGTTTCTCGTGCCGCTCGGGGATATGTTCGAGCGCCGTCGCTTAATCGTCAGCATGACATTGCTGGCCGCAGGTGGGATGTTGATCACCGCCTCCAGCCAGTCTCTGACGATGATGATCCTCGGCACTGCACTTACTGGATTGTTCTCCGTCGTCGCACAGATTTTGGTTCCACTGGCGGCGACCCTCGCCAGCCCCGAGAAACGCGGTAAAGTGGTCGGCACTATTATGAGCGGGTTGCTGCTCGGTATTCTGCTCGCGCGAACAATAGCCGGTCTGCTGGCAGGTCTCGGCGGCTGGCGCACCGTCTACTGGGTGGCGTCGGTGTTGATGGTGCTGATGGCTTTCGCTCTGTGGCGCGGTTTGCCGAAAGTTAAATCCGAGACCCATCTCAATTATCCGCAGCTGCTGCGCTCGGTGTTCAGCCTTTTTGCTTACGACAAACTGCTGCGCACTCGCGCACTGCTGGGCTGCCTGACCTTCGCGAACTTCAGCATTTTGTGGACGTCGATGGCATTTCTGTTGGCGGGTGCCCCCTTCAATTTTTCTGACAGCATCATCGGACTGTTTGGTTTGGCCGGCGCCGCTGGGGCATTGGGCGCTCGTCCGGTAGGTGGACTTGTGGACAAGGGGAAATCCCATCTCACCACAACGACGGGATTGGTGTTGCTGCTACTCTCATGGCTGGCTATCTGGTTCGGCCACACTTCGGTGCTGGCGCTAATCGTCGGGATTCTGGTTTTGGACTTGACCGTTCAGGGCGTACACATCACCAATCAGACGGTTATCTACCGCGTTCAGCCAGAAGCACGTAACCGCCTGACCGCCGGCTACATGACCTGCTATTTCATCGGTGGCGCTGCCGGATCGCTCATTTCTGCCTGGGCATGGCAGCATTGGGGCTGGGCGGGCGTTTGCCTCGCCGGGTCGATCATCGCCGCGCTGAACCTGGCTGTCTGGTGGCGAGGATTTCACCGTCAGGAAGCCGTTATCTGAAAAGTCCATACATTCATGGCCTTATTCGGGCTTTGGGGTATTAAGACCTCCCTATGTCTGTTAAGGTTATCTACCTGATTAGCCGGGCAACTGTTTCATGAGTAAATAGTTACACCCATGCATTGAAACCTCCCGGATGCTGACGGCGCGCACCTTCGCCGTCAGAGAATACTTTTTTGATTTAATTGTTTTGATGAATAAATTCGGAACATTAATTCATTTACATTATTTGTCACCGTCGTTACTATATCGGCTGTA
Organism: Scandinavium sp.; assembly: GCF_036271055.1. Classification (GTDB taxonomy): domain Bacteria; phylum Pseudomonadota; class Gammaproteobacteria; order Enterobacterales; family Enterobacteriaceae; genus Scandinavium. The sequence goes on along the minus strand of NZ_DATBBJ010000070.1, from coordinate 172,613 downwards.
ATTAATGAGGTTATGCCCAAATGGATAGTTCGTTTACGCCCATTGAACAAATGCTAAAATTTCGCGCCAGCCGTTATGAAGATTTTCCTTATCAGGAGATCCTTCTGACCCGCCTGTGTATGCATATGCAAGGTAAGCTGTTGGAAAACCGCAATAAAATGCTGAAAGCTCAGGGGATCAACGAGACGTTGTTTATGGCGTTAATCACGCTGGAGTCTCAGGAAAACCACAGTATTCAGCCGTCAGAATTGAGCTGCGCACTGGGGTCTTCTCGTACGAACGCCACCCGAATCGCGGATGAACTGGAAAAACGCGGCTGGATTGAACGCCGCGAAAGCGACAACGATCGTCGCTGCCTGCATCTGCAACTCACCGAAAAAGGCCATCAGTTCCTGCGTGAAGTTTTACCGCCGCAGCACAACTGCCTGCACCAGCTTTGGTCGTCTTTAAGCGTGACCGAAAAAGAAAGTCTTGAGCAGATCACCCGCAAACTCCTGACCCGTCTTGATGAGATGGACGAGGAAGGCGTGGTAGTGGATGCACTTCGCTAAACCAGTGAATCGCTCAACATCATGATTTAAAAAAAAACCGACAGGCCAGCCGTGAAAACCGCTGGCCTTTCTGACAAACAAGTCGGCTCAGCCGATGTGAAATAATAAGATCGTGGAGAAAAACATGAGCGCGAATGCGGAGACTCAAACCCCGCAGCAACCGGCCAGTAAGAAAGGTAAACGTAAAGGCACCCTTCTGCTGCTGACCTTGCTCTTTATTCTGATTGCCGTGGCATATGGGATTTATTGGTTTTTAGTACTGCGTCATTATGAAGAGACCGATGACGCTTACGTGGCAGGGAACCAGGTTCAAATCATGGCGCAGGTGTCAGGCAGCGTGACGAAAGTCTGGGCTGACAACACCGACTTCGTGAAAAAAGGCGATCCGCTGGTCACTCTCGACCCGACCGATGCGCAGCAGGCGTTCGAGCGTGCGCAGACTGAACTGGCTTCAAGCGTTCGTCAAACCCGCCAGTTGATGATCAACAGCAAGCAATTGCAGGCGAGCATTGATGTCAAAAAAACGGCACTGGCTCAGGCTCAGACCGATCTCAATCGCCGTGTCCCACTGGGAACCGCGAACCTGATTGGCCGTGAAGAACTGCAACACGCCCGTGATGCTGTCGCCAGCGCGCAAGCTGAACTCAACGTCACCATCCAGCAATACAACGCCAACCAGGCGATGGTGCTGGGCACCAAACTGGAAGACCAGCCTGCGGTGAAACAGGCGGCGACCGAAGTACGTAACACATGGCTTGCCGTGCAGCGTACCAAAATCGTCAGCCCAATGACCGGTTACGTTTCTCGCCGTGCGGTACAGCCAGGCTCACAAATTAGCCCGAGCACCCCGCTGATGGCGGTGGTTCCGGCAACCAATCTGTGGATCGATGCTAACTTTAAGGAAACCCAGCTGGCGCATATGCGTATTGGTCAGCCGGTAACCGTCATCAGCGATATTTACGGTGATGACGTGAAGTACACCGGGAAAGTTGTTGGTCTCGATATGGGCACGGGTAGTGCCTTCTCGCTGCTTCCGGCGCAGAACGCCACCGGTAACTGGATCAAAGTGGTTCAACGTCTGCCGGTACGTGTCGAACTTGATGAGAAACAGCTGGCACAACACCCGCTGCGTATCGGTTTATCGACGCTGGTGAAAGTTGACACCTCAAATCGTGACGGCCAAATCCTTGCGAATCAGGTGCGCACTGCGCCCGCCTACGAAAGTAATGCGCGCGAAATTAGCCTTGAGCCTGTGAATAAGCTTATCAACGATATCGTGCAGGCCAACGCCAACTAAACCGGGGTGAACGGAATGCAACAGCAAAAACCGCTGGAAGGCGCGCAACTGGTCATTATGACCATTGCGCTGTCGCTGGCGACGTTCATGCAGGTGCTGGACTCGACCATTGCCAACGTGGCGATCCCGACTATCGCCGGTAACCTTGGCTCTTCACTGAGCCAGGGCACCTGGGTTATCACCTCATTCGGGGTGGCGAACGCCATCTCGATCCCGATTACCGGTTGGCTGGCAAAGCGCGTCGGTGAGGTAAGACTGTTTACCTGGTCCACTATCGCCTTTGTTATCGCTTCATGGGCGTGTGGCGTTTCCAGCAGCCTGACGATGCTGATTTTCTTCCGCGTCATTCAGGGCGTGGTCGCCGGACCGCTGATCCCCCTGTCGCAGAGCCTGCTGTTAAACAACTACCCGCCAGCAAAACGCGCCGTGGCGCTGGCGCTGTGGTCGATGACGGTGATCGTGGCCCCTATTTGTGGCCCGATCCTCGGCGGCTATATCAGCGATAACTATCATTGGGGCTGGATCTTCTTCATCAACGTGCCGATTGGCGCGGTGGTGGTGATGCTAACGCTGCAAAGCCTGCGCGGACGCGAGACTCGTACAGAGCAACGGCGTATCGATGGTGTTGGCCTGGCGCTGCTGGTGCTCGGTATCGGCAGTTTGCAGGTGATGCTCGACCGCGGTAAAGAACTCGACTGGTTCAACTCCACCGAAGTGGTGGTGCTGACGATTGTCGCGGTGATTGCCATTAGCTTCCTGATCGTCTGGGAGCTGACGGACGACAACCCGATAGTCGATCTCTCGCTCTTCAAGTCGCGAAATTTCACCATAGGGTGTCTGTGTATCAGCCTGGCCTATATGCTCTACTTCGGCGCGATTGTTCTGCTGCCGCAGCTATTGCAGGAGGTATACGGCTACACGGCAACCTGGGCGGGTCTGGCGTCAGCGCCGGTCGGGATACTGCCGGTTATACTGTCGCCGATTATTGGCCGCTTCGCACATAAACTTGATATGCGTAAGCTGGTGACGTTCAGCTTCATTATGTACGCGGTGTGCTTCTATTGGCGTGCTTACACCTTTGTGCCGGGAATGGATTTCGGCGCGTCGGCGTGGCCGCAGTTTATTCAGGGCTTTGCTGTGGCGTGCTTCTTTATGCCACTGACGACCATTACGCTGTCAGGTTTACCTCCGGAGCGCATGGCGGCGGCATCAAGCCTGTCGAACTTTACGCGTACGCTGGCCGGTTCTATCGGCACATCCATCACTACCACGATGTGGACCAACCGCGAAGCGCTGCATCACGCACAGTTAACCGAGTCGGTGACGCCGTTTAATCCGAATGCCCAGCAGATGTACAATCAGCTTGAAGGGCTAGGGATGACGCAGCAACAGGCTTCCGGTTATCTGGCTCAGCAAATCACCAATCAGGGGCTGATTATTTCTGCCAACGAAATCTTCTGGATGTCGGCGGGGATCTTCATCGTACTGTTGGGGCTTATCTGGATAGCGAAACCGCCGTTTGGTGCTGGCGGAGGTGGTGGCGGCGCTCACTAACAAAAAAGCCAGTTCATGATGAACTGGCTTTTTTATTTGCTGCCGGATGGCGCTGCGCTTATCCGGCCTACCGCTCTGATTGTAAGCCCGGTAAACGCACGGCTAAATATGCAGCTCTTGCAGCTTCTCTTTCGGCAGTGCCAGCTCATCGTTGCTGTTGACGCGAACGCCACGATCGATGATATGACGCGCGATTTCCTGCGCTTCTTCCAGAGAGTGCATGGTATACGTGCCGCACTGGTAGACGTTCAGCTCCGGGATCTGGTTCTGCTCTTTCACTTTCAGCACATCTGCCATCGCCGCTTTCCAGGCTTCTGCTACACGGCTTTCGTCTGGCGTACCAATCAGGCTCATGTAGAAACCGGTGCGGCAGCCCATTGGCGAAATATCGATGATTTCCACACCGTTGCCATTGAGGTGATCACGCATGAAGCCTGCAAACAGGTGCTCCAGTGTGTGAATACCACGTTCCGGCATCACTTCTTTGTTCGGTATGCAAAAGCGCAGATCAAAAACGGTGATTTCATCGCCGTGCGGCGTGTGCATGCTTTTTGCGACGCGAACAGCAGGCGCTTCCATTCGGGTATGGTCGACAGTGAAGCTATCTAATAACGGCATTTTGTCTCCTCCGAACTCTTCTCTTTCTCTTGTGCCATCAGGGCCGCGAGAAAAAAACGCTGAAGAGTGTGATTATTTTTAAAATTAACTGAACTCTTTGTTCCCGGGCGAGTCTTACTATATGAAAGACGCGCATTTGTTATCATCATCCCTGTATTCAGAGATGAAATTTTGGCCACATTGACTGTGGCCTTTTTCTTTTCTGTCAGGCGTGTCGCGCAACAAGGTCAGAAAACGGCTCGGTATCTGCCGCTTCAATCTCACGCTGACGCACCCACGAGGCTTCGCGCTCCGCTTCAAAATCTGCTTCGCTTAAAATCTCCAGTGGCTCTTCACGCAGCATCGTACGATATTGATCGCCCAGCGCTTTGCCTGTTCCACCAATGCCACTTTCAAGCATAGAACGCAAAATCCTTGCTGAGAAAGTTAATTCTGGATTATCGAAGCTCGCAACCAGCTCATCGCAAACGTTCTGATAGGCGTTACCGCCTTCAATACCATCTAGCGTTTGAGCAACGCGTTTCAAATCTGCAAATAAGTCTTTACCCACTTGTGCCAGCGGGAACTGTGCAGTCTCACAACCAATACCCAGCGTCAGGCCCGGCTTACGCCCTTCCAGAATCACACGATTCCAGTTAGTGCGGGTGCACAGCAACTCGTCACTGCTCATCTCCGGCGCATCGGCCAGCACGCACCAGACCATAAACAAATCGAGGAAACGTACCTGCTGCTCGTCAACGCCAACTGGCGAGAACGGGTTGATATCCAGCGAACGCACTTCGATGTACTCGATGCCGCCGCGCAGCAGCGCATCCGACGGCGTTTCACCGCTGCGAGTCACACGTTTCGGGCGAATTGGCGCATACAGCTCATTTTCAATCTGCAAAATGTTGCTGTTGATCTGCAGGTATTTACCGTCTTTCTCGACGCCAATTTCAGCGTACTCCTCCGACGGCGTTTTGATCGCCCGCTTCAATCCTGCCACATACTCGTGGAGATCGTTAAACGTAATTCCGAGATTGCTTTGCGACTTATTGGTATAACCGAGATCGCTTAAACGCAATGAGGTCGCGTACGGCAGGTAGTACATACCGCCATCCGTTTTCTCAAACGGCAATGTGGTCGGTTTACCTTGCAGGAACGACGCGCAAATAGCCGGGGACGCTCCGAACAAATACGGGATCACCCAGCCAAAGCGATAATAGTTACGGATCAGGCGGAAATAGCCTGCGGAGATGGCCTCTTTGCCCTCTTCCTTATCTTTCACGCCGCACTTCGCCTGCCAGAATGCCAACGGCAATGAGAAGTTGTAATGCACACCAGAAATGGTCTGCATCAACGCGCCATAGCGATTTTTCAACCCTTCGCGATACAGCGTTTTCAGACGGCCCACGTTTGAGGAACCATACTGTGCCAGCTCAATATCCTGACCTGGCGCGATGTAGCAAGGCATGCTCAGCGGCCACATGCGTTCATCACCGATATTTCGCGCGGTATGACGATGTACGTCACGCAGCAGCGTCAGCATGTGATCGATATCGCCGTCGACCGGAGTAATAAACTCCAGCAATGCTTCGGCAAAGTCTGTAGTAATCCATTTATGGGTCAATGCTGAACCCAACGCTTCCGGATGACCGGTTGTTGCCAGTGAACCATCTGCATTCACGCGCAGTGTTTCGCGCTCAAGTCCGCGTTGGATCCCCTGAACTGCTTTGGGATTCTTTTCCAGCCAGGCCAGCGCCTGTGATACGTCCGGGATCAAATTGACCTCCCGCCTGTCGAATTCATTTTATTAAGCATAATTGTAATGGTTGACGATTAAAGGTCACAATCAGTCCAATTAGTGCCACCACGTCATACCCTGAAGCGTTGCCGCGGCAATGGCCACATAGCGCAACGCCTTGCCAAGGCATAAGAAAAAAAGCACCGGTCCCCAGGAAAGACGCATCCATCCTGCCAGGACACAGAGCAAATCGCCGATAACCGGCATCCAACTCAATAACAGTGTGGCTGCGCCATAACGTCTTAGCCAGCCTACTGCTTTCTCCCGCCAACGCGAATTATCACGCTGCGGAAATAAACGCCCAAGAATAACGTTAGTCACCCCTCCAAAGCTATTACCCATTGTTGCTATTAACACGAGTTGCCATGGATGGCTGACTCCTGCGAGTAACATGCCTATCAGGACAACTTCGGAATTACCGGGTAACAATGTAGCGCTCAGAAAACTGCTGGTAAAAAGCGAGAACAGCGGCAGTGCGTCACTCACAGCAATCGCACATCTACGGCGTCCATTCCCGCAAGTTTGGCGGCCTGAATGCCGAAATCAGCATCTTCAAAGACCACGCATTTTTCCGGCACGACGCCCATTAATTCGGCACATAGCAGAAAGGTGTCGGGAGCGGGTTTGTGATTTTTAACATGATCGGCAGCAACGATCGCCGTGAAGTACTGACGTAGGCCGAGATGATTGAGCAGCGCTTCTGCCATCGCACTTTCGCTGCCCGTACCGACCGCCATCGGGCGACGACCGTGCCACTCTTTAACTACATCAATCAGCGGTAAAGGACGAACGGTATCCAGCAGCATGGCTTTCACCGCATCCGTCTTTTCGCGCGCCAGCTGGTGAGGATCGAGCGTTGCCTGATTCAGTTCAATGACGGCCTGAGCGATGCGCCAGGTTGGAGAGCCGTTAAGCGCCGCCATAGCCTGTGCATCAAAGCGCATATCATAGCGCGCCAGCACCTGATGCCACGCTTTAAGGTGAGTAGGTTCGGTATCAAGGATGGTGCCATCCATGTCGAAAATCAGCCCTGCATAACGCTCGTACATCATGTCCTCACTCACGGGATATCGAAACATCACTTTAACGTAAAAAGGGGGGACTTGTCGCCGCCCGCCGAAAACAAGAAAGGCACCTGACGGTGCCTTTCTTGTGCATTTTCAGACGTTACTTGACCTGCATATCGTTCTCAACAACACGAACACCCGTCACGCCTTTGGTAATTTCTACCGCACGGTTGGCAATCGCTTGTGAAGAAACGAAACCACTCAGCTGAACACGGCCTTTAAAGGTCACCACACCGATGTCTGAGGATTTGATGTCTTTATCACTGAACAAGGCGGATTTCACTTTGGTGGTCACCACGGTGTCATCGATATAACCACCCGTGCTTTCCTTCGTGGAAGAGCCTGCACAGCCGGACAGGGACACACCAACAACGACGACTGCACAAAATGCAGAGACAGCTTTGAACCATTTCATGGATTTCTCTCCTTGCTACCTGTTAACACATTAATCACAGATATAAATTAGCCTGGAAGTCGAAAGATGCCAATAGGAAACAAATGGTTAAGGAATAATCTGGAATTGGATTGAGGGAGAGACCTGGAAAGTCGAACGCAATGAGAAAGTTTAGGGAGATTTAAAAGAGAGAAGATGGTGCATCCGGGAGGATTCGAACCTCCGACCGCTCGGTTCGTAGCCGAGTACTCTATCCAGCTGAGCTACGGATGCATTAGGATACTGCTTTACTGCGGACCGCCGAGAAAACAACTTTCTCTGGCAATTCATCATTGCTGATGATGAAGAGAATATGGTGCATCCGGGAGGATTCGAACCTCCGACCGCTCGGTTCGTAGCCGAGTACTCTATCCAGCTGAGCTACGGATGCATCGGGATACTGCTTTTACTACTGACTCAATGTCACTCAACGTGCCGCAACATTGATGAACTCGACCATTGCTAGTGGTAAAAAATATGGTGCATCCGGGAGGATTACTCGCCGAAGGCTCGCCCTGACGGGCCGTTGCTAAAGCAACGTTACCCCCCCTCATACTCGCTGAGAAAATAACTTTCTCTGACGACTCATCATTGCTGATGATGAGGAGAAGATGGTGCATCCGGGAGGATTCGAACCTCCGACCGCTCGGTTCGTAGCCGAGTACTCTATCCAGCTGAGCTACGGATGCAAATGGCGGTGAGGCGGGGATTCGAACCCCGGATGCAGCTTTTGACCGCATACTCCCTTAGCAGGGGAGCGCCTTCAGCCTCTCGGCCACCTCACCATACGCCTCTTGCGAGTGCTTCAAGTTACTCGTTAGAGCTTCTCGTCGCTGCGTGGCGCACATATTACTTTCTGGGACTTATAAGTCAAACAATTTTTCCTGAGCTTTTATCGTTTGCACACTTCCCGTTCAATTAGTTTGCAAAAACGGCAAAAAGAGCGATTAATCAACACAAATACTCTCAGATAATCCAGCAAATACAGGGCGTGCGAAAAGAGCTCGTAGAAAAAAATGTGATGGATTCAGGACGAAGAGAGGAATAGATACAGCGAAAGTGAAAAAAGAAGAGGGTTGCGTCTCACCGGGAAGTGAGACGCGGGAAAATTAGTAACTGGACTGCTGGGATTTTTCAGCCTGGATACGCTGGTAGATCTCTTCACGATGGACAGAGACTTCTTTAGGGGCGTTTACGCCGATGCGCACCTGGTTGCCCTTCACCCCTAAAACTGTCACGGTGACCTCATCTCCAATCATGAGGGTCTCACCAACTCGACGAGTCAGAATCAGCATTCTTTGCTCCTTGAAAGATTAAAAGAGTCGGGTCTCTTGTATCCCGGCATTATCCATCATATAACGCCAAAAAGTAAGCGATGACAAACACGTAAACGTGTAAGCAGTCACGGCATTACATTCTGTTAAACGTAAGTTTAGCCGATGTACACAATTTCAACCTGACTTTATCGTTGTCAGTCTTGCTATTGCAAGGCGCCTAAACCTGACGGTTAGAGCGCCCGCTGCGTTTATAATTATTACAGTTTTGCGCTGACCCAGCCTTTTACGCTGGCCAGTGCGGCCGGGAGAGCCGCTGCATCCGTACCGCCGGCTTGCGCCATATCAGGACGACCGCCCCCTTTACCGCCCACCTGCTGAGCGACCATACCAATCAGTTCCCCTGCTTTCACGCGGTCTGTCACATCCTTAGAGACACCCGCAATCAGAGAAACCTTATCGTCAGCAACCGTTGCCAGAACCACAATCGTGGAACCGAGCTGATTCTTCAGATCGTCAACCATAGTACGCAACATCTTCGGTTCAACGCCAGTAAGTTCGCTCACCAGCAGTTTTACCCCATTGATTTCTTCCGCTTTGCTGGAGAGATTTGCGCTCTCCTGAGCAGCGGCTTGCGCTTTCAGTTGTTGTAACTCTTTTTCCAACTGGCGAGTACGTTCAAGCACTGAACGGACTTTTTCAGTCACATTATGGCTATCGCCTTTCAGCAGATGCGCCACATCGCTCAGCACATCGCTCTGCGAATGCAGGCTCGCGATAGCGCCTTCGCCGGTCACGGCTTCGATACGGCGCACACCTGCCGCTGTACCGGATTCGGAAGTAATGCGGAACAGGCCGATATCCCCGGTGCGTGAGGCGTGAGTACCGCCGCACAGCTCGGTAGAGAAGTCGCCCATGCTCAGAACACGCACTCGCTCGTCGTATTTTTCGCCGAACAGTGCCATCGCACCTTTCGCTTTCGCGTCTTCCAGTTCCATAACGTGAGTTTCGATAGGCAGGTTACGACGAATTTGGGCGTTGACCAAATCTTCGACCGCACGAATCTCTTCCGGTTTCATGGCTTCAAAATGGGAGAAGTCAAAGCGCAGCGCTTTGTCATTCACCAGAGAACCTTTCTGCGCAACGTGGGTGCCGAGCACCTGGCGCAGTGCCGCGTGCATCAAGTGCGTCGCGGAGTGGTTCAACAGAATACGTGCACGACGAGCTTCGTCGACGTCAGCCCGCACCGCGTCACCCACTTTCAGGGAGCCGTTGTTCAACGTGCCGAGATGACCAATCGCCTGGCCGTATTTCTGCGTGTCAGACACATTGAAAGTAAAACCAACACCTTTCAGTTCGCCCTTATCGCCAACCTGGCCGCCTGATTCTGCATAGAACGGAGTCTGGTCCAGCACGACAACGGCATTTTGGCCTGCTGCAACGCTCTCTACAGCTTTACCGTCCACGAACAGCGCGGTGATTTTAGCGTTCAGTTCCAGATGGTCGTAGCCTTTAAATTCAGAAGCACCTTCAACGCGGATCATCGCGTTGTAGTCTGCGCCGAAACCGCTGGATTCACGCGCACGACGGCGCTGTTCTTCCATTGCGACTTCAAAGCCTGCTTCATCGACTTTGAGATTACGCTCACGACAAACATCTGCTGTCAGGTCAACCGGGAAACCGTAGGTGTCATACAGACGGAAAGCGGTTTCGCCATCCAGCGTATCGCCTTTCAGCTTCGACAGCTCTTCGTCCAGCAGTGCCAGACCACGTTCAAGCGTACGCGCAAACTGCTCTTCTTCGGTTTTCAGTACTTGCTCAACCTGCGCTTGCTGACGTTTGAGTTCTTCACCTGCAGAACCCATCACTTCAACCAACGGGCCGACCAGCTTCCAGAAGAAGCTGTCTTTCGCACCGAGCATGTTGCCGTGACGAACCGCGCGACGAATGATACGACGCAGCACATAGCCACGGTTTTCGTTCGATGGGATAACGCCATCCGCAATCAGGAATGCACAAGAACGAATATGATCGGCAATAACGCGCAGGGATTTATTGTTGAGATCAGTCGCGCCGGTCTCTTTTGCTACCGCCTGAATCAGGGTGCGGAACAAATCGATGTCATAGTTGGAGTTCACGTGCTGCAATACAGCTGCGATACGCTCCAGACCCATACCGGTATCTACAGACGGCTTCGGCAGCGGTTCCATCGTACCGTCGGCCTGACGGTTGAACTGCATGAAGACGATATTCCAGATCTCAATGTAACGATCGCCGTCTTCTTCCGGGCTGCCCGGAGGACCGCCCCAAATGTGATCGCCATGATCAAAGAAGATTTCAGTACACGGACCGCACGGACCGGTGTCACCCATCTGCCAGAAGTTATCCGATGCATACGGCGCGCCTTTGTTGTCGCCGATGCGGATAATACGTTCACGCGGAACGCCCACTTCGTTAGCCCAAATTTCAAACGCTTCGTCATCGGTTTCGTACACGGTGACCCACAGACGCTCTTTCGGCAGCCCAAACCAGTTTTCACCGGTCAGCAATTCCCAGGCGTACTGGATGGCATCATGTTTGAAATAGTCGCCGAAGCTGAAGTTGCCCAGCATTTCAAAGAAAGTATGGTGACGTGCGGTGTAACCGACGTTTTCCAGATCGTTGTGTTTACCACCCGCACGCACGCAGCGCTGTGAGGTCGTCGCGCGGGAATAATTACGCTTGTCGAGACCAAGGAACACGTCCTTGAACTGGTTCATCCCGGCGTTGGTAAACAGCAGAGTCGGGTCGTTGTTCGGCACCAGGGAGCTGCTGGCAACTACCTGATGGCCCTTACTATGGAAAAAGTCGAGAAACGCCTGACGGATCTCAGCGGTGCTCATGCTCATAATTATCCTGGAATCACGCTAACGGATTGTTGCAGGCGGCAACTGAACAGTTTTTACACAGTCAGGCAACCTTACGGAAAAAAGTGGGAATAAGATAAGTTTTCTTGGGAGGGAAGTAAAATCCAGAGTGACTCAGTCGTTAAAATTTCGCCAAATTTGCTGGATATCTTCCATTAGATAGCCGCGATTCATTAAAAATCGCTGCACCTTCACTTTTTCTGCGAAGGCTGTAGGGAGCGGTTCCCCATACTTGCGCTGTGCTTGTTCACGGGCCAATTCTGTCCAGTCGATTTCACAGTCGTACATCGCCTGATCAATGTCAGGCCGCGCAATCCCTTTCTGGTTCAGCTCCTGCCGAATACGCGCGGGGCCATAACCTTTGCGGCCACGGCTGGCGATAAACTGCCGGGTAAAGCGAGCATCGTCGAGATAGTTGCTTTCCAGACACCAGGCAACCACCTTATCCACCTCTTCCGGCGGCGCATCAATCGGCTCCGGGCCATTTTTCGTCAATATCGGGGCGACCAGCTTGCGACGCAGTTCTTTTTCACTGTGATCGCGCATCGCCAGAATACGAATGGCTCTGTCCAGCAAACGGGCATAAGCAGAACGACGAGGTGAGCTTTCAGTCATAGCGGGCCTTTTTGCACAGAATGAAATGACTATTGCGAAAAAGCAAAAGGGCCGCATCAGCAGCCCTTTTCTATTTTCAGCGAGGATCAGAAGTCTTCGTTGGTTTCTTCGACGTTGTCGTTGTTGTCAACGTTGAAGGCTGGCTTGTCATCCTGATTACTCAGTAACAGCTCACGCACTTTCTTCTCGATCTCTTTCGCAGCAGCCGGGTTCTCTTTCAGCCAGGCGATAGAGTTCGCTTTACCCTGACCAATTTTGTCGCCGTTGTAGCTGTACCAGGCACCTGCTTTCTCGATCAACTTCTCTTTCACGCCGAGATCAACCAGTTCGCCGTAGAAGTTAATACCTTCACCGTAGAGGATCTGGAATTCAGCTTGCTTGAACGGTGCTGCAATTTTGTTTTTGACGACCTTCACGCGCGTTTCACTACCCACGATGTTATCGCCCTCTTTCACCGCACCGATACGGCGGATGTCGAGACGTACAGAAGCGTAGAATTTCAGCGCGTTACCGCCAGTGGTGGTTTCCGGGTTACCGAACATCACACCGATTTTCATACGGATCTGGTTGATGAAGATCAGCAGCGTATTGGACTGTTTCAGGTTACCCGCCAGTTTACGCATTGCCTGGCTCATCATACGTGCCGCGAGGCCCATGTGAGAGTCACCAATTTCACCTTCGATTTCCGCTTTCGGCGTCAGTGCCGCTACGGAGTCGACGATGATGACGTCTACCGCACCAGAACGTGCCAGCGCATCACAGATTTCCAGCGCCTGCTCACCAGTATCCGGCTGAGAACACAGCAGGTTATCGATATCAACACCCAGTTTGCGAGCGTAGACCGGGTCCAGCGCGTGTTCTGCATCGATAAACGCACAGGTTTTACCTTCGCGCTGCGCGGCAGCAACGACCTGTAAAGTCAGGGTTGTTTTACCGGAGGATTCTGGTCCGTAAATTTCAACAATACGACCCATCGGCAGACCACCTGCCCCCAGTGCGACATCCAGAGAAAGCGAACCGGTAGAGATGGTTTCCACGTCCATGGAACGGTCTTCACCCAGGCGCATGATGGAACCTTTACCGAATTGTTTTTCGATTTGGCCCAGTGCTGCCGCCAACGCTTTCTGTTTGTTTTCGTCGATAGCCATTATTACTCCTGTCCGGGTGTTACCGCGTGAATTCTGTTTCGTTGAGGCAATTATACTGTATGGTCATACAGTATCAAGTGTTTTGTAGAAATTGTTGCCACAGCATCTGTAAGGCATACGCCGTAGCCTGACGGCGCACGGCTTCGCGGTCTCCGGCAAAGCATTCCTGGCGGGTATAACCCTGCCCATTTGCGCAAGCAAGACCGAACCATACCGTGCCAACGGGCTTTTCTTCGCTGCCGCCATCCGGCCCGGCAATGCCGCTGACGGAGAGCGCATAGGTGGCGCGAGCCGCTCGCAGCGCGCCAATCGCCATCTCTACGACCACCGGTTCACTGACTGCCCCGTGGTTCAGCAATGTTTCTTCCGACACGCCAACCATCTGCGATTTGGCTTCATTACTGTAAGTGACAAACCCGCGTTCAAACCAGGCGGAACTGCCTGAAATATCCGTCAATGCTTTCGCAATCCAGCCGCCGGTACAGGATTCAGCCGTTGTTACCGTTGCCCTTTGAGCTTTCAGCGCAAGGCCTACCTTTTCGCTGAACGCCATCAATTCACTGTCAGTCATCGTCATCCCTCGTGGCCTGAAAAAGATGCTCAACAAGATACCATTTTCTTTATCGAGAGGGAGATGACGTGGAAATTTTACGAGGACGCTTCAGAAAAATCGTGCTGCGCCCCGAAACCTCGGGACGCATCTCAGAATTACTTCATGCTATTAGCGAGAGTTTCCACATTATGTCGCAGCATTTTGACGTAGCTGTCTGCCACGCCACCCGGTTTCGACAATGCTTCAGGATAAAGCTCACCGCCCGGTTGTGCGCCAGTTGCCGTCGCAATCTGTTTGACCAGACGGGGATCAAGCTGGTTTTCCATAAACCAGGTGTGCACGCCATCCCCTTTAATCTGAGTGATGAGTGCCCCAACCTGCGCGGCACTCGCCTCACTTTCTGACGACAGCCCTTGCGGGGCAAGGAACGTCACGCCGTAAGCGCGGCCAAAATAACCAAACGCATCATGACTGGTCAGCACTTTGCGTTTTGCCTGTGGGATCGCGCTAAACCGCGTCTTCGCCCAGCGGTCTATCTGCTGAAGCTCGGCGATATATTTCTGCCCGCTGGCGTTGAGCGTCGCTTCATCTTGGGGGTCAGCTTTCACAAGCCCTGCCAGAATATTCTGCGCATACAGCGCCCCGTTCGCCGCGCTATTCCATGCGTGTGGATCGGTGACGGTTTTGCCTTCTTCGTCCAGTGTGTGTGTTTTTACGCCTTGCGAAGCCACCACCAGTTCACCTTTAAAGCCCGATGCCTTCACCAGTCGGTCAAGCCAACCTTCCAGCCCAAAACCGTTCACGACAACCACATCGGCTTTGCTCAGCAATACGCTGTCTTTTGGCGATGGCTCAAAGGAATGCGGGTCACCGTCCGGGCCGACCAGCGTATCGACGTGAACATGATCGCCCCCCACCTGCTGCACCATATCGCCGAGCACCGAAAAACTCGTCACCACATTTAGCGTTTTCGCTGTCACGCCTTGTGACAGCACACCTAACGTCAGCGCCAGAATCAACCCCGTTCTTTTCATCTTTTCCCCTTGCGTTAAAAATGCGCTCGCAGGCTGAAGGCCAGCCGGCTGCGCGTGCCAAAAAACACCGAAATAAGAAACAGTAAACTTGCGCTCAGGACGATGGACGGCCCGGCGGGCAGATTGGTTGACCACGACAAGCTCAGGCCGAGCCAGGCGCAGAATGCGCCACTCACCGCCGCGAACAACAAAATGCCCGGCAACGTTTGAGCCCAACAGCGCGCCGCAATCGCCGGAAGCATCATTACCCCCACCGCCATCAGCGTGCCGAGCACCTGAAAACCGGCCACCAGATTGAGCACCAACAGCGCCAGAAACAGGCCGTGCAGCAGGGACGGAAGACGAGGTGAATTTACCTCCAGCCAGGCGCTGTCGAACGCCTCACTGACCAGCCCACGATATAACACTGCCATCACCACCAGCGTCAGGCTTGCGACGCCGGAGACAAACAGCAGCGCGTTGTTGTCCACCGCCAGAATCGAGCCAAATAACAAATGCAGCAGATCGACGCTGGAGCCACGCAGCGACACCAACGTGACGCCCAACGCCAGCGATCCAAGATAGAATCCGGCAAAACTGGCGTCTTCTTTAAGCGGCGTGCGACGGCTGACCCAACCGGCAATCAGCGCTACGGCGATGCCTGCGATGAACCCGCCTACTGTCATCGCCAGTAATGACATCCCGCTGAGCAAATATCCCACCGCCACGCCGGGCAGAATGGCGTGCGAAAGGGCGTCGCCCATCAGGCTCATACGGCGTAACAGAAGAAAAACACCGAGCATGGTGGTGCTGACCGACAGCGCCAGACACACCACCAAGGCGCGGCGCATAAAGCCGAACTCGATAAAAGGTTGAAAGAAGGTGTGCCAGATCATGCACGCCTCGCATTTTCAAATGTCGTCAGCACAGAAGGCGTATCGCCCCAACAAGCGCGTCGGGATTCAAGCAATAACGTTTCGGGGAAATGGCGGGCGACGCGTTGATTGTCATGCAGCACCGCCAGCACGGTTTGCCCGTCGCGATGCATCTCGAGGATTAATTCCATTAGCTCAAGGCTGGTCGCTTCATCGATGCCTGTAAAAGGCTCATCCAGCATCACTAACGGCGCTTGTTGCACCAAGACCCGGGCAAAAAGCATCCGCTGAAATTGGCCGCCGGAAAGCGCATCAATCGACGACTCACCCAGCGCCGCAAGCCCGACCCGGTCGATAGCTGAGGCGATTTTTCTCCGCATTTGTGCGTTCAAGCCGCGAAACAGTGACACATGCGGCCATGCGCCCTGACTAACCACGTCGTGTACCGTAAGCGGAAATTGCGATTCCAGCGCATGACGCTGCGCCAGCCAGCCGATAACCGGGCGAGTGCCACGCCAGTAAAGCTGCCCGCTCACTGGTGGAATAAACCCCGCCAGCGTTTTCAGCAGCGTGGATTTACCGCAGCCGTTGATACCGACAATTGCCGTCAGCGAGCCTTTCTCAATTGTGCCACACAGGGTTGGCGTGATAGCCAGGCGCTCGTAACCCGCTACCAGATGATCAAGCTCAATCATGGCAGCGCCACCGCCCAGCAGGTCGCCAGCCAAAGCAACGCGATCAGAATCAGAGCCAAAGCCAGACGTATCAGGCTTGAGGAATTAAACAGGGAACAGGGGATCATCATCAATCTCAATTAAATGTTATAACATAACAATAATCAGATTAACGTGAGATGTAAATCAGGGTGGTCAGATGGGGTGTATCGAAATATTTCAGATGCCCCTCCCGAAAGGAGGGGCCAAAGAATTACTGCTGCGTACGGGCCATTGCCACTGCCTGACCAAGCTGCCAGACCGCCATCGCGTAATGCGTGCTGTGGTTGTAACGAGTGATCGCATAGAAGTTTGGCAAGCCATACCAGTATTCATACCCGGTGCCGACATCAAAACGTAACAGGCTCGCCTGCTGGTGATCGCCTAACGACTGGGTCGGAGATAAGCCTGCCGCCGCCAGCTGTGAAACGCTGTAGTTGGTTTTGAAGCCGTTCTCCAGACCCGGTGCCTGGCCTGCTGCCGGAACCGCGACCTGATCGCCCTTCACCCAGCCGTGCTGTTTGAAGTAGTTGGCAACGCTGCCAATCGCGTCGTCCGGATCCCACAGATTGATATGACCATCACCGTTGAAGTCCACGGCGTACTGTTTGTAGGAGGACGGCATGAACTGACCGTAACCCATTGCCCCCGCAAACGACCCTTTCAGATCCAGAGGATCATCCTGTTCGTCACGGGCCATCAGCAGGAAGGTTTCCAGCTCGCCGGAGAAATACTGTGCGCGACGTGGATAGTTGAACGACAGAGTTGCCAGCGCATCAAGAATACGGGTTTTACCCATTATGCGGCCCCAGCGCGTTTCCACACCGATGATGCCGACAATAATTTCCGGCGGCACGCCGTAGACCTGCCACGCACGGGTGAGCGCATCCTGATGTTCGTTCCAGAATGCCACGCCGTTTTGCACATTATCCGGGGTGATAAACTGTTTGCGATAGCGCAACCACGCACCGTTCGGCCCGGTCGGCACTTGCGCCGTAGGAGCCTGTCGGTCCATCAAGCGCAGAACGTAATCCAGGCGTTTAGCCTGAGAAAGAATTTCATGCAGTTGCTGACGGTCAAAGCCGTGTTTGCTGACCATCGAATCGATGAACTGCTCCGCCGCCGCGTTATTGGCAAAGTCGCCGCCCATCTGGGTCACGTTATGCTGCGGCTCCAGCAGAAATCCTCCCGAAGAAGGACTCGTCGTGGTAGGCGCTTCTGCGGTTTTTGGTTTGCTGCTACAGGCAGCCACCAGCACACAGAGCGGGAGTAGGGTCAGGTAACGACGCTTCAACATGTGACATCCATTTAGCTAATTCGGCAAGAGTGAGTATGGTAAACATCCGTCAGCCGATAAGAAAGTGCAAGCGCGCCCCTGAAACAACTATTTCGTTTAAAGTTACTTTTTCAGACCTAAACGTTTTGCCAGCCGATGCAAATTGGCCACATCCAGCGAAAGCGCGCGAGCAGTCGCTGCCCAATTATGTTGCTGACTTTCCAGCGCCTGAATAATGGCCTGACGCTGAAATGTCTCGGTCGCCTCGCGCAGATTCACCGCCTCCGCCTGTATTTCACCCGTTTGCACAACAACCACGGCTTCACCGGCAAATGCGAAATGTTGAGGATCCAGCGTCACGTTCTCACCTCCACTCGCCGCTCGCGCCAACACGACCGCACGATGAATGGCATGTTCCAGCTCACGCACGTTGCCTGGCCATGGATAAGCCACCAGATGCGCACGTGCCGCAGCGCTTAAAATCACACTGCCAAGCCCCATGCGAGCCCGGCACTGTTCGCAAAAGTAACCCGCCAACAAAATGACATCTTCGCCACGCTCGCGCAGCGGCGGCACTGAAAGCGGAAACACGCTCAGGCGATGGAACAAATCAGTGCGAAATCGCCCCGCCAGCACTTCTTCGCGCAAATCACGGTTGGTTGCCGCAAGCACGCGCACGTTGACCCGCAAGCTGCGATCGTCCCCTACCCGCTGAATATCGCCATATTGCAGAACGCGCAGCAGTTTGGCCTGAAGTGACAACGATAGCTCACCGATTTCATCGAGGAACAGCGTGCCGTTATCGGCGATTTCAAATTTACCGCTTCGGTTGCTGATGGCCCCTGTGAACGCCCCTTTCACGTGGCCGAAAAGTTCGCTTTCTGCCACGCTTTCCGGCAGAGCGGCACAGTTCAGGTAAACCAGAGGATTTGCAGCGCGCGGTGATTGCTGATGAATAGCCTTCGCCACCAACTCTTTCCCGGTGCCCGTTTCGCCGCCAATCAGCACGTTAAGCTCCGACCCCGCCACGATCTCAATCTCTTTTTTCAGCTGCATGATCGGTGCGGAGAGGCCGATTATCTCCTGTGCATCCGCAGTCGGTTCGCCACTCGGGTTTTGCATCAGCACGTTCTGGCTTTCCAGCCGCGCAATCAACAGCGCGTTATTCAGTGCCCCGGAGACCAGCGCCGCAATCAGCCGCAGTTCTTCATCGCTGTAATTGTCGAACTGATGTGCGTCCATGCCGTCAAGCGTCAACGCGCCAATCAGGTTTTGTCCGGCAAACAGCGGTAGACCAAGGCAGGCGTGAACTTTCAGGCTCTCCTGACCGGGGATCAGCCCGTCATAAGGATCGGGCAGCGAACTGTCCGCTGGAAAACGCACGATATCCCCGGCACGGGCAATCGCCTCCAGCCGTGGATGCCCTTCCAGCGCAAAACGTCTGCCGAGCACGTCCTTCGCCAGCCCGTCGATCGCCAGCGGTATGAACTGATGCGCTTCGTATCGCAATAACGCCGAGGCATCACAGCCCAGCAGTTGACGCAGCGTGGTTATCAAGCGTGAAAAACGGTTCGGGTGACCAATGTCGCTCTGTAGCTCAATGGCGATTTTCGCCAGCGCTTCGGTGGAAAAACTCATGCCTGCCTCATTGTCATAATGACTATCTGCATTGTCGTTTCGACTACATTAATAATAGTCATTATGACAAATCCTAGCAATGGGAAATTATAAAATCACTTAATTATCAATACAATAAATGTTGGCACGCGATTTGATATAGCCCCATTACTTTTTTGAATCAAAAGACTGATTGAGGGCATTATGGCTATTCACGTTAAAAACAATATTCATTGGGTTGGACAACGCGATTGGGAAGTGCGTGATTTTCATGGCACCGAATACAAAACCCTGCGCGGCAGCAGCTACAACAGCTATTTAATCCGCGAAGAAAAAAACATACTGATTGATACCGTTGACCATAAATTTAGCCGCGACTTCGTGCAGAACCTGCGTGCCGAAATCGACCTGGCCGACATCGACTGCATCATCATCAACCACGCTGAAGAAGATCATGCGGGCGCGTTAACCGAACTGATGTCCTCCATTCCGGACACCCCGATTTATTGCACTGCCAACGCCATCGATTCGATTAACGGTCACCACCATCACCCGGAATGGAATTTCAACGTGGTGAAAACGGGCGACACAATGGATCTCGGCAACGGTAAACAACTGATCTTCGTCGAGACGCCAATGCTGCATTGGCCCGACAGCATGATGACGTACATGACCGGCGATGCGGTGCTGTTCAGCAACGACGCGTTCGGCCAGCATTATTGCGACGAACGCCTGTTCAATGACGAAGTGGATCAGGCCGAACTGTTCGAGCAGTGCCAGCGCTACTACGCCAACATTCTCACTCCGTTCAGCCGTCTGGTGACGCCGAAAATCACCGAGATCCTCGGCTTCAATTTGCCAGTGGAGATGATTGCCACTTCACACGGCGTGGTCTGGCGCGATAACCCAACGCAAATCGTTGAACAGTATCTGAAATGGGCGGCGGATTATCAGGAAGATCGCATCACTATTTTCTACGACACCATGTCCAACAACACACGCATGATGGCCGACGCTATCGCCCAGGGCATTAACGAAGTGGATCCCCGTGTGGCGGTGAAAATTTTTAATGTCTCCCGCAGCGATAAAAACGATGTGCTAACGAACGTCTTCCGTTCCAAAGGCGTGCTGGCGGGCACGTCCACCATGAACAACGTGATGATGCCGAAAATTGCCGGTCTGGTCGAAGAGATGACCGGCCTGCGTTTTCGCAATAAACGCGCCAGCGCCTTTGGTTCACATGGCTGGAGCGGCGGCGCAGTGGATCGTTTGTCTACCCGTTTGCAGGACGCCGGTTTTGAAATGTCACTGAGCCTGAAAGCCAAATGGCGTCCGGATCTGGACGCGCTCGAAATCTGCCGCGAGCACGGCCGTGAAATCGCCCATCAGTGGGCGCTGTCGCCGCTGCCGGATTCTTCCTCCATAAACGCAGTGATTAAGCCTCAAGAAGCTAGCAGTGCCAGTGATTTCGGCCCTTCCATGCAGTGCAGCGTGTGCCAGTGGATTTACGATCCTGCGCAGGGTGAACCCAATCAGGACGTCGCGCCGGGTACGCCGTGGAGTGACGTGCCGGACAGCTTCCTGTGCCCGGAATGTTCACTCGGTAAAGAGGTGTTCGAAGTGCTGGCGACGGAGGCAAAATGAAGCACGGTATCGTCATCATCGGATCGGGCTTTGCCGCCCGCCAACTGGTGAAAAACATCCGTAAACAGGACACGCAAGTCCCGCTGACACTGATTGCCGCCGACAGCATGGACGAGTACAACAAACCGGATCTCAGCCACGTCATCAGCCGGGGGCAACAGGCCGCCGATTTGACGCTGCAAACGGCGGGCGATTTTGCCGAACAGTACAACCTGCGCCTGTTTCCGCACACCAGAATCACCGACATCGACGCGGTAGAGCAGGTCGTGGAAAGTAGCGATCAACACTGGCTGTACGACAAACTGGTGCTTGCGACTGGAGCCACAGCCTTTGTGCCGCCGGTTCCCGGTAAAGAGCTGATGGTGACGCTCAACAGCCAGCAGGAATACGGTGCGGTGCAAACGGCGCTACACGATGCAAGGCGAGTCCTGATTGTCGGGGCCGGACTGATCGGCAGCGAACTGGCGATGGATTTTTGTCGGGCTGGCAAAGCCGTCAGCGTGGTGGACAATTCGGCGAGCATTCTGGCCTCGCTAATGCCGCCTGAGGCCAGCAGTCGGCTGCAACATCGGCTGACCGATATGGGCGTGCATCTGCTGCTCAAAAGCCAGCTTCAGGCGCTGGAAAAAACCGCCACCGGTATTCGTGTGACGCTCGACAGAGATCGTCTCATTGAAGTTGATGCGGTGATTGCCGCCGCCGGTTTGCGCCCGGAAACGACGCTCGCTCGCCGCGCAGGGATTGAAATCAATCGCGGAGTAATGGTCGACGACACGCTGCAAACCAGCAATCCGGCGATTTATGCCCTGGGCGACTGCGCAGAAATCAACGGTAGCGTACTGCCGTTCCTCCAGCCGATTCTGCTAAGTGCCCTGACCCTTTCGAAAAATCTGCTGGGTCAAACGGGTACGCTGAAACTGCCACCGATGCTGGTGAAGGTCAAAACACCGGATCTGCCGCTGCATCTGGCGGGGGAGACGGGTCGGCAAGATTTGCGCTGGCAGCTCGACACCACCGCCGAAGGCATGATTGCACAAGGGTTTGATAGCGACGCAAAACTGCGGGCGTTTGTGGTGAGTGAGGAAAACATGAAGCAGGCGTTTGGGCTGTTGAAACAGCTTTCGGCCTGAGGAAAAGTGCCCGATGGCGCTGCGCCTATCGGGCCTACTCGATCGCTTTTGTAGGTCCTGCAAGCACAGCGCCGCTGGGCATTTTTACAGACTCACACGCTCAACGCGTCATACCCACGCCAGCGGTACACTGCCAGAGAAACCACCCAGCAGGCGATGAACAGCCCAATTACCATAAATCCGGCGTTACCGAGATTGTCATTCAGCGCACCCACCCCATTCCACAGCCCGCCGCTGAAACCAAATTTATCCATCAGCAGTCCCATCGCTTCCAGGCCACCGATAAACAGCGCCACCACGACCGACGTGCCGGTGATGGTCATGTTGTAATACAGCTTACGCTGCGGCTTGTTGAACGCCCAGCCGTACGCGCCGACCATTAACACATTATCAAGCGTATCGATTAACGCCATGCCGCTGGCAAACAGCGCCGGGAAAATCATGATGCTCCAGATTGACATCCCGCTCGACGCACTGGCGGCAGTCAGGCCCAGCACACCAATTTCTGTAGCTGTATCAAAGCCCAGCCCAAACAGGAAACCGACCAGATACATGTGCCAGCTTTTGCCGATCAGGCGGAACGTTTTGCCGAACAGCCAACTCATCACGCCGCCAGTAGCCATCGGATCGCTGTTGAAAGGTTTGCCCTGCTTGAAAGCACGGAAGCTGCGCCAGATACCGCGCAGGATAATCAGGTTCACGAAAGCCATTGCCAGCAGGAACAGGGAAGACACCGCAGTACCAATCAGACTGCCTGTTTCATGAAACCAGCTCATGTGCTGCTGAAAAGCTGTTGCCGTAGCGGCAATCGCCGCCGAAGCCAGCACCACAATCGACGAATGCCCGAGTGAGAACCACGCCCCGACGCCAAAAGGACGCTTGCCCTGTTGCATCATTTTACGCGTGACGGTATCAATCGCCGCAATATGGTCAGCATCAACCGCATGGCGCAGACCGTAACCCCAAGCCAAGAGGCTCGCCGCCATCAACGCGCCGCTGTGACCAAACACCTGCCATGCCCAACACCACGCCAAAAGGTTAGCCAGCATCAGTCCAAATACCAGCAGCGCCGCGCGCGGCTGTTGGCGTAAAAGCGTCATCAACTTCATTCGTTCTTTTCCTCCTGGAGGCGGGCTGCGGCAATCACCGCCTGCCCATATGAAATTCCGCCGTCGCCTGCGGGCAGGTTCCGCGGAAATAAAAGTGTAAAACCAGACAGATAAAACGCCAGCCGCTCACGTAACAAACGGTTATGCAGTACGCCACCGCCAAAAACCAGAGTGCTGATCCCGTGAATTTCAGCGTGAAAACGCATCATCTGCGCGAATCCACAGGCCAGCGCATCGTGAAACGCCCAGGCTTTCTCTGCTTGTGGCGCTGACCAGTTCAACCATTCCTGCCAGAAAACACGTAAATTCAGTTCGTTACCCTGAAAAGGCAACGTCAGCGGGTGATCACTACTGAGACTTTGCCACGCCAGCGCTTCCAGTAAACAGGCCGCTTCCCCTTCATAACTGAGCGAATCGGGCGCGCACGTTAGGGCACTCGCTACTGCGTCAAACAAACGCCCACAGGACGATGCCAGCGGCGCATTGATGCCACGCTCAACGGCACGCCCCAGCGCGGCCGATGGGTGATTTTGCAATATCGCAAATGGCTCAGGGCCCGCCGTAAATGCCAGACTTTGCGCCAGCAAATTACGCCACGGCTGGCGAGCGGCTAAATCGCCGCCAGGCAGCGCCACCGCAGGTAAACCGCCGAGATGTGCGCATTCGCGATAGTTCACCTTCAGGCATTCCCCGCCCCACAGCGCGCCGTTTTCGCCCATACCGATACCGTCGAGCGTCAGGGCAATCACATCACCTCCGTCCAGAGGCCAGCCGTGTTCGGCCATACAGGCCGCCGCATGCGCATGGTGGTGCAGCACCGTGTCACACGGAATAGCCAGCGCCTTGCCCCACTGCACAGAGCGATAACCCTCATGCGCATCGACCACTACGCGTTCTGGCGTAAACGCATACACCGACTGCATCAGCGCCAACGCGTTACCCCACTGCGTCTCAACGCCCCCTTGCGCCAAATCGCCCAGATGCTGACTCAACACCGCTTCTTTCCCGCGCACCAGGCAAAACGTGTTTTTGAGATCGGCCCCGCAGCACAGCAACGGCGGGACATCGACAAATCCCGGCGGCAAGGGCAATGCATCAGGCACAAAGCCCCGTGCGCGCCGCAGTATTTCGCCGTTTTGCCGCATGACTGAATCATCCATCCGTTGCACGATGTCCCGGTTATGCAGCAGAAAACCGTCGGCGATACCGGCTAAATCCCCCAGCGCTTCGGCATTGCTGGTAGCCGGAGGTTTGCCGTTGAGATTTCCCGACGTCATCACCAGCGGGCGGTTCAGCGCTTGCATCAACAAATGCTGAATCGGATTTGATGGCAACATCACACCGACTTCATCCAGACCGGGCGCAATGCCGTCGCACACATCAGCCACGCTCTTTTTCGTCACCAGCACGATGGGCGACGCCGGAGTGTTAAGCAATTTTTGTGCCTGTTCCGGCAAAGTGCCTGCCTGCGCTAACATCACCGCCAGCGGTTTTGCCGGACGCCGTTTACGCTGACGCAGCCGTGCCACCGCATTGGCATTTCCGGCATCACAAGCAAGATGAAAGCCGCCCAGACTTTTAATCGCCACGATGCCACCGGATGCCAGCATCCTGACTGCTGCATTCAACGCGGCTTCACCCGTTTCGTGCTGCGCTTGAGATCGCCAACTCAGTTGTGGGCCACATTCAGCACAAGCCACCGGCTGCGCATGAAAACGGCGGTCGCGCGGGTCGCGATATTCTTTTTCGCAGGAAGGACAAAGGGGAAACGCCGCCATCACCGTAAAGGGGCGGTCATAAGGCATCGCGTGGATAATAGTAAAGCGCGGGCCGCAATGCGTGCAGTTGATAAACGGGTAACGGTAACGCCGATTTTGCGGGTCATTCATCTCAGCCAGACACGCCGGACACGTTGCCGCATCCGGTACAATCTGCGTGCTCATGCGCCCTGCGCCGCTTTGCTGAATAGTGAAATCTGTCGGCAATTCGCCCCAGTGGTAGGGCGAAATATCCGTCGAATCTATCCGCGCCAAAACGGGGCAATGCGCCCGAAGATGGGCAGGGAAGCCGTTTTCTGCACCAACGAGGTGCACCAGCACCCCTTCGGCATCGTTACTGACATTCCCCTGACGCTGTAACTGCTGCGCTATCTGCCAGACAAACGGACGAAACCCGACGCCCTGAACTTTGCCACGTACACGAATGACAATACCGTTGACTGGCATCTTAATAGGCCAAAGCGGTCCGGCGACGTTTCTCAGCGTTGAACTGCTCCAGCGCAGCCCTGTCGATACAGACCAGCGCAGCGGTTGGACAAGAAGCCACGCAAGCCGGGCCTTCCGCACGGGTATGGCAAAGGTCGCATTTGTTGGCTTCGGCTTTTTCCATTTTCACTTTCATGCCGAATCCGCTGGTGCGAACCACCGGGCGAACGACCACTTCCATCGCCCCGTAAGGGCAAGCCACCACGCAGGTTTTGCAGCCAATACAGCGTTCCTGCATCACATGCACAAAACCGTTTTCGCGGGCGATTGCCCCGTTCGGACAGACATTCGCGCACGGCGCATCTTCACACTGACGGCAGGCCGTCGCCGTGGAAATATTCACGCCCTTAATGACATGAATGCGGGGTAAGAAATTTTGCGGGGTCAGCGCGGCACAATCCTGATCAACCTGATGCGCAACGGCGCAGGCCACTTCACAGGTGCGACAGCCAATACATTTGCTCGCTTCCGCGATGATGAAACGGTTCATCCACTTCTCCAGCCTTTGGCATTAAGGCCGGAGATATGCATTAATCACGCCAATATTAAATTCGTTAATTTTCAATAGCTTGATTGGATAGTGATTTATTCAAACGCTGTCATCGACAAAAATGACGATGACAGCTGACGGGCGTCAGGCGAAAGGTCCGGCGGTCACGGAATCGCGGAGGATCAATTCACCGGGGAAGGATTGTTGGAGCTTGAACTCGCCGCCGTCGAGCATAAAAATCAGCCGGTTGATGGTTTCTTCAATCATCGCGGTCACCGGAATTTTAACGCTGGAGAGCGCGGGAACGGTGTAAGGCGCCAGGGCAATATCGTCAAAACCAATAACCGAAACCTGCTCCGGCACGCGTAAACCTGCGGTAATGAGCTGCTTGATAGCGCCGATAGCCATGTCGTCATTACTCGCCACCAGTGCGCTGAACGAAATGCCGCGCTCAAGCAACGTGGTGACGCCCGCCGCACCCGTCGCAGGCGTCCATTTGCCTTCCGCTATCCACTCGTCACGCACCGCAATGCCATTGCGTTCCAGCGCTGCTTTATACCCTGCCAGGCGTTCAATCCCGGTTGGGGAATCCAGTGAACCGGTGATAAATGCGATATCGCGATGGCCCTCAGCAATCAGCTGTTCCACCGCCGCCTCACTGGAGGCTTTTTGATCGGACCAGACACAATGCGTGGCGTTTAGCCGCAACCGACGGTTAAGCACCATGATCGGCCTGTCATGATCGTGGATGATCTCGTCCATTTCATCGGGCGTCAGAAAACGTGGATAGATGATGATCGCGTCGCAACGCAGATCGAGCAGATACTGGATCGCCGCCCGCTCCTCTTCCGCGCTGTGTTTGCCATCGGCGAGGATAAGCTGCCGCCCCTGATCTTCCGTCAGGCGCGCGGCGTGGAACAACAGTTCGCTGAAATAAACGCCGTGATACAGCGTGTTCGTCACCACCAGCCCCAGCGTCTGGCTTTTTTTGGTCGCCAGGTTACGCGCCAGTAAGTTCGGGCGATACCCGCTTTCGCTGATTGCTTTGTACACGCGATCTTTGGTTTCCTGGCTCACATAGCCATTGCCCGACAGCACGCGGGACACGGTGGCTTTCGACACGCCAGCGCGCTTCGCCACTTCCAGCATCGTTGCCATGTTGCTCATCCATCTGAAAAAAGTGTTGGCAGTGTACTTCAGGCTTTGCCGATTTTCAGCAATCACGATTTGAGGTGATCAAGTTCACGAAAACAAAATAGATCGTTTTCCTGTCTTGTTTCATCCGCTCAATCTCTTCATGATTTTGTGGAACCGGTTTCCTATACAAATTTTAATCACAAAAGATGGATTGATCCGATGCCGAAAAATTATGCCGCGCTGGCCCACGATGTGGTGGCCGCACTGGGCGGTGCTAACAACATCACCGCCGCGACCCACTGCATGACCCGTCTGCGCTTTGTGCTCAACGACCCAACACTCGCCGACGCCGTTACGCTGAAAGCCCTCAATGGCGTGCTGGGCGTGGTGCGCAGCGATAATCAGTGCCAGGTGATCATCGGCAATACGGTTTCTCAGGCATACAAAGAAGTGATGAACCTGCTGCCAAATAATCTGCAACCCGCCGTAGAACAAGGCCCGCAGAAACTGACGTTGCGTCGCATCGGCGCGGGTATTCTCGATGCGCTGATCGGCACCATGTCACCGCTGATCCCGGCGATCATCGGTGGCTCAATGGTGAAACTGCTGGCGATGGTGCTGGAGATGTCCGGCGTGCTGACGAAAGGCGCTCCGACGCTGACCATTCTGACGGTCATCGGCGACGGCGCGTTCTTCTTCCTGCCGTTGATGGTCGCCGCTTCTGCCGCAGTAAAATTCAAAACCAACATGTCGCTGGCGATTGCCATTGCGGGTGTGCTGGTGCATCCGAGCTTTATCGAACTGATGGCGAAAGCTGCTCAGGGCGAACACGTCGAGTTCGCGTTCATTCCGGTAACGGCGGTGAAATATACCTATACGGTGATCCCGGCACTGGTGATGACCTGGTGCCTTTCATATATCGAGCGCTGGGTGGATAAAATCACGCCTGCGGTCACAAAAAACTTCCTCAAGCCGATGCTGATTGTGCTGATTGCCGCCCCGCTGGCTATTCTGTTGATTGGCCCGATTGGCATCTGGATCGGCAGTGGGATTTCCGCGATTGTGTACACCGTTCACGGTTATCTTGGCTGGCTCTCCGTTGCCATTATGGGCGCGCTGTGGCCGCTGCTGGTGATGACCGGGATGCACCGTGTGTTTACCCCAACCATCATTCAGACCATCGCCACTACGGGTAAAGAAGCGATGGTGATGCCGTCTGAAATCGGGGCCAATCTGTCGCTCGGCGGCTCATCACTGGCTGTGGCGTGGAAAACGAAAAACCCGGAACTGCGCCAGACGGCGCTGGCGGCAGCAGCCTCGGCGATTCTGGCGGGCATCTCTGAACCGGCGCTGTACGGCGTCGCTATTCGCCTCAAGCGTCCACTGATTGCGAGCCTGATTAGCGGCTTCATTTGCGGCGCTATCGCTGGTATCGCCGGGCTTGCCAGCCATTCAATGGCCGCACCGGGCTTGTTTACCAGCGTGCAGTTCTTTGACCCGGCCAATCCGATGACCATTGTGTGGGTCTTTGGTGTGATGGCGCTGGCTGTGGTGTTCTCCTTTGTGCTGACGCTGCTGCTGGGCTTTGAAGATATTCCCGTGGAAGAAGCACCTGCCGCTGACGCCGCCGTTCAGGCACGCAAAGCCCAGGGCATTCCGACCACCGCACAACCCTTATAAGCGAGGTAACGCATGTTTCCGAAAGATTTTTTATGGGGCGGCGCGCTCGCTGCTAACCAGTCTGAAGGCGCGTATCTGGAAGGCGGCAAAGGCCTGACAACCGTCGATACCATTCCGCACGGCGCAAACCGTATGCCGGTTAAATTGGGGCTGGATAAGCGTTTTACCCTGCGCGAAGACGAATATTACCCGAGCCACCAGGCGATCGATTTCTATCATCGCTACAAAGAAGACATCGCCCTGATGGCAGAAATGGGCTTTACGGTATTCCGCACCTCTATCGCCTGGGCACGTTTATACCCAAATGGCGATGAGCTGACGCCCAATGAGGAAGGCATCGCCTTTTATCGCGACCTGTTTGCCGAGTGCAAAAAATACAATATCGAGCCACTGGTCACGCTGTGCCATTTCGATGTGCCAATGCATCTGGTGTTGGAATACGGTTCGTGGCGCAACCGTAAAATGGTCGAGTTTTTCACCCGCTACGCGCGCACTTGCTTTGAAGCGTTCGACGGACTGGTGAAATACTGGCTGACCTTCAATGAAATCAACATCATGCTGCACAGCCCGTATTCGGGTGCCGGATTAGTGTTTGAAGCAGGCGAAAACCAGGAGCAGGTGAAATACCAGGCCGCGCACCATGAGCTGATTGCCAGCGCGCTGGCGACGAAAATCGCTCATGAGGTGAACCCGCAGAATCAGGTCGGCTGTATGCTGGCGGGAGGCAATTTCTATCCGTATTCCTGCAAGCCGGAAGATGTGTGGATGGCGCTGGAAAAAGACCGCGAAAACCTGTTCTTTATCGACGTACAGGCACGTGGCGCCTATCCGTCCTATTCAGCGCGGGTGTTCCGTGAAAAAGGCGTGACCATCGAAAAAGCGCCAGGTGACGATGACATTCTGAAAAACACCGTTGATTTCGTGTCGTTCAGCTATTACGCCTCGCGCTGTGCGTCGGCAGATATGAACAGCAATAACACCAACGCAGCAAACATCGTCAAGTCGCTGAAAAACCCGCACATCAAGGCCAGCGAATGGGGCTGGGGCATTGACCCGCTGGGTCTGCGCATCACCATGAACATGATGTATGACCGCTACCAGAAACCGCTGTTCCTGGTGGAAAACGGCCTCGGCGCGAAAGACGTGGTGGAAGCAAACGGCGAAATCAACGACGACTATCGCATTAGCTATTTACGTGAGCATATTCACGCCATGGGCGATGCGATTGACGACGGCATTCCGGTGATGGGTTACACCACCTGGGGCTGTATCGATTTGGTGGCCGCATCGACCGGTGAGATGAGCAAACGCTACGGTTTTGTCTACGTCGACCGCGATGACGCAGGCAACGGCACGCTGGCCCGTTCGCGCAAAAAATCGTTCTGGTGGTATAAGAAAGTGATCGCCAGTAACGGGGAAGATTTAGCTTAAGTAAATTGCCCGGTGGCGCTGACGCTAGAAGGCCTACGCTTTTGTAGGCCGGTGCAAGCGCAGCGCCGCCCGGCAGGGTTTTACAAGCGATCAAACCCGCCGTCGCCCGTCCAGCCCTCTAAATGCTGATACACCACTTCCGTCGCCGCTTTTACTTTTTCAGTCATCGGATAATAGAAGCCGACAATATCCGGCTGGATACCGAGAAAAATCACCTCGCCAGCATCCTCTTTCAGCTGATCGATCAGATAGTTGAGCGGCATATTATGCGTCGTCATCAGGAACATTTCGGCGATGTCATCCGGATCGACAATGCGAATGTCACCCGGCTCCAACCCCATGTCGGTAGCATCCACGATCAGCAAACGCTGCGGGTTCATTTCGCGGATCGCGCCGATTTCTCTTTCAGGCGCACTGCCGCCATCAAGTACAACCCAATCCCCTTTCGGCATTGCGGCGCACTTTTCCGCAAGCATCGGCCCTGCGCCGTCGTCACCCATCATGCTGTTGCCCACGCACAGTAAAACGTCAGTCACGTAACCTCCTCACCATCAAATAGATGGCACTTTCCTGATAAATATCATGCAACATGCTGAGCAACTGCTTGCTCCATGCCTGCTGCTGTGGCGTTTGTCGTGACTGCGCTTCGTCAAAGGCTTTTGCCAACATGATGATGTGGCTGCTGTCGATGACGATTTCGCCGTACTTTGGCACACCGTCCATTTTCCGCCGGGCCTCACTCTCAGGCGTCAACGTGGCGATCCACGCCTGGTAATCGTTCCACGGGCAACTTAGCGCTGACTCAAGACAATCAATGATGCCGAGGTGATGACCAATCGCCAGACTGTAATAAACCACCTGCTGTGCATCGGCAGGCGTGGCGTCATTTTCGTCTATAAATTTTCGGCTCAGCTGGCTGAACACGACGTTTTCGCTCATCAGACTTTTGCCTCTTCGACCACCTGGTTGAGATGGTCAACAATCTCAGTCAGTCGCGGATCGTTTTCGGATTCCAGCCAACGGTTAACCTGCTGTTCGCCCTGCCCCAACATTCGCATGTAGTCATCGGCAATTTGACGGCCATAGCGATATCCGGCAAGACGGCGCGCGGTGCGATCGATAAGCACACGCAGCGGCTGCACCATATCCGGATGCAGGATCTCCGCAGGCTTTTGATCTTCATCGCCAGGCGCACGAGCGTGGATCTTTTGCTCCAGCAAGCCCAACGCCATCGCAAAGCCGTAAAGCGTGGCGGCAGGCGTTGGCGGACAGCCTGGAATATAAACATCAACGGGCACGATTTTGTCCGTGCCGCCCCACACGCAATAGAGATCGTGGAAAATCCCGCCGCTGTTCCCACATGCTCCATAGGAGACACAGATTTTCGGATCGGGTGCGGATTGCCAGGCACGTAGCGCCGGAGAGCGCATGGCACGCGTCACAGCACCGGTAAACAGCAGAATGTCGGCATGACGCGGGGAAGGCACGACTTTGATGCCAAATCGTTCTGCGTCAAACAGCGGGGAAAGCGTGGCGAAAATTTCGATTTCACAGCCGTTACAGCCACCACAGTCCACACGATAAACATAGGCAGAGCGCTTGATGTTCTTCAGCAAAGACGCCTTCATGCTGGCAATCGACTCTTCCACCGTCATCGGCACCGGCAGCCCGTTGTCATCACGCGGCCCTAATAGATTGTTCATGCGTGGTCCTCTCTGATATGGCGGGTGAGTGCAATCTGGTCTGACGGCACGAGGCATTTTTGACGCTTGCACGCAGGGCACGTTTCGAAGCTCTCACGGTGCTGTTCGGCGCGGGTGTCGCCGTTGTGGCTGAGCAACGCAATCACGTAATCAATCTCTTTCTGCACGGCGAAGGGCCGCTGGCACTCACGGCAGTTGCACAGCTCAAAGCGCGACTGTTGGAGAAAATCCTCTTTCTTCCAGACCGCCAGCTCATATTCCTGCGACAGTTTGATCGCCGTCGTGGGGCAAACTTCTTCGCAACGACCGCAAAAAATGCAACGACCGAGATTGAACTGCCACGCCAGCGCATGGTCCGCAGCGTCCGTTTCCACCGTCAACGCATTGGAAGGGCAAGCATTGACGCAAGCCGCGCAGCCAATGCACTGCTGCGGGTTATGTTCCGGTTTGCCGCGAAAGTTTTTATCGACCTCAATCGGCGTCAACGGGTATGACGACGTGGGCGTACCGGTTTTGATCACTTTCTTGATAAAGGTAAACATCGTTGCTCCTTTAACCTATTTCAGCGGCGAGTTTTTGCGTTCGATGCTGTAGCGCTCAAGCTCTTTGTACGCCACGGTCTGACTCTTTTTCTTACGCACATCGACCACCGTCATGCGGTCAGTACAGGAGTAGCAAGGGTCAAGGCTGCCGATAATCAGTGGCGCATCGGAAACAGTGTTACCACGCAGCATGTAGCGTAATGTCGGCCAGTTGGCGTAAGTCGCCGCGCGACAGCGCCAGCGATACAGCTTCTGGTTATCGCCGGTCATGCTCCAGTGAATATCATCCCCGCGCGGCGCTTCAGAGAAGCCAAGCGCAAAACGGTTTGGAATATAGGTGAAGCCATCGACCATCAGCTGCCCACCGGGAAGATTATCAAGACCGAAGTCGATCATATTCAGGGCGGTGAACACTTCGTTGATACGCACTTTGAGACGCGAAATCACATCGCCCCCCTGCTCGGTGTGGACTTCCATCGGCAACAAGCCATAACCGACGAATGGATGATCGGCGCGGGTGTCGCGCGCGTGGCCGCTGGCGCGAACCATTGGCCCCACGTTACTGAAATCGCGAGCAATTGTCGGATCCAGACGCCCAATGCCCACGGTGCGCTGCTCAATATTTGGTGTGCTGAGCAACATCTCAACCAGTTCCTGCACGTCACGGCGCATCTGTTGCGCTAACTGGCGAGTTTTGATCATGTCATCTTTGAGCAGATCGCGACGAATCCCGCCGATCAGGTTAAGACCGTAGGTTTTACGCGCACCAGTGAGGATTTCCGCCATTTTCATTGAGGCTTCACGCACACGGAAGAACTGCATAAACCCGGAATCAAAGCCGACAAAGTGACATGCCAGCCCAAGGTTCAGCAGATGCGAATGCAGGCGCTCCACTTCGAGCAAAATGGCGCGGATCATCTGCGCACGCTCCGGCACAACGATGCCCATCGCGTTTTCAACAGACGTGGTGTACGCCGTGCTGTGGGCGAAGCCGCAAATGCCACACACGCGATCGGAGAGGAATGTCACCTCGTTGTAACCCATACGGGTTTCCGCTAGTTTCTCCATTCCGCGATGGACGTAGAACAGGCGGTAATCGGCGTCGATAATATTCTCGCCGTCGACAAACAAGCGGAAGTGACCGGGTTCATCAGAGGTCACATGCAGCGGCCCAATCGGCACCACGTTATTTTTCTTGCTGCCGAGTTCATTGATGAATTCGTAGGTTTCGCTGTCGGTAGTGGGAGCCGGACGCTGGCGATAATCCATGCTGTCTTTACGCAGAGGGTAAAGCTCATCCGGCCAATCATCCGGCAACACCAGACGGCGTTCATCCGGTAAGCCCACCGCAATCAAACCGTACATATCGCGCACTTCACGCTCACCCCAAACAGCAGCAGGGACGCGAGGCGTTACCGAAGGATATTCGAGGGTGTTGGCATCCACTTCGACGCGCACGGTTACCCAGCATTTCGTCCCCTGCTCCATCGACAGAACGTAATACACCGCGTAGTGACCATTGAGTTTTCGC
The DNA here is from genome assembly GCF_036271055.1 of Scandinavium sp. Classification (GTDB taxonomy): domain Bacteria; phylum Pseudomonadota; class Gammaproteobacteria; order Enterobacterales; family Enterobacteriaceae; genus Scandinavium. Next base: position 138,659 of record NZ_DATBBJ010000070.1, on the reverse strand, counting down.
TCATCGTTGCCGAACAGCACCGACAGCCAGCCGCCCTGCTGGTAGTACAAATATTCCACCACTTCCGGTAGATAATTGATCTTTACCGTCACGCTCAGCTGATCGCGCGTTTGCCATGCTTCATCCAGCACCACGCCCGGAAATTGTTGGTGGAGCGCGGCGAGATACTGTTGACCGACTTTTTCTTCAGACATACTCAAACTCTCTTAAATCACGCCACCAGCAAGGAGACGAAGGCTAAAAAGGCAAACCCAAAACCGGCCCAGGTCACCCGGGAGGTGGCGACGAAACGCAGGCGAGCCATACTGTTCTCAAACAACGCAATAACCGCCACGCCAAGCAATAACTTCGCAATGGCGATGGCCAGCGCCAGCACAAAACCGCTGACAGAAAAATGCGTCATTTGCCCCCACGGCAGAAAGACGCCGACGAACATTTGCAGCACCACCAGTTGTTTCAGGCTGATGCCCCATTTGAGGACCGCAAAGCCGCTACCGCTGTATTCGGTCAACGGCCCTTCCTGTAACTCCTGTTCCGCTTCGGCGAGATCAAACGGCAGTTTTCCCATCTCGATAAAGGTGGCAAACGCACAGGCGCACAACGCCAGAACCAATGGAATGGAATGCGCTACCGGCCAGTGATAGAGCGTTTCGGCAATGTGGCTGATGTGTGTCGAACCCGCCACTTGCGCGGCGACCCACAATCCCAAAAGCAAAATCGGCTCGACCAACACCCCCAGCATCGCTTCACGGCTCGCGCCAATACCGGTAAATGGGCTACCGGTATCCAGCCCGGCAATGGCGAAAAAGAAACGGGCAATGGCGAAGAGATAGATCAACGTGATCAAGTCACCCAACGAAGGCAGCGGCGAGGCGAGTGTCACCACCGGCAGCGCCATCGCAATCGTTAGCATGACGCCCACCATCACAAACGGCATCAGCCGGAACACCCAACCGGAAGCTTCCGGAGCGACACTTTGACGCCCCAGCAGTTTGATCAGGTCGCGATACTCTTGCAGCACACCAGGCCCACGGCGGTTGTGCATACGTGCCCGCAGTTGGCGTGTTACGCCAGAGAGCAGTGGCGCAGCGGCAAATAACACCAGCGCCTGAATTATCGGAAACAACACACTCATTTTCAGGCTCCTCGGGAAATCACAATCACTACCAGCACCGCCAGTTCGATCAGCGCCAGGCGACGGAAAATCGCTGGCACCGCGTCCTGTTGCCAGCCGGGGATCAGTGAAATCGGATTCAGTTTTTTGCGCAGCGCCAGCACCGGCGCAAAGGCTTCCTTAACCGGCATGGCAAAACCGTGCGCCGTAATCACCATTGCGGATTCATGCTCATATCCACAGGCCCATGCGCTGCCGCGCGAACGACCAGGCAGCCGGTTGCCCTTCATGAGCACCATGATGAGGAACGGCAGCAATGGGCAAGCAATCAGCAACAAAGTGATCATTGGCGTTGAAACGACGGTATGGGTAATTTCCAGCGGCAGCGGAACGGCATGTTGCAGCAGCGGTAATAGCCACGGAGCTGCAACGCCACCCAGAACACAGCACAGCGCCAGTGCCACGGTGCACGTCGCCATCAGCAACGGTGCGCAACAGGCCTTCTCCGCCGTGTTGCTACGCGGTGCGCCGAGGAACATCACCCCGTACACTTTCGCCATACACATCACCGCTAACGCACCAGTGATCGCCAGGCCCACCGCCAGCAGCGGGCCAAGTAAACGCCCGATAAATTCACCACTGTTACCCAGACGGAAGAAGGACTGGTAGATAACCCACTCGCCGGCAAAACCGTTTAGTGGTGGTAGAGCCGCCATCGCCATGAGCCCCACCAGCATCGCAAGCGAAATAACGGGCATCCGCTTGCCAATGCCGCCCAGTTTTTCGATATCCCGATGACCGGTGCGATACCAGACGCTGCCCGCGCCGAGAAACAGCGTGGTTTTGAAGAGGGTATGGTTGATGAGATGATAGAGCCCGCCCGTCAGGCCAAGCGCCACCAGCGCCGGTTGTCCAAGCGCTTCGCCAGTGACACCGGCCCCTAAGCCCAGCAAAATGATGCCGATATTCTCCAGGGTGTGATACGCCAGCAGGCGCTGAATGTTGTGTTCCATCAACGCATAAAGCCCGCCAACAAAGGCTGTCACCATCCCGAGAATCAGCAGCGTAATGCCCCACCAAATCGGCTGATGACTGCCGAGCAGCGACAGCGTCAGGATCCCCAGCAGGCCGATTTTCATCACCACGCCGGAAAACAGTGCCGCCGCCGGAGCGCTGGCATTGGCATGGGCCTGAGGAACCCAACCGTGCAGCGGAATAATGCCCGCCAGCAGACCAAAGCCCAGTACACCCATAAACCAAATAAGCGAACTGAACGGCAGCACTTGCGCCCGCACATTCAATTCACCCAACTCCAGCGTGCCGTAGCGCTGCCACATCAGCCAGCAAACCACCGCCAACAGCAGCGTTCCAAGCCGTCCAAGCGCAAACCAAAGTTTGCCAGACTGCGCGCAACCGGTAAGAAAGGCGGCTGAGAGCGCCATGATTTCGGTCATCACCACCAGTGCGCCAAAATTACCCGCCACCACGGCGCAAACGGCCGCTGCGAGCAGCAGATTTATCAATAAACCGTTCGCGCGTGTCTGCGGATGGCGGTGCCAGTCGATGTTATAAATGCTGACGAACAAACCGCAGAGCCCCAGGGTAATCAGCCAGATAGCATTCATCGGCCAGAGCAATACGTGATGATGAAAGAGAGGCATAACACCAGCGACAACATGCTCTCCCAACAACACCTGAATGCCTACCACTGCCGCGCACAAGCTGCCTGCGGCTCCGCCAATCCCGGCTACGATCCCGCTCAGGGATTTGCGGAAAGACAGGAGTCCCGCGAGGATCGCCGCGACGACGAAACAGGCCACGGCGCTATTGATTAACAACAAATCCTTCATTTTGCGCCTCCCTCCAGCGACTGAAATAACGCTAAATCGCCTGCGTCGATGTTCATGTTCAGCTCGCGTTTGCGCTTACTGGACTGCGCGATATCACGAATATCAACCAATAGCAGCGCTTTGGTCGGGCATGTACGGACGCAACTCGGTCCTTGCGGATCGAAATAACACAGGTCGCATTTCACGGCGATCGCCCGGATACCCGGCACCCAATCAAGCAGCGAACTGACACGGGCGGGCGCAGACGGCGCAGGCAGTGCTTTCGGGCTGTTCACATTCGCCGGGATATCCAACGGACGGCTGCCCGAGAATTCGATCGCGCCAAACGGGCAGGCGATGCCGCACAGCTTGCAGCTAACGCACAGGCTTTCGTTGAGTTGAACCGCGCCATCGACGCGGTTAATGGCATTGGCCGGGCAGACCCCGGCACAAGGGGCGTCTTCACAGTGATGGCACAACTGCGGCGCCGATTCTTTTTCGTTTCTCATCACCCTTAAACGCGGCATGGCCTGTAAGCCATGCTGGCGATGGGTTTCGGCACACGCCGCTTCACAAGTGCGGCAGCCGATACAGACGGTGGAGTCAGCTATTACAAAACGGTTCACCAGGGGGTCCTCAGGTGACGGTCATTTTTGACGAAAACAGATCGCAGGCGTCATTTTTGACGCTCATCGACACCAGGAAATATCAGGAATGCAGCGTCCGATCGCCGAGTAAACGCGACAAATTGACCGTCTGGCCAAGTTCGATTGCCGCGTAAAGCCCGTTATAAACCGGTGAGATTTTCTCCAGATAATGTTCCAGCACCTGCTCACGATTGCGGTTGCTGATAACCCCGTCCACTTGCCCGTCCGGACTCAGGACGGCCTGTGCAATCAGTTGTTTATCGGAGCCATCACTGTTTTCAACGTAGTATTCGATGGTGTGGCTGTTGAAGCCTTCAGCCAGCGTGACGGCAATATGGAAGTGTTCGAAAAGGACAAAGCACAGGTCTTTGTCTGAGGTGCAGCTCATGGCGTGATGTAAGTGCGCTTTTGAAAGCGTAATCCCCTGAACCAATGAATTGCAGTAGGTATGCCATTGATCCTTTTGGCGACGATGGCGGTTAGCGATGTAATCCGCTTTTTCGCTAATTTCCCAAATAGTCATGTCAGCTTGTCCGGTTTGATAAAGATGCAACGAATAAGCACATTCCATGCCAAATTTTAATCTATTGATTTTAAATCAATTATTAAAATACAGGGCCAAAATGACATGTCATTTTCGTCACGCCGTCATCGTCACTTTTTCTTCTGGCACTAATATTGCATTCCGTGTGAAACGTTATGGGAGGCGATATGCACGAAATTACACTCTGCCAGCGAGCACTGGAAATTGTCGAACAGCAAGCCCTGCAAAACGGCGCGTCGCGCGTGAAGGCGGTCTGGCTTAACGTTGGCGCGTTTTCTTGTGTCGAACCCGCCGCACTCAACTTTTGCTTTGAACTGGTTTGTCGCGGCACGCTCGCGGAAGGCAGCACACTGCATATAGAAGAACAGCAGGCTGAGTGCTGGTGCCCATCATGCCAAAAGTATGTGCACCTACTCTCCCCTCACGTCAGGCGCTGCCCGCAGTGCCATAGCAATGAATTACGGATCGTGGCCGATGATGGGTTGCAGATCCAGCGTATCGAAGTGGAGTAACAGGAGTCCGTTATGTGTACAACCTGTGGTTGCGCGGAAGGCAATCGCTATATCGAAGGGGACGAGCGCAACCCGCATTCAGCATTTCGCAGCGCACCGTTCGCCCCCGCCTCACGACCGCCTTTAAATATCACCGCCCTCGCCTCTGATTTTCGTCCTCAGCAGTCCGGAGAGGGTGACTTGCATTACGGGCACGGCGAAGCTGGCACGCACGCGCCAGGCATCAGTCAGCGCAGAATGCTGGATGTCGAAATCGACGTGCTGGATAAAAACAACCGACTCGCCGCCCGCAATCGCGCCCGTTTTGAGGCCCATAAACAGCTGGTGCTGAATATGGTGTCGAGCCCAGGCTCCGGCAAAACCACGCTGTTAACAGAGACCTTGCTGCGCCTGAAAGGAAAAACTGACTGTGCGGTAATAGAAGGCGATCAGCAAACCATTAACGATGCGGCTCGTATTCGCGCTACCGGTACGCCAGCGATTCAGGTGAATACCGGCAAAGGCTGCCATCTGGATGCGCAAATGATTGCCGATGCGGCCGTGCGCTTGCCGCTGGAAGATAACGGTATTCTGTTTATCGAGAACGTCGGCAATCTGGTTTGTCCGGCAAGTTTTGATCTCGGTGAACGCCATAAGGTCGCCGTGCTGTCAGTGACCGAAGGGGAAGATAAGCCACTGAAATACCCACATATGTTTGCTGCTGCGTCACTGATGCTGCTCAATAAAATCGATCTGCTGCCGTATCTCAATTTCGACGTAGAGCAATGTATTGCTTACGCGCATGAAGTGAACCCTGAGCTTGAAGTCATTATGATTTCTGCCACCCAGGGCGAAGGCATGGCGCGTTGGTTAGCGTGGCTGGAGACACAGCGATGTGCATAGGCATTCCGGGGCAAATTTGTGCCATTGAAGGCCTGCAAGCGAAAGCGGATGTCAACGGCATCAGGCGCGACGTGGATCTTACGCTGGTCGGAATGACCGATGAGCACGGGCAATCACGGCTCGGGCAATGGGTGCTGATTCATGTTGGTTTTGCAATGAGCGTCATCGATGAAAACGAGGCACGCGAAACACTGGCAGCGCTGCAAAATATGTTTGAGGTCGAGCCTGACGTGGGCGCTCTGCTGTACGGCGAGGAGCGATAATGCATTTTATCGATGAATACCGCGCGCCAGAACAAGTCATGGCGCTTATCGCTCACGTGCAAAACCGTGCGCGTTTCCTTACCCACACAGCCCAAAAACCGCTGCGGATTATGGAAGTATGCGGCGGCCATACACACGCGATTTTCAAATTTGGCCTCGATCAGCTATTGCCGGAAAACATTGAATTTATTCATGGCCCAGGTTGCCCGGTTTGCGTGTTGCCGATGGGGCGAATCGATGCCTGCATCGACATTGCCAGCCATCCTGAGGTCATTTTCTGCACCTTCGGTGACGCGATGCGAGTGCCGGGCAAACAGGGGTCGCTCACGCAGGCAAAAGCACGAGGGGCAGATATTCGTATCGTTTACTCTCCGAGGGATGCCCTTGCGCTTGCCAGACTGCACCCACAGCGCAAAGTGGTGTTCTTCGGTCTGGGATTCGAAACCACCATGCCCGCTACCGCCATAACCTTGCAGCAAGCAAAAGTGCAAAAAGTCGATAATTTCTTCTTTTTCTGCCAGCACATTACGTTGATTCCGACATTACAGAGCCTGCTGGAACAACCGGACAACGAGATCGACGCCTTTCTTGCCCCGGGGCACGTCAGCATGGTGATAGGGACCACGGCATACACTTTTATTGCAGAACGCTATAAACGCCCGATCGTCGTCGCTGGATTCGAACCTCTTGATCTACTGCAAGGTGTCAGCATGCTAATTGAGCAGAAAATAGCAGACCTAAGCCAAATCGAAAATCAGTACCGCCGGGTCGTTCCCGACTGTGGTAATCGACGGGCGCAAGAAGCGATTGGCGAAGTCTTTATGGTAAATGGCGACAGCGAATGGCGCGGGCTTGGCCTGATTGCCGACTCTGGCGTGCATCTGACACCTGATTATCAACAGTTTGACGCCGAATCCCATTTTCGCCCTGCGCCGCAGAGCGTTAGTGACGATCCCCGCGCCTGCTGCGGCAAAGTGCTTACCGGACGCTGTAAACCGCATCAGTGCCCGCTGTTTGGCACAACCTGCACCCCGCAAAGTGCATTTGGCGCGCTAATGGTGTCCTCCGAAGGCGCCTGTGCCGCGTGGTATCAATATCGACGTCAGGAGCATGGCGCATGAAAAGCATTCAGATAGCACACGGCAGCGGCGGTCAGGCGATGCAGCAGTTAATCAACCAGCTGTTTATGAAAGCCTTTGATAACCCGTGGCTGGTGGAACAAGAAGATCAGGCGCGGCTCGATCTTGCTTCACTCACCGCCTGTGGCGATCGACTGGCGTTCTCCACCGACAGTTATGTTATCGATCCGCTGTTTTTTCCCGGCGGGGATATCGGCAAACTCGCCGTCTGTGGTACGGCGAATGATGTGGCAGTCAGTGGTGCCCTTCCCCGCTTTCTGTCTTGCGGATTTATTCTGGAAGAAGGGCTGGAAATGGCGACCCTCGAAGCGGTGGTGGCGAGTATGGCGCAAACGGCGGCGGCGGCGAATATCGCTATCGTGACCGGCGATACCAAAGTGGTGCCGCGCGGAGCCGCCGATAAACTGTTTATTAATACCGCAGGAATAGGCGTCATTCCTGCCCAGGTGAATTGGGGTGCGCGACATCTCTGTGCGGGAGACAAGCTACTGGTCAGCGGCACGCTGGGCGATCACGGTGCGGCGATTTTAAATCTGCGTGAACATCTTGGGCTGGAAGGCGATTTGCAGAGTGATTGTGCGGTCCTGACACCGCTCATCCAGACGTTGCTCGACATTCCCGGTGTGAAAGCGATGCGCGATGCCACGCGCGGGGGCGTCAACGCAGTGGCGCATGAATTTGCTGCGGCATGCGGTTGCGGGATTGAACTCAACGAAGCGCGTTTGCCCGTCAAACCCGCCGTTCGTGGCGTCTGTGAATTATTAGGTCTGGACGCGCTGAATTTTGCCAACGAAGGCAAGCTGGTCATTGGTGTCGCAGCCGATGCAGCGGAACAGGTTTTAGAGCAGTTGCACCGCCATCCTCTGGGACGGGATGCGGCGATCATTGGTGAGGTGAGCACTCGTCAGGGTGTACGTCTCACCGGGTTATATGGCGTGAATCGTAGCCTGGAATTACCCCATGCCGAACCACTCCCGCGCATCTGTTAATACCGCGGTCTAACGTCATATTTTTAATCATTATATTCGTTTATTTGCACGGGGCTTCCCGGTGCTTTTTGGATAATTGCAATGTCATATTCACCGATGGGCGATCTCGGGCAGCAAGGGCTGTTTGATATCACCCGTACTTTATTACAACAGCCGGATCTGATGAGCATCAGCGATGCGCTGACCCGGCTGGTAAAGCAGTCTGCATTAGCAGACCGCGCGGCAATTATTCTCTGGCAACCGGGAAACCATCGCGCGCGTTATTACGCCATTCCGGACAGTGGCGAGGCCATTGAGTACGAAGATGAAACCGTGCTGGCATACGGCCCTATGCGGACTTTGCTTTCCCGCCCGGAAGCGATTTGCTGTGACCATGAAACATTCAGCGAAACGTGGCCGCATCTTGCCGCCAGTGGATTGTATGCCCCCTTTGCTCAATATTGCCTTCTGCCTTTAACCAACGAAGGGCATATTTTTGGAGGCTGTGAATTTATCCGTCACGACGCCAAACCCTGGAGTGAAAAAGAGCTTCAAAGGCTATATACCCTGGCGCAGATTGTCGCGGTCGTCAGCGAGCAAATTCAAAATCGGGTGAGTAACAATCTCGATTACGATCTGCTTTGCCACGAGCGCGATAACTTTCGCATTCTGGTGGCGATCACCAATGCCGTGCTGTCACGCCTCGACATTAATGAGTTAGTGAGAGAGGTCTCAAAAGAGATCCATCACTATTTCAGCATTGATGCCATCAGCATTGTGTTGCGCAGCGAGCGTAAAGGTAAGCTCAATATTTACTCCAGCCATTATCTCAACGATCAGGAGCCCCTCCATGAACACAACGAAGTGGAGGAAACCGGGACGCTGAGCGAGCGGGTGTTCAAGTGCAATGAAATGCTGTTGTTGAATCTGCACGAAGGCGATGCGCTCGCGCCCTATGAACGAATGTTGTTCAACATGTGGGGCAATCAACTGCAGACGCTGTGCCTGCTGCCGCTGATGTCGGGCGACAAAATGCTGGGTATTCTCAAACTGGCGCAGTGCGATGAAAAAGTCTTCAATAGCACCAATATAAAACTGCTTCGTCAAATCGCCGGACGCGTGTCTATTGCGGTGGATAACGCCCTCGCGTATCAGGAAATCCATCGGCTCAAGGAACGCCTGGTCGATGAAAACCTGGCGCTGACCGAACAACTGAACAATGTCGATAACGACTTCGGTGAAATCATCGGTCGCAGCAAAGAGATGTGCAATGTGCTGAAGCAAGTCGAGATGGTGGCGCACAGCAACAGCACCGTGTTGATTCTCGGCGAAACCGGCACCGGTAAAGAGCTTATCGCTCGGGCTATCCATAATCTCAGTGGCCGCAACACTCGCCGGATGGTCAAAATGAACTGTGCCGCGATGCCTGCAGGGCTGTTGGAAAGTGACCTTTTTGGTCATGAGCGCGGCGCTTTTACCGGGGCCAGCACTCAGCGCATTGGTCGCTTCGAACTGGCGGATAAAAGCTCGCTGTTTCTCGATGAAGTCGGCGACATGCCGCTCGAACTACAGCCAAAACTGCTGCGTGTATTACAAGAGCAGGAGTTTGAGCGTTTAGGCAGTAATAAACTGATCCAGACTGACGTTCGACTGATTGCCGCCACCAACCAGGATCTGCGAAAGATGGTGGCAAACAAAGAATTTCGCAGCGATCTCTACTATCGCCTGAATGTCTTCCCGATCCAGTTGCCGCCGCTGCGCGAACGCCCGGATGATATTCCGCTACTGGTGAAAGCCTTTACCAGCAAAATTGCCCGCCGCCTCGGTCGTCAAATTGACAGTATTCCAGCCCACACATTACGCACACTCAGCGAAATGCCGTGGCCGGGGAATGTGCGAGAGCTGGAAAACGTCATCGAGCGTGCGGTGTTACTCACCTCAGGAACCGTGCTGCAGTTTTCACTACCCGAAATGGCCTTTACGCCCCCCGTAGCCCAAAAAGCCCCGGCAGAGCCGCCGCAAGAAGGGGAAGATGAAACGCAGCATATCATTCGGATTTTGAAGGAAACCAACGGTGTTGTCTCTGGCCCGAAAGGTGCTGCGCAGCGCTTGGGGCTCAAGCGCACGACTCTGCTTTCGCGCATGAAACGGCTTGGGATCGAAAAGGACATATTGGTGTAAATCGCTGTGACCTGCGCGTAGGGGCAGATCACGCCGTGAATTCCGCGGCGTGTTCCTTATTTCTTTGGCCGGTATTTCTCTGGCAAATCAGGAACGGCGCGCCTGTCATCAATCAAATGCAGGATAGTCAGGAGCGGATGCCGCCACAGCATACGTGGCCCGGCCCAGCGCATGATTTGCTTCATCTCTTCCCGTTTAGCAGGTTGATAGCAATGCACTGGACACTGTTTACACGCAGGTTTTTCTTCACCAAACACGCATTTATCGAGTCGTTTTTCGGCATAGGCGTTCAACCCCTCGTAGCGACCGATCTCTGCACTTGCCTGCGGGCAGCGCCGCTCATAGAGCGCAATCATGCGACGGATCGTCAGCTTTTCTCTGCGAATACGATTTCCCGCCATTTTGCCTCTCCTGTTCATAAGTTGCATAAATAATACCCCTTAAAGCACAGGGATTCCACGCATGCAATTCGGCACTGTCCAAAATAAGACCCAATACGACTTGGACAAAAAATGAGCTATGTATATTATTTTCACACCTTCCGGGAGGAGTCCGGTCATTTATTCGTAAGGATTTATTCGCTCTTTTTTGTAGAATTTTACTTTTATGCATGTATCAAAAATCATTCCTGCGATGGTGCTGCTTGTCACCACCGCTGTTGCTGGTCACGCTTGTGCCTTCAATATGCCTTCAAGTTTTACCACGCTGAAAAATCACAGCATGACTCGTCAACTTTCTGAACCGCAATCAGAAAATATTAAGTCAAAAATTCTCGCACAGTATTCTCAATGGAAAGGTACGCGTTACCACTTTGGCGGAAGCTCGCACCGTGGCATCGACTGCTCTGCGCTGATGCAGGCTATCTTCCATGGCTCAATGAGCATGAATCTGCCAAGAACCACCAGCGAGCAAATTCATAATGGTTATCATATTGCTCAGAATCAGTTGAAGCCCGGCGATTTGGTGTTCTTCAAAACGTCAGGATCCACCCGCCATGTCGGTGTTTACGTCGGGAATAATGAGTTTATTCATGCGTCGAAAATCAAAGGGGTAACGGTTTCAAGTCTTGCCAACAATTATTGGCAAGCCCATTATGAAACAGCCCGCCGCGTTACCGCAGACGCGTAAAGAAAATCCCTGTGATGTCAGAACATCACAGGGATTTTTTCATTCCTCAGGACAGCAGCCGTATTATCTCAGCCATCCCTTTACTCAAGATTTTATCTGGGCGCATGACCACCGCCAGCTGTCGATGAAGTACGGGTGTTAAAGAATAAACCGCTAATCCCTCGCTATCCTGGGCATCTGCGACTGACATTTGAGGCACAATACTCACGCCCAGCCCGCTTTTCACCAGCCTTTTGATCGCTTCAATACTTCCAGATTCCATCATCGGCGTCACTGTCAGGCCACTGGCCGCAAACCAATTGTCGATAAGTATTCGCGTCCCGCTCCCCGCTTCAAAAGCAATCATCGGTAATGAATACAGACGGTCAGGAGAAGGGGCAATGATGTCGTCGCCTGCGCGACAAATAAACACGAACTCTTCTTCCCGACAGTGGTTGACCACAAGTTGACGGCTGCTCACCGGCAGCGTCACCAGGCCGAGATCGAGTCGATTTTCTTCCACCGCACGCACGATATCCACCGTATTGCCAGTCATCACACCGACCTGAAGCAAAGGATATGTTTTGCGGAGATGGTGCAGCACTGGCGGCAACAAATGAATGCACGCCGTCGCCCCCGTTCCCACCCGCACCTGGCCACTGACTTCCTGCGAAACCTCACTTATCGCGCGCATGGCGTCATCGACGGCATGTGAAATTCGATCGCTATGAGCGAGTAAAACCAATCCTGCTGCGGTTGCCATCACACCGCGGCCGGTTCTCTCGACCAGTCTTGCACGTACTGATTGCTCAAGCTGCCTGATTTGCAGACTCACTGCCGGCTGCGAAAGGCCCAACGCATCAGCGGCGGCGGAAAAACTCCCGCGTCCAACAACTAATCGGAAAGTAGCAAGGTGGCTCAGATTGAGAGGAGTCATCTCAAAGTTTTTCTCATACGGCGTATTAGTGGGCGCCTCTGCCTGCGACTCAACGTGAGGCATATGCTAGAAGCCTTTGTAATAGCATTGAGTGAAAACAATGACCAGCAATTATCTGCTCCCCACCCGCAGGGTAACGGCCTGTGCGGGTTTGAGCCAACTCATCAACTGGGGGATCTCCTTTTATATGCCGGGCACTTTTTCAAGCGCCGTAGCGGCTCAGACCGGATGGTCTTCCACCTTTATTTATGGCGGCTTAACGTTGGCGATGCTGATGATGGCGGCAGTTTCCCCTTTTGTTGCCAGATTTTTGAGCCTCTTTGGCGGTCAGCAAGTTCTCATTATCGGTACACTTTTCATCACCGCAGGCTGCATTACTCTTGCGCTACCGGCGTCTAAAATCACCTGGCTGGTTGCCTGGAGCATTATTGGTATCGGCATGCGCTTGTCCCTGTACGACACGTTATTCTCCGTATTAGTCGGCCTTTACGGGCCAGCCTCTGGCCGGGTGATTTCTAAGGTTGCATTGTTTGGGGGTATGGCTTCCGTTGTATTTTGGCCTCTTGGCACGTGGTTACTGACCCACTTGAGCTGGCACGCTGTAGTGCTCATTTATGCATGTACCGGCCTGATGAATGCAGGTCTATTACTGGTGGTGCCTAACCAAAAATCACTGATGCGGAAAAAAATTCAACACGCTGCAAAAACACCAGCAAATCCCTTACCCGCCACACTTTATGCCCTCTTTATTGCGCTAATGACCTTTGTATCGAACGGAACGTCAACCCATATGCCTGAACTGATTGCAAGCTGCGGACTGCCCGTAACAGTTGGCATGTTATGGGGAATAGGTCAGACAGGATCACGGTTACTGGATGTGCTGTCGGGCTCACGTCTGACGCCTGTCCAACTGGCAATCATCACATCTGCACTGATTCCGCTCTGTTTTCTGCTCGCGTTAACCGGTACACATTTCGCCTGCGCAATCGCGGGCTTCATTCTCGGCTATGGGGCCGTAAATGGATTAATGACCGTCGTGAAAGCAACCTTGCCGCTGCAACTCTTCAGTCTGGAACACTATGCTGAGCGCACTGGAATTTTGCTCATCCCGGCCCAATTACTCGCGGCCATATCGCCTTTTTTCTGGGCGTGGCTCAATAGCCATGTCGGTATAAAGGGAACGTTGTGGTGCTCATTATTACTGGGCCTGGCAATCGCTTCTCTTGCCATCCTGCTGGCGAATCTGATTCGGACTCAGCAGCAATTTTCCGAGCAACAATCCAGTATTTGATGAAATCTCCGTGTTGTTTCATTTTCTCTGGAAGCAACTACGCAAAATTCATTTCGCCCTCACAATAATTACTGTGTTTTTATCCAGCTCATTTATTCTAGTCCGCAGACAGAAGGAGTGATGAAGATGGATCAACAAAACACAATGGCTATGGATATCGAGAAAACGGCACGTCAGATTAAAGTTAGCTACGTCAGAAAACGCCATCAGGATCCCAAAACAGGGCGTACACGGCACTACAGCCGTCATCCAAGTCTCGTCCTCAGCGGCAACTGGCTTGAAGAAGCCGGTTTTCCGACCGGGGTGAGCGTTTCGGTAACCGTGCAGCACGGGCAACTGATTCTGCAGCCACAGAAAGAAAGGGCCGACGTCATTCGTTAAAACCAGGGCAGTGTCACTTTTGTTGAAGTTAAAGGCTGATGAGATGCGTAGTTTTTGCTGCGAGAACATTGTCGTTCATGCGACAATAGGCGCAACTTATACGCATGAAAAACGCCTGAATATTATTGTTTTTCAACGAAATGGACATCATAACTCCATGACCACACTTGAAAATTTCGACGCTCACACGCCGATGATGCAGCAGTACCTGAAACTGAAAGCACAGCATCCGGAGATCCTGCTGTTCTACCGGATGGGCGACTTTTACGAGCTGTTTTATGACGATGCCAAACGCGCCTCGCAGTTGCTCGATATTTCGCTGACCAAGCGTGGTGCTTCTGCGGGTGAGCCGATTCCGATGGCGGGCGTTCCTCATCATGCTGTCGAAAACTATCTCGCCAAGTTGGTAAACCTCGGTGAATCCGCAGCCATTTGCGAACAGGTTGGTGATCCGGCCACCAGCAAAGGGCCGGTGGATCGCAAGGTTGTGCGCATTGTGACGCCCGGCACCATCAGCGATGAAGCTTTGCTGCAGGAGCGTCAGGACAATCTGCTCGCCGCTATCTGGCAAGACAGCAAAGGCTATGGCTTCGCTACCCTGGATATCAGCTCCGGGCGTTTTCGCCTGAGCGAGCCGGCTGACCGTGAAACCATGGCCGCCGAACTGCAACGCACCAACCCGGCTGAACTGTTGTACGCGGAAGACTTTGCCGAAATGGCGCTGATTGAAGGCCGTCGTGGCCTGCGTCGTCGTCCGCTATGGGAATTCGAAATTGATACTGCACGCCAGCAGTTAAACATGCAGTTTGGTACGCGTGATTTAGTCGGTTTTGGTGTTGAAAATGCCCCGCGCGGTCTGTGCGCTGCGGGCTGTTTGCTGCAATACGTCAAAGATACACAGCGAACTTCTCTGCCGCATATTCGTTCCATCACCATGGAGCGTCAGCAGGACAGCATCATTATGGATGCGGCGACGCGTCGCAATCTGGAGATTACCCAAAATCTGGCGGGTGGTGTCGATAACACGCTGGCAGCGGTGCTTGATCGCACGGTGACGCCGATGGGCAGCCGTATGCTCAAACGCTGGCTGCATATGCCAGTGAGAGATACCCAGGTGCTGACGGAGCGCCAGCAAACATTGGGCGCATTACAGGATCGTTGTGACGAACTCCAGCCAGTGCTGCGTCAGGTGGGCGATCTGGAACGTATTCTCGCCCGTCTGGCGCTGCGTACCGCTCGTCCACGTGACTTAGCGAGAATGCGTCACGCCTTCCAGCAACTGCCGGATTTACGTGAACAGCTCAAGAGTGTGGACAGTGCGCCAGTGCAAAAACTGCGCGAAACAATGGGCGAATTCACCGAGTTGCGCGAACTGCTCGAACGCTCAATTATCGAAACGCCTCCCGTTCTGGTGCGTGATGGCGGCGTGATTGCACCGGGTTATCATGAAGAACTCGACGAATGGCGCGCGCTGGCAGATGGCGCAACCGACTATCTCGATCGGCTGGAAATTCGCGAGCGCGAGCGTTTGGGCCTGGATACGCTGAAAGTCGGCTACAACGCCGTACATGGCTACTACATTCAGATCAGTCGTGGGCAAAGTCACATGGCCCCGATCCACTACGTTCGTCGCCAGACGCTGAAAAATGCTGAGCGCTATATCATCCCGGAACTGAAAGAGTATGAAGACAAAGTTCTGACCTCCAAAGGTAAAGCGCTGGCGCTGGAAAAACAGCTGTACGACCAACTGTTCGACATGCTCCTGCCACATCTGGCTGACCTGCAACAAAGTGCTGCGGCGCTGGCAGAACTGGACGTATTGGTGAATCTGGCAGAACGAGCTTATACCCTGAACTATAGCTGCCCGACGTTTAGCGATAAGCCTGGAATTCGCATTGTGGAAGGTCGCCATCCGGTGGTTGAGCAAGTGCTGAACGAACCGTTTATCGCCAACCCGCTGAACATGTCTCCTCAGCGGCGAATGCTGATTATCACCGGTCCGAATATGGGCGGTAAAAGTACCTATATGCGCCAGACTGCACTGATTGCGCTTCTGGCGTATATCGGCAGCTATGTTCCGGCGCAGAAAGTCGAGATTGGCCCGATCGACAGGATCTTTACTCGCGTTGGCGCAGCAGACGATTTGGCGAGCGGTCGCTCAACCTTTATGGTCGAGATGACGGAAACCGCCAACATTCTGCATAACGCCACCGAGAATAGCCTCGTATTGATGGATGAAATTGGTCGTGGCACGTCCACGTACGATGGACTCTCGCTGGCATGGGCCTGCGCAGAAAGCCTTGCTAATCGTATTAAAGCGCTGACGCTGTTCGCAACCCATTACTTCGAGCTGACACAACTGCCGGAGAAAATGGAAGGCGTGGCGAACGTCCATCTTGATGCGCTGGAGCATGGCGATACTATCGCCTTCATGCACAGCGTGCAGGACGGCGCGGCAAGCAAAAGCTATGGCCTCGCCGTTGCTGCCCTTGCGGGTGTACCGAAAGAGGTGATTAAGCGCGCGCGCCAGAAACTGCGCGAGCTGGAAAGCCTGTCGCCAAGTGCCGGGGCAACGCAGGTTGATGGCTCGCAGATGTCGCTGCTTTCAACACCTGAAGAAACCTCGCCAGCCGTTGAAGCACTGGAAAATCTTGATCCGGATTCTCTGACCCCGCGTCAGGCACTGGAGTGGATTTATCGCCTGAAAAGCCTGGTGTAAGTAGCTGTCATGGATGCCAAAAAAAAGCCGGAAGCTTTATGCTTTCCGGCTTTTTTTGTTAACGCTTCCCGTCTCTCAATAATGGCGGAATGCTCGGCACCATCGGTGCCTCATCAATATCCTTCTGCGTCATACGAAACGCTTCGGGATAGTGTTCACGGCTTGTACGCCGCAATGGCTCAGTATCACGCCAGGTATACAGACAGTGCTGACACTGATGCACGGTCCAAACGCCTTTGACTGGTGATGTCGCCATCACCTCAATATTTTCATCTGCACAACGTGGACAAATCATCTGCTACTCCTTAACGACGGTTAGCCAACATGGCGGTCAGTTTTTCAGCCCAGGCTTGAGTTTCAGGTAAATCACAGACCGGCTGGCTGTAGTGACCACGATTATCCGGCGCAACTGGCGTGGTGGCATCGATGATGAGCTTGTCTGTTATACCTGCCGGACTGGAGCCGGGATCCAGTTCCAATACCGACATATTCGGCAGCTGCACCAGGTCCCCGGCAGGGTTCACTTTTGAAGAGAGCGCCCACATCACCTGCGGCAGGTTAAAGGGATCGACATCCTCATCCACCATAATGACCATTTTCACGTAGCCCAACCCGTGCGGCGTTGTCATTGCTCTCAACCCTACTGCGCGCGCAAAACCACCGTAGCGTTTTTTCGTTGAGATAATAGCCAACAGGCCGTGGGTGTACATGGCATTAACCGCCTGCACTTCCGGGAATTCCGCTTTTAGCTGCTGATACAGCGGCACACACGTCGCCGGCCCCATCAGATAATCGATTTCAGTCCACGGCATCCCTAAATAGAGCGATTCAAAAATGGGTTTCGTGCGGTAGGAAACTTTGTCGATGCGCACAACGGTCATGTTACGCCCGCCGGAATAGTGGCCCGTGAACTCTCCGAATGGCCCTTCTATTTCACGCTTACGCCCTTCGATAACCCCTTCAATGATCACCTCAGAGCCCCACGGCACATCAAAACCAGTCAGTGGTGCCGTCGCAATGGGATAAGGGCTTTCACGCAGAGCACCCGCCATTTCGTATTCCGACTGATCGTACTTCAACGGCGTCGCGCCCATTAAAGTGATGATCGGATCGTTTCCGAGCGTAATGGCTATAGGTAAATCCTCGCCACGCTCTTCAGCCTTGTGCAGATGCAGTGCGATATCGTGCATTGGCACCGGTTGCAGACCCAACTTGCGTTTGCCCTTCACCTCCATACGATAAATGCCTACGTTCTGCTTTCCGAAGTGATCGGGATCGAGCGGATCGCGGGAAACCACGCAGGCTTTATCGAGATAGAATCCGCCATCGCCATCGTTAAGGCGGAACAACGGCAAAATATCGAACAGATTAATGTCATCGCCATCGACCGTATTCTCGGCCCATGCAGGATTCGCGCGGCGCTCAGGGGCAATAGGAAAATGCTCCCAGCGGCGGATAAATTCATCGATCTGTTTTTTGACCGGAGTATTGGGTGGAAGCCCCAACGAGATGGCGTGGTTTTGCCAGGAACCAATTGTGTTCATGGCGACGCGAGCGTCGGTAAATCCACGGATGTTATCGAACCATAATGCGGGCGCTCCGTCACCGATACGACCTGTTGCATTGGCGGCTGCGGCCAGATCGGGCTCGGCGTTGACCTCTTCACTGATTTTAAGCAATTGCCCTTGGGCGTCCAGCGCATCCAAAAAACTGCGCAAATCATCAAATGCCATTAGTCATTCTCCTGTGAAAAATTCTGTGCCTGACTCATCCCTTGCCAACGACGCGCATGGGGATGTTTTAGGCCGAACTGATCCAACACACGCGCCACGATATGCTGCGTGATGTCATCCACTGTTTGTGGATGGTTATAAAAAGCGGGCATTGGCGGCACCATGGCAACGCCCATCCGTGAAAGCGCGAGCATGTTTTCCAGATGGATCGTGCTGAGCGGCATTTCACGCGGCACCAGTACTAACTTTCGTCCTTCTTTCAGTACAACATCAGCGGCGCGCCCCACCAGCCCCTCGGCATAACCCATTCGAATCCCTGCGAGCGTTTTCATGCTGCAAGGGATCACAATCATGCCGTCGGTATGAAACGATCCTGACGAAATAGTCGCCGCTTGATCAGCGGGGTTATGGCAGAAGTCGGCCAGGGAAGCGACTTCCCGAGCGTTGAAAGGCGTTTCTAATTCGACGGTGGTTTTTGCCCATTTCGACATCACCAGATGCGTCTCGACGTCAGGCATATCGCGTAATGCCTGGAGCAGTGCCACACCCAATGGAGCGCCCGTTGCCCCTGTCATTCCCACCACTAGTTTCATTCCTGAACCTCAATAAATTGTTCGTGTACGAACTTTATTTTAAAATACTCTCCTGACACGTTCTCAACAAGATCCTCCGCACAGATAGCTAAAGGAGAGATCATTAAAAAACGAAGCATTAACCGTTATGATAGAAAGCGGATCCTGAGCGAGAGTATTCATGAAGTTACGAAACGAGGCGTTTCACTTACTACGCCAGCTTTTTCAGCAACATACCGCCCGTTGGCAGCAGGCATTACCGGCGCTGACCAAACCGCAATATGCGGTTATGCGCGCTGTCGCCGAAAACCCCGGTATTGAACAAGTGGCGCTCACCGAAGTGGCTGTCAGCACCAAAGCGACGTTGGCTGAAATGTTAAGCCGTATGGAACAGCGAGCTCTTTTGAGGCGTGAACTTGATCCTGCGGATAAACGCCGCCGGTTTGTTTATTTGACCGAAGAAGGTGAAGCGCTATTGGCAACGGCAATGCCAGTGGGTAATCGCGTGGATGAAGCGTTTTTAGGCCGTCTGACTAAAGAAGAGCGTAAACAGTTTTCACAGCTGATCGACAAAATGATGGGTGATTAATCCTGCCCTCTAAAAAAATCACTACAGGCTGCCAGAACACCTTCCCTCTCTAAAAGGAACAACAATGAACCCTTATGTTACTGAAATCATTGATGCGCACATTGCCATTGAAAACTGGCTTTCCCGGGGAGAAGGCAATGCCGATGCATTGTTCTCTCGCTTTGATCGCGATTTTACGATGGTGACACCGAACGGAGCCAGTCTCGATTTTGCGGCACTTTGCGGTTTCTTTCACGCTCAGCAAGGGGCACGTGCGGGGCTAAAAATTGCGGTGGAAAAAATCGAATTGCTCGCCGAGTGGCAAGAGGGAGCGGCACTACGCTATAGCGAAAAACAGAGCCTACCAGAACAGGCCGAAACACTTCGCTTCTCAACAGTAATATTGAAAAGGCAGGGAGAGAAAATCACCTGGCGCCATCTGCATGAGACCGCTCAGGCATAATATCCCCAGCCAGAAAAGAAAAAGGCCCGTCGCGATGACGAGCCTTTCTGGATGAAAACGGTTTTATTCGCGGAACAGCGCTTCGATATTGAGCCCTTGCCCCTGCAAAATTTCACGCAGACGACGCAGACCTTCAACCTGAATCTGACGAACGCGTTCACGAGTCAGGCCAATTTCACGACCGACATCTTCCAGCGTTGCCGCTTCATACCCCAGTAAACCGAAACGACGTGCCAGCACTTCACGCTGTTTGGCGTTCAGTTCGAACAGCCATTTGACGATGCTTTGTTTCATGTCATCGTCCTGCGTGGTGTCTTCCGGGCCGTTATCTTTTTCATCGGCCAGGATGTCCAGCAGCGCTTTTTCGGAATCGCCACCCAGCGGGGTGTCGACCGAGGTAATGCGCTCGTTGAGACGCAGCATACGGCTTACGTCATCAACCGGTTTGTCTAACTGCTCAGCAATCTCTTCTGCGCTCGGTTCGTGATCCAGTTTATGGGATAGCTCACGCGCGGTACGCAGATAAACGTTAAGCTCTTTGACGATATGGATTGGCAGACGAATAGTACGGGTTTGGTTCATGATTGCCCGTTCAATGGTCTGACGAATCCACCAGGTTGCATAGGTCGAGAAACGGAATCCGCGCTCCGGGTCGAATTTCTCGACCGCGCGAATCAGCCCCAGATTGCCCTCTTCAATCAGGTCCAGCAAAGCCAGACCACGATTGCTATAACGGCGAGCAATTTTCACCACCAGACGAAGGTTACTTTCAATCATCCGGCGGCGAGAGGCAACGTCACCACGCAGCGCGCGTCGTGCGAAATACACTTCTTCCTCGGCAGTTAACAGTGGGGAATAACCAATTTCCCCAAGATAAAGCTGAGTCGCATCCAGCACACGCTGTGTGGCACCCTGTGATAACAGCTCTTCCTCTGCTAAGTCGCTCTCACTGGGTTCCTCTTCTACTAAGACTTTCTCATCGAAAGACTCTGTTCCGTTCTCATCAAATTCCGCATCTTCATTTAAATCATGAACTTTCAGCGTATTCTGACTCATAAGGTGACTCCTACCCGTGATCCCTGGACGAAACACACCTCACGGTTGTTTCGCCAAATTATCGCTGCGGCAAATACTGCAGCGGGTTGACGGATTTCCCCTTGTAACGAATTTCAAAATGCAAGCGTGTTGAACTGGTTCCGGTGCTACCCATGGTAGCTATCTTCTGCCCCGCCTTCACTTCTTGTTGTTCCCGGACCAGCATTGTATCGTTATGGGCGTAGGCGCTCAGGTAATCATCGTTGTGTTTGATGATAATAAGATTACCGTAACCGCGCAGTGCGTTACCGGCATAGACGACGCGTCCATCTGCAGTCGCGACGATTGCCTGTCCTTTACTGCCTGCAATATCGATACCTTTGTTGCCGCCATCGCCGCCACTAAAGTTTTCGATGATTTTGCCGTCAGTCGGCCAGCGCCAGGAAGAGATTGGCGAACTGGTAGACGTACTGCTTGCAGTCGGTTGGGCAGTGCTTGCAACAGGTGCCGTAACAGGCGCTGTGACCGGAGTCGCAGGCTTATTGTTAGGCAACATTTTGTTAGCACTTTGTTCACCTGAATCCTCAGAATACGTAATTGTTGGTTGAGACGCAACCACTGCGGAGGAATTTTGTGCAGGTTT
Source organism: Scandinavium sp. (assembly GCF_036271055.1). Classification (GTDB taxonomy): domain Bacteria; phylum Pseudomonadota; class Gammaproteobacteria; order Enterobacterales; family Enterobacteriaceae; genus Scandinavium. Next base: position 117,131 of record NZ_DATBBJ010000070.1, on the reverse strand, counting down.
TGAGACTAATCCGGAAGGGGTAGTGCTGGCCTGTTCGCTGGCCTGTGCTACCGCGTTATTTCCGGTGATTGGCTGCCCTGAAGCATTCCCGACCTGGATAACCTGCCCCACGTTCAGACCGTAAGGTGCCGGGACATTATTCCGCTGCGCCAGGTCACGGAAATCGTTGCCGGTGACCCAGGCAATATAATAAAGGGTGTCGCCACGCTTCACAGTGTAGGTATTCCCCCCGGTGTAGCTGCCCTTTGGAATGTCGCCGTATTTACGGTTATAGACAGCGTGTCCATCAACGATCTGCACTGGCTGCTGTGCCGCAACGGGCTGCGCTGACTGGATCTGTGGCTGAGCGGATTGGATCTGCGGCTGAGCCGGCGCGGTTTGTACCGGCTGCGGTTGTGGTGCCGTCTGAGTGGTGGTGCCCATTTTTGGCGGCGGTGTAATTAACATGCCGGAATCGGTACTGGACGACATCCCGCCCACAGAACTGACCGGAGCAGGCGCATTATTAGACGTTGTGCATCCTGCTAACCAAAGTGAAACCAGTGATAAAGCCGCCACGCGACTAACGGTGAATTTTGGGCTTCCCGCGCTCATTTATCCCCCAGGAATAGGTTAACTGCCAGTGACTTATAAACCGTGAAAGGCGACGGTAATCACACAAAAAAAGTGTGCTCACCCTACGCCAAATGGCGCGTTGAAAGAAACAGGAAAACTCCTGTATTACGCCAGTTCGCCTTTGACCAATGGCACAAAGCGAACCGCTTCTACGGTATCGATGATAAATTCGCTCCCCCGCCGCCGAACACGCTTCAGAACCTGTTGTTCTTCTCCGACGGGTAAAACGAGAATGCCGCCTTCATCAAGCTGTGACATCAGCTCGACGGGAATTTCCTGCGGCGCCGCCGTGACAATAATGGCATCAAATGGCGCTCTTGCGTGCCACCCTTGCCATCCATCGCCATGACGCGTTGAAACATTATGTAAATCCAGCTGCTTGAGGCGACGTCGCGCGTGCCATTGCAGGCTTTTAATACGCTCAACGGAACACACGTGATGCACCAGATGCGCCAGAATAGCGGTCTGGTAGCCCGAGCCGGTGCCGATTTCCAGCACGCGTGATTCCGGCGTCAGTTCAAGCAGTTCGGTCATCCGCGCGACCATATAAGGTTGCGAGATAGTTTGCCCCTGACCGATGGGCAACGCGACGTTTTCCCACGCTTTATGTTCAAAGGCTTCATCAATAAACTTTTCACGCGGAACCTGAGCAATGGCGTCGAGCACTTGCTCGTCCAGAATGCCCTGATTACGCAGTTGATTCAGAAGACTTTGCACGCGTTTGCTTACCATTGCTCACCGACTCCTGTGCGATCCAGCCAGCCAGACAGCACCTCCTGCGCGCTGTGAGCAGTCAAATCAACATGCAGAGGCGTGACGGAGACATAGCCTTCATCCACGGCGGCAAAATCGGTATCTGGTCCGGCGTCGAATTTCTCGCCCGGCGGCCCTATCCAATAGAGCGTATTGCCGCGCGGATCCTGCTGTGGAATGACTTTATCCGCCGGATGGCGACTGCCACAGCGAGTCACGCGAATGCCTTTGATTTCAGAAAGCGGGAGATCGGGCACGTTGATATTCAGAATACGCCCGGTGCGAAGCGGCTCGCGGGCCAGTGCCCGCAGAATAGTGCACGTCACCGCCGCGGCGGTGTCATAGTGCTTATAGCCGTTCAGCGAAATCGCCAGCGCCGGAAAACCGAGATGACGGCCTTCCATCGCCGCAGCCACCGTACCTGAATAAATCACATCATCGCCCAGGTTCGGCCCGGCATTAATGCCAGACACCACGACATCCGGACGTGGTCGCATCAGTGTGTTTACACCGAGAAACACACAGTCCGTCGGGGTGCCCATCTGCACGGAAATATCGCCGTTTTCTAACGTGAAGGTACGAAGAGAGGATTCCAGCGTCAGCGAATTTGACGCCCCACTGCGGTTACGATCGGGTGCAACAACCTGGACCTCCGCGAACTCACGCAAGGCCTTCGCCAGAGTTTGGATCCCCGGCGCGTGGATCCCATCATCGTTACTCAGCAATATTCGCATAATCACCCGTTGTGTTGATAAGTTCCCTTACAACACTGGTGGCAAAACTGCCTGCCGGCAGCCAGAAACGTACCTCGACGGTGACGTCATCCCACCAGTTCCAGCTCATTTGTTGCGGGTAGAGCAGCATGGCACGCCGCGCGGCTTCCACTTTTTCACGCAGCAACAAAGACTGTAAAAGCGTTTCTTGCGCGAGCGTTTGCTGCTCAAAATCAAGCGCTGCCCGCTGCGTTCCCCACTCGCCACTGCCCGGCAATGACGCGGTTATCATCAGTTCGCGATTTTCAACGCGAGACTGAAGTTCAGGCATCTCTTCATCCGTTGCCACAAACCAGCTGCCGCGTCCCGCTAATTGTAGCGCATCGCCGTCAACAACTTGATTAAAGTCCGGTTTTTTTAAACGCTCGCTCACTAACTGATTAAACAACGCGCTGCGGGCCGCCGACAACCAAAAACTGCGCTTATTGCGATCGCGAACCGGCGCACCGCTTTCTGCCCAGCGGAGTGCGCCGTGCAAATTACTGCCACCGATCCCGAAACGCTGCGCACCGAAATAGTTTGGTACGCCCTTTTCGGCAATCGCCTGCAAACGGGCTTCTGCATCTTCGCGGCTGCTGACTTCACGCAGCACCAGCGTAAACGCATTGCCTTTCAACGCGCCAAGACGCAGCTTGCGTTTGTGGCGGGCATACTCCAGTACTTTACAGCCTTCGAGTTCAAATTTGCTTAAATCAGGCATCTCTTTGCCTGGCAGACGGATGCAAATCCACTGTTCAGTGACCGCGTGTTTATCCTTCTGCCCGGCAAAGCTCACTTCGCGAGCGTGTACTTTCAGGAATTTTGCCAGCGCATCGGCGACAAAACGGGTGTTACAGCCGTTTTTCAGGACGCGCACCAGCAGATGTTCGCCTTCGCCATCCGGGGAAAAACCGAGGTCTTCGACCACCAGAAAATCTTCGGGGTTGGCTTTTAGCAGGCCCTGCCCTTGTGGTTTACCGTGCAGGTAAGTCAGTTCGTCAAAAGCGATCATGGACGGGCCTTATTCAGCAGCGCTACGGCTTCGCAAGCAATCCCTTCGCCACGACCGGTAAAGCCGAGTTTTTCGGTGGTGGTCGCTTTCACATTGACGTCATCCATGTGGCAGCCCAAATCTTCGGCAATGAACACGCGCATCTGCGGGATGTGCGGCAGCATTTTCGGGGCCTGAGCAATAATGGTCACATCGACATTACCGAGCGTGTAGCCTTTCGCCTGAATACGACGCCAGGCTTCACGCAACAGTTCGCGGCTGTCCGCCCCTTTGAAAGCAGGATCAGTGTCCGGGAACAGTTTGCCGATATCACCTAACGCCGCCGCGCCGAGCAGCGCGTCGGTCAGCGCATGCAGCGCCACGTCGCCATCGGAGTGAGCCAGCAGGCCTTTTTCGTAAGGCACGCGCACGCCACCAATGATAATCGGGCCTTCTCCGCCAAAGGCGTGTACGTCAAAACCGTGTCCAATTCGCATTATGCCTGCTCCTGAATTCCGCAACGGGAAAGGTAGAATTCTGCCAGCGCCAGGTCTTCCGGGCGGGTCACTTTAATATTATCAGCACGCCCGACAACGAGTTGTGGGTGGAAGCCACAATATTCCAGCGCAGAGGCTTCATCGGTGATCGTCGCCCCTTCATTGAGCGCCCGAGTCAGGCAATCAAAGAGAAGTTCGCGAGGGAAAAATTGTGGCGTCAGTGCATGCCAGAGGTCGTTTCTGTCAACGGTATGGGCTATCGCCTCTCGTCCGGGCTCGGCGCGCTTCATGGTGTCGCGCACTGGCGCGGCGAGGATCCCGCCAACACGACTGGTATCGCTGAGCGCCAGCAGATTCGCCAGATCGTCCTGATGCAGGCACGGACGCGCGGCATCATGCACCAGCACCCACGGGGCATCCCCCGCCGCACGCAAACCCGCCAGCACGGAATCGGCGCGTTCTGCGCCACCTTCAACAACGGTGATTTGCGGGTGATGAGCGAGTGGGAGTTGCTGGAAGCGTTCGTCGCCGTCGCTGATAGCGATGATGACGCGATCGACACGCGGATGCGCCAGTAGGGCAGCCACCGCGTGTTCAAGAATCGTTTTGTTACCGATTGAGAGATATTGCTTCGGGCATTCCGTTTGCATACGGCGGCCAAAACCGGCTGCCGGCACCACGGCGCAAATGCCCGGAAAAGGGGTTGCCATGCGTTTATCCTGGCCTGTGATTATCGATTGTTCTGCCCCGAACTCTGATTCTGACCCTGATTGCGTTTAGACGCATCGGGCACCAGACGATAAAACGTTTCGCCCGGGCGGGTCATACTGAGTTCGTTGCGAGCGCGTTCTTCGATAGCTTCCTGACCGCCGTTGAGATCGTCAATTTCGGCGAAAAGCTGATCGTTGCGCGCTTTAAGTTTCGCGTTAGTCGCTTGCTGAGCCATCACGTCATCATTGACGCGACTGTAGTCGTGAAGACCGTTCTTGCCGAACCACAGCGAGTACTGTAGCCAGACCAACAATGCCAGCAATAGCAGCGTTAATTTACCCATCCTGCCCCCTGAAAAACGGCATCATCATCCCATAACGTGCCGGAGTGCTCTACCCAGGCCTGCGGACGATGCCGCATATCGCGGGGAATGTACCACATTTTGGCCGTGGAGTCGTAGGTCTGAATAGAAACGAACATACTGACCGCTGTGTTTAACCCAGTAGCCACAGGAACAGCAAGCCGAAGAGTGCTGCGACGGTTATCAGCGTCACCACAATACTGTAGAGGAGTTTACCGTTAACCAGCGAATGTAGCGCAATGCCAATCACCACGGAAACGGGTAGTAGCGCCAGAAAGAAGGGCCACGTGTAGAGGAAGAAGAACAGCGTATTGCTGCCATAAAACACAAACGGGATCCCGAGCGCCAATAGCCATGCAACAAAACCCACGACCGCGCCCGAGAGAGACCAGGTGGTCTCTTCGATTTCGCCGTTCATGGGTTCAGTCTGAATAATGGTCATGTTTTGGGTATTGCGCATCTCAAATCCTGTTTCTTGACTGGCCGGAAAACCGGCCCGGTCTCAGGATCTGATAATATCGTCCTGTCTCAGCAGGTCTAATAATTGGTTAATCAAATTTGTTACTAATTGTTCGCCATCAAGGTGAATTTCGGCCTTGTCCGGGGCTTCATAAACCGAGTCGATACCGGTGAAATTACGCAATTCTCCGGCGCGCGCTTTTTTATACAAACCTTTCGGATCGCGGGTTTCACACACTGACAATGGCGTATCGACAAACACTTCAATAAAGCGCCCTTCTCCCACACGCTCGCGCACCATCTGCCGTTCCGCTCGATGCGGTGAAATAAAGGCCGTCAACACAACCAAACCAGCATCCACCATCAGGTTAGCGACTTCGCCGACGCGGCGGATATTCTCTTTGCGGTCGTCGTCGCTAAAGCCTAAATCGCTACATAAGCCGTGACGCACATTGTCACCATCCAGCAGATAGGTGCTGACACCTAGCTCGTGCAACGCTTCTTCGAGCGCCCCGGCCACCGTGGATTTTCCCGAGCCGGAAAGCCCGGTGAACCACAGCACAACTCCACGGTGACCGTGGCGTTGTTCGCGCTGTTGCTGCGTAACGGGATGCGCGTGCCAGACGACGTTCTCGTCATGCTGCGCCATTACTTGCCTCCCAGTAGATCGCGTGCGCCCCAGTGCGGGAAGTGCTTACGGACCAGCGCGTTCAGTTCCAGTTCAAAGGCACTGAAATCCCCGTTATTCACGGCGGTGGTCTGCTCATGCGGTTCGCGAACCATACCCGCTCCGACGGTCACGTTAGTCAGGCGATCGATAAAAATAAGGCCGCCGGTTACCGGATTTTGCTGGTATTTATCCAGCACTAAAGGTTCGTCGAAGGTCACATCCACCAGTCCAATACCGTTCAGCGGCAGGCTGGTCACTTCGCGCTGTGTCAGGTTGTTGATATCCACCTGATACTGCACGCCGTCAACGCGGGCGCGTGTTTTCTTCCCGGCGATTTTGATTTCATAGCTTTGCCCCGGCTGGAGGGGCTGTTCAGCCATCCACACCACATCCACGCTCGCGCTTTGCACCGCAGCAATATTTTCGTTTACATCCACCAGCAGATCGCCACGACTGATGTCGATTTCATCTTTCAGCACCAGAGTGATGGCTTCTCCGGCAGCGGCCTGCTGCAAATCACCGTCAAAAGTCACGATGCGCGCAACAGCGGATTCTACGCCAGACGGCAGCACTTTTACGCGCTGACCGACACTCACCGTGCCAGACGCGAGCGTGCCCGCATAGCCACGGAAATCAAGATTCGGCCGGTTCACATACTGGACCGGGAAACGCAGCGGCTGACCCTCTACCACGCGTTTGATTTCAACAGTTTCCAGCACTTCGAGTAAAGTCGGGCCGCTGTACCACGGCATTTTATCGCTCTGGCTCGCGACGTTATCGCCTTCAAGTGCCGACAGCGGCACAAATCGGATATCCAGTTCACCCGGCAGTTGCGCGGCAAACGTCAGGTAAGCGTCTCGGATTTCATTGAATTTCGCTTCGCTGTATTCCACGAGATCCATTTTGTTTACCGCCACCACCAGGTGTTTAATACCCAGCAATGTGGAAATAAAACTGTGGCGACGAGTCTGATCGAGCACGCCTTTACGCGCGTCCATCAGCAGGATCGCTAAATCACAAGTGGAAGCACCGGTCGCCATATTACGGGTGTACTGTTCGTGGCCTGGGGTGTCGGCAATGATAAATTTGCGCTTCTCAGTTGAGAAATAGCGGTACGCAACGTCAATGGTAATGCCCTGCTCGCGCTCGGCCTGCAAGCCATCAACCAGCAGCGCCAGGTCGAGTTTTTCACCTTGGGTGCCGTGACGCTTGCTGTCATTGTGCAGCGATGAGAGCTGATCTTCGTAAATCTGGCGAGTATCGTGCAACAGGCGACCGATCAGGGTGCTTTTGCCATCATCCACGCTACCGCAGGTCAGGAAACGCAGCAGGCTTTTGTGCTGCTGCGCGTGCAGATACGCTTCCACACCGCCTTCATCGGCAATTTGTTGTGCAATCGTTGTGTTCATGGCGGCTCCTTAGAAATAACCCTGACGTTTCTTAAGCTCCATGGAGCCTGACTGGTCGCGGTCAATCATGCGGCCCTGTCGTTCACTGGTGGTCGACACCAGCATCTCTTCAATAATTTCCGGTAATGTCTGCGCCGTCGATTCCACCGCGCCGGTCAGTGGCCAGCAGCCGAGCGTGCGGAAACGCACCATCTGCTGCTTAATCACCTCACCTGGCTGCAAATTAATGCGATCGTCGTCGATCATCATCAGCATCCCGTCACGTTCCAGCACCGGGCGCGGTGCAGCCAGATACAGAGGAACGATTTCGATATTTTCCAGATAGATGTACTGCCAGATATCCAGCTCAGTCCAGTTGGAGAGCGGGAACACGCGAATGCTTTCGCCTTTGTTAATCTGACCGTTGTAGTTGTGCCACAGCTCCGGGCGCTGGTTTTTCGGATCCCAACGGTGGAAACGGTCGCGGAAAGAGTAGATACGCTCTTTGGCGCGGGACTTCTCTTCATCACGACGAGCGCCGCCGAACGCGGCATCAAAACCGTATTTGTTCAGTGCCTGTTTCAGGCCTTCGGTTTTCATGATGTCGGTATGCTTAGCGCTGCCGTGCACGAATGGGTTAATGCCCATCGCCACGCCTTCCGGATTTTTATGTACCAGCAGTTCGCAGCCATAAGCTTTGGCCGTGCGGTCGCGGAACTCGTACATCTCACGGAACTTCCAGCCGGTGTCCACATGAAGTAGCGGGAACGGCAGCGTGCCTGGATAGAACGCTTTACGCGCCAGATGCAGCATCACGCTGGAGTCTTTGCCGATGGAATACATCATCACCGGGTTAGAAAATTCTGCCGCCACCTCGCGGATGATATGGATGCTTTCCGCCTCCAGTTGACGCAGGTGAGTGAGTCGTTTTTGGTCCATAACCGTTCCTTAAGCCAGATTCACCACAGAAGAGTTAAATCCCTCCTGCTGTTGATTGTTCTGAAACCAGGCGAGTTGTTGATGCAGTTGCACCACTTCCCCCACCACCAGCAATGCTGGCATCGGGGCGTCTTTCGCCAGGCTTTCGAGTTGTTGTAAGGTTCCGACGATCACCTGCTGATCGGCGCGCGTGCCGCGGCTGATCACCGCCACTGGCGTCAGACTGTCGCGACCGTGCTTTATAAGTTGTTGGCTGATTTCCGCCGCTTTCATGGTGCCCATGTAAATCGCCAGCGTCTGACGGCTCTGCGCCAGATGCGCCCAATCAAACGGCGTGCTGTCGGCTTTGTAATGTCCGGTAACAAAGGTCGCGCTTTGTGCGTGATCGCGATGGGTCAGTGGGATGCCTGCGTAAGCGGTCGCCCCCGCCGCAGCGGTAATGCCGGGAACCACCTGGAAAGGCACACCCGCTTCGGCAGCCGCCTGGAGTTCTTCTCCACCACGACCAAAAATGAACGGGTCACCGCCTTTCAGGCGCACTACGTTTTTACCTGCCAGCGCCGCTTCAACCAGCATACGGTTGGTATCATGTTGCGGCACGCTGTGGGTGCCCGCGCGTTTGCCAACACAAATCATCTCCGCATCACGGCGCACCAGTTCGCGCACGCCTTCGCTGACAAGATGATCGTAAAACACCACATCGGCCTTCTGGATAACCTGCAATCCACGCAGCGTCAGCAGGCCTGCATCGCCAGGCCCTGCGCCGACCAGCACAATTTCACCGACGGCACGTTCAGGCTGATTCAATTCATCTTCAAGCGCCTGCTGCGCGGCAGATTCGTTGCCCGCCACCATTAAACTGGCAAAGCGCCCGGTAAATACGCGCTCCCAAAAACGGCGGCGTTCGGCCACCGTTTTCAAACGCGTTTGAATGTGATGCCGCCAGTAACTCGCCGCCTGCGCCATACGCCCGAGATTGGTCGGCAGCAGCGCTTCGATTTTTTCGCGCAATATACGCGCCAGCACGGGGGCCGTACCGCCCGAGGAGATCGCCACCAGCAAAGGCGAGCGATCGACAATCGACGGGAAGATAAAAGAGCACAGTGGCTGATTATCCACCACGTTCACCAGGCGCTGACGAGCATTCGCCGCCGCAAAAACGCGTTGGTTCAGTTCGCTGTCATCCGTGGCGGCAATGACCAGAAACACAGCGTCAATCTGTGCTTCATCGAATTCTGTGGCTAACCATTCAATGGCCTGTTGGTCTGCAAGTTCTGTCAGTTCAGCCGAGAGTTGCTGCGCGACTATGCGCACGTTTGCCCCAGCCCGCCGTAACAGCAGAATTTTTCTGGCGGCAATATCGCCACCCCCGATAACCAAAACCGGGCGGTCTTTCAGAGCGGCAAAGAGAGGCAAGTAGTCCACGGCGCTACAACTCATTCACATTCAACATAGAGGGACTATAGGGGGAGGCTCAGAGCAAATGAAATTACGAAATGGAATGAGTAGTTCCTCAAAGGAATAACACTTCAACAATGCAAAGACGAAAAAGTGCTTAACGCTCGATATTTCGCCCGTTTAGGAACAAATGAAATTGTGTTAGACCGGTCACAGTTTCATACTAGAGCGGTTTATTATTTTGCCCTGGTGTAAGGACACATTATGTTTTCCGCCCTGTGCCGCCGCCTGCTTCCCCTGGCGTTAGGCGCATGTTTTACGGCGTCATCTTTTGCTGCCTCGGTGCCAACCGGTGCCATCGCCAACCAGCAAGCGCGTTATATCGCCACTTATTTTCCGGGTCGAATGACCGGCAGCCCTGCAGAAATGCTCTCGGCGGATTACGTTCGTCAGCAGTTTGCGCAGATGGGCTATGAAAGCGATATTCGCTCCTTTAACAGCCGCTTTATTTACACCAGCAAAGACGCGCGTCAGAACTGGCATAAAATCACCGGCAGCACGGTTATCGCCGCGCACGAAGGTAAAGCCAGCCAACAGATTATCGTGATGGCGCATCTTGATACCTATGCACCGCACAGCGATTCCGATGTGGAAAACAATCTCGGTGGCCTGACGCTGCAAGGCATTGATGATAACGCCATGGGCGTGGGCGTGATGCTGGAACTGGCCGAGCGCTTGAAAAATATACCGACGGAATACAGCATCCGTTTTATCGCCACCAGCGGTGAAGAGGAAGGAAAACTCGGCGCAGCCAATCTGCTGCAACGCATGAGCGCTGCGGAAAGGAAAAACACTCTGCTGGTTATCAATCTGGATAATCTGGTGGTCGGGGACAAACTCTATTTCAATAGCGGAAAATCAACGCCCGCCTCAGTGCGTAAACTGACCCGCGACCGCGCATTGAATATTGCCCGTAGCCACGGTATTCAGGCCGCCATCAATCCAGGGTTGAACGCCCGCTATCCGAAAGGAACGGGTTGCTGTAATGACGCAGAGGTGTTTGATAATGCGGGCATTCCCGTACTTTCCGTCGAGGCCACCAACTGGTCGCTCGGCAAGAAAGACGGTTTCCAGCAGCGCGCTAAAACGCACGCCTTCCCGGACGGTACAAGCTGGCATAACGTCCGTCTCGACAACCTGCAATATATAGACAAAGCCCTGCCGGGCCGTATCGAGCACCGTGGTCGTGACGTGGTGAAAATCATGTTGCCGCTGGTGAAGGAACTGGCAAAAGCGGGGAAAGCGTAAGGCAATCAATCCGGTGACGTTTCGCCACCGGACACTTCATTCACCCTTCGTGCAATCCGCATTCACGCTTCAAACCAAAGAAACGCGTTTCTTCTTCAGCCATGCCCGGCTCCCATTTACGGGTGGTGTGGGTATCGCCGACAGAAAGATAACCCTGATCCCACAGCGGATGATATTTCAGGCCGTGTTTTTGCAGATACTGATAAACCGTGCGGTTGTCCCAGTCGATAATCGGCAGGATTTTAAACACCCCGCGCTGAATAGCCAGCACCGGTAAATTAGCCCGACTGCCAGACTGTTCACGGCGCAGGCCCGCAAACCAGGTTTGCCCGTTCAGTTCCTGCAACGCTCGGTTCATCGGCTCGACTTTGTTGATGTCATTGTATTTCTCAATGCCTTCAACGCCCTGCTCCCACAGTTTTCCGTAACGCGCTTCCTGCCACGCCGGGCTCTGTTCAGCACGGTAAATCTTGAGGTTGAGTTTCAGCTTGTCCGTCAGTTCATCAATAAACTGATAGGTTTCAGGAAACAGGTAACCCGTGTCGGTGAGGATGACCGGGATGTCCGGACGCAGTTGATTCACCAGATGCAGGCTCACCGCCGCCTGAATGCCGAAGCTGGAAGAAAGCACGTAGTCACCCGGCAGGTTTTCCAGTGCCCACGCCACGCGCGCTTCCGCGCTGAGTTTCTCCAGTTGACCGTTGGTTTCTGCAAGCGCGAGTACGCGCTCGACTTTCGGCAAGGCGTTTAAGGCGTTCAGATCGAGTACGGACATGGTTACCTCACTGTCAGGTTTTGCCGGGCGGCACTGCGTTTGCCCGGCCTACAACACATCTGATTCACGTGGGCCCGGTAAGCGCAGCGCCACCGGGCAATCGCGAATTATTCCCAGAAATCTCGCGCCGGATCGAGCACCGGACGGATGATCCCCGCACGCACAGTGAAGTCACCGAACCCTTCATCGGCTTCACGCTCTTTGGCCCAGCGTCCTACCAGTTCATCCAGCGAATCGAGAATTTCCGATTCGGTGATGTTCTCGCGATACATCCGTGGAATGCGCGTCCCCATGCGGTTGCCGCCGAGATGCAGGTTATAGCGACCCGGCGCTTTACCGACCAGGCCAACCTCGGCGAGCAGCGCACGGCCACAGCCGTTCGGGCAGCCGGTCACACGCAGAACGATATGCTCATCACCCACGCCGTGACGCGCCATCACCGCCTCCACTTTGTCGACAAACGACGGCAGGAAACGCTCGGCTTCGGCCATTGCTAACGGACAGGTCGGGAACGACACACAAGCCATCGAGTTTTCACGCTGCGGTTTGACGGCATTCATCAGGCCGTTTTCCTGCGCGAGTTTCTCAATCTTGACTTTCTGGCTTTCCGGTACGCCTGCCACAATCAGGTTCTGATTGGCGGTCAGACGGAAATCGCCTTTGTGGATCTTCGCGATTTCCAGCAAGCCGGTTTTCAATGTTTTGCCCGGATAATCCAGGATGCGGCCATTTTCAATAAACAGCGTCAGGTGCCATTTATTGTCGATGCCCTTTACCCAGCCAATGCGATCGCCACGACCGGTAAATTCATACGGGCGAATCGGCGCAAAAGTCATGCCTGCACGGCGCTCGACTTCCGCTTTGAACACGTCAACGCCGACACGTTCAAGGGTATATTTGGTTTTCGCGTTTTTCCTGTCGGTACGATTACCCCAGTCGCGCTGAGTCGTCACCACCGCTTCCGCAACAGCCAAAGTGTGTTCGAGAGGCAGGAAACCAAATTCGCTCGCGGTGCGGGCGTAGGTTTTTTTGTTGCCATGGTCGATAGACAGACCGCCGCCGACCAGCAGGTTGAAGCCCACCAGTTTGCCGTTCTCCGCCACCGCGACAAAGTTCATGTCGTTGGCATGCAGATCCACGTCGTTCTGCGGTGGGATCACTACCGTGGTTTTGAATTTACGTGGCAAGTAAGTATCGCCCAGGATCGTCTCTTCGTCGGTGGTCGCCACTTTCTCCTGATCGTGCCAGATCTCCGCATAAGCCCGGGTGCGCGGCAGCAGGTGTTCAGACAGCTTTTTCGCCCACTCGTACGCTTCCGCGTGCAGTTCGGACTCAATCGGGTTCGAAGTACAGAGCACGTTACGGTTCACGTCGTTAGCTGTCGCCAGCGCATCGAGCCCGACTTCGTGCAGCATCTGGTGCGCCGGTTTGACGTTCTTTTTCAGAATGCCATGAAACTGGAAAGTCTGGCGGTTGGTCAGACGAATACTGCCGTAAATCGTGTTGTTCTCAGCGAACTTGTCGATCGACTGCCATTGTTTGGTGGTTATGATCCCACCCGGCAGGCGGCAGCGCAGCATCATCGCATGACGCGGTTCAAGCTTCTGTTCAGCACGTTCGGCGCGGATATCGCGGTCATCCTGCTGATACATACCGTGAAAGCGGATCAGCAAGAAGTTGTCGCCATTAAAGCCGCCGGTCAGGCCTTCATTCAAATCTTCGGCGATGGTGCCACGCAGAAAGTTACTCTCTTTCTTCAGACGCTCGGCATCGGCCAGCTTACCTTCGACCACTAAAGGCCCTGGGTGTTTTTCGCTCATTAGTAGACATCTCGCTGATAACGGCGCTCAACGCGCAGCTCACTTAAATATTCGTCCGCCGCTTCGGTATCCATCGCACCAAATTCAGCAATCACTTCCAGTAAAACCTGCTCAACGTCTTTCGCCATGCGATTGGCGTCACCGCAGACATAAATGTGGGCACCGTCATTGATCCAGCGCCACAGCTCCGCGCCCTGTTGACGCAGTTTGTCCTGTACATAGACTTTTTGTTTTTGATCTCTGGACCAGGCCAGATCGATTTTGGTCAGGACACCTTCTTTCACGTAGCGCTGCCATTCCACCTGATACAGGAAGTCTTCGGTGAAATGCGGGTTACCAAAGAACAGCCAGTTTTTGCCTTCTGCGCCATCCGCCGCACGCTGCTGCATAAAGGCGCGGAACGGCGCGATGCCAGTGCCAGGGCCAATCATTATCACCGGAGTTTCCGGGTTAGCAGGCAGACGGAAATTATCGTTATGCTCAATGAACACACGCACTTCGCCATCTTCTTCTACGCGATCGGCGAGGAAACCAGACGCGCCACCTGTGCGGGCGCGGCCTTCGATGTCATAACGCACGGCCCCCACAGTGATGTGTACTTCGGTTTCCACTTCCGCTTGTGACGAGGCAATGGAATACAGGCGCGGTGTCAACGGACGCAGCAGACCGATTAACACTTCTGCATCCAGCTGTGCCGGAGAGAAACGCACCATATCGACAATCGGCGTGGTCGCGGCGTAATGCTGTAATTTGGCTTTATCACCCACCAGCGGCAACAGCGATTCGCTGCGCGTGAGCGTGGCGTAATTTTCCACGATATTGGCGGTGTTCACCGTCAGTTCGAAATGCCATTGCAGCGCTTCGCTGAGCGCCAACGTTTGACCATTCACGGTGACGGCTTCATCACCTTTCAACCACAGTAGTTCTGCCAGCTCTTTCACCAGCGCCGGATCGTTCTGATACCACACGCCCAACGCATCGCCCGGCTGATAGCGCAGCCCAGACTCAGCCAGATCAATTTCGATATGACGCACGTCTTTTTCAGAATCGCGGCCAGTGATTTTTTGGTTTACCGCCAGCGTCGCCGTCAGCGGCGCTTCTTTGGTATACGGACTGGAATGCACTTCATTGACAATACCGCTCGCCGCAGCCGCCGCCTGGGCTGGGGTTTCTTTCGGCGCACGCGCTTTCAATACGTCAACAATACGTTCGCGCCATTCTGCCGCTGCGGCCTGGTATTCAACATCAGTGTCGACGCGATCCAGCAACCGCTCCGCGCCAAGCTCAGCCAGCTTACCGTCGAAATCTTTACCCGACTGGCAGAAGAATTCATACGAGGTATCGCCCAGACCAAACACCGCAAACGCGGTGCCATTCAGCTTCGGCGCTTTTTTCGAGAACAGGAACTTGTGCAACGCCACGGCTTCTTCCGGCGGTTCGCCTTCACCTTGTGTCGACGTCACCACCACCAGCAGTTTTTCCTGGGCGATTTGTTTGAATTTATAGTCGCCTGCGTTCACCAGTTTGACGTTCAGTTTCGCCGCCAGCAGGTCGTCGCGTAACTGTTCAGCCACACGGCGCGCATTGCCCGTTTGCGAAGCGGAGATCAGTGTAATTGCTGGCGCTTCAACAGCGGCAGGCGCGGTGGCGACTACACTCCCCGGCTGCTGATTGAGCATGCCCCAGAAATAGCCAGAAACCCAGGCGAGCTGAGTCGGTGAAAGATCGGTGGTGGCCGCCTGCAGGCGTGCCAGTTGCTCCGGGTTCAGCGGAAGCAAAGCGGAAGGTGGGGCCTGTGTCGTCATGCGTCGTTATGTTCCAGTAGCAAAGCTTTTTATTATCGTAATAACGTAAGTGAAAGTAAGGTTAACGGCTGGAATAATAACAATTAAAGAAGGGTTGGAAATAATAAATAACCAAATGGACTAACCTGTTTTGCTTGTCTTATTTATCGCTAAAACAGGTTAATTAACCCATTGATAAAAAACAATTTTCATCTCGGCTATCACCAGTGGAGGCAAACCCACTTTAAATGGCGGTTTTAGTTAATGCGAAAAAAGGCGCATTGCTGTAAGATTCGCCGGTTTTTTCCGCATTATTGAGAGTTCATGATGTCCACCACCCTGTTTAAAGATTTCATCTTCGAAGCCGCTCACCACCTGCCACATGTTCCGGAAGGTCATAAGTGCGGACGCCTGCACGGTCACTCCTTTATGGTTCGTCTGGAAATTACCGGCGACGTAGACCCGCACACGGGCTGGATCATGGATTTTTCCGAGCTAAAAGCGGCGTTCAAGCCGACCTACGACAGACTCGATCATTACTATCTGAACGATATTCCTGGCCTCGAAAATCCGACCAGCGAAGTGCTGTCAAAGTGGATTTGGGATCAGATGAAACCGCTGGTGCCACTGTTGAGCGCGGTCATGATCAAAGAAACCTGCACGGCGGGTTGCGTCTATCGCGGCGAGTGATCGTTGAAAGGCATTGATGCCAAATGCAAAAAGCCCGGTGAATTAACCGGGCATTTTTTTAGGCGATATTCAGGTATTTGTGCGTCTGCATCGACAACCGCCAGTTGCGGGCGATACAGGTTTCAATGCACAGGCGGGTCGCATCTTCTTTCTGGCTGATCGGCTGTAAGGCGATCACTCGCTGTTTATCGTCGCTCAGCGTGTCTAATAATTCGTCCAGCGCTTCGATATCACGTACACGCCCGACAGGATGCTTGATTTCATCAGCGCGATGCAGCGCCTGTGAAAGCACTTCATAGCCCCCGCGCATATTCACTTTAGGCGATACTGTTACCCACGTGGCATGTGAACAACGCACTTCATGCGTGCCGCTGGTTTCAATCTGACAGCTATAACCGTTGTGCTCAAGCAGCGTCGTCAGTGGGGTTAAATCATGAATACACGGCTCACCGCCCGTGATCACCACGTGACGCGCGGTCCAACCCTGACGGGTGATTGCGGTCAGCAGATCTTCCGCCGTGCCCGCGCCCCATTTGTCGCTTTCTTTGGTTTTCGCCAGAATGCTGAACAGAGACACTTCCCGATCTTCCAGCATGTCCCAGGTATGTTTGGTATCGCACCACGCACAGCCAACCGGGCATCCCTGTAGTCGAATAAAAATGGCGGGAACGCCGGTAAAGTAACCCTCGCCTTGCAGGGTCTGGAACATTTCATTAATCGGGTACTGCATAGTCATCTCTGTGAAAGGAGTAAAGTGTAAGTATCGCAGATTTAGGCCATCAGAGCGAGGCAAGCGGCTGTGGGGCAGCGGCTTTACAATGTCTTCAGCCCGCGATAAATCCTCAACATTTTCCAGTAACCTTTATGGAAACGGCCAAATAATTCCACAACGGTGAAAGTCCCCCCAAATATCAGCAAAGCGACAGGTAGTTCGCTGAGATCGCCAATGGCTATTGACCCAAGAAAGAAAACCATAACCCCAAAAAGAGCAATATCTGCATTGAGTATGCTGGCGTCTTTCATTCGGTAAGCGCTTTGAAGACTAATTCCTTTCTCCCTCGCTTCGATAATCAGCCTTTCAGCCTTATATTCCGTAAGTCCTAATGCCATCATCTTAGTGATCAAAAGTTGATCTGCAGAAGCGTTGTTTTTGCGGTTGCATTCATTCATCTTTTAATTCCGCCCACTCAGTATCACTGCGTCCCATAAGTTGATATATTGAGAAACTGCTAGATGAATCACCGACCACTTCATTTACACCTTCAGCAACACTTAATGTTCGCCAACTTCGGATGTAATCTTCTCTGATATAATATAATAGTTTCCAGGCCTCAGGCTTTAATGTGAGCATTGATGCCGATCCAACTGAAAGCCCTATATCGCCCACCGAAAAAGCTATATCGCCATTTTTAACTGTTCCACCAAGTAAACCAGCAATAGAACGGTAGACATTTCTAAGTGGCATCAAGTTCGGTTCTTCATGAGTAACAAGGTAGTAACCATTTTCCCACATATTTTCTGTCCCATGCAGGAGTAAAGCTGCCCCATACGTTTTACATGCGGCACCAAGGTTTAGTTTGCATATCCCCACTCCGCCAATAGATTGCATAACCCCTCCAATAAATCCCACATCTTTAAGAACTATTGTCGATATAGCGTGCCGTTGCTCCTCACGTTGAGCGATGACATAAAGCCGGATTTTACCCATTTGCAGTTTCATGTTATTTTCTTGAAGCATCCGGTATTGCTGAATCAGATTTTCCATCGCCTGCCCAAAAGTAACTCGTCCTCTTTTATAATCGTCGATGTAAGACAGGGAAAATTTTCTTTGCTCCTTCGCAAATTTATTACGAAGCGACAGATCATTTAAATATCTTGACTCCAAACTAAATAACAGACTGTTGATTTTTTCACGTTCTCTTTCCAGGCTCATCAATCCATAACTGTCCATAATCTACCTTATCATTTCCCTCTAAGGGCCCATTGTATTTTAAAACTTATAAAACAGTTCTTAAAAAAAGGAGTGAAAAACAAGGAAAGTAATGCTACGAAATACCATAAGAATACGCCTTCAATCATTGACTCGAGATCGTAACTACACAATGAGAAAATTAAACCGAGTAAAAGTGCTACCGACCATGCATAATACTTCCATGTATATACAAAAAACATTCGGCTAACTGATATTTCTTTGCGCTTCGCCATTTTAACCAACCGCATGGCTTCCCATTCTTTCAATCCAGCTTTAACCAATAAGCGTTCAATACTTTCCGTATCCATACAATTAGCCTTGTTTTATCCCTTTTACGGCCAAACGGTAACGTAGATAGTGAACGTAAAATGTGAAAGTTATCAAAGTTGCTGAGCATAGAACTAAATTTCAGAATTTATCAAGAATGACAAATAAGGGATCCGAACGCCATTTTCAGATACAAAAAAACCCGCCGAAGCGGGTTTTTCTTAAGAGCGAAAGTCAGAATTACTGACCTTTGATCTCTTTACGACCGTTGTACGGTGCTTTTTCACCCAGCGCTTCTTCGATACGAATCAGCTGGTTGTATTTAGCAACGCGGTCAGAACGGCTCATAGAACCGGTTTTGATCTGGCCTGCAGCAGTACCGACCGCCAGGTCAGCGATGGTTGCATCTTCAGTTTCACCTGAACGGTGAGAGATGACAGCCGTGTAGCCAGCGTCTTTAGCCATCTTGATTGCAGCCAGAGTTTCGGTCAGAGAACCGATCTGGTTGAATTTGATCAGGATGGAGTTAACGATGCCTTTGTCGATACCTTCTTTCAGGATCTTGGTGTTGGTTACGAACAGATCGTCACCCACCAGCTGGATTTTGTCGCCCAGTACTTTGGTCTGGTATGCGAAACCATCCCAGTCAGATTCGTCCAGGCCATCTTCGATGGAAACGATCGGATACTGTTTAGTCAGATCTTCCAGGAAGTGAGTGAATTCTTCGGAGGTGAATGCTTTGTTGCCTTCGCCAGCCAGAACGTATTTACCGTCTTTGTAGAATTCAGACGCTGCACAGTCCATCGCCAGGGTGATGTCTTTGCCCAGCTCGTAGCCTGCTGCTTTAACGGCTTCAGCAATAACAGCCAGTGCTTCAGCGTTGGAACCCAGGTTTGGCGCATAGCCACCTTCGTCACCAACAGCAGTACCCATACCTTTGGACTTCAGAACCTTAGCCAGGGTGTGGAATACTTCAGAACCCATACGGATGGCTTCTTTCAGCGTTTTAGCACCAACAGGTTGAATCATGAACTCCTGGATATCAACGTTGTTGTCTGCGTGCTCGCCACCGTTGATGATGTTCATCATCGGAACCGGCATAGAGTATTTGCCTGGAGTACCGTTCAGTTCAGCAATGTGTTCGAACAGCGGCTGACCTTTAGAAGCAGCAGCAGCTTTGGCGTTAGCCAGAGACACAGCCAGGATCGCGTTTGCGCCGAAGTTAGATTTGTTTTCGGTACCGTCCAGATCGATCATGATCTTGTCGATGCCAGCCTGATCTTTGGCATCTTTGCCAAGGATTGCCTGAGCGATCGGGCCGTTTACCGCGCCAACTGCTTTCAGTACGCCTTTACCCAAGTAACGGGATTTGTCGCCATCGCGCAGTTCCAGTGCTTCACGGGAACCAGTAGAAGCGCCTGATGGTGCTGCTGCCATACCGACGAAACCGCCTTCCAGGTGAACTTCAGCTTCAACAGTCGGGTTACCACGGGAGTCGATGATTTCACGACCGATGACTTTAACAATTTTGGACATATAGGTTTTCCTCAAGTCACAACGTTAACTAAAACTCCAGACAAACAACGCCCCAACCAGGGGCGCTGCCGTTCTAACTTTTTTACTTCGCCTGACGTTTCTGGTAATCGCTGGCGGCTTTCACAAAGCCTGCAAACAGCGGATGCCCATCACGCGGCGTAGAAGTAAATTCCGGATGGAACTGACAGGCAACGAACCATGGATGATTCGGCACCTCGATGATCTCGACCAACTGATCATCCCCGGAACGGCCTGCAACACGCAGACCCGCAGCTTCAATCTGTTTCAACAGCATATTGTTGACTTCATAGCGGTGACGGTGACGCTCGGTGATAGTCTCTTCGCCGTACATCTTGCGAACCAGGCTGTCGTCGCTAAGCTGGCAGGCCTGAGCCCCCAGACGCATAGTGCCGCCGAGATCGCTTTTCTCAGTACGCACTTCGACATTGCCGTCTTCGTCACGCCATTCGGTAATCAGAGCCACAACCGGGTACTTACAGTCTGGCACAAATTCCGTTGAGTTGGCGTTTTCCATCCCGACTACGTTACGAGCGAACTCGATCAACGCAACCTGCATACCCAGGCAAATGCCCAGATAAGGAATATTGTTTTCACGCGCAAAGCGTGCGGTGGCAATCTTACCTTCAACACCACGGTAGCCGAAGCCGCCAGGGATCAGAATAGCATCAAGATCTTTCAGGATTTCAACACCACGCGTTTCAACATCTTGTGAATCAATCAGCTTGATGTTGACGGTCACGCGGTTCTTCAACCCACCGTGTTTCAGCGCTTCGATAACTGACTTATAGGCATCTGGCAGTTCAATGTACTTGCCGATCATACCGATAGTCACTTCGCCTGCCGGGTTAGCTTCTTCGTAGATAACCTGTTCCCATTCTGACAGATTAGCTTCCGGACAGTTCAAGCTGAATCGTTTACAAATATAATCGTCCAGGCCCTGTGATTTCAACAGGCCCGGGATTTTATAAATGGAATCGACGTCTTTCATCGAGATAACAGCTTTTTCTGGAACGTTACAGAACAATGCAATTTTGGCACGTTCATTGGCCGGAACGGCACGATCGGAGCGGCAAATCAGGATATCTGGCTGGATCCCGATGGAGAGCAATTCTTTCACGGAGTGCTGAGTCGGTTTGGTTTTGACTTCACCCGCAGCAGCCAGATAAGGCACCAGCGTCAGGTGCATAAACAGCGCGTGTTCGCGGCCGATATCCACAGCCAACTGGCGAATCGCTTCGAGGAACGGCAGGGATTCGATATCGCCGACAGTACCGCCGATTTCGACCAGCACGACGTCGTGACCTTCGCCACCAGCAAGTACGCGCTCTTTGATAGCATTGGTGATGTGCGGGATAACCTGAACGGTCGCGCCAAGATAGTCGCCACGGCGCTCTTTACGCAGTACGTCAGAGTAGATACGACCCGTGGTGAAGTTGTTACGGCGAGTCATTTTGGTGCGAATGAAACGCTCGTAGTGACCCAGGTCCAGGTCAGTTTCAGCGCCGTCTTCAGTAACGAACACTTCACCGTGCTGAATAGGACTCATGGTGCCCGGATCGACGTTGATATACGGATCCAGTTTCATCATGGTCACATTGAGGCCACGGGCTTCGAGAATGGCTGCGAGGGAAGCGGCTGCAATGCCTTTACCCAGAGAGGATACGACCCCGCCGGTCACAAAAATATAGTTCGTTGTCATGCTGAACCTGAGAAGTTAGGTTGGAATGATGGAATAACCAGGACGGGAAAGTAGTATACCGGAACACGGCGAGCGCCACAAATATTCATTCTCCGTCTCCATTCCAGGCTCAGACACACATAAGGAGTGAGAAAATAGCTCCTTTTGGGTAAATGTTTTTGACGCAAATCAATCGCTTGTCATTTTAAAAATCACACAAATCGTGTTTTATCGCAAAAAAACGTTAGAGATCATATTCCTGTCGTTTTACCTCTTGCCATACGCCTTCCATGGTTTCCAGGTCGATTCCCGTCATTTCAAGGCCTCGCTCGGCAACAATTCGCTCCACTTCACGGAAACGACGCTCGAATTTCAGGTTCGCTTTTTGCAGTGCGGTTTCGGCTTTCACCCCTAAATGGCGGGATAAGTTGACCGTCGCAAACAGCAAGTCGCCCATTTCCTCTTCCAGCTTTGCTTCGTCGACCACCGCCTGCTTGGCTTCGTGCATCACTTCGTCGATTTCTTCATAGACTTTGTCGAGCACCGGGCCGAGTGAAGTCCAGTCGAAACCGACAGTCGATACACGTTTCTGGATTTTATGTGAACGCATCAGCGCAGGCAGGCTGTGGGGGATATCGTCAACAGCGGAATGTTGAGCTTTTTCGGCGCGTTCGGCGGTTTTAATTTGTTCCCAACGCTCCAGCACTTCACGGCTATTGGCCGCATTCGCGTCACCGAAAATATGTGGATGACGACGCTCTAATTTGTCGCTGATAGCCGCGCAAATGTCGTTAAAGTCAAAGCGCCCTTCTTCCTGCGCCATTTGTGCATAAAACACCACCTGGAACAGCAAATCGCCAAGCTCACCGCGCAGATCGTCAAAATCTTCACGGTTGATGGCATCCAGCACTTCGTAGGTTTCTTCGAGGGTGTACGGCGCGATGGTGGCGAAGGTCTGCTCTTTGTCCCACGGACAGCCGCTTTGCGGGTCGCGCAGACGTTGCATAATGCCGAGCAGGCGGTCGATTTGATTCATGATAGTGTCCTGAAAAATGTCGGGTGGCGCTGACGCTTACCCGACCTACGTGAGATCGTAGCCCCGACAAGCAACGCGCCGCCGGGGAAGATAGCAGAAAAGCAGCGTTACCCGCCGTGCAGACGTCGGGCGTCAATCACATCCGGCACCTGGTTCAGTTTGCCGAGCACCCGGCCCAGCACCTGCAGGTTGTAGATTTCGATGGTCATATCGATGGTCGCGAGCTGCTGCTTGGTATCGCTGCGGCTCGCCACGCCCAGCACGTTGACCTTCTCGTTGGCAAGGATGGTGGTGATATCGCGCAACAAACCGCTGCGGTCATTGGCCTGCACGCGCACCACCAACGAATAACCGGCTGAGTAACTTTCGCCCCAGACAGCATCAACAATACGCTCTGGCGCATGGGATTGCAGTTCAACCAGCTGATCACAATCCGCACGGTGCACAGAAATCCCACGCCCTTGAGTGATAAAGCCGACAATTTCATCGCCCGGAATGGGCTGGCAACAGCGTGCAATGTGATGCATCAGATTGCCGACCCCTTCCACCACCACGCGACCATCATCTTTCTTACGGCTCTGCGGGTTGTAGGTTTTCTGCTGCAACTGCTTGAGCGCCGCAGCGTCCTGTTCGGCAGCACTCGGCTTGTTGAACTGCGATTGAAGGAAGTTCACCATCTGGTTGAGGCGAATATCACCGCCGCCAATCGCGGCCAGCAGTTCATCAATCTCATTGAAGTTGTAGCGCGGCAGCAGATGCTTCTCGGCTTCCTTCAGGCTTATCCCCAGGCGTTCCAGTTCATCGTCCAAGATCTGACGCCCGGCGAGAATATTTTTGTCGCGATCCTGTTTGCGGAACCAGGCGTGGATCTTCGCGCGCGCGCGGCTGGTGTTAACGTATCCCAGGTTCGGATTTAGCCAGTCGCGGCTTGGGTTCGGCTGTTTCTGGGTGATGATTTCAATCTGATCGCCCATCTGCAACTGATAGGTGAAGGGGACAATGCGCCCACCGATTTTGGCGCCGATGCAGCGATGCCCCACATCACTGTGGATATGATAGGCAAAATCAAGCGGCGTTGAACCGGTCGGCAAGTCTACTACATCGCCTTTCGGGGTAAACACATAGACGCGGTCGTCGAACACCTGACTGCGCACTTCGTCGAGCATTTCGCCCGAATCGGCCATCTCTTCCTGCCACGCAATCAGCTTACGCAGCCAGGCTATGCGGTCTTCGTGACCGCGAGCGCCGCTGGACGCCGCGCCCTCTTTGTATTTCCAGTGCGCCGCCACGCCAAGCTCTGATTCTTCATGCATCTGACGCGTACGGATCTGGATTTCAACCGTCTTTCCACCCGGACCTAACACCACGGTGTGGATTGACTGATAGCCGTTCGGTTTTGGGTTGGCGACGTAGTCGTCGAACTCATCCGGCAAGTGACGAAAATGGGTATGCACGATGCCCAGTGCGGCGTAGCAGTCCTGCAAACGTTCAGCGACAATACGCACCGCACGCACGTCAAACAGCTCATCAAATTGCAGATGCTTCTTCTGCATTTTGCGCCAGATACTGTAGATGTGCTTTGGTCGGCCGTACACTTCCGCCCGCACGCCCTCTTCTTTGATGGAGGCGCGCAACGTCCCGACAAATTCGTCGATGTAGTGCTCGCGATCGATACGGCGCTCGTGTAGCAGCTTGGCGATGCGCTTGTATTCGTCAGGATGCAGGTAGCGGAAGCAGTAATCTTCCAGCTCCCATTTCAGTTGACCGATACCGAGGCGGTTCGCGAGCGGCGCATAAATGTTGGTACATTCTTTTGCCGCCAGGACGCGTTCATCTTCCGGCGCGTCCTTCACTTCACGCAAGTGAGCTATTCGTTCGGCGAGTTTGATGACCACGCAACGGAAATCATCGACCATCGCCAGCAGCATGCGGCGAACGTTATCGACCTGTTCGGAAGAGACGGAATCGTTATGAGCGGCTTTCAGCTGACGAATCGCAGCCATATCGCGCACGCCGTGGATAAGCGTCACGATGGATTTGCCCACGGCAGCTTCGAGCGTTTCTTCACTGACGACTTCGCCGACCACCAACGGGAACAGCAGTGCCGCCCGCAGTGAATCGATGTCCATGTTGAGCATAGAGAGGATTTCAACCATCTCGACACCGCGCCACAACAGTGCGTCAGCATCAGGATGATCGAGAGTTTGTTCGCGACAATAGGTCCATGTCTCGGCTAAGCGTTCACACGACTGCTGGCTGGAAATTCCCAGGCTTGCTATCCATTTAACCGGATCAAACTCCCCAGCTTTATTAATATGTGCACTGCGTACCGCAACCATTGTCCTCTCCTTTAGGGACTGGGCCTGTCGGATTCGACAAGCCTTGATTCATTATTGGTGCTCAAACAGCACCATCGACTCCAGGTGCCCAGTGTGCGGGAACATGTCCAGCATTGCCAGACGCTGAATTTGATAGCCCGCCGCCAAAAGCACTTCACTGTCTCGCGCGAGCGTCGCGGGATTACAGGATACATACACCACGCGCTTGGGCGCTAATTTTACAACATGCTGCATCACGCCTGGTGCGCCTGCACGCGCAGGATCGAGTAAAATTTTGTCAAAGCCGTTTTTCGCCCAGGCCTGCAGAGTGACATCATCTTCAAGGTTCTCGTGAAAGAATGTCACATTGTGCAAACCATTATGTTCCGCGTTCTGTTGGCCTTTTTCGACCAATGCGGGCACGCCTTCCACGCCAACCACGTTGGCCGCACGTTTCGCCAGCGGCAACGTGAAGTTGCCCATCCCGCAAAACAGATCCAGCACGCGGTCTTCGGGCTGAATATCCAGCCACGCCAGTGCGGTTGCGACCATTTGCTGATTTACGCCGTCGTTGACCTGAATAAAGTCTCGCGGGCTGAACGTTAAGCGTAGCCCGTCTGAACTGTACCAGGGCAATTCGCCGCTCACCTGTTCAACGCTATCACTTTGCGGTGCCAGCCACAGCGCAAGCTGATGTAAATGCGAGAACTGTTCCAGTTTTGCTTTATCTGCCGCAGAAAGTGGCGCGGTATGACGCAGCACCATCAGTGGGCCGTTGTCAGCCTGTACCAGTTCCACATGTCCAAGATGACGAACACCCGTCAGCCCGCTGAGGCATTCGCGCAACGCAGGCAGTAATGCTTCAAGAGTGGGCACCAAAACAGGGCATTGCGTCACTTCGACGATGTCATTCGAACCCGACTTGCGAAAACCCATCTGCAAGTATTGGGTTTTCGGCTGATAATTCAAACTCAAGCGTGCGCGGCGGCGATAGCCCCACGGTGACGCAGCAAGAATGTCGTCAACCTCACGCTTCATCAGACGCGCCAGCGCGGCTTGCTTACTACGTTGCTGGAGGGGCACGCTGGCATGTTGCTGCTGACAGCCGCCACACACGCCAAAATGCGGGCAGCGGGGCTTTTCACGTTCAGCGCTGTCGTTAAGTCGACGTTTTACCTGCCCACGCGCATACTGTTTTTTATCTTCTGTAATCTTAATTTCAGCACGTTCATCGGGAAGCAACCCGTTGATAAACAGCGTTTTCCCGTTATGGCGCGCAACCCCCTGACCGAAAAGGTCAAGGTCGCTTACCGTCACGGTTATGATCTCGCGCGTCGTCACGCGGCGTTTTGCAGAGTAGAATTGCGCCATTCAGAGATTTTTCTCAAACGTAGTGTGTTAACCCTGATTCTCCCATAACGGAACTCCATGACCAACTACAGCCTGCGCGCGCGCATGATGATCCTGATCCTGGCCCCAACCGTTCTTATCGGTTTGCTGCTCAGTATCTTCTTTGTCGTTCACCGCTACCACGATCTGCAGCGTCAGCTGGAAGACGCCGGAGCCAGCATCATTGAGCCACTCGCGGTCTCCAGTGAATATGGCATGAACTTGCAAAACCGTGAGCCCATCGGACAGCTGATAAGCGTCCTGCATCGCCGTCATTCTGACATCGTGCGAGGGATCTCGGTGTATGATGAACACAACCGACTGTTCGTCACGTCCAATTATCGACTCGATCCCAGCGAGTTACAGCTGCCGCAAGGCACACCATTGCCCCGCAGGTTGACTGTCACCCGCACGGGCGATCTGATGATCCTGCGCACGCCCATCCTTTCGGAAAGCTATTCGCCGGATGAATCGCCCGACGCAGATGCCAAAACTCCGGTCAATATGCTTGGCTATGTGGCGCTGGAGCTGGATTTGCGATCCGTGCGGCTGCAACAATACAAAGAGATCTTTATCTCCAGCGTGATGATGCTGTTTTGTATTGGCATTGCGTTGATTTTCGGCTGGCGACTGATGCGCGACGTGACCGGGCCAATTCGCAATATGGTGAATACGGTCGACCGAATTCGCCGGGGTCAACTCGACAGTCGCGTGGAAGGATTTATGCTTGGCGAGCTGGATATGCTGAAAAACGGCATCAACTCGATGGCGATGTCACTGGCGGCTTATCACGAAGAGATGCAACACAACGTTGACCAGGCGACATCGGATCTGCGCGAAACCCTCGAACAGATGGAAATCCAGAACGTCGAGTTAGATTTAGCGAAAAAGCGCGCCCAGGAAGCGGCGCGTATCAAATCTGAATTCCTTGCCAATATGTCGCATGAGCTGCGCACGCCGCTCAACGGGGTGATTGGCTTTACGCGCCTGACGCTCAAATCCGACCTTAATCCGACTCAGCGCGATCACCTCAGCACCATTGAACGTTCGGCGAACAACCTGCTGGCGATCATTAATGATGTGCTCGACTTCTCCAAACTGGAAGCGGGCAAACTGATTCTGGAAAGTATTCCGTTCCCGCTGCGTAATTCTCTCGATGAAGTGGTCACGCTGCTCGCCCATTCAGCCCACGATAAAGGGCTGGAGCTGACACTGAACATCAAAAATGATGTGCCGGATAACGTGATTGGCGATCCGCTGCGCCTTCAGCAGGTGATCACCAATCTTGTCGGCAACGCGATTAAATTTACCGAAAGCGGCAATATTGATGTGCTGGTTGAAAAGCGTGCGTTGAGCAATAACAAAGCGCAGATTGAAGTGCAGATCCGTGATACCGGCATCGGCATTCCCGAGCGTGATCAGTCGCGTCTGTTCCAGGCGTTCCGCCAGGCTGATGCCAGTATTTCACGACGCCATGGCGGCACGGGGCTAGGTCTGGTTATCACCCAGAAACTGGTCAAAGAAATGGGCGGGGATATTTCCTTCCACAGCCAGCCGAATCGCGGTTCAACCTTCTGGTTCCATATCAGTCTCGACCTCAATCCAAACGTGGTGTCCGAAAGCCTGACCACGGCTTGTCTGGCAGGCAAACGTCTCGCCTATGTCGAGGCCAATTCCGCAGCCGCGCAATGCACGCTGGATATGCTGGCGACCACGCCGCTGGAGGTGGTTTACAGCCCGACCCTCTCGGCCCTGCCAGAAGATCGCTACGATATTCTGCTGGTCGCCGTGCCGGTTTCAATGCGTGAATTAAGCATGCATGCCGACAAACTTGAACGCGCCCGCTCAATGACCGATTTCCTGGTTCTGGCGCTGCCATGCCACGCGCAGGTCGATGCCGAGCAACTCAAACGGGACGGGGCTGCGGCTTGCTTGCTGAAACCATTGACCTCAACCCGTTTGCTGCCTGCATTAGCAGAATGCTGCCAGAGCGATCAAACGCCCGTGACGCTGAACACCAGCGGAACACGCTTAGGCATGTCAGTGATGGCGGTAGATGATAATCCAGCGAACCTCAAACTGATTGGCGCATTACTGGAAGACCAGGTGCAAAACGTAGAATTGTGCGACAGCGGTCAGGAAGCGATTAACCGCGCGAAACAGATGCAGTTCGACTTGATCCTGATGGACATTCAGATGCCAGAAATGGACGGTATTCGCGCCTGCGAACTGATTCGCCAGTTGCCACACCAGCAGCAAACGCCAGTCATTGCGGTCACCGCACACGCCATGGCCGGACAAAAAGAAAAACTGCTCAGTGCCGGGATGAATGACTATCTGGCGAAACCTATCGAAGAGAGCAAACTGCATAATTTACTGCTGCGTTACAAGCCAGGCTTAAGCCTATTGCAGCCTGAAGTCGCCGAGCCGCACCCACCTGTCAATCTCAATACCACGCTCGATTGGCAGTTAGCGCTACGTCAGGCGGCGAATAAACAGAGTCTGGCGCGCGACATGCTGCAAATGTTGGTGGCGTTCCTGCCGGAAATACGTAACAAAGTGGAAGAACAGTTGGTGGGCGAAAAACCGGAAGATCTGGTGGATGTCATCCATAAACTCCACGGCAGTTGCGGCTACAGCGGTGTGCCTCGGTTGAAAAACTTGTGCCATTTGATAGAAGGCCAGCTGCGCAACGGCATTGCCCCGGAAGATCTGGAGCCTGAGCTGCTTGAGTTGTTGGATGAAATGGATAACGTCGCACGAGAAGCGCGACTGATTCTGGGGTGATCCGGACACTTTGATCCCCTCTCGCACAGAGAGGGGATTTTCTCAGCGGCCTATTTTCATCACTGCGGCCACATTACGCGCCGTACGACGCACATTTTCTCGCGCATTGCTCAGCGCATCTTCAAGCGTGCAAATGCGATAGATCACACTGAACACGGCATCCAGTCCGTGCTGATGCACGATCTCAACGTCATCCGTCAGACTGCCGGCAATAGCAATCACCGGAATGTTAAAACGTTTTGCCACGCGCGCAACGCCAACGGGTACTTTGCCGTGAACGGTCTGGCTGTCGATTCTTCCTTCCCCGGTAATGACCAAATCCGCGTTTTTCACAATCTCTGCCAGATGCAGCGCATCGGTCACAATTTCAATGCCCGGACGCAACGTGGCGCCGCAAAAAGCAAAAAGCGCCGCGCCCATGCCGCCAGCCGCGCCGCCGCCTTCCAGATTAAGCACATCAATATCTAGATCGTGTTTGATAAGTCGGGCGTAATGCAATAACGCCGCATCAAGCCGGGGGAGCATCTCAGCCGTCGCCCCTTTTTGTGGGCCAAACACCGCCGTTGCACCCTCGTTACCCGTCAGTGGATTCGTGACATCACAGGCAACTTCAATCCTGCATTCAGCAAGACGGGGATCCAGTTCAGTAATATCAACGCGCACCAACTGTTCCAGGCCTTCACCGCCCGGAGGAATTTGCTGATTATCTTCCGCCAGTAACTTAGCCCCTAACGCCTGCACCATGCCCGCGCCGCCATCATTGGTGGCGCTGCCGCCGAGGCCAATAATTATCTGCTTAACGCCCGCATCCAGCGCGTGGCGAATCAGTTCCCCGGTTCCCCACGACGTGGTTTTCAGCGGATTACGCTTACCCGGCGGCACGCTTTCCAGTCCGCTGGCGGCCGCCATTTCAATGAATGCGCACTCTTCGTTGCCGGAAACCCCATAGAACGCCTGTAGCGCTTCTCCCAGCGGGCCAGTCACATCAACCGTGACGATACGCCCTTGAGTCGCGGCGACCATGGCTTCTACCGTGCCTTCGCCGCCGTCTGCGACCGGAATTTTCACGTAATCAGCATCAGGAAAAATCTGCCTAAAGCCCTCCTCAATCGCGCTGGCGACATCCAGCGCGCTCAAACTTTCCTTGTACGAATCCGGGGCAATTACGATTTTCATTGGCTGTCCTTATGGGGTTCCGGCTTTTGTCTATTATCGCACCATACACGGACGCTTGTTATCAAACGTCCAGCCGGGGATCAAATACTGCATGCCCATTGCGTCATCACGCGCACCAAGACCGTGTTTCTGATACAGCTCATGGGCCTGCATCAACCGGTCCATATCCAGTTCAACGCCAAGACCCGGCGTGGAAGGCACCTGCACCATGCCGCCTTTGATTTCAAACGGTTGCTTGGTCAGACGCTGATTACCCTCTTGCCAAATCCAGTGGGTATCGATAGCGGTGACTTTACCTGGTGCTGCGGCTGCCACATGGGTAAACATCGCCAGCGAAATATCGAAGTGGTTGTTGGAGTGCGAGCCCCAGGTCAGGCCGAATTCATGACACATTTGCGCCACGCGCACCGAGCCTTGCATTGTCCAGAAGTGCGGGTCAGCGAGAGGAATATCGACCGATTGCAACGACAGTGTATGGCCCATCTGCCGCCAGTCGGTAGCAATCATGTTGGTCGCGGTCGGCAGCCCGGTCGCACGGCGGAATTCGGCCATCACTTCACGTCCAGAGAAGCCTTGCTCTGCGCCGCACGGATCTTCCGCATACGCCAGAACATTACGCAATTGCTTACCGATTTTGATCGCTTCATCGAGCGACCACGCGCCATTCGGATCGAGCGTGACACGCGCCTGTGGGAAGCGTTTCGCCAGAGCGGTTACCGCCTCGGCTTCATCTTCACCACTCAACACACCGCCTTTCAGCTTAAAGTCATTGAAACCGTATTTGTCATACGCCGCTTCCGCCAGACGCACGACGGCATCCGGGGTCATCGCTTCATCGTGGCGCACACGATACCAGTCGCATTTTTCGTCCGGCTGACTCTGATACGGTAGCGGCGTACGCTTGCGATCGCCGACAAAGAACAGATAGCCCAGCATTTCGACTTCACTACGCTGCTGACCATCGCCCAGCAGCGACGCCACGTTTACACCCAGATGCTGACCGAGCAAATCGAGCATCGCCGCTTCAATACCGGTGACCACGTGAATAGTGGTGCGCAGATCGAACGTTTGCAGCCCACGACCGCCGGAATCACGATCGGCAAAAGCGTTACGTACCGCCGTGAGGATATTTTTATATTCCCCCAGAGTTTTGCCGACCACCAAAGCCGCCGCCTCTTCCAGCGTTTTGCGGATCTTTTCGCCGCCGGGGATTTCCCCCACGCCGGTATGTCCGGAATTGTCTTTGATCATCACGATGTTGCGGGTGAAAAACGGCGCATGTGCACCGCTCAGGTTCATCAGCATGCTGTCGTGCCCGGCAACCGGGATCACCTGCATGGAAGTCACTACTGGCGTTGAATGTTGAATCGTCATCATGCAATCCTTTTTATTGAGTGCGCCCGAATACAGGGCGTTTGCGATCGAATGTCCAGCCAGGGATCAGATACTGCATCGGCACAGCGTCATTGCGTGCGCCACCGGGCAGCCGTTTGTAGGCCTGGTGTGCCTTTTCAATTTGCGCCCAGTCAAGCTCTACACCAAGCCCGGGCGCATCGGGCACCGTGATTTTTCCGTTCTCGATTTGCAGCGGATTTTGGGTGAGTCTGGCATCGCCTTCCTGCCAAATCCAGTGCGTATCAATGGCGGTCGGCTTGCCAGGTGCCGCCGCGCCAACGTGGGTAAACATCGCCAGCGAAATATCAAAATGGTTATTTGAGTGACAGCCCCAGGTTAAACCCCAGTCGTCACACAACTGCGCTACGCGTACCGCGTCGGAGAGCGTCCAGAAATGCGGATCGGCGAGCGGAATATCTACCGCGTTGAGCATCACAGCGTGGGCCATTTCGCGCCAGTTGGTGGCAATCATGTTGGTCGCGACGGGCAGTCCGGTCGCCCGACGAAATTCTACCATCACTTCTCGTCCGGAAAAGCCTTGCTCTGCTCCACAGGGGTCTTCTGCGTAGGTCAGCACATCCTGTAAACCTTTGCACAGCCCAATGGCTTCATCAAGCAGCCACGCACCGTTAGGATCAACGGTGATCCGCGCGTCAGGAAAGCGTTTTTTTAGCGCCTTTGCCGTCTCGATTTCCTGTTCGCCAGGCAACACGCCGCCTTTCAGTTTGAAGTCCTTAAAACCATATCGGTCCTGCGCGGCTTCTGCCAAACGTACAACGCTTGCTGAAGAAAGCGCTTCCTGATGACGCAGGTGATACCAGTCGTGATCGTCGCGCCTTCCTTCGCTGTACGGTAAGTCGGTTTTGTTGCGGTCGCCAACATAGAACAAATAACCCAGCACAGTGACCGCATCACGCTGTTTGCCTGGCCCCAACAGTTCACACACTGGCACGTTCAACGTCTTTCCGAGCAAATCCAGCAACGCCGCTTCCAGCGCGGCAACTGCATTCACCTTGAGTTCGAACGTCCATGCGCCTTTGCCAAAGGTATCAAAATCCGCCGCCTGATTACCCTTGTGAACCTGCTGAACCACGCGGTTCATGCGCGCAATTTCCTGCCCAACAACTTTCGGAATCGCGTCCACCAGCGTCTGGTAAATGACTTCCCCACCGGGCGCTTCACCCACGCCGGTATGCCCGGCGTTATCGGTAAGCACCACAATATTACGGGTGAAATAAGCGTGGTGCGCGCCGCCGATATTCATCAGCATGCTGTCCTGTGCTGCCACCGGAATGACCTTCATGTCAGTAATGACCGGGCTTGACTGAGTATTCATCATCCACGCTCCGTGACGGGTTTCAGTTCGATACGTTTGATATCGCCGACCAGTACCAGATAGCTCAACACGGCGACCAGCGCGTGAATACCAACGTAGATTAACGCCCAGTTAAACGACCCCGTCGTCGCCACGATGTAACCGATAGCAATCGGCGTCACAATCCCGGACATATTACCGAACATGTTAAACAGACCGCCGCTGAGGCCGCTTATCTCTTTCGGCGCAGTGTCAGCCATTACCGCCCAGCCCAGCGCGCCGATGCCTTTACCGAAGAAGGCCATCGCCATAAAGCCGATGATCATCCATTCTGCATCGACATAATTACAGAACACCATGGTCATCGACAGCAGCATCCCGAGCACAATCGGTGTTTTACGTGCGATGTTGAGCGAACCACTTTTGCGCATCAGCCAATCGGAAATAATCCCGCCGAGCACCCCGCCCACAAAGCCACACACCGCCGGGATCGACGCGACAAACCCCGCTTTCAGAATCGACATACCGCGCGCCTGCACCAGATAAACCGGGAACCAGGTGATGAAGAAGTAAGTCAGCGCGTTGATACAATATTGACCGAGATACACGCCGATCATCATTCGCGAGGCCATCAACTGTTTGACCTGCGCCCATTTCTCCCGCATCGGCACCTGTTGCGCATTTTTCTTCTGGTCCATGTTGATAAGCCCACCGCCTTCGGCGATGTAGTCCAGCTCCTTCTGGTTTACGCCAGGGTGCTGATTCGGCTCGTGGATCATTTTCAGCCACAGGAAGCTGATCACGATCCCTAATCCCCCCATAAAGAAGAACACATGTGACCAACCCACGGCATGCGTCAGCCAGCCCATGATCGGCGCGAAAATCACTGTGGCGAAATACTGTGCGGAGTTGAAAATCGCCACCGCCGTTCCCCTTTCCTGCGCCGGGAACCAGGCCGCAACGATGCGACTGTTACCCGGGAAAGATGGCGCTTCGGCAAGCCCGACCATAAAGCGCAAAGTAAACAGCGCGATGATGATGCCAAAGCCATTGAAGATATCGACGAAACCCTGCAACAGCGTGAACATCGACCAGGTAAAGATCGACCAGAAGTAGACGCGTTTAGATCCGAAGCGGTCAAGCAGCCAGCCGCCGGGGATTTGGCCGATCACATAGGCCCATGAGAAAGCAGAGAAAACATATCCCATGCCAACCGGATCGAGGCCAATGTCTTTGGCCATTTCGGATCCGGCTATCGAGAGCGTGGCGCGATCGCCGTAGTTGAAAGAGGTGACGATAAACAGCATCACCACGATCCAGTAGCGCGCGTTGGTCCGCTTTTCAGCAGACGCCGTCGCCTGACTTAGTGAACTCATTGTTGTACTCCTGAGGCTTCCCTCATTCTGAACAACGTAACCTGTAGGGGAATCAGAATGACGTTTGTTTTTATGGCGGCGTCGCGCAGTGGCGTGCCACGTTTTATTAACCGGCAGGAGAAGTATAAAAACGCATCAATGAGGGCTCACCGTGCATAAACACAGCATTCAGTTTGAGATAAACAGAGTTTTGGGGCTTATGCCCAGGAGGATGGGGTCTGGTTCACGGAATCGGGTTTTGGCAGGCGAAAAGATGCCCTTCTGATGAAGGGCAATTGGCTTAGCTGAGCAACGTCGCCCAGTGTTCAACCCAAGGGTTGGATATCGTTTCGGGTTCAGGATCTTCGCTGGCATCGATCAGCAGCATCTCGCCGATACGCTGTGCGCCCTGCTCCTGCAACAGCGCATCAAACTTCTTGCCGCCACCACAGAAATGCGAGTAAGTGCTGTCGCCTAACGCGATGATCCCGTAGCGCAGATGGGGCTGGTACATATCCTGAATGCCCTGATACAACGGCACAATGCTGTCCGGTAAATCACCCTGCCCGGTTGTCGATGTCACCACCAGCGCGAATTTTCCCTGATATGACTCCCAGTCACCGACTTCAGGATCTTCAAACACCTGAGCCTTATGCCCGAGTGAAGCGAGAATTGTCTGCGCTTCTTCCGCCACTAACAGCGCGTTTCCGTACATGGTGCCGACAAAAATGCCTACTTCCGCCATTACTTTTCTCCCTGAATCATTCAGTTATGAGGTCATCCTGACGGTTGTCCGGCGTAAACTCAACCCTTTCAACTTCAGGGAGAAGACCACGCCAGCCAAAATGTGACATCGCCTGCATCCAGACGTCATCAAGGCTTGCGCGGATCACCAGCGGTTCACCGGTAAAAGGATGAGTCAGATGCAGTTCACTGGCATGCAGCATTAAGCGGTCGCAGCCGAAGTGCTCTGCGGCGCTGCGGTTCTGGCGGAGATCGCCATGTTTGCTGTCACCCAGGATCGGGTGGCGAAGATGACTCATATGGCGGCGCAGCTGATGTTTGCGTCCGGTTTTCGGCTCAAGCTCAACCAAACCGTAGCGCGTTGTAGGGTAACGCCCGGTTGCTACCGGCATTTCAGCCGTCGCCAGACCACGATAATGCGTCACCGCCGGTTGCGCTTCTTTATCCTCACGCGCGAATTTATCCGCGATTTTATCCAGCTCTTCCACCAGTGGATAATCGAGAAGCGCCTCTTCCATCAACCAGCCACGGACGATAGCGTGGTAACGTTTTTGGATCTGATGCTGTTCAAACTGCTGAGACAACAAGCGGCCCGCTTCGCTCGATAGCCCCATCAACAGCACACCAGAGGTCGGCCTGTCGAGGCGATGAACGGTAAAGACATGCTGACCAATCTGGTCGCGCACGGTTTGCATCAGCACCACTTTTTCATCACGGTCGAGCCAGCTACGATGCACCAGCCAACCGGAAGGTTTGTTGACGGCAACCAGCCATTCATCCTGATAGAGGATCTCAATCATTTGTCATCGGTGCCTGCAAAGAGGGCGTCAAGCTGTTCGAGCTCGGGCAGAATAATCGTCCGGAAGGGATGGTCGACGGTAAGAGCCATTTCGTAATACGGCGCAACGGCAAAGCTCTGCGGCAACGGCTGCTGGCTGTCGACAAGCTGGTGCATACGCGGGATCAACACCCATTGCAGCCACTCCAGCGGCTCCAGCGTGTCCATGCAGAAAGGTTGTGTGCTCTCGAAAACACGGGCTTCAGGAGCGTTATCCTGCCAGTGCTGATGCTCGCGCAGTTGCGCTTCAATTGCGTGCAGTCGCTGACGAACGCTGTCGTGGTGGGACATAGAAACCTCAGAAGAAACGTCGAAATGAAAATCTGGGGGCAGGATAACACTGGAGAGTGTGAAATAAAAAAAGGGAGCACTGTTTTCACAGTGCTCCCGGTTCGTTTAGCAGCAGTCCAGCTACTTTTGGTGCTCCCTGCTCATCCATGACAACTTTTCCTACGGTCTCCTGACCAAGTTCATCCGTAAACTATTGCATCCTGCTCGCACCACCCCGATGCGATCTGACTTATCCGTAAGTTTGTCCTGATCTTCCTGATCCACCGGGCATCCTGACCGGCTCTCTTTCTCCATCCTGGAGGTGTCCTTTTACGCGTCCTGCGCAATCCTCTCGCTTTCGTCCTGAAAGCCTGTCCTTGTAGCACCATCCTGGTGTTTCCAGCTGAAGCGTCATCATCCTGATGTTCGCTTCGGTGTCAGACTCCGTGTCGACCTGTATAGAATCCTCTATTCCGCCTCGTCTTACAAGCCTCTGTTAGCGAAATCCTTAAGACCATTTTCATATGAAAGTTAAGGGATTACATCTTAACTATTTGATTTAAATAGAATGGCATTATAGCGAAGCGGCAATGACAGGCTTACAACCTGGTGATCTCTCACAGGGTCTGTAAGAGATCTCTCACAAGCACACCAGGCAGATGGCTTACAGCAGAGGCTCAAGGTGTGTCAGAAAACTCGCAATAGAAGCAGAAAGCGTGATGCGGTTACGGGTTCCAAGGGTCTCAAGGAGGACTTCGCCCGTCAGATTACACACGGATATCACATCCAGTTCACTGTCCATTGTTCCAATAAACAACGTTGGCGACAGCTTCAGGCGTTTCTGTGTCACCAGATGGCCAATCAGGTTTTCCTGAACACGCTGAAAATCGTCGGGACTCCAGACCTGCAATAGCATCAGTTGACGCTCGCCAAAGGTCGCGGCCATATCACCCGCAAACTGGCTGGTATAATACGTTTGCAGCGGGTCTTGCACCACAATATCCATCGCGCGCTCGATCGCTTCCAGTGTTGGCACAAGGCTGAAAGGCTGAGGCTGCCAGAAGACGCCGTCGTCATCAGTTTGCGTCACGCAAGGGGATGGGACCCCGTACAGTTCTTCGCTGCGTGGTTGCGTGCCATGGCGCTGTTGCCATGCGTCGCAATAACGTTGGGTAAACGCATTCAAGGCTTCTACGGTCTGCTGATCCACTGCTTTCTCTCTCCAGGTCAACCAGGATAAACTCAAGGCATAGTCTACCTGCATTGTGACGGTGAAACATGTCTTCTTATGAAAACCATCAGGCGCTGTCTGGCCTGACGCTCGGTAAAGCCACAGATTACCGTGATATTTACGACGCCAGCCTGCTTCAGCCAGTGCCTCGCAGTCTTAACCGCGATCCCCTCGGCCTTCACGCCGATAACCTCCCTTTTCACGGCGGTGATATCTGGACGCTGTATGAGATCTCCTGGCTGAATGCAAAAGGCCTGCCGCAGGTGGCCGTCGGACACGTCGAGCTGCGTGACACCAGCATCAATCTGGTGGAATCCAAAAGCTTTAAGCTTTACCTGAACAGCTTCAACCAGACTCATTTCGCCGATTGGGAAGAAGTGCGTGCCACGCTTGAACGTGACCTGCGCCATTGTGCGCAAGGCGATGTCAGCGTGGCGCTATATCGTCTGGATGAAATCGAAGGCCAGCCGATTGCGCATTTTCATGGCACCTGCATTGATGAGCAGGATATTGAAATCGACAGCTACGAATTCAGCACCGACTATCTAGAAGGCGCTGCAAACGGGAAAGTGGTTGAAGAGACACTCGTCAGCCATTTACTCAAATCCAACTGCCTGATTACTCACCAACCAGATTGGGGCTCCGTACAAATTCACTATCGCGGCGCGCAAATCGACCGAGAGAAACTGCTGCGCTATCTCGTGTCTTTCCGCCATCATAATGAGTTCCACGAACAGTGCGTCGAGCGTATTTTCAATGACATCCAGCGTTTCTGTCAGCCGGAAAGCCTGAGCGTTTATGCTCGATACACCCGTCGCGGCGGACTGGATATCAACCCGTGGCGCAGTAACACGGATTTTGTGCCTGCAATCGGTCGCCTGGTTCGCCAGTAACATACATGATTGCAAAATAAAGCGCGGTTTCGGTCGCGCTTTTTCTTGTTAAAATCTGACCAGCAAGGCTATTGTAATCAATAGGGAAGACGATATTCGTCCCGTAAGGAGTTCACTTGATTACACATATTAGCCCGCTTGGCTCAATGGATATGCTGTCGCAGCTGGAAGTCGATATGCTGAAAAGCAACGCCAGCAGCGATTTGTACCAACTGTTTCGCAACTGTTCACTGGCAGTACTCAACTCAGGCAGTCTGACCGACAACAGCAAAGAACTGCTGTCACGCTTTGAAAGCTTTGACATCAACGTGCTACGCCGCGAGCGCGGTGTGAAACTGGAACTGATTAACCCGCCGGAAGATGCCTTCGTCGACGGACGCATTATCCGCTCCCTGCAGGCCAACCTGTTTGCCGTTCTACGCGACATTCTGTTTGTTTACGGTCAAATCCATAACACGGTTCGCTTCCCGAATCTCGATCTGGAAAGCTCTGCCCACATTACCAACCTGGTGTTCTCCATTCTGCGTAACGCCCGTGCGCTGCACGTCGGTGAAGCACCGAGTATGGTGGTTTGCTGGGGCGGTCACTCTATTAATGAAAACGAATATCTCTATGCTCGCCGCGTGGGTACTCAGCTTGGCTTACGCGAACTGAATATCTGTACCGGTTGTGGTCCGGGCGCGATGGAAGCGCCAATGAAAGGGGCCGCCGTCGGCCACGCGCAGCAGCGCTATAAAGAAGGGCGTTTTATCGGCATGACCGAGCCGTCCATTATTGCCGCCGAACCACCGAATCCGCTGGTAAATGAACTGATCATCATGCCGGATATCGAAAAACGCCTGGAAGCGTTTGTCCGTCTCGCACATGGGATAATCATCTTCCCAGGCGGCGTAGGAACGGCGGAAGAACTGCTTTATCTGTTGGGTATTTTGATGAATCCGGCCAACAAAAATCAGGTCTTGCCGCTGATACTGACCGGGCCAAAAGAGAGCGCCGATTACTTCCGCGTATTGGACGATTTCATTGTGCACACGCTGGGTGAAGAGGCCCGTCGTCACTATCGCATTATTGTCGACGATGCGGTGGAAGTGGCTCGTCAGATGAAGAAAGCGATGCCGCTGGTGAAAGAGAATCGCCGTGACACCGGGGATGCGTACAGCTTTAACTGGTCGATGCGTATCGCGCCTGACCTACAACAGCCGTTCGAACCGACCCATGAAAACATGGCGAACCTGAAACTGTATCCCGATCAGCCGGTAGAAGTTCTGGCTGCAGACCTGCGCCGCGCTTTCTCGGGTATTGTGGCGGGTAACGTAAAAGAAGTGGGTATTCGAGCCATCGAAGAACACGGCCCGTATAAGATCCACGGTGACGGCGAAATGATGCGCCGGATGGACAGTTTGCTGCAAAGCTTTGTCGCGCAGCACCGCATGAAACTTCCAGGCTCCGCGTATATTCCCTGCTACGAAATTTGTTCCTGATCCCCTCTTCCTGACTCAAGGGCGGCGCATAAGCCGCCCTTATCTTTTATATCAATTACAAAAATTGCCGCGATGGATAAAGCGTTAAATATTCAAATAAATTAGGTTAGTACGCGCTAAAGCACTATTTATGTCGCTTTTTTCAGAAAATGATGCGTATTCGCTGCGGTATACTTTTCTCCAATACGCTGCCAGTGCTAGCCTTCGCGCGCATAAACTTCCGTAAACGTTAAAAAACCAGTCTGATGGTCTAATAACCATCATCTGTGGAGTGTTTTATTGCATTTGGGATCGGGATCACTGATACATTCATAACTTAAATGTATCTTTCCGGCCGCACACAATCATGGGCAAAAATAACAAGAAAAACCCATTTCGCACGAATTTATATTACCGTCAGCCATTTATTCATTCGATTTGACTAGAAAACTGACAAGTTACTTCCTCCAGGAGATACAGATGGAAACCATTCAAACCAGCACCATTGCCTCGACAGAAAGTCGTAGCGGATGGCGTAAGACAGATACCATGTGGATGCTGGGCCTTTATGGCACGGCGATCGGTGCGGGCGTGTTGTTCCTGCCGATCAACGCCGGGGTTGGCGGTTTAATCCCGCTCATCATTATGGCAATTCTTGCTTTCCCAATGACGTATTTTGCACACCGTGGCCTGACCCGCTTCGTGCTGTCCGGTAAAAATCCGGGCGAAGACATCACCGAAGTGGTTGAAGAACACTTTGGCGTGGGTGCGGGTAAATTGATTACCCTGCTGTATTTCTTCGCGATTTACCCGATTCTGCTGGTTTATAGCGTCGCTATCACCAACACCGTTGAAAGCTTCATGACCCACCAGTTGGGAATGACGCCGCCACCGCGTGCGATTCTGTCGCTGATCCTTATCGTCGGCATGATGACCATCGTGCGCTTTGGCGAGCAGATGATCGTGAAAGCAATGAGCATCCTGGTGTTCCCGTTTGTGGTAGCCCTGATGCTGCTGGCCTGCTACCTGATCCCACAATGGAACGGTGCGGTGCTGGAAACGCTGTCTATGAGTAGCGCAACCTCTACCGGCAACGGCCTGTGGATGACGCTGTGGTTGGCGATCCCGGTGATGGTGTTCTCCTTTAACCACTCACCGATCATCTCTTCTTTCGCCGTCGCGAAACGTGAAGAATACGGTGTGGATGCTGAGAAGAAGTGTTCCAAAATTCTGGCTTTCGCGCACATCATGATGGTACTGACCGTGATGTTCTTCGTGTTCAGCTGCGTGCTGAGCCTGGCGCCAGCGGACCTGGCGTCTGCAAAAGAGCAGAACATTTCGATTCTGTCTTACCTGGCAAACCACTTTAACGCACCACTGATTGCGTGGATGGCCCCGATTATCGCCATCATCGCTATCACTAAATCCTTCCTCGGCCACTATCTTGGCGCACGTGAAGGCTTTAACGGTATGGTGATTAAATCGCTGCGTAGCCGTGGAAAAACCATTGAAGTAAGCCGTCTGAACAAGGTGACTGCGGTATTCATGCTGGTTACCACCTGGATTGTGGCAACCCTGAACCCTAGCATTCTTGGGATGATTGAGACCCTGGGCGGTCCAATTATCGCGATGATCCTGTTCCTGATGCCGATGTACGCGATTCAGAAAGTGCCTGCAATGCGCAAATACAGCGGTCACATCAGCAACGTGTTTGTGGTCATCATGGGCCTCATCGCCATCTCCGCGATTTTCTTCTCTCTGTTCGGTTAATCTCCCGCGCCGCCTACGGGCGGCGCACATCCCTCCAGCCATGGACGCATCATGATCAGCGTATTCGATATTTTCAAAATCGGCATTGGTCCTTCCAGCTCTCACACCGTTGGGCCAATGAAAGCGGGCAAGCAATTCACGGATGACCTGATTGCACGCAATATTCTCACCGACGTTACCCGCGTGGTGGTCGACGTTTACGGTTCACTTTCCCTGACCGGAAAGGGTCACCACACCGATATCGCCATTATTATGGGCCTGGCGGGTAATCTGCCGGACAGCGTCGATATCGATGCAATTCCGTCATTCATTCAGGATGTGAACACGCATGGCCGCCTGCTGCTGGCGAATGGCGAACACGAAGTCGAGTTCCCGGTAGACCAGTGCATGAATTTCCATGCCGACAATCTTTCCCTGCATGAAAACGGAATGCGAATTACCGCTTTAAGCGGCGATAAAGCCGTTTACAGCCAGACGTACTACTCGATCGGCGGCGGTTTTATCGTTGATGAAGACCATTTTGGTCAGAGTGATAACGCACCTGTTGCGGTGCCGTATCCGTATAAAAACGCGGCTGACCTTCAGCGTCACTGCCAGGAAAGTGGTCTGTCGCTCTCCGGTCTGATGATGCAAAACGAACTGGCTTTGCACAGCAAAGAAGAACTCGAACAGCATTTCGCAGCAGTTTGGGATGTCATGCGTAGCGGCATTGAGCGCGGCATCACGACCGAAGGCGTGCTCCCGGGTAAACTGCGTGTGCCACGTCGTGCAGCGGCATTACGCCGTATGTTAGTAAGTCAGGATAAAACCACCAGCGACCCAATGGCTGTCGTTGACTGGATCAACATGTTTGCGCTGGCGGTAAACGAAGAGAACGCTGCAGGTGGACGCGTTGTCACCGCGCCAACTAACGGCGCTTGCGGCATTGTTCCGGCAGTGCTGGCGTATTACGACAAGTTTATCCGCGAAGTAAATGCTAACTCACTGGCGCGCTACATGCTGGTGACCAGCGCCATTGGTTCTCTGTATAAAATGAACGCGTCTATTTCAGGTGCCGAAGTGGGTTGTCAGGGCGAAGTCGGCGTGGCCTGTTCGATGGCTGCAGCAGGCCTGGCTGAACTGCTGGGCGGCAGCCCGACGCAGGTGTGCATCGCCGCAGAAATCGGCATGGAGCACAACCTTGGTTTGACCTGCGACCCGGTTGCAGGCCAGGTTCAGGTGCCATGCATCGAGCGCAACGCGATTGCCTCAGTAAAAGCGGTCAATGCCGCACGTATGGCGCTGCGCCGCACCAGCGATCCGCGCGTGTGTCTCGATAAAGTCATCGAAACCATGTACGAAACGGGCAAAGACATGAACGCCAAATACCGCGAAACCTCTCGCGGCGGTCTGGCAATGAAAATTGTAACCTGCGACTAAGCTCGCACCGACGCCTCGTTTTGCGAGGCGTCTTCCTGATTTCTTCGCGTTAAATAGCCTCACATTCCGCACAATGTTACCCTTAGCGCATTGCTATCAAGAAGGGTAAACCGTGGCCGTTCATCTGCTTATCGTCGACGCGCTGAATTTAATTCGCCGTATTCATGCGGTTCAGGGCTCGCCCTGCGCGGACACCTGTCTGCATGCGCTGCAACAGCTGATTCTGCATAGCCAGCCAACCCACGCCGTCGCCGTGTTTGATGATGAAGCCCGGGATCAAAACTGGCGACACCAGCGCCTCCCGGACTATAAAGCCGGGCGCTCACCGATGCCGGAAGATTTGCACGCCGAAATGGACAATATTCGTCGCGTCTTTGAGCAGCACGGCGTGCATTGTTGGGTTTCTGCTAAAAATGAAGCTGACGATCTCGCCGCCACACTGGCCGTGAAAATTGCCAGCGCCGGGCATCAGGCCACGATTGTGTCTACGGACAAAGGCTACTGCCAGTTGTTGTCGCCCACCATTCGTATTCGTGATTATTTTCAGAAACGCTGGCTCGACGCGCCGTTTATTACTCAAGAGTTTGGCGTGACGCCACAGCAACTCCCGGATTATTGGGGTCTGGCAGGAATAAGCAGTTCAAAAGTGCCGGGCGTGGCGGGTATTGGCCCGAAAAGTGCGACTGAGTTGCTGGCGCAGTTTCCCACGCTCGAAGCGATTTATCAGCATCTGGACGACGTACCGGAAAAGTGGCGTAAGAAACTCATTGAACATCAGGAGATGGCGTTTATCTGCCGGGAAGTGGCGACGCTACAGACGGATTTACAGCTGGACGGGAATTTGCAGCAGTTGCGGTTGGCGCGGTAATTTCGCCCGACCTACATAATGTAGGCCGGGCAAGCGATCAAAAGCTTAACGCTCGTCGCGACGTCCACCCACGGCGGCCCAAAGGCGACGCACATGTACCGTTACTTCTTCGCGATCGTGGTATAACTGACGCGCCTGAATATGGGCGTTGATCCCATGCTCGTCGAGCTGCGCCTGAATGTACGCCAGATTCTGCGACACTTCTTCGTAGCGCTTTTTCATTGGCAATTTGAGGTTGAAAATGGTTTCGCGACACCAACCATTCACCAGCCATTGCGCCATCAGCGCGGCAACTTTAGCCGGTTTCTCCACCATGTCGCACACCATCCACGAGATGTTATTGCGCGTTGGCCGATAGCGGAAACCATCTTCACGCAACCAGGTCACTTGTCCGGTGTCCATCAGGCTTTGCGCCATCGGGCCGTTATCCACTGAAGAAACCCACATGTTGCGCTTCACCAACTGGTAGGTCCAGCCGCCAGGACAGGCCCCCAAATCCACCGCATACATGCCATTTCCCAAACGCTCATCCCATTCATCTGCCGGAATGAACACGTGAAAGGCTTCTTCCAGTTTGAGGGTCGAACGGCTCGGCGCATCAGACGGAAACTTGAGGCGCGGAATGCCCATATAGAACGGGGAGTTGTTAGTGGTCAGCGAGTAACCCACGTAGCAGCAACCTGGCGCAATGAAGAACACATGCACGACGGGACGCTTCGGCGTTTCAAACTTCGCCAGCACGTTCACTTCGCGCAGCGCCGAACGCAACGGCACGGTGAATTTGCGGCAGAACTTCATCAATTCTTTGCTTTCGTTGGTGTCCGCGACTTCGACACGCAGATCACCGCCCTTCTCAACCACGCCTTGCAGCATGCCCACAACCGGAGTAATGCGGT
The DNA here is from genome assembly GCF_036271055.1 of Scandinavium sp. Lineage (GTDB taxonomy): Bacteria > Pseudomonadota > Gammaproteobacteria > Enterobacterales > Enterobacteriaceae > Scandinavium. Next base: position 72,586 of record NZ_DATBBJ010000070.1, on the reverse strand, counting down.
CTTCCGGTGGAAGGTCTTTCAGTAATTCGCAGGCCACAAACATCTGACGGGCAAAAATCAGCGAGCTGAACGGCAGCTCACGAATGATTTTTTCTGCTTCATCCGGCTGATAACATTCGAAAATGACATAGCCAGAGTTCTCTTTCACTCGGGCAAAACCGAATACTTCAAGACGAGATGCCTTGTCAGAAATCTCTGCTGCACACTCTTTCTCAAAACCCTGACGGCAGTAGAGAATAACCTTATTCATGCGTGATACCTTTACGCTTTAAACGAATAGCACCAATCAACATTAGCACCCAGCCAGCAAGGAAGCTCACGCCACCTACCGGAGTCACAAATGCCCACAGGCGTAAATGCGACAGCGCCAGACAATAAAGGCTGCCGCTGAAAAAGACGGTTCCCAGCGCCATAAACACGCTGCTCCAGTAGAACCAGATACTGATACGGCGCTGCATAGCCACCGCCAGACCGAAAATCGCCAGCGTATGGAACGCTTGATACTCAAGGCCGGTCTGGATCCAGCCCATCTCGACCACGCCGAGCGATTTACTTAATACATGTGCGCCAAACGCACCCAAGGCAACAAAAACAAAGCCACTGATGGCGGCAAAAATCAGCATGAAGCGACTGGTCATGTCATTACCCTAAATTCATTTATTGTTCGTAACGGAAACGGAATTTTTCTTGCTCGCTGGCCGCTTTCGCCAGGATCCACTGCCGAAAGGCGGCTATTTTACCCAGTTCCGCCTGACTGTCATGGCAAACGAGGTAAAACGCATTCTTGCTGACCAGAACATCATTAAACGGGCAGACCAAACGGCCCGCCTCAATTTCGGACTGCGCCATCACATTGTTGGCCAGTGCGATCCCTTGTCCATGGATAGCCGCCTGCAGCACCATCGCGCTGTGGCTGAAAATCGGTCCCTGTTGAACATTGATATGATTTAAGCCCAACTGGCGGGTATAAGTTTGCCAGTCGCGACGTGAAGCATCATGCAATAACGTATGTTGCGCCATATCTGCGGGCGTTTTCAACGCCTTCTCGCCGGTCAACAACAACGGCGAACACACCGGTAACAGATATTCGGCGTACAATTTTTCGACTCGCAGGCCCGGCCAGTTGCCGCGACCATAGAAAATCGCCACGTCGACGTCGTCCGCCAGTTTGTCTTCCTGACGGTCCACAGCCTGAATTCTGACGTCGATTCCCGGATAAGCTGAGTTAAAGCTTGCAAGGCGAGGCACCAGCCATTGAATGGCAAAACTCGGCAGCATACTGACCGTCAGAGCACCCTTGGCGCTGCGGGCCTGCAGTTTACGCGTTGCTTCGGTTAATTGCGAAAAGATCTCTTTGATATCCTGGAAATAGCTTTGCCCTTCTTCGGTCAGCAACAACGAACGATTGCGACGACGAAAGAGCTTCAGGCCCAGGAAATCCTCGAGTGACTTGATCTGATGGCTTACCGCAGCTTGAGTGACAAAGAGCTCGTCGGCGGCGCGAGTGAAGCTGAGATGACGGGCGGCGGCATCAAATACACGTAATGCATTCAGAGGTGGTAAACGCTTCGACATGGTTGTTTTAGCTTAGATGTTAACTAGTTTTAACAATTAGATTACATCATGTAACCTATTAGTTTTTTTTATCTGAGCCATTATAATTTGTCCGTTGAGCTTCTACCAGCAAATACCTATGATGGCGGCACTTCCTGAGCCGGAACGAAGAGCTTTTTTCGGAATGCGTGTTCTGATGGGCTTTTGGCTTACGGTTGTGATGTTGTGTTGTTGTGTTTGCAATTGGTCTGGAGTTCAGACCTCGGTAGCGAGACTACCCCCTTTTCACTTCCTGTACATTTACCCTGTCTGTCCATAGTGATTAATGTAGCACCGCCAAATTGCGGTGCTTTTTTTTGCTTTAAAATCAACCGTTACTTGTCCATCTCGACCATTTCTTTCACGTCGCTGTGGTTGATTTGCTGCTTGTTACCGTTCGCATCTTTATACGAAATCATCCCGGTATCGTCATCCGTCTGCGGTTTCCCGTCAGCGATAATCGTCCGTCCATCAGTGGTGTGCATCACGTAGTTCGGGCCAGAACAGGCGCTCAGAGTAAAAGTCAGCATACAGGCAGAAATCATTGCGGCAGTCTTGTTCATCTTCTTCTCCTTTTAGCCATTCATGCTAAAGATAGTGCTGCGAATAACAGGCAAAAACAGTCACCTGACATAATTCAGCATAACGCACTGTCATCGCTTTGCCACAGATACAAGAAAATTCCGAGGAACATCCCTGTCCTTGCCCTGCCGCGTGTTTTGCGCGACGATCGGTAAACTGGAATGAGGAAAATCATGAACGCATTCAACCCGGCGCAGTTTCGCGCCCAGTTTCCGGCGCTGAGCGATGCCGGGGTCTATCTCGATAGCGCCGCTACGGCCCTGAAACCGCAAGCCGTGGTCGACGCCACGCAGCAGTTCTACAGCCTGAGCGCGGGCAATGTGCATCGCAGTCAGTTTGCGCAGGCGCAAAAACTCACTGCACGTTACGAAGCTGCTCGCGATCAAGTCGCGGCATTGATTAACGCACCGGAAGGCAAAAATATCGTCTGGACCCGAGGCACTACCGAAGCCATAAATATGGTGGCTCAGTGTTACGCCCGCCCACGTTTGCAGCCCGGTGATGAAATCATCGTTAGCGAAGCCGAGCATCATGCCAACCTCGTGCCGTGGCTGATGGTGGCGGAGCAGACCGGCGCGCGCGTCGTGAAACTGCCGATTGGCGCGGATCATCTGCCGGACGTTGAACAACTCTCCTCATTAATCACCGCCAGAAGCCGCATTCTGGCGCTGGGACAAATGTCCAATGTCACTGGCGGTTGCCCCGATCTGGCCCGCGCGATTCAACTCGCGCACGCCGCCAATATGGTGGTGATGGTCGATGGAGCGCAGGGCGTAGTGCATTTCCCGGCAGACGTTCAGGCGCTGGACATCGACTTTTATGCCTTCTCCGGCCACAAGCTGTATGGCCCAACCGGGATTGGCGCATTGTATGGCAAACGTGAGTTGCTGAACGAGATGACCCCATGGCTGGGCGGCGGCAAAATGATCACCGAAGTCACCTTTGACGGTTTCAAAACGCAACCCGTGCCTTATCGTCTGGAAGCAGGTACACCGAACGTCGCTGGAGTGATCGGTCTCAGCGCCGCGCTGGAATGGTTAAGCCAAACGGATATTGCGCAGGCCGAAACCTGGAGTCGTGGTCTTGCCACACTCGCCGAAGAAGAACTGTCGCGCCGTCCGGGCTTTCGCTCTTTCCGCTGTCAGGACTCCAGTCTGCTGGCCTTCGATTTCGCAGGGGTGCATCACAGCGACATGGTGACGCTGCTCGCCGAATACGGCATCGCGTTGCGTGCCGGGCAACATTGCGCTCAGCCTTTGCTGGCAGCACTTGACGTGAGCGGTACACTACGCGCCTCATTTGCCCCGTATAATACTCAGGAAGATGTTCATGCGCTGGTGAGCGCCGTTGACCGCGCCCTTGATTTACTGGTGGATTAAATGACAAGCCCTGCTCTCGCCGGACATCCGTTCGGCACAACCGTAACGCAAGATACCTTACGTCAGATTTTTGGCCCGCTAAATCAATGGGAAGACAAATACCGCCAATTGATTTTACTGGGTAAACAACTGCCCGCCCTGCCGGAAGCGTTGAAAGCACAAGCCGAGGAAATTGCCGGGTGTGAAAACCGCGTCTGGCTGGGCCACACGTGTCTGCCAGAAGGCAAATTGCACTTTTACGGTGACAGTGAAGGAAGGATCGTTCGAGGATTGCTAGCCGTGTTGCTGGCTGCTGTAGAAGGTAAGAGCGCGGATCAGCTTCTGGCCGCCGATCCGCTGGATTTTTTTGATGAATTAGGTTTGCGAACCCAGCTCAGCGCGTCCCGCAACCAAGGGCTGAACGCGTTGCGCGACGCGGTACTGAACGCCGCGCGCCAGGGTTAAGCTGTACGCTCCGCTTTCGCCAGCATTTTCTTCAAAGCATGGGATACCGCGACAAAACCAAACGTCGCGGTCACCATCGTCGCCGCCCCAAAACCGGACGCACAGTCCATTCTCTTCGGCCCTTCGGCTGTACTTTTCATCGCACAGACTGAACCGTCTGACTGCGGGTAGACCAGCGCTTCGGTAGAAAAGACGCAATCTACGCCCAGCTTACCTTTACCGTTTTTCACCACGCCAAAATCACTTTTCAGCCGTTCGCGCAGTTTCGCCGCCAGCGGATCCTGGATAGTCTTCGCCAGGTCAGCGACCTGGATCTGCGTGGGATCGATTTGTCCGCCTGCGCCGCCTGTTGTGACCAAGGGCACTTTGTAGCGACGGCACCAGGAGATCAGCGCCGCTTTTGGACGCACGCTGTCGATCGCGTCGATAACGTAGCTAAAGCCAACGCCCATATATCCCGCAACATTTTCCGGCGTCACAAAATCATCCACAACCGTGACACGGCATTCCGGGTTGATCAGGCGAATGCGATCCGCCATCACTTCCGCTTTAGCGAGCCCAACATTGCCACCGAGTGCATGGATTTGTCGATTGGTATTGGTGACACACACGTCATCCATATCAATAAGCGTGATCGCCCCGATACCGGTACGCGCCAGCGCTTCTGCCGCCCATGACCCTACGCCGCCGATACCGACCACACACACATGCGCATCGGCAAACACCTGCAGCGCTTTTTCACCATATAAACGTGCCGTGCCGCCAAAACGCTGGCGCCAGGCATCGCTAATCACGACTGACATAAAACCTCAAATGACTCTGTTAACCGCTGAATACGTTGCCCGCACCTGGCGCATTGCGAAGGACCCATACACGACCATAATGGTTATACCAGCCCGCACGATGACCCGCATCCGGGCCAATACCCTGATAGATGTCGAAGTGCTGGCCTTTAATCGCCCCACCCACATCCAGCGCGACCATCAGGCGCAGTTCATAGTGACCGTTGAACTTACCGTTGTTATCCAGTTGTGGGACTTCCGCCAACAGCGTTGTGCCTGGCGGAATAATGCTCCGGTCAGACGCCACTGACGCACGGCCAATCAGCGGCACCGCGCTCGCACCTTTTACAGGCGCAAAAGATTGCGGCTTGAAGAACACGAACGACGGGTTCTCTTCCAGCAGGGCACGCACGTCCGCTTCGCTGTGGGTTGCGCCCCACTGACGGATCGCCTGCATCGACATATCTTCTTTTTTATACTCGCCGCGATCGACGAGCACTTTGCCGATACTGCGGTACGACCAGCCGTTCTTCCCGGCATAGCTAAAGAAGTTGAGCGGAGAACCATCACCATAATCAATGTATCCACTGCCCTGAACGTCCATGATGAAGTTATCCATCAGGGAGTTGCTGTAGGCCAGAATATAGTTGTCGCTCAGCGCGCCAGCATAGATTTCCGCACGTGACGGCAGGCGGCCGCGCTTCGGTGGCATACGGTAAATCGGATACTGGAACTCGCCTTGTCGTGTATGACGCGCTTCTACTACTGGTGTGTAGTAACCCGTGAACTGAACGTTGCCGTAGTTATCCGCGCCCTGCATCTGCCAGGCGTCCAGCCCGTATTGCTTCATAGTACGGGTATCGCCCCCGGACTGTAGCCACTGCTGAACGGCGGTAAAGACATTGCTCTGGCTGCCATAAAGGCGCGGCGAGGCGTTACGGATTTCATTAACCTGCTGAGCGAAATCCCCGCCGTTAATCGGCGCCCCTACGGCTTCTGGCTGATTCACCAGAGAAAACGGCTGGTTAAAGGTGCCGTCTTTATACTGTTGACCGCGATCGGTCGGCTTAGAGGAACAGGCGGCGAGCATCGTCATCACTGCGCCTGTCACCAGAATTTTGGCCCAACGTCCTTTCATGGTATCTCGTCTTCTCTCTATGCTAAATGCGTGATGAAGATAACAAACCCCCCGGGGTATTGAAATGCGTTAACGTGCCACTCGCCCCATTTTGCGCAAAAAACAGACTATATGACCCGTTTTCATCCACTCTGTTCCAATTATGCAAAAAAGGGTTGCATCAAATCGCGACCAGCGTATAGTGCGCTTCCACGGACGCGGGATGGAGCAGCCTGGTAGCTCGTCGGGCTCATAACCCGAAGGTCGTCGGTTCAAATCCGGCTCCCGCAACCAATTAAGATGTAAAGCATTACAATGTGTAGAAAGGTTTACCTGATGGAAGGGTAAGCACTCGGACGCGGGATGGAGCAGCCTGGTAGCTCGTCGGGCTCATAACCCGAAGGTCGTCGGTTCAAATCCGGCTCCCGCAACCAACACATAATGAAGAATAAAGCTTATCTGAGATGACGATAAGTTGACGGACGCGGGATGGAGCAGCCTGGTAGCTCGTCGGGCTCATAACCCGAAGGTCGTCGGTTCAAATCCGGCTCCCGCAACCACTTCATAAAACAATAGGCACCCTAACGGGTGTTTTTTTGTATCTAAAATCCGGCGAATGCTCAAAAAAATGACGCCTTTCGGCGCCACTCTCTCTTTCTGACTCTCTTTTAGCCACGTCGCGCGAGCGTTGCGCCATCGGCAAAATAGGCTTTGATCCCGGCCAGAATCGACTCCGCCACTTCCTGCTGGAACGTTGCTGTCTTAAGTTTACGTTCTTCTTCGACGTTACTGATAAACGCTGTTTCCACCAGAATCGACGGGATGTCCGGCGCTTTTAATACCGCAAAACCGGCCTGCTCCACGCTGTTTTTATGCAGATTATTCACCTTACCTAATCTGCCCAACACCGCTTTACCAAATTTCAGACTGTCGTTGATGGTCAGCGACTGCACCATATCGAACATAGTGTGGTCGACATAACGATCACCACTTTTGCTGACACCGCCGATCAAATCCGAGGCGTTCTGCGTTTGCGCCAGATACTTTGCTGCGGTACTGGTCGCGCCTTTCGTCGAAAGGGCAAACACTGATGAACCGCTCGGCTGGCGACTGGTAAAGGCATCCGCATGAATGGAGACAAACAGGTCAGCACGTTGTTTCTGCGCTTTGGCGACACGAACTTTCAGCGGAATGAAAACGTCTTCATTGCGCGTCATGTAGGCCTTCATGTTGCCTTCTTTCTCGATGAGCGTTTTCAAACGACGGGCAATTTGCAGCACCACGTCTTTCTCGCGCGTTTTATATTTGCCCACCGCACCGGAATCTTCCCCCCCATGCCCTGGGTCAAGCATGATAACAATCGGTCTGTCACGCCCGGCTTTACCCGGCTGTGGGCCACTTTGTGCTGGAGGCACCTGCTTATCGAGATCGCCTTTATTGTAATCTTCCAGCAGTGCCAGCAGAGGATCCTGCATTTCCGTCGCCGTGGACGGATAAAGATCCATTACCAGACGCTCTTTAAATCCTGCCACGGCAGCCAGCGCAAACAGCTGTGGTTTCACATTTTGCTTGAGTTCAAACACCATGCGTACAGTTTGCGGATCGAACTGCCCCACGCGTGCCGATTTGATATAGGGATCGTCGCTGCGGATCTGCTCGCCCATGCCTTTCAGCACAGAATTGAGGTTCACGCCTTCGAGATCGACCACGACTCGCTCCGGATTGCTCAGCGCAAACTGCTTATATTTCAGTTCATGGCTGGATTCTATCGTCACGCGAGTATAGGTGGATGAAGGCCAGACGCGCACAGCCACAACCCGGCTGTCAGCTGCCAGACCAATCTGACTTACGCTGAGTAACCACATGGCCCCCGCTCCCTTAATGAAGCGACGACGGCTTAATCCTGACTGACTTCCAGACATGCCTCTCCCAAGCAAAAAATTCAATTTAGCAGTTTAAACGACTCGTTTGAGCGAAAACTTTAACCAAAGCCGCATAAACTGTCATCTATAAAAGGGTAAACAATCCTGATTCATTTCATTTTCTATGCATCTTTCTTTGCACATTCGTTGAAATTGCTGCTTGCACTGACAAGCAAAACAGAATAAAAATACATTAATTACGAATAATCATGCATCGAGGTTGTACTGTGGTGAAGGAACGTAAAACCGAACTGGTTGAAGGATTTCGTCATTCTGTGCCCTACATTAACGCCCACCGGGGTAAGACGTTTGTCATTATGCTCGGCGGCGAAGCGATTGAGCATGAGAATTTTTCAAGCATAGTCAACGATATAGGATTACTACACAGTTTAGGGATTCGCCTTGTGCTGGTTTACGGCGCACGCCCGCAGATTGATGCCAATCTGGCGGAACACCATCATGAGCCGCTGTATCACAAAAATACGCGTGTGACTGACGCCAAAACGCTCGACCTGGTGAAACAGGCAGCAGGAATGTTACAACTCGACATCACTGCACGCCTGTCAATGAGCCTCAATAACACGCCATTACAGGGCGCACACATCAATGTGGTGAGCGGGAACTTCATCATCGCACAACCGCTGGGCGTTGATGATGGCATAGATTACTGCCATAGCGGGCGCATTCGTCGCATCGACGAAGAAGCGATTCATCGCCAGCTCGACAGTGGCGCTATTGTGTTGATGGGGCCTGTTGCTGTCTCCGTGACCGGCGAAAGTTTCAACCTGACGTCCGAAGAAATCGCCACTCAATTAGCCATTAAGCTCAAAGCGGAAAAGATGATCGGCTTCTGTTCTTCCCAGGGCGTTTTAGACAACCAGGGCGCGATTATTCCCGAGTTATTTCCTAATGAAGCCCAGGCCAGAGTCGAAACGCTGGAAAACGAAGGGGATTATTACTCCGGCACTGTGCGCTTTCTGCGTGGGGCAGTTAAAGCCTGCCGCAGCGGTGTGCGTCGCTGTCACTTGCTGAGCTATCAGGAAAATGGCGCACTGTTACAGGAACTCTTCTCCCGCGACGGCATTGGCACCCAAATTGTGATGGAGAGCGCCGAGCAAATTCGCCGCGCCACCATCAACGATATCGGTGGGATCCTTGAGCTGATTGAGCCACTGGAACAACAGGGCATTCTGGTGCGCCGCTCACGCGAACAACTGGAAATGGAAATCGACAAATTCACGGTCATTCAACGCGATAACACAACCATCGCCTGTGCCGCGCTGTATCCCTTCCCGGAAGAACGCATTGGCGAAATGGCCTGTGTGGCGGTGCATCCTGATTATCGCAGTTCTGCACGCGGCGAAGTGTTGCTCGAGCGCGTTGCGGCGCAGGCGAAGCAGATGGGCCTCAGCAAGCTGTTTGTGCTGACGACGCGCAGCATTCACTGGTTCCAGGAACGTGGATTTATGCCGGTTGAAGTGGATTTACTGCCGGAGAGTAAAAAAGAGATGTACAACTATCAGCGTCGTTCGAAGGTGCTGATGGCAGATTTAACCTGAGTGTTTTCTGAAATGCTGCCCGGTGGCGCGAACGCTAACCGGGCTGATGAAAAAATCGGTATTAGCCAAACTGAGCAAACAACGCCGCCAGCCCACTGCGTCTTTCGGTTCTGACGGTGATCGCCTGCCCCAGTAGCACCGGGTCGGCATACATCGACAACCGCTGACGAGCACGGGTGATAGCCGTGTACACCAGTTCACGGGTCACCAGCGGCACGCTTTGTGACGGCAAAATCAGCGCCGCATGATTAAACTCAGAGCCTTGGGATTTATGCACCGTCATCGCCCACGCGGTGTCGTGTTCCGGTAAACGACTCGGCTGCACAGATTTGATTGTGCCATCCGGCATCGGGAACCACACACGTAGCCCTGTGCCTCTGTCTAACGCAATGCCCATATCGCCGTTAAACAACCCAAGTGCGCTGTCGTTGCGGGCAATCATCACCGGACGCCCTTCATACCAGCGAGAGTGCCGTGACAGCGCAATGCGCCGCTTACGCGCCAACGTCTGTTCAAGCTGTTCATTAACGCCACTCACGCCATAAGGCCCTTCACGAAGCGCGCAAAGTACCTGATAGTGTGAGAAAGCCTCCAGAATATCGGCAGGTTCAGCACGCGCCTGCAAAAGGGCCAGATAATCTGCATAACCTGTCACCGCATCTTCCAGCATCGATTCATACTCTGCGGTGGTGCGCAGTGGCATCAGGGCGATATCGGAAAAGTCTTGCGCAAAGACCGCTTTCATCGCCTTGGCATCGCCGTTGTTCACCGCTCTCGCCAGTTGACCAATGCCTGAATAACTGCCGAAGCGGTAGCTTTTTCTCAGGAGGCACAGGCTGTCACGCAGTGCGCCGGCTGCATGACCTTCGCCAGCAGGCACATCCATTCCGGTCAAACGACTTAATTCCTGGGCACGTTCCTGCGTATACCCGACATTCACCCAAGCGCAAACATCCCCCAGCACAGCCCCCGCCTCTACCGAGGCCAGTTGGTCGCGGTCGCCGAGGAAAATGACTCTGGCGTGCGCGGGCAGTGCGTCGATCAACCGTGCCATCATCGGCAGGTCAATCATTGAGGCTTCATCCACCACCAGCACATCCAGATGCAGCGGATTACCCGCGTGATAACGCAGTCGTTGGCTACCGGGCTGCGCCCCAAGCAGACGGTGCAGCGTTCCGGCTTCCACAGGCAGCATTTTTTTCTGTTCATCGGTTAACGGTAACTGGCGCAATGCAGCCCCTAAAGACTCCGTCAAACGCGCGGCCGCTTTACCAGTGGGCGCGGCCAGCCGAATACGGCATTTCGGCTGAGTATTGGTCTGAATAATCGCCGCCAGTAGTTTCGCCACTGTGGTGGTTTTCCCGGTCCCCGGGCCGCCAGAAATCACCGAGATACGACGGGTCAGCGCCACTGCTGCGGCCACTTTTTGCCAGTCTATTTCTTCGGTAGGGGGAAACAGTGCCGCCAGGGTGGCGCTCAGTTGCGCTTCATCGCCGGAGAAAACGGGCTCTGCCTGACTGAAAAAACGGGCAATTGCGAGTTCATTGCGCCACAAGCGGTTGAGGTAAAGTCGCCCTTCACACAACACCAGCGGCGTCGCCTCAGATCCATCACTGACGGCAGGAGAAGCCAACAGCCACTCTTCAATCTGATTAACAGGCCCAGCCCGTTCAAACAGTTGCTGCCAAAGCACTTGAGCACGCCCGGTGCATTGCTCATCAGGGTGAAAACGGGAGAGCGGCAAACAGACGTGCCCTTCCCCTGCATCACGGCTCAACAGCGCCGCCGCCAGCATCACCGCTGGGTTGCCCTGTTCTGCCACCATCAGGGCGAACTGCACGTCCAGCGGGCGCAACAACTTTTGTTGCGCGGCTTCCATCAACAGGGCTTCCATGGTCATCATCTCACCTCCTGTGTATCGCCTGCAAACAGCTCATCAAGACCGTCGATCAACGCGCGATCCGGGCGAGTGGCAAAAATGCCTTGTCCGCTGTCGCCACCATCCACGCCACGCAGGAACAGGTAAATCACGCCGCCGAAGTGGCTTTCATAATCATAATCTGTCAGCCGATGACGAAGATAACGGTGCAGCGCCAGGCTATACAGTTGATATTGCAGATCGTAGCGGTGCGATTGCATCGCCTGCGTCATCGCCGCCTGAGTGTAGGCTTCGCTGTTTTCGCCGAGCCAGTTTGATTTGTAATCCAGCAGGTAGTAGCGCCCATCGTGGCGGAAAACCAGGTCAATAAAGCCTTTCAGCATCCCGCTCACCTGACGGAAATCGAGCGACGGACAGCCTGCCGAAAGCGGGTCGTGCTGGCGAATTAAGCCGTCCAGCGCCTGCGGAATAAGCAATTGTTCAATCGGCAGATAAAACTCCATTTCGACCTGTTTATTTTTGGCGGTCAGTTGGCTCAGGGAAATTCCCGCGCCAGAAAGTGGCGTTTGCAGCACCGTGGTCAGCCACTGCGTCAGAACCGGCGCCCATTTGACCTCAAAACCGTTGCGTTCTAACTGCTCCAGCATCCACGTTTCAGACACCGGCTGAGTAAAATCGATCTCTTCAAACAGGCTATGCAGAAACGTTCCCGGCGACGCACCGCGTGGGAAGTGGTGAGGCGACAGTTCCGGCTCGTCGGAAACGTCTGCGACACCCGCCGCATCGATGTCCAGACGCGGCAGAAGATCCTGCGCTACGCTGTGTCCTCGCTGTTGCAGGCCGGAATAACTGGTGACTCGCCAGTCGTCGACAATACGTCGCTGCATCTCTCTGGCCCGTAACTCCGGCATTTCCGGCGCAACGGCTTGCCAGCGCCCCCCTTCCGGTAGCGTGGGAATATGCAGCGCGATGTGTTCATTGCACAGTTCACGCAAGCAAGTTTCAAGCCCTGCCGCGTCTTTGGCTTCGCCTTTTTGCACCAGCCGTCCTAACGCGCTGTGATGCAGTTCGGTGTCGGTCGCTTTATCACTGCGGCGCGGGCTTAGCGGGGCGATGCCTAAACTGCAATGCCAAATGGCGCGGGTCAGTGCCACGTACAGCAAACGCAAATCCTCCGCCAGCCGCTCGGCTTCGGCGAGTTCAAGACTTTCCTCGCCATTGTGCAAATCGAGCACCGCCGCAAAAGAGTTTCGATCGTGATAAAACGCCTGATCCTGTTTGCGATAGCGGGCGATAAACGGCAGCCACACCAGTGAATACTCAAGCCCTTTCGATTTATGCACCGTGACGATTTGCACCAGGTGTTTATCGCTTTCCAGACGCATCTGTTGGCTGGACGAGCCGCTTTCGGGCCCACCGATTTGCTGAGCCAGCCAGCGCATCAGTGCGTGCTCACTTTCGAGTTGCCCGGCAGCTTCCTGCAACAATTCGCTGATGTGCAGAATATCGGTCAGACGGCGCTCACCGCCTTGTGTCGCCAACAGATTTTCTGCAATATTACGGGCCGCCATCAGCGCCCGCAGCATCGCCATCACGCCCCGTTGTTGCCAGAGTTGACGGTAACGGCTGAACTCCTCGACTACCGCATCCCACGCCAATTCATCCAGATTGAGACGTTCAATATCCTGCGCGTTAAGGCCAAACAGCGAACTGGCAAGCGCACTACGCAGGCTACTTTCCCTTTCCGGGGCCAGTACGGCCTGCAATAGCCACAGCAGTTCCTGGGCTTCTGGCGTTTCGAATACGCTGTCTCGATTAGATAAATAAACCGATGGAATGCCCAGCACGTTTAGTGCATCACGCACCAGCGCCGCTTCCTGCCGATTACGTACCAGCACGGTAATGTCAGATGCCGCGACCGGGCGCGATTTTTCACCACGCCACAACAGCGCGTCACCCCGCTGTCCGGCACTGAGCCAGTCGCGAATTTTCCCGGCGCATAATTGCGCCATAAAAGCCTGATAATCCCCTGCCCCCACATTGCTACCTGGCATTAACCAGAAGCTCATCGCGGGTTGGTCCTCACCTTTCAGCTCAAAGCGCAGTCCCTGATTTTTGGGCGCGGATTTGACCGGCAAAAAGGGAATGTCGCGGAACATAAAAGGATTATCGGAAAGACTGAACAGACGATTGACGCTGTCTACCACACCCGGCGCGGAACGCCAGTTGGTATCAAGGGTGTAATGAGCAGAGACGTCGCCACGCGCGCGCATATAGGTAAAAATATCCGCGCCGCGAAACGCGTAAATTGCCTGTTTTGGATCGCCAATCAACAGCAGCGCTGTGTCAGCCTGCTGCCGCCAGATACGGCGAAAAATACGGTACTGCTGCGGATCGGTATCCTGAAATTCATCGATCATCGCCACCGGGAAACGTTGACGAATGGCTGAAGCCAGCGCATCGCCACTTTCGCCCTGCAATGCCTCATCCAGGCGGCTCAACATGTCGTCAAAGCCCAGTTCGCCCCGGCGCTGTTTTTCGCGCGCGACCGCCTCACGGATCTCAACCATCGCCCGCGAAATCACCAGATCGTTAAGCGAAGGCGGCGTGGTCAGCAGAGCTTCGATGGTGTCGAACAGCGGGTGTTGTGGCGGGCTTCCACCTTCTTTGGTTCGGGAATAGAGGAAAGATTGAGCAAACTTTTCAAGCGAATCCGGTAACTGATAGCCGGTATTTTCTTCCGTTGCCCAGGCACTTATTTTATCGATCCATTTGCCCTGATTACCGCGATTAAACTTGCGTCTGTCGAGATCGGAATTTTCCAGCAGATCGCCAATTTCACTGACAGCCGCCAGCCACGCTGCTTTCAATTCACTGAGCTGCTCAACAATCTGTTGATGGCGCTCAATCAGCGTTTCGTCAGACGGCGGTGTTTTAAGCTGCGGCGCTTCACCTTGCAGGTAACGATCGATGGATTTCAACAGATCCTGCGGGCCTTTCCAGCTCGCATGAATGGCTTCTGCTACTTCGCGGGGAAGCGGATAACAGTAGCGTCGCCAGAAGTCGGCGCAGGCCTGAAAGCGCAGCCGGGATTCATCTTCGATGAGCTGCTGTTCAAACAGCATGCCGGATTCGAAGGCGTTAAGGCTCAGCATGCGCTGACAGAAACCGTGAATGGTAAACACCGCCGCTTCATCCATCTGCCGTTCAGCCAGCAGCAGCACTTGTGCGGCTTGTTCAGGGTCGGGGATTTCGGCCAGCAGGCTGGCATACAGCGGGTTATCGCTGCTGTTACGCAGACAAGCGATGCGCAGTTCGTGAATATTGCTGCGAATACGGCCACGCAGTTCTTCGGTGGCCGCTTCGGTGAACGTCACTACCAGCAACTCTTCGACATCGACAGAACGGAAAAAGGCGGCCTCGCCGCCTAATCCGAGCAACAGCCGCAGATAGAGTGCGGCAATTGTGTAGGTTTTTCCGGTGCCCGCTGAGGCTTCAATCAGGCGCTCACCTGTTAACGGTAAGCGCAGGGGATTTAAGGACTCGGCGGTCTCGGTCATTCGTTCTCTCTCATCAACGGCATGGATTTCTGCAACGCGCTGACGCTCTCCCAAACCTTCCAGCCTTTCGGGTGAACATACTCTGTTTTCCCGTTCTGGCTGCCGGAGACCTGAGAGAGGACGGTCATGCCCTGCGGCTCCACCACCGTTTGATGGAAGAAGTCAGCAAGTTTTTGCGGCGTAAGCAGTTTTATCTGAGCCACTACTTTATCACGTGAATCGAAACGCATATTACCGCGATCGAAATCTTTGCTGAGCTTCGAGGCTTCTTCACCCAATGTTTGTGGCGGCTGCTGCATTTGGGCAATCACCGATTGCTGCATCTGAGCAAACTCTTCAGGCTTCATCGCCCGCAGCTTTGCCTCAGCGGTTGGGAAAAAGGCTTTGAAACGCTGCCAAAGGAAACCAGGCTGTTTGTCACTGCTTTGCAGCAAGAAGCCTACGCCCCATTGACGACCGATATTCATCGGGAAAGCAAACACCGCATAACCCAACTGTTCTTCGGTGCGCAGCTGATTGTAGAACCAGGGCTGAATAATCTGACCCAACATGGCGCTGGCGGCAGAGCTACTGAATTCATCGGCTTTCGGCGGGGCAAACACCGCAGCAAGTGCGGAATCGCTGGTACTGCTCGCTTTCTCAAAAATAGCGTTCTGCTGCTTATCCACCACCACGTCTTTATTGCGACACCATTCCGTGCCGCGGGCGTTCAGCTGCTTTTGCACCTGACGGGCAAGTTCAGTGGATTTCTCTGCCGTCATATTCCCCACAACAAGGAATTCCGGACGCGCGCCCGCTTTCAGGTCATCTCGCCAGGTCAAAACATCTTTGAGCGTAATGGATGGCAGCAAACCCCGGCGTTCTTCGCGTTGGAAGTAAGGCACCTGCGAAAGCATCTGGACGGGCATAATAGCCTGATCGAACGCCTTGCCCTTATCAGCAGAATCAAGCATTTGCGTATACCAGGATTTCGCCTGTGCGAGTTGCTCTTCGGTTGGCTGATAGCTGAAATAACCTTGCAGCAGCGCATCAAACAACTGCGGTAAACGCTGGGTATAGCCGTTTGCGTTAACCATCAGACCATTATTTGCGCCTGTGGAGAAACTGATACCGCCTACCGACGCCTGGTTACTCAGTTGGTCGAGGGCAATGCCTGCCAGATAATCATTCAGCGCGAAAATGACCTGGTTACGCGCGCTATCCATCGCACGCGGATTACGCAGCACCAGAGTGACATCGGCCTTCGGTTCGCTGGCAAAATAGCGGCTCGGGGTATACACCACGCGCAACTGCGGTTCATCAACAATCAACTGAGGCTTATCAACCACTTTTTCAGGCTTAATCAGCGTGAAGTCATCCGGAATATACGGGTTCAGGGTGGGCAGTTGCAGGGTTATCTTCGCCGATTCCTGCTGCCACTGGCTGAATGTCTGGGCACTGATTTTATCGACCTGGTATGGCGCATTGACGAAATAGGCGGTTTTGTTGTGCGGTTCGTTCGGGCTGATATACCAGATACGTGCATTTTCCGGCGTCATCATCGCCAGGCGGTCGCTAATGGCTTTCGCATCATACTGGTCAGCAATATTCACTGCATCAAGCGTGTGCTCAACGGGAACGCGGATCATGGTATCCGCCAGCCATTCGACGTAATCCATATCGCGGTTAATCGACGGATAGCGGAAATCGAGATCTAGCACGTGCGCCAGTTCATCGAAATAACGTTTATCAACGCCTTTCTGACGGAGCATATCGAGGTAGCTGAAAATAGCGGCCACAACCTGGTCACGATGAGCCAGGCCTTTGTCAGTGAGCGTTGCGGAAATCGCCAGCACACCGCTGTTGCCGTTCACCACCGGATCAGAATCGGCACGAATCCCCTCTGCCAACCCCTGATTTTGCAACCAGTCGGAAAGCGTTCCCGGACTACGGTTGCCAATCAGATAGGTGACAAGTTCATCCGTTTTGCTGCGGAACTGCGCCGTGTTGTTATCGATACGAAATTCAACGCGCAGCACCTTACGAGGCACGGCAGGCGTGTAATGAATGATGATGCCTTTCTGCGCATCGGTGACTACTGGAACAGTGATCTCCGGACGCGTGATATTTTTATTCGGCACTCGGCCCCAGGTTTCGGCAGCCATTTTCGCCAGTTCCGGCAACGGTTTATTGCTGTAGATAACGGCTTTCATCAGGTTCGCGGAGTAGTATTTGTCGCGAAACGCGTGCAGGGAATCCAGCACCGGGCTATCCGGTTTATCGCTCAACGTTTCGAGATTGCCGCCGGAGAATCGCGCCCCCGGGTGCGCCGGGTTAATGGTTTCCGCGCTCACCTGTGCCATGCGCATGCCGTCACGGCTGCGCGCCATGGTCAGCTCGGAATTAACGGCGTTACGTTCCCGGTCGGCATATTTTTTATCAAGCAGAGGTTCAGCAATTGCATCTGCGAGGCGGTCTACTGCCCCTTCGAGCGCATCGTTTTCTACCTCAAGATAAAACGCGGTGCGATAGGGCGCGGTGCTGGCATTGTGACTGCCGCCGTGCATTTTAAGGTATTCGGCGAGGCTGTCTGGCTGCGGGTATTTTTTAGACCCCATCAGAGTCATATGCTCAAGGAAATGCGCCAGACCCGGATGTGAATCGGGATCTTCCAGCGAACCTACCGGCACGACTAACGCAGACAGTGATTTAACGGCCTGCGGATCGGAAACAAGCAGCACGACCATACCGTTATCAAGCTTGATAGCCTGATATTGACGGGGATCTTTCTCGCTTTTGCGGATGGTTTCCTTTATCGGTTGCCATCCATTGTCGGCCTGACTTAAGGGCGCCCAAAGGGCGAACAACACGATAAATACAACATTCAACCAGGTGCTGCGGGGCATTCACGGACCTCATCATTAACAAACTTCTGAGCTGCTCTGAATGGCAGCCTCACTTGTGTACATCAGTCCGTGACAAGTTGCGCATGATAATGGAATCCGAATATCTGCGCAATTTTTATACAACCGTTATGACTGATGGAAGCGAAAAACGGGCTGCAGATAACGTTCAGCCTGCGCGATAATCGCCTCAACGTTTTCAGACTCCAGCGTTCGCCACAGGCGCTGATACCAGACATCGGCACTCTCGCCACGAACAACCATATTGCCTTCCCAAGCCTGCATAAACTTACTGCGCGCTTTCTGCTGCGTCTCTTCATCCCATAAAATGACATTATTTTCGCTGTCATAACAGGATTTCAGCCATGCCCCCCCACTTTCAGGGAGGAACAGGAGCGGTTGAGACATGCCTTCGCGGTAGCCAGCCACCAGCTCAGCTAAGTACTTCATGGCTTCATCGGCAGCCAGCGGCGGGAATCGCCATTCACTGTCTTTACGCAGCAGCAACCGGCTTTCACCGATTCCACCACTGGCACAATAGACAAGATGCTCAAGCCAAAGTTGCATCCCTTGCGAGACGTTCTGCATCGACGGACGCCAGCGCAGCAGGCCATCCGACTGTACCTGCGGCAGCCAACCAGTAATATTGACCCCGTCACACTGCAGGTCAATTTCCAGACTTTTTCCTGGCAAGCGGCAGGCATTGACTCTGTCGGCCAGCGCCTGCATTTCCTGACGTTGGTCATCCCAGGCGATTTCGCCAAATGCACCGTAGGGCAGTTCGCCACCCGCACGGAAACGGCTGTACATCAGACCCGCATCCTGTTCTTCAACCAGCGTATTCACCAGTTGCTGGTTCAGCTGATAACGCGTCAGGCCTTCCAGAGTAAAAGGCTCCGTTTCCGGTATATCATTGTCTTCAATGCGGAAATTCACCTGTAAACGCATCTGGAAAAATGCTCTGACAGGATGTGACCAGAATCGTTGCAACTGTTCTAACGGCAGCGTTTCAATAACGACAGGCGGTAATGGCTGGATGAAATCACTGTGCGCTTCGCCCTCAAGACTTGCGGCATTCAGCCATTCGCGGGCATAGCTTTGTGTTTCTCCAGGCTGGAAATTCACGGCATCAAACGGCATACGGCTATGCAGATGCGAAATATGCGCTTTCACCCGACGTTCACTTTCATCGCAGTTGAGCTCGTCATCCCCTCGCAAACAGTGACTCTGGCCGATGTAATCCACCAGTTCCTGAACCAGAACCGAAGGATAGCGCTCGCTGTTGTCCTGAATGGAACGACCGATATAGCTGATGTAGAGCTTTTGTTCCGCTGACATCAACGCCTCGAGGAACAGATAGCGGTCATCATCGCGACGGCTACGATCGCCGCGCACAGGTTTCTGGCTCATCAGATCAAACCCGAGTGGGGCTAATGCGCGCGGATAAATTCCGTCGTTCATGCCGAGCAGGCAAACCACTTTGAACGGAATTGAACGCATCGGCATCAGGGTACAAATGTTTACGGGCCCAGCGAGGAAACGCTGACTGATGCGTTCCTGATCAAGGCGCTGCGCCAGTTCATCACGTAGCAGTGAAAGTGGGACGGTTTCTCCGTAGTGCGATTCCAGACCCTGATCGATAATGCCCTGCCATTGTTGTTCGATAAGCGTCAGAGCCGCTTCGGTATCCGTGTCCGGCAGGAAGAAATCATTGAGCATCTCGCGGCATACGGGCAGCCATTCAGAGAGCGGCCGTTCTTCGCTCAGACGATGACGCCATTGATTCAGCTTCATCAGCAGAGAAGCCAGATGCCCGACGAGTTCGGCAATTAGCCCACTGGATTCGTCGTAAGGGAGAATCGACTGCCACTCACCCTGGCTGCTTTCCATCGCATAACCGAGCAGCATACGCGTCAAACCGAAGCGCCACGTATGCTGGCCCGTTGGCGGGAGATCCCATTCGCGAACGTTATCATCGTCCATTCCCCAGCGTACGCCAGATTCATTGACCCACTGGCGCAGATAGCGCAGCCCTTCTTCATCGATATTGAAGCGAGCCGCCAGCACCGGAACGTCAAGCAAGGCGAGTACATCTTCACTGACGAAGCGACTGTCCGGCAGGGAAAGTAAAGTGATAAACGCCTCTAGCGCCGGATGTGACTGACGTGCCCGGCGGTCAGAAATAGCCCAGGGCACGTACCGCTCGCCGCTCGCACTGCCAAACACCGCCTGGATAAACGGGCTGTAGCTGTCGATATCGGAAACCATCACGATGATGTCGCGCGGCGAAAGAGTAGGATCGTCTTCCAGCATCGCGAGAAGACGATCGTGCAGCACTTCCACTTCGCGCTGTGGGCTGTGGCAGACGTGAATACTTAAGCTGCGATCTTCAGGATCCAGCGTGCGTTTACTGTTGCTGCGAGCAAACTCTTCCGCTGTACGCCCGGCAATGGCGCTGTTTTGCAGTTCCAGAATGTCGTATTGCAGGTTATGCAGCAGGTTATCCGGTTCGATATCGACAAAAGCATCCAGTTCCTGATAACGCTCAAGCCCCGCCAATAAATAGATGTAATCACGCCCCAGCTTGCCCCACGACGCCAACATCGGGTTACCGACGTCCTGCTCGCCTTCGGCGTTAAACAACGCGGGTGCCTGAATGTTGTCTCGGAACAGCGGAAGATCGCGCTGCTCACGGTGATGCCGACGCTGGCGCGCTAACAGCTTAGCCAGAAAAGCCGGGTCTTTGATGTCGCCCCAGTAATAACGGCAGGGGTTGGTGAACAGCACATACACATCTACATGTTTACCCAGTGCCTGCAGCGCTTGCAGATAAACCGGCGGTAAAGCTGAAATCCCGCAAATAAACACGCGAGAGGGCAGGCCAGCAGGCTTCTGTTCACTGCTTTCCAGAGCGCGAATAAAACGCTGATACAGGTTGGCACGATGCCAGAGCGGCTGGCCCAGCGCTGCAGTATGATCAACCAGCGCTTTCCATAGCGGCGCCTGCCAGTTTTGTGCGTCATCGATGTCTTCAACACGCTCATCGGCTTCCCAGCGAGTCAGCCATTCTGGGCGATAAACCAGATACTGGTCATACAGGTCAGCAATACGCGAAGCGAGCTGAAAGAGTTTGCGCTTGTCATTGTCATCGGCCAGATAGTGACGCAAAGGCGAAAATGCCTCCTGCTCCAGCATTGCCGGAAGCAACGTCATTAATTTCCAGCTCATGCTTTGCTTGTTGAACGCACTTTGTTCTGGGATTTCAGATAAGACGCGAACAAACATATCCCAGATGAAACTTGCCGGGAGCGGGAATTCGATATTAGCGGCAATGCCAAAACGCTTCGACAGCGTCATCTGCAACCACTGTGCCATACCGGTACTTTGCACCAACACCATTTCAGGCTCGAAGGGGTCGTTGAGTCTGTCCTGCTCAACAATGAACTCCATCAATGCTTCCAGCACATCCAGACGGTTGGAGTGGTAGACCCGTAACATATTTCGCTCCTGACGCTCGCGGTTAAGCCATTAACGTTGTGGGCAGTGGAGGCGCGATAATTGCCCCTCACGACCGGCCGGCGTGGTAATCGTTACCGTGATGCTGACACATCTTTGGCGGCTTGTCTGCACACGGTTCAAGTGCCAGCCCTCGGGCAAAGCGGTGGTATGTAGCTGGCTGCCACGCCATGCTTCGCGCCAAAGCTGACGATACTGGTTGAGTTGCGCCCCACCAGCCGCAAGCTTGCTTTGCAAGCCAGACAATGCACTCACCACCATCATCATCAACACTACGCTCAACAGCACTTCGGGTAGACTAAAACCCTGCTGACGGCTCACGGAATCTGACATTGTACCGTTTCCTTTCGTGGGCAAAAATCGCTCCAGCCGTTATGATCGAACAACAGGTTATTGCCGCTGACCTGGCCTGTTTGCCAACGAATTTGCTCGCCACTACGGGCTATCAATAACGCTGCTCCATCAATGAACAGACGCAAACACACGCGTCCCGCAAAAATTGCATTCGCCTGGCATTGTTCGACGGGCTGTAACGGCCAGGTATATGTCCGCCCCCACTCCAGCAGTGACTCCGCATGAGCGCTATCAATCATCGCCACTTTTTCAAGCGTGGTGTGTGACACTTGAGCCTGATGCCGGACACTGACACCTTGTAACGTCAGACTGCCAAGCACGAGCATCAGCAGGACCAACATTAGCGACGACATTCCCTCTTGCCGCTTCACAAGTTGTGTCCCGTCACGTTGTAGTTGGCGCTCACCTGCACGTCTGGGCGGCCCTTCAGATGCGCCGAAAGTAACATATCAAATTCAGGCGCAAACCCGGCCAGGTTATGCCGCTTAACCGTAAAATCATCCACGACAAGGAAATCGGGATCGGTCATTTTTTCCCATCCTTTTCCTGTGCAACTCGCAGCACCTCGTAAGGTTTCCAGCGCACCATTGTTCATTCTGAATCCTGTCACATCAGAATTTGTCGACGGCGTTTGCTCCCAGACACCGTTGAGATTCCCATCCCAACGCAGTACAACGCAGTGGTTTTCGATTGTAATGCCTTCGCCCGCGCATACTCCCCGGCAAAAACCAGCACGTTGTAAATGCCGTGAGACGGTAAACAGACGTTGCCAAACCTCTTCTTCCAGCACCTGTTGCTGCGTTTGGCGGATTGCTGCCATTTGTAGGGCTGGTAAAAAACGAGCCGTCGACAGTAGCAACACACTGCCTATCGCCATCGCAATTAAGACTTCAACCAATGAAAATCCCTGTTCATTTACTGGCATTCTTTATTCGTGCTCCCTTTGCAAAGCCGAATACGCCCCCAACCCGAAACAATCAAGGTCCAGCTCCCCGCGCCACTTTTTAAGGTGATATGCCCCGGCCAGGCGGTATTGCGTAAGCCATAAAATCCGAGGGCTGGCGTGATGTCTGTGACGGTAACGTCCGGCCATTGAGGGCGCAGCACGAACACGTTTTGCGCTACACAACCATCCTGCTCTGAGCTGAGTGCATTCAGGCACCAGCCCTGCTCTGCCTTTTGCAGACGCGGCAAGCGGTCCCGGCGGTTCCAGTTAGCGTCGTTACGTAGCATCACCAGATAATCCCGGACCTGACAGGCGGTTTGCCAAAGGCGCTGTTGCTGCTGCCAGCTCTGCCAGCCGTACAGTCCACCAGCACTGAGAATGAGCATCAGCGAGATAGCGACCAGCATTTCAATAAGGGTGTAACCCTGTTCTCGTTTCATGAGCGCACTTTGCGTCGATACGCTACACATTGCGAGTGGGTATTCAGGATTTTACGAGCACGTTTCAGGGAAATGTGACGAGTTGCAAGACGTTGCAAAAAATCAGGAAGGACGCTTCAGAAAAACAAAACCGGCCACGTGGGCCGGTTGATTTCAGGTGATTTAAATCGCCACTGGCGCTTTAATACCGGGGTGCGGATCGTAGCCTTCAATCTCGAAGTCATCGAATTGATAATCGAAGATAGAGTCAGGCTTACGTTTGATAATCAGCTTCGGCAACGCGCGCGGTTCACGACTCAACTGCAGATGAGTCTGTTCCATGTGGTTGCTGTACAGGTGCGTGTCGCCACCTGTCCAGACGAAGTCACCCACTTCCAGATCACACTGTTGCGCGACCATATGCACCAATAGCGCGTAGCTGGCGATGTTAAACGGCAGGCCGAGGAACACGTCGCAGGAACGTTGGTACAGTTGGCAAGAGAGCTTCCCGTCCGCCACATAGAACTGGAAGAAAGCGTGACACGGAGCGAGCGCCATTTTATCCAGCTCACCGACGTTCCAGGCAGAAACAATGATACGGCGTGAATCCGGATCATTTTTCAGCTGGTTCATGACGGTGGTGATTTGGTCAATATGACGGCCATCCGGCGTTGGCCACGCACGCCATTGCTTACCGTAGACTGGCCCCAGGTTGCCCTGGTCGTCAGCCCATTCATCCCAGATGGAGACATTGTTTTCATGCAGATAGGCAACGTTTGTGTCACCTTTCAGGAACCACAACAGCTCATGGATGATGGAGCGTAAATGACAGCGCTTGGTAGTCACCAGCGGGAAACCATCTTGCAGGTTAAAGCGCATCTGGTGGCCGAAAATCGACAGCGTGCCCGTGCCGGTACGGTCATTCTTTGGGGTGCCCTCGTCGAGCACCTTCTGCATCAGATCAAGATACTGTTTCATACTTCCTCAGGAGACTTGCTGCTGTGGGCGACGGCGATATGCCCAGACCATCATGATGACACCCGCCAACACCATCGGAATGGAGAGGATCTGCCCCATGCTGATGTACTGTACCCACTCGCCGGTAAACTGCGCATCTGGCTGGCGGAAGAATTCCACGATGATACGGAACAGGCCATAGCCAATCAGGAACAGACCGGAAACAGAGCCCGTTGGGCGCGGTTTGCGGATAAACAAGTTGAGGATGATAAACAGCACTACGCCTTCCAGCGCCAGTTCATAAAGCTGCGATGCATGACGCGGCAGCACGCCGTACTGATCGAACAGCGACTGCCATTCAGGGTGCGACGGCAGTAACGCCAGGTCTTCCGCACGAGAGCCTGGGAACAGCATGCTGTAGTGGAATGAAGGATCAACCCGGCCCCACAATTCGCCGTTAATGAAGTTACCCAAACGCCCCGCGCCAAGACCAAACGGGATCAACGGTGCGATAAAGTCTGCGACCTGGAAGAAGGTGCGCTTGGTGCGTTTAGCGAAGACAATCATCACCACGATAACGCCAATCAGGCCGCCGTGGAACGACATACCGCCGTCCCAGACGCGGAACAGATACAACGGATCGCTGAGGAATGTTGGCATGTTGTAGAACAACACATAGCCAATACGCCCACCCAGGAATACCCCGAGGAAGCCTGCATACAGCAGGTTTTCAACTTCGTTTTTCGTCCAGCCGCTACCCGGTCGATTCGCCCTGCGAGACGCCAACCACATCGCGAAAATAAAGCCGACCAGGTACATAAGTCCGTACCAGTGAAGCGAGACCGGTCCAATGGAAAAAATCACCGGATCAAACTCCGGGAAATGCAGATAACCACTATTCATCTGTCACCACAAATGCTTGTTATTCCGCCGAAAGTGGTCAGCGGTAGAGACGCGCAACCTGTTGGCTGCCCCAAAGGTGCGAATGATAGCACAAGGCGGAAGGCGGGGCTGCGGGGAAAGATGTAAAAGATATGTATAAGCGAAGCGTGGTCGGTTCAGGATTTACAAAGTCCGATAGCGCTGAAGCCACCCGGCAGAAGCGCTTATCGCCCGCCGCGAATCAGACCGCCGAGACCTCGGCGCTCCATAAAGGCCGCGACTTGATGGCGAACTTCAGTGGCTAACTGTGCATCGAGACTGCGCTGGGCAAGATTCTGCGCGTCCTCAAGCTCAATGTGACGCAGCAGATATTTCACGCGTGCTACCGAGCGACCGTTCATCGACAAATGTCGGAAACCGAGGCCAATCAGAATAGTGACACACATCGGATCACCCGCCATTTCACCGCATACCCGCAGATCGATTCCGAGGCGCTCCGCATCTTGCGCAATCATCGACAACGCACGAAGCAGCGCCGGGTGCAAGCTGTCGTAAATGCTCGCCACACGCGTATTGTTACGATCTACCGCCAGTAAATACTGCGTCAGATCGTTCGTGCCAACTGAAATAAAATCGACGCGACTGGTCAGGTGCGCCATCAGAAACACCATTGAAGGCACTTCGAGCATCACTCCGATACGCGGTTTCGGGATCTCGTAACCGATCATCTCTTCTACTTCGCGCCCGGCACGTTCGATCAGGCGTTTCGCTTCATCGACTTCATCAATGCTGGTGACCATCGGCAGCAGAATGCTGAGATTGCCGGTGGCGGCATTGGCACGTAACATTGCGCGCACCTGGATCAGGAAGATCTCAGGCTGATCCAGCGTGATACGGATCCCGCGCCAGCCGAGACAAGGATTTTCCTCACTGATCGGCATATATGGCAGCTGTTTATCCGCACCAACGTCCAGCGTACGTAGCGTGACGGGCTTGTCATTGAACATCTGCAACATGCCCTGATACTGCGAAACCTGCTCTTCTTCCGACGGGAAACCGCTTTGCAGCATGAAGGGTATTTCGGTGCGATACAGGCCGATGCCATCAATGCGGCTGCCGAGTTTTTCTTCGTGCTCCGGGCTTAAACCCGCATTCAGCATAACTTTGACGCGTTCGCCGCTTTTGAGTTGTGCCGGACGTTCCACATCATCTTCGGCGATACGGCTAAGCTCGTTTTCTTCGGTGACCAGCCGCTGATATTCCTGCAGCAGGACCGGTTCCGGGTCGACCAGGATCTCGCCGCGATAACCGTCAACCACCAGCATCCGACCATGAAGTACCGCAGGTTGGATGTCCGCTCCCATCACGGTTGGAATGCCTAACGCGCGCACCATGATTGCTGCGTGCGAGTTCGCTGCGCCATCGCGCACGACGACACCCGTCAGCCTGTCTTGTGGAACTTCTGCGAGCGTCGTTGCCGATAACTCGTCGGCCACCAGCACAAAACGCTCTGGCCAGGTATTTGCGCCCTGGACAGTATCATCGAGATGGAACAGCAGACGCTGCCCGAGAGCGCGCAGATCACCCGCGCGTTCTTTCAGATAGCCATCACTCAATGCAGCAAACTGATCGGCAAACTTCTCGATAATAGTTTTAACGGCCCACTCCGCCACCGAGCCTTTGTCCACTTCCGCGAACAGCTCTTTGCGCAGACGAGCGTCTGATAACAAGTGCGAATAGAGGTCAAAAATGGCGGCGGTTTCTTTCTGCGCACCAGCAGCGAAACGCTTACTGTAGCGACGAAATTCACCCGCAGCGTCTTCCAGCGCCTGGGTCAGGCGTTCACGCTCAAGCGCAGAATCCAGCGTCGACGCTTCATACACCTGTTCCATTAACGGCAGCGTGGCGTCCATCCAGCCTTGGGCAATCGCCACCCCGGAGGATGCCGGAAGCGCGCGAATACGCGTTTGCCGATATTGGCCAAACAGTGCAGTCAGCTGAGATTGAGAGAGGATGGCCGCCATTTGCGTGGCAAGCGTGACGAGGAAAGATTCTTCGCTTTCGTCAAACTGACGCAGTTCACGCTGCTGCACCACCAGCACGCCCAGTAACTGGCGGCGCTGTATGATGGGAACACCAAGAAAAGCGCGGTATTTTTCTTCTTTTACAGAAGGGATATATTTGAAGCTCGGGTGCTTTTGCGCATCCGCGAGGTTAATGGGCTCCGCAAGGCGTCCCACCAGGCCTACGACACCTTCATCAAATGCGAGTGTGATTGTCCGGCCCCGCGGCTTTTTCAGCCCGCGAGTCGCCATCAGGTAATAGCAGCGTCGGTCGTGGTCAGCCAGGTAAACCGAACAGACTTCGGTTTCCATCGCCTGGCAAATGTCCGTTACCAGAATATCAAGCGCCTCGTTCACACGAGGTGCGCTTGCCACTTTCTCTACTATCTCTCGCAACCGGGTGAGCATAATGTGCGTGGCTTAACCTCTTTTACGTCGATATGCAGGGGCTGTGTTCTGCGGCTTCGGCGTACTTTCCGTCAGCGCCAGCACAACAGCTGCAAATTCCTTCATCACCCGACGGTAGACGTCGCGTTTAAACGACACAACCTGACGCACCGGGTACCAGTAACTTACCCAGCGCCAACCATCGAACTCCGGTGTACTGCTGGTTTGCATGTTGATCTCGCTATCATTGCCAATCAACTGCAGGAGAAACCATTTTTGTTTCTGGCCGATACAAACCGGCTTTGTGTCCCAACGCACCAAACGTTTCGGTAACTTGTAACGCAACCAGTTACGGGTAGACGCCAGGATCCGCACATCTTTACGGCTTAATCCGACCTCTTCGAACAATTCCCGATACATCGCCTGCTCAGCAGATTCGCCTGGATTGATCCCTCCCTGAGGGAACTGCCAGGAGTGCTGACCGTATCGCCTGGCCCACATGACCTGGCCCTGACGATTGCAGATTACAATTCCAACATTTGGGCGGTAGCCATCGTCATCAATCACCGGACTACCTCTAAAAACAATTTTCAATGTGAATGATTGTTTCACACTCGTCGGAAACGGTAAACCACTCTCTTACGGCGATAACAACGGATAACAATTGAATAACTCACAGTAATCATCGAAGTTATAAACAGATGCCCGCTTTCATGGGCCATTTTATTCACTTTTTCTGTGGATAGAGTTGTGAAGAAGTACGTAACTACCATGGGAAAACCTTGAATAGTCCGAAAAACACAAATCTAACGCATTAAAATAAAATGATTATATTCATCACCTTAGAATAGTGATCTTTACTCAAACATGCCATAACGTGACGATCGTCACAGGTGCGATCCTTTCACTGCTGAAAGATCGAACAACGTCGTTTTTATCCACAGATTGTGCCACTTACTTAAACACTTTTTGTGTAAAAATTGGATTTTCGTCGCACGTCAAGCCTGTAAATGGAAACAGTAGTGAGGGTTTTACCCACTTATCCCACTTTTCTGTGGATAACAGGGGGTAAGATCCTGTTCATTGCCAGTGACCAGAATGGGAAAACCTTTTTTAGCGCGAAAAAAGGTCACCAAAAATCATCAAAAAATACTATTAAATCATCATATTGGCGTAGTTATCCAGAAAGAGGTAAACTCTTTTCATAACGGGGATAAACCCCGCTCATTTTTTCACCATAGGTGTTCTGTTATGTCCCTTCTCTCTCCACTGTGTTCCCCTCCGCAGTCTGAAGCCCAACTTTTAGACCAGGCGCAGAAGCTGGCGGGTTATACACTGGGTGAACTGGCGGCGATGGCAAACATCCCCATTCCCCCCGATTTAAAGCGAGATAAAGGCTGGACTGGCGTGCTGCTGGAGATTTGGCTGGGCGCAAGCGCAGGAAGCAAACCCGAGCAAGATTTTGCGGCCCTGGGCGTCGAACTGAAAACCATTCCAATCGACCGGAACGGTCGTCCTCTGGAGACCACATTCGTCTGCGTGGCCCCACTTACAGGCAACAGTGGTGTCACCTGGGAAACCAGCCACGTCAGGCATAAGCTCAAGCGCGTGCTGTGGATCCCGGTTGAAGGCGAACGCACGATCCCACTGGCAGAACGCCATGTTGGCGCACCGCTATTGTGGAGCCCTAATGAAGAAGAGGACCGTCAGTTGTGCATGGACTGGGAAGAACTGATGGATTTGATTGTTCTCGGCCAGGTTGAACGTATTACCGCGCGTCACGGCGAAGTGCTGCAACTACGCCCTAAAGCCGCCAACAGCAAAGCCCTGACTGAAGCCGTCGGCACTCATGGTCAACCGATTCTGACCTTACCCCGTGGTTTCTATCTGAAAAAGAACTTCACCGCAGCCTTGCTGGCCCAGCATTTTTTACTCTGACAGGATTCGTTTGGGCTAAGACGTCGCTAGCGCTTATAATGCCGCTTTTCGTTTTTGGCAGGACTTACAATGTTATTTGCATGGGTAACCGATCCTAACGCATGGATGGCGCTTGGGACGTTAACGATCCTTGAGATCGTTCTGGGAATCGACAATATTATTTTTCTCTCTCTGGTAGTGGCAAAACTCCCAACGGCCCAGCGTAATCACGCTCGTCGCATAGGTTTGTTTGCAGCAATGGTGATGCGTCTGGCTCTGCTGGCCTCCATCGCCTGGGTGGTCAGGCTGACCCATCCGCTGTTCACCCTGTTCGAACACGCCTATTCGGCGCGCGACATCATTCTGTTATTGGGTGGTTTGTTCCTTATCTGGAAAGCGAGCAAAGAGATCCACGAATCGATTGAGGGTGAAGAAGAAGGGCTGAAAACCAATGTTCACTCGTTCCTCGGCGCAATCGTGCAGATCATGCTGCTGGACATTATTTTCAGTCTCGATTCGGTAATTACTGCCGTGGGTCTGTCCGATCATCTGTTCATTATGATGGCCGCCGTGGTCATTGCCGTGGGCGTGATGATGTTTGCCGCCCGGCCTATCGGTGAATTCGTTGACCGGCATCCGTCCGTCAAAATGCTGGCACTTGCGTTCCTGATCCTGGTCGGCTTTACGTTAATGTTAGAAAGTTTTGGTATTCATGTACCGAAGGGCTATATCTATTTCGCGATGTTTTTCTCCATTGCGGTGGAGACCCTCAATTTACTGCGAAACAAAAAAAATCCGCTTTAAATTCAAAGGCAGCCCACAAAATGAGGGCTGCCCCGCAATCTTTTTAAGATTTTACTGCTTTTTACTTACTGCTTACCGGGTTATTACTAGAATGATATGAGTTGCGGTCATATTAAGGGTGATAATGATGACAAAATGGGCAGTTTTAATTTCCGCGGTAGGTTTGGCATTTGCTGTTTCCGGTTGCAGCACAGACTACGTGATGGCGACAAAAGATGGTCGTATGATCCTGACGGATGGCAAACCGGAAGTCGATGACGACACCGGCCTTATCAGTTACGAAGATCAGCAAGGCAACAGAATGCAGATTAATCGTGACGACGTATCCCAAATCATTAAGCGCTAAAAGAAAACAGGTCAGCTCGTCTGGCCTTTTTTGATTTTTTACTTCCGCTTTTTCCTCGCATCTGCCATGTTTATATTCCTTTGTCAGGACGCACTTCGCACGCCTCCTGACGTTGTTGATATAACGTTGTCGATAGAAAAGAAAGGAAGGCGGCTATGCACTATCACCGTATCCCCCACAGCTCACTGGAAATCAGTACTCTTGGGCTGGGCACTATGACGTTTGGTGAACAAAACAGCGAAGCCGACGCCCATACACAGCTCGATTACGCCGTTGCTCAGGGTATTAACCTGATTGACGTCGCAGAGATGTACCCTGTTCCCCCGCGCCCGGAAACTCAGGGCCTGACCGAAACCTACGTCGGCAACTGGCTGGCGAAACACGGCAGCCGTGAAAAGCTGGTGCTGGCCTCGAAAGTCAGCGGTCCATCGCGCAATAATGACAGCGGTATTCGCCCGAATCAGGCACTGGATCGCAAAAACATTCGTGACGCGCTGCACAACAGCCTGACTCGCCTGCAAACCGATTATCTCGATCTATACCAGGTTCACTGGCCACAGCGCCCGACCAATTGCTTCGGCAAACTGGGCTATGAGTGGACTGAGTCTCAGCCGGTTATCACGTTGCTGGAAACCCTGGAAGCGCTGACCGAGTTTCAGCGTGCAGGCAAAATCCGCTATATCGGTGTGTCGAACGAAACCGCGTTTGGTGTGATGCGTTATCTGCATCTTGCCGATAAACATGATTTACCGCGAATCACCACCATTCAAAACCCGTACAGCTTGCTTAATCGCAGCTACGAAGTCGGTTTGGCGGAAGTGAGTCAGTATGAAGGCGTGGAGTTGCTGGCCTATTCGTGTCTGGCATTCGGTACGCTGACAGGCAAATATCTGAACGGAGCGAAACCGGCAGGCGCGCGTAATACGCTGTTCAGCCGCTTTACGCGCTACAGCGGTGAGCAATCACAGAAAGCGGTGGCGGCTTATGTCGATATCGCGAAACGCCACGGTCTTGATCCAGCTCAGATGGCATTGGCGTTTGTTCGCCGTCAGCCATTTGTTGCCAGCACCCTGTTGGGTGCGACCACGATGGAGCAACTGAAAACGAACGTGGAAAGTCTGCATCTGGAACTGAGCGAAGACGTTCTGGCAGAAATTGAAGCGGTGCATCAGGTTTATACCTACCCGGCACCGTAAATAACTGACTGCCCGGCGGCGCTACGTTTGCACGGACCTATACCTTTCGTAGGTCTTGTAAGCGTAGTGCCACCGGGCGTTTTTATTTCCGACCCCAAACCCACAGCGCAGCAATCGCCAGCCCAAACAACGTGCCGAAACCAATCCCAACACCTACGACCGGAATACCGACCATCACTGCCAGCGAGTAAAGCCCAAGCATGATCAGCATCGCGCTGTTTTCGCCCAGGTTCTGCACCGCAATCGCGTTGCCCGCGCCAACGGTGTGTTTCCCGCGATCCTGTAACAACGCATTCAGCGGCACGACAAAGAAACCGCCGCATATGCCCAATAACAGTAACAAGACATAGGCCGGTAACAGCGCATGTTGGATGGCGAAAATCACCACCGCAACGCCAATCAGTACGCCAGCTGGCATGCAGCGGGCTACCGTTTCCAGCGTGACCAGCTTCGCTGCCGCGCCTGCACCCACCACAATCCCGACGGCCACCATCGCATTCAGATAGGTTGGCGTCGCGTTATCGGTAATGCCGAGTGCCACCGGCACCCACAAAACCAACAGGAAACGCAGCGTAACGCCTGCGCCCCAGAACAGACTGGTGCCGACTAACGAGAAACGGGTTTCCCGGTTACGCCACAGTAGCCTGCACGCAGAGAAAAAGCTGCCAGTCATCGCATTAAAACGCCAGGACTGCCCGGTTCTGGCCGCAGGTAAGCGTGTGATGAAGAGGTTGGCGACCACTGCGCCTGCGTACACCAACGCACACACGCTCAGCGCTGCCAGCACGTGCCAGTCAGCCAATACACCGCCAGCAACGGAACCCAACAAAATAGCGGCGATGGTGGAGGATTCCATCAAGCCGTTAGCTTTTACTAATTTGTCACCGGTCGTCAGTTCACCAAGAATGCCGTATTTGGCGGGTGAATAAGCCGCCGCCCCCACGCCCACCAGCGTGTAGCCAATAAAGGGATTCACGCCGAGGCAAATAGCGGCCGCGCCAATCAGTTTCATGCTGTTGGCAACCATCATCACCCGGCCTTTCGGGAAGCTGTCAGCAAACTGCCCGACAAACGGCGCAAAAAGAATGTAAGCGCCCACAAACACCATCTGCAAAACCGGCTGACTCCAGTCCGGGTAAAACTGCTGTTTCATTAGCGCCAGCGTGGCAAACAGCAGCGCGTTATCGCCAAACGCCGACAGAAACTGGGCGCAGAGTACCGCCATCATCCCTTTCGATCGCAGCGAAGTGTTAGTGTGCACTGACTCACTCATGCGTTTTTTCCACCTGATCAACCTGTTCTTTAAGGGCGACAAAATCGGGTTTGCCGCTGCCCAGTACCGGTATCTGTTTGAGGAAACGAATATCTCGCGGCACCGCCAGTTCCGGCACGCCGCTTGAACGCGCCTGTTGTTGTAGCTTCTCGCGCGTCAATTCTGCATCGGTGGTAAACAGCACCAATGCCTCGCCTTTGCTGGCATCTTGTTTGATGACCGTGGCATGCAGTTTGTCAGGTGACACCGCCAATGCCAGTTGTTCAACCATTTCCAGCGACACCATTTCACCTGCAATTTTGGCAAAACGCTTGGCGCGCCCCTGAATTTGCACAAAACCTTGCTCGTCAAACAGCACAATATCGCCCGTGTCGTACCAGCCAGTTTCGAGTTCACCGTTCTGATTTTCTGCCGTTGGCAACCCCAGCACGCCCGGATTTTCGACGCGCAAGTAGCCGTTCATGATGTTCGGCCCTTTCAGTTGCAAACGTCCACCCTCATCAATCCCCGGCACCGCCAGCAAACGTGCATCCATTCCCGGCAGAATACGGCCAACCGTGCCCGGCTTTGCTGCCATCGGTACGTTGATCGACACCACTGGCGCGCACTCGGTCACACCGTAACCTTCCAGAATGCGCAGACCAAATTTGTCCTGCCAGATTTGCTTCGTGCTCTCTTGCAGTTTTTCTGCCCCGGCGACCACGTAACGCAATTTGTGGAAGTCATACGGATTGGCAAAACGGGCGTAATGGCCGAGGAACGTTGAGGTGCCAAACAGCACCGTACAGTTACGATCGTAGACGAGCTCCGGCACAATGCGGTAATGCAGCGGGCTTGGATAGAGGAACACTTCGGCACCGGTCAGCAGCGGCGTGAACAGGCCGACGGTCAGACCGAATGAGTGGAACAGCGGCAGCGCCGACATAAAGCGGTCACGAGCGGTGAAGTCAGCGATGGTTTTGATCTGCTCAACGTTCGCCAGAATGCTTTTATGGCTGTGTACCACGCCCTTCGGATTTCCTTCAGAACCCGAGGTAAACAGCACAATCGCGGCATCTTCCGGTTGCTGTTTGACCTGCGCGAGATGCGGCATCAACAGATGGCCGAAAATCCACAGTTTGTCAGCAACGGTGACATCGCCTTTTAAATCTTCCAGAAACACCCAACGCACTTGCGTCAGCTGTTCCGGTAAATGCCACAGCTTGCCTTTATCCAGGAAAGTACGGGAGGTGAAAATGGTTTTGATTTCTGCCGCAGTGATGGCGCTTGAAAGCCCTTTAATACCCGCGGTGTAGTTCATCATCGCCGGGATGCGCCCGCGCGCGATAGCCCCGAAAATGACCGCCGCGCTGATCCCGGCATTCGGTAACATCAGGCCAATTTTTTCGCCTTTCGCGCTGTATTTTTCCAGAATACGAGCCACGAACAACGTCTTCGTCAGGAGCTTACGGTAGTTATCCGGCTGGAAATTGATGTCTTCGATGCAGGGCTTGCGGTCGCCATAACGATATTGAGCAGTGAGCAATGCTTCGTACAGCGTTTCACGTGGGCGCACCGCCATTCGGGCTTCCATCATGATTTGATGCAGCATTTCGCCAGCGATTTTGCGGCGATCTCGTGCGCGCGGGGCTTCCGGCATCGGCAATGTGGTCGGCGGTAAAATATGAATGTGAATACGCGGGAAAAGGCGGCGCTTTACCAGTCCTTTCAAGCGGCTGGCAAAAGTCAGTTCTGCACCTTCGATGCGAATCGGCACAACAACGGCTTGCGATTTAGCCGCGACAAAAGCCGCGCCGTCGTAAATTTTCATCAGCGAACCGGTGATAGAAATCCGCCCTTCCGGGAAAATCACTACCGGACGCCCCTGCTCCACCAGACGGACCAAATGCTTTATCGACATTGGTTTTGTCGGGTCGAGTGGCACAAAATCAATCAACGGCGTCAACCAGCGCATAAACCATTTTTGGCTGATTGAGGTATAGACCGCAAATACCGGGCGCACAGGTAAAAATAGCGCCAGCAGAATACCGTCAATAAAAGAGACGTGATTAGGGGTTATCAGCACCTTTGACTGGCGCAATGCCGCTGTGTTTCCGGTTACGTTGACCCGAAACATCACTCTGAAAAGAAATCGAAAAAAGCCCAACAGCATATCAACTCCATTTGGCAAAAAATGACTTTATGCAGAGTACATGACTGTAGGCAGGAAAAGCAGTGCGGAGGCGGATTTTAGGCAAAAAAAACCTGCGCATCTGCGCAGGTCGGTGCAAGTAGAGAAGTACGAAAATCGTACTAAAAAATTCTCACCAATCAATACCTCTGGGACTTTGATTGTGGCTTTTGGGCCCAAAAACTGCCACTGAGAAAACGCAAGCGAATGAGCCTAAGTGCAACGATGTGTTACGATTATCGCTTACTGTTACAGTTATGAAATTTAGAGCAAAAAAAACCTGCGCATCTGCGCAGGCTGGTGTAATTAAGTGGCCTTCCCGTGGGGGTCGACTTCACCTATCAATACCTCTGGGATAATCAGAGTATCAACCAGATTGATAAATCCTCCAGCGATCATTCGCAACAGCTAATCGCAAAGTGTAACCAAAGGTTTGAATTCACCTTTTTCATTTTCAATTGCCCGTGACGTACTGTGTAACTTTTTCACTGTGCACGCCCTTTTGCATCACATTTGCGTGACGCCGTTGGCGCTTAACCTTGAACAGCACTGGCTTTTCCGTAACACTGAGAAGGTGTAACCGTTTTCCCTCTTAAAAGGCATGATATGGCGACAATAAAGGATGTGGCCCGGATGGCAGGTGTTTCAGTGGCCACCGTTTCCCGGGTTATCAACAACTCTCCCAAAGCCAGCGATGCCTCACGCCAGGCCGTTTCTTCCGCGATGGAAGCCCTTAGCTATCACCCGAATGCCAATGCCCGCGCGCTAGCGCAGCAATCGACGGAAACCGTCGGGTTAGTGGTAGGCGATGTCTCCGATCCTTTTTTTGGTGCGATGGTCAAAGCCGTAGAGCAAGTGGCCTATCACACCGGCAATTTCCTGCTGATTGGCAATGGTTATCATAATGAGAAAAAAGAGCGTCAGGCCATTGAGCAGTTGATTCGCCACCGTTGTGCGGCCCTGGTGGTTCACGCCAAAGTGCTGCCTGACGAAGAACTGATTAGCCTGATGAAACAGATCCCCGGCATGGTGTTGATCAACAGGATCCTGCCCGGCTTTGAGCAACGCTGCGTCGCGCTCGATGATCGTTACGGCGCCTGGCTTGCGACGCGTCATTTGATTCAGCAGGGCCACACCAAAATTGGTTATCTCTGCTCGAATCACGCAATTTCAGACGCCGAAGATCGCTTACAGGGCTATTACGACGCACTGAAAGAGAGCGGTTTGCCGTGTAATGAGCGACTGGTGACCTTTGGTGAACCGGATGAAAGCGGTGGCGAACAAGCGATGACCGAACTGCTAGGACGCGGGAAAAACTTTACCGCCGTCGCGTGCTATAACGACTCGATGGCCGCCGGAGCGATGGGCGTACTGAATGACAACGGTATCGATGTGCCGGGGGAAATTTCGCTGATTGGTTTCGATGACGTGCTGATTTCGCGCTACGTGCGACCGCGTTTAACCACCGTGCGCTACCCGATTATCACGATGGCGACACAGGCCGCAGAACTGGCGCTGGCACTCGCCGATAAACGTCCGCTACCGGAAATCACGCACCTTTTCAGCCCAACGCTGGTACGGCGTCATTCGGTGATTGCGCTGGCTGAAACTCAAAGTTCGTAGCGATACAGATGCACGGTGGTGGCGGGATATTCGATGCCATCACCGATGTATTGCCAGCCAAACCGCTCATAGAAATCGCGGCAAGCGGAATAGAGATGCAGCTCGCTATAACCTTTGCTGCGGGCGTACTCCATCACATGGGTTTGTAACTTCCCCGCAATGCCCTGCCCACGAACAGACTCATCGACATACAGCGCGGCCAACCACGGATAGAGATCCTGACGGCTGATCAGATCACAGCGCCACAAGCCTACCGTCGCCAGCAGTTTGCCTCCGTCGGTCATCACAAACGTCAGCGGCAGCGCGTCGGGTTGCTGACTGTGTTCGATGATGCTGGAGAAAAACTCACGCGGCATCGCCACACCGCCGAACGCCTGCCATAACCAGTCAGTTACTTGTCGGGCGTGCTGCGGGGCCTCATACAATGGCTGAATGATCACATCAATTTCCCCTGAAAAATGGGGACAGATTCAAACAGATAGCCGTCGAAATCGGGCGCATCTTCATCGGACAGTTCCAGCAGACTGTTTTTAACGTTTTCAAGATGTTGCCACATCGCCTGCCAGGCCCCCATGACATCACGGCGGCGCAGTGCTGCCAGAATGGTTTGCCTGTCGCCAAGCCATTTCAGGCGATAGGCCCGGCTGGCGATATGTGCATTGAATTGTTGCCAGATGGGGCTACTGTCCATTTGTAGCCAGATTTTCTCGACCGTGGTCAGCAGCATCTGGTTTTGCGTCGCGCCTGCCAGCACCAGGTGGAACATTTTGCTGTTGTCCTGGCTGTGATCATTTGCCGCGATAGCGCGCTGTTCCTGCTCGATAATCCGTTTGAGGTTATCGATATCTGCACGAGTGGCCATTTTCGCGGCAAAGGCTGCAATGTTGCTTTCCAGCAACTGGCGCGCCTGCAAAATTTCAAATGGCCCAACGTCACTGTTGAGCATCTGCTCTTCTTCGCTGTCGTTTTCCTGCGGAATGCGCATCACGTACACGCCTGAACCCTGGCGAATATCCACCGTGCCTTGCAATTCCAGCATCAACAGCGCTTCGCGGACAATAGTGCGGCTGACGCCATATTTTTCTGCAATGTTTCGCTCTGGCGGCAAACGGGATCCCACCGGATAGAGGCCCTGCATAATCTGGGCACGCAAGTCTTCACCAATTTCCTGGTAAGGTTTTTTTTCCGGCGGAACAACGGCCTTTTCCACAATATCACCTGTGTTTGCTTGCGAGTGGATGCACGGACCGCCCTACCTGGCAGCCCGATCGGCGGCTATAGTAGCAAAAATCATCCGCTACTGAAGCCCCGCTATTTCAGCTCATCATCCACGTTGAGCGTTAGCGTCCGGCTGTCGCGCAATCTGCGGAACCAAGCAGCTGATTTTTTCGCTCGTCGTGCACGGTTATTTTCCAGATCGATTTCAATCAACCCATAACGGTTCTTGAACGCGTTCATCGGCGACACATTGTCCGTGAACGCCCACAGCATGTAGCCGTGACAGTTTGCGCCATCCTGTTTCGCACACAGCGTCTGCCACAGATGTTCACTGATGAAATCGATTCGGTAATCGTCTTCAATCACCCCATCGCGGTTGCGGAACTGGCCTTCATTCTCGATACCCATCCCGCTTTCAGCGACAAACCACGGAATATTGCGGTACTCGTTTTTGATACGCATCGCCATGTCGTAGACGATTTGCGGGTAGATTTCCCAGCCGCGTGATTTGTTCATCCGTCTGCCCGGCAACTCGAACGGCTCGTAATAATAGGCCGGATGGAACGGAGTCTCCGGATGCCAGGCACGGGATGGCGCTTTTACGCGATGCGGGTAATACAGATTGATGCCGAGTTCATCCACGGTATTCGCGCGGATTTCATCGAGTTCTTCCTGACTGTAATCCCAGGCGACATGGTGTTTTTCCAGCAACGTAAACAGCTCAGCCGGATATTCACCATGCACAAATGGATCGAGAAACACACGGTTGTAGAACAGATCGTAGCGTTCAGCGGCAAGCACGTCATGCGGCGCAGAGGAACGTGGATACGTCACCTCCGGGTTGAGAATACAACCCACGCTGCCGCGATAGCCCTTCTCGCGGAACAGCTTCACCACCCGTGCCGTCGCCAGCACTTTGTGGTGATTCCACTGCATCCAGGTGCCGGTGTTCTGTTCGTACGGCCAGCGCAAAGCGTCAAGGTATACGCGCGTCTGCACGACAATCGGCTCGTTGAAAGTGAACCAGCGCATCACTTTGTGGTGGTAGCGCACGAAGACTTTCTCCACGTAGCGCACAAATAACTCGACCACTTTTTTCGACGCCCAGCCGCCATATGTTTCCAGCAAATAACCGGGCAGTTCGTAATGTTCGAGGCAAATCATTGGCGTAATGCCATTGGCATTCAGCTCATCGAACAACGCGTCGTAATAGGCGGCGTACTCTTCATCCACCGTGACATTTTCGTAATCGGTAAGAAAACGCGACCAGTTAATGGAGGTGCGATAGTGCGTCAGCCCGGCCTGTTTCATCAGCGCGACATCTTCGCGGAAACGGTTGATAAAA
The DNA here is from genome assembly GCF_036271055.1 of Scandinavium sp. Lineage (GTDB taxonomy): Bacteria > Pseudomonadota > Gammaproteobacteria > Enterobacterales > Enterobacteriaceae > Scandinavium. The sequence continues at coordinate 33,471 of NZ_DATBBJ010000070.1, read as the reverse complement.
TCCGTCGCTATCGCCGGGCCATAGCCGTTATGCCAGACGTGCCTGTCGTTTTTGTACCAAAGATCCGGCCAGGAATCCTGGCCCTCCTTTTTGCCACTCCAGCCTTCCGTTTGCCAGGCAGAAGCCGCAGCCCCGAGAATAAAATCCGGTGGGATGGTAATGGTTTTCTGGCTCATTGCGTCCTCATGCGTTCTCAGTGGCCTGCTGTTGCGCTTGCAGTTGCGCCTGTTCGGCACGGCGGGAAGCGATTTTCACAAACGGCAGATAAATGATGATGGAGGTAACGATACAAATCAGCTGAGTGATCACCGCGCCCATCGAACCGGCAGTGGAAAGCCAGGCGTTAATCAACGGCGGTGTAGTCCACGGCACCATCACTACGGCTTTACCGGCAAACCCGGCGGCGGTGGCGAAGTAACCGATGGAACCGGTCACTAACGGGGTGATGATGAACGGGATCGCCAGAATCGGGTTGAGCATAATCGGCATGCCGAAAATGACCGGTTCGTTGATATTGAACAGGCCAGGGCCAATCGACAGTTTGGCAATTTCCTTCATCTCTTTGCGTTTGGTCGCAATCATCACCGCAATCAGCAAACCAATGGTCAGGCCGGAACCGCCAATACTCATGTACACATCCCAGAACGGCATGGTGATGATGTTCGGCACTTCTTTGCCCTGCTCAAATGCGCTCATGTTGACGGTGATAGCGCCCAGCAGCAGCGGCTCACGGATCGGTTTGATCATCTGATTACCGTGAATGCCAATCACCCAAAACAGTTGCGCGACAAACATCAGTAGCAAGATACCCGGCAGGCTTTGTACTACCCGCTCCAGCGGCTGCTGGACTACCTGATAAACCGCATCGTAAAGATACAGGCCGGTCAGTTGATGGAACACGAAACCAAAGGTGGCGATAACGGTGACAGTGATGATCGACGGGATCAGCGCCGAAAACGACGCCGAGACGTTTGGTGGCACAGTATCCGGCATTTTAATCTTCAAGCCAGGACGCCCTTCCAGCCAGCAATAGATTTCCACCGACAGAATGGCGATAAACATGCCGAGGAACAGACTGCGAGTGTCAGAGAACTGGCGCAGCAGCACGTCTTTGACCTGATGCATTTGCCCATCGACCATCATTTCCACGGTGGTTGGCGTGACGCAGATAAAGCAGATCACCGCCAGCAGGCCGGGAAACAACGTCTTGATGCCGTTGATTCGGCCCAATTCAATGCCGATTAAAAACACCGCGCCAATGTTGAGAAAATTCAGCGTGGCGTAGTTAATTGCTGCGGTTATCGGTTTGAGTGCAGCAAGAAACGACAGCGACTGGAAGCTGGCGAGACCGTTTTTCGGATCCAGCACCATGTTGGAAATCAATACGGAGAACGCGCCGACGATGATCACCGGCATGAGGGTAATAAAAGAAGATTTGATCGCCATAATATAGCGGTAGCTATTGAATTTAGTGGCGAAACTTCCCAGAGAATCGATTAACTTTTCCTGAAATGCCATAGGGGTGATACCTCAAATGTGGGCTTTTATCAAAATGGGTTTACAGCCTTGGTCCATTTGGCATACCAAAAATAGCGATGTGTCGGACAAACTTCTGTGACTGAGGTCTCACAGAACAATTTGGCATTCCAAATAAATCACAAATCGACACATTGGCATACCACGCAATTTTTAGAGGGGTATTTCAGCGAAACGCTGTCAAAAGCGTGATCGCGATAGTTATTTGTAACGAACGCAGAAGATATGCCCCTGAATGTCTGTGATAAACTGCGGCAATTATGTGGCTTCAGGAATCAACAATGGCAACAATGCTGGATGTCTCACTACGCGCTGGCGTGTCGAAAGCGACCGTTTCCCGCGTACTGAACGGCACAGGTCAGGTCAAAGAAAGCACCCGAAAGCAGGTGTACAAAGCCATGGAAGAATTAGGGTATCGCCCGAACTTTTTGGCGCGTTCCCTGGCGAACCGGACCAGCAACAGCATTGGCCTGGTGGTGTCCACCTTTGATGGTTTCTATTTCGGGCGCCTGCTGCAGCAGGCGTCTCGTCAGACGGAAACTCACGGCAAACAGTTGATCGTCACCGACGGTCACGACACGCCCGAGCGCGAAGAACAAGCGGTGCAGATGCTCGCCGACCGTCAGTGCGATGCCATTGTGCTCTACACCCGTTTCATGAGCGAAAAAGCAATCATGAAGCTTATCGACTCCATCGCTATGCCGGTCGTGGTCATCAACCGTGAACTCAGTCAGGCACGCGATCGCTGCGTTTTCTTTGAACAGCAGGATGCCGCGTTTCAGGCAGTCGAGTACCTGATAACCCAGGGCCATCGCGATATCGCCTGCATCACCGTTCCGATTCATACACCAACGGGCAAAGCGCGTTTGCAGGGCTACCGCAGCGCGCTGGAAAAGCACGGCATCGCCTGGGATCAAAGCAAAGTGAAGTACGGGGATTCCGGCATGACGCGCGGCTATGAGCTGTGCCAGCAGTTGCTGGAAGAGAAGGTGAAATTCAGCGCCCTGTTTGCCTGTAACGACGATATGGCGTTAGGGGCTTCCAAAGCGCTGCATCAGGCGGGGTTGAGAATTCCGCAGGATATTTCTTTATTCGGCTTCGACGATGCGCCAAGCGCAAAATGGCTTGAGCCGGGGCTTTCAACGGTTTATTTGCCGATCGACAACATGATCACCACCGCTATCGACCAGGCGATCAAACTCGCCAACGGTTTGCCGATAGAAACCCTTCCTGCATTTACCGGAAAACTGGTGTTACGCGAATCGGTAACGATCGGCCCGTTTTATCAGAACAGTTCCAGCGCCAGCAGTTCCTGAATGGTCTGACGACGACGGATAAGCCGCGCGCTGCCGTTGTCATACAGCACTTCTGGCAATAATGGACGGCTGTTGTAGTTGGACGACATCGACGCGCCGTACGCGCCGGTATCATGTAGCACCAAATAATCTCCCGGCATGACTTCTGGCAGTTCACGCGTTTCCACCTTGCCGCCTTCTTGCTGCGTAAACACATCGCCTGACTCACACAGCGGGCCTGCGACAACGGTGTCGACCAACGCGGCCTGCGATAAATCACGCCCATCTGCCGCCAGGGCTGAAATGTGGTGATAGCTGCCGTACATTGACGGACGCATCAGATCGTTAAAGCCTGCGTCAATCAGCACAAAGTGACGGCTGCCCATGTTTTTCACGCTGCGCACCTGCGCCACCAGCACACCTGATTCCGCAACCAGGAATCGACCCGGTTCGATCTCCAGTTTCACCGGATGCCCCAGATGCTTAGCGATTTGTTCTCGTGCGGCATTCCACAGACCGAAATAGTGATTGGTGTCGATGGTTTCTTCGTCGTAACGATAAGGGATAGATAACCCGCCGCCTGCGGAAATGGCTTCCAGATCCTGACCGAATTCCACCACCTGACGCACCATTGCGCCACACACTTGCTCCAGATGACCGTAGTCCACACCGGAGCCGATATGCATGTGAATACCCACTAACTTCAGCTGATATTGCTGGATGACTTCCAGTGCATCAGGTAAATCGCTATACCAAATGCCGTGCTTACTGTTCTCACCGCCAGTATTGGTTTTCTGGCTGTGTCCGTGACCGAAGCCCGGATTCACACGCAGCCAAACGCGATGACCAGGGGAAACAGCGCCGAGCTGCGCCAGCATATCGACAGAACCGGCGTTGACCGGGATTTTTAGTTCACTGACGCGCGCGAGCGTCGCTTCATCAATCATATCAGCGGTAAACACGATATCGTCCGGATGTGTTTTCGGATCGTAACCCGCCGCCAACGCGCGTTCGATTTCACCGAGCGACACGGAATCCACCTTCACGCCCTGCTCACGCATCAGGCGCAGAATATGAATGTTGGAACAGGCTTTCTGCGCGAAACGCACCACGTCGAACTGGCTCAACTGCGCAATCTGCTGGCGAATGATCGCCGCATCGTAGACCCACACCGGACAACCAAATTCGGCAGGCAGGCGCAGCAGGTTCTCAGCGTTGAGGGCGGTATCCGTATTATTCAGTGGGCGTGGCATGGTGAAACTCCGGTGATTTCGCTTTTCAACGATTACGCCACAGCTCATGTGGAATAAAAAATATCGTTTTATCGATACTTCATGCAAAATTGATATGGATAACGCAGCGAAAGGAAAAGGTATGCCCGCCGTGAATTTACGCCATATTGAAATTTTCCATGCGGTAATGACCACCGGCAATCTGACCGAAGCCGCGACCATGCTGCATACCTCGCAACCGACCGTGAGCCGTGAACTGGCCAGGCTTGAGAAAGTGCTGGGTCTGAAACTGTTCGAGCGTAATCGCGGGCGTTTGCATCCGACCGTGCAGGGTTTGCGGTTGTTCGAGGAAGTGCAGCGTTCGTGGTATGGGCTGGACAGAATTCTCAGCACGGCGGAAAGCCTTCGTGAATTTCGGCAGGGTGAGCTGTCGGTCGTCTGCCTGCCAGTCTTTTCACAATCCTTTTTACCGGCGCTTGTGCAGCCTTTTCTGGCGCGTTACCCGGACGTCAGCCTGCAAATTGTGCCGCAGGAATCGCCATTGCTTGAGGAGTGGCTGTCCGCGCAGCGCCATGATGTGGGGTTAACGGAGACACTGCACACGCCACCGGGCACGGAGCGCACGCCGTTATTGAGTATGAATGAAGTCTGCGTATTACCAGCGAACCATCCGCTGGCCGCAAAAACGGTGCTGACGCCGCAAGATTTCGAAGGCCAGAATTACATCAGCCTTTCACGAACCGACAGCTACCGTCAGTTACTCGACGGCCTGTTTGCCGAACACAGCGTTCATCGCAGGATGGTGGTAGAAACCCACAGTGCCGCATCAATCTGCGCCATGGTCCGCGCAGGCGTGGGCATTTCCGTGGTAAACCCCTTTACTGCGCTGGATTACGCCTGGAGCGGCGACGACAGTGGTATTGCAATTCGCCGTTTCAGCGTGGACGTGCCTTTTACCGTCAGCCTGATCCGCCCATTGCATCGTCCAGGATCTGCGCTCGTGGATGCCTTTATCACGCATCTGCAAAGCAGTGTTCAGACCCTGGTTATGCCACTGGAAGAAAAGCTCAATCGCGTCAGGAAAGCATGAAATCGACGACATCAGAGGCATGCAACGCGGCGGTATCGAACACCGGCACCGGACTGCGCTCGGCGGGAACCAGCAGACCGATTTCGGTGCAGCCAAAGATCACGCCTTCTGCGCCTTCGCTTACCAGCCGCTCAATCACCTGCACGTAGTACGCCCGCGATGCCTCAGTGAAGCTGCCGAGACACAGTTCGTCAAAAATAATCTGATTGATGTGCGCTCGCTCATCGGCGTTCGGGATAAGGGTGTTCAGCGAAAATTCTTGCTCAAGACGGCCCCGATAGAAATCTTGCTCCATCGTATAGCGCGTGCCTAACAGCGCGACATTACGCACGCCCTGTTTTTCGATAGCACGCCCGGTGGCATCGGCAATATGCAGAAACGGCACGCCACAACGTAATTCAATGTGCGAGGCCACTTTATGCATCGTATTGGTACACAGCACGATCCCTTCCGCGCCGATACTCTCCAGGTCTGCCGCCGCCTGCGCAAGCATCTCACCCGCACGGTCCCATTCGCCCGCCGACTGGCAGGCTTCAATCTCGTGAAAATCGACGCTATGCATCAGGATCTTCGCCGAATGCAATCCGCCGAGGCGCTGCTTGATCCCTTCATTGATCAGACGATAGTAAGGGATCGTCGATTCCCAGCTCATGCCGCCAAGCAGACCAATCGTTTTCATGGGGTGTCCTTCCTGAGTGTTTTCCACAGTGAACCAGAGTTGTGATCAACTTTCCACTTCTCAGCGAGCAAGTTTTCATTTCTCAGCGGCTAAGATAAGTTGAATGAAACAATGTTTTGATTTGAGGATATAGCGATGTTTGTTCTGCATAGCGAGACAACACTTGAAGATTTGGGCAACGGTGTCACCCGCCGTATTCTGGCGCATGGCGGCAACATGATGGCGGTGGAAGTCCATTTCGAAACGGGCGCGGTTGGGCCGATGCACAATCATCCGCACGAACAACTGACCACGGTGCTTTCGGGTGAGTTTGAATTTACTATCGGGGACGAAACGCAGGTTGTGCGCACCGGGGATACGCTCTACAAACAACCTCACGTGATGCACGGCTGTGTATGCCTGAAAACCGGTGTTCTGCTCGATACCTTCACGCCCATTCGCGAAGATTTCCTATAATCACCGTCACGGTTTAATGCCCTTTTCGATATAAAAAAGGAGGACATTGTCCTCCTTCACTCATCGCAGTTTTAAGTCATTTGCTCATCAAGCAGAAGTTGAGTCCGGCGAGACTCTCGCGCATTCTGCAGCAGAACGACGCCACAACCCACCATTCCCCCCATCAGCGCAGCCAGCAGGATAATCAGGCTTTTCCCTGGGCCATCTTTCTTGACAGGCAGAGAAGGTGAAAGCTGATAATTCACCACCGGGAAGTGAATATTCTGGATATTCAGCCCTTCAATTTGCCTTAGGCGATATTCGCGATTGAGGATATCCGCATTCAGTTCTGAGACATCGGTAATAGATTTTTCGATTTCAATTTTTTTATTGATCCCGTCAGCCCCTAAGGTCACGGAGAAATCAGGGTCATCTTTTATCATTTGCCCCTGGCTGTAGACGGGCTTATTAATTCCGGCCGCTTTAGCCACCTGCAAAGAATAATTCAGGCGCTTAATTTTGGTCTCTTTCGCATTTTGCAGCTGCGCACGATCCAGCTCCAGGCGCTGTTTTTCGACCTGAATTTTCATCGCCACGGCTTCATGAATATTGGAAAGAGTCTGCCTCACCACTTCATCGGCCACAAACTGCGTGTAGCCTGCCAGAATGTTTTGCGCTTCCCCTGGCTGTGGGCCTGTGAATGAAAGCGTCCACGAGCTATACGCCGTGTTAGGCTCTTTCCTATTGCCAGCATCATCCACCGCTTTCATTTTCTCAGAAACAGAGACAATCGCGCGATGCAGATCCATCGGGTCAACCTTCACACCATCAAACTGGCCCATCAGTAACGGCGAGGATTTAATGAACTCCTCAAGTAGAACCGATGAATTAAACTTCTTGATAAACAGATTAAAAATGCTGTCGCTATCCACATTAACATCAACATCCAGCACATGAACCGTTGCGAGTAATGTGTTGAGTGGAACCAGTTGTGTCCGTTCAGCAGGCGTAATGACGGAAGTGCTGGTCCATTTTTGTGGTAGCAGGAGAGCGGCAATAAGCCCAAGCATGGCGGAGCAGAAAGCGATAGTGAGGATGCGTTTTTTCGCGTTCCACAGAATGTCCAGTAGGGCAAGGAGATCGATTTCATGTCCATCATTGAGGGCCTGAACGGGACGGGGGAAAGGGATCACTGCGTCCTTTTGCGGTTTAATATCCATCGTTGACATAAGGTGTAGGCCATTTCGCGTAGAGGTGATTTTTCGCTAATATATCCCCATAAGAATATTCTGAAAACCTTTTATTGTCAGAATGGCTTTAATTCGTGCGCGATGACAGAATTAACCCTTCCCCTCAATTTAAGTTGGCAAGTAAAAAATTCCACTTAAATTTGTAGTTGATAAATATCGCTTAATAATTTATATGCGCCACGTCGCACACTCAATTAATCGAACCGCTTTAGACGGATGGAATATCCCCCTATTCCGTCAATCCGTTAACGTAATTTATATTTTTATTGTGAATACAAAAAACCCTGCCATTCAGCAGGGTTATCAGTTGGGCGAAAAGTGTTAGCGCGCCAGCCAGCCGCCATCCACCGCCACGGTGTAGCCGTTAATGTAATCTGACGCACTGGAAGCCAGGAACACAACTGGCCCCATCAGATCCGATGGCAGACCCCAGCGTGCCGCAGGAATGCGCTCCAGAATGGCGGCACTGCGTTGCTCGTCTGCCCGTAATTGCTCGGTGTTGTTGGTCGCCATATAGCCCGGCGCAATGGCATTCACGTTGATACCGTGTTTTGCCCATTCGTTCGCCAGCAAACGGGTTACGCCCATCACGCCGCTTTTCGATGCGGTATAAGACGGCACGCGGATCCCGCCCTGGAAAGAGAGCATCGACGCGATGTTGATAATCTTGCCGCCGTTGCCCTGGCTGATAAAGTGCTTCGCCGCCGCCTGAGCCATAAAGAACACCGCTTTGATGTTCAGGTTCATCACGTCGTCCCAGTCTTTTTCACTGAACTCAATTGCATCCTGACGACGAATCAGCCCGGCGTTGTTGACCAGAATGTCGATGTGACCAAACTCAGCCACCGCGCGTTCCAGCAGCTGTGGGATGCCGTCGATGTTACGCAGATCGGCAGTCAGGCTCAGGAAACGACGACCGCGTGAGGTCACCTGTTCAATGGTGTCGGTAGGTTCAACGATGTTGATGCCCACGATATCGCAGCCTGCTTCCGCCAGACCAATCGCCATGCCCTGTCCTAAACCGGTATCACACCCGGTGACAACAGCGACTTTCCCTGCCAGTGAAAATGTATCGAGAATCATAAAATATCCTTACTCTATTCGCGCCTGCTTCGGACAGGCAAGATTATTGGCTGCCCGCGACTTAGCGCAGATCCTTCACGGCGACGTGGTCCATATCATCAAAGACCTGGTTTTCACCAACCATGCCCCAAATGAAGGTATACGCCTGCGTACCCACGCCTGAGTGAATCGACCAGCTCGGCGAAATCACCGCCTGCTCGTTGTGCATCACGATATGACGTGTCTCCTGCGGCTGCCCCATCATGTGGAACACGCAGGCGTCATCGGCCATGTTGAAATAGAAATAGACTTCCATGCGACGCTCGTGGGTATGACACGGCATGGTGTTCCACAGATTGCCCGGATCCAATTCGGTCAGGCCCATACTGAGCTGACAGGTTTCCAGCACGTCCGGCACAAAGTATTTATTGATAGTGCGGCGGTTGCTGGTGAGGTTATCGCCCAACGTGACAGGTGCCACGTCGGCAGGTGTCACTTTTTTGGTTGGGAACGTGGAATGTGCTGGCGCGCAGTTGTAGTAAAACTTGGCTGGCTTCGCGGCATTTACGCTTGCAAACACCACTTCTTTCGCGCCTTTGCCTACATACAGCGCATCGCGATGGCCTATTTCATAGCACTTACCGTCGACGGTAATTGTGCCAGGGCCACCGATGTTGATGACGCCCAGTTCGCGGCGCTCAAGGAAATAGCTCACGCCCAGCTGTTTGCCTACTTCGCCACCAACAGAAACGGTTTTCGCCACCGGCATAATGCCGCCGACGATAATGCGGTCGATGTGGCTGTACACCATGGTGTATTCATCGGCGACAAATACTTGTTCAACTAAAAATTCGTTGCGCAGCCCTTGAGTGTCGAGCGTTTTTGCGTGCGCGCTGTGGATGCTTTGCCTGATGTCCACGTTTACCTCCAGCAAGAGTGATTCATTTTGAAAAGCAGTTTCGCTTTACCGTTGAGGCCATCTTAGCCCTCCACTGGACGGTTTTCAATTACAAATAAAACAGCGTTTCACTTTTTCTGCATTAAAATACCAGAAATGCAAAAGCGATCACGTTACGCGGGAAAACACCGTATTCAATTTTTAACAATACAAATTAAAAACAATAGGTTATGACATCTTTAAAAAACAACACAGAGGAAGGTAAACGATGTTTAGAAACAAAGTTGTTCGGAAGAGAGCAAGAGAAAGGGTGAAATTTTCGCCAGCAATCAGGCGTTAACAGAGAAGTGCGCGGAAAGTCACAGAAATTAAAACATCGTTTCGATAAATTATTCTTTCGGTTTTATACCGTCCGATAGCCAATAATTTGAGTGTTTCTGTAACTGGCCTTGCCCTTCCTGATGAAGGGCGTTTTTTTTGGATGAACGAACCGCTCTATTCGCGCTCAACGGCCAGCGCCACGCCCTGCCCACCACCGATACATAACGTCGCTAATCCCCTACGTGCATCGCGCTTGATCATTTCATGCACCAGTGACACCAGAATGCGGCAGCCAGAAGCGCCAATCGGATGACCCAGCGCAATCGCACCGCCGTTTACGTTCACGCGTTTTTCATCCCATTCCAGCACCTTGCCGACAGAAATGGCCTGTGCAGCAAAGGCTTCGTTCGCTTCAATCAGGTCAACATCGTTTAGCTGCCAGCCAACCCGTTCCAGACAGCGGCGCGTGGCGTAAACCGGGGCGATGCCCATTAATGCAGGGTCAACACCTACACTGGCAAACGCACGAATACGGGCGAGGATCGGCAGATTAAGTTCCATCGCTTTGGATTCACTCATCATCATCACCGCCGCCGCACCATCGTTGATTGACGAAGCGTTGCCTGCAGTAACGGAACCGAGCGTGTCGAATGTCGGGATCAGACTCGCCAGCCCTTCGGCACTGGCGTCGGTGCGCGGTTGCTCATCGGTGTCCACCACCTGAGCCAGACCGTTTGTTTGCAGGCTCACCACTGGCACGATTTCATCGCGAAAGCGCCCGGAATCAATCGCCCGACGCGCTTTCTGCTGCGAACTGAGCGCCCAGGCGTCCTGCAATTCGCGAGAAATGCCGTATTCCCGCGCCATATTTTCTGCCGTGACACCCATGTGGTAATCGTTGAACGCATCCCACAACCCGTCGTGAACCAGGCTGTCGATGAGCTGGCTGTTGCCGAGACGCGCCCCGGTGCGGCTGTCGGTTAAGACATGCGGCGCGCGGCTCATGTTTTCCTGCCCACCGGCAATCACCACATCCGCTTCCCCACACTGAATGGCCTGTGTCGCCAGATGCAGTGCTTTAAGACCAGAGCCGCAGACATCGTTGATGGTTATCGCAGACACGGTATTCGGCAGCCCGCCCTTGATGGCCGACTGACGGGCAGGGTTCTGCCCGGCGCCCGCCGTCAGCACCTGGCCGAGGATCACCTCGTCGACCGCCATAGGATCAAGCCCGGTGCGTTCCACCAGCGCTTTCACCACTACACTGCCCAACTCGACTGCGGTAAAGCGCGACAACGCGCCCTGGAAACAGCCGATGGGCGTGCGCACTGCACCTACGATAACGACGTCTTTCATCCCGACCTCAGCGCAAAGAAACGGCATTATAGTAGAGCATTGTTATCAACAATTTTCGCAATTGTTTACAAAAAGTGAGTTTTATCACAAAGGTAACTGTCGTCACGTAACATTCATAAGATGTTTGAATACTTACGGCAAATCCTGGTCCCCCGCCTTATCTGAAATAGAGTAAACTCGCGGCTGTTTTTCGTTATCTGGTTTAAAGATTCAAAAAATGTCTAAATTATGGTCAAAAGACGAAACCCTCTGGAGTTTCGCCTTATATGGTACTGCGGTTGGGGCTGGCACCCTATTCCTGCCCATTCAGTTAGGCTCTGCCGGCGCGATGGTGTTGATAATTACGGCCCTGGTGGCGTGGCCACTCACTTACTGGCCGCACCGCGCGCTGTGCCGATTCATTCTTTCTGCCAATCTGCCTGCCAACGTCGGGATCACTGGCGCGGTAAATCACTATTACGGCAAGAAAATCGGCAATCTCATCACCGCACTCTATTTCGTCGCCTTCTTTGTGGTGGTGCTGATTTACGCAGTGGCAATAACTAACTCGCTCACCGAGCAACTGGCGAAGCAGATGACGGTGACGTTGGGCATTCGCATGTTGGTGAGTCTGGTGGTAGTGCTGGTGCTCAACCTGATCTTTCTGATGGGGCGACACGCGACGCTGAAAGTGATGGGTTTTCTGGTGTTCCCGCTTATCGCCTACTTCCTGTTCCTGTCACTGTATCTGACGGGCTCCTGGCAACCGGCGATGTTCAGCGGTCAGCTAACGTTTACCCCGCACACGCTGCATCAGGTCTGGCTTTCTATTCCGGTGATGGTTTTTGCGTTTAGCCATACGCCCATTATCTCGACGTTTGCTATCGACAGGCGTGAGAAATTCGGCGAGCAGGCCATGGATAAATGCAAAAAAATTATGCGGGTGGCCTACCTCATTATCTGCCTGAGCGTGCTGTTCTTCGTCTTTAGCTGCCTGCTGGCGATCCCGGAGAGCTACATCACGAATGCCAAAAATGAGGGCGTCACTATTCTGTCCGCTCTGGCGATGATGCCTGCCGCACCACACTGGCTGGCGGTTTCGGGCATTATCGTGGCGATTGTGGCCATGTCGAAATCGTTCCTCGGCACCTATTTTGGAGTGATTGAAGGGGCCAGCGAAATGGTGCGTGCGACGCTGAATCAGGCGGGTGTTCGCAAAAGCCGTGCCTTTAACCGCGCGATTTCCATTCTGCTGGTTTCTGCCGTCACCTTCGTGGTGTGCTGCATTAATCCGAATGCGATCTCGATGATTTACGCCATTAGCGGCCCGCTGATTGCGATGATCCTGTTTATCATGCCAACGCTTTCAACGTATCTGATCCCGGCGCTAAAACCCTATCGCTCCATCGGCAGCCTGATTACGCTGATTGTCGGCCTGCTGTGCGTTTCGGTGATGTTCTTCGGTTAACTGTTTGATGCGGCAGACCCTGCCGCACATTCCGTAAAACTTTATTCCCCTCATTCCTCGACGACTCGGTTTACACTTAGCCGGTTAAGCCATTATGAGGAAACAGTTATGTCCAGCGTTAAACAGTCCGGCAGCTTCACTCTTGGCAATCGCGAGATCTGGCGTCTTGGTTACGGCGCTATGCAGCTCGCGGGGCCGGGCGTTTTCGGTCCGCCGAAAGATCCCGAAATGGCGGTAAAAGTCCTGCAAGCCGCGCTCGACGCGGGTGTGAACCACATCGACACATCCGATTTCTACGGTCCGCACGTCACCAACCAAATCATCAAAAAAGCACTGCATCCGTACCCGAAAGAGCTGACTATCGTTACCAAAGTCAGCGCCCGTCGTGATGAACAGGGCAACTGGCTGCCTGCGCTATCTGCGCCAGAACTGACGCAGGCGGTCGAAGACAACCTGCGTAATCTCGGTCTGGATGTGCTGGAAGTGGTGAACCTGCGCAGCATGATTAGCGTTCACGGCCCGGCGGAAGGGTCGCTGGAAGAACCACTGGAAACGCTGATTAAGCTGAAAGATCGTGGCCTTATTCGCCACATCGGCCTGAGCAACGTGACGGCAAAACAGGTGGAAGATGGTCAGAATATGACCGACATCGCTTGCGTGCAGAACTTCTATAACGTGGCGAACCGTCATGATGACGCGCTGATCGACACGCTCGCGCAGAAGAATATCGCTTACGTGCCGTTCTTCCCGCTCGGGGGCTTCTCGCCGTTGCAGTCTCAGGAAATCAATGAGATTGCCGCCAACCTGAAAGCCACACCGATGCAAGTTGCCCTCGCCTGGCTACTGCAACGTTCGCCAAACATTCTGCTGATCCCAGGCACGTCATCCCTCGGTCATCTGAATGAAAACCTTGCCGCTGCGTCACTGACGCTGCCAAAAGAGGCGTTAGACGTGCTGAACAACCTGCCGCAGGCGGCTCAGCACTAAGTTTCAGTCAGACTACAACGCGCTGAGATACTGTTTTTCCAGCTCGCTGATAGTGCCGTCCTGCTTTAACTGGCTGACGGCACTGTCAATTTTCTGCCAAGTTTGTTCATCCCCTTTGCGCAAGCCAATGGCGCTGGTTGAGGTCAGAACCGGATCCTTTACCGCCTCGCCGGAAAACGCAAAATCCTTGCCCGCTGGTTTCGCAAGGAAACCCGCCTGACCGGCCGTCGCCACTACCAGCGTTGCGTCCAACCGTCCGTTCGCTAAGTCGGCGTAGATATTCTCCTGATCCGGATATTCCACTACGTTCACGCCCTGTTTGCGCCACTGCTCAAGCGCATATTTCGCCTGTACCGAGCTTTGCAACACGCCAACATTTTTACCGTTTAGCGCCTGTGCGCTGCTTGCCAGTGGCGTCGCTTTAGCTGAAATCAGTCGTGTATCGTCCTGATACAGCGACTGAGTGAAATCCATCACCCTCTGGCGCTGCGCATTGGGCGCCATCGACGATAAAATGGCGTCGAATTTTTTGGCGTTCAGCCCAGGGATCAGACCATCAAAGCCGGTTTCTACCCACTCACACTTCACCTTCGCGCGCTCGCAAATGGCTTTACCGACCGCGATATCCAGCCCGGTCAGTGTGCCGTCCGCCATTTTATATTCATATGGTGGATAAGTAGGATCGGTGCCAAAGCGCAGCACAGTATTATCAGCAGCAAAACTGTTCAGCGAAGCGGTGCAAAACAGCGCCAGCCCGGCGACAACTTTTTTCATTTTTAGCTCCGGTTATTCAGTGGTGAGGCGATCAAGGGCGAGGGAGATCAGGTACTTCACCCCCAGAGGAAGAATATCGTCGTTGAAGTCGTAGTCCGGGTGATGGCAGAACACGCCGCCCTGGCCGATCAGCGCATACGCGCCGGGCTTGCGCAGCAGGAATTCTGAGAAGTCTTCTGAACCATTGAGCGGTTCAATATCACGTTTTACCGCGCTGACCCCAAACACCTTTTCAGCTGCACGAGCCGCCGCACGTGCCTGTTCGGGGTGATTCACAGTGGCAGGCGATCCATTAGCGAAACGCACGCTAATTTGGCAGTCACTGGCAACAGCAGTCCCCTGACAAATGGATTCGATCCGCGCTTTCGCCTGCGCACGTAGCTGTTCATCGAAAGTGCGCAAACTGCCGCTGAGTGATGCGCTCGCCGGGATGACATTCGGCGTGGTTCCGGCATGCAAACTGCCCATGCTCAGAACGACCATCGCGGCGGGATCCATCGTTCGACTGACCACCGTTTGCAGCGTGCAAATAAGCTGTGCCGCCGCCATGATCGGATCTTTGCATTTTTCTGGCGCAGAACCGTGCCCGCCAACACCGTGGATCTCAAACAAAACATCGTCGCAAGATGCCAACATTGCCCCTTCGCGCACGCCGAAAATACCCGGCGGCAAATGCGGTGCATTATGTAAACCGTAGATCTCATCCCAGCCGAACCGTGCTTCTGCCTCATCGGCTATCATCGCCAGCGCGCCGCCGCCATTCTCTTCCGCAGGCTGAAACAGCAGGACAATCTTGCCGAAGAACTGTCGATTTTGACTCAGCCAGCTTGCCGCTCCGAGCAGCATCGCGGTATGCCCGTCATGACCGCAGCCGTGAAACGCCCCCGCCACCGTCGATCGCCATTCGGGATTGCCTCCCTCCTCCATCGGCAGCGCATCCATGTCGGCACGCAGAGCGATGGTTTTACCGGGCCCAAGCTCACCGTGAATAACGCCAACCACGCCCGTGCCACCAATGCCGGTCGTCGTCTCAATGTTCCATTCCCGCAGCAAACTCGCGACGCGCAGACTCGTGCGCCGCTCGTTGAAAGCGATCTCAGGATGAGCATGCAGATCGCGCCGCAGCGCCACCAGCGATTCAACATCGAATACCCTTTCAGGAATTGCCTTTATCATCAGAACCGCCTCTGTGCGCAGAATGAGAAAATTTTGCTGGTCTGATGCTATAAGTGTTTTATTTTAAGGGTCAATTCCCCGTTTCTTATGCCTATAACCGGGCGTTATAGCAGGAGGCGTTATCAAGACATCACAGCTCAAATTGCTGGTCGCGATTGCACGACAAGGCACACTGATCGGTGCGGCCAGCGAATTGCATCTGACGCAGCCCGCCGTCACCAAAAGCATTAAGGAACTTGAGGCCCAGTTGGGCGTTCAGTTGTTGGTACGCAGCGGCAGCGGGGTGCGATTCACCGATTACGGCGAAACGCTGCTGCATTCAGCCCGCCTTGTAACCGCCGAGATTGAACGCGCCGAGCGGGCCATCGCGCAGATGAAATCCGCCACGCCCTCGACGCTGAAAATTGGCCTTTCGCTGCTTTCTGCCACCGTTCCCGTTTATGCCGCCCTTAGCCGCTTTCGCGCGCGCTGGCCGCAGACGCAACTGGAAATCATGGAAGGAATGCCACGGCAAATCATCGACAGCCTGCGCAACGGGGAATTCGATTTGTGTCTGGCATTTATTGCCGATAGCGATTCCATCGCCGAATTTGCGTTTATTCCGCTCGCCCGGTGGCCGCAGCGCCTGATGTACAGCGGCGCGATGACTGATTCATCGCTGCCTGAATTAGCCCATAGCCAGTGGCTATGGAATCACACCATCGAAAGCTGGCTGCCCTTCTGGCGACATCTGAGTGCCGGGGAGACGCTTGCCCCGCCTGCGCAGATGACGCTTTGCACTTCGTGGACGATTTACCGCCAGTTAGCGCTGGAGCCTAAAACCGTCAGTATCTGGCCTGATTTTTTGCTGCATGGCGACAATGCGCCGAAAACGCTAACGCCGTTGCCGCAGGCGTTACCGGAAATCACGCTCGGTTTTATGGTCCGTCGCGATCACGTGTTTAACCGCGTGACCGAACACTTTATCGAGTGCGTCAAAGCCGAACTGAAATAATTTTTTTACTCGACCGCAACTTTTTCATTACCTCCAGCGAACTGTAGGGGAAGACATCTTTTCCCTACATCCCGGAGCCAACCATGATTGCTGTGAAACCTCGCTTAACCCTGCTTGCCACCGCTGCGGCCTTTGGCCTTTCCCTGATGGCATTCAACGCTAACGCCGCGCTGCAACCGGGCGCTCAGGCCCCTGATTTCAAACTGCAAGGGGCGCTGGCGGGCAAACCGCTGACCTTCTCCTTGCAGCAGGCGCTGCAAAAAGGCCCGGTGGTGCTCTATTTCTTCCCGGCAGCATTCACCAAAGGCTGCACGCTGGAAGCCCATGATTTTGCCGAAGCCACCGATGACTTTAAAAAACTCGGCGCGACGGTGATTGGCGTGACAGCGGGGAACACCGATCAGGTGGCTAAATTCTCGCAACTGGAGTGCCGCGATAAGTTTACTGTCGCAGCCGATCCAGGGGCGAAAGTCGCCGCCGAATACCAGACGCAGATGCAGATGGGCGGCAAAACGCTGTCTGACCGCACCTCTTACGTCATTGCGCCAGACGGCAAAATCCTGATGAGTTACACCGACCGCAACCCGGACGCCCACATCCAGAAAACCATGGATGCGGTGAAACAATACGCCCAGTCACACTCCTGATAGCTGACAGAGACGCGCTATGCTAACCGCCCTGCTCGCCGCCTTCGTAGGCGGCATTATTCTCAACTTTATGCCGTGTGTGTTCCCGGTGATTTCGCTGAAAGCGTTCGGCTTGTTGCGCCATGACGGCGACACCGCCAGCGCCCGCAGCGAAGGTCTGGCATTTCTGCTCGGCGTGATTGTGACCATGATGGCGCTGGCCGGGATTTTACTGGCCGCTCGTGCGGGCGGTGCCGCAGTGGGTTGGGGCTTCCAGCTCCAGTCGCCGCTGGTCATTTCGCTGCTGGCGCTGGTGATTCTCGGCGCAGCGCTGAACCTGCTTGGCGTGTTTGAAGTGGGTTTATCGCTGCAACGTGCCGGAGAAATTTCCTTCGGACGCGGCGCGTTTGTCCGTTCGGCGTTAACGGGCGCGCTGGCGATCATCGTCGCCACGCCGTGTTCTGCGCCGTTTATGGCGAGCGCTATTGGTTACGCGCTGGTGCAACCGGCGGCTGTATCGCTGGCGATTTTCTTCGCCCTGGCATTAGGATTCGCCGCGCCCTTTACGCTGATTTCGCTGTTCCCTGCATTGGCAAAACGCCTGCCAAGACCGGGCGCATGGATGAATACACTCAAGCATGTGCTGGCTTTTCCGATGCTCGCCGCGTTTGCCTGGCTGGTATGGGTTCTGGCGCAGCAAGCGGGAACCACTGCACTCGGCGTGCTGTTAGCGGGTTCTGTTATCCTGAGTTTTACCGCGTGGCTGTATGGTATCGCGCAACGGCGGCATCTGGCAGGACGCGGTTATCGGGTGATGTATGCGGTGACAGCGGTGCTGTTAGTCGCGATCCTCGCCCCGCTTCCCGCCGTAATGAAACCTGTCGCTAGTGTCGAAACCACCGCCAGCAGTGCGCCAATCAAATGGACACCGCAGACGCTGGCAGAACAGCGCGGGCATGGCAAAGCCATTTTCGTCAACTTTACCGCCTCGTGGTGCATTACGTGCCAAGTGAACGACAAAACTTCGCTGTCGACTCAGGCCGTAAAAGACGCACTGGCGCGTACCGGCACGCTGTATATGGTGGCAGATTCGACTAAATTTAATCCTGATGTCGATGATGCGCTTAGCCAATTTGGTCAGGGTGGATTGCCGATGTATGTGGTGTATCCTGCCGACGGTGGCGCACCGAAAGTGTTGCCTCAGGTTTTGACCCCGAGCATCGTGGTCAACGCCCTCAATCAGGCGGCCGGGAAAAAGGCGTAATGTCCGAAGCGGCAGCGCGCCTGAACGTTCCGGCGTCATGCAGCAAGGCGAAATATGGGTAAGGTGGAAGTCCCGCGCGAACAGTGGCCCGCATTTATGGCACGCGCTCAGGCGGGGGATCGTCAGGCGTATACGCAACTGTTGCAGACGCTGGTGCCGGTCATTCGCGCGATTGTCCGCAAACAGGTGGACGACGAGGTGTTAACCGAAGACGTGATTCAGGAGGTGCTGCTCACCCTGCACCGGATCCGTCACACCTACGATCCCGCCAGCCCTTTTCTGCCGTGGCTGATGGCGATTTCTCAGGCCCGAGCCATTGATGCTTTGCGCCGACGCGGACGTCGCGATCGCCGGGAAGTCGTGGAGGATGAAACCTCGCTTAACGTCGCGGATAACGCCCTGGCACTGCGTACTGAGAGGCTGGATGTCGGCGAAGAGCTGGATGGTTTTCTGAATCAACTGCCCGCCCGCCAGCGGCAACTGGTGGAACACGTACATTTGCAGGAAATGAGCCTCGTCGAAGCGGCGCAGGCGAATAACCTGACGGTGTCTGCTGTGAAGTCCTTGTTACATCGGGCGTTAAACAATCTGCGCCGTTATGGAGCCAGTCATGGACAGTCATGATGCTTTGATTGAAAAACTGAGCCGTTCCGCAGTACCGGTGAAACGCACACAACCGGTACGCTGGCGCGTAATAAGCTGGGTATTGATGGCTTTGCCTGCCGGAGTGTTAGCGAGTTTGCTGCTGCAACGGGCCGCTACGGATTGGTCTCAGCCTGGCGCTGAGTGGGCGTTGGCACAACTGGCGCTGGCCTTTTCGATGGGATTGTTAGCCATCAACGCCGCGTTCACCAGCAGCATTGCAGGCCGTCGTCCTCTCAGAATGCGCTGGCTGGCTGCGTTAGCCGTGGTCTGGCTGGTTTCGGTGTTGGTGAACATAGGTCACCCGCCCCTGTCTGCCAACAGCCTGCATGACACCCGTTGCTACACCTTCATGGTCACCGTGAGCGTACCCATGATTGCGCTGGCGATAGGGTATCTGCGTCGGACGCGCACGCTCAGCCCCCTGCGCAGTCTGACGTTATCCGGAGTGGGCATATCAGCGATGGCGCTGACGCTGCTGGCGTTTTGCCATCCGGTACATCTGCATCCTGAGGATTTCCTGATGCATCTGGCTGCAATTGCCACGATAGTTGGCGTAACCGTTACGCTGGGCTGGCGTTGGGTTAGCGCATAATGGTTCGGCGCTTTGATGCCTTCGCTTATAGATAGATTTTCTATGTTGCCTGACTTTCTGCCAGCACATCTTCCACCAGCCAGTCGTGAAGCAGGCGAACTTCCGGGCGCATGAGGGTGTGCTTTGGCGTGACGATGAAGTAAGACCAGGTCAGCGGCCAACGATGGTCAGGATGAAGCTGCGATAACTGCCCCGTTTCAATCAACGCTTTTACCAGAGCAAGGCGCACAATAGCCACGCCGCGCCCACTCAGCGCCGCGAGGATCACTGCCGATGTAGAGTTGATATGCAGCCCACTTTCCCGCGCTTCCGGTGCATTCAGCGTTTTGAGCACCTCTTCCCAGGATGGAAAATTCGCGCCCGGATGTGGCGTGTCATCGTGAATCAGCTTTTGTTCTGCCAGCCAGTCACAGCAGGCCGTTTTCTCAGGTTGCACTAACCGAGGACTACAGACCAGCACCACTTCTTCATCCATCAGCCAGGTTTTATCGACGCCCGGCCAGTCACCCTGCCCACAACGTATCCCCAAATCCGCTTCACCGTGGGAGACATCCATCAGCTTTTCCGTCACATCAAGGCGTAAATCAATTTGCTCATGTACTTCCGAAAAGCGGTTCAATCGCTCCATTAACCAGTTCATCACCAGCACTTGTGAAGCCGTTAATACGACAACCGTTCGGGCGCGACGACCACGCAATTTATTCAGACCAATTTCCAGTTTATCCAGCCCTTGGGTGATGTCCTGTAACGCATCCTGTGCCTCGCTGACCAGCGTCAGCCGCTCTTTACCGGAACGCGTGCGATGCAATAACGGATGCCCGACCCAATCTTCCAGCGCACGCACCAGTTGCCCAACAGCCGCAGGCGTGACGCCCATTTCCTGCGCCGCACCGGTAAAGCTGCCGTGGCGGGCCGTGGCCTCAAACGCGTGTAGCCATTTAAGGCGGTTTAACGATCGCATTGTGCTCTCCAACAAAGATGTCTGTTATCAGTATACGCCACCGAGATAGATTTTCTTTCTTGCTACGCAATTTCTTCTGATTCGTCAACATCGTTGCCCAGTGGCATTCTGGCTCCACACGATGAGGGGCGACGCTCCTTACACATCACTTTCACTGAGATTGAAGAGGTTTACGATGAGCGCAACATTCAGCGGTAAAAAATTATTAGTGGTTGGCGGCACCAGCGGTATGGGTTTTGAAACCGCGAAACTGGTAATAAAAAATGGCGGCAGCGTGGTGCTGGTCGGTAATCGTCAGTATAAAGCCGAGCAGGCTCGTCAGACGCTCGCCGCTGACGGGCAGGTGTCGATTATCGTCGCTAACCTGATGACCGAAGAAGGCATGCAACATGTCGTGGATGTCCTCAATGCGGAACACAAAGACATCAGCCTGCTGGTGAACGCCGCCGGGGTGTTCTTCCCGAAACCGTTTACCGAGCACGAAATGGCCGACTACGACATGTATATGAGCATCAACCGTGCGACCTTCTTTATTACCCGAGATATAGTGCGCAATATGGTCGCGGCGGGTATCAAAGGCTCTATTGTTAACATCGGTTCGATGTGGGCGCAGCAGGCAATCGGCGCAACGCCGTCTTCTGCTTACTCGATGGCAAAAGCAGGTCTGCATGCGTTGACCAAAAACCTGGCAATCGAGCTTGGTGGAAATGGCATTCGTGTGAATGCCGTTTCTCCGGCGGTGGTTCACACCCCAATTTACGAAGGTTTCATTGCCAAAGAGGACGTAAAAGACGTGATGACCAGCTTCGACAGCTTCCACCCGATTGGCCGCGTGGGTACTCCGGCAGATATCGCCGAAACCGTGGCGTTCCTGCTGTCAGATAAAGCAGGCTGGGTGACTGGCGCTATCTGGGATATCGACGGTGGTGTGATGGCCGGCCGTAACGCCTGATGAAGATAACGCACGTGTCGCAAGGCGCGTGCGGCTCAGGAGGCCACAATGAAAAACGACGTTGCAGGCTATGAGATTGTGACGAGGTGGCGCGGCGGTATGGCGAGTGAGTCAAACTGCCGTGAAAACCGTGTCGACGGGCAACCACAGTCGTCGGTACAACACGTTATTTATGCAGATGAACCCCAAGCTCTGGGCGGAAAAAACAGCGCCCCTTCCCCACAAGAACTGCTGCTCGCCGCCTTCAATGCCTGCATGACAGCGGTGTTTGCAGGGGTTGCTCAACGCGAAGGGATCGCGCTCTCGCGTCTGGAAATTCAGACCACTGGCAACTTTCGGCTTACCCCGTATGAATCCCTCCCTTTTGTGGAAAACGAAATGCCGGATTCCGTCCGATATCTGATTCGCGTCAGTGGCGACGGCAGTATCGCGCAGTTCGATAACATTCATCGCAGCGTGATTGCCACCTCTCCTACTCGAGGAATACTGGCGCAGAACATGACGGTTGAAGGCGACATGGTGGTTGAATCACATCTGACGACAGGCTGAAATACAGGATTTTGAAAGGACGATAAAAAGAGGGCAAAATACCCTCTTTCGTCAAACTGTAGCCAAAGCATGTATCTCAATCGTCTCTGTTATTTACTTCTCATTCTGGCAGCCGCAGGCAGTGTTTATCTGCCTCATCCGTTAGCAACATGGTTTATATCCGCTAATCTGCTGACGCTGCTCATTTATGGCGTGGACAAACTGGCCGCCTGCAAATCCTGGCGCAGGATCCCGGAAACCACCCTACTTCTATTTGGTGTCGTCGGTGGATGGCCTGCCGCAATTCTCGGTCAGCAACTATTTCACCACAAAAAACAAAAACAGCCGTTCAGGACTTATTTTTATACCAGCGTGGTGGCGAATGTTTTGGTCGTTGTGGCTGCTTATCAGATGGTTATTCGTTAGGGGTAGTAAATATTATGAAGGGGCCGCGTTGAACATTTGGAGCGGGCGAAGGGAATCGAATAAAAAACCCACCACACCTCTTCAAGAGGCTGATAGATAACAATATTTCTATCGGCGCAGGCAACTAATTACGTGATAATAGAGGATCATTATCGTGCCAATCAAGGACCAGGCGTACTTATATAAGCGGAAAGATGGCATACCAGATCGCAACCCGTTCCATTGTAAGTATCCCTGTAAAACGGCCCATTCACTTGTATAGATCATTGCCGTTGTAGGCAGATACGGACACAGAAATACAGAGCAGCCCACCGAAGACCCAATTTTTATTCATAGGATAAACTTTTAACCAACAATTCATTTTCGATTGGCTAAAAATATACAATGCAACTGGGCCTTACGACAAATATGCAGGTTATTTTTTAGTTTATTAAGCGTGAGTTAATCCTAGCTTTAACCACACTTACATCAATGATTTTGTTACATCTGATCGTTTACTCACCAACTTTGATTACGTACACTTTCCTTGTGGACTTATAAGCAACATAAGGATGAATGGCTATTGGTCATTTTTTATTTAGAGGTGACAAGACAGCTTGCAGTGGTAGGATTCTTGAAGGATTCCCCGATCATCAATTTTTCGATAAAGATATGGCATGTGAAGGCCATCAAGTAACCTGTGGTAAACATCCAGGCCGTTACCGTATCTGTGGCGGTCTTGATACCGATGATATACATGGCAAAAGGATTGCCGGAACACTGCACAGCCGTAGCTCGTGCCCTTGCAAATCACGTTTCATTCCTTCCATCAATGACACTTACGAATTTTCCACTGGTCCAGCGAAAGCCGACACAACCCAATCTCACATCGTTGATTTTCCCGTTCTCCCCGGCCCGATTGCAGATCCTAAAACTGATAGCTTTGCTGCCACCTGCAAGCCAGAAGATAATCCGTTATTGAACGGTGTTTATATCTGGACTGAAACAACGGGCGCAGGGCATGCTTTCGTATCTGTACACCAGAACAATTCAATCTACGTTTATACATACGGGCGCTTTGGTCGAAAAGGTCCAGCCACATTAACAGGCGATGGAATTCTTAACTTCCTTACTGGCGATGATGCACGTCTTTACTACCGTCAAGAACTCTACAAAGTTCAGGCGAAAGTATTCCAGATAGATGATGTTACACCAGTAGAAACTCGCCATATTTTTGAAACTTTATGGAACTCTGGCAATACACCTATTTTCACAGAGAAAATGGGTGATCGCACCAAGCGGCGCGGAAAAGTGATTGATGTTTATGATCTCACTGGTAGCAACTGCACCACGCATACGGTGCAAGCAATCCAAGAGGCAGGAACTAAAATCTTCGATACCAGCTACAAATCGACAACAACACAGCTTCCTATCGACGGTGAAGAAGATTTCACTATTCCGGTATCCTTACAACGCTATTTGATGGAAAAGAGCGGTGATCTGTCTTCAATGAACGTTATGGAAGTAACTAACAACTTCAAGGAACAGTATCCGAATACCGAAAATTTCAAGCCAAATACCGAAGGCCGTACAGAAAAAATAGAAGGAGAGCTTGCAAATAGTGCGTCAACGGTTGGCTCATCTTCTGGTTATTCTGGCGGTACAATTGGCGGTGTTTTAGGTGGTTCATATGACATTGACGAGTAGTACTAAAACGATTCTCCGATGGGGGGGCATAATCACAACCTCACTCATATACTTGGCATCCGTGTTAGTTAGCGTATTGGATTATGGGATAACGCGAAAATACACTGACATACTCAACGATAAGGCTATCACCGTTGAAGCCTGTAATGCCGTGGTTACCGAATTTGATCAGTATTATGGCAGACTGATTGATGTTTCTCTTTTCGGATATATTATTTCTACCGTGCTAATCCTCATCATTTTCAAGAAAGTGAGATGACCGCCAAAGGCTGGAATCCTCCAGCCTTTTCTCCTTCCATGATTTCAGACAATAGCAGCCAATAAGCCCGTTGGTGGTAAGACAACGTGCGGAGCGTAGCGACTTCATCGGGGATATGTCAGACAGTGAAGTTTATCAGGATCGCCGTGTACCCTTTCGGGAGCGTGGCTGAGACGCTGGCAGAGCCTGCATTTCGTGTGCAGGTACGAACACCACCATAAACCTGTTTATTCCCTGCAACGTCATCACGACGTGTGGCATGTGGGAGCATCGGCAAAAATGCGCTTCACTGTAAGGTTATGAGAATCAATGCCTGGATCAGGCTTTGCCTTCACGTTGTGCTATCGCGGTGTGAGGGTTGGAACTGCCGCCGCCGAATAGTTATACTCTCATTTCCATGTAACTATCCGTGACAACTAACAGTGTACCCCCCCATTGGTACTTCGTCGTTCAATGGTAGAACGTTGAAAAACAACATATGACAAGTAAGTTGTTGATAGCTAAACACATTAAAGCGAACTATTGGCGGTGTTTTGCAACAATGGGAGAGATTCTGGAGCGGGCGAAGGGAATCGAACCCTCGTATAGAGCTTGGGAAGCTCTCGTTCTACCATTGAACTACGCCCGCAAAAGGCATGCCCGCGAAAGGGGTGAAGGCATTATAGGCTTAACGCCTTCACTGGCAACCCTTACTGAGATTAAATGGCGATAAAATAACCGCTTAGCACTTCGGCTTGCTACCCTGCGGTGGCAAATAGCGTAGTGGATCGATGGCGGTAGCGCGGTAGCGGATCTGGAAATGCAGCTTCACCGAATCGGCATCACTGCTGCCCATCGTTGCGATCTGCTGGCCGATTTTCACCGACTGTCCGTTATTCACCATCATCTTGTCGTTGTGCGCATAAGCGGTGATGTAATCCTCATTGTGCTTAATCATGATCAGATTACCGTAGCCGCGCAGCTGATTACCGACGTACACCACTTTTCCCGCGCCAGAAGCATAGACTGGCTGGCCGCGAGAGCCTGCGATATCAATCCCTTTATTACCGCCATCAGCCGTTGAATAGCGCAGCACAACTTTACCGCTCGTCGGCCAACGCCAGCAGCGTTGCCCGACCGGTGGCCATGAGGATTGAGGCACAGCAGACGATGGCGTCACTTTTGCCGTTTTCGTACTGCCTGAGGATTTCTTCGAACTGCCCTGCACTTTCAGCCGCTGCCCTATTTCGATGGTATACGGCGGAGAAATACCGTTCATCCGGGCAAGATCTCGCACGCTGGTGCCTGTCATGCGAGAGATTCGGGACAACGTGTCACCCCGTTTAACCGTGTACACCGATCCGCTATAGCTTCCCTCGGATCCTGATTTATTACCGGAACAGCCAGCCAACATCAGCCCAATAAACAGGCACAGTAAAAGGCGTAAAGGGTTTTTCATCAGGCGTCCTGCTCTCAAAACGAGTCCTCGGTATCGGTCAATCAGATGACACATCATACCAGTCATAGCCCGTATGCCAATGTTTAGCACGCGTTTAAATCGATTGGTTTTAGCAAGAAACATCTCAGTTGAGATACCGCTGCGAGCTTAATTCGTTCACGCACTTTGGCGTATAATGAAACGCCCCGTGAACTGGGAAGGTACATCCGGAGAGGTTATGAGCAAGCAAGAACACGTCATTCTGGTTAATGAGCAGGGAGAAATCCTCGGGACGCAAGAGAAGTATGCCGCCCATTCAACCTCCACACCGCTGCATTTGGCGTTCTCCTGCTGGTTATTCAACTCACACGGTGAAATGCTGTTGACTCGTCGGGCGTTGTGCAAAAAAGCGTGGCCGGGCGTCTGGACTAACTCCGTCTGTGGTCATCCACAACTGAACGAAACGACTGAACAGGCGATTATTCGCCGCTGTCGCTATGAAGTTGGCGCTGACTTACAAGACATCACCCCCGTTTACCCAGAATTCGACTACCGGGAATCCGACAACTCCGGCATCGTAGAAAACGAGATCTGCCCTGTTTTTGCAGCCCGGGTGACGAATGAACTGACGCTTAACCGGGAAGAAGTGATGGAAGCCAAATGGCTGAGCCTCGGCAATTTACGCCAGGCGGTAGAGTCTGCACCGTTCCTGTTTAGCCCTTGGCTGGTGTTGCAGTTAAACCACATTCCGGCCTGGAAAAAACTCCAGCGATTTGCTAAAGCCGAATAATTCAGACGAAAAAAAGCCCGATGGCAACAGCAATCGGGCTTTTTATACCGAAGACATAAGTCTCCGGTCAGTGTCGACTTATTTGGTCGGACGCATTGCCGGGAAGAGGATAACGTCGCGGATGGTGTGGCTGTTAGTAAACAGCATAACCATACGGTCGATACCGATACCCAAACCCGCTGTCGGCGGCAAACCGTGCTCCAGTGCGGTCACGTAGTCTTCGTCGAAGAACATCGCTTCATCATCACCTGCTGCTTTCGCATCAACCTGATCCTGGAAGCGCTGCGCCTGATCTTCTGCATCGTTCAGCTCGCTAAAGCCGTTGCCGATTTCACGGCCACCAATGAAGAATTCAAAGCGATCGGTTATCTCCGGGTTTTCGTCGTTACGACGCGCCAGCGGAGACACTTCTGCCGGATATTCAGTGATGAAGGTCGGCTGAATCAGGTGCGCTTCTGCCACTTCTTCAAAGATCTCGGTTACGGTACGACCCAGACCCCAGCTCTTCTCGACTTTGATGCCAATTTCAGCCGCAATAGCTTTCGCTGCATCGAAGTTATCCAGATCGGCCATATTGGTTTCTGGACGATATTTTTTGATCGCTTCACGCATGGTCAGCTTAGCGAATGGCTTACCAAAGTCGAACGTCTGCTCGCCGTAAGGCACTTCGGTTTTGCCGAGAATGTCTTGTGCCAGTGTACGGAACAGGGACTCCGTCAGCTCGATCAGGTCTTTGTAGTCCGCATAAGCCATATAGAGTTCCATCATGGTGAACTCTGGGTTATGGCGTACGGAGATGCCTTCGTTACGGAAGTTACGGTTGATTTCGAACACGCGATCGAAACCACCCACCACCAGACGCTTCAAATACAGTTCCGGCGCGATGCGCAGGTACATGTCGAGGTCCAGGGCATTGTGATGGGTGATGAAGGGACGCGCAGACGCGCCACCCGGGATCACCTGCATCATCGGGGTTTCCACTTCCATAAAGTCACGGCCAACCATGAACTGACGGATGCCAGCCATAATTTGGGAGCGAATTTTAAAGGTGTTGCGGGAATCATCGTTAGAGATGAGATCCAGATAACGCTGACGGTAACGCGCTTCCTGATCCTGCAAACCGTGGAATTTGTCTGGCAACGGGCGCAGGGCTTTGGTCAGCAAACGCAATTCTGTGCAGTGGATAGAAAGCTCACCGGTTTTGGTTTTGAACAGCTTACCTTTCGCGCCAAGGATATCGCCCAGATCCCATTTTTTGAACTGTTCGTTGTAGATGCCTTCGGCCAGATCGTCGCGGGAAACGTACAGCTGAATACGGCCGCCCACGTCCTGAAGGGTCACGAAGGAGGCTTTACCCATAATACGGCGGGTCATCATACGGCCAGCAACGGTGACTTCGACGTTCAGCGCTTCCAGTTCTTCATTTTCTTTGCCGTCAAATTCGGCATGCAGCTGGTCGGAGGTATGGTCACGACGGAAATCATTCGGGAAAGCGATGCCCTGCTCACGCAGCGCGGCCAGCTTCTCACGACGGGATTTCAATTCGTTATTCAGGTCGACGACTTCTTCAGCGCGCGGTGCTTGTTGTTCAGACATGTTGGTTCCTCATAACCCTGCTTTCAAACTTGCTTCGATAAATTGATCAAGGCTGCCGTCCAGTACCGCTTGCGTGTTACGGGTTTCAACCCCGGTACGCAAATCTTTGATACGGGAATCGTCCAGTACGTATGAACGAATCTGACTGCCCCAGCCAATATCTGATTTATTTTCTTCCGCCGCCTGCTTCTCAGCATTTTTCTTCTGCATTTCAAGCTCATACAGCTTCGCTTTCATCTGCTTCATGGCCTGATCTTTGTTCTTATGCTGCGAACGGTCGTTCTGGCACTGGGTCACGGTGTTGGTTGGAATGTGGGTAATACGCACCGCAGATTCCGTACGGTTAACGTGCTGACCACCTGCGCCTGACGCACGATACACGTCGATGCGCAGATCCGCCGGGTTGATGTCGATATCAATGTCGTCATCCACTTCCGGATAGACGAAGGCGGAGCTAAAGGAAGTGTGGCGACGGCCACCGGAGTCAAACGGACTCTTACGAACCAGGCGGTGTACGCCGGTTTCGGTGCGCAGCCAGCCAAAGGCGTATTCGCCCTGAATGCGGATAGTGACGGATTTGATGCCCGCGACTTCGCCCTCAGACTCTTCAATAATTTCGGTTTTAAACCCGCGGGATTCAGCCCAGCGCAGATACATACGCATCAGCATGCTTGCCCAGTCCTGCGCTTCAGTACCGCCGGAGCCTGCCTGGATGTCGATATAGCAGTCGGCGCTGTCGTACTCGCCGGAGAACATGCGGCGGAATTCAAGCTGGGCCAGTTTGGCATCGAGCTGGTCTAACTCAACAACGGCTTCGTTGAAGGTTTCTTCGTCGTCGGCTTCAATCGCCAGTTCCAGCAGGCCGGACACGTCTTCCAGCCCCTGCGTCATCTGATCTAAAGTGTCGACGATCGCTTCCAGCGCGGAACGCTCTTTACCCAACGCCTGTGCGCGCTCAGGTTCATTCCACACGTCAGGCTGTTCCAGCTCGGCGTTTACCTCTTCGAGGCGTTCTTTCTTGGCATCGTAGTCAAAGATACCCCCTAAGAACGTCGCTGCGCTCTGTGAGGTCCTGGATGCGGTTTTTTACCGGGTTAATTTCAAACATGTGTCATATCTTATGTTGGGGACTAAGACGAAAATGCGGTCATAAACCGGAAAGTTTACCGGAATTATGCCCCATTTTATAGCACTGGTTGCTCGCATTCCGACGAGCTGCGGAAGCCGATATTCCGCGGTAACTTCAGACCGGCGGGCTAGATTGGCCAGATGTGATCGATAAGCAGCTGCACGCTTCGATTACCGCGAAACTCATTCACATCCAGCTTGAACGCCAGTTCGACTTCGCGCACGCCGTTATCCGGCCAGCGGGTGGTATCGACGTTGAAAGCGATCCCGTCCAGCAGCGGGCCACCGCCTAGCGGCTCAACCATCACCTTCAGATGCCTTTCGCCCACCAGACGCTGTTGCAGCAGCCTGAACCTGCCGTCGAACAACGGCTCCGGGAACATTTGTCCCCAGGGCCCGGCATCACGGAGCATCTCGGCGATTTCCAGCGTCATTTCCTGCGCCGAAAGTACGCCGTCCGACCAGATTTCACCCTGCAACAGCGCCGGATCAAGCCACTCGCCGACCAGCTCACCAAAACGCTGGCGAAACTCATCGAAGCGCGCCTCTTCCAGCGACAAACCTGCCGCCATCGCATGGCCGCCGAACTTGAGCATGAGCCCAGGGTTCAGGGTATCCAGTCGTTCAAGCGCATCGCGCATATGCAGCCCCTGAATCGAGCGCCCGGAGCCTTTAAGCGTGCCGTCCCCCGCCGGAGCGAAAGCAATCACCGGCCGGTTAAAACGCTCTTTAATACGCGAAGCCAGAATGCCGACCACCCCCTGATGCCACTCCGGGTGATACATGGCGAGCCCATAAGGCAGCGTTTCGTTGCCGTGCTCAAGCTTTTCGCACAGCGTCAGGGCTTCCGCCTGCATGCCCTGCTCAATCTCTTTGCGCGTCTGGTTTAGCGCATCGAGCTCATTAGCCAGCATGCGCGCCTCGCCAATATTTTCGCTGAGCAGAAGAGCCACGCCGACGGACATGTCGTCCAGGCGACCCGCCGCGTTTAACCTTGGCCCGAGAGCGAAGCCCAGATCGCTGGCCGCAAGCTTGTGCGGTTCACGGTTAGCGACCTCAAGCAGCGCACGAATGCCCGGCCGACATTTACCGGCACGAATGCGGCTCAGGCCTTGCCAGGTCAGAATGCGGTTGTTGGTATCCAGCGGCACCACGTCGGCCACCGTGCCAAGCGCGACGAGGTCGAGCAGCTCGGCCAGATTTGGCATAGCCAGCCCCTGCTGTTCAAACCAGCCGCAGCCGCGCAGGTGCGCGCGCAGGGCCAGCATTAGGTAAAATGCTACGCCAACGCCCGCGAGAGATTTAGATGGAAATTCGCAGTCCACCAGATTGGGGTTGATGATTGCTTCCGCCGCAGGCAGCTCAGGCCCCGGCAGGTGATGGTCGGTAATAACGACCGGAATGCCAAGTTCGTGCGCGCGTTCAACTCCGCTGAGCGAAGAAATGCCGTTATCGACGGTCAAAATCAGCTGTGCGCCACGAGCATGGGCCTGATCGACGACCTCGGGGCTTAAACCGTAGCCATCTTCAAAGCGGTTCGGTACCAGATAACTGACGTTTGTGCCGCCCAGGCTGCGCAGGGCAAGCACGCTTAGCGCCGTGCTGGTTGCGCCGTCGGCATCAAAATCACCGACGATAATAATGCGCAGCCCTTCACGAAAGGCGTTATGCAGAATGTCAACGGCCCTATCCATGCCGTTCAGCTGCTGCCAGGGAAGCATCCCCTTCACGCTGCGCTCCAGATCCTGTTCACCGCGCACTCCGCGACTGGCGTAGAGACGTTTTAGCAGCGGCGGCAGGCCCGCCGGCAGCACCACCGAATCATCCACGACCCGGCGGCGAAGTTGCGTTTGCTTTTTCACCCGTTATTGACCGCTTACTTTGCTCAACTGCTGGTGCGCATCCAGCATTTGCTTCATTTCTTTCGGCCCCTGATAGCCAGGGATCACCGTGCCGTTGCTCAGGACGATAGCCGGGGTCCCCTGCACGCCGAACTGCACGCCCAGGTTGTAATGGTTCGCGATATCGGTAGCGCAGGTTGCGGAAGCCACCGCGTCGCCTTTCATCGCGGCGTCGAAGGCTTTATTACGATCTTTGGCGCACCAGATTGACTTCATATCGCTTTCGGCCTGGCTTTGCAGCCCCTGGCGCGGGAAGGCAAGATAACGCACGGTGATACCCAGCGCGTTGTAATCTTTAATCTCTTCATGCAGCTTATGGCAGTAGCCGCAGGTGATGTCGGTGAAGACGGTAATAACGTGTTTTTCCTGCGGCGCTTTATAGACGATCATCTCTTTCTCAAGCGCGTTCAGCTTGCCGACCAGCAGCTGGTTGGTGACGTTAACCGGCTGCGCACCGCTGACGTCATAAAGCGGCCCCTGAATAATATGTTTGCCGTCTTCCGTCACGTACAGCACGCCGCTGTCGGTCAGCACGGTTTTCATACCGGCCACAGGAGCAGACTGAATATCCGCGTTCTGCACGCCAAGCTTCGCCAGGGACTGTTTGATCGCCGCATCGTCAGCGTGAGCAAAACCGGAGACGGACGCTGCCAACAGAGAGAGCAGCAAAATACCTTTTTTCATCATGATTCCTTTATCTTCTGGCACTCACGCCCGTGGGTGGTGCTGTTGATGCAGCTGACGCAGACGTTCCGTCGCTACATGAGTGTAAATCTGGGTTGTCGACAAATCGCTGTGCCCTAACAGCATCTGTACGACACGCAAATCCGCGCCGTGGTTCAGCAGGTGCGTGGCAAAAGCATGGCGCAGAACGTGCGGTGAGAGCTTCGCGCTATCAATACCCGCAATCTGCGCATAGTGCTTGATGCGGTGCCAGAACGTTTGTCTGGTCATCTGCTGCGCCCGCTGGCTGGGAAATAAAACGTCAATCGACTGGCCGTTTAGCAGCCACGGACGCCCGTGCTCCAGGTAATTCTCGAGCCAGTAAACTGCCTCTTCACCCAGCGGCACCAGGCGCTCTTTGTTGCCTTTACCTATGACCCGCACCACGCCCTGCCGCAGGCTGATATCGCTCATCGACAGGCCAACCAGCTCTGACACGCGTAGCCCGGTAGCATACAACAATTCCAGCATGGCTTTATCGCGCAGCTCAATTGGCTGATCCAGGCAGGGTGCCTGCAGCAGCCTGTCTACCTGCGCCTCGCTGAGATCCTTCGGCAGCCGCTGCGGCAATTTAGGAGATGAAAGCATCGCGCTTGGGTCATCCTGGCGGGATTTCTCCCGATAAAGATACTGGAACAAACGGCGGATGGCGCTCAGCATACGTGCTGAACTGGTGGCTTTGTAGCCGCCCTCCAGGCGTTCGGCAAACAGCGATTGAAGGTCGCCAGTCTGCACGGTTAGCAAGGTTAAATCATGCCTGTCTAACCACTCCACAACCATTTTCAAATCCCTGCGATACGCGCTGAGCGTATTCTCCGCCAGGTTTTTCTCAAGCCAAAGCGCATCGAGAAACTGTTCGATACGTGCCAGATCCTGTTCCACTAGAGCCTCGCTTTTGGTGAATTGTGTCCATTATGCATGATGCACAATCGAATCTGATACACTTGCCAGCCTGCACGTTATTACATGAGTTGTTATCGCTATGAACATTGGCCTTTTTTATGGCTCCAGCACCTGCTACACGGAAATGGCTGCCGAAAAAATTCGTGACATCATCGGCCCGGAGCTGGTGACGCTGCACAATCTGAAAGATGATGCTCCGTCGATGATGGAACAGTACGATGTGCTGATCCTCGGTATCCCAACCTGGGATTTTGGCGAGCTGCAGGAAGACTGGGAAGCCGTCTGGGATCAGTTGGATAACCTGAATCTGGCGGGCAAACCCGTCGCGCTTTACGGCATGGGCGACCAGCTTGGCTACGGCGAATGGTTCCTCGACGCGCTGGGCATGCTGCACGACAAACTGGCTTTACGTGGCGCACAGTTTATTGGTTACTGGCCGACCGAAGGCTATGAGTTCACCAGCCCAAAACCGGTTATCGCGGACGGGCAACTGTTCGTTGGCCTGGCGCTGGATGAAACCAATCAGTACGACCTCAGCGACG
>NZ_DATBBJ010000069.1:0-3322 GCF_036271055.1 Scandinavium sp. | reverse complement strand
TGAAGTGTACATCCTGTCCAAAGATGAAGGCGGCCGTCATACTCCGTTCTTCAAAGGCTACCGTCCACAGTTCTACTTCCGTACAACTGACGTGACCGGTACCATCGAACTGCCAGAAGGCGTAGAGATGGTAATGCCAGGTGACAACATTCAGATGGTTGTGACCCTGATCCACCCAATTGCGATGGATGACGGCTTGCGTTTCGCAATCCGTGAAGGCGGCCGTACTGTAGGTGCGGGCGTTGTTGCTAAAGTTCTGAGCTAATTACTCGTTAATTAGTTTTGAATAAAAAAGGGCGCTTCGGCGCCCTTTTTGCTATTTGCTATTCAGGTCTTGTCACAGTTGTTTGCATTTTCTCTCCTGTCTCCCGCATCGGTTCTATAATTGTGCTATTGTAATCATAACTATTCTCATTTACACTTTGAGCATAAATTGAACGGGAGCGATCATGTACGTTTGTTTGTGTAATGGTGTAAGTGATAAAAAAATTCGGCAGGCGGTTCGTCAGTTCCATCCGCAATCATTTCAACAACTCCGTAAGTTTATTCCCGTGGGAAATCAGTGCGGTAAGTGCATCCGTGCTGCGCGCGAGATCATGCAAGACGAATTAACTCAGATGCCGGAATTTAAAGAGACAGCCTGAACTTCCCCGTTCTTTTTTTGACATCCCCGTAGCCCGTTCTACGCTTCTATGAGTGGAAGCGGAGGGACTACATAATGAAAGGTGATGTTAAAATCATAAGTCATCTCAATAAATTATTGGGAAATGAGCTTGTCGCAATCAATCAATACTTTCTCCATGCGAGAATGTTCAAGAACTGGGGCCTGACTCGCCTCAACGATGTTGAATATCATGAATCCATCGATGAGATGAAACATGCGGATAAATATATCGAGCGTATTTTGTTTCTTGAAGGCATCCCAAATCTGCAAGATCTCGGCAAGCTTGGCATCGGTGAAGATGTCGAAGAAATGCTCCAGTCCGACTTAAGGCTAGAACTCGAAGGCGCAAAAGATCTGCGTGAAGCGATCGCGTACGCGGATACCGTCCATGACTATGTCAGTCGCGATATGATGATTGAGATCCTCGCCGATGAGGAAGGGCACATTGACTGGCTTGAGACTGAACTGGATCTGATAGGTAAGTTGGGTATTCAAAATTACCTGCAATCACAGATCAAAGTAGAAGATTAATCCAGCTCTGCCAGCCAGAGATCAAACCCGCTGCGCTCAGAAATGGGCCAAATCGCAGCGGGTTTTTTAATGCCCGCCCGGAGCGTTGAGCAAGTGTCACTAGGCAAACAAACAACAGGGCCAGTCCGGTGGCAAGCGTTATAAGCATGGGCAATTTTTGCCACTCCAGCCATGCCCCGAGTGCTGCAAAGAATTTCACATCGCCGTACCCCAGTCCTTCCTGATGACGAATCCCCCGATACAACCAGTAAAGTGCCGCCAGTGAACAATAGCCTGTCATTGCCCCGAGAACGGAAGTCGCGAGTCTTTCAGGCTGAATAACTAAATGAAAGAGCAAACCACTCCAGAGCAGAGGACAGGTGAGTCTATCAGGCAAAAGACCCGTCGTTGCGTCTTGCCAGGCAAGTAGCAACGTTAACAAGCAATAGAGGAAAATGAAGCAAAGTGTTATGGCCTGCATGTGCATGTGCCTATGGTTCGCAAGATGTGGTGAGTGTTGATAGAACGCAAAAACGAGGCAAGTGAGTACGAAAAGATACTCGAGGAGGGTTCCAGTGAATCGCATCCGTATGCAGGTTTGCATTAGGGATTGCGGTCTTGCTCGCGAGATGAAGCGGCGGATTTATAAACACTGCTTGCGTCACTGCCAGATTTACGTATAATGCGCGGGCTTGTCAAAATTGACGGCGGGTTCGATATGAACTCCGACAATGCAGTTTGTTGTCGACAATGTTCCCAATTGGGGAACTACGCAAGAACGGTTACGCTCCTCCATCAATCGTAATGGATGTGAGTAGTGGCCATTTCGTTTATAAAATAATTGGAGCTCTGGTCTCATGCAGAACCAAAGAATCCGTATCCGCCTGAAAGCGTTTGATCATCGTCTGATCGATCAATCAACTGCGGAAATCGTCGAGACTGCTAAGCGCACTGGTGCGCAAGTACGTGGTCCGATCCCGCTGCCGACCCGCAAAGAGCGTTTTACCGTTCTGATCTCCCCGCACGTCAACAAAGACGCGCGTGATCAGTACGAAATTCGCACTCACAAGCGTCTGGTTGACATCGTTGAGCCAACTGAGAAAACCGTTGATGCTCTGATGCGTCTGGATCTGGCTGCCGGTGTAGACGTGCAGATCAGCCTGGGTTAATCAGGTCATTGACGATTGAGAGGTTGAAACAATGATTGGTTTAGTCGGTAAAAAAGTGGGTATGACCCGTATCTTCACTGAAGATGGCGTCTCTATCCCAGTAACCGTTATCGAAGTAGAAGCAAACCGTGTTACTCAGGTTAAAGACCTGGCTAACGACGGCTACCGTGCTGTTCAGGTGACCACTGGTGCTAAAAAAGCTAACCGTGTAACCAAGCCGGAAGCTGGTCACTTTGCTAAAGCTGGCGTTGAAGCTGGCCGTGGTCTTTGGGAATTCCGTCTTGCAGAAGGCGAAGAGTTCACTGTAGGTCAAGACATTAGCGTTGAGCTGTTTGCTGAAGTTAAAAAAGTAGACGTTACCGGTACTTCCAAGGGTAAAGGTTTTGCTAGCACTGTTAAGCGCTGGAACTTCCGTACTCAGGATGCTACCCACGGTAACTCCTTGTCTCACCGTGTTCCGGGTTCTATCGGTCAGAACCAGACTCCGGGCAAAGTGTTCAAAGGCAAGAAAATGGCAGGCCAACTGGGTAACGAACGTGTAACTGTTCAGAGCCTGGATGTAGTACGCGTTGACGCTGAGCGCAACCTGCTGCTGGTTAAGGGTGCAGTTCCGGGTGCAACCGGTAGCGACCTTATTGTTAAACCAGCTGTGAAGGCGTGAGGAGATAGCAATGGAATTAGTATTGAAAGACGCGCAAAGCGCGCTGACTGTTTCCGAAACTACCTTCGGTCGTGATTTTAACGAAGCGCTGGTACACCAGGTTGTAGTTGCTTATGCAGCTGGTGCTCGTCAAGGTACTCGTGCTCAGAAGACTCGTGCCGAAGTAACTGGTTCCGGTAAAAAGCCGTGGCGCCAGAAAGGTACCGGCCGTGCGCGTTCAGGTTCTATCAAGAGCCCGATCTGGCGTTCCGGTGGCGTAACCTTCGCTGCTCGCCCGCAGGACCACAGTCAAAAAGTTAACAAAAAGATGTACCGCGG
>NZ_DATBBJ010000068.1:0-2898 GCF_036271055.1 Scandinavium sp. | reverse complement strand
ATAATGAAGACTTACTAATCTAAGGAGAGTTCCATGTTTGATGAAACCACTGAGACCACCGAAGACACCGAGTCCAAGATCAACCCGATCTGCGTCGTTGCAGGTTCCGTGATCGCCACCTATGCGGGCTACCGCATTTGGAAGGCAGTCCGGAATCATCGCCGCGCCCAGACGGTTGTCGTGGAGACGGTCGTCGTCGAGGAGCAGCCGGTTCCCCAGAAGGAAACTGCTGGATCGAAGTCGTAAAGGACGGCCCTGAAAAGGGCTTTCCTTTTTTCTATTTTTGTAAGGAGGTGAATTATGCAAGACCTAGATATTGAAGCAGTGCTGGCCGAACTTGGTGGAAACATTGAGGGCGTAGCACGTCAGCTAACGCGCAAGCGTAGGACTTACAGTTTAAACGAGCTCGAGTCACTTCGCCAGACTCTGCTGTCAAACGCCGGAACGATCGAGGCTATCATCCGTATTCAGAAGCACGATATGGGAGAGAGTCTCGCAGAAATTACATAGATTATAGTGAGAGAGATCACCTAAGACGTGACCTGAGATGCGAATGGCGGGAGTACCACCCCTCCCCCAGGAGTAGATGACCGTAGTGATTTTCGGCAGATCCATCTACCTCTCTCTTTTTATTTTCTGTCCACCTATAAGGAGATCAATGCCTCTATTCAGCAATCGTTCATTCCTTGTGAAGATGATCTCTGACAAAGATGCACCAGAAGGCGAGCCAGTTGAAGAGACGATTGATCTGTTCAAGATCAAAGATCATTTCTTACAGTATGCGCCCTATTACATACTTGCAGCTGGCTTTGCTTGGAACTTGAGCCAGAGAGGATCTGTCAATGTTCCTACTGATGGCTCTATGGTCAATGTACGACCTATTGCTATCTTGGCAAGGCAAGATGTAACCATCACAGTAATGCAACCAATACCGCAGAATAAACATGCCCTATAATGGAGGAGAGATTTGGCGCATCAATTGGGATGCTAGCTACGATTCACTGTAGACTAAGATCTCCTCATTTATTTTTCTGTCTAATCTCAAGGAGTAATTATGAATGTGTATGTGCAGCAGCGTAGGAAGTACGGCTTCTGGAAGTTTATGGGCGATTGCCTGATGGTGTGTTTCACAGGTGGCCTATGGCTGATCTGGATCTTCGTGAGGGAGATGAGGAAGAGGTAGGCGTGATTATATTTTGGGTCGGACTCGTACTGGCTATCTGGTTCGTTATCTGGCTAAGCAGTGATTATATTTACGACCATGTAATGGCATATCTAGAAAGAAGGAGACGTCGTGGCCATCACCGGTTTCATTAGCAAAGTTGGAAAAATCGCAGGTAACAATCAGTCAACTATCCTCACCGGTATGGGCGTTACTGGCGTCGTTACAACTGTCATATTTACCACTCGTGCAACTTTCAAAGCTGCAGAACTCATTGAACGAGAGGAACGTAAAGCACAAGATTCAACAGGTGACTTGGAATATGAACTCAATACGAAAGCCAAAGTCAAACTCATCTGGCCGCTCTATATCCCGCCAGCTTCCGTGGCCGTTACGACAATTGCGGCGATTGTCATGGCGAATCACGAGGCATCGAAGAAGATTGCAGCTCTCACCGTTGCTTCAGGAATCTCTGAACGAGCGCTCCAAGAGTACAAGGACAAAGTTATAGAGAAGCTTGGAGACAAGAAGGCAGTGGATATTCACGATTCGATTGCTCAGGATCGAGTCAACAAGACGCCTCTGAATACTCGAGAAGTCATCATTGCCGGTACGGGTGAGGTTCTCTGTTTCGACATCACAACTGGGCGATATTTTCAAAGCTCCGTCGAGGAGATTCGCAGGGCTGAGAACAAGATCAACTTCGAGATCATCAATCACATGTACTCAAGTCTGAGTTCATTCTACGATGAAATCGGATTGCCGCCTACGCCATATTCTGACACAGTTGGTTGGAATGGCAATGAGCTGTTCGAAGTAACGTTGTCCACAGTTCTGTCTACGGACAATCGTCCATGTATTGCAATCGATTTTGTGCGTGCTCCGTTTGCTGAGTACGACAGACTATGGTAAAGGAGCAGGGTGCTTAAGAAGACAATCACGTACACAGACTTCACGGGAGAGAAAGTCACGGAGGACTTCTTCTTCCACCTGTCCAAGGCGGAGTTGATCGAAATCCAGATGAATTACCCTGAGGGTGGCATTGGAGAAGCCATGCAAAGGGCACTTGAATCGAATGACACCAAGAAGATATTCAAGGAGTTCAAAGATCTTGTCCTGATGTCGTATGGCAAGAAGTCTCTGGACGGCAAGCGGTTTGTGAAAACTGCAACTAATCGGGAAGAGTTCGAATCATCAGAAGCATATTCTGAGCTGATGATGAGTTTCTTTGTGAATGCCGATTCAGCGATTGATTTCTTCAATGGTATTCTGCCTGAGGGATTTGTCGAGCAGATGGCTGAGTTGGGGGCAACAGAAAACACGCAGGCTCAGATCCATGAGCTCGTACCCAAAGCCGAACCGATGCGCATGACAATGACGGAGGTAGGGCTGTACCAGAACAAGCAAGAACTGACGGACAAGATTGTAGCTGGTGAAATCGTCATAGTTGATGATTGAATTTCAGGGGGACTTGCGCTCTCTGCGCCCCCAAGGTCGCTCAGTCTTAAACGACAGAAAATGGCGCCATGTGCCCCGCAGACAAAACATTGCCTATAACGAAGATACCACTACTTTAGGAGCTATTAATGCTTGGTTATGAGCAAGTTAAACTTATCAAAGCCGTTGCTAATATCGCCACCGTGTTGAGTGTATCGAAGATCACCAAAGACGTTATCACCAATAACACTGATGTCATTACAGGTGCGGATCAAGCCCGTGTCTGGTTTGGCAGCTTT
>NZ_DATBBJ010000067.1:0-6986 GCF_036271055.1 Scandinavium sp. | reverse complement strand
TGGGAGTGCCGCCGACACCACTACCTAAAGGAACTGATTTCAGCATGTTGAACGCAGTAGTCAAGAAGAACGGTGCCATTGAAGTGTTCGTCGAGGCGAAGGATGGCGAAGTATTCCACACTTGGCAAACCGCTGAGAACGCTGGATGGGCCGGTGCAGAGAAGGGCAAGCGCAACGCTGGGTGGTACTCACTCGGCACACCAGGCAAGTAGTAACAACCCTCAACATCTGCGGAGATAGCAAAATGGAAAAGTGCGTTGTTCTTCATTCCGGCGGGCAGGACTCGACCACCTGCCTGTTGCTGGCTATTGACCAGTTCGGCAAGGAGAACGTGTACCCTGTCGGCTTTTTCTACCACCAAACCCATGTCGTTGAGCTCGACCAGGCGGAGCGCATTTGCAACCTGCTAGGCGTTTCAGAACGGCGTCGCGTGTTCCACTTGGGAGTGCTCAACGATCTGGGGGGTGGGGCATTGACCAATGCGAACATCGGTATCAGCACCGATGCAACTGGTTCAGGTAACAAGTACGCAGAAGCGCATGGCTTGCCATCAACTGTTATACCCGGTCGCAACGTGTTGTTCCTCGCTGTGGCAGCCGCATGGGGTGCCATGTTCGACTGTTACAACCTGATGACAGGTGGGTGCCTTGCTGACTATGAAGGTTACCCTGATTGTCGCCCTGAATTCTACTCGTCGATGGAGGAAGCGCTGATCAATGCACTTGACGAAATCAGAGTTACCATCATCACCCCGCTTACCCTCAAGTCAAAGGCCGAGACCTTCCAGATTGCAGATGAGCTGGGTTACCTCGATCTCGTCGTTCGTGAAACACACACTTGTTACCGTGGGTCACGGGAATGGCACGATTGGGGAGCAGGATGTGGAGAATGCCCTGCGTGTGTCACTCGCGCAAACGGCTGGGACGAGTTTCAAACTGTTGTCGGCACCTGACGCCCACATCAACCATCCGGCCTACTATGGTGGCAAGGACGCCACCTATGAGGCCATCAAAGTCATCGAGGCATGGGACCTTGGATTCTGCCTTGGCAATTGTGTCAAGTACATTGCCAGGGCAGGCAAGAAGGACAGTGCCCCACTCCTCGATGACCTCAAAAAGGCACGCTGGTACCTTGACCGAGAGATAATGAGGATCGATGACCGAACTAGCGCTGATACCACCAGTTCCACATCTGCATGACTTCGCAACCAGTGGCTCGTGCATGCTACTGGCGCACCTTTGCCGTAACCCGAAGTACATTGAGTACTACCGTCAACGCAGAATGCTGGGCGATTACCTGATCCTCGACAACTCAGCGTTCGAAAAGGGTTCATCAGTGGTGTCAATGCCAATGCTTATGGCGATAAGCAACTACATGCAATGTCAGGAGATCGTTGCCCCTGACACCATCATGAATCGCCATGAGACATACGGCAAGTCGCTTGAGGCAATCGCCTGGTTGGATTCACATGTGGGACAAGCAGCATGGATGCACGCCGGTAAGCCACGCATCATGATTGTGCCACAAGTTGATCCTGAGTTCGAACAGATCGACGACTATGCAGACCATGCAGCGGACATGGTAAGCGCATGGAACTACGGTGTACCTTACCTACGCGGCTACATCACGCTAGGCGTATCGAAGAACATGGACAAGTTGCATGGCGGCTGGTTGATGTTGTTCCGTGAAGTAGTGCGTGAACTTGTACGTGAGTTTCACCTACAAGTGCACTGCCTAGGCTTGCCCAAGGAGCTCAACCGTACGCGTAAGGTAGTTGTCGAACATCCATACATCAGGTCACTCGACACAGCATTGCCGTTTGTGTGCGCTGCTGCTAATCATGTGATGACTAACAACGGTACCATGTTACCGAAGCGACCTCCTGAGTACTTAGACTTACAGTTCAATGAGGCTCAACTGATACTTGCACACGGCAATATCGACTTCCTCAAGGAATACTTCAAGTTCTAGTGGCAATCACAGCACCACTCACTAACTTCCGCAGCATCTGTGCGCAATGCCCTAACAAGGAGAAGTCCGCCTGTCAACGCCCAACCGGTCGAAAGTATGAACATGCGATTGTTATTGACTATCCAACCAAGCTTGAAGCAAATAAGGGACGACTCGGTGAAGGTGACACCGGCCGACTTATCAAAGCAATACTCAAGCCACTCGGACTTGGAACGGACGATGTCTATATTACGTCAGCTCTCAATTGTCGTCCTGGCGCAGTCAAGCGAGAAACAATCATACGTCCCGCCATGGAACAGTGCCGTCCAAGACTGGTCGAGGAGTTACGTTCAGTCGGAGTTCGAAAAGTACTTTGCCTTGGTCCAATCGGCTACTCTCAATTGCTATCACTACCGAAGGTTGCACGAACCTCTAAGCAGCATGGACGATGGAAGCACGCCTATGGAATGAAAGTACTCATGACGTATGCACCGGTTGTTGTACTCGCTGATGCTACGTCATCGCGCAGCGCAGGGTTGTTCCGCGACTTCGACCGGGACATCCGTAAGTTCTTCACAACCAAAGGCCCTGACAGGTATCCAGCAATCGAAGTTCACATTCCCAAGACGATTAGTGAAGTACGTGAGTTGTTCGCTTGGATGCTTGAGGATGCACAGCATGTCTCAGCTGACTTTGAGACAACAGGCTTGTCAGTCATCGACAGCAACTGGCTCGCACTTGGTTATAGCTGGGTAGATGAGGATGACCCGTACCTTGGTACAGCGTTCGTGCTTACCGAGAAAATACTGAATGATCGGAACACGTGGAAGTTAGTTGGCAAACAGTTGTCCCACGACCAGGCCACAGTATTTCACAATGCGAAGTTCGATCTCAAGTGGATGAAGCGTGGCCTTGAGGGAAACGATCTGCCATACGAGCCATGGTCAGTTGAAGATACCATGCTGCTCAACTACCTCCTCGATGAGCGCCCAATCGGTAGAGCAGAGGCGCACAATCTCGATGCTATCGCCCGGTACCGTTTCGACGCGCCTGACTATAACATCGAGATGGGCAAGTGGTTGAAGGCATACGCTAAG
Organism: Scandinavium sp.; assembly: GCF_036271055.1. GTDB lineage: Bacteria > Pseudomonadota > Gammaproteobacteria > Enterobacterales > Enterobacteriaceae > Scandinavium. The sequence goes on along the minus strand of NZ_DATBBJ010000067.1, from coordinate 3,939 downwards.
GAGACTGACCGTAAGGTTCGTGCCAAGATGCGCAGAGAGATGTACAAGTACTGCGCAGCTGATGTCTACTACACTGACCGGGCCTATCCCATCCTTTATGATGAAGTCGCTGAAGAATCAGAAGGTCTGCTCGACGTTTACAACAAGCTGCTCATACCTGGTACTATCGCATTGGCAGACGTTGAGACAGTTGGCATTCGCCTAGATGTCGATGAGTTGCAACGACTCAAGGCTCAACTGGGTGAACGCGAAGAAGGCATGCTGTTGAAGATTCGAGAACACGTGCATGACTTTGGTTTCGAGGGTTGGGAGAATTTCAATCCCAATTCATCTAAGCAGATGAAAGTACTGATGTATGACCACCTCAAGTTGCCACCAACCAAGACGCCACGACGCGGCAGGTTGCAAGAGGGTCCTACATCTACCCCAGTCATGCGAATCCTACGTGACAAGTTCCCGCAGTATTCCCCGTTCATGGGTGACGTGATGGCGTACCGTACGGCGAAGAAGACCATCGGTACTTACGTCGATGGCCTGAGCAAACGCCTATCGAGCGATGGTCGAATACGCTCTGACTTGCTGCTGAACGGTACTGAAACAGGACGACTGAGTTCCCGTAACCCTAACTTGCAGAACGTGCCGGAGGTGTCCCACATTGAGATTGACATACGGGCGTGCTTTATTGCTACTAGCGAAGAGTGGCTCCTCCTGGAAGCTGATTATTCACAGCTGGAACTCAGAGTTGCGGCTCACCTGTCTAAGGACCCCGACTGGTTGCAGGTCTACCTCGAAGACCGAGACCTCCACCAGGACGTGGCAGGCGCGCTTTACCATAAACCGAAAGAGGAAGTTACGCCATACCAACGGTGGTTGGCAAAGAACACTGTGTTCGGTGCAATGTACGGCAGAGGAGCTGAGTCACTTGCACTTGGTCCCGAGATGGATTACATTGAACGAGAATATGGTGGTACTCGTTGGACGCTTGAGGAAGCGAAGCAGTACTTTAGGAACTTCTTTGACCAGTACAAAGGATTCAAGTCATGGATCGACGAACAGCATCGAGTGGCCCACGTTCGCCACTTCGTTGAGACACCCTTTGGCAGAAAGCGAAGGTTCCCATTTATTCCCAGGAACGATAATGGACTGGTCAAGAGACAATCCGTCAACACCCCCATCCAATCAACCGCCTCAGACATAACACTGTCAGCACTCATTCGAATACACGAGCAACTACTTCTGCTGAATGAACAGTACGGTGAAGTGGTTGCTCGTGTAATCCTAACCATTCACGATTCGGTAATGGTTGAGTGCAAAAAGAAGGTAGCAAGAAGAGTAAAGAAAATTATGCTTTACGAGATGCAGGAGAACGTTCCACTTGACACACTGGTGCCCTTCAAGGCAGAAATTCACGAGGCTAATAACTGGTCAGGACTCAAGTGATTGAAGAGAAAACAGCACTACTTTCGTTCCTTGAACCAGGAACAAACCTGCGGGACGCGGCACTCGCCTATGCCGCTAACCGGATGTTCGTTGTCTGCCTGCGTGAAGGTGAAAAGAAGCCTGTTTTCAAAAACTGGCAACGTAGGGCCACAACCAAGGCTGATGAGATTCGTGACCAATGGGGTGGTAAGGATTACAACATTGGCATTGCGCTTCAACTCAGCGGTTTGGCTGTCATGGACATTGACCCACGTAACGGAGGTGACAAGACACTACAGGAACTACAGGAGGAACATGGTGACCTTCCTTCGACGTACACTGTCCGCTCTGGTGGTGGAGGCTCACACTTCTACTATCGTGTACCAGCTGACTTGGACCGAAGCATGCTACCACAGAAGATCGGTCCTGGGCTTGAACTAAAGAAGTCAGGACAGGTAGTTGTACCGCCTTCAATCACGGACAGCACCTATAAGGTAGTGCAGGGATCACCACTTGAACTAGCACCGTTGCCCTACAAGTGGATCTTCTCAGTACTCGGTGATCGCATTCACAGCGACGAGGGCATTCAGTTCGCCGACACGATTATGCTGGGTGAGCGCAACGACAAGTGCACTCAGCTGGCTGGCTTGTTTCGTCGGCACGGTGCAACTGAGCAGCACATTCATGCCATCATCGATGGCCTAGGTGAACATGGCCTGATTGAAGGTTACCACGACATTGACAATAAGACTGGTAAGACGTTCGCCGAGTACGATGTACCACTCATTGCTCAGAGCGTAGCAAAGTACCCTCAGGAAGCAATGCACTTCCTGGATATGAAGTTGCGCATCAACAGTGGTAAAAGGGCAATCGAGCCCAAGGCGAAGGATGCACCATACGGCATACTGGGTGAGTTCATCAAGTTGACGAATAAGTACAGTGAAGCTCACCATATGGCTATCCTGGCAACTTCACTGACGATGATTGGCAACATGATGAGCCCATACTTGGGCTTCAGCGTTGGCAAGACTTGGCACCCACCGTTACTCTACACGCTCGTCGTTGGCCCGACCAGCGAAGGTGCTAAGGGTCAAAGCGAGTCGCGTTGTGAGGAACTCATGGAGTTGGTCGATGAAGGATGGGTTGATAAGATCACCAGTGGCCTAGCATCAGGTGAAGGGCTCATCGAAGCAATTGCCGATGCGACAATGACTGGTGAAACCTCCACTATTCAGGGCAAGAAGGTTGCGCATACCTACAACGCTGGTCATGCGGATAAGCGCCTCATGATCTTCGAACCTGAACTAGGCCGGTTGATCAAAGTGTTGCAGCGACAGGGTAACACTACCATGGAAACACTGATCGATCTGTGGGACCGCGGATTCGCCAGTAAGCTCACCATCCAAAGTAGACACGTCAAGGATGCGCGCATCTCAGTAGTGATGCACGCGCCCATGGTAGTTGTGCAGGAACAAATGTCCTACGACTGGTTGATGAACGGTTTTGGCAACCGCTTCATATGGGTATGGGCAAAGCGAACTCACCTTGAACCCATTGGTCACAAGATTCCTGAGGAAGCGCTTGATCCTATCGCCACAGACATAATCGATGCCGTCACTGTATTAGCTGACCGGTTTGACACGCGCAAGAAGCCACTTGAAGTTGGGTTCACTCGTGACGGTGCTGAGTATTGGGAAGAGCTGTATGAGGAACTGTCAAAGGACAAGTATTCAGGACACCTCGAAACAGCGATGGGACGCCGGCGCAGCTATGCCAGGCGAATTGCCATGATCTTTGCGGCACTCGACTTCAAGAAGCGAATCGACGTTCACCACCTTGATGCAGCAATGTCACTCATCGACTACAACGAGGAGACACTGGTTCATTTGTTTGGTCAATCCACTGGCGATAAGGTTGCTGACAGGATTTACCTTGCGCTTGTCGAACATGCCTCAGGTCTCACACGTACTGAGATTGTCCGGGACATCTTGCAGAGCAACTACACCAAGGCGCAGATCGATGTTGCCACAAAGAAGTTGCTTGAGCGAGGCCTCATCAACGAGACAAGTTCCAGACTGCCTGGTAAGCGCAAGCGCGAGACAGTATACGTCGCCATTCAAAAGCAGTAAGGTCAAGATGGGCAGAAAGAAGGAACTCAACTACAATTCAAAGGCAGTACACGATTTTCTAGATGAAAATCGTATAGTAGAGCATTTCAAGAAGGGCAGACAAGTAATCTACCTCAACAAGTACCCAATAGAGGATTACCACAAAAGGAAGATTAGCAGTTGGGGTACCAGGAGGGGTGTAACTCTAAGCGCACTTGATGAAGTGCTAGTAAGATATGGCATGAGCATTCGGGAATTCGAAACATGGTGCGAGCACAGGGGAATAGATCCTGTCTCGAATGGGGGAACAAATGATCACACCGCTGTTGATACTTGACTCGCGCGAGGAGTGGCATCCTAGCTCAGTTGAAATGATACCCAAAGTTGGTGGAGCACGCATCAACGGGGAACC
>NZ_DATBBJ010000066.1:0-120565 GCF_036271055.1 Scandinavium sp. | reverse complement strand
GAGATCGGCTTCGGTTTTAATGCCTTTAGCCAGTTCAGCCGCAAGAGCTTTAAGTTTCTTTTCGTCCATAATTTGCCTGTCTCCGTGAGTGGAGTGAACATATCAAAAACAGGCAATTACACAATTTTAATTACAGTCTCGTGATGAACGTTGATTTTACTTATCAATAGTTTTTCCTTAGTTATATTTGGACACACAATCTGCCTTCCAGGCGGCCTTTCCCCGTGACTAACGGGCAAAGGCCGCTACACTCCATTAGCAAAACCTTATCGCATAAATCGGTATTTTCGATACATCTTTTCATTGTGTCATTTTTTCGCCCCCTTCCCCCATAAAATATTTATCTATCAATATATTAAGTATATTCAGAACCACCTGTTCACCTTGTCCATAGGGTCTATGCTTAGTAAAAGCCCTTGATCGGGGAGATCCCTGCGAAAGCCCCTGCTGATAAGGGGTTGAAGTGATAATCATTATCACTAACATAGAGGGATGCCCTGGTGGCTTCAACTCATAAGGTGGACCTATGGAATTGCAATCAGAAACCTTCAATCCTGCCGATTTTGCCTGGCGCGGCATCAATATGACGGCTGCGGCGGCTGCACATGTGTGCGAACTGGCCATCAAGCAGGGCGTACAGGGGATCCGGCTTGGGGTGAAAACCTCCGGCTGCGCAGGTTTTGCTTACGTACTGGATACCGTCACCGAGCCGAAAGCAGATGATCTGCTGTTCGAAACTGACGGCGCAAAATTGTGGGTGCCGTTACAGGCCATGCCTTTTATCGATGGTACGGAAGTTGATTACGTGCGCGAAGGCCTGAATCAGATCTTTAAGTTTCACAATCCGAAGGCCCAGCATGAATGCGGCTGTGGTGAAAGTTTTGGGGTGCAGGCGGAGTAATTATGTCACGTAATACTGAAGCAACTGACGATGTCAAAACCTGGGCCGGTGGTCAGCTCAACTATAAAGAAGGGTTCTTTACCCAACTGCAAACCGATGAGCTGGCACTTGGGATCAGCGAGGAGGTGGTGCGCGCCATCTCTGCGAAACGTAACGAGCCTGAATGGATGCTCGAATTCCGCCTGAATGCGTATCGGGCGTGGGTTGAGATGGAAGAACCGCACTGGCTGAAAGCCCATTACGACAAACTGAATTACCAGGATTACAGCTATTACTCCGCACCGTCCTGCGGCAACTGCGATGATACCTGTGCGTCACAGCCGGGCGCGGTGCAGCAAACGGGAGCCAATGCCTTCCTGAGTCAGGAAGTGGAAGAGGCGTTTAATTTGCTGGGCGTGCCGGTGCGCGAAGGGCGTGAAGTAGCGGTCGATGCCATTTTCGATTCCGTTTCTGTGGCGACAACCTACCGTGAAAAACTGGGTGAGCAGGGCATTATTTTCTGCTCGTTTGGCGAGGCCATTCATGATCACCCTGAACTGGTGCAGAAATACCTTGGCACGGTCGTGCCGGGAAATGACAACTTCTTTGCAGCACTGAATGCGGCTGTGGCCTCAGACGGCACTTTTATTTACGTGCCAAAAGGTGTGCGCTGCCCAATGGAGCTTTCCACCTATTTCCGCATCAACGCCGAAAAAACCGGTCAGTTCGAACGTACCATTTTGGTGGCTGATGAAGGCAGCTACGTCAGCTACATCGAAGGTTGCTCTGCTCCGGTGCGAGACAGCTATCAACTGCATGCCGCCGTGGTTGAGGTGATTATTCACAAAGATGCCGAAGTGAAATATTCAACCGTGCAGAACTGGTTCCCTGGTGATAACAACACGGGCGGCATTCTGAACTTCGTCACTAAACGCGCATTGTGCGAAGGCGAAAACAGCAAAATGTCGTGGACTCAGTCGGAAACCGGCTCGGCCATCACCTGGAAATACCCAAGCTGCATTCTTCGTGGCGATAACTCGATTGGTGAATTTTTCTCGGTGGCGCTGACCAGCGGTCACCAGCAGGCCGATACCGGCACGAAGATGATCCACATCGGTAAGAACACCAAATCGACGATTATCTCAAAAGGCATCTCTGCCGGGCACAGCCAGAACAGCTACCGTGGCTTAGTGAAAATCATGCCGACGGCAACCAACGCGCGTAACTTTACTCAATGCGATTCGATGCTGATTGGCCCGGACAGCGGGGCGCACACCTTCCCGTACGTGGAATGTCGCAACAACACCGCACAGTTGGAACACGAAGCCACTACATCACGTATTGGTGAAGATCAGTTGTTCTATTGCCTGCAACGTGGCATCAGCGAAGACGACGCGATTTCAATGATCGTCAACGGTTTCTGTAAGGACGTTTTCTCAGAGCTGCCGCTGGAGTTTGCGGTCGAAGCGCAAAAACTGCTGGCTATCAGCCTCGAACACAGCGTCGGTTAAGGATTAAGGGACACACATGTTAAGTATTAAAGATTTGCAGGTTGCGGTAGAAGACAAAGAGATCCTGCGTGGGTTGAACCTTGAGATTCGACCGGGTGAAGTGCACGCCATTATGGGGCCGAATGGTTCCGGAAAAAGCACGCTATCTGCAACGCTTGCCGGGCGTGAAGATTATGAAGTCACTGGCGGAACGGTGGAATTCAAAGGCAAAGACTTGCTCGAAATGGCCCCGGAAGACCGCGCCGGAGAAGGCATTTTTATGGCGTTTCAGTATCCGGTAGAAATTCCCGGCGTCAGTAATCAGTTCTTCCTGCAAACCGCGCTGAATGCGGTGCGTACCTATCGCGGACAGGAGTCGTTAGATCGTTTCGATTTTCAGGATCTAATGGAAGATAAAATCAAACTGCTGAAAATGCCGGAAGATTTGCTGACCCGTTCGGTGAACGTGGGCTTTTCTGGCGGCGAGAAAAAGCGTAACGACATTCTACAAATGGCGGTGCTGGAGCCGGAACTGTGCATTCTCGATGAATCAGATTCGGGCCTCGACATTGACGCGCTGAAAATTGTTTCCGACGGCGTGAACGCGCTGCGCGACGGCAAACGAGCATTCATCATCGTCACCCATTACCAGCGTATTCTGGATTACATCAAACCCGATTTTGTCCACGTGTTGTATCAGGGGCGTATCGTGAAGTCCGGCGATTTCTCGCTGGTTAAACAGCTGGAGGAGCAGGGCTATGGCTGGCTTACCGAACAGCAGTAACGCACTGCAACAGTGGCATCATTTGTTCGAGGAGCAGGGTAATGCGCGCTCGGCGTATTCCGAGCAGCACCTGCAACACATGCTGCGTTTGGGGCTGCCGTCGCGTAAGCACGAAAACTGGAAATATACGCCGCTCGATGGGTTGCTCAATAACCAGTTTGTCAGCGCTGATACAGTGATCAACGGCGAACAACGCGATGCGCTGGCATTGCCCGTTGATGCGGTGCGGATGGTGTTTGTAAATGGTCAGTACAACGCCGATTTGAGCGACTCGCTGACAGACAGTGGGTTCAGCGTGACGGTCGACAACGCACGCGAAACGTTGCCTGCCGCCGTTCAGCCAGAAGTTTTCCTGCATCTGACGGAAAGCCTGGCGCAGACGGTGACGCATATTCAGGTGGCACGTAATCAGCGTCCGGCTAAGCCGCTGCTGTTGATGCACATTACTCAGGGCATTGATGGCGAAGAGATGAATACCGCGCATTATCGGCATCATCTGGAACTGGCGCAGGGGGCGGAAGCGACGATCATTGAGCACTTTGTGAGCCTCAACACAGAGCGCCATTTTACCGGCTCTCGTTTGACGATGCAGGTGGCAGACAACGCCCATTTGCATCACATCAAACTTGCGTTTGAGAATCCAACCAGCTATCACTTCGCCCATAACGACATCCTGCTTGGGCAGGATGCCAGCGCGGCCAGTCACAGTTTCCTGCTCGGCGGTGCGGTGCTGCGGCATAACACCAGCACGCAGCTTAATGGCGAAAACACTACACTGCGCATTAACAGCCTGGCGATGCCGGTGAACAGCGAGGTGTGCGACACGCGGACCTGGCTTGAGCATAACAAGGGCTTCTGTAACAGCCGTCAACTGCACAAAACTATCGTCAGCGATAAAGGCCGGGCGGTGTTTAACGGGCTGATTAACGTGGCGCAGCATGCAATTAAAACCGACGGGCAGATGACCAATAACAATCTGCTGCTCGGGCGGCTGTCGGAAGTCGATACAAAACCGCAGCTGGAAATATACGCTGATGACGTGAAATGCAGTCATGGGGCGACAATTGGCCGTATTGACGACGAACAGCTGTTCTATTTGCGTTCACGCGGAATCGACCAGCAGGCCGCGCAGCAGATGATTATCTACGCGTTTGCCGCTGAACTGACTGAAGCCATCAGCGACGATACCATCAGGCAGGAAGTTCTGGCGCGGATCGGCCAGCGTTTACCGGGAGGAAGAGCATGACATTTTCCATTGAACGGGTTCGCGCTGATTTCCCGGTGTTGACCCGTGAAGTCAATGGGCAGCCGCTGGCGTATCTCGACAGCGCCGCCAGCGCGCAGAAACCCAATGCAGTCATTGACGCCGAGGCCGAATTTTACCGTCACGGTTATGCGGCGGTGCATCGCGGTATTCATACGCTGAGCGCAGAAGCCACCGGCCGTATGGAACAGGTTCGCCAGCAGGCGGCAACATTCCTTAATGCCCGTTCTGCGGAAGAGTTGGTGTTCGTGCGCGGCACCACCGAAGGCATCAATCTGGTGGCGAATAGCTGGGGCGGCAGCAACGTCGGCAAGGGCGATAACATCGTCATCAGCCAGATGGAACATCACGCCAATATCGTGCCGTGGCAAATGCTGTGTACGCGTACCGGTGCCGAGTTACGAGTTATCCCGCTGAACGTAGACGGTACATTGCAATTGGATGCGGTGCCGGGCCTGTTTGATGAGCGCACAAAGTTACTGGCGATAACTCAGGTCTCTAACGTGCTTGGCACGGAAAACCCAATCGGCGCATTGATCGAACTGGCGCATCAACATGGCGCGAAAGTGCTGGTGGATGGCGCGCAGGCGGTGATGCATCACGCGGTCGACGTGCAAAGTCTTGATTGCGATTTCTACGTTTTCTCAGCGCATAAACTGTATGGCCCGACAGGGATTGGTGTGCTGTATGTAAAAGAGTCCATTCTACAAGAGATGCCGCCGTGGGAAGGGGGCGGGTCGATGATTGCGACAGTCAGCCTGACAGAAGGCACCACGTGGGCAAAAGCGCCATGGCGTTTCGAGGCGGGCACACCCAATACCGGCGGGATTATCGCGTTAGGCGCTGCGCTGGATTATGTTAGCGGTTTGGGGCTGGACAACATTGCCGATTATGAACAAACCCTAATGCACTATGCGCTAGCGGAACTGGCATCGGTGCCTGATCTCACATTGTACGGCCCGCAGAACAGACTCGGCGTGATCGCGTTTAATCTCGGCAAACATCATGCGTATGATGTCGGGAGTTTCCTTGATAATTATGGCATTGCGGTGCGCACCGGGCATCATTGTGCCATGCCGCTGATGGCGTTTTACAACGTGCCCGCGATGTGTCGAGCCTCACTGGCGATGTATAACACGCTTGAAGAAGTCGACCGTCTGGTGGCAGGATTAAAACGTATTCACCGTTTACTGGGCTAACAGGGAGGCGCTATGGCCGCATTGCCGGACAAAGACAAATTGCTGCGCAACTTCAGTCGTTGCGCCAATTGGGAAGAAAAATACCTGTATATCATCGAACTGGGTCAGCGTTTAGCCCCACTTGATGAGGCTGCGCATGGCCTGGAAAACATTATTCAGGGCTGTCAGAGTCAGGTCTGGATTGTGATGAATCGCAATGCGCAAGGGCAGATCGATCTGCAAGGCGACAGTGACGCGGCTATCGTCAAAGGATTGATTGCTATTGTTTTTATTCTTTATCAGCAGATGACCGCGCAGGATATTCTGGTCTTTGATGTGCGTCCGTGGTTCGAGAAAATGGCGCTCACCCAACACCTCACGCCCTCGCGTTCGCAGGGGCTCGAAGCGATGATCCGCGCAATTCGCGCGCAGGCTCTCAGTTTTAGCTAAACTAAAAATACAGCTTTCATTCTGTTACGCGAGGCGGGGATTCCGCCTCGTGGGTGGTTCAGCTTTCTGACGAACTGTCAGCGAATAAAAGGGAAACTCAGTATGAAACGCGCGTCTCTATTCACTCTTATGCTGTTAGGTGCTCTCGGCGCGTCTCAGGCCGCCAGAGCGGTTGAATATACCTTACCGGCCAATGGTAGCCGTTTGGTTGGGCAAAATCAGACTTACACCGTGCAGGAGGGTGATAACAGCCTGCAAACCATCGCCCGACGATTTGATACAGCAGCGATGATTATCCTCGAAGCGAACAATACGATTGCCCCGGTGCCCAAACCGGGCACGCAGGTGATCATTCCCCTTCAACTTTTACTGCCTGACGTACCGCGGGAAGGGATCGTGGTGAATCTGGCGGAACTACGCCTCTATTATTTCCCGCCGGATGGCAATACGGTGCAGGTCTATCCGTTAGGGATTGGTCAGCTTGGTCTGGAAACGCCAGAGATGACGACCCGTGTGGGACAGAAAATCCCGAATCCGACCTGGACACCGACGGCAGGCATTCGCCAGCGTTCGCTTGAGAAAGGCGTCACGCTGCCACCGGTTGTTCCGGCAGGGCCAAATAACCCGCTGGGGCGCTTTGCACTGCGTCTGGCTTACGGTAATGGTGAATACCTGATTCATGGCACAAATGCGCAGAGCAGCGTCGGGCTGCGCGTCAGTTCGGGTTGTATGCGTATGTTCACGGATGACATCAAAGCGTTGTTCGCGCAGGTGCGTGTCGGCACAACGGTGCGGGTTATCAATCAGCCAGTGAAATATTCCATCGAACCGAACGGAACGCGTTATATGGAAGTGCATCGCCCACTCACTCAGGATGAAACGCAGAACCCGCAAACCATGACTTATGTGCTTCCTGTGGGTTACACGCAGTTCGCGAGCGATAAGGGCACTGACAAACTTATGGCGGATAAAGCGATGTATCGTCGTGCAGGGTATCCGGTCGTCGTGTCGTCAGGGGCAACGCCTGCCACAACGGGCACGGTGCCTGTCTTGTCGGTTCAGAATGGCACACCGGCAACGGCGAATGAAATGCGGGTGACGCAATAAAGCAGGGAAGGTAAATAGCAGGCAAAAAAAATGACGCACAATGTGCGTCATTTTTATTACAGGTACTCTTACTTACGGTAAGAGTGAGCCTGGTTGTCCAGACGCTGGTTAGCGCGTGCTGCGTCGTCTTTAGCAGCTTGAACGTCAGAACGCATTGCGTTCACGTCGTTGCTCAGCTGGTCAACTTTAGCGTTCAGAGTCTGAACGTCAGAAGACAGCTGATCGATTTTAGCGTTAGAAGAACAACCTGCCAGCATAGTAGAAGCCAGGATTACCGCGCCCAGTACCAGTTTAGTACGATTCATTATTAATACCCTCTAGATTGAGTTAATCTCCATGTAGCGTTACAAGTATTACACAAAGTTTTTTATGTTGAGAATATTTTTTTGATGCGAATGTGCTTATTTTTGATCGTTCGCTCAAAGAAGCACCTAACTGGCGTGCAAAACGCAAAAACTGTGTGAAAACAGTACGATTTAATCGGATTCATCTTAAGTAATCCCGACTTAAATAGTGAGAGCCGATTTGCTTTTTTAATGAATCACGCTACTAAGGAAATAAAAAAGCGCCACGAGGGCGCTTTTGACGAAATAAATCGGCTGAAAAAGAATTACAGCACGTGAACAGATGCGGTGTTGGTGGTGCCACTTGGAACCAGCGCACCGGAAACCATGACCACAACGTCGCCTTTCTGAGCCAGACCGCTCTGCAGCGCCACTTCTTTACCCAGACGGTAGAAATCATCAGTAGAAGAGATTTCTTTCACCAGCTGCGCGTTAACGCCTTTAGACAGCACCAGCTGACGTGCAGTCAGTTCGTTGGTGGTCAGTGCCAGGATGGTGGCATCCGGGAAGTATTTACGGATAGCGCGAGCAGATTTACCGCCCTGGGTCGCAACAACGATCAGTGGCGCTTCCAGTTTCTCAGCAGTTTCTACCGCACCGCGGCAAACCGCTTCGGTGATGCGCAGTTTACGGCTGTCGTTGTTGAAGTCCAGACGGCTGGTCATCACGCGGTCAGTACGTTCACAGATGGTCGCCATGATGGTGACGGCTTCCAGCGGGTATTTACCCTTAGCGGATTCACCAGACAGCATGACTGCATCAGTACCGTCCAGAATGGCGTTAGCCACGTCGCCTGCTTCAGCGCGCGTTGGACGTGGGTTCTTGATCATAGAATCCAGCATCTGGGTCGCGGTGATAACCACTTTGCGAGCGCGAACGCATTTCTCGATGATCATCTTCTGCGCGAAGATAACTTCTTCAACCGGGATTTCAACACCCATATCGCCACGAGCAACCATGATGCCGTCAGACGCTTCGAGGATTTCGTCGAAGTTGTTCAGGCCTTCCTGGTTTTCGATTTTGGAGATGATCTGGATGTTTTCGCCGCCGTGGGCTTTCAGGTGCTCACGGATTTCCAGCACGTCAGAACGCTTACGGATAAAGGATGCAGCAACGAAATCAACACCTTGCTCGCAACCGAAGATCAGGTCTTGTTTGTCTTTCTCAGCCAGCGCTGGCAGAGCGATAGAAACGCCTGGCAGGTTAACGCCTTTGTTTTCGCCCAGGTCGCCGTTGTTCAGCACTTTACAGATGACCTTGTTGCCTTCGATGGCGGTCACTTCCATGCCGATCAAACCATCATCAACCAGGATGGTGTTGCCCACTTTCAGGTCGGTAGTGAAACCTTCGTAGGTGACGGCAACGGTTTCGGTGTTACCGATAACGGTTTTGTCAGTGGTGAAAGTGAAGGTCTGGCCTGCTTTCAGGGAGACGTCGTTGCCGCCTTCCAGTTTGATGGTACGGATTTCCGGACCTTTGGTATCCAGCAGGATAGCGGCTTTTTTACCGGTTTTGCTTACCACGTTGCGCAGGTTCTGGATGCGCTGGCCGTGTTCAGCATAATCGCCGTGAGAGAAGTTCAGACGCATAACGTTCATGCCAGCGTCCAGCATTTTGGTCAGCATCTCTTCGGATTCGGTTTTTGGACCGATGGTGCAAACAATTTTGGTCTTTTTCATGACAGTCTTAGTCTTTAAGTTGAGAAGGATAGGGGGATCTCGTTTCGTGGGCGCACTGCCACGAGGTCAAACTTGTGTTACGAATGTCGCGATGCCACGAGATAAGGATAGGTGACATCAAAAAAGCGTGCAGAGGAAAGTGAGCCTGGTTTTCAGCTACGAGGGATGAATGACGAATTGTGTTATTTTTTGTGCAGTCCAATGCGCTGAAACCATTCAAGAAAGAATCGGTGCACATTATACGAGGTTACGGGTAAAAAAGAAAACGAAAACGCCGTTTCAGAACAAGACGATAGCGCTTAACAAAATCCCTACCATTCGATCTTTTCGCTGTAACAAAATCAAAGGGCGAAAGTTGGGGCGAATGACGCTATTATCAGTAATGAATTAAAAATTAATGGGTTAGCAGGAGCACGACATGGGCAATCTGAGTAAAGACGACGCGTTGTATCAGGAGATGTGCCGCGTGGTGGGCAAAGTCGTACTGGAAATGCGTGACCTTGGCCAGGAGCCAAAACACATTGTGATTGCGGGCGTGCTGCGTACTTCGCTTGCTAACCAGAACATCAAACGCACGGATGTGACCCGAGAAGCGATGGAACGCGTTATCATCGCGCTAGCGGGACAATAAATGCAGATAGTCGGGAAAATTTCACGCGTATGACCACATCGCTCAACGTTCTCGCCGCCGGAAGCCTGAAAAGGGCGTTTATTCCGCTGTGTCAGCAGTTCAGCGACCAAACGGGGATTACTGTCACCGTGGATTTTGGTCCGGCGGGTTTGCTGCGGGAACGTATTGAAGCAGGAGAACCCTGCCATCTCTTCGCGTCCGCAAATACACAGCACCCGCAAACGCTGCTCGCCAGTGGGCGGGCGCAATCGGTGGCAACCTTTGCATTTAATCGTCTGAATTTGACGGCGCGAAAAACGGCACAAACGGAAAACAGCGACTGGCTGAGTCTGCTGACAGATCCGTTGCTGCGTTTAGGCACATCAACGCCGGGCTGTGATCCTTCTGGCGATTACACCTGGGAATTGTTCGAGCGTATTGAAGCACGACACCCGGAAGTTGACCTCAAATCTCGGGCGAAAATGTTGGTGGGCGGTCGGGATTCTTCAACCGTTCCTGCAGGGGAAATCGCAGGCGCGTGGCTGATTCGGCGTAATTTGACCGATCTGTTTATCGGCTACGCACACTACGCGCACGCGCTGGAAAACACCGACGATTTGCGTATTCTGCCGCTGCCTGAAGCGTATCAGTCGCGCTGTGAATACCAGTTGGCCGTTCTCAACAACGACGCCCAGGCGCTCGCAAAATACATCGTCACAGGTGAAGGGCAGACTTTTTTACGTCACGCGGGCTTTCTAACGCTTGATTGAAAATAGTGGTGCCACTACCTGACGCGGATAATTTTCCAGCGTCAACGTTTGCACTGGCACGCCATAGGCCTGCAGCAGATTTCGCTCGGTGACCACGTTCGGCGTTTCATCCGCCAGCCATTTGCCGTCCGGTAACAGCATCAGCGTATGGCTCGCCACTTGCAGCGCATGAGTGGGATCGTGAGTCGTGAATAACACGCTGCGCCGCTCGCGATGTGCAAGGTCGCTTATCAGCTGTAATACCACCTGCTGGTTCGCCAGATCGAGGGCCGAACAAGGCTCATCGAGTAAAATATTCTGGCTGCCGCTGACCAGCGCGCGGGCAATCATCACCAACTGCTGTTGACCGCCAGAGAGCGCGCCAAACATTTTTCTGGCGAGCGGTGACATATTGAGTTTTTCCAGCGCCTGCGCCACATGTTGTCTGTCATCGGCGGAAGGCTGAGAAAATATTGCCACATGACGGGCGCGGCCCATCAGCACCACTTCCTGAACCTGCCAGGCGAACGCCGGACGAAATGACTGCGGCACTACACTGATGCCACCTTCGACCGTAAACGTGCCGCCGAGCGCGGGCAGCACACCTGTCAGCGTATCGAGCAGCGTGCTTTTCCCTCGTCCGTTAGCGCCAAGTACGGCCCAAATTTCACCCGGCTGGCAGGCAAAATGTAAGGGAGAAAACAGCGGCTGGTCGTGGCCATACAACAATTCGCTGACGGAGAGTGAAGCGCTGATCATTGTGCGCACCTGCGATTGTTATAGATAAGCAGAAGGGTGAATACCGGCGCGCCGAGCAGGGCGGTGATAATACCAATAGGGATTTCAGCGGCGGTGAGTGTGCGGGCCAGATTATCAACCACGATCATAAATGCGCCGCCGAGCCAGAATGCGGTAGGCAAAAGACGACGGTGATCTGCACCCACGAGCAGTCGTGCAAGATGCGGGATAACCAACCCGACCCATGCAATGCTCCCGCTGACCGATACCTGCGCGGCGACCAGCAGCGCACAGCAAATCAGCACGCCGCGACGCAGCGGTTTTACGGATACGCCGAGCGCCCGGGCATCTTTTTCATCCAGCGATAACAAATTCACTCGCCAGCGAAGGGTAAACAGCACCAGTGTCGCCAGTATCATTGGCAGCGCGACGAGCGTCACTTTATGCCAGTTGGCGGTGGCGAAACTGCCGAGCAGCCAGAACACGATATTCGGCAACACTTCTTCCGTGTCGGCAAGATACTGCATCAGACTCACCAGTGCGGCGAAAAAGCCGCTGAGGATGATGCCCGATAAAATCAGCACCAGCGTGCTTTCGCGCCCTTGCAATGTCGCAATCAGATACACCAGACCGAGTGCGGCGAGGCCAAAAGTGAACGTTGAGCCCATCATCAATAACGGACTCAACCCCAGCATAATGGCGAGCGTGCCGCCAAAAGCGGAGCCGGATGTTACGCCGATAATATGCGGATCCACGAGTGGGTTGCGGAACACCCCCTGCAACGTCGCTCCACTCAAGCCCAGTGCTGCGCCGCAGAGAAACGCCATCACAACGCGTGGTAAACGAACCGACCAGACAATCTGACTGGCGATGTCATGCATTGCTTTTGGGTTTATCAGTCGCTGAACCACTTCGCTGAGTTGCAGATGATATTGACCGAGGCACAACGAAATTAGCACCAGAAGCAGGGTTACTGCCATCAGCGCCGTTTGCAGCGCGCGAAAGCGTGATTCACTGAGCATCCGCTTTCCAGTTCACACGATAAAAGCGCTGATAGTAATCCTGCGCCTGCGCGTCGACATCGACAGTTTGGTAGCGCTGCGGATAGAGCTTTTTCGCCATCCACAGTTCACCAATCGCCAGTGCTTCCGGCATCGGATAACCCCAGGCTTTTGCATATTCAGGCATCAGCCACACGCGATGGTTTTTGACTGCGTCAATAGCCTGCCACTGCGGATCAGATTCAATCTGTTTCACGACCTGTGGGTAGCGGTCCTGAACAAAAATGACTTCCGGGTTCCACTGTAAAACCTGTTCCAGTGAGACCTGACGTGCGCCTTTCACCGTGGCTGCCGCTACGTTCAGCGCGCCCGCATGTTCCATCATCAGACCGGTATATTTGCCTGAACCGTAGGTGTTGAGATCCGGATTTGCCATGTAAACACGGACTTTTTTCTCCTGTGCAATGTCGGCTACGGGCGCATTGGCTTTGGCGCGCGCTGCAAAGGTGTAAGCAATTAGCGCTTCGGCTTCTTTCGGACGTTCAACAACCTCGCCAATCAAGCGAATTCCCTGTTTTAACCCTTCGTTATAGGCCTGTTCTTCGTTAGCCATTGTCGGGTTCATTTTATTTTTTTCGCCAGCGGCATCTTCACGCAAGGAAATTGCAACGACTGGAATACCAGCATTTTGTATCTGCTGAATCATCTCCGTTGGCGCGTAATTTGCGACGAAGACTACCTGAGGATGTAGCGCCAGCAGGCTTTCAACGTTCGCCTGCGTCAGATCGCCAGGCATCGGGAGAGTGGCTATTTTCGGCATGAAACGTGCGAACTGCGGCCCAAGCTGTTTTTTCCAGCTACTCATCACGCCGACGATGTCGTCTTGTGCGTTGAGCTGCACCAGTAAATTCAGCGTCTGGTGTTGCAACACCACCACGCGGTTAACATGATCGGGCAGGGTGACCTGACGACCTAACTGGTCAGTAACAGTGCGATCGGCATGGGCGGCGGAAACGGTGAACAACGTGCTACAGGCAAGCGCCGCGCACAAGTAAAGGTGATGTAGTCTGGACATGAACTCACTCAGAGAAGGATAAAAATCGATATATATTAAATTATATAGCGATTCTTGATGCAAATCCTAACGTGCGGTTTACCCACAATGAGTGACAGGGAATTGTTATAACGCGCAGTTATAACTCTATTCGTGTGTTGCATATGCCTCACAAGTTATGTATTTTTATGCAAATTAAATGCATAAAAAGGTGGTGGCATGATTAGCAAATGGATTAAAGCATGTTGTTTGACGGCGACGATGGTTGTCAGCGCTCAGGTTGCGGCAGAAACGTACATTGTGGGCGCAGGCGGGACATACCGTCCGTTCGAATATGAAAACAATCAGAAGCAGCTGGAAGGTTTTGACATCGACGTCATTAAAGCCATTGCGAAAGCAGAACAGTTCGATATCAAACTGGTGAATACACCGTGGGAAGGTATTTTTGCCACCCTAAATTCTGGCGACCGCGACATCATCATTTCCGGGATAACGATCACGGATAAGCGTAAGCAAATGGTCGATTTCTCCGCACCGTATTTCCCGGCTGAGCAGTCGATTGTTGTACCAAAAGATTCCAAAGTGACATCGTTGGCGGCGCTGAAAGGTGAGAAGGTTGGGGTGGTGAACTCCAGCACTGGCGATATCGTAGTGTCTGACGTATTGGGCAAAAACAGCACTGCTATCAAACGTTTCGACAACACCCCGTTAATGCTTCAGGAGTTATTTGAAGATGGAGTTAGCGCCGCGGTGGGCGATGTGGGTGTGGTGAAGTACTACATCAAACAGCATCCAGAAAAACAGTTCAAACTGGTGCCAGACGCAAAATTTGAACGCCAGTATTTCGGCATCGCGGTAGCGAAAGGGAATACTGAACTGCTCGCAAAACTCAATGACGGCCTGAAAAAAATTGTGGCTGATGGCACCTACGCCAAAATCTATCAAACCTGGTTTGACACCGACGTGCCGGCATTACCGGCGCAATAATCACACTACTTTTATAGTTTATGGCGTTCGTGACGACTTACGAACGCCATTTTTTCAGGGATAAGTTATGACGGGATTCCGTTGGGAAATTATCGAGGAATATGGCCCGCTGTTTGTTGATGGCGCGATAATGACCCTCAAATGCACCATTATTTGCGTATTTCTCGGCACACTGTGGGGATTAACACTCGGCCTTGGACGAATGGCAAAGGCCGAACACGGACCCAGGAAATATGTGCTGCGCTATCTGGTACAGTTCCCGGTGCGTTTTTACGTCAGCGCATTTCGCGGTACGCCGCTGTTTGTGCAAATCATGGTGGTGCATTTCGCGCTGATGCCGTTGTTGATTAATCCGCGTGACGGTTTACTGGTCACCAGTGGCGTAATGAGCAGCGATTTTGCGCGTGAAATGCGTTCAAACTACGGCGCTTTTCTGTCGTGTATTGTCGCGATTACGTTGAATGCTGGCGCTTACGTTTCTGAAATATTCCGCGCGGGTATTCAGTCTATAGACAAAGGGCAGATGGAAGCCTCTCGTGCGCTCGGGATGCCGTGGTGGAAGACCATGCGTAAGGTGATCCTGCCGCAGGCGTTTCGTCGGATTTTGCCGCCGCTTGGCAATAACGCGATTGCGATTGTTAAAGATTCGTCGCTCGCCTCTGCGATTGGTCTGGCCGATCTGGCCTATGCCGCGCGAACTGTTTCCGGTGCTTATGCCACCTATTGGGAACCGTACTTGACCATTTCGGTAGTGTATTGGGTTATTACGTTCGTGCTGGCGCAACTGGTTAATCGTCTGGAAAAGAGGTTTGGCAAAAGTGATTCACATTAAAAATCTGCATAAATACTTTGGCGATAGCCACGTTTTGCGCGGGATTGACTGCGACATCCAGCCACAGGAAGTGGTCTGCGTCATTGGGCCTTCCGGTTCCGGGAAAAGCACCTTTTTGCGTTGCATGAATGCGCTGGAGTCGGTGAGCGAAGGTGAAGTCAGAGTGAACGGTTTCGCCGTGCACGATAAGAAAACTGATCTCAATAAAATGCGCGAAGGCGTGGGCATGGTATTCCAGCGCTTCAATTTGTTCCCTCACATGACGGTGCTGGACAATTTGCTGATGGCACCCATGTCCCTTTGCGGTATGAATCGCAATGAGACAGTCGCATTTGCCGAAGGGCTGCTGGCGAAAGTGGGATTGAGTGATAAGCGTGATGCCTGGCCTTCAAGTCTTTCTGGTGGTCAGCAACAGCGCGTAGCGATTGCCCGCGCGTTAGCGATGCAGCCATCAATTATGTTGTTTGATGAACCGACTTCCGCGCTCGATCCTGAACTCGTAGGCGATGTGCTGGAAGTGATGAAAAATCTTGCCAGTGAAGGGATGACGATGGTTATCGTCACCCATGAAATGGGTTTTGCCCGTGAAGTGGCTGATCGAGTGATTTTCATCGATCAGGGCATTATTCAGGAGCAGGGCACGCCGGAGCAGATTTTCAACTCGCCGCAGAATCCTCGTACCGCATCGTTTCTCAGCAAAGTGTTGTAATTTATCGTGACCAGCGATGTCGTCCGACTTGTCGGAACGGCGTCGCTGAATTAGGGTTAAAGGCTACGACATCACGATGACTGATAATTATGGCCTGGTTCTCTCGATTACTGGCGGACATTCCTGGCGTTCGCCACGCCTTTCTCGATGTGCATGAGTCAAGTGTCTTCGACAAATCCCGTATCGTCGATATCAAACAGGTTCATGGTACGGATATCCTGAATTTCACGACAACACCTCATAGCAGACCACATGTCGACGGCGTTTTTACATCGGTTTCCGGACAGCAAATTGGCATAGTCACCGCTGATTGCTTGCCGTTGCTGATGGCTTCTCGCGATGGATGTTTCGTGGCGAGCGTTCATGCCGGATGGCAAGGAACCGCACAGGGGATTATCCAGCAAAGCGTGAAGCGGTTTACTGATGCAGGCATTGACGCTGCGGATATTGTGGTTGCTATCGGCCCGCATATACGCCCGTGTTGTTATGAAGTGTCGTCCTCGTTTCTGGACGTATTACTGGCAACGCCCTCTGCAGAACAGGTACGTCAGCATCAACAGAAATTGTTCTTAAACGTACCGCGAAACTCGAATGCCCATAGTGCACGCGCCCGCGAAGAAAACAGTTTGTGGTTTGATTTACCAGCATTTTGTCAGGTTCATTTGCAGGTCGCAGGGATCCGCTCAGCGAATGTTGACTGGCTAGAAAAGTGTACCTACTGCGCGCCAAAAGAACTCGGTTCATATCGGCGGCGAACACATTTCCCTGCAACTAAAACGCAACAAGTTTCAGTGATTGTGAGAGGAAGCGAATGTTCCGGATTGTCCACGTAGCATTCTCATTATGAAGAATATAATGAAACCAATCCGGGGTGGATGCAGATTAATAACGTTAAGCAAAGGTTGCAAATGCTATTTCAATGCAGCTGAGGAAATTAAACTTCCGCTCTAATATTTAACAGCTTTGACTACTTATATCTGTTGAAGTGCATCCACAGCGGACTGACATCATCATTCACAGAACGTCACAACTAGGATTGCGATTATCCTTAATTGGTTTCAATGCTAATGATTTAAAAAATGAATATTAATTTTTTTGCACTTAAACTAAATTGCACAATCCACTATTGGACCATCTTCTCCATTTAAAATTTAGCTAAATATATTATTCTACCCTTAGTAATCATTTTCTGACTATGGATGTTATGACTCAAGGATGCAAAACTGTGCCAGCGTTATTTCTTTATGAACCCCGAATGTTGCTGCGTACGGTCGTTACCAGCCTTGTGGAAGGGAATGATTCTGCCATTCAATCGTTCCCCGTGCTGCCTCATCTAACTGAGAATGTGTGCTCAAGCACAGCAGAAAACAAAATTATGCTTGTTGGTCTCGGTGGCGCGGGTGCAGCGTTTCCCGATCTTTTGCGTTTTATCCGCAGTGTTAAAACATTCAAAGTGAAGACCCTGGTTTGGGTGCCTGACGAGTATCCCTGGTTGCAAAAACTATTAAGTACTATCTATGCCGGGAGAATTATCCTCGAAGAAAATCTAGGAAGTGCGTTGCTGCCCGCCTTGAATGAACTGAGTGGGCTTAAAACTATCTCGTACCGGAGCAGTAACGCAACAAAGCGTCCTCGACGGATGACACAGACAGAACTGGAAATTTTGCTGCAATTTGCTTCGGGATTATCGTCGAGGGAAATGGCTGATAATCGCAAGTGTAGTTATAAAACGATCTTCTCCTGGAAGCATAATATTTGCGAAGCGTTAAATATCGAAACGAATGCGCAATGGTTGGAAATGCTGACTGAGATAGTCCAATTATCTTCAATGTATCAAGCAGGACAAAGCTATGGCTCTCTATAATGTATTATATCTGTCTCATCAGACCATCTGGTTTAATGCGATTAATCATGGTTTTGAACAGCTTGCCAGAACGAATCCAGGTTGGACTTATTCTGTCACCACCACGGCGCAGGAAACCCAGCCGACACCTAACTTGTATCTTCTCGATTTAACGGAAGAAAAAGAGGTGTTTGTGGAGTCGTTTCCCGTTCCGAGCCCGCGTATGCTGGTTATGGTGCATGCATCTCAACGTCGTTTGATTAAACAGTTATTCCAGCAAAGTCGTTGTTCAATCCTGTGTGTTGATGAACACTTTTTCAATTTCCGTGAAATTATTGAATCAAGCATGCGTAACAAGCGATTCCTCAGTCCCTTCATTCGTGAAATAACCACTCACGTTCCATCATCAGAAGAGATCATTGTATTAACTGATGCGGAAAGTAAGGTTCTGGACTTTATTCGAGAAGGGAAGAGCGGCGTTGAGATTTCTCAAGCGTTATTCCGTAGCCAGAAAACGATCAGCAGCCACAAGCGCAATATCATGCGCAAGTATGGCGTCAGAGACGATCTGGGGCTAAAGAAAAAGCTCCTCGTTTTGGCTGAAAGCGCCTGCTAATGAAAATCCCGCATAATGCGGGATTTTGCTTTTTAAAGAGGGTGTGTGGAATCCGTGCATATCGGCATTAATTTTTTATCGGACAAAAACGGTGTGTTTTTCCGCTCGCAAGATGAATAGCATGAAAAATTGAGACGCACATGTCTTACCATTTATCTTGATGAGAACCTGATGAAAAAACTAATGCTGATTGCCGCTGGAGTCATACTGCTGAGTGGTTGTACAGTCCGCGTTGCGGATTTAACCGTTGCCAGTAGTAAGAACTATAATCTTAACAGCACGAAATTCGTGAAGGGTAAGCGGGTCACAGCTGAAGATAGCTATCCAGTTATCTTATTCCCGACAGGGATCCCGAATGTGAAAACGGCCATCGATCGCGCTATTGAGCAGAACCGTTGCGCCGTTGGTTTAACCGATATGGTGGTAAGCCAACTTAATCATGCCTTTATTTTCGGCAAAATTGGCGTGCGCGTAGAAGGGAATTTGCTACTGGATAGAAGCGTTGCAGGCTGTGAAAACGCCAGCTAAAAATGAATCCTCTAAAAAATGGCCACTCGAAGTGGCCTTTTTTATACATAGAGGTTTTTACATCGCCCAGGACTGGTTTATGACTGAGTTTTTCCGTGTACGCTATGTGTATCTGGCAGTGGCTGTGACTGGCGCAGATCGTTAACATGCACATCCATTTGCGGGAAAGGCATCTGGATCTGATTTTCATCTAGCGCGAGCTTGATGTTTTCCATCAAATCGAAATAAACATCCCAAAAGTGGGCGTTATCCGTCCAGACACGCACCACAAAATTCAGTGATGAAGGGGCAAACTCATTCAGACGAATGGTGTAACCTTTCTGGTGAATAATACGAGGGTCAAGTTTGACCACCGTGGTAATGACATTTTTAACGTGGGTGATATCAGAGTTATAGGAAACACCTAAAGCAATATCGACGCGGCGTTGCTGCTGACGTGAGAAATTCGTAATTTCGCTGGCGATAATTTTGCCATTGGGCACGACGACCATCTTGTTATCGGACGTTCGCAACGTTGTCGAGAAAATATGGACTTCCTCAATGGTGCCAGAAACGGCCCCGACGCTGGCAAACTCGCCTGCCCGTATCGGGCGTAGTGACACCAACAAGACTCCCGCAGCAAAATTTGCCAAAGAGCCTTGCAGTGCCAAACCAATAGCCAGACCCGCTGCACCGACGACGGCGATGATCGACGACGTTTCCACACCAATACGACCTAGCGCGGCAATTACCGCGAAGGTAAGCAGCGCATAGCGAAGCAGGGCACTGCAAAACAGCGTAATGGTGTGATCGACTTTCCGCTTGGTGAGTAGCGCTTTAAAACCGTTGCTGGCGATGCGCGAGAAAAAAATGCCCAGGACAAGCAGGAAGATGGCGCCGATTAAATTCACGCAACCCTGCATGATCACAGATTGATTATTCACGACCCACAAGATCACCTGCCTGATCCCTGGAAATGCCTCAACTTTCATACGCCGATCCGTTGGAAAAAAACGCATTATACTGGGCGATGGTCGAAGGGGAACGCACTAAGGAGTCCAGGATTGGAATGAGCCAAAACGGTCAGAAATGAGGGTGTCGAAAATAAATAAAGGGGGATTAAAAAGAGTGTGGAAGAAAATAAAGAATGGTGCGTCCGAGTGGACTCGAACCACCGACCCCCACCATGTCAAGGTGGTGCTCTAACCAACTGAGCTACGGACGCATAAAGAAATGGTGCGTTTAATTGGACTCGAACCAACGACCCCCACCATGTCAAGGTGGTGCTCTAACCAACTGAGCTATAAACGCAATGGTGCGTCCGAGTGGACTCGAACCACCGACCCCCACCATGTCAAGGTGGTGCTCTAACCAACTGAGCTACGGACGCACAACGGGGACGAATATTAGCGGTAGGGAGGAGAAGTGGCAAGAGGCAATTGCCACTTTTCTTCCGGATTTCACGCGATTGCGGAACAACTGCGCAAACTGTTGAGAAAGCAGCCGCCTTGCAGCGACGGCTGAACCCTTAACGCGCCGCGCGAGCCAGGATAATTGCCGACGGCTGGCGTTGCAGGAAACGCATCCGCAGCATCATCAGAATGGCCGCTGAAGTCAGACCGATGATAAAGCCCATCCAGAAACCCGCCGGTCCCATACGCGGCACTACGGTGTCGGTTAATGCCAGGATGTAGCCGCTTGGCAAACCGAGCACCCAATAAGCGGTAAACGTAATAAAGAAAATGGAGCGAGTGTCTTTATACCCACGCAGGATCCCGCTGCCGATCACCTGAATGGAATCGGAAATCTGGTAGACCGCGGCCAACAGCATCAGCTGCGAGGCCAGCGTCACGACCTCAGGGTTATCGTTGTAGAGCAGTGCAATATGTTCCCTCAGCGTGACGGTGAAGATCGCCGTCATCACCGCCATACAGACACCCACGCCAAGCCCGGTGCGTGCGGCAGTTTGTGCATCAAGTGTTGAACCCTGACCCAAACGGAATCCAACGCGAATGGTCACCGCCGCTGCCAGCGACATCGGCAGAACAAACATCAGCGAGCTAAAGTTAAGGGCAATCTGATGCCCGGCGACGTCAATAATGCCCAACGGGGAAACCAACAGTGCAACGACCGCAAAGAGGGTTACTTCGAAAAACAGAGCCAGGGCGATAGGCAGACCCAACTGCACCAGACGCTTCATGATGGCGTAATCGGGCTTACCTAAGCCTTCATACGTGCGTATATCGCGCATTGAACGGGCACGCTTTACGTAGGAAATCATGGCGAAGAACATAACCCAATACACGGACGCCGTTGCTACGCCACAACCGACACCACCCAGTTCTGGCATGCCAAAGTGGCCGTAAATAAAGATGTAGTTGACCGGAATGTTTACCAGCAGGCCGATAAAACCCATCACCATGCCCGGTTTGGTTTTTGCCAGACCTTCACACTGATTACGACAGACCTGGAAGAACAGATAACCCGGAACGCCCCACAGTAGCGCACGCAGATAGCCGACGGCTTTATTCGCCAGTTCCGGGTCAATATTATGCATGGCGCGAATGATATAACCGGCATTCCAGAGCACAACCATCACCAGCAGGGAGACAAAACCTGCGAGCCAGAACCCCTGGCGAATCTGATGACCAATGCGATCACGACGACCTGAGCCGTTGAGTTGGGCGACGACCGGCGTCAGGGCCAGCAACAGGCCATGACCAAATAAAATAGCCGGGAGCCAGATAGAGGTGCCGATGGCAACGGCGGCCATGTCAGTGGCGCTGTAGCCACCCGCCATGACCGTATCGACGAAGCCCATCGCCGTTTGGGCCACCTGCGCAATGATGACCGGGATTGCCAGCGCAAGAAGCTGGCGCGCTTCAATGACGTACTTTTGCACGAGGAGATACCTTTATTGTTATTGTTGATAAGAGACTAAAAAAAGCCGCCGACACTGGCAGCAAGAAGAAAGAGCAGGGGAATTTTGCAATATATTGTAGCGAGTAATGGCTATTAAGCCAGCCAAAAAATGGCAGGGAGCACAGCCTGACTGGCAAGCCTTAATGGCAACTGATATTGTGCGGGGTATAAAAGACGGTGATGATTCCGTCCTCGTAAGATACAGGAGTTAATGGCATGTTTACTGGTATCGTTCAGGGCACCGCAAAAATTGTGTCCATCGATGAAAAACCTAATTTTCGTACTCATGTGGTTGAAATGCCGGCCCATATGCTTGACGGCATTGAAACCGGGGCCTCTGTTGCTCATAACGGTTGCTGCCTGACGGTGACTGAAATTAACGGCAACCACATCAGTTTTGATTTGATGAAAGAGACGTTGCGCATCACCAATCTGGGTGATCTGAACGTCGGCGATGTGGTTAACGTTGAACGTGCGGCACGCTTTAATGATGAGATTGGCGGTCATTTGATGTCCGGCCATATTATGACCACCGCCGAGGTGTCGAAAATCCTCACCTCTGAAAATAATCGCCAGATTTGGTTCAAGGTACAGGATCCGTCTTTGATGAAATACATCCTGTATAAAGGCTTTATTGGGATTGACGGAATAAGCCTGACAGTCGGCGAAGTGACACCCACGCGCTTCTGCGTTCATCTGATCCCGGAAACACTGGAGCGCACCACGCTTGGTAAGAAACGACTGGGCGAGAAGATTAATATCGAGATCGACCCACAGACTCAGGCTGTAGTGGATACGGTTGAGCGTGTGATGGCTGCGAAAGAAGCGGCGTCAAAAACATCCAGCGTGGAAGAATAAAACTCACCCCCGGCTTGCCGGGGGTTTTTGTATCAACGAGCGACGCGTAAACCGCCTTCAGCTCCTCGGGTGAATACCACTTGCCAGAGCTGAATATCCCGCGCGCGAAACGCACCTGCGCAGGCATTCAGATAATACGAGAACATTCGTTTGAAACGTTCTGAATAGTTATCCGCAATTTCAGGCCAGCTGTTCAGAAAACGAGAATGCCAGGCCATCAACGTTGTGTCGTAATCCGCCCCAAAATTGTGCCAGTCTTCCATAACAAAGTAAGGTTCACTGGCGTTAGCAATCTGGCGCACGGAGGGCAAACAGCCGTTCGGGAAGATATATTTATCTATCCACGGGTCGACATTATTATCCGTTTTCTTAGAACCGATTGTGTGCAGCAGGAAAAGACCGTCCGGTGTAAGATTTCGGTCCACAACGCTAAAATAGGTGGCGTAGTTTTTTGGCCCGACGTGTTCAAACATGCCGACAGAAACGATGCGATCGAACTGGTCCTGCAAATCTCGATAGTCCTGCAACAGGATTTGCACGTCCAGTCCTTCACTGCGAGCCTGCGCCATTTTCTGCTGTTCAGCAGAGATGGTGACGCCGACCACGCTCACACCGTAATTCTTAGCCATATAATAGGCCAGACCACCCCAACCACAGCCAATGTCTAAAACGCGCATGCCGGGTTGCAGTTGCAGCTTCTGACAAATCAAATCCAGTTTTGCTTCCTGCGCCTGTTCCAGAGTTTCTGCATCTTTCCAGTACGCGCAAGAATATTGCATAAACGGGTCGAGCATCCGGCTGAATAAATCGTTGCCTAAATCGTAATGCTCTTTGCCCACAATCCAGGCGCGTTTTTTACTTTGTAGATTAAGCAGGCGAGCGCCTGCGATACGCAACGTATCTTTAAGATGACGAGGAAGTTGTCTTTCAAGCCCGGCACGAAGCACTTGCTGAAAAAAGATATCCAGTCGGTCACATTCCCACCAGCCATCCATATAACTTTCGCCTAATCCCAGCGACCCTTCCTGTAAAACGCGTTTGAAGAAGAGGGGATTATTGATCCGAATGTCAGAGGGGGAAGAACCATTAACCCGGATGCTGGCACGACTCAACAGTTCGTTGACAATACGATACCAGTCATCATCAGGCACACTTACTTCTTCTATAAACGATGTACTCATAGCTTCTCCATCACGCGGCTTGTGATCAGAACCTTAAAACAGCGTAGACGCTTTTTGGGTTATGTGAGAACTCTCACGGAAGTTCCGTGAATCTGCTATCCGACGTAGAACAGAGGAAGGGAGATATCCCTTGCCGAAAGGCCTTCCATGGTAAATCGGGGGGAGATCCGTTCCCCCGTTAATTGCTAATATTTATCGTATTTATGTAACACCGAAATCAGTATAGGCCGCAAAAATCGGTGATTCAATAAAAAATTCTTAGCAACCTAATGGCTGAATTATCACATAGTCCCTGACGACACTATGCGTGTGATTCTTCTCCGCTGCTTTGGTTTTCATCACGTTGTGCAATGAGCTGCATCCGATAACCCCAACCGGCCAAAACAACCGTCGCCAGCATCACGCTGGTGGTGGTCAATAGCGGGGTGGCAATCAGCGTAGAAACAACAAGACTCGCCAGGAAACACAGGCCCAGTTGCAATGTATTCTGCAATGCCGCAGCACGTCCGGTTGCCTGTGGGAATGGACGCAGGGCCTGAGCGACGACGATTGGATAAATGGCCCCGTTTGCCATCGCCATCAAACAGAAGGGGATGAGCAGGGCGGTGAGCGAACTGCCAGCGGCCAGACCGACTGCAAATGTGCCACCGACGCTGACGGCGAACGCCACTAACAGCCACGGGAGCATTTGTTGCCCGTGCCATTTCTGCAGCGCCGCGCGACAGCCATAGCCACCGATCAGGAACGCGATAGTCTGCGGGACATAGCTCAGGCCAATTACCGTTGGGCCGTAACCCATGGCGTTGAGAATAAAGGGAGAGCCGGTGAGCCAGGCGAAGAAGCTGGCGGAGCAGGCCGCGTAAATAAGCACGTTACCGCGATAATCCCGCGAGCGCAGCAGAGTCATAAAAGTCAGCGGCTGTTCTTCTTTATGTACTTTCTGCACCGGTTTTTTCAGGCGCAGCGCGGGCAGCATCAATAACAATGTAATGCCAAACAGGGTAGCGAAAATGGCCTGCCATTCGAAGTGATGCAGGATCCAGCTGCCCAGCAACGGAGCCAGCGCCGGGGAAAGCCCCACCAGCGGCATGATGGTCGCAAAAATACGGTTAGTTCGTTGGGCCGGATAATAATCGGTGACCATCGCCTGCCAGGTGACGGCCGCAGCACAGACGCCGACGGCTTGCACGAAGCGCAGCACCAGAAGCCATGTCGCGTCACGAACCCACAGCATGCCGATACAGCCGATAGCGAAAATCGCCAGACCGGTCAGCAAAATCGGTTTGCGTCCGTAACGATCGGACAGCGGCCCCCACAACAACTGCGCGAAAGCGAAGCCTGCCAGGAACAGGCTCAGGCTGGCGCTGACCGCTGCGGCAGGCGTTTGTAAATCATTCTGGATCGCGGCAAAAGCGGGTAGATACATATCGGTTGCCAGAAAACCGAGTACGCTCAGGCCAGCCAGCCAACATAAAAATCCTTTACCAGGTTGCATGTTTATTCTCTTTATCGTTGCAGGGACAGATGGCAGCAGAGTGTAGGGAGTGCAACTTCGGTTGTGAAACGCTAATATTTGTCGGGTGAGTTCAAAAATTTTGCAGGCAGATTATGTGGTCCGAATATTCTCTGGAAGTGGTGGATGCGGTGGCTCGCAATGGCAGCTTTAGTTCGGCGGCGCAAGAGCTACACCGTGTGCCTTCTGCGGTCAGTTACACCGTGCGTCAGTTAGAGGAATGGCTGGCGGTTCCGCTGTTTGAACGCCGTCATCGCGATGTGGAATTGACGCCCGCAGGCGTCTGGTTTTTGAAGGAAGGGCGCTCTGTTATCAAAAAAATGCAGATCACCCGCCAGCAATGTCAGCAGATAGCCAATGGCTGGCGTGGTAGCCTGGCGATTGCCGTGGACAACATTGTTCGCCCGGAGCGTACCCGGCAAATGATTGTCGATTTCTATCGCCATTTTCAGGACGTCGAGCTGTGCGTTTTTCAGGAAGTGTTCAATGGTGTCTGGGATGCACTCTCTGATGGGCGTGTGGAGCTGGCGATCGGTGCTACTCAGGCGATCCCCGTAGGCGGACGTTATGCGTTTCGTGATATGGGCATGCTGAGCTGGAATTGTGTGGTGTCGAGTCAGCATCCGTTGGCGCAAATGGTTGGACCGTTGAGCGATGATGTGTTGCGCAACTGGCCGTCACTGGTGCGTGAAGACACCTCCCGCTCGTTACCGAAGCGTATTACCTGGCTGCTGGATAATCAAAAACGGATTGTGGTGCCAGACTGGGAATCTTCCGCGACCTGTCTTTCTGCGGGATTGTGTGCCGGAATGGTGCCGACGCATTTTGCGCGCCCATATATCGACAGCGGCGAGTGGGTCGCACTGGCGCTGGAAAACCCCTTCCCGGATGCGGCCTGTTGTCTGACATGGCAACAAAACGACATGTCCCCGGCACTAAGCTGGTTGTTGGAGTATCTGGGAGATAGCGAAACGCTGAACAAAGAATGGCTACAGGAGCCGGAATAACCGGCTCCTGAGGGGATTAACGGCGATAGTCGCGGAACGGACCGTCTGCAACAGAACGACGCTCAATCAGGCGCGGGTGCACTTCAATTGACTGTGATTCTTCGCGCTTGTTGACGATGCGGTCGAGCAGCATATCGAACGCCGCTTCACCGAGCGAATCTTTCGGCTGGTGAATAGTGGTCAGCGCCGGAGTAAAGAACCGCGCGTTGTGGACGTTATCGTAACCGATGACAGAAATATCCTGCGGCACGCGCAGACCCATTTCATCGGCCGCACACAATGCACCCATTGCCATGATGTCGCCACCACAGAAAACGGCGGTAGGACGGGGCTGTTGCGCAAGAATTTGCTGCATTGCGCGATAACCCGATTCCGGTTCAAAGTCACCTTGCACAATCCAGTTTTCTGGCACTTTGACCTGGGCTTCTTCCATCGCTTTCAGGAATCCCGCCAGGCGACCCGCGCCCGTGTTGCGCTCCATTGGGCCATGGATTGCGCCGATATCGCGATGACCACGCTCGATCAGATAACGACCCGCCATGTAACCCCCCTGGAAAGCGTTATCGTTCACAGAGTCGGTAAAATCAGCTTTCGATTCGCCCCAGTCCATAACCACCATCGGAATATGACGATACTCTTCGAGCATCTCAAGCACCGACTGTGGGTATTCGGAACACATGACCAGAAGGCCATCGACGCGCTTTTGCGCCATCATCGACAGATACGCACGCTGCTTCTCAAGATTGTTCCAGGCGTTCCCGAGGATCAGGGTGTAGCCTTTTTCGAAACAGTTTTTCTCAACAGCTTCAATGATTTCGGCAAAATAGGCCGCTTCACTGCTGGTGGCCAACAGGCCAATGGTTTTGGTGTGATTCACTTTCAGGCTGCGGGCCACGGCGCTCGGGGAATAGTGCAGTTCTTTGATGGCTGCCCATACCGCGTTGCGCGTCTCTTCTGCCACAAAACGTGTCTTGTTAATCACATGTGATACAGTTGTAGTGGAAACGTTTGCGCGCTTCGCTACATCTTTAATTGTTGCCATTCGTTCTCACTCCAGACCCTTTCCATACGCCTGATAACCGACACGAAAACGTTTGCCTTCACACACCCTGAGTGCAACTCATTTGAATTGCGGTACGCCGGGAAACAACACAAAACGACGGGAGGGGGTCAATGGCTGGTACGCTTTTAAATTAGCGTGGAATTTTGTCTGATTCCGAGGCAAAGGGAAAGAGAAAAATCGCTATCCACCGATAACCTGGAAGATTTTTGCGTATAATTGTGCAAAAATGAGCAAGCTCACTTTTGTTGTGGGGATTAAAAGGAGAAAAATTGATGAGTACCGACCTGAAGTTCTCGTTGATGACGACCGTGATTGCACTGGCACTGATTGTTTGCGCCGCACTGACCGCCGTCCTGCACTGATTTATCCGGAGGGAGAGCTCTCTTCCTCCGTCTCGACTCCCTTCTGAATTGTTATCAAATTCGCAAAAAACTTTTGCCATTCTGTTTACTTTTGTTTTTTTGTGATTAGTGTCATGCTTTTGACTTCTGCTTTCGCCTCCTCCTGCGCGGAGGATTTACCGGAGTCATTACATGAAAATCAATTTTCCCCTGCTTGCGTTGGCAATAGGGGCATTTGGCATAGGTACGACCGAATTTTCGCCGATGGGTTTGCTGCCCGTTATCGCTAAAGGCGTTGACGTGTCGATTCCCGTAGCGGGAATGTTGATCAGTGCATATGCCATTGGGGTGATGGTCGGCGCGCCGCTGATGACGTTGCTGCTTTCGCATCGTGCGCGTCGTAATGCACTGATTTTCCTGATGGCGATCTTTACCCTCGGTAACGTACTCTCGGCTATCGCGCCGGATTACACCACGCTGCTGCTCTCGCGCATTATCACCAGTCTTAACCACGGTGCTTTCTTTGGGCTTGGCTCTGTTGTGGCCGCAAGCGTGGTGCCGAAGCACAAGCAAGCGAGTGCCGTGGCGAC
The DNA here is from genome assembly GCF_036271055.1 of Scandinavium sp. Classification (GTDB taxonomy): domain Bacteria; phylum Pseudomonadota; class Gammaproteobacteria; order Enterobacterales; family Enterobacteriaceae; genus Scandinavium. Next base: position 92,268 of record NZ_DATBBJ010000066.1, on the reverse strand, counting down.
CATGTTTATGGGGCTGACGATTGCCAACATCGGCGGTGTTCCTGCGGCCACATGGCTCGGTGAAACGATCGGCTGGCGGATGTCGTTCCTGGCGACGGCGGGTCTGGGGCTGATTGCGATGCTGAGTCTGTGGTTCTCGTTACCGAAAGGCAGCAGCGGTGAGCGTCCGGATGTGAAAAAAGAGCTGTCGGTGCTGGTGCGTCCACAGGTGCTCACGGCGCTGTTAACGACAGTGCTGGGCGCAGGGGCAATGTTCACGCTCTACACCTATATCTCGCCAGTGCTGCAAACCATCACGTCTGCGTCTCCGCTGTTCGTTACAGCAATGCTGGTACTGATAGGCGTGGGCTTCTCTATCGGTAACTATTTAGGCGGCAAATTTGCTGATCGCTCGGTGAGCGGCACGCTGAAAGGTTTCCTGTTGCTGTTGATCGTGATTATGGCGTCGATTCCGTGGCTTGCACAGAACGAAATAGGAGCAGCGGTCAGTATGGTTATCTGGGGCGCGGCAACCTTTGCGGTTGTGCCTCCGCTACAAATGCGCGTGATGCGGGTAGCACATGAAGCGCCGGGCTTGTCGTCATCGGTAAACATCGGGGCGTTTAACCTGGGCAATGCGCTGGGTGCGGCGGCAGGCGGAGCCGTTATTTCTGGTGGATTGGGTTACAGCTTTGTTCCGGTGATGGGGGCGATTATAGCCGGTATTGCTCTGCTGGTAGTGCTGTTCAGTGGCCGTCATCAGACGGAAGAAGTGTTGTCCAGCAACTGATAATACGCCCGACGGTGAGCCGTCGGGCAAGGCATTATGCCGCCAGATTCTTCGCGACAAATTCCCAGTTTACCAGCGCCCAGAAATGTTCGAGATAGTTCGGACGGGCGTTACGGTAGTCGATGTAGTACGCATGTTCCCACACGTCCACAGTCAGCAGCGGCTTAGCGTCGGTCGTCAGCGGCGTGCCCGCGTTAGACGTAGAAACGATAGCCAGTTTGCCGTCCGCTTTCTTCACAAGCCAGGTCCAGCCTGCGCCGAAGTTCTTGATAGCGGCATCGGTGAACTGCGCTTTAAACTCAGCAAAGCTGCCGAAATTGGCGTTAATCGCAGCAGCGACTTCGCCCGTTGGCTCGCCGCCAGCGTTTGGCGCCAGGCAGTGCCAGTAGAAGGTGTGGTTCCAGACCTGTGCGGCGTTGTTGAAGACGCCAGCCTCGGAAGTGCGAACGATCTCTTCCAGGGTTTTGCCTTCAAAAGCGGTGCCTTTGATCAGATTGTTGAGGTTGGTGACATATGCCTGGTGGTGTTTTCCGTAGTGATATTCCAGCGTTTCAGCAGAAATGTGTGGCGCCAGGGCGTCTTTTGCATACGGTAATGCAGGTAATTCGAATGACATTGCTTATTCTCCCTATTGTTTTAATACTCAATAACCTTGTATCGAGTAGGGGTAGGGTAGCAAATTAAAAGATGTGGCTAAAGAGGAACTTACCCTGTTGAGATAACGACAGGGCAGGGATCAGCGAATGGTTTTCGGCGTCATGACGCGACGTGCGCCCACATAGTGGTTCGCCCAATAATCTTCGCTCAGCGAGGTGATTTGAATATCACGGCCGCTGCGTGGGGACTGAATGAATTTGCCGTTACCGACGTACACGCCCACGTGGTCAGCAGTGCCACGACCACGAGTGCGGAAGAACACCAGGTCACCACTTTGCAGCTCGCCACGATCAACAGAGCGCGCATCGCGCAGGTGATACATTTCATTCGCCGTGCGCGGAATGCGGAATTTCACCAGATCTTTATACGCGTAATAAACCAGACCGCTACAATCGAAACCGGTACGCGGTGAGGTGCCACCCCAACGGTACGGTTTGCCAATCTGGCCCATCAATTTATTCATCGCCGTTTTTTGCGCTTTTTGCACACGTGCTTTGTGCGCATCCGCAATGGTCAATGGCTTTTCGCTAACGCATTTCTTCTTATGCCCTTTACGCACGCTGCATTTTTGCACCATTTTGGCTGAGGCTGATTTCAGCGCCGGGCTTTGCGTTTTGCGAATGGAAGCGGTTTTGCTGGCGGTAGTTTTTTTGGAGGATTTAGCGGCCGTTTTTTGTTTTACGGTACTGGTTTTCTTTTTGCTGGTATTTTTAGCGGTGGTCTTTGTCTTGCTGCCGGTCGTTTTCTTTTTACGGTCTGTTTTGGCCTGATGCGACTTTTGAGAGGCAGACGTACGCGCCTGCTCCGACGCATGGGACAAAGGTGTAATAGATAACGATGTAAACAGTAAAGCACAGAGCGTGATCGAAATTTTATTTATCCGCGCCACTGAGCGTTCCTCTGTTAGGCAGGCAAACAGTCATGCCTGGGTATGATTGACAAAGCGAATCGATTCTAATGCATAAAAACCGTAATTGTTAATAGACTTTTTGTATCTGATGCTCAGTTTCGTTAGCGACTGCAAATAAATGCGTCAACACAGACATAATGCGTTCGGAAAATGTTCAAGTTTCTGGGGCTCAGGCCGATAAGCACACATTTTTGAGGCATCTTCAAAAGGTCAGAGGTAAAATGTCTATGCGTGAAGAAAATGTTATTTTCTGACAGCCGTGGTTGGCGTTACACTTACTGACTACTGCCATAAAAAGAAGTTTAAGGAAGCAAGACAATGAGCACGACTCTTGAGAAAATCCAAACCCAAATCGCTGAAAACCCAATCCTCCTGTACATGAAGGGTTCCCCGAAGCTGCCAAGCTGCGGTTTCTCTGCTCAGGCGGTTCAGGCGCTTTCCGCCTGTGGCGAGCGCTTTGCTTACGTCGATATTCTGCAAAACCCGGATATCCGTGCTGAGTTACCGAAATACGCTAACTGGCCAACCTTCCCGCAGCTGTGGATTGACGGTGAGCTGGTAGGCGGCTGTGACATTCTGATTGAAATGTACCAGCGCGGTGAGTTGCAGACGCTGATCAAAGAGACTGCAGCGAAGTACAAAGACGACGAGCAGACTGCTGAGTAAGTCTTTGGCAGACAACAAAAAAGCGACCAAATGGTCGCTTTTTTTATGCTTCGTTTTCGGGGGGCGGCAACGGCCAGCCACCGAGGCGCTTCCAGCGGTTGACGATTTCGCAAAATAACTGTGCCGTCTGTTCAGTATCATAGAGTGCCGAGTGCGCCTGATTACCGTCGAACTCCATACCTGCCGCGAGACAGGCTTTTGACAGTACGGTTTGCCCTAAAGCCAGGCCACTGAGTGCTGCGGTATCGAAGGTGACGAAAGGGTGGAAAGGGTTGCGCTTTAACCCGGCACGTTCAGCGGCGACCATCATAAAGCTGTGATCGAAGGTCGCATTGTGCGCCACAATAATGGCGCGATTGCATTCCTGCTCCTTCATGCCTTTACGCACTTCTTTAAAGATGGCGTGCAGCGCGTCATATTCGCTGACTGCGCCACGCTCAGGATCGTTCGGATCGATACCGTTAAATGCCAACGCTTCCGGGACCAGATTAGCCCCTTCAAACGGTTCAACATGAAAATGCAGTGTGCTGTCCGGCATGATCCAGCCATCTTCGTCCATTTTTAACGTCACGGCAGCGACTTCCAGCAAGGCATCCGTTTTGGCGTTAAAGCCCGCGGTTTCTACATCAATCACTACAGGATAAAAACCACGGAAGCGGTCGCACAGTGCATTACGTTGAGCGTTGTCGGACATCAGGATCTCTTAGGCTTACAAAAAGTAGCGCGCATTATGGCAAATTTTGCCAGCGGTTGCAGCAGAAGCGGGCGCAAAAAAACGGGTGCCTTAGCACCCATTAACGCTTGAACTGACGTATGTCAGTCACCAAGACCTTTCCCGGCGTCTTTGGCTTCAATCAGTTCGATTTTATAGCCATCGGGATCTTCAACAAAAGCAATGACGGTAGTTCCGCCTTTGACAGGACCGGCTTCACGCGTGACGTTGCCGCCGTTTTTACGGATGCGCTCGCAGGCTTCTGCCGCGTTATCGACGCTAAGCGCGATATGACCGTAAGCGGTGCCCAGATCGTAGCTTTCGACGTCCCAGTTGTACGTCAGTTCGAGAACCGCTTCTTCGCTCTCAGGGCCGTAGCCGACGAAGGCGAGGGAGTATTTGTATTCCGGGTTTTCGCTGGTGCGCAGCAGTTTCATGCCCAGCACATTGGTGTAAAACTCGATGGAACGTTGCAAATTGCCAACACGCAGCATGGTGTGAAGTAGGCGCATTCTCTTCCCCTTAAAGTGTTGTTTGTAAAGCAGGACTGTCAGTATAGCGGCGGATGACCGCCGCTATCAATCTAAGAGGGGGGTTAAAGCGTAGGGTAATCGGTGTAGCCTTCAGCATCGCCGCCGTAGAAGCTTTCCGGACGTTGCGGGTTCAGTTCCGCTTTACGCTCCAGACGCGCAACCAGGTCTGGGTTCGCGATATATGCACGGCCAAATGCGACGGCATCAATCAGCCCTTTTTCAATCAGGTCTTCCGCTTTTTCCGGGGTATAAGCGCCCGCACCGATGATTGGGCCGTGGAAGCGCTCACGCACCTTGCGACGGAATTCCTCGGTATAAGGCTGACCACCGGCCCAGTCTGGCTCGGACATGTGCAGATAGGCGATCCCGCGTTTGCCTAGCTCTTCGATGAAGTACAGCGCATCGGCTTCTTCGTTCGGGCCGTTGTCGGTGTTCTGGAAAGAGCCGATAGGTGAGACGCGGATACCAATACGATCGGCGCTCCACTCTTTGCTGACGGCATCGACCACTTCCAGCACCAGACGGGTACGGTTTTCGACGCTACCGCCGTACTGGTCAGTACGCTGGTTTGCTGAAGGTGACAGGAACTGGTGCAGCAAATAACCGTGCGCCGAGTGCAGTTCAACCAGGTCGAAACCGGCTTCACGTGCATTGGCAACTGCCTGGCGGAAATCGTTCACGATGCCAGGGATTTCTTCGGTTTCCAGGGCACGCGGCAGGGATGTGTCTTCACGGGTCGCGTGACCGTTAGCATCACGCAGGGAAGTACGTGTGCCTGCGCTCAGCGCCGAAGGGGCAACCGGCGCCTGACCGCCAGGCTGGAGGCTGTTGTGAGAAATACGACCGGTGTGCCACAGCTGTACAGCCATATGACCGTTTTCAGCGTGAACGCCGTCGGTGATTTTTTTCCATGCGGCAACTTGTTCAGGGCTGTGCAGACCTGGCGCACCAGCATAGCCTTTCGCCTGAGCAGAAATCTGTGTCGCTTCGGAGATGATCAGGCCAGAGCTTGCGCGCTGACGGTAATATTCGCCCATCAGTGGTGTCGGGATATCGCCCGGCTCAATGCTACGCAGACGCGTCAGTGGGGCCATCAGTACGCGGTTTGGCAGCGTTACGGCGCCGACTTTCAGCGGGGTGAAGAGTTTATTCTGTGACATGGTGACTCCTGAATAGACCGGTCGTCTAGATTTTCGTGAAATAAAAACGCCTGTTACAAGCCAGGCGTGGCAATCATAGTCTTTGCATGTTCGAGCGCGCTTTCCAGCGGCGTCGCACTGCGTGAAATTTTGGCCTGAAGATTGGCCCCCAACCAGAGTGAATACAACACTTCGGCCTGGGTATGCGCATCACCGTGGAAGGTGAGACTCTTTTCTTTGCGTCCTTCTTCAAGCGCATGGGTCAGTAAAACAATAATCTGACTGGCCCCTTTGTTCATTTCCGTACGCATGACTTCCGAGAGGTCACAGACCTCTGCGGAGAGTTTTACCGTCAGACAGCCGCTGATAATGCCCTGTTGGCAAAACTGGTTCAGCGTTTGCTGATAATACGCCAACAAGCGGTCGCGATAGTTACCGCTGCCATGGGCAAAATGATCTGACAGACGCAGGTTATAGTCTGCGTAGTGGCGTTCCAGCATCGCGACACCGAACGCTTCTTTAGAGCGGAAATAGTGATAAAACGACCCCTTCGGCACTTCCGCCGTTTTCAGCAGTTCGCTCAGTCCCATTCCGGTAAAGCCGCGGTGCATACACAAGCGCTCGCCGGTAGCGAGGATATGTTCGCGGGTGTCGTGTTCAGTGTGTCTGTTCATGGGGCTCAATGTAGTAGACCGATTGGTCTAATGCAAGCAAAAAAAAGCGAGAGGTTGCAGGATACGAATTAACAGGCTTCAATGAGAAGAAGCACATAACAGGGGGCGGTGTGGCAGAACAACTGGAGTTTTTCCCGGTACAAAGCCCGTGCCGGGGCATTTGTCAGTCCGATGAACGCGGTTATTGCCGTGGCTGTATGCGCAGCCGCGATGAGCGTTTCAACTGGCAAAATTTTAATGATGCGCAAAAGCAGGAAGTGATACGTCTCTGCCGCCAACGTCTGCTGCGCAAAATCCGCGCAAACAAACCCGCTTTACCTGAAGAACCTGATCAGCCTTCACTGTTTTGACCTTAAATGTGCGTATACTCGATGAAATTTTCTGTTGAGGAAGCACCTATGGTTCAGCGTATTACCCTCGCGCCAAATGGCCCGGAATTCTCCCGCTTTGTGATGGGCTATTGGCGTCTGATGGACTGGAACATGTCCCCGCAGCAGCTGGTCAGCTTTATTGAAGAGCATCTTGACCTCGGCATTACCACCGTTGATCACGCCGATATCTACGGCGGCTACCTGTGCGAAGCTGCTTTTGGCGAAGCGATGAAACTGGCCCCGCATCTGCGTTCGCGGATGGAAGTGGTCAGCAAGTGCGGCATTGCCACCACCGCGCGTGCAGAGAACGCCATTGGTCATTACATCACGGATAAAGACCACATCATCCGCAGTGCCGAGCAGTCGCTGACGAATCTGGCGATCGACAATCTGGATTTACTGCTGATCCACCGTCCTGATCCTTTGATGGATGCGGACGAAGTGGCTGAAGCGTTCACCGAGTTGCATCAAAGCGGCAAAGTGCGTCACTTTGGTGTGTCGAACTTTACGCCAGCACAGTTTTCTCTGTTGCAGTCACGTCTGCCGTTTACGCTGGCGACAAACCAGGTTGAGCTTTCTCCAGTGCATCAGCCGCTGTTGCTGGATGGTACGCTCGATCAGCTGCAGCAGCTACGCGTGCGCCCGATGGCGTGGTCTTGCCTCGGTGGCGGCAGTCTCTTCAACGACGAGAAATTCCAGCCGCTGCGCGACGAACTGGCGCAGGTGGCGAAAGAACTGAATGCAGAAAGCATTGAACAGGTGGTTTACGCCTGGGTGATGCGTCTGCCATCACAGCCGTTGCCAATCATTGGTTCTGGCAAAATTGAACGTGTGCGTTCTGCGATTGCTGCTGAAAATCTCGACATGACCCGCCAGCAGTGGTTCCGCATTCGTAAGGCCGCGCTCGGATACGACGTGCCTTAATCCCGTTTTGCGCTCGCGTTCCGTCCAAAAAAGTGTTCCTGGTTTAGACTTATCAGGGACACTTTCTTTTTTGGAGGTTCTATGCAGCGAATAACCCTCACATTATTGACCCTTGCCCTCTCTACCGGCGCTTATGCCGCCAGCACCGACGTAGAAATGAATCTGGTGACGTCACAGGCCGTCGGGCAGTCTATCGGTGACGTGAAAATTACCGAGACGGATAAAGGCCTCGAGTTTGCGCCCGATCTCAAAGCACTTCCACCGGGTGAACATGGCTTCCATGTTCATGCTAAGGGCAGTTGTCAGCCGGCAATGAAAGACGGAAAAGCGAGTGCGGCTGAAGCGGCTGGCGGTCATTTCGACCCAAACCATTCAGGGAAGCATGAAGGGCCCAACGGGATGGGGCACCTCGGTGATTTGCCGGTGTTAGTGGTAAACAACGATGGGAAAGCTACACAACCCGTGCTGGCAACGCGTTTGAAAAAGCTGGATGAGATTAAAGGCAAAGCGCTGATGATCCACGTCGGGGGAGATAACATGTCCGATCAGCCGAAACCACTCGGTGGTGGCGGCGTGCGCTTTGCCTGTGGCGTGATTAAGTAGTCCGCTCTTCTATAGTGCCAGACTCCGGAGCCTGTTCCAGCTGAAGTAAAGAGCAATACAGGCGCCAGATAATCGCTGCCAGTTCTCTGGCAGCCGGCTGGTGGTGATGGCCTAACGCTTCGTAAATTCGTTTGAGTTCAGCCAGCGCCGAGGCCAGGGGGCGTTGCTGCACGCCGCGCTCGCTCATCACATCACGCAACAGGCTGATGCACAGGTCGCGCACTTGTACCAGGGGATCAGAACGGGTTTCCCAACTGCGCAATTGCCACACCACATGCGTACAGTTTAACAACACCACGCCCCAACGCAGAAGCCAGCGGCGGGCAAGGGCATCCTGACTGCTGCTGAGCTGGCTGATGTAGTGGTACACCAGCGACTCAAATTCATGTTCGCTTTGCTGTGGACGGCGGCTTAACTGATCAACAAAGTGACGCCGTAACGCCCGGATATGTCGTCGGCTTTTACGGGCATCTGAGCCAGGTTTCAACACGGCAAAGGCCAGCCACGCTAAACCCACACCGATGATTTTCGCCAGATTATCATTCAGAAACCCGCCAAAATCATAAACCGGCGGGTTGGTTACCGAAATGAACGAGCCCATAAACACCACCAGTTGACCCCATAGCCCGGCGTACTTTGGCATTTGCAGTTTGAACAGTTGCATGGTGACGATCAGCGGGAACAGGAATAAAAGGAACTGCCACAAATCGCTGAGTTGCACCATCAGGCCAAATTTCACCACAAAGCTAAACAGCGACAGCAAAAGCAGGGTGCGTAGCAGGAGCGTCAGAGAATTAAACGGCGAGGGTGATGTTGAAAAGAGTACGCAGCAAATCGCCGCCAGCGTCAGTGCCGCAGGGCCAGATGACCATTGTGTGTTGATGGTCCACGCACCGACCATAATCAGCGCGAAAAAGGTGCGAACGCCATTCCACAATGCTTCAGCATGATCGGTCCTGCGAGTCAGTGCAGGCGCGGCGGGAACCTCAAATTCGGTGATAGCCGAAGCATTTTCAAGCCGTTTCAACCAACGACTTGAGGTCTGATACAGGCGGCAGAAATAGAGCAGCCGTTGCCAGAAAGCGTGGTGCCGATAATTCATCGGGTCCTGCGGGGCTAACGGCGCAATAATCCGCGCGACGGTGTAGGCATTCGCGCCAGGCTTTGCGAGTTCCGCAAGCAAACTTTCCAGCACGGCACGCGTATTAGCAGGTGACTCAGGCCAATTGATCAGCATTCGCCGTAGACTGGAGATAACGCTGGTCAGGCGTAATTGTTGATGCAGGAGATAGTTCAACAGGCTGTTCGAACGGCGAAAACGGTAATGGCTCCAGAATGCCTGAATACGTAACAGGTTCATGGTCAGGATTTGGCCGATGACGCTCTCATGCGCGGTACGGATGGCGTCAGTGGTGTCTGGCTGCCATAACAGGCTGGCGTGTTCCAGAATACGGGCATGCATGTTCTTTAGGGCGGTCAGCAGCGTGGTGCCGTCTGAGGTGCTGGGCAGGATCATCATCATCAATGCCCCACACAGGATCCCGAGGATTACCTCACAGACGCGCGCCTGAGCAATTGCCCAAAGATGCGTGGCATCAACCAGATTAACCATCGGGAACGCGATGATCGCGCAGGTATAGCCCGCGAGCTGGAACGCATAGGCGACGTTGTTCATGTACATCGCGCAGGTCCAGGTACAGAAGGCAATCCACGCCGACAGGCTTAACAAGAACAGCCATGGGTCGGTCATCGCGTGTCCGGCAATCAAAATAGCTGCCAGTGCGCCGAGTAAACTTCCGGCGATACGACCTAAACTTTTACTGATAACGCCGCCAACGGTGGGGAAACTGACCACCGCAGCCGAAGTCATCGCCCAATAGGGCTGATCAAGATTGATGTAATAGGCAAAACTCAGGGCCAGACACATGGCGAGGCCATTGCGCAAAGCGTATCGCCATTGAGGACGGGTCGCTTTTACCCACGGAAGCGACTGCCAGGTGAGCGCCTGTAAATTCATTACTGACCGCCAATCGACACGGTGCAGGTCGTGCCGGACACCAGAATGACATCGTCCGGAAGTTTATCGAATTCGATGCGAACAGGGACACGCTGGGCCAGACGAACCCACGGAATGGTCGGCTTAACGTCCGCAATCAAACTGCCTTCTGGGCCGACGCTCTGGTCGGAGATGGCGCGACCAATGCTGGCAACGTGACCCTGTAACGTTTGACCATTGCTGTATAACACTACGCTTGCCGGGCCGCCTGCACGAATATGGCGTAACTTCGTTTCTTCAAAGTAACCGATAACATAGAACGAGTGGCTATCGATCAGTGCAAACACCGGTCGCCCAACCGCGGCGTAATCTCCGGTGCGGGTCGACATGTTGGTGACCCAACCATCAACCGGTGCTTTGACCTCTGTTTGCGACAGTTGCCAGTTGGCATGTTCGAGGGCCGCATTGGCAGCCTCTGCGCTCGCTTTGGCGGCGGCGACGTTTGCCTGAGCGGCTTCGGCGTTCGCTTTTGCCGTTTGTAGCGCAATGTTTACCGTGTCGAGATCTTCTGCCGAGATAAAGTTTTTAGGCAAATCACGACGGCGGTCGGCCTCGCGACGCGCTTTCGCCATATCTGCTTGGGCTTTATCACTGTCCGAATGGGCTTTAGCCATATCAGACAATGCCTTAGCGTGCTGGGCCTGGGCATTCATGACTGCAATGCGGAAGGGGGTGGCGTCAAGTCGGAAAAGGACATCGCCCGCTTTCACTGCCTGGTTATCGCGCACATTGAGTTCGGTGATACTGCCCGAGACCTGAGGCGTGATGCTGACCTGCTCGGCACGAATCTTGCCATCGCGGGTCCACGGGGATTGCATGTAATAATTCCACACCAGCCAGACCGCGATTAGCGCCAAAGCCGCGACCAGCAGCGTAGAGAAATATTTTAGCTTTTTCATCGAGTTATTTTACCACGCCACAATCAGAAGCAACGCCAGGCAGACTGCCAGCGCGAACAGGGAAAGATCCATTAACAGCGGATGCCACACGTCGCCTGCATACATCCAGTCACGCAACAGACGATGGGCGAGAAGCCAGATAAGAAAGCCGAGCAGGACCGCCTTGAACAGAGGCGGAAAATAGATGTTAGCCCCGACAATCAAGTCCTGTAGGGGAAGTCCCGGTGTGTTGAGCGTAAGCTTCACGAGCAAAAATCCTTTGCAAAGGCATCGTTACGGGTTAAAGGGCGCGATGCGTCAGAATAACAAGTAGTGTAAATCATTGTGTCAGCCAGCGGGGACGAGGCAATACATTTGTTTTGGTCATTTAAATGCTGCACACTATTCTAAAATCAGTATAATAACTTAGCAAGCTAATTATAAGGAGATGAAATTGGAATCGCCACTGGGTTCTGATCTGGCACGACTGGTGCGTATTTGGCGTGCTCTGATTGACCATCGCCTGAAACCTCTGGAATTAACACAGACTCACTGGGTGACACTGCATAACATTCATCAGTTGCCGCCTGAGCAGTCTCAAATTCAACTGGCTAAAGCGATTGGTATCGAGCAGCCTTCTCTGGTCCGTACGCTGGATCAACTGGAGGAGAAAGGCTTGATTTCGCGTCAGACCTGCGCCAATGACCGTCGTGCTAAACGTATTAAACTGACTGAGAAAGCGGAACCGCTGATAGAAGATATGGAAGCGGTGATCCGTAAGACGCGGGGGGAAATTCTCTCTGGCATCTCACCTGAAGAACTGGATTTACTGCTTGGGCTTATTCGTAAGCTGGAGCAAAACATCAACGAGCTACAGATTAAAGACTGAGTTTCCTTTTTCTGTACGAAACGGAAAGGCCCTGATATCAGGGCCTTTTTTCTTATTCTTTCCAGAGAACCACCCGGTTACGGCCACTCTCTTTCGCCTGATACATCGCTTCATCGGCGCGCTGGACGCAAACTTCATGCGTCGCCTGCGGTTGTGTAGCCGTGTACACCCCCATGCTGATGGTGACCTGCTCTGGCAGGTGCTCGTGGCTACTCTCACTGACAGTTTCACGGATCTGCTCCGCAATGCTGTGGGCGGTTGACGCGTCGGTGTGGCTCAACAGGAGGGCAAACTCTTCACCGCCGATACGGGCCGCCATGCTGCCCTGGCTCATGGTGTCCTGAAGAATTTCGGCTACGAACTGAATCACCTTATCACCCTGAAGATGACCGTAGCGATCGTTGATGCGTTTGAAATGGTCGAGATCGCAAACGATGACCGAGAGCGGCGCGTCGGGGGAGACATGTGCCATCTGATTTTTCAGGGAATCATAGAAGAAGCTGCGGTTGAACAGACCGGTCATCGTATCGCGGATCGAATTTTGGTATGAGCGCAGATAGCGAGAGTTTGACTCCTTATACAACGTAAACACATCACATAGCAGGACAAAAATTAAAAACAGCGTCGCAACCGTTTCGAACAGACGTGCCTGATACCAGGTGTAACCGGTGATGGAGACCGATGGCAGCAATAAAATCAAGGTGAAGATATAAAACACGCAAAACAGATAGCCGCTGAACCAAAATATATTTCGCATCCGGGTCATTACCAACATAAATGTCAGCGTGACGCACCAGATAAATATCATGCCACCGATCAGGTATTGGTGCCAAAGTGGTGAGAACAGTTGAGTTAGATTATCAATAAGATACAGCGTCATTCCGTTGTAATGACTTGAATACAGCCATGACAGGCATAGGATGAATAATGTAAAACCGATGCACAAAGAAAGAATAACAATGTGATTGCGACGGCTATGTATATTGCTGTGACGATAGCGATAAAGAAATATTGATGCGGTGAATAATATGGACATCAATATATTACGGAAAAAATAGTAAAGAATCGCGTCGTTGTAGCGAGCATGCGTGGGCGACGCGCAAAGCAGCCAGTCTGAATAGCTGATGAGCGTGCCCAGCATCAGCACCGTCGACCCCGCGAAGGCACAGGCAATGGCCATCAGGTATAACCGATGTTTATCACATAAGTATTTCATCACCATAAAACAGGCAATCATAATGTGAAAAATCATCAGGAACAGCGTGATGGCCGGAAACAGTACAGGCGACATCGTAGGAATACGATAAATGACTTGGCTGGAAAAAAGATGCAGCAAGCCGATGGAAAATAGGGCGATGCCAAAAAACAAAAGCAAGCGATTAAAAGGGAACAATTTAATTCCGGTCATGTAACATCCTGAAGCACAAAATGGCAAGCAGTAAAGAGCAGGTATCCAGCCTGAAGGGCCATAAGTGTACGATTCCCGATTCAATTAAATATTGCGCAGGCGCAAATATTATTTCACTAAAGAACCCGAAAATTTCGGAATGGTAAATTTAAGGAAATAACGGTGAGTAAAGTGCAGAACACGGAAAGGAATGTAAAGAGAAGCGTGTGACCAAAAGGCCACACGCAGAATCATCAGCGTGGGGAAACGGTAACCTGGCTGCCGTTGCTCGCCATCACGACGCGCTGTCCCGCAGAGAACTGAGTATCGCCCTGTTTCTGCACAACCATAATGGTGTTGCCGTCGTCTTTACGGATTTCCAGCTCAACGCCCTGGGTTTTGTTCATTGCACCCTGAACGCCCTGGCCCGCTACGCCACCTGCAACAGCACCTGCCGCCGTAGCCAGTGAACGGCCTGTGCCGCCGCCAACGGTATTACCGAGGAAGCCACCCAGCACTGCGCCACCGATAGCACCGATGACATTAGAATCATCGCCGCCCTGAATTTGTACCGGACGGGTATGAACAATGGTCCCGTAGGTTACATTCTGAACCTGTTTGGCTTCGGATGCGGAATAAACGTCCCCGGACAGGCCGCTGCTGCTAACACAACCACCAAGCGTTAAACCAATCATTGAAACGGCCAATACACGTAACATCATTTATGAATCTCCTGTTCACCAAGAAACGCTCTTGAGAGCATCCTTACACCGCAATTATATGGCATTTATGCACCGCAGGTCATATGTTCTGCGAGGATCTGCCTAAAATTGTACGCTATTTGTGCTTAACCGAGGGTAAACCGCTGTTGTGTTGTCACGTCAAATTCGCCCGGCAAAGTGCCGTGGCTCTCGTTTGTTAAATTTTGCTATGGGATCATGGTATTAAGAAAGACTTTATGTTTCAGTGGAGATCTCTGTCATGAACTCAGGAAAGCGCATGAAATCGGGTCGCTATATTGGTGTGATGTCGGGCACGAGCCTCGACGGTGTAGATGTCGTGCTGGCGGCGATGGACGATAGCATGGTGGCGCAACAGGCCAGCTTGTCGTATCCCATCCCCATTACGCTCAAGGAAGATATTCTGGCCATTTGCCAGGGGCAACAACTGACACTTTCGCAATATGGTCAGCTCGATACGCGTCTTGGTCATCTGTTTGCTGATGCCGTGTTGGCGCTAATGACACAGGAAAAGCTGTCCGGGAGTGACATCGTGGCAATTGGTTGTCATGGGCAGACCGTTTGGCATGAACCGGACAGCGAGGCACCGCATACGCTGCAAATCGGTGACAATAACATTATTGCGGCCAAAACAGGTGTCACGGTGGTGGGGGATTTCCGTAGACGGGACATTGCCCTGGGTGGGCAGGGTGCGCCGTTGGTGCCTGCATTCCATCACGCGTTGTTAGCGAATCCGCACGAGCGTCGCATCGTTCTGAATATCGGTGGTATTGCTAATCTGTCGTTACTGTGTCCGGGACTGCCGGTAAAAGGGCATGACACCGGTCCGGGAAACATGCTGATGGATGCGTGGATCTGGCGCCAGTGCGGTAAACCTTACGACAAAGACGCAGAGTGGGCGAATTCCGGAAAAGTCATTATCCCACTGTTACAGGAAATGCTGAGTGACCCGTGGTTTGCCCTACCTGCGCCGAAAAGTACCGGACGCGAATATTTCAACTACGGCTGGTTAGAACGCCAGTTAGCGAAGCATCCGGGACTGGCGGCGAAAGATGTGATGACGACGCTCACGGAATTGACGGCTGTAACCATCAGCGAGCAGGTGTTGCTGAGCGGTGGCTGCGAGCGACTGTTGGTCTGCGGCGGCGGAAGTCGTAATCCGCTATTAATGGCGCGTCTCGCCGCGTTGCTTCCAGGAACGGAGGTCACCACCACGGATGAAGCGGGTGTCAGTGGCGATGATATGGAAGGTTTAGCCTTTGCGTGGCTTGCCTGGCGCACCCTTTCCGGGCTGCCAGGAAATCTACCGTCAGTAACGGGGGCGAGTGAAGCAACAGTTCTGGGGGCCATTTTCCCTGCAAACCCCGAGCAGAATAAGAGTTAACTGACTGAGTCGCGTGGCTGTTACCGATAGAATGGAAGTGTTGAGGGAGGGCAACTGCCCTCCGGGACCAGGACAGTCTTAAGGCAAGCCAATGAAAAAAATTCTCCTCGCTGTAGTACCGTTGATAGCCCCCCTGATGCTCTCAGGTTGTAGCTACTACAACCAGTTCGTTGAGCGGATGAACACCGACACCCTGCAATATCAGTGTGATGAAAAACCGTTGACCGTTCACCTCAATAACACCCGTCAGCAGGTCGATTTCATCTATGACAACCAACAGCAGACGCTGACGCAGGGCATTTCCGCATCGGGTGCGCGTTATACCGACGGCATCTATGTTTTCTGGTCGAAGGGCGACAGCGCAACGGTTTACAAGCGTGACCGTATCGTACTGAATAACTGTCAGTTACAAAATCCGAAGCGTTGAGATTTTGCTGAGGGCAGCGCACAATAGCGTTACCTGAAGACAACTTCGTAAACGCCATGTCTGACAACGACGATCTGCAGCAAATCGCGCATCTGCGCCGTGAGTACACCCGTGGTGGCCTGCGCCGCCACGACCTTCCTGCTGAACCGCTGGCACTGTTCGAACGTTGGTTGAGCCAGGCCTGTGAGGCTAAGCTCGCTGACCCGACCGCCATGGTGGTGGCGACCGTGGATGAACACGGTCAACCGTATCAGCGCATCGTGTTGCTCAAACATTACGACGAAAAAGGGCTGGTGTTCTATACCAACCTCGGCAGCCGTAAAGCACATCATCTTGAAAACAATCCGCGAATCAGCCTGTTATTCCCCTGGCATACTCTGGAACGCCAGGTGATGGTGACGGGTAAAGCTGAACGTCTTTCTACGCTTGAAGTGGTGAAATACTTCCATAGCCGTCCGCGTGACAGCCAGATAGGCGCATGGGTGTCTAAACAATCCAGCCGTATTTCGGCGCGTGGCATTCTCGAAAGTAAATTCTTCGAACTGAAACAAAAATTCCAGCAGGGCGAAGTGCCACTGCCGAGTTTTTGGGGCGGATACCGTGTCCCAATCGAGTCGATGGAGTTCTGGCAGGGCGGTGAACATCGCCTGCACGATCGTTTTCTGTACCAGCGTGAAAACGACGCCTGGAAAATCGACCGTCTCGCGCCATAATCACGCATTTTGTTGCGTTAAGCGCTGGCACAACACGGGCTGGCGTTTTATTCTATTGACCTTTCGCATCTGGCGAAACGTCGTGTACCGGCAAAGGTGCAGTCTGTTTTATACATGGAGACTTTGATGGCGAGCAGTAACTTGATTAAACAATTGCAAGAGCGGGGCCTTGTGGCTCAGGTGACGGATGAGGAAGCGTTAGCAGAGCGACTGGCGCAGGGCCCGATCGCGCTCTATTGCGGCTTCGATCCGACCGCTGACAGCTTGCATTTGGGGCATCTCGTTCCCCTGTTATGCCTGAAACGCTTCCAGGAAGCGGGCCATAAGCCTGTGGCTCTGGTGGGCGGCGCAACTGGCCTTATCGGCGACCCAAGTTTCAAGGCAGCAGAACGTAAACTGAATACCGAAGATACCGTGCAGGAGTGGGTGGATAAAATCCGCAAACAGGTTGCACCGTTCCTCGATTTCGACTGTGGCAGCAACGCGGCTATCGCGGCGAACAACTACGACTGGTTTGGTGGTATGAACGTGCTGACCTTCCTGCGTGACATCGGTAAACACTTCTCCGTGAACCAGATGATCAACAAGGAAGCGGTCAAACAGCGTCTGAACCGTGATGATCAGGGTATCTCCTTTACTGAATTTTCCTACAACCTGCTGCAGGGTTATGATTTCGCGTGCCTGAACAAACTGCACGGCGTAGCGCTGCAAATTGGCGGTTCTGACCAGTGGGGCAACATCACTTCGGGTATCGACCTGACCCGCCGTCTGCACCAGAATCAGGTGTTCGGTTTGACCGTTCCGCTGATCACCAAAGCGGATGGCACCAAATTCGGTAAAACCGAAGGCGGTGCAGTATGGCTTGATCCGAAGAAAACCAGCCCGTACAAGTTCTACCAGTTCTGGATCAACACCGCCGATGCAGACGTATACCGCTTCCTGAAATTCTTCACCTTCATGGACATCGCTGAAATTAATGCCCTGGAAGAAGAAGATAAAAACAGCGGTAAAGCTCCACGCGCTCAGTATGTGTTGGCCGAGCAGGTCACTCGTCTGGTTCACGGTGAAGAAGGCCTGGTGGCGGCAAAACGCATCACCGAAAGCCTGTTCAACGGTACGCTGAGTGACCTCAGTGAAGCTGATTTCGAACAGCTGGCGCAGGATGGCGTGCCAATGGTTGAGATGGACAAAGGCGCTGATCTGATGCAGGCGCTGGTGGATTCTGAACTGCAACCATCTCGTGGACAGGCGCGTAAAACAATCGCGTCCAACGCGGTCACCATCAACGGTGAGAAGCAGATTGACCCGGAATACACATTCGCTGAAAGCGATCGTCTGTTCGGGCGTTACACTCTGCTGCGTCGTGGTAAGAAAAACTATTGCCTGGTGTGCTGGAAGTAATATTTTAGACGGAGCGGGCCAACAAAACGCGATCTATTCGTAGGCTCGTGCCGGGCAATCAGCCAGCGAATGAACAAACTAAAGGCCGCAAATGCGGCCTTTTTTACGTTTCGTGAATGCCCTAATAGCCTTAGCTCAGACCTTCCGCAGCCATCGCTGCTGTTACGCCAG
Organism: Scandinavium sp.; assembly: GCF_036271055.1. Taxonomy (GTDB): domain Bacteria; phylum Pseudomonadota; class Gammaproteobacteria; order Enterobacterales; family Enterobacteriaceae; genus Scandinavium. The sequence continues at coordinate 74,264 of NZ_DATBBJ010000066.1, read as the reverse complement.
GACGTGCAGCCACGCGAGCCATATAGGCTTCAATGTTTTTCAGCCCGCTGATATCCAGTTTCACCGCATGTGCCCAGCGCAAAACAGTAAACAGATAGCCATCTGCAATTGTGAAGCGATTCCCGCAGATCCACTCGCCATCGCGCAGTGCATCGTTCACATAGCCGAGTTTCTTCTCCAGCAACGCGCGTACAGTGGGTTTGAAATCTTCCGGCGTGTCGGGACGGAACAGTGGCGTAAAGCCTTTGTGCAGCTCTGTGGCGATGAAATTGAGCCATTCCAGCGTTTTGTAACGGGCGATGCTGCCAGCCGGTGCCAGCAGTTGGCGATCGGACTTGGTGTCAGCGATGTACTGCATAATCGCCACGCCTTCGGTCAGCAGTGTGTTGTCATCCAGCAGCAGGGCGGGTACCTGGCCTTTTGGGTTCACGTGCCAAAAATCTTCCCCGTTTTCCAGCACCTTTTTCGCGAGGTCAACGCCAACCAGTGAAAAGTCCATTCCGCTTTCCTGCAACGCGATATGGGAAGCAAGGGAACAGGCGCCGGGCTTGTAGAACAATTTCATGACAAACTCCTTTAGACACAGATGTGTTCTCTATCCTAGTGCGCGGACAGATAAAAAAAAAGCCGCTGAACGTATTCAGCGGCTTAAATTATTCGGTTTCCCGGGGAATATTACGCAGTCGCGGTTTCGCGAGCTTTGACATCTGCTTCGTCGTCAAGCGTCATGCGGTTCAGCTTCGGTGCGAGCAGGATCATCAGAACGGCAATCACAGCAGTCGCAATACCGATTTTCAGGAACACATCACCGTACACGTGCAGAGACAGCAGCGGGTCGGTTACGTTTTCTGGAACGGCCATCAGGTTCGCAATTTTACCGGCGATGATAGCTGCACCGGCAGTGGTCAGGAACCAGCTACCCATGATGAAGCCCATCAGACGCTGAGGAACCAGCTGTGCAACCATTGCCAGACCCAGACCAGAGATCATCAGTTCACCGATGGACTGCAGGGCATAGCTCAGAATCAGCCAGTTTACCGAAACGATACCGGCGTCAGAGGCGAATTTCGCACCCATTGGCAGCACAAGGAAGGCACAAGAGCACAGCACCATACCGACAGCAAATTTGTGCGGCATTGGCAGGCGGTCGCCCATCTTGTTATAGATAGCAGCCAGAATCGGGCTACCAATCATGATCCAGAACGGGTTCAGGGCCTGGAACTGCTCCGGCTCGAACGCAATACCCAGAATAGAGTGCTCAACGTTACGAATAGCGAAGAAGTTCAGAGAGGTTGGCATCTGGCTGTAGAGCACGAAGAACACAACCGCTTCCATCATCAGAATGAAGGCAACGATCATCTTACGACGCGCAGCGCCTTTCATCGCGAAAGCTTCTTTAGCAAAGATGCAGATGATGCCCAGCGCAACCACGCCCAGTACCATGCGTGCAACACCCTGGTTGTGCAGCAGCCAGGTCGCGATGGTCACCAGAACCACTACGCCCACGATAGTGGCCAGCAGTTTGCCCATATTCACTGGTGCAAAGTCAGGTTTAGAACCGTAGTTTTTAACCCACTTACGGCAGAACGCGAAGTTAACGACGGTAATACACATCCCAACAACGCTGAGCGCGAACGCTACGCTCCAGCCATATTTCGCTGCCAGCCATGGCGTGGCAAGCATGGAGAAGAAGGAACCGATGTTGATGGACATGTAGTACATGGTGAATGCACCGTCCAGACGCGGATCATCTTTATCATAGCAGGTAGAAAGCAGGGAAGACGGGTTGGCTTTGAACAGGCCGTTACCGACCGCAATGGTCGCCATACCCATATAGACCATGGCCGCATCGTGACCTGAGAAGGCCACCATCGCATAACCAATCGCCAGAACGATTGCACCCAGCATAATAACGCGCTTGGTACCCAGTACTTTATCGCCCAGCCAGCCGCCGACCGCGACCAGACCGTATACCAGAGCACTGAAAGAGGAGAACAACGTGATGGAGTCCGCTTCGGACATGCCCAGTTGTTTGACCAGATAAACGGCCATGATCCCTTGCAGGCCGTAAAAACCGAAACGTTCCCACAGTTCAATGGAGAAGATTAAATAGAACGCTTTTGGCTGTTTGAAAGCGTTGAGACTTACGCTTTCTGCTGTTGGTTTGTTTGCAGTAGACACTTATACCTCTTTTTTTACATCCCATATTAACGGGGTTCGTGGGCGTGACGATCGTTTCGACATCCGCCTTATAATTATTCTTGGAGGGGAAAACGGCAGGTAATGTTCACTATCCATGGCCTTCACACAAGGGGTTTGTAATACTCTGTTACACATATGGATGGCGTTATAATCGTCCGGTCATCCAAATGTTATTCAGCGTTTAACTTCACCGTTTCGTTTCTTCCAGATTTTTTCACTACCGAAATGCGGTTTTTATCGGCAAATGGCTATATGTTCTGCTGATTTGCGCGTTGGATAGTGATATGGGCCATTATTCTTAAAAATAGTGGTGATATGTCTGGTTAAAAAACAGTTAACCACTGCATCGGCAAAGGCTTGTGTGGTTTTTAGTAACACTTACGTAACGTTGTGTTATCGAAGTGATCTAGCTCACATTTGTATAGAAAATTTTGCTCATAAAAAAACATTTAACCTGAATGAGCGATAAATAACCGAATGAAACGTTATAGGTAAGCTGGATACAGGGACAATCAGGTGGCGGGAGCGCCGTGTTGCAACACGGCGTAAAACTCAGAGTTCGACTTTCTCTTTATACTCACACAGATCTTCGATGATGCATGAGCCGCAGCGAGGCTTACGAGCAATACAGGTATACCGCCCGTGCAGAATAAACCAATGATGACAGTCGACTTTAAATTCAGCGGGAACCACTTTCAGCAGCTTCTCTTCAACCTGTTCGACGTTTTTGCCAGGTGCAAAGTTCGTGCGATTACAGACGCGAAAGATATGGGTGTCGACGGCGATAGTGGGCCAGCCAAAAGCGGTGTTCAGTACCACATTGGCGGTTTTGCGCCCCACGCCAGGCAGGGCTTCAAGCGCCGCGCGGTCTTCCGGAACAACGCTACCGTGTAGCTCGATAAGCATTCGGCAGGTTTTAATCACATTTTCGGCCTTGCTGTTAAACAGGCCAATGGTCTTAATGTACTCTTTCACGCCATCGACGCCGAGAGCCAGCATGGCTTCAGGGGTGTTTGCCACCGGGTAGAGTTTTGCTGTTGCTTTATTCACGCTCACGTCTGTGGCCTGCGCGGAAAGCAAGACCGCTATCAGCAATTCGAACGGTGTCGTGAAATTGAGTTCGGTTGTCGGGTGCGGGTTGTTATCTCGCAATCGGGTCAGGATTTCGTGGCGCTTCTCTTTGTTCATCAGGCTTTCCCTGTTGTGGTTTTCACGTCCGGCGCGACTTCACAATGATTACGAACGGAGCTGGCTTTCTGCTTCGCCCGCTGATCGATAACGTATTTTACCGCCAACAACATACCGAGGCCAATAAACGCGCCGGGCGGTAACATGGCTAACAGGAAGGGCGTATCGGTGTGGAACACTTCAACACGCAGCACTTTCGCCCAGTTGCCGAGCAGGCCATCCGCTCCGTCAAACAGCGTTCCATTACCCAGGATTTCACGGAGTGAACCCAGCACAAACATCGCGCCGGTTGCGCCCATACCGATAGCAAAACCGTCCAGCGCCGACAGCATCGGGCCTTTTTTCGCCGCGAACGCTTCCGCACGGCCCACCACTATACAGTTGGTCACAATCAACGGGATAAAAATGCCCAGTGACTGGTACAGGCCGAAGGCGTAGGCGTTGATCAACATCTGCACTGAACTCACGACCGAGGCGATGATCATCACGTAAATTGGGATGCGAATTTCAGGTGGCGTCCAGCGGCGTAGCAGAGACACAAACAGGTTGGTTAACGTCAGCACCAGCGTGGTCGCAAGACCCAGTCCGAGCGCATTAGTCGCCGTCGACGTGACAGCCAGCAGCGGGCAAAGCCCTAATAATTGCACCAGCGAGGAGTTGTTTTTCCATAATCCCTGAACAATAACGTCTTTGATTTCGCTCATGATTTACTCTTCACAGGGGCTAAGTTCGTTGATCTGCTGCGGCAGCGTTTGCGCAAACAATCCAGCACGTTTCACAGCGTTCACCACCGCGCGAGGAGTAATAGTCGCGCCGGTAAACTGATCGAAATCGCCACCGTCTTTCTTCACCGCCCAGTGCGTATCATCGCTGCCATGAATGATTTTCCCGGCAAAACGGCTGATCCAGTCGGAATGGCGCAACTCAATTTTATCGCCCAGACCCGGCGTTTCATGGTGCAAGGTCACGCGTGAACCGAGGATTGTGCCGTTAAAATCGGCCCCGACCAGCAGTTGAATCGCACCGGAGTAACCGTCGGGGGCAGTGGCTTCCATCACAACCGCCACAGGCGTGTCGTCTTTCCGGGCGACATAAATTTTGTGCGGGCCTTTACCCAACGCCGGTTCGTTCAGCAGAAAGCAACTTTTCAGCAAGTCGTTATTATAGCTACCTTGTGGAACCACCTGATCAAACAACGCCATCTGCTGTTTGGCAGACTGTTCGTCAATCGTGCTTTTGGTCATCTGATTGATGATGGCCGTCATTCCTGTGGCTCCCGCGGCGAAAAGGGCCAGCGTGATGCCATGTTTACGAATCGTAGTCAGCATGGTCTGTCTCAGCGGTGTCCATAAACGCGCGGGCGCGTGTAGTAATCGATCAGCGGCACGGTAATGTTGGCGAGCAAAGTCGCGAAGGCCACGCCGTCTGGATAACCGCCAAAGCTTCGAATTAGCCAGACCAGCACGCCCGCGAGTGCGCCATACATCAGTCGACCACGGTTGGTCGTCGAGGCAGTCACGGGGTCTGTCAGGATAAAGAACGCGCCGAGCATCGTTGCGCCGGAGAGCATATGTAGCTGCGGCGACGCCAAAGAATCAGGGGAGAACACCCAGCCAAGCGTAGAGCACAGCGCTAATGTCAGCAGAAAACTCACCGGAATATGCCAGCGAATGGCTTTTTGCCATAACAGGAACAGACCACCCGCCAGATAGGCCACGTTGACCCACTGCCAGCCAATACCCGCCAGCGCGCCACGATAAATAGAAGAATGCAGAATATCGCTTACGCTGTGTCCGGCATGCAGCGAGGTTTTGAAGGTGTCGAGCGGCGTTGCCTGGCTGATACCGTCAATGCCTAAGCGCAGCGTATTGATATCGGCCCCGGCGGTGGTATGACCGCTAAAGATGATTTGCAGTGTATCCATTAACCCCGGAGTATTGGCCGCGATCTCCTGCGGCGGAAGCCAGGATGTCATTTGAACCGGGAAGGAAATCAGCAACACGACATAACCAATCATTGCCGGGTTAAACGGGTTATTACCGAGACCACCATAAAGCTGTTTGGCGATGATCACCGCGAACGCCGTGCCGAGCACAATCATCCACCAGGGGGCCATCGACGGAAGACTGATAGCCAGCAGCAGCCCTGTTAATAGCGCAGAATTATCTGCCAGCGTCTGACCAACATGCTGTTTGCGCAGACGCAATATAGCGGCTTCCGCACCCCAGGCCGTTACGCTTGCCAGAACGATTTGAACGAGCGTACCCCAGCCGAAAAACCAGGTCTGAACGGCGATGCCGGGCACCGCGGCCAGCAACACCAGCAGCATAATGCGCGATGTTTGACGATGGTTATGGGTATAAGGGGAGCTTGCGATTTTAAAAACCATTTATTCCTCGTTCACTGCCTGTTTTTCTGCTTTACGCGCTTTCGCACGGGCGATAGCCGCTTCAACGGCGGCTTTACGCGGATCGATGGTTTCAGCCTCTGGCTCATTCGCCGCCTGCTGTTCGGCTTTGCGTGCTTTGGCGCGCGCAATCGCTGCTTCAACAGCCGCTTTGCGCGGGTCAACCGTTGCAGTAACTGGCTCAGCGGTTGCCTGCTGTTCGGCTTTGCGTGCTTTGGCTCGCGCAATCGCTGCTTCAACAGCCGCTTTGCGCGGGTCAACCGTTTCGGTAACGGGTTCTGCGGCTGGCTGCTGTTCGACTTTGCGCGCTTTAGCGCGGGCAATCGCCGCTTCAACGGCTGCTTTGCGCGGATCGACGGCTTCGCTTACCGCTTCATTTGTTGGTTCGTTTTGTTGTTTTTCGGCCTGTGCGGCTCGCGCCTGCGCTTTGCGGGCTTCACGGGCAGCAATCACCGCGCTGTTATCTGGCGCTGCACCAGCCTGTACAACGACGGGTTGTGTAGCTTGTTGCTGTTTTTCGCGCACACGATTTAGGGCGGCGTTAATCGCATCCTGATCCTGAGCGGCGGGTTGCACGGCGGCTTTTTTATGACGTTCAAGACGAGCGGCTTTATCCCGTTCCAGACGCTCAGCACGCGCTTCGAAGCGGGCTTTGGCATCAGCGGCGCGTTTTTCTTCCTCACGAATGGCAGAGATCTCGGCTTTTTCCTGACGGAAGTATTGCACCAGCGGGATATTGCTCGGACAGACCCATGCGCAAGCACCGCACTCAATGCAATCCGACAGGTTGTGTGCCGTCGCTTTATCATGCTGCTGGCCTTTGCTGAACCAGTACAGCTGCTGTGGAAGCAAATCTGCCGGGCAGGAGTCAGCGCAGGCGCTACAGCGAATACAGCCTGTCTCTTCCTGATGTTCACCCATTTCACTGGCAGAGGGGGCCAACAGACAGTTGGTGATTTTGACCACTGGAACGTCGAGCCACGGCAGAGTAAAGCCCATCAGCGGACCCCCCATGATCACCATTTGCTCAGGATTCGCGCAGAAGCCTGCGTTTTCGAGCAAATGACGAACCGGTGTGCCCAGACGTGCCCAGACATTGCCCGGACGGCTGACCGATTCACCCGTTAGGGTGACCACGCGCTCGGTAAGCGGTTCACCGTCAATAACTGCGCGCTTCACCGCAAAGGCGGTGCCAACGTTTTGCATTAACACGCCGATATCGGAGGAACGACCGCCGTGTGGAACCTGTTTACCGGTGAGTATTTGCGTCAGTTGTTTAGCACCACCGGACGGATATTTGGTCGGAATAACACGCAAACTGATGCCATGCGCATCGGCGAGCACCGCGCGCATCATCGAAATGGCCTGCGGCTTGTTATCTTCAACGCCGATCAGCACTTCTTTCGGTTGCAGAATATGCGCCAGAATGCGGATGCCGTCGAGGATTTGCGCGGCACAGTCTTGCATCAGACGGTCATCGGCGGTGATGTAAGGTTCGCACTCGGCGGCGTTGATGATCAGCGTGTCGATTTTATCGCCGCCGCCTTTGAGTTTGGTTCCGGTCGGGAAACCTGCGCCACCGAGACCGGCAACGCCGAAATCGTGAATACGCTCAATCAGCGCTTCACGGTCGCGCTGTAGCCAGTCGCTCCAGCCGTCACGGTCAATCCAGCGATCTTCACCGTCGGCCTCGATAATCACACTCATTTCGGCCAATGCCGAAGGATGGGCGGTGGAGTGGGGGGCAATCGCGATAACTGTGCCGGATGTTGGCGCATGAACGGGCAGCATTCTGCCCCAGCCACGCGTTAACGGCTGACCACGTAAAACGCGATCGCCCGGGCTGACGTTCAGTTCGCCTTCGGCACCGATATGTTGTTTCAGCGGAATGACATAACGCTGCGCAAGAGGCACCTGGCGCAGCGGCGAGCCATTGGACTGTGTCTTCATTTCCGGCGGATGAATGCCGCCGTCGAAGTCCCAGATTTTGTCCTTTCTGAACGCGGAAAATAACTTAAGCATGGTGTTCCACTGGAATAATACGGACTGGAATGGTTTGCAGATCCCATTTCCAGCTTTCGGTTGTCTCGGCAACCGGAATTAATTCGATGCACTGCGTCGGACACGGCGCGACACAGAGATTGCAACCGGTACACAAGTCAGTGACGACGGTGTGCATTGCGCGAGTTGCGCCCACAATGGCATCAACCGGACAGGCCTGAATGCATTTGGTGCAACCGATGCAGTTTGGCTCGTCGATAACCGCGATCATGCGAACCGGCTCAACGGCCTGATCGTCACCGTCAATAGGCTGCGGTTCAACGTTAAGCAATGTGGCAATTTTCAGCATCACGGCTTCACCGCCAGGCGCGCAACGGTTGATGTTCTCGCCCTGGCTGCCTACTGCTTCTGCGTAGGGGCGACAGCCGGGATACCCGCACTGTCCGCACTGGCTCTGAGGCAAGATTTCATCAATTTTCTCTACCACCGGATCGTCCTGCACCGCAAAGCGGCGCGAAGCGTATCCGAGAATGCCGCCAAAAATCAGGCCTAACAGGCTGAGGGCGACAATGGCAATCCACACTAACGTCATTACAACTTCACCAAACCTGTAAAGCCCATGAAAGCCAGAGACATCAGCCCGGCGGTAATCAGCGCGATGGCGTTGCCCTTGAACGGAGCAGGGACATTCGCGACCACCAGACGTTCACGAATCGCGGCGAACAGCACCATCACTAATGAGAAACCGACCGCTGCGGAGAAACCGTAGAGCGCCGATTGCAGGAAATTATGCCCAAGATTGATGTTCAGCAGCGCGACACCCAGCACCGCGCAGTTGGTGGTGATAAGCGGCAGAAAAATGCCCAGCAGGCGATATAACGCAGGGCTGGTTTTACGCACCACCATTTCGGTGAACTGCACCACTACCGCGATGACCAGAATAAAGGCCAGCGTGCGCAGGTAAATCAGATTAAGCGGAATAAGGATCCAGGTGTCTATCATCCACGCGCAGACCGATGCCAGCGTCAGCACGAAAGTGGTGGCGAGCCCCATTCCCATAGCCGTTTCCAGTTTTTTGGAAACGCCCATAAACGGGCACAGTCCGAGAAACTTCACCAAAACGAAGTTATTCACCAGGACAGTGCCGATAAAAAGCAGTAGGTAATCAGTCATATTGGACCAGAAACGAAAAAAAGCCGCCTATTATCGGTCAAACCGGAGCAGGCGACAACAGATCATCTGTAGGGTTATTACGGATTGACGAAAGTGCGTTTAACACGTGTCGAGCGCTTGAAGTACGGCACCAGCAGCGCAGTCGCCAGTAACGGGAACAGTAACTGGCGCAGGGCCATGGCGTCCGAGACTGGTGCGAAAGCAAATGCCTTCACCGCTAACAGCACGGAAATCAACAGCCAAATGATGTAATGCTTCGGCACCAGCTTACGGCGTTTGAAGAACGCAGCGGTCAGCCAAAGCGTGTAACAACACATAGCGACAGCGAAGACCAGTGAAAGGATCCACAGGCTCAAATTGGTTGTTGTTAACGCTGCCAGGTGAGCACGTGCGGAAGGAGAAACCAGCACACCGACATACAACAGAACAGCTAATGAGGCGCTGAGCAAAGCCACCAACAGCCAGGCAAGCGGGGCGAGCAACCAGCCACCAATACGTTCTGCGGGTTCTGTGGACATGCCTTCTCCTGAATTAGCGTCAGTCAAAAATCAGGGCGAGAGTATAAGCAACTGACGCTTGAGAAAACAGTTTTTATTGCACGTAGCGCCAGACTGTCTTTGGCACCTGGCCGATATCGTATAAACGACCACCCGAAACCAGCTCCGCACGACGGTGATCAGCCGCGCGATACATATTCACGATCTCCTGGGTATCGTCCAAAGAGTAATTAAGGTGGTCAAAGAGTTTTTCCAGACTTTCCAGCGAACTGATTTTTCGGAATTTTAATAAATAGTCCTGAACGGTCATATGCGTGAATATCCCTTTTATGGTGTTGTATTTATTATAGAAATAATATGAAAGTGGCCACGTTTTCCCGATGCAGTTGTAGGGCATGGCAACGTGATTCCGAAATATTATTTAGGCTATAAATACTAAAAACAAGCCCGGGAGATGATTCTTGTGCCGTTGGATTTAAATTAAGATTTTTCTTCGCAAAATATCAGGCGCCAGACGGCGCCTGGAGAGAGGGATTAACGTTGCTCGCCGTGGGTGGCAATGACGTTTTGATACCAATAAAAACTCTTCTTACGTTTACGCGCCAGATTTTGATTGTGATCAACATAAACAAAGCCGTACTGCTTTTTGTAGCCATTCAGCCAGCTCAATAAATCGATAAACGACCACGGGTAATATCCACGAACATCAGCTCCCAGAGCGATCGCTTTCTCCATTGCCTCGATATGCATCCCTAAATAGTCAATGCGTGGCTGATCGACAATTTCACCGTCGATAATAGGGTCTTTGGCTCCGAGACCATTTTCAGTGATGTACATGGGAATATCACCGTAACGATCTTTAATCATCATGATGCCGTCAGTTAACCCCTGCGGCCAGATTTCCCAGTCCCAGTCGGTGTACACGCCATCGGGGTTGCGCACGAATTTGAACAGGTCTTTAAAGCCAAATTCGCTGCCGCTGTTCGGTTCACCATTGTGGTTGCTGGCGGTTTTGGTTTCGCCAGGATTGGCGACAACCGTTTCTCGACGATAGTAATTCAGGCCGATAAAGTCGCAGATATTGTTGCGCAGCAGCTCGTCATCACCCGGCTCAAAGCGGGGAACGTCCCACAGGGCTTGTGTCTGAGCGAGCAACGCTTCTGGATAATGACCTTTCAGTACCGGATCGTACAACCAGTGAGTGTGGATCGCGTCGGCAAGTTCTGTGGCGATGCGGTCTTCCGGGCTGTTGGTCAGTGCCGTATGGGGCTGTAACACGTTAACAAAGCCGATTTCGCCTGGAACGTTCATCTCCCGGAAGGCTTTCACCGCCAGCGCATGGGCGATAAACACCTGATGACAGGCTTGCACGGCACGTGCCGGTGAACGTACAGAAGGGGGATGGCTGCCTGTAATATAACCATGACCGATAAAGACAATGGTTTCGTTGAACGTAGCCCACAGCTTCACGCGGTCGCCATAGCGCGAATAACACAGGCGCGCGTATTCTTCGAACGCTTCGGCGGTGGTACGGACTTCCCAGCCACCTTCATCCTGTAGTGCTTGCGGCAGGTCCCAATGGTAGAGGGTGATCATCGGCACAATGTTGTGTGCGAGCAGGGTGTCTATCAAATCGCTGTAAAACTTCACGCCAGCCTCATTCACGTCACCGCGCCCTTGAGGCAACAGACGAGGCCAGGAGATCGAGAAACGGTAACTTTGCAGGCCCATTTCGGCCATCAGCGCCACGTCTTCCTGCATGCGGTGATAGTGATCGACTGCGACGTCGCCGTTGGTGTTCTGATAGGTTGTGCCGGGAAGATGCGAGAAGACGTCCCAGATGGAAAGCCCTTTGCCATCTTCATTGTGCGCGCCTTCTACTTGATACGCCGCAGTCGCAGCGCCCCAGAGAAAGTCTTTCGGAAATGCAGCCATTACATGCTCCTTATCGATGAGATAAAAGCAGTGTAAGGAGTGAGGATGAGAGTCTGCAACCGGTTTCAGAAACCGGTTACATAGTTGCGACCGAAGTCACTTTCTGAGATTTACTTCGTTTGCGCGGCGACAACAGGTTCGGGTGGCTTGTAGTTATCAATGTGATGCGCTGCAATGAGCAGCAAAAAGCAAACCCCCAGCACAATCCAGCCAATCAGCTCGACAATGCGATTAAATACCATAGTCATAACAATCAATGTCCAAAAGAATCCAGGGGCGAAATGTTACCAGGAACATTGCGTTTGGGCCAGGGCAGAGCCGCATAATTTAGTGTTATTTTTCACCAGTCGCTGAAAGTTGCAGCGCCGGGAGCCGCAGATGTGGGGATATTGTTAATAATGAGTTGTGAGCATCTTGCAGATGTTGTGAAATGGCAGGCATCCACAGATGAGGGCGATAACATGAGTGACACTATCCGGGTCGGATTAATTGGCTATGGCTATGCGAGTAAAACCTTCCACGCACCGCTTATCAGCGGAACGCCGGGAATGGAATTAGCCGCTGTCTCCAGCAGTGATGAAGCGAAGGTCAAAGTAGACTGGCCGGGCGTAAAAGTTGTCTCTGAGCCCAAGAATTTGTTCAACGATCCCAGCATTGATTTGATTGTCATTCCTACCCCGAACGATACCCATTTCCCTTTGGCGAAAGCCGCGCTGGAAGCGGGTAAGCACGTGGTGGTGGATAAACCATTTACGGTGACACTGTCACAAGCGCGTGAGTTGGATGCATTGGCTCGCAGCCTTGGACGCCTGCTTTCCGTATTCCACAACCGCCGCTGGGACAGCGACTTCCTGACAGTTAAAGCGTTGATCGCAGAAGGCACACTCGGGGAAGTGACGTTCTTTGAATCGCATTTTGACCGCTATCGTCCGGAAGTGCGTAACCGCTGGCGCGAACAGGGCGGTCCGGGCAGTGGCATCTGGTACGATTTGGCCCCGCATCTGCTCGACCAGGCCGTCAATCTGTTTGGACTTCCGGTCAGTCTGACAGTAGATCTGGCGCAGCTTCGCCCGGGCGCACAATCTACGGACTATTTCCATGCTGTCTTGACCTACCCACAGCGTCGTGTTGTCTTACATGGTACGTTGCTCGCCGCAGCGGAATCGGCGCGTTATATCGTCCACGGCACGCGTGCGAGCTATGTGAAATATGGTCTCGATCCGCAGGAAGAACGCCTGAAAAATGGCGAGCGACTGCCGCAAGAAGATTGGGGCTATGACATGCGGGATGGTGTGGTGACGCGTGTGGATGGCGATGATCGTACGGAAGAGACCTGGCTGACAGTGCCAGGCAACTATCCGGCGTATTACGCAGGCATCCGCGATGCACTAAACGGCAGCGGTGAAAACCCGGTTCCGGCAAGCCAGGCGATTCAGATTATGGAATTGATTGAATTAGGGATTGAATCGGCTAAGCATCGTTCCACATTGAGCCTGACCTGATTACATTCTGTTTTTACAGACGAGAAAGCCGCTCACTGAGCGGCTTTTTTGCGTCACAAAGATCTCAAGCCGCTTTAACTTTCGCCATCAGCGCCTGTTTTTCCTGCGCCGAGAGGAACGCAATTTCCAGTCCGTTGATCTGTGCCTGACGAATTTGCGCAGCAGACAGACCCGCAGCCGGGGCAGCGACTTCGTACTCGTGAATAATGTCGATGCCCTGAACCGCCGGATCGTCGGTATTCAACGTTGCCAGTACGCCGTGTTCAAGGAAGGTTTTCAACGGATGACGTGCCAACGATGGCACAGTGCTGGTCTGAATATTCGACGTCAGACAGGATTCAATCCCGATACGTTGTTCCGCGAGGAAATCCATCAATGCCGCGTCTTCTACCGCTTTCACACCGTGGCCGATACGCTCTGCACCCAGTTCACGAATCGCCTGCCAGATGCTTTCCGGGCCCGCCGCTTCGCCTGCGTGTACGGTGATGTGCCACCCAGCGTCACGAGCGCGATTGAAATGGTTGAGGAACAGGCTGCCCGGGAAACCGAGTTCATCGCCAGCCAGATCGAGTGCCGTAATGCCATCGCGATGCGCAAGCAGGGCGTTGAGTTCTTGCTCGCAGGCGGCTTCGCCAAAGGTGCGACTCATAATACCAATCAGTTTCGCCTGAACCGGGAAATCACGGCAGCCTTGTTGAACGCCCGCAATTACGGCTTCAACCACGCCGGCAACCGGCAGGTTGTGCGTCATCGCCATATAACCTGGGGAAAAACGCAGCTCAACGTAGTGCAAGCCATTGCGAGCCGCATCTTCAATATTTTCATAGGCCACGCGACGGCAAGCGTCTAAATCGGCGAGCACTTTCACGCCCCAGTCGAGTTTGGTGAGGAAACTCACGAGATCCGGTTCAAGACTGGTGACCTGCACGTGTGGGCGCAGAGAATCGAGAGTAGAGGCGGGAAGCGCAATATTGTGCTGTTGACCGAGTTCGAGGATGGTTTGCGCACGAATGTTACCGTCGAGGTGACGGTGAATGTCTGTCAGGGGCAGATCTTTGTGAATCATGGTCGCACTCTTATTTTTAGGTAAAGTGCGACACATTATAAAGCGGTAGCGGGGCAGAAAGCTATGTTGCGCAACTAAAATATTCGTTGCGCAACATTTTCAGCGGGTGGCGTGAAGGGCGTTGATCAGCCCTTGTACCCCGAGTTCGAGTTTGCTGCGCGGGCAACCTGCGTTCAGACGGACAAAGCCGTTGCCTTCTTCACCGTAGGTATATCCCGGCATAATGGCGACTTTTTGCTGCTCGATAAGCACTTTTTGTAGCAGTTTGTCGTCAATGTGCAGTGGGCGTAAATCAATCCACGCCAGATAAGTCGACTCTGGCGGCTGCCAGTTCAACTCCGGGAACGCACCGTTCAGTTCACGAGCAATGAACTGCATATTCTGTTGCAGATATTCGCGCAGCGCATCCAGCCACGGTTCGCCTTGCTCGTAAGCGGCGATATGTGCCACAACGGCGGGAATGGACGGGGACGACAAGCCATCACGGTTCTTCAGAGCGCTAAGATAACCCTCGCGTGACGTTTCCTCGCCAATCAGGCCATATGCGCCGGTCAGTGCCGGAATGTTGAAGCTTTTGGAGCCTGACGTAAACAGCGCCCAATCGGTCTGTGCAACGTCGCACCAGGGAATATGCCGACGCCCGTTCCACGTCATATCCATATGAATTTCATCGCTGATAACCTTCACGCCGTGCTTCTGGCACAGCGCCGCAATCGTGGTCAGTTCTTCACGCGTCCATACTTTGCCGGTCGGGTTATGTGGGCTGCACAGCAGCAGAATTTTGTTGCGCGGTTCGGCGAGCACGCTCTCAAGCAACGCCATATCACACTGCCAGCCTTCGGCCGTTTGATGCAAAGGCACAGCGGCGATGACGCGCTGATTTCCTTCAATGGCTTTATAGAAAGCATCATAGGCCGGAGTGTGTACCACAATTCCGTCGCCCACATCAGACCACTGGCGGATCATCTGCGAAACCATGTAGATAACGGACGGGCCGTACACAATGTGTTGGCTATCGATAGCGCTGTTAAAACGCTTCTGGAACCAGTGTTGAATGGCCCCCAGGAATTCGTCGTTTTTCCAGCGACTGTAACCAAGGACGCCGTGGCTCAGGCGCTGACTGATCGCTTCCAGCACGCACGGGGCGGTGGCGAAATCCATATCGGAGATGGTGAAAGGCAGCAAATCGGCTGTGCCGAAACGGTCCGCGACGTAATCCCACTGAGTACACCAGGTGCCGTGGCGGTCGACAACCGTCGAGAAATCAAACATCGGAAACTCCATTTCTGTCATTCGGGTGGGGAATATTGTCCCCCTTCAGGACGAAGGGGGAAAGGAGATTTATGCCTGAACCGGGCCCATCAATGAAGCGATTTCATCTTTCACCGACTGCACCTGCGGCCCAATCACCACCTGCAAACTGTGCTGGTTGAGCTTCACCACGCCAATCGCACGGTTGGCTTTCAGCGCATCGGCATCAACCTTGTCCATGTCTTCCACGTTGAGACGCAGGCGCGTCAGGCAGTTATCGAGACTGGTGACGTTCGCCGCGCCACCCAGGGCTGCCAGAATAGCCGGGGTGTTATAGCCAGATTTACCGATGACGCCTTCGACTGCTTTTTCTACGCTGGATGCGGTTTCAATGTCGCGACCTGGCGTTTTAATGTTAAAGCGGGTGATGGCGAAGCGGAAGATGACATAGTAAGAGACGAACCAGATAGCTGCCACAACAGGCACCAGATACCATTTGGTCGCCAGACCATGCAGGATACCGAATACCACGAAGTCGATGACGTTGCCATCGGTGTTACCGATGGTCACACCCAGCACAGCCATCACCGTGAAGCCCAGACCAGTCAGGAGTGCGTGGATAGCGAACAGAACCGGTGCGACGAACAGGAACAGGAATTCCAGTGGTTCAGTAGTACCGCCGACAACACAGGCAATCACACCGGAGATCAGCAGGCCTTTAATTTTATGACGGTTCTCCGGACGAGCACAGTGATACATCGCCAGCGCCGCACCAGGCAGACCGCCGAGGAACGCAGGCATTTTACCCTGTGACAGGAAGCGGGTTGCGCTCTCAGAGAAGCCCTGGGTAGTAGGGCAGCTCAGTTGCGCCTGGAAGATGGTCAGGGCGCCACTTACAGAGTGACCACAAACGTCCATGGTGCCACCCGCTTCGGTAAAGCGAATCAGCGCGACCAGAATGTGCTGCAGACCGAACGGTAACAGCAGACGTTCGCCAGTACCAAAGATCATCGGACCAAATTCGCCCGCGCCGTTGATAACCCAACCCAGACCGTTAATCGCTTTCGCAAAGAAAGGCCAAATCAGAGGAATAGCCAGACCAACCAGACCCATCACGACGGTGGTGATGATCGCAACAAAGCGAGTACCGCCGAAGAACGCCAGCGCATCCGGCAGGCGGATAGTGTGAAAACGCTCATGCAGCATCCAGACGATCACGCCGCAAATGACCGCACCCAGAATACCGGTATCGATAGACTGGATCCCGATAATGCTCTGAATGTTATTGGCTTTCAGGATTGCCGCATCCGTGGTCGGCAGAATGCCTTTCGCCGTCAGCCAGAAGTTAACTGACAGATTCATGACCGCATAACCGACGAAACCGGCAAAGGCTGCAACGCCCTTGTTATCACGCGCCAGGCCCAGTGGGATAGCGATACAAAACATCACTGGCAGGAAGCTAAAGGCAAACGAGCCGATTTTCCCCATCCAGACAAAGACGGCCTGCAGGAACGGGGTGTCCAGCCACGGCAGCAGAGTCGTGACGTCATGGCTGCTCAGCGAGCTGCCGATGCCCATCATAATCCCGCAGAAGGAGAGAAGTGCCACCGGCAACATGAAGGTCTTGCCCAACTGCTGGAAAAATTCCCAGACGGTGGTTTTAGGTGCTGCTTTCGCCGTCATAAAACGACTCCTTGTTCTGATAAAACTGTTGTAGTTGTAGAATGCAGTGAAAAGATAAAACGTTTTACCTAATTTTAGTGCGAGCAAAATCACATAATGAAATGATAATAAGGTTTATAAATATAACCCATTGATAAAACGTTTTATCGCTACACAGGAGTGGCAAGCGGCGCATGGCCATTGCAAAAAAAGTCACCATCAACGATGTCGCGCATGCGGCGGGGGTCTCGGTTGCCACCGTCTCACTGGTGTTAAGCGGCAAAGGGCGCATTTCCGTTGCGACGGGTGAAAGGGTAAGCCTTGCGATTGAACAACTCGGATTTGTTCGTAACCGGCAGGCGGCTTCGCTGCGCGGAGGGCAGTCGGGTGTGATTGGTCTTATCGTCGGCGATTTGTCTGCGCCATTTTATGCAGAACTGGCCGCCGGACTGATTGAAGCGCTCGAGTCGCAGGGAAAGATGGTGTTTCTCACCCAGGGCGGACGCAAAGGCGAGCACATGCTGCAACGCTTCGAAACGCTGGTGTCACAGGGCGTTGACGGCGTGGTGATTGCCGGGGCGGTAGACAGGGGCGCTGAGTTGCGTGACAAAGCTGATGAAAGTGGCATCCCGCTGGTCTTTGCCTCGCGAGCGAGCTATCTCGATGATGTGGATTTGATACGGCCTGACAACATGCAGGCGTCGCAGATGATCACGGAGCATCTGATTCGTCGAGGGCATCAACGGATTGCCTGGCTTGGCGGGCAAAGTGCATCGCTGACCCGCGCTGAACGTGTTGGCGGCTATTGTGCGACGCTTTTGAAATTTGGTTTGCCGTTCCACAGCGAATGGGTCGTCGAGTGTGAAACCAGCCAGAAGCAGGCCTCCCAGGCATTAACCAATCTGCTGCGACATAACCCAACCATCACCGCCGTGGTCTGTTACAACAATATTGTGGCGATGGGCGCGTGGCTCGGGTTGATGCGCGCTGGCTGGAAAAGTGGCGATGAGGCTGTCGATTATTATGACAAGCGCGTGGCGTTGGCAGCGTTTGCCGAAGTCCCTGAGAAAGATTTGGATGACGCGCCGATGAGTTGGGTGATAACGCCCGCGCGGGAAATGGGCAAAAGCGTGGCGGAAAGAATGTTGCAGCGCATCGAAGACAGGAAAAGCACAGCGCGGAATCAGATTATGCCGCCGCGGTTGGTAAAACAGTCATAAAAAACGGCAGCACGAGGCTGCCGTTTTCGATATTGTCTGCCAGGGACTTAGTCCGGGCTATCTGCCGGTGGCTCAGGGAAATCAGCCGGTGGCTGAGGCGCGGCTTCACCATGTTGCTCTGGTGCAGCATTGCCTTGCGGCGCAGGTGTGGTTTCACCCGGTGCCGGAATGGCCACATCAGGCACGCCAAACATTCCCACAAAATCTGCCAGTGGCATTTTCTGCCCGTTCAGCGTGACCTGACCGTTAGCATATTGCATGCTGGCCTGAATATTGTTGTCCTGCTGGGTGGTGATGCGGAACATCTGACCCATCGCCGCCAGACCTTTCACCTGCTGGCTTGCCAGTTTCTCGGCATCGGCCTGCTGGTAGCCTTCCAGACGCGCCACCTGAGTCATAAACTCGGTTGCCATATCCATCGGAATAACCAGCTTACTTTCGAGCGATTTCACGCTGCGATCCACTTCCTGCGCCAGCGTCTGTGGGGCGACGACAGCCTGGGACGGATCTTTAAGGAACAGTGACAGGTTAAAGGTGGTTTCACCTTTGCTGTTCTTCCAGCTCAATGGGGCAACGGTGATCACCGGCTCGCCTTTCAGCAGCAGCGGCAGGGCGCTGAAGAACGCTTCGGTCACTTTCTGCTGATACACTTCCGGATTATCCATCACGCCCGGCTGCGCGAGCAGCGCCTGCACCTGGCCGTTGTACTGCTGGCTAAACTGATGCCATGCCTGACCGTCAATCTGCCCAATTTTCAGCGCCAGTTTGCTGCTGCCCATATCCTGGCCCTGCAACTTCAGGCTATTGAGCGTGTAATCCAGCGAGGTGTCGATGCTTTTGCCATCTTTCGACAGATTAGATTTCCCGTCGATGGTCATGCCGTCCAGCAGCGCCAATTCTTTGCCTTCAACCGCGACAGCTAATTTATCCAGCGTCACTTTCTGATTACCGATTCGCTCAGCAAAAGTGGTGAGTTTGCTGTCGCCGTCGGTTTTCAGGTTATTGAAGGTCAGCTGGACTTTCTGGTTGTATTCATTGACCGCGTTGATAACGCCGCTCTCAATGTTGCCGTTCAGCGCGAAGACGTTGCCGTCGCGATCGGCATCAAGCTTGAACTCACCGCCGCTAAAGGCAACTTTCTCTTCACCTTTTTCGTAATTCAGCGGCTTGAGCGTGATGTCAGAATTCGTGTCGCCGGAATAACCAATGCGGGTGCTGATATCAAAAGGCGATTGGCCTTTCGCAAATTCGAACAGGTGCTTAGTGGCTTCGTTGTTAACCAGTTTCGACTCAACGGTCGCCATCGCCGGGGCAAGGTTAAACGATTTTAACGAGGCCAGAGGGAAAGGACCGTGGGAGACATTTTCATCCAGCACGACGGTTTGACCCGGTTTCAGCCAGCTACTTTTCGAGCCGTCTGCCGGTTTCACCACCATCTGTAAATGGCTGCTAAATACGCCACGCTGGTAATTTTGATACGCCAATTGGATACCGGCTTCCGGCGCGGTGCTTGCGAGCTGTGCATTCGCCTGCGCCACCATATCGGCCAGACGACCTTCCAGTTGTTTACCGGTGTACCAGGAGCCCCCGGTCCACACCACTCCTAAAGCCACAATAATGCCAACTGCAACCAGCGATTTTTTCATAGCGTTTTGTCCATAAATGAAAACAGGCGGAATTATCCGCCTGTGATGTCGTTAGGCTGCCTCAAGCTTAGCAAGAGTTACCCTAATCTTCAGTATTTACTTGAGCTTATTATAAACGCGAGCGACACGACCCACACCGCTCAGACTCACCGGGGACTCGTTGGCGGCAACGAAGGCCGACTCGCCAGGTTTCAGCACCAGTTGCTGGTCACCTTTGCGCAACACCGCTTCGCCTTCGAGGCAGAAGAGGATTGCCGCGCTCTGCTGTGCGACGTCTGCACCCTGGGTGCTGAGGTCATGCAGAGAGAAAGCAAAATCGTCTACCGGGATCGGGAAATCAAGCTCGGCGCCGTGCTTGCTCGGCTGAGTCAGCAACTCTGCGGCAGGTTTTGGCGTGAATTTCACGTTCGCGACCAGTTCCGGAATATCGATGTATTTCGGCGTCAGACCGGCGCGCAGCACGTTATCGGAGTTCGCCATCACTTCCAGTGCAACACCTTGCAAGTAGGCGTGCGGGGTTTCTGCGAACAGGAACATCGCTTCGCCCGGATTCAGTTTCACCACGTTCAGCAGCAGCGGAGAGAAAAGGCCGCTATCGTCCGGGTAGAACTGAGCGATAAAGCGAATGGTTTCCCAAGGCTCGCCGTGCTGGCTGTTCAGTGCAGCTTTCAACACCGCTAACGCGTGAGATTTTTCGTCACCTTGCATATTCAAAAGGCTTGCGAAAAGTTCGCTCAGGCGCTCAGCGTTGGGTTCCTGCAAGAAATGGGCGATCGACGTATGCGCGCCGGACACTGGCTGCAGCAGCGAAACGATGTCTGAGAATTCGCGGAACGCGTTCATCGCCAGGAACGGAGTGAGGGCGAAAACCAGCTCCGGTTTGTGGTTCGGATCTTTATAATTACGTTCAGCGGCGTCCAGTGGAATGCCTGCCGCGTTCTCTTTGGCGAAACCTTCTTCGGACGCTTTCTTGTTTGGGTGAACCTGAATCGATAGCGGGTTATCGGCACACAGCACTTTGAACAGGAACGGCAGTTCGCCGAAACGGTCGGCGACGTTTTTGCCCAGCAGTGCGGCTTTATCGGCGTCGATCACATCGCGCAGGCTACGAACCTGGCCGCTGGCGTCGGTGATTTTTGAGCTGCTCTTCGGATGCGCGCCCATCCACAGTTCTGCCATGGGCAGGTTGTCCGGATTGGCGATACCGTAGAGTTCCGTTAACGCAGTTTGACTACCCCAGGCATAGTTCTGCACTGAGTTGATGAGTTTTTGCATTATCAAGCCCTGTATTTTTAAGAGAATTATCTTTGCGTATTAAACCAATAAACAGTGCGGAAGTAACCCACTCCTGGAAAAAGTCGTACTAGTCTCAGTTTTTGTTAAAAAATTGTGTAGGATATGCGGACTCGCTGTTCCGAGGGCGTATGGATAATCTGCCCGAGAGTCAATTTTGCCAATGTCGTAAGTGAGAGAACCATGTCGAACAAACCTTTTATCTATCAGGATCCTTTTCCGCTGAAAAAGGATGACACCGAATACTATCTTCTCAGTAAAGACCACGTCACCGTTGCTGAATTCGACGGACAGGAAATCCTTAAAGTTGACCCGCAGGCACTGACGCTGCTGGCAAAACACGCCTTCCACGATGCCTCGTTTATGCTGCGCCCGGCGCATCAACAGCAGGTCGCAGATATTCTGAGTGACCCGCAAGCCAGCGAAAACGACAAGTATGTCGCGCTACAATTCCTGCGTAACTCCGATATTGCGGCGAAAGGCATTCTGCCGACCTGCCAGGACACCGGCACCGCTATCATCATGGGTAAAAAAGGCCAGCGCGTCTGGACTGGCGGCGGCGATGAAGCCGCACTCGCGCGCGGCGTCTATGACACATACATTGAAGACAACCTGCGTTATTCGCAAAACGCTCCGCTGGATATGTACAAAGAGGTCAACACCGGCACTAACCTGCCCGCGCAGATTGACCTCTACAGCGTCGACGGCGAAGAATATAAGTTCCTGTGCATCGCGAAGGGTGGCGGTTCGGCTAACAAAACTTATCTGTACCAGGAAACCAAAGCGCTGATCACCCCGGCGAAGTTGAAAAACTATCTCGTTGAAAAAATGCGTACGCTTGGCACCGCCGCGTGCCCGCCGTATCATGTCGCGTTTGTGATTGGTGGCACCTCAGCAGAAGCGACGCTGAAAACGGTGAAACTGGCGTCGACCAAATACTATGACGGCTTGCCGACCGAAGGGAACGAACACGGTCAGGCATTCCGCGACGTTCAGCTTGAGCAAGAGCTGCTGGTGGAAGCGCAGAACCTGGGCCTCGGCGCTCAGTTCGGTGGCAAATACTTTGCCCACGATATTCGCGTTGTGCGTCTGCCGCGTCACGGTGCGTCTTGCCCAGTCGGTATGGGTGTGTCCTGTTCTGCAGACCGCAACATTAAGGCGAAAATTAACCGCGATGGTGTGTGGATCGAAAAGCTGGAGCACAATCCGGGGAAATACATTCCGGAAGAACTGCGTAACGCCGGAGAAGGCGAGGCGGTGAAAATCGATCTCAACCGGCCGATGAAAGAGATCCTGGCGCAACTGTCAGATTTCCCTGTCTCCACGCGTTTGTCGCTCAACGGCACCATTATCGTTGCCCGTGATATCGCGCACGCGAAACTCAAAGAGCGCATGGACAACGGCGAAGGGTTGCCGCAATACGTGAAAGATCACCCGATTTATTATGCGGGACCGGCTAAAACCCCGGAAGGTTATGCGTCGGGCTCACTTGGCCCAACCACCGCAGGGCGCATGGATTCCTACGTCGATCAGCTCCAGGCCGAAGGTGGCAGTATGATCATGCTTGCCAAAGGCAACCGCAGCCAGCAGGTAACAGACGCGTGCCACAAGCACGGCGGCTTCTACCTCGGCAGCATCGGCGGCCCGGCAGCCGTACTGGCGCAGGGCAGTATTAAGAGTCTGGAATGCGTCGAGTATCCTGAACTGGGCATGGAAGCTATCTGGAAAATCGAAGTCGAAGATTTCCCGGCGTTCATTCTGGTCGATGACAAAGGCAATGACTTCTTCAAACAGATCCAGTCCTCACAGTGTTCCGCCTGCCTGAAATAGCGTTCTAGCCCGGTGTTCTGCCGGGCTAACTTCTACTGTATGCTCGTTTTCCTGTAGGCCTGTATCCGTAGGTCCGTGCAAGCGCAGCGCCGCCGGGCAATCGTCAGGCAATTGCCACGCAAGCAAAGAGCGCACAAAGCGCCATGCAGCAATCCCCCAGTCAGCAATACTTATCCTTATTCCCCCCATTTCATTGTTATCAAGGAGAAAGTCATGACAACGCATCGTCGCGAAAGTGATTCCATGGGCGCGATTGAGGTCCCGGCTGACAAGCTATGGGGCGCGCAAACGCAGCGTTCGCTCGAACACTTTCGGATTTCCACCGAAAAAATGCCGGTATCGCTGATCGCAGCCCTGGCGCTGACCAAACGCGCTGCCGCTAAGGTCAATCAGGATTTGCAACTGCTCACCGCCGAGAAAGCCAACGCTATCGTAAGCGCCGCCGATGAAGTGCTGGCAGGAAAACACGCCGATGAATTTCCCCTCGCCATCTGGCAAACCGGGTCGGGCACGCAGAGCAACATGAACATGAACGAAGTGCTGGCGAACCGTGCGAGCGAACTGCTCGGCGGCGTGCGTGGCATGGAGCGCAAAATTCATCCAAATGATGACGTCAACAAAAGCCAAAGCTCCAACGATGTTTTCCCTACGGCGATGCACGTCGCGGCAGTCATTGCTCTGCGTGAACATCTGATCCCGCAGCTCCAGGCGCTGAAAAAAACGCTGAGCGATAAATCCCACGCTTTCGCCGATATCGTCAAAATCGGCCGCACGCATCTGCAGGATGCCACGCCGTTGACGCTGGGGCAGGAGATCTCCGGTTGGGTAGCGATGCTGGAGCACAATCTCAAACACATCGACCTGACGCTGCCGCATCTGAGCGAATTGGCGCTGGGAGGCACGGCGGTCGGAACCGGGCTGAACACCCATCCGGAATATGCCAAACGGGTCGCCGATGAGCTGGCGGCGATCACGAATCAGGCGTTTATTACCGCCCCCAATAAATTCGAGGCGCTGGCGACCTGTGACGCGCTGGTTCACGCGCATGGCGCACTGAAAGGGCTGGCAGCTTCGCTAATGAAAATCGCCAATGATGTGCGCTGGTTGGCTTCCGGCCCACGCTGCGGTATCGGTGAATTGTCGATTCCGGAAAACGAGCCGGGCAGTTCCATCATGCCGGGCAAAGTAAACCCGACGCAGTGCGAAGCGATGACAATGCTGTGCTGTCAGGTGATGGGTAACGACGTAGCGGTGAACATGGGCGGCGCATCCGGTAATTTCGAACTGAATGTCTATCGCCCGATGGTCATTCATAATTTCCTGCAATCGGTGCGCCTGCTGGCTGACGGCATGGAAAGCTTTAACGAGCACTGTGCGGTGGGCATCGAGCCGAACCGGGCGCGCATCGACCAGTTACTGAACGAATCGCTGATGCTGGTGACGGCGCTCAACACCCACATTGGTTACGATAAAGCGGCAGAAATTGCCAAGAAAGCGCATAAAGAGGGGCTGACGCTGAAAGCCTCGGCGCTCAAACTGGGCTATCTTACTGAAGCTGAATTTGACGAATGGGTGCGCCCGGAAGCGATGGTCGGCAGCATGAAAATCAGTCGTTAGCGAGATACAGGTGCAGTCGCGGAATGATCAGATCCAGCGACTGCGCGGCTGGCTTATAGCGATACTGCACTTTGTCTTCGTCGTAATTGAGTAATTCCCCAATCTCCGGCACGCTCACGCCTTGCGTGCCGGAGATCAGCGCGATCATTGGCCCCGGACAGGCATATTGCACCTGCTTTTGCTGCCCCGCATACCACACGCGCGCAATCGGCTGCACTTTCACCGGTCGCTTGATTTTCAGTTTTGCTTTCTGCGGCAGCGCCGCGATGTCCTGATATTCACGCTCCAGTTTTTCCTGCCACTGTTCGCGCGTAAATGGCGGTACAGAGCGGGGTGAACGCAGGCTATTTTCCAACTGCTTCAGCACTTCATCGCGGGTCAAATTCTTAATAATGTGCTTATTAGCCCAGCCGAAGCGGATGCTGGCTGGATCGCGCAGCAGCGTCAGCGTGCGGTAGGCGCTGAGTGTAATCAGCCCAGGTAAATGGTGATGCACCCATTCAAAACGCGCGGCAGAGGGCAAACCAGATTCAACGGTGACAATGGTTTCGAAAGCCGCTTTCAGCGCGTTAATGGTGCGGATTTTGTTATCCAGCGCCTCAAGCTGTTCGGGGGCGGGATGCAGACAAATCACACCGGGCAAACGCACTGCCGCTTTGCTGCTGCGATTTTCCGACTGCTGCTGGATAAACAGGTGGGTAAAGTGGTTCAGCGCTTTCAGTCGCGCGGTTTCGCCCAAATGCTGAATGACCGAAATAGTGGAGAGCGGGTCATGCTCGTGCTCTTTTGTCACTTCTGGCAATTCAAACACTCGTGCGGCGAGCAAGCGACAGTCAGCCAGCAATTGCTGGAGTTCCAGTAACTCATGTTCCATCTGGCGGAAGGTCGCGGTCAAACGCTCAATCAAGTCGTAATCAGCCATATCACCCACATTAGTTACAACATACTAAGTTGTTTTTACTGTAGCGCGGCGTCGGGCATTGTGCAACGTTTGGTCAGGCAGTGGCTGAGAAACTCAGTTGATGATTTACCGGCCAGCTAAAGCAAAAACGCGCGCCGCCGATTGGGCTGGCCTCGCAGGACACTTCTCCGGACATCGCCAGACCAATCGAATGCACAATCGCTAACCCAAGCCCACAGCCGCCAGTGGCGCGGTCACGGCTCGGGTCAAGACGCACAAACGGCTCGAAAACACGCGCGCGTTCATCTGGCGCAATGCCTGGGCCATCGTCATCGACCACCAACGTTGCACGCCCGGCGTGCTGTGTCAGGCTGACCTGAATTTGCTGACGGCTGTAGCGCATCGCGTTATTGACGAGGTTATCCAGCACGCGTTCCATCAGGCGCATATCCAGCGCGCCATAATTGCCGCGAGTGAGATGAGCTATGGTCACGTCGCGTTGTGGGTTCACTGTCTGAATGTCATCGACATGTGCGGTGATCCATTCGGGTAAATCGGGCGTAGTGAGGATAAGTTCATTCTGTGGGCGGTCAAGGCGAGCGTAGGTCAGCAGTTCGTCGATCAGGGCTTCCAGTTGACCAATATCGCGGTTCAACGCCTGTGATTCAGCCTCGGTCAGATTCTCGCTCATCTCGAGGCGATAACGCAGACGCACCAGCGGGGTACGCAGTTCATGAGCAATACCGTCCGTTAGCTGTTTTTTGCTGGCAATCAGCGCGTTGATGTTGTCCGCCATCTGGTTGAACACCACGCCGAGCCGTTCAAAACTCGACATGCTATCAAAATGGATGCGTTCTTCGAGATGGCCTTCACCAAAACGCTGAGCCGCCGTTTCCAGACGCAACATATCCTGCCAGTGCGGGCGCATCCAGATAAACACAGGGAAGGCCAGCGAAATGGCAATGAATGCCAGCAGCGCGACGTCTAACAGCCGCATTTCATGCAGATAATAGAGATAAGGCACCGGGCCGACGGCAAGCACGTAATGGCTGCGCGGAATACGCTGGATGAAAGTGTATTGATCGTCGAGCGCGACGATATCACCGCGACGCAAATGCTCCATCGAGCTTTCCGCCAACTGGAATTTATTCAGCGGCTCAATGCGCAAATCGAACGAGAGATTGAGGTCGAGCTCTTTAAGGGTTTTGCTCCAGTCCCGGGGCGGGATTTCACGCAGTTCGCTGCGCATCAGGTACAGCGAACTTTTCATCAAGTCGTCGAGCGATTGTCGGCCTGCGCGTTCAGCGGTGAATTTGTATACCAGCCCGACCAGCATGGTCATCACCAGAAAACAGACAAACAGCAGCAGGTAAAACTGCACGAACAACTTTTTCATTTCTGGCCCCGGAAGTACGGAAAATTAGTTATCCCAGGCGTGGGGCGCGAACAGATAGCCCTTATTACGCACGGTTTTAATTCGGTATGGCTCGGTTGCGCTGTCGAGTAGCTTCTTACGCAGACGGGAAATGGCAACATCCACGCTGCGATCCATGCCGTCATAGCTCACGCCGCGTAGGTTTTTCAGCAGCGCGTCGCGGTCCATTATTTGCCCGGCGTGGGTCGCGAGTTCCCACAGCAGATCAAAATCCGCTGTCGAAAGCGTGACGTTCACACCGCTCAGTTGGACCTGACGGTTTACCGGGTCAATAGCCAGGGTGCCAAAACGAATGGCTTTATGCGGCGTCAGACCGGAAGCTGGTTTTTCACCCGCAGGCGTCGCAACGTGCTGACGTAAATGCAAACGCAGACGCGCTAACAGCACCGCAGGTGGCGTAGTTTTGAGAATGTAATCGCTGGCGCCCATTTCCAGCGACAGAATATGGTTCATGTCGCTGTCGAGCGAGGTGAGCAGGACGATCGGCCCTTGCCATTGTGCACGTAAATCTCGGCAAATAGTCATGCCGTCTTTGCCGGGTAGCATAATGTCCAGCAGCACCAGATCGGGTTTTTCGCGCAGAACAACTTCTTCGGCGCGATCGCCGCGCGGTTCGACGTAAACGTCCATATCATGCTTGCCGAGATAGGCGGCAATCAGCGACCCGACTTCCGGGTCATCTTCCACAAAAACAATCTTATTCATAACCATCATGCGCTGCGAAAAAAGCTAAAATACACCGCCAATCTGTAGGGTGCTATTAATCTTTCATAAACAATGTAACTTCCTTTCCCTGACGCTATTCATGAAATGAATTTCAGTCTGTCACAGGTAAAATAAGTCGCTTCTACTAACGCAGAGGACGCCCGCCATCAACGCCAAAGGTGCGCCCGGTGACATAACAACTGGTCAGCAGATAATCCACCAGATCGATAATTTCTTTTTCGCCCGGCGCGACTTTCATCAGCGATTTTTTCAGCGCCTGCTGGCGATATTCCGCGTCGTCACTTTCGTTAAACAGAATGAGTGCAGGCGCGATGGCGTTAACTTTCACTTCTGGCGCCAGCTTACGGGCGAACGAGCGGGTCATGTTATCCAGTGCGGCTTTACTGGCGGCGTAGGCAATGTGCTTATCACTGCCTTTTTCCACCACGTAATCGGTGAAATGGAGGATATCGCTGGCTGCATGACCGTGACCGCGCAGTAACGGTTCCAGTGCATGATTAAGCAGATAGGGCGCATTAACGTGGATCTGCATCATCTGGTGCATCACGTCGCTAAGAGGGATATCGGGCTTTTCTGGCAGCCAGGCGCTGGCGTTATGAATAATCGCCCGAAGGCCATCGGTGTGGGATTTCACGCTTTCTGCAAACGACAGAATGCCGTCATCGCTGGAAAAATCAGCCGCGATACACAGCGCCCCGGCACGTTCCAGCACGCCGATGGCGTCATAGCGCGTGCGGTAGCTAACAATCACCGGCTGCTGTTGATTAATAAAATGGTGGGCAAGGGCGAGGCCGATGCGGCGGCCTCCACCGGTAATCAGGACTGGGCGGGTCAAGCGTTCTCCCATCGTTCTCTCCTAAGCGTAGCGATGGGGTAAGCGCATTACCCCACTAACATCCACGTTGCCGGCACAGCGGCAACCAGTAATAAACCAATCAAGGCCATTTCACGGCGTTTCAGGACATTATCCAGCTGATGGGTACGGCGAGCATAGATAAAGACCAGCAGACCGGGTGCATACAACACGACGGACAGCAGCAGGTGCATTGGGCCGGAAGCATACAATAACCATAAGCCATAAATACAGGCACCGATACCCACGGCTTTATGCAACGGGCGAGTCGCCATTTTCAGCAGAAAAGCGCCGACGAGGAAATAGGGCACCAGAATCATTTCTGAGGCGATGGTCAGCAGCGTATTATAATCCGAACCGGTCAGCCATATCAGGATCAAACAAACTTGCACGCTGATGTTGGTCAGCCACAGTGAAGAGGACGGCGCGTTGTTGTCATTCTGACGTGCGAAAATGCGCGGGAACGCCTTATGAGTTGCGGCCAGATACGGCACTTCCGCCGCCATAATCGTCCAGCTCAGGTACGCGCCGCACACAGAAACGATCAGACCGGCGGCAATGACGACTTCGCCCCAGGAACCCATCATTCGCACCATCATGCCCGCCATTGACGGGTTACGCATTTCCGCGAGCTCAGTTCGCGGTACGACGCCCAATGACAGCAGTGTGACCAGCAGATAAACGCTCAGGGCTGAAATCACAGCCAGCAGCGTGGCGCGGCCCACGTCTTTCTTATTGCGTGCGCGGGCAGAAACAACAACCGCACCTTCGACACCAATAAACACCCACAGCGTAATGAGCATCGTGCTTTTGACTTGCTCCCATACGGGAACGCCCAGCGCGACGCCGCTGAAATCAAGGTTAAAGGTTTCACTTTTAAACGCTATCGCCGCTAAGACGATAAACAGACCGAGTGGCACCAGTTTCGCCAGTGTCGCCACCAGGTTAATGCTGGCTGCGGTCTGCACGCCGCGTAATACCAGGAAATGCACCACCCACAGCAGGACTGACGCGCCCAGCATCGCCTGCCAGGTGTTACCGTCGCCGAACAGGCGTAATTCCGGCGTATCGGTAAAGAAGCTCAACGCGGAAAAGACAATAACCAAATAGGAAACGTTGGCGATCACCGCGCAAAGCCAGTAACCCCAGGCCGAGCAAAAGCCGACCAGTTCACCAAATCCTTCGCGAGCGTAGGTGAAAATCCCGCCGTCCAGATCAGGACGAATACGGGTTAACAGCAACATCGCAAACGCGAGGAATAAAATGCCTACGCCAGTGATGGCCCAGCCGATAAGCAACGCAGAAGGGCTGGCAACTTCGGCCATGTTCTGCGGCAAACTGAAAACGCCCGCGCCCAGCATTGAGCTGAGTACCAGGGCCGTCAGGGCACTAAGGCCGAGTTTCTTTTCCATGAGCATCCTGTTGAAGGAACAATAACAGCCAGAATATTTATTTGGCTAAAACGCATAAAAATGGAGGATTACGCTACGGCGCGGGATTTTACGGAGAGAGTTACTGGCATGCAATGAGATGCGCCAGAAAAAAATAAAAAAGGCAGCCGAAGCTGCCTTGATAGTGATGACAGACCGTATTTCAACGCACATCTGTCATAGAGTTTCAGTCGAAAACAAGGAAAATCAACTTGTTGATTTTCGGCTGATAACCACAAAGAAGAAAAAACCACGCTTTTTTCTTCTTTGTCAGCAATTCGAAGGCAGCCGAAGCTGCCTGAGGCGTATGTAAAGCGATTACTTATAGAGGTCGGCGCTGATGGTCATGTTGCCACCGCGTTCCTGCCACTGACGAGTAATGTGGTAATACTTCGCGCCTTTTTTCGCTGCGCGTTTTGCCACCTGGTAAGAGATTTCGGTCATGTTGCCGTAGTTACCAGTGAACTGAACGTCATCGAACGGAACCATTTGCGCGGCAGTGATTTTGTTCAGCTCTTCGATTTTAGTGCCGTCAGGCAGCGTGACACTGTAACGCCCGCCTTTGGTTGATTGCGTTTCGAAGAACAGACCAACACCTGTGCCAGCAGCGGTTGAACCCACGGTAGATGACGTTGCTACACCCGGGATTTCCACTTTCTTCGCGGCTTCGCCGCCTTCAGCCAGCGCTGCACGACCCGCCTGAGAGTCAGCAGGGATCGCATCCGGGCTCTGCACCACACGTTTTTTCGCATCGGCTTTGTAGATATAAGCCGTTACACGCTGGTTACCGCCGCCATTCGCATCGACCTGGCGCACGATGAAGAAGGATGCCGCACCTTTCGCTTTCGCCGCTTTGGCGATGGCGGAGTTCACGTCAGGCTGGCTACGGTAGAAGCCCTGAACGGTGACGGTGTCGAACGGCTCAACCAGAGCAGCCTGGTCTTTCGGCAGTTCGGTTACGCCATCAATGACGCGGTTTTTCACGACGTCGGCTTTCGGGGCATCTTCTTTATAGAAGTCTGCGGTGACACGCCAGTTGCCGCTGCCGGAGAAATCAGACGTATCGACAACATAGAAAGAAGCTGCGCCTTCTTTGTCTGCTTTACGGGAAACGGCATCCACGGCGTCACCAATGGCATTAAAACGACCGGTGATAACGATACGATCGTACGGCTTGAGGGCGGCCGCTTGCTCCGGCGTTAACTCGGTGGCGGCAACGGCAGAAAAGGCCGTTGCAGACAGGAGAGCGGACGCCAGGAGGGTGTTCTTAAGCTTCATAAAAATAATCCTTCGCCTTGCGCAAACCAGGTGCTGGTAGTTGTTAGTGACTAAAACGTCGATGATTATTGCATTTAATTTACGTTACTGTCTGCGTGATTTTGCTCATCTTGTGCGACCCCGACAGCAGGGTGAGATAACTTATCACGATATGTTGCATAAACGGGGAGTTGACCAGGAAAAGCGATAATCATTATAACTTTTATAAGTTAATGCAATGTTAATGACCTGTATATGCCCCGCGAATAATCATGTTTTACCGCTTCGCTTAAGCGAATTATCAGGCCCGACGAACAAAATCAGGTAAATATTACTGC
Organism: Scandinavium sp.; assembly: GCF_036271055.1. Classification (GTDB taxonomy): domain Bacteria; phylum Pseudomonadota; class Gammaproteobacteria; order Enterobacterales; family Enterobacteriaceae; genus Scandinavium. The sequence continues at coordinate 42,834 of NZ_DATBBJ010000066.1, read as the reverse complement.
CTGAGACCCGCAGAAGTGACTTTTCCCTAATAAAATCAAAATTACTGTTTCCGGAAGGTGGATCACAACCGTTATTTTCAGTAGGTTATAGAAAGTTTGTTACTGTTTTATTTTGCGGGTGATTCGCCTCTTCGTGAGCTGATGCTGACAGGGACGGAACCCGATGAGACAACAAACCATCATTACAATCGATGGAAGGGAAAACTATGCGTATTGCGGTACCAAAAGAGACGCTGGCCCTGGAAACCCGTGTTGCAGCTACACCGAAAACGGTGGAGCAGCTGCTTAAACTCGGCTTTTCAGTGGCTGTTGAAAGCGGGGCCGGTAAGCTTGCGAGCTTCGACGATCATGCTTTTACCGAGGCGGGCGCTGACGTTGTCAGTACAGATGCCGTCTGGCAGTCTGACATTATTCTGAAGGTGAATGCCCCGACTGACGCGGAAATCGCGTTACTTAACCCCGGCACCACGCTGATTAGCTTCATCTGGCCGGCGCAGAACCCGGAGCTGATGGCAAAACTGGCTGAGCGTAATGTCAACGTCATGGCGATGGACTCCGTGCCGCGTATTTCGCGCGCGCAGTCGCTTGATGCGTTGAGTTCGATGGCGAACATCGCCGGTTATCGCGCGATTGTCGAAGCTGCCCACGAATTCGGTCGTTTCTTTACCGGACAAATTACCGCTGCCGGTAAAGTGCCACCCGCCAAAGTGATGGTGATTGGCGCAGGCGTTGCAGGTCTGGCGGCGATTGGCGCGGCAAATAGCCTCGGCGCTATCGTGCGTGCCTTCGACACTCGACCGGAAGTGAAAGAACAGGTGCAGAGTATGGGCGCCGAGTTCCTTGAACTGGATTTCGAAGAGGAAGCAGGCAGCGGCGATGGTTATGCCAAAGTGATGTCTGCGGCCTTTATTGAAGCGGAAATGGCACTGTTTACGGCCCAGGCAAAAGACGTCGACATTATCGTTACCACTGCGTTAATTCCGGGTAAACCAGCACCAAAACTCATCACCCGTGAAATGGTGGATTCCATGACGCCGGGCAGCGTGGTTGTTGACCTCGCGGCGCAAAACGGCGGTAACTGTGAGTACACTGTGCCGGGTGAAGTCTTCACCACTGCGAACGGCGTGAAAGTCATTGGTTATACCGATCTGGCCGGACGCCTGCCAACACAATCTTCACAGTTGTACGGCACCAACCTGGTGAATCTGCTCAAACTGCTGTGCAAAGAAAAAGACGGCAACATTAATATCGACTTTGAAGATGTCGTTATTCGTGGCGTGACCGTGGTGCGTGAAGGCGAAGTCACCTGGCCTGCGCCGCCGATTCAGGTTTCTGCGCAGCCAAAAGCGGCAGCAAAAGTTGAAGCTGCGCCTGTCGAACCAAAAGAACCCGCTTCGCCGTGGCGCAAATATGCGCTGATGGCACTGGCAATCATTCTGTTTGGCTGGCTTGCTGACGTTGCGCCGAAAGAGTTCCTCGGTCATTTCACCGTGTTCGCGCTTTCCTGCGTGGTCGGTTACTACGTGGTGTGGAACGTTTCTCATGCGCTGCATACGCCGCTGATGTCGGTTACGAATGCCATTTCCGGGATTATCGTGGTCGGCGCACTGCTGCAAATCGGTCACGGCGGCTGGGTGAGCTTCCTTAGCTTTATCGCCGTGCTGATCGCCAGCATCAATATTTTCGGTGGTTTCACCGTGACTCAGCGCATGCTGAAAATGTTCCGCAAAGGGTAAGGGGTAACACATGTCTGGAGGATTAGTTACAGCTGCATACATTGTTGCCGCAATCCTGTTTATTTTCAGTCTGGCAGGGCTTTCGAAACACGAAACGTCTCAGCAGGGCAACTATTTCGGCATGGCCGGGATGGCGATTGCGCTGATTGCGACCATCTTTGGACCGGAAACGGGCAACGTGGCGTGGATCCTGGTGGCGATGGTCATCGGCGGTGCGATTGGTATTCGTCTGGCGAAACGTGTCGAAATGACCGAAATGCCAGAACTTGTTGCGGTGCTGCATAGCTTCGTCGGTCTGGCGGCGGTGCTGGTAGGCTTCAACAGCTATCTGTATCACGAACCAGGCCTGGAGCCGATTCTGGTCAACATCCATCTGACCGAAGTGTTCCTTGGCATCTTCATCGGTGCGGTGACGTTCACTGGTTCTATCGTGGCGTTTGGCAAACTGCGTGGCAAGATTTCCTCTAAGCCGCTGATGTTGCCGAACCGTCATAAAATGAACCTCGCGGCGCTGGTGGTTTCTTTCGTGATGCTGGTGGTGTTCGTGCGTACTGACAGTGTAGGCATGCAAGTGCTGGCACTGTTGATCATGACGGTCATTGCGCTGGCGTTCGGCTGGCATCTGGTGGCTTCCATCGGTGGCGCGGACATGCCGGTCGTAGTGTCTATGCTGAACTCGTACTCCGGTTGGGCAGCCGCGGCGGCAGGTTTCATGCTGAGCAACGACTTGCTGATCGTGACCGGTGCGTTGGTGGGTTCTTCCGGTGCGATTCTCTCTTACATCATGTGTAAGGCAATGAACCGTTCGTTCTTCAGCGTAATTGCTGGTGGTTTCGGCACAGACGGCTCTTCAACGGGCGCAGATGAAGAAGTGGGCGAACACCGTGAAATCACGGCGGAAGACACCGCAGATATGCTGAAAAACTCACAAACTGTGGTTATCACCCCAGGCTACGGCATGGCGGTGGCGCAGGCACAGTATCCAGTAGCAGAAATCACAGAGCGACTGCGTGCGCGCGGGATCAAAGTGCGTTTCGGTATTCACCCGGTTGCGGGTCGTCTGCCGGGTCACATGAACGTGCTGTTGGCAGAAGCGAAAGTGCCGTATGACATCGTGCTGGAAATGGACGAAATCAACGACGACTTCCGCGACACCGACACGGTGCTTGTGATCGGTGCGAACGACACCGTGAACCCGGCGGCGCTCGACGATCCGAAGAGCCCAATTGCCGGAATGCCAGTGCTGGAAGTGTGGAAAGCGCAGAACGTGATTGTCTTCAAACGTTCGATGAACACCGGCTATGCTGGCGTACAGAACCCGCTGTTCTTCAAAGAGAACACCCACATGTTGTTTGGCGATGCCAAAGCTTCTGTGGATGCGATCCTGAAAGCGCTGTAATTTTTATACGGTAAATCGTGCGCTTAAAGCCGTCTTCCAGTGAAAGGGAGGCGGCTTTTTTGTTATGATGGCCGTCACATTTTGAAACAGCAGCAGTGAAGGGAGAACGGCGTGTTTGCGGATTTCGGGGTACTGAATTACTGGACCTATCTGGTCGGGGCGATTTTTATCATTCTGGTGCCGGGGCCGAATACCTTCTTCGTGCTTAAAACCGGGGCTGCGTATGGTATTCGTACGGGGTATCTGGCTGCACTTGCGGTGTTTATCGGCGATGCGGTGCTGATGTTTCTCTCCTACGCTGGTGTCGCCACGCTGATTAAAACGACCCCTGTGCTGTTTAATATCGTTCGCTATCTCGGTGCGTTGTATCTGTTATACCTCGGCATCAAAATGCTGTGGGCCGTGATTAAGCAGAAAGGCGGTGAACACACGCACACTGCCGATCAGCGCAGCACCATTTTTAAACGTGCACTGACGCTGAGTCTCACCAATCCGAAAGCCATTCTGTTCTACGTTTCTTTCTTTGTGCAATTTATCGACGTGAATTCCGCAACACCAGGGCTTGCGTTTCTGATCCTCGGGGTGACGCTGGAAATGGTCAGCTTTGTATATCTCAGTTTCCTGATTGTGTCCGGCTCGCTGGTGACGCGTTTTGTCGGCAGCCGTAAAAAACTGGTGAAACTGGGGAACAGCCTGATTGGCCTGGTATTCGTCGGCTTTGCTGCGCGACTGGCGTCGTTACAGTCTTAGGTATTGCTTAATTGGCGCACCGTGCGCATGGCGGAAGTCGGTCATCTGCTACGCTCGTATTTAAAATAACTGACAAGAAGGGAAGAGACGGAAATGAAATCACGTGCTGCAGTTGCGTTTGGTCCGGGCCAGCCGCTGAAAATTGTCGAAATCGACGTTGCTCCGCCGAAGAAAGGTGAAGTGCTGGTGAAAATTACCCATACCGGCGTGTGTCATACCGATGCGTTTACGTTGTCCGGTGATGACCCAGAAGGCGTGTTCCCGGCGGTATTAGGCCACGAAGGTGGCGGGATTGTGGTTGAAGTCGGCGAAGGCGTCACCAGTCTCCAACCGGGCGACCACGTCATTCCGCTGTACACCGCCGAATGCCGCGAATGTAAGTTCTGTAAATCCGGGAAAACCAACCTCTGCCAGGCCGTTCGCGCCACTCAGGGTAAAGGTCTGATGCCAGACGGCACCACGCGTTTCTCCTACAACGGCGAGCCGATTTATCACTATATGGGCACTAGTACCTTCAGCGAATACACCGTCGTCGCGGAAATTTCCCTGGCGAAAGTGAATCCGCAGGCTCCGCTGGATAAAGTTTGCCTGCTCGGTTGCGGCGTCACCACTGGCATCGGTGCGGTGCATAACACGGCAAAAGTGAAAGAGGGCGACACCGTTGCGGTATTCGGCCTTGGCGGTATCGGTCTGGCCGTTATTCAGGGCGCGGTGCAGGCGAAAGCCGGGCGCATTATTGCCGTCGACACCAACGCCGAAAAATTCAAACTGGCGGGTGAAATGGGCGCGACCGATTTCATCAACCCGAACGACTCCGACAAACCGGTGCAGGACGTGATCGTTGAACTGACCGACGGCGGTGTGGATTTCAGCTTCGAGTGCATCGGCAACGTGAACGTGATGCGTGCCGCGCTTGAGTGCTGCCACAAAGGCTGGGGCGAAAGCATTATTATCGGCGTGGCCGGTGCAGGTCAGGAAATCAAAACCCGTCCGTTCCAGCTGGTGACCGGGCGCGTATGGCGCGGTTCGGCATTTGGCGGCGTGAAAGGCCGCACACAACTGCCGGGTATGGTTGAAGATGCGATGGTCGGTAAAATCGATCTCGACCCGTTCATCACCCACCGTCTGCCACTTGACCAGATCAACGAAGCCTTTGATCTGATGCACGAAGGCAAATCTATCCGTACCGTTATCCATTTCGGCGATAACTGATACACAGGCCAGCGGCGCAATCCGCTGGCTTTTCCTCGTTTTATGTCCAAAGTGTGACCGGTGTGGCGCTTTTACCGGTAAGCAATTTCCTCTCCAGGCCGATGACAATCTCACGGGCGTTTTTTGGTACGCCTCTACAATAAGAGAGTCGATAAGCCATGGACAAATCAGCCGTAGGGCAAAAGTCGCAAACAGTCAGTTTTTTACATCACATCCGTCTCGTGCCGCTGTTCTCCTCCATTCTTGGCGGGATCCTGTTGCTGTTCGCCCTGAGTTCAGGTCTGGCGGGCTATTTCCTGCTACAGGCCGATAGCGATCAGAATGACGTTACGCAAGAATTAGAAGTGCGCATGGGGCTGTCGAACAGCTCGAACCACCTCCGTACCGCGCGAATCAACCTGATCCATGCGGGTGCCGCCAGCCGTATTGCTGAAATGGATGACATGAAGCGCAATATCGCCGAAGCGGAACTGCGTATTAAGCAGTCGCAGGAAGGGTTCAAGCAATATGTAAACCGCGAAGTGAAAACCCCTGCGGACGAAGCGTTGGATGGCGAAATCAACGCCCGTTATAACGCCTATATCGAAGGGATGAAGCCGATGTTAAAATATGCCAAAAACGGCATGTTTGAGGCGATCATCAATCATGAAAACGAAAAAGCCCGTCAACTGGATGCCGCGTATAACGACGTGCTGCTGAAAGCGATTAAAATTCGTAGCGACCGCGCGCGTCATCTTTCTGATACCGCCCATCACCGCACTCAACTCGGCCTGGCGTTTATGATAGGCGCTTTCGTGCTGGCGCTGTTGCTGACGCTGATGACATTTGTCACCTTACGCCGCACGGTGATTAACCCACTGCGCAACGCGTTGCACCGCATCGAGCAAATTGCCGATGGCGATTTAACCCTGCCGGATGAAGCCACCGGACGCAGTGAAATCGGTAAACTCAGCTACGATCTGCAAAAAATGCAGCACGCATTAGCGGGCACTGTGGGCTCTGTGCGTCAGGGCGCGGAAGAGATCTACCGTGGGACCAGTGAAATTTCTGCGGGCAACACTGATCTCTCTTCTCGCACCGAAGAGCAGGCGGCAGCCATCGAACAGACCGCAGCCAGCATGGAGCAACTGACGGCGACGGTGAAACAGAACGCCGACAACGCACATCACGCGACCAAACTGGCGGAAGACGCCTCTGGCAAAGCCACTCGCGGCGGGCAGATTGTCTCGGGCGTCGTGTCGACGATGGGAAGCATTTCCAGCAGTTCGAAGAAAATTTCTGAGATCACCGCGGTGATTAACAGTATCGCTTTCCAGACCAATATTCTGGCACTTAACGCAGCGGTTGAAGCGGCACGTGCGGGCGAACAGGGGCGTGGATTTGCCGTTGTCGCCAGCGAAGTGCGTACGCTGGCGAGCCGCAGTGCTCAGGCGGCGAAAGAAATTGAAGGATTGATTAGCGAATCTGTCACGTTGATTGAGCGCGGATCCGGTGAAGTTGTTGCCGCTGGCAGCACCATGAGCGAAATCGTGGAAGCGGTGAAACGCGTCACCGATATCATGCTTGAAATTGCCGCGGCATCTGACGAACAGAGCCGGGGGATTTTGCAGGTCAGCCAGGCCATTACGGAAATGGATAACGTCACGCAGCAGAACGCCTCGCTGGTGGAAGAAGCCTCCGCCGCGGCGGGTTCTCTGGAAGAACAGGCAGCACGCCTGACCGAAGCTGTCGGGGCATTCCGTTTGCAGCAGGGTGGCACGGTTCGTCAGCCGAAAGCGTCCGCAGCTCCAACTTATACGCCGCAGCGTCCAGCGCTGGCTAGCGGGGATAACTGGGAAACGTTTTGACAGTGCGATGATTCTTGTATTCAGCCCGCTGTTGTTTTTGGTCAAAAAACAATCAGGCAGGGCTGCTATACTGACGGGGTTATCAACGTAAAAGAGGATGCTATGGATACCGAATTAACCCCCAAACAGCTGGCTGTCGAATTTCTCCGTCGTGACACAACCCCGTTAACGCCTGCACAATATCTGAAACGAGTGAAACATCTGGAGCTGGAATTTGCCGACCTTCTGGCACTTTCTTCACTCGAGTTGAAAGAAGAGATCGACTACGCCTGGCGCATGGGTATCCATTGATCCTGACGTCAGTTATAAAAAAACCGATGAGTTTTTCCCTCATCGGTTTTTTTTATGGTCAGAACGCCTGACGGTCAGTCGTCGTCTGGATCATCAAGTTCCACGGGCGTCTGATACTGATCGGGTTTCAATGCCAACAGGTCGCAACGTAAATGGTCGATCACCTGTTCTGCAGTGTTGCCCAAGAATGCGGCTGACAACCCGGTGCGGCCAACCGTTCCGAGCACCACAATCCCCGCCTGTAAATGCTCGGCGAGATCAGGGATAACTTCTTCCGGCAGACCTTTTTCGACGTGAGTCATTTCTTCTGAAATGCTGTATTTCTGGCGCAGCGATTTCATCGCCAGCAAGTGCTGACCGCGAATAGCATCGTTATAGACGCTCGGATCAAAATCCGGCAGTTCAATCGCGATGTTAATTGGCGTCACCGGATAAGCCCCAACCAGATGGACTTCGGTGTGGTTAATTTCTTCGGCGAGTTGCAGCGTTTCACGCACCAGTTTGTCGTTGAGGGCGTTGTGATACTCCTCTTCGCTGGCTAGATTCACCGCCACAATGGCTTTTCCGCCTTCCGGCCACGGCTGGTCTTTCACCATCCACACCGGACATGGGCATTTTCTTAACAGATGCCAGTCGGTGGGTGTGAAAATCACCGCTTCAAGTTTATCGTGCTGATGGGCCATTTTAAGCAACAGGTCATGCCCGCTGCTCAGTATCTCCTGGATAATGGCTTCGAAGGGACGGTTGTGCCAGACCACTTTAATGTCAATGGGCACACCGGCATCCAGATAGAATTTTGCCTGTTCACGGATCCACGCGGTCCGTTGGCTGATGACGCCCTGACGCATAGCGGTACGCTCGTCAGGCGACAGAAGGGTGGTCATCTCGTAGGAAAAATCATAGATCGGCAAAAAGGCTTTGATCGATCCACCAATCCGTTGATGAAGGTAAACGGCACGCCGTAATGCGGGTTGATCGTCCTGGTTAGGATCGATGGCTACCAGCATGTTTTGATACTTTGCCATACAGGGTCTCCTTACAACTGTCACCACAGTCTGTAAATAAAAGATAACCCATCCGGAGGGATTGAAACAGAGAATAACCTTCGCCAGATCAATAAATCAGGAAAATTTAACGATCCGGCGAAAGGAAAAGAGAGGAATCAGGCGACGTTGCGGGCGTGACCGGCAAGGATTGCCAGGGCATCGCTATTTTCGATGGTAATGTACTTACCTTTTACCGCTAACATGCCGCTTTTCTGGAAACGACCCAGCAGACGACTGATGGTTTCTACGGTCAGGCCGAGGTAGTTACCGATATCGCCACGGGTCATGGTCAAACGGAACTCACGCGGCGAGAAACCACGCTCAGCAAAACGACGAGAGAGGTTATAGATAAACGCCGCCAGGCGCTCTTCCGCGTTTTTCTTCGACAGCAACAGGATCATGTCCTGGTCGCCTTTGATTTCGCCGCTCATCAAACGCATCATCTGCTGACGCAGATTAGGCATTTTACCGGAAAGGTCATCCAGCGTTTCGAACGGGATTTCGCAAACCATAGAGGTTTCCAGCGCCTGTGCAAAACTTGGGTGATGACCGGTGCCGATAGCATCAAAGCCGACCAAATCGCCTGCCAAATGGAAGCCAGTGATTTGCTCATCACCTTGTTCGGTGATGGTATAGCTTTTGATGGTCCCGGAGCGGATGGCATACAGAGATTTCAGCTCATCGCCTGCTTTAAACAGGGTCTGACCCTTCTGAATCGGCTTTTTACGCTCGATGATATTATCAAGCTGATCGAGCTCGTGTTCATTCAGGGTGAACGGGATACAGAGCTGGCTGATGCTGCAATCCTGGCAGTGGATAGCACAACCGCCAGACTGGATGCGTCGAATAATTCGCTTTTCCGGGATCATAGATTTGCTCAGGCTTTAATTGATATTGGTCAATTTTAACATCTTTTTAGGGAGCAAGTAAGTCTCGGAATCCCGATTCACGCAATATAAGCAGGGGAAAGTCCGTAATGTCTATATCTCACTGAAATTACTGGACTAAAACTGTGGTTTTTTATTAATAAATTATTGCAAGCCTCCCAAATGGCACTAATCATCAAAGTAGCAGATAACCTTCATGGCGCAGCAGCCACTCTTTGCGTTGAACGCCACCGGCATAGCCCGTCATGGTGCCATTGCGTCCAATGACGCGATGACAAGGCACGACGACGCTGACGGGATTAGAACCATTTGCGGCCCCGACTGCGCGCGCCGCACCCGGACGGCCCAACAATTCAGCCAGTTGTCCGTAATGCATTACCTGGCCGCAGGGGATTGCGCGCAGTGCCTGCCAGACTTCACGTTGAAACGGCGTGCCTCCAGTAGCGCTGGGAAGCGTATCAATGATGCTGAGATCGCCCTCGAAGTAGGCTTTCATTTTAGTGCTCAAGCCATCGGGATTACTGACCGGCAAGCGTTCATAACCTTCTGCACGATAATGAAGGTCGAGCAGTTGCACCATGCGATCGCTGTGCTCTTCCCATTCGACGGCGCGCAGATGAAACTGTTCATCACAGAGGATCCACAGTGGCCCAAGCGGGGTCGTGATTTTGTCTTCCAGTAACCTCAGCATCTCGTTTCCTTAGTCCCGCCGCGGTTCATCCTCGGCCCAATGGAGAGGCTGACAAGATACCATGCCCGCGATAAACGCATCCATACCCCAAAAAGATAATCCGGCAGGAAATATAAAAATGCACCGTAACGTTTAACGCCTAAAAATACGTTAAAAAGCGGCACACTATTTTGTTCGTCGGGTTTAAAGGTGCTTAAGGGGGTATTTACTTGTGAGCTATAGAATATATCGGTGTGAGGGCAGGACAGACGGAGCGTTATTGCCAGCGATTTGAAAAAATATTCATTCTTTGTTCATTAATAACGGGGCTTACAATTTCGCGGGTAACTTCTTCTTTTAGCATCAAAAAAAACAGGATCTGTCGACATCCGCCAGACCCCGCAGTATACACAGCAATATTTCCGTAACGTGTTCCTGCAATTGAGTCCCCCCTGCAGGTATTACAGTTATAGCGAATTCAACGTTAATTACCAGTACTTTTGGGTGATGGATTTCACGATTTTTTAACATTATTTTTGTATGTTACCCCGCGTTAATTTTAATTAAGTAGTGGTTAACTGTTTCTATTCTCCATTCGGTTAATATTTGAACCGCGATATATTCTTTCAGCAATCAGTTTCCAGAAAGCTAAAACGCGTTGAGCGTGAGGCAGGGCGCGTCTATAGTTGTTTTTCAGCAGCCTGAGTCGACGTAGCGGGAGGAGGAAAAGACGATGAACCCAGACGACAAATTCATGTTTCTTGACGCCATGGAGGATGTCCAGCCCCTGAAGCGCAGCAACGAAGTGCTTTGGCAACCCAGTCGCAACACCCGTGCGCCTCAGCGTATCGACATCCTACAGCTCGATAATTTCCTTACCACCGGTTTTCTGGATATCGTCCCGCTCGGCACGCCGTTGGAGTACAAGCAAGAAGGATTGCAAAACGGTGTGCTGGATAAACTCCGCACAGGAAAATACACGCAACAGGCGAGTCTGACGTTGCTGCGTCAACCGGTCGAGCAGTGTCGGCAGATGCTGTTTGCGTTTATTCTTCTGGCGCACAAGGATGGCTTGCGCAATGTGCTGATCGTTCACGGTAAAGGCAAAGCCGACAACTCACACGCCAACGTGATTCGGAGCTATCTGGCGCGTTGGTTGACGGAGTTCGAAGACGTGCAGGCGTTTTGTAGCGCGCTGCCGCATCATGGCGGCAGCGGGGCATGCTATGTGGCGTTAAAAAAATCCGAACAGGCAAAACAGGATAACTGGGAACGGCACGCCAAACGCAGCCGTTAACGTAGCAGCAGGGTTAACTCTGTTGCTGCCTTTTGCAGTTCCGGTAGCACCCGTTCCACCATTTCACTGGCGGAAACCTGACCCGCATGCACGCCGACGTTAAGCGCCGCTACACAATGACCCTGCGGGTTGAACAAAGGCACCGCCAGTGAGCGTAAACCCATTTCCAGTTCCTGATCGTTCAGCGCGTAGCCTTGCTGGCGCACGCGTTTCAGCTCCGTGCGCAGCTTGCTCACCGAATCCACTGTTTGCGGCGTATAGCGAATCATCGTCACCCGCGCCAGCATATCGTTCAGCTTCTCTTCTGACTGATGACTCAGCAACACGCGGCCCATTGACGTAGCCCATGCGGGAAGACGGCTGCCGATATCCAAATCGATGGTCATAATCCGTGAACTTGATGCCCGCGCGATATAGAGAATATCGTCGCCATCAAGGGTGGCTATTGAGCAGGACTCATTCAGCATTTCACTCAGATGTTTCAACACTGGTTGTGCCGAACGCGCCAGTGGCGTTGAAGCCAGCCAGGCGTGACCGAGCGACAAAATACGCGGGCGCAACTGGAAATTTTTGCCGTCTTCCGCATACACAAAGCCGAGCTTGCCGAGCGTGTACAGACAGCGACGGACTGCCGCTCGCGGAATACCGGTTTTCTGGCTGATTTGGGAAATCGACAGCACCGGTCGCTGCGGGGTAAACGCCTGAATCACCTCCAGCCCGCGCGCCAGGGAAGCCATATAATTTGGATCACCTTTGAACGGGTCGCTCTCGCCGCTCAGCACGTCGTCGGGATGTTTAGTCATGTTTTTGTCTCCAGGGTTGCCACCGATCACATTCTGAAAACAAAGATACAGGATGTTCGATAATCGCACCATATTTCGATTATCGCCCTTGACCAACATCGTTAAGCGGGTCACATTTTGTGCGAACAACGCATAAAAGTGCGATAACCGCACGAACAAGGAGCGACCTGATGATCGACAAAAGCGTCCCGACGCCGGAACAGGCCATAGCCGGGATCCCCGATGGTGCCACCGTCATGATTGGTGGCTTCGGCCCCGCCGGACAGCCCACTTTCCTGATAGACGCGCTGATAGAACAGGGCGCTCGTGACCTCACCATCATCAATAACAATGCCGGAAACGGTGAAATTGGCCTCGCGGCGCTGCTGAAAGCCGGGCGGGTACGCAAAATGATTTGTTCATTCCCGCGTCAGGTGGATTCACAAATCTTTGATGAACTTTATCGTCGTGGAAAAGTCGAGCTGGAACTGGTGCCACAGGGCAATCTGGCGGCGCGGATCCAGGCTGCAGGCGCAGGACTTGGGGCGGTGTTCACGCCAACCGGCTACGGCACACCGCTGGCAAAAGGCAAAGAGACACGGGAAATCGACGGTCGTCATTACGTGCTGGAATATCCGATTCACGCGGATTTCGCGCTGATCAAAGCGCATCAGGCGGATCGCTGGGGCAATCTGATCTACCGCAAAGCGGCGCGCAATTTCGGGCCAATTATGGCGACAGCGGCAAAAATCACCGTTGCAGAAGTGTCGGACATCGTGCCGTTAGGCGAACTCGACCCGGAACATGTGGTAACACCGGGGATCTTCGTTCAGCGCGTGTTTTCGCTGGCTAACATGACCGTGAGCAAAAGCGCCTGAGGAGAAAAACATGCAAAAACTGACTCGTGACGACATGGCAAAACGCGTGGCGCAGGACATTCCCGAAGGCGCGTATGTGAATCTGGGGATCGGTTTACCGACCCGCATTGCCAACTATCTCCCGGCGGATAAAGAAATCTTCCTGCACAGCGAAAATGGCCTGCTGGGAATGGGGCCGAAACCGCTGCCGGGCGAAGAAGATCCTGAATTGATTAACGCCGGGAAAGAGTTCGTCACGCTGCTACCAGGCGGCTGCTTTTTCCATCACGGCGATTCGTTCGCGATGATGCGCGGCGGCCATCTCGATATCTGCGTGCTTGGCGCGTATCAGGTTTCCGTCGGCGGTGATCTCGCTAACTGGAGTACCGGCGCGCCGGACGCCATTCCCGCAGTCGGTGGGGCGATGGATCTCGCTATCGGCGCGCGACAAGTGTTTGTGATGATGGATCACCTCACCCGCGACGGTGAGTGCAAACTGGTCGAGCACTGTTCTTATCCGCTAACCGGCATCGGCTGTGTTAGCCGCATTTATACCGATCTGGCAGTGATCGACATTACGCCAGAAGGGCCGACTGTGCGGGAAATATTTAACGGTCTCTCTTTTGAAGAGTTACAGCGGATCACTCCCGTCAAACTGACCTTTAGCCAGTTGGCGCAGAGCGCATAAGGAATGACGATGACTCAGGCATTTATCTGCGACGCTGTGCGCACCCCCTTTGGCCGGTTTGGTGGATCGCTTGCGACCGTGCGCGCCGATGATCTAGCCGCGCTGCCGCTTAAAGCGTTACTGGAGCGTAACCCGGGGCTTGATCCGGCACGAATCGACGACGTGATTTACGGTTGCGCCAATCAGGCGGGAGAAGATAACCGCAATGTGGCACGAATGGCTTTGTTGCTGGCGGGGCTGCCGGAGAGCGTACCGGGTAGCACCGTCAACCGCCTGTGTGGTTCCAGCCTGGACGCGATTGGTATCGCGGCGCGAGCCATCAAAAGCGGTGAAACAAATCTGATGATTGCAGGCGGTGTGGAAAGCATGTCGCGTGCGCCGTTCGTAATGGGCAAAGCTGAAAGCGCGTATAGCCGCAGCATGAAAATGGAAGACACCACCATTGGCTGGCGTTTTATCAATCCAGTGATGAAAGCGTTGTATGGCGTCGATTCCATGCCAGAAACGGCCGAGAACGTGACGCAGGAATTTGGTATTTCACGCGCCGATCAGGATGCGTTTGCGTTGCGTAGCCAGTTGCGAACCGCTGCCGCGCAGGAAAAAGGGCTGTTTAACGACGAGCTAATTGCAGTGGCAATACCGCAGCGTAAGGGCGAGCTGCTTAATTTTACTCAGGATGAGCACCCGCGCAGTACCTCGATTGAAACACTGGCTAAACTGAAAGGGGTTGTGCGAGCAGACGGCAGCGTCACGGCGGGCAATGCGTCTGGCGTTAACGATGGCGCATGCGCACTGCTGCTGGCGAACGAACAGGCGCTCATCGCCAATGATTTACAACCGCTGGCGCGCGTGGTTGGTGTGGCGACGGCAGGCGTTGCACCACGGATTATGGGCTTTGGTCCTTCTCCGGCGGTGCGCAAAGTGCTGGCGCAAACGGGCTTGACGCTCGACCAGATGGATGTGATAGAACTGAATGAAGCGTTTGCCGCGCAGGCGTTAGCGGTCACGCGGTCGTTAGGGCTGGCAGACGACGCAGCACACGTCAATCCTAACGGCGGGGCGATTGCGCTGGGGCATCCGCTCGGGGCGTCCGGCGGACGGCTGGCAATGACCGCCGCGTACCAGTTGAAACGTACTGGCGGACGCTATGCGCTTTGCACCATGTGCATCGGCGTTGGTCAGGGGATCGCGCTGATTATTGAACGGGTTTAAGGAGCAGGAATGGATGTGTTGACCCCGTTGTTGCGTGGGAGCGCGTTGACGGAGATTTTCAGTGACGCGAATACCGTGCAGGGGATGCTCGACTTTGAAGCCGCGCTGGCACGTGCCGAAGCGCGCTGCGGTGTGATCCCTGCATCTGCAGTCACGGCGATAGAAAACGCCTGTCAGGTGCAAAATATCGACTTGCCATTGCTCGCCGAAGCCGCTGCCAGCGCGGGGAATCTGGCGATCCCTTTAGTCAAACAGCTAACCGCGAAGGTGAAAACCAACGATGCGGATGCGGCCCGCTACGTACACTGGGGCGCGACCAGTCAGGATGCCATTGATACCGGTTTTATGTTGCAGTTGCGCCAGGCGTTGCTGAAAACCGACACCACGCTGACAACGCTTCTCTCGGCATTGGCTGAGCAAACCGACATCCATCGTGCAACGGTAATGCCGGGCCGCACCTGGATGCAGCACGCGCTCCCCATCACTTTTGGTCTGAAACTCGCTGGCATGCTGGATGCTCTGCTGCGCTGGCAATTACGTCTGCGTGAAATACAAAGCCGTGTGCTGAGCCTACAGTTTGGCGGCGCGGCGGGCACGCTTGCCTCACTCAAGGATCAAGGCCCGGCGGTGGCGCAGGCGTTAGCGGAAGATTTAGTCCTGACGTTGCCTGACACGCCGTGGCACAGCCAACGCGACAGATTGCTGGAAGTGGGGCACTGGTATGCGGGGGTGTGCGGCACACTCGGCAAATTCGCCAGTGATTTTGCCTTATTAATGCAAACCGAAGTGGCTGAAGTCAGCGAACCGATTGCAGCAGGGCGCGGCGGATCATCGACCATGCCGCATAAACGTAATCCTGTCGGCTGTGCGGCAATCCTCACGGTGGCGCAGCGTATGCCAGGACTGATGGCAACGCTGTATGCCAGTCAAATTCAGCAGCATGAAAGGGCGCTTGGTGGTTGGCAGGCCGAGTGGGAAGTGTTGCCGGAGTTGTTAATGTTGACCGGCGCGGCTATCGACCAAAGCGAACAACTGGTGCGTGGGATGCAGGTTGATGCTGTGAAAATGCGTGTAGACCTCGATATCACGCATGGATTGATTATGGCGGAATCCGTCACCCTGGCGCTGGCGACGTTTATCGGCAAACAGGAAGCGCATCATCGGGTAGAAACCCTGTGTCACCAGGCGCTGGATGACAAACGCCCGTTGTTATCGCTGCTGGAAAACGACGCGCGAGTCACTTCACATTTTACGTCTGCAGAACTTACTGCGTTGCTGGACCCGTCCCGGGCGACCGGCAGCGCCGATCATTTTGTGCGTCAGGTACTGACGCGATATCAGGAGCAACGTTATGACGCTTCATTATCAGATTGATGGCCCGGAAAACGCTCCGGTGCTGGTGCTGTCCAATTCGATGGGCACCACGCTTTCATTGTGGGATCCGCAAATGGCGGCGTTGACTGCCCATTTTCGCGTACTGCGCTACGACATGCACGGCCACGGACAAACCACCAAACGCGGCAAAGTCAGCCTCGCGCAATTGGGTGAAGATGTGATTGCGCTGCTCGATCACCTGAATATCGACAAAGCCTGTTTCTGCGGGATTTCGATTGGCGGCCTGATTGGCCTCTGGCTGGCACGCTTTGCGCCCGAGCGGTTTTACGGTTTTGCGGTGGCGAACACCGCCGCGAGAATTGGCGATCAGGCGAGCTGGCTTTCCCGCGCTCGTGCGGTGCGTCAGGAGGGGATGGACGTAGTGGCTGCCGGAACCGCCGATCGCTGGTTTACCCGACGGTTTCGCCAGCACGCGCCGGAAGTGGTGGAACAACTGGTGCATCAGTTGTCGCATATGGATGTGGAAGGTTATGCCGAGGGCTGTGAAGCTTTAGCCGCGGCGGATCTACGTGCTGAGGTGAGTGCGATTACCGCTCCGATGTTAATCATCGCCGGGCAAGACGACCCGGTAACGACTGTCGCTGATGCGGACTATCTCTATAAAAGCATTGCAGGCAGCCAGCGCGTGACGCTACCCGCATCGCATCTTTCTAACGTTGAAGCCGCCGATGAGTTTGCATCTGCGCTGCTGACGTATTTCCGGGGGCAATAATGGACGACGAAGTACGTTATCAGCAGGGCATGGAAGTCCGTCGCAAAGTGCTCGGGGATGCGCATGTTGAGCGTACGCTAGACCATTTGTCGCCGCTCAACGAGGAGTTTCAGAACTTCATCACCCGCTATGCGTGGGGCGAAACCTGGACGCGTCCGGGATTGAGTCATCACACACGCAGCATGATAACCATCGCGATGCTGATTGCGCTGAACCGTGAAGCGGAGCTGAGAATGCACCTGCGCGCGGCGTTCAACAACGGCGTGACCCGCGATGAGCTTAAAGAGCTGATTATGCATTCGGCACTGTATTGCGGTTTACCCGCCGCCAACGCCACGCTGCATTTAGCGCAGCAGGTGTTTGATGAGATGGATGCCTGACCCTGCCCGGCGACGCCGCCGGGCAGGGCGTTACGCTGGAATGGTTTCCCCTTTACGCAACGTCAATACTTCAAAACCGTCGGCGGTCACGGCAATGGTGTGTTCCCACTGTGCGGACAATTTCTTGTCGCGGGTGATCACCGTCCAGCCGTCTTTTTTGGTTTTGATTTTGCTGTCGCCCTGGTTGACCATCGGTTCGATGGTAAAGACCATGCCTTCTTTTAATACTTCACCGTTGCCGGGTTTGCCATAATGCAGGATCTGCGGATCCTCATGCATTTCAACGCCGATCCCGTGCCCGCAATATTCCCGTACAACGCTGTAGCCATGACTTTCAACGTATGACTGGATGGCATGGCCGATATCGCCGAGCGTCGCGCCTGGTTTCACCGCTTTAATGCCTTTCCACATCGCTTCATAGGTTGTCTTCACCAGCCGACGAGCCAGCGGGGAAACTTCGCCTATCAGGTACATTTTGCTGGAGTCCGCAATCATGCCGTCTTTTTCCAGCGTGATATCTACGTTCACAATGGTTCCGGATCTCAGATGTTCCGACTCTTTCGGAATGCCGTGACAAACCACTTCATTCACCGAGGTATTCAACACATAAGGATAATCATATTGTCCTTTGCTCGCAGGGCGTGATTTCAGCGTATTGACGATAAACTCTTCGGCCTGATTGTTGATTGCCATGGTGCTCACGCCAGGCTTAATAAATTCATCGAGCATGGCAAAAACAGAAGCTAACAGTTCGCCCGCGTGGCGCTGGCGCGCGAGTTCATCGGTAGTTTTGATAAGAATGGACGACATGGTTTTGCTCCAGAATGATTCATAAGCAGATCGTATGTGTTTCATCGCGGGATGTCACGCCACGATTTCAGTCGAGGGTGCGCGGGATGTCGCTCAGTTTGGTGGTCCAGGCAGGAGAAAGCATCGATCGTTTCATCGTCCAGGTTGGGGAAATGCCCTGACCGGCAAACCACAATTTATTGCCTTTTTTATTCTGCGTATCTATCAGCGCCATCAATTGTTCGCCGTTGGAACGTGGGGCGAAATCGTCAAACAGGTTGAGCTGCGCCACGCCCTGGCTGAAAAAATCTCCCAGCATCACGCCCGCTTTCTGGTAACGCGGCCCTTGTTTCCAGATGACGTCGAGACAACGGACGGCGGCGGCAATGATGTCGCGCGTATCCTGAGTCGGTGTTAGCAGGCGAATGCCGCTGCTGTTGCTGTAATAGGGCTCGTGTTCGTCGTGCGGGCTGCTTTTGATAAATGAGGCGACGTAGCGACAGAACTGGCGTTCATGACGCATTTTTTCTGCCGCTCGCGCCGCCCAGGTACAGATGCCTTCGCGTACTTCGTGGTAGTCGCTGGTGCGTTTACCGAAAGAGCGTGAGCTGATAATTTCCTGTTTCGACGGCGGATACTCTTCAAATTCAAGGCAGGATTCACCGCGCAATTCGCGTACGGTACGCTCCAGCACCACGCTGAAATTTTTGCGGATAAACCACAGGTCGCTGTCGGCCAGTTTCAATGCGGTATCTACGCCCATCGCATTGAGTTTTTTGCTCAGACGCCGCCCGACGCCCCAGACTTCTTCCACAGGCATTCTCTCCATGAGTTTTCGTTGATTAATGGGCGAGGCCAGATTGACCACGCCCTTTGCTTGCGGATAAATTTTCGCTGCGTGATTAGCAAGCTTAGCGAGTGTTTTGGAAGGGGCGATACCGACGCCAACCGTCAGCAGAGTACGCTTGAATATTTGATCGCGAATAGCATGCCCGGTTTGCTTGAGGTCTTTCACGCCGGTCAGGTCGACGAACGCTTCGTCGATACTGTAGATATCGACTCGCGGACACATCTCTTCGAGCGTGCTCATTACCCGGTGGCTCATGTCGCCGTACAACGCGTAATTACTGCTGAATGTTACCACACCCTGGCGCGTCAGTGCCGCTTTCTGTTTAAACCAGGGATCGCCCATTTTGATATTGAGTTTTTTCGCTTCGGCGGAGCGGGAGATAATGCAGCCGTCGTTATTGGAAAGCACAACGATTGGCGTGCCTATTAGCTCGGGACGCCATGCAGTTTCGCAGGATGTATAGAAGTTATTGACGTCAACGAGTGCAAGCATGATGCAAAACGGCCTGATAAAGAGAAGAAAACAGCATCATAAAACCTCAGTTAACTGTGTTTTTATACAGTATATGCAAATGATAAAATCAAGCAAGTGTCCTGCAAGATGTTTTCTGGAGGTAATTGAATGCAAAAAGGATTTCTGTATCAGGTTACGGTACGTGATTTAACAACTCACTCAGCGCAGAAGTTAGCAGAGATAAGTAAGGTGCGGATATTTTTTTGCAATTGATTGGATCGTCTATTTTTAGACAGTGACGTGGTTGTCTAAAATGACACTCTCCCCGAGAATCCTTTGCCTTAAGTGGGCATGAAAGCGGCTGTCAGGGTAGGGGAATTGATTCTATTTGATATAATTGAAATGCTGAAAATATATATTTCATATTGTTAATATTGATTTCCTTTTATTTCTATTGCATCGGATGTAGTCAATAAAATATACCCGTACGTTACAGTCCCAACCGAATACAGATTAAGTAGATGGCGTTCAGGAAAGAACCTATGCGATATTCTTCACTTCATGAAGAGAAACCTTTGGCTGAGTTTGACCGAATCATCTCGGCTCTTCAGTCTCAGGCAAAGAAAATAGAGTGCCCCGCGAATAAGAAACTCACCTATCTGCGCAGAGGCGTGCCGGTGTGTTATCTCATCCTTGAAGGATCGGCAACCATTCGCCGCGAAGGTGACAGCTTAGTGTTGGGCGTTGCCAAAGGGCCGACAATCCTCGGTTTAACGAACATGCTGCACGCCTCAACGGAACAATATTATTGTCGGGCAGAATCCGTACTTTCGGTCTATTACATCTCTGATGCGAAAGCCAGGGATGTGATTGGAAAACTAAATTTGTGGGAAGATTTATGTAAGGTATTGAGTTTTATCATTTATCATCAAGCCAAGTATACCGATGATATGGTGGCTCAATCGGCCCATGAAGTTATCTGTAACAATATATTAAAATTAATGAAAGAACCGGAAGAAGTCAGAGATGCAATATCTGTCGCACGCTATGTCCAGGAGCGTACGTTGTACTCACGTAGTGGCATCATGAGAACCATTGCGACATTAAAGCAAAATGGAAAAATTCGTCTGGAAGACGGGCACTTGCGTGAAGTTTTAATGGGCCCTTTGGAAATAAAGAAGTAATCACCCACGCTTTATTCTGTTACTGAAAATGAATATGTTCCGATGTCTACTATGAGACATCGGAAGACTTTGGTTTTTCTTTTACTGATTATATTCTGTTGCTGGAATCTTTATCTGAGTAGGGGAGATAGGCATTTTTTTAAGAGTGCTGCTTGTCTTATGGAACGAAAAGGGAAAGTTTCCAAGAGTGATTATTAACATAATAACAAGGAGTGTAATTCTGTATGAGCATGCTGGGATTCACATCAAAAATATCGACGGCAATATTCGCCTTTTCTGTCATTACCATGGGTGCAGCACACGCATTCAGCGAAACGGTTAAGCGTGACGTTTCTTTAACCGGTATTGCAGAAAGTAATCCTTGCAAGGTTGATCTGCCTTCGACGGTTGAATTAGGCAATATTGATCCTAATTCAGGCAAACTGCCGTACAGCAACAGCAATACCCCTGATTCCTCGACTGCACAAATGTACACGATTGAAATCAGCGGCTGCGAAGCGGGGCAGATGGCGCAGGTCTCTATTCTGGGTACACCGGATGAAATGGACGCTACTGTATTGAAAATATATAGCACCTACAGATGCGGCGAAAAATATTGCGGTCGCATTTTGGGATAATAACGGCAGCAAAGTTGTTAAGCTCCCCATTAATACCGGGACTACCGTCAAAAAGAATATGGGAACCACATCTCGATTTATCTTCCAACTTGGCCCTGTAAGAACAGCATCTGCAGCACCAACTGCAGGGAATGTTTTAGTGGATGCTCAAGTTAAAATTGATTATTTGTAACAGCAACGGTTAATTCGCAAATAACAATAATCAATATGTCCATCATCAGTCATAAAGATGGAAAGATAAAGGAATATCCAATGAAGACTTTTACAAAAAATAATCTGTTGGTCGCATTAATGGTTTTTTCCGGTGCAGCGAGTGCATTTACTGGCAACGAAGCACATGAATTTACTGTGTCGGGGAATCTACAAGTAAACCCTTGTGTTATCGATCTCCCGTCGACCATCGATTTCGGCCATATTAACGTTGATACGTTAGCGCTGAGCTCCAGCACGTCACTGATTGCCGGAAATACTCAGGTGTATAACATTCAATTTACACAATGTGCTGAAAATCAGATGGCTCAGATCTCTGTTTTGGGAACGGGAGACAGTTCTGACCCAACCACACTGGTCAACGCAGCCACAGAAGAATCCGCAACCAATATCGCCATTTCGTTTTGGGATGTGGGTAACGCCGGTAAAAAAAACGACGTTAATACCGGCAGTTCTGCCATTTATAATGTAGGTCAATTATTAAATGATGAAACGTCGGGTTCTATTCATCTACAAGCAAGTTTAGTCAGACCAACAGAAGCGGTAGCCAAGCCAGGCAATATTGCTGCCTCTGCACAAATTAATATTACGTATCTGTAAATAAAATAAATAAAGCATTGTTTATTATAAACAATAACAAGCCAACCCTCTGAAATGTCAGGGATGGTTTTTTAAATGGAAAACAAGGAAATTAATATGAACGCTTTTGCAAAAACAACTCTGTGTTTAGCTTTTACTGCCGCGTTACTTTCTGCCGGCACAGCAAGTGCTTATACCGGTTCGGAAGTTCATGAACTCGAATTGAGCGGAAGTGTTGAATCAAACCCATGTAAGGTTGTACTCCCGTCAACCCTCGCTTTTGGCGATGTCAACGTTAATTCGCTTCAGCTGAGCAGCGCAACGACCTCTGCTGATGGTCATACTTATGAAATTGATTTCACCGAATGTATGGCAGACCAGATGGCACAGGTTTCTATCATCGGTACTGAGGATGCCAAAGACAGCAGTATTCTCGCGAACGGTACTGATGAAGGTGCAGCCACAAACGTGGGTGTTGCATTCTGGGACACCACGGGCGCTACCGAAGCGAAACTTGCCGTGAATAGCGGTGTAACCAAATCAGCTAACGTAGGTGCTGCGGAAGGCGAAGGCACTGCCGGTAAAATCATCCTGAAGGCAACCCTGGTTAAGCCAGAAGATAAAGTTGCAACCGCGGGCACCATCCAGGCTACTGCTCAAGTGCAAATTAACTATCTGTAATCGCAAGGAAAGCATATGTCCCAGTTTAATAAAACAGTAATGGCAATTGCACTGGCTGCGTCGTTATTGTCAGTCGGCAGTGCAAATGCGTATGTGGGTCTTGAAACTCACGAGTTGGCCGTTTCGGGTAACCTTATCAGTAACCCGTGTGCTGTTAATGCCCCAGGTTTTGTTGATTTCGGCGACGTCAATGTCGAAACATTACCTATTGTGCCAGCATCTGGCGTGCCACAAGGTATGAAGACCTACTCAATTGGTTTCACGGGATGTAACGAAGGCCAAATGGCGCAGGTCTCTGTATCGGGTACCGCAGACAGCGTTGACAGCGCTTTGCTGGGTAATACCAGCACAGAAGAAGATGCTGCGACGAACGTTGCCGTGGGCTTCTGGCAGGCATGGGGCGATGGGAAGCAGATTGCTGCGAACTCAGGCCTGACCGATTCTCATCTCGTCGATGATTCCACGTATGACAACAGTTCACTCGATTTATTAGTTGCCCTCGTGAAGCCAGAAGACAAAGCGGCCACCCTCGGTGAGTTTAAAACGCGTGCGCAGATTAAAATTACCTATCTGTAAACACTAATGGACAGTGCGGCAATTAATTTATCTTGCTGCAAGTTATAGGATATTTATTATGTCTATCCCTGTTAAAACGACAATTGCGCGCGCTGTTGCGCTGTCGATGATGCTTATTGGTTCTGCCAGTGTATTTGCTGCAGCCACCGGTGATACTTACAATACCGATATTACTGCGTCTCTGGTTGATGTAAACGCATGTGTTCCAATTATTCAAGACGTTAAAGACTTGGGTGAAGTGACTGCCGCGGATATTCGCGCATCCAATTCCAAGCCAGAGAAATATACTGTTCTTAATGTGAGTTTTGACAAATGTGTCACTGGTCAGAAAGGACAGTTGGCATTTTTAGGTACGGCAAGTGAAGATGACCCTAACGTATTGGCAAATACTGCAGACACCAACCCTGCACAAAGTGTGGGTATCGGTTTCTGGCAGGTGCAGGATGGAATTGGCAAAACCCTCAAGACTACGCTGGTTCCGGTAAATACGGGTACTACTACGCTTGAAAATATCGGTGGCGGCAGTGACTTCCACAAATACAGTATTGCTATTGCGTTAGTGCGTGATGCTAGCCCGGCTATTACCGGTGGTAATGTCTCCGCGACTGCGCAGCTGCAAATTAACTACCTGTAATATTTACCCTCGTACAGCCAACAGATCTCCTGTTGGCTGTTTTTTTCTTATGAAACGTGTAGCGATTATGAAACTGATTAAAACGGTATTACTGACTTCCCTGGCCATGATCTGGAGTGCCTCATCGGTTGCGTCTATCCATTTAAGCGCAAACCGCATTATCTATAAAGAAGCCAAAGGCGAAGCGGTGCTGACGGCTAAAAATGAAGAGAAGCGCAATTATTTAGTGCAAAGTTGGCTGGATGCTGCGGGTAATCCGGAGATCACAACCAAACAGTTACCCTTCGTGGTGACACCGCCGCTGTTCCAGTTAGTCAGCGGCAGCGAAAGTATTATTCAGGTGGTGTATCAAGGAACGGGTTTACCCGCAGATAAAGAAAGTCTGTTGTGGCTGAACGTGCGCGGTGTGCCTTCACTTACCGAACAAGAGCAAAACCTTAAAAACAAACTTTCTGTTGCCGTAACGGAAAGAATTAAAGTCATTTTCCGTCCTAAAAGCCTGGCAGATGAATCCGCCAGCGCCATCGGTAAAATTGAGTGGCAGCGTGGAAGCAACGGCATGGTGCATGTCGTGAATAACTCCCCGTATTACGTGATCCTCAATAAAATCGACATCAATAACGTAGAAGTTAAAGTTTCTGCCGAAAGCAATAATACGGTCATTTCGCCTAAAGGAACTAAAGACTACCCGATCGAGAGCAAAGCGGGTGGACTTAAAATTATCTGGTCTGGCGTAACCGACTTTGGCGTTAAAAGCAAAGAATACTCCGTGACGTTGTAGCCTTAAATTGCGCGGATATCACGCTATGCAGTCGTTTTTTAAACTTTCACCCGCCACGTTTTGCGGGTTGTTGCTTTTGCCTGGTCAGTGGGCCTATGGCGCAGATCAGTACGATCCTGCGATGCTACAAGCCGTCGGTGGTGCTCCAGAAGTCGCAAACTTAGATAAAGTCTTATCCCATGAATTTACGCCAGGGAATTATCGCGTCCGTCTAACCGTTAACGGTAAAGATTACGGTCCGCAGGATGTGTATCTGGCGAAAGATGAAGAAGGGCGTCCGACGCCAGAATTGACGTTGGCTGAGTATAAAAAAATGCAGGTTAATCCGAGCGCGTCTGGCGTTGACCTGAAAGCGCTGGAGGGGGACGACGATGCCAAACGGCTGGCATTAGCTACCGCCATTCCAGACGCGCAAACGTCCTTTGACATCACCCAGCTTAAATTGATCTTGTCGATTCCCCAGGCGTTGCTGCTTGAAGTGTCTGATGACGAAGTGCCACCGGAAGAGTGGGATAACGGAATTCCCGCCATTCTTATGGAATATCAAATTTCAGGCTCAAAGGATTTGTCGAGTTCACAAGGGGGCGACGGGAGCGATAACTACGCCAATGTGCATAGCGGCATTAATATTGGGCCGTGGCGCTTACGTAACAATTCGACCCTGTCTTTTGGCGAAGGGCAAAGCAGCCAATTCACCAATCTGGGTACCTATCTTGAGCGGGCAATTCCCGCCCTTAAAAGTGAATTGACGCTCGGTGATACCTATACCGCCGGAGACACGTTTGACAGTATTCAGCTGAAAGGCCTTCAACTGGCGACGGATATGGACATGTATCCTTCCAGCATGAATGGCTTTGCGCCCACGGTGAGAGGGATTGCCAAAAGTAACGCCAAAATCACCGTTCGTGACCACGGTAATATTATCTACCAGACGAACGTGGCGCCGGGTGCATTTGTCCTGAACAATCTCTCCCCGGTATCAACGGGAGGGACGCTGGACGTCACCATCACCGAAGCGGATGGCTCGGAAACGCATTTCACCCAATCCTATGCCACGGTGCAAACGCTGCTGCGTGAAAAGCAGATCAAGTACAATTTAGCGCTCGGCACGTTTTCGCCGGACGATACCACGGATAACGAAGGTGACGTCAGCGTTGCCCAGCTTTCCCTGAGCTATGGCCTGCCCTATAACCTCACGCTGTTGAGTGGCATGCAGGTAAGCGAACGCTATAAAGCGCTGAATGTTGGGCTTGGCATGGACATGGGCTATGCCGGTGCAATATCTGCCGACATCACCGATGCCAAAGCAGACGACGTGAGCGGCATACATCAGAGCAAGCATGGGCAGAGCACGCGCATTGCCTATGCCAATGAAATTGCTGCCACGCAGACCACCATTCAACTCAGCGAACGGCTGTATTCTGCCGGGTACTATTCTCTTTCTGATGCATTGAGTGCCGCCGAAGATCGCAATGCGCCGAAAAAGCAGATTACGCTTTCGGTGAATCAGGATTTAACGGAAGGCCGCAGTCTGTTTATCTCCATGAATAAAAGCAGCAATCAGGACGGTACCCGCAATGATATGTACCAAATGGGGATGAATTTTGAAGTGGGTAATCTCAATATGTCTGTCAACGCTGGAGCCAGTAAAAACAGCGATGACAATGAGTGGGATAAGCAACTGGCGCTGAATGTCTCCGGCACGCTGAAAGATCTGTTTGCCGGATCCAGCCCCTCCGTCACCTATCTGGTCAATACCAATTTGCGCAAAGATGTTTCACAGCAGGTCGGTTTGAACGGCAGTTTACTCGATTCGCGGGCGTTAAGTTACAGCGCGCAGCTCGGGTATAACCACACAGACAGCGGTTCGCAAGGCGTGAGCGACAGTTTAGGCCTCACGTACGACAACAGCAATGGCACTTCCACGCTGAATTACAGCCAGGATCCAGACCGAAAACAGCTCACGTGGGGGCTGAATGGCGGCATGATTATGCATCGTCATGGCCTGACGCTGACGCCATATTCCGAAGGCGCGCAGGCGCTGGTGAGTGCACCTGGCGCAAGTCATGTCGCGCTCACCAATGGCAAGAATCTCAGCACCGACTGGCGTGGCTACGCGGCAGTACCCGATTTGTCGCCATACTCCCGCACGGATATTCAATTCAACCCGCAACGGGTGAATCGCAACGTCACCCTGAAGAATATTTCTGCCACGGTTGTGCCGACCAAAGACGCTGTCGTCCTTGCGCCTTTCGTCGCGACCTCGGGGCGTAAAGTCATGGCGACGTTAAACTGGCGTGGGCAGATTGTACCTTTCGGCTCGACGGTGAAACTGGAAGGGAGCGATGGCCTGTTTTTAGTCGGGGATCAAGGGGTTGTCTATTTTGATGGCGCACAAGAGAGCGGTGATTTAACCGTGTTACCGGCACTGAATACGCAATGCAAAGCCCATTTCGACCTGCCGGAAGACACGGGCAATCTGCCCGTCACGTTGATCTCGCTGGAATGCGTTTAAGGAATCATAATGAAAACCATCATTTCTGGCTCACTACACTGGTTGCGTAACGTCGCGGTAATCACGGTTATTTTGCTGAGTTCAACGTATGCCACCGCGTGCGAAATTAGCAGTTTACCGGCTTTACTGACCATTAATATCGACGGCGAAATCCACAAAGACATCAGCACCACGCACCCAGGCGATGTGCTGTATGTAAAAAGAGGATCGCTGTCGATGTTGTCTCATGTGGACAGCGACATTGCCTGTTCTTCTGCAACGGGGCAATTGATGTTCACTGGCGTCATGGCCGCGAATATGGTCGGCGACCATATTTACCCCACGTCATTAACGGGCGTGGGGATCCGCATCCACTTTTATTTACGCCATGCAAACGCGTCGCCGCAGGTATTTCCTTTTACATTGCAATCGACGTTGCAAGCCGACCAAAACCTGACGACGCGTGACATCCTGTTTAAAATCGAACTGGTGAGAACCGCAGGCGGTGTGGGAACAGAGTCACTGAACTTTCAGCAGCCGTCGTTATTAACAATTAACGACACGGGCAGCAAACGTACGACGCTGGTCAACTTTGTCTTAAATGCTTCTGTGCCTGCGGCGTACTGCCAATTGGATGTTCAAAATAAAGTCATTGCGCTACCTTCGCTGCAAATGTCCGGTGTCGTTCGCGGAATGAAAAATGGCGTACGCCCATTGAACGTGACGTTGAGATGTACAGGCGGCATCACCCAGGCATCACTGACCGTGTTCGGTAAAATCTACGATGCTTCTCAAGGGATCCTCGCCTTGAGAAAGCAGCCAAGCAGCGCGCAGGGAATAGGGCTACAGCTCTTTTATGATCAGCATCCTCTTCATCTTGGTGAACCGCTATCGCTGAACATTCCGCAAATTGATGGGCAAAGTCAGACGCTACCTCTGGCCGCAGGTTATGCAAGGACAGAAGGCAGCGTAAGCCCGGGGCGTGTGGATTCGATCGTGTTCCTGAAAGTCGATTATCTGTAATCATCCCTGCAACCGAAGATTTCCCGCAGAGATATTCGGTTATTTATTTGGTAATCCCCCGCTGAGCCACGTATCGATGAGCAAAAGGATAGAGAAGCCCCCATGCCAGTGGCATGAGGCCAGGGGGCATTGATACCGTTATTTTATTTCGCCATTTCGATTTTCGGTGGCTGCCAGGTGCCGTCAAGAATCGCATTTTCGCCCCAATACGCACGGATATAGAGCGAGAATGTACCGTCTGGTGCAGGCAGCCAGTTATTGACCTTCGCGGCATCCGGCTTGGTTTTGCTGACATACAGCGTCAGAGAACCATCCGCGTTGTACTTCAGATCTTTGTTTTTGGTGCCCAGCGAGTAACGGTTGATTTCGTTCGGGCTGAACAGATGCTTGCTGTTGTACAGCGTCATCGACCAGAAACCTTTCACTGGCGGCGTTTCACCTTTCGGGAAGGTCACGGTGTAGCTGTGATCACCGGAAAGCTGAGTGTTGCTGGCATCGTTATCAGTATAGAAATACTGGGTTTCATCCGGCTTGTTATCGAACATGTTCGATTTTGCGGTGCCGGTGCGGTTGTAGTAATCGACACCAAACTGCGCGTTATTTTTCGAACGATTCCAGCCGTGGCCCGCAGGAACACCGTTGTTTTTCCATTTGAAGAACTCAGCAATCACCGTTTTATCTGTTTCAGCCGCGGCTTCATCCATCCATTTGCGGATCTGCGGATCTTTTTTACCGGCTTCTACAAGGTGATGATACTGAACGTACATCGCTTCTTCGCCCGGGAGTGCGGGGACTTTGTCCAGCACGTTAGCGAACTGGTCAAAGAACTTCTCAGGTACAACCCACTTCGTTTCACCGGCATCAGGATCAGGCTTGCCGCCAATCGATGGGATCTTCGCATATTCATACGACTGCATTTTGCCAGTGAATTTGCTCAGCGGGTAAGACATCACTTCTTTGATCGGTGCCTGAATGGCAGCACGGTCTTCTGCCGTATCGTCCATCTGAAGACGTGGGATCATGTTCGCCATTTCCGTGGAAGAGTGAATCACACCCGTGATGCCTTTTGGTGTTTCGCCTTTCCAGTTCGGGCCGACCAGCAAATAGAAGCCTGGTTTGGTGCCGTAAGGTTTACCGACATTACCAATCTGGTTGGTACGCGCATCATAGATAGCGTAAACCCAGAAACGGGAACCAAAGTCAGGCACCTGGATAACCACCGGTTCTTTATCCAGTTCGAAGAAACCAAGGCCGTAAGCCACGTCCTGATTCGGGCAGGTCACGAAGGTTTCCTGCGGCTTAATGTAATCAGTCAGCATACTGAGCTGGCCCATCGGTGCCACCGGCACCATGCCGCCATTCAGCGCAGGGTACGGCGCTTTAGTAATAGTTTCGCGGCGGTTAAATTGGTTAACCATTGGCCAGCCCCAGATATAGGCCTGCTGAGCGATCGCTTTAACATACGCCTCTGGCATGGTGACGTCAGCCGATGGCAGCGTCAGTTGATCAAATTTAGTCGGATGCGCAATGGTCAACGGCGCGGATTGTGCGATAGCACCTGCGCTGCAAACCAGCGCAGTAAAGAGAGCAAGGTGTTTTAATTTCATCATGATTCCTGTTATTTATTTGTCTGTACCAGGTCGTCCGGTACCCATGTCTGATCGTAGAATGCATCTCCGGTGCCGTAGAGACGCAGGGCTACGAGGAAGTTGCGATTCGGAACAGTTTTGATAAAGGCGTTGTCTGCTACACCTTCTGGTTTCGTCGGGCCGAACCAGATATCCAGAGAGCCATCTTCGTTCTTCGGCAAATTGTAGTAACCGTTGGTCGATGGCAGCAGCTGATCGGTTTCCGGCATGGTGCCATCGGTGATGTTATAGGCGGTGACTGCCCAGAACAGACCCGCAGGCGGGTTAGGCGGCAGATGCAGTTTGTAGGAGTTGCTGCCATCCAGGAACTTGCCGTCTTTATCTCTGGCCGTGTACGGATATTTAGAACCGGCCCCAGTGGTGTGCATCACCATCGCCGCGGCGCTGGAGTAAGCAATCTGGAAGAAGGCTGCGCGCTGGTTTTCATCCAGTGTGCCATATTGCATCCACTCTGCAGTCGCGCCCGCCCAGGAGTTCTCGTACTGACGGTTTTTGTAGTACAGCTGGCGCTGATCGTCACGGCCAACCTGACGGCGGGCGAGGATCATACGCGGCGTCATTTCAACGGCTTTCTTCAGCAACTCTTGTTGCTTCGCGGTTGGAGCGAACGGTTTGCCTTTCACCATCCAAATGCTCAGCAGTGCGCTACGGGTTTCCTGCGGGATCGCCGTTAACGGCTCGTAATCAATGAAGTCTTTCAGTTTTTTCCAGTAAGCGCTGTCGGTCGGGTACATCATATTGACGTGTTTGCCGCTGGCATCCGGGAACTGCATCGGTTTCACTTCTTTTTCCACATCCTACAGTGGGTAAATGCGGGTTGTTTCCGCGTTTTTCACAGCCGGTGCCGGATCAGGTTTTCCATCGCCTTTGCCCATGATGGTGCGGAAGAACAGGAAGACGTTGTAAGTGGAGGATTTGAAGACGTAGTACCCCTGAGGAATTGGGCCTTCGTAGTCTGGTGGCAGTAGCAGATAAAGACCACCGCGAGCCTGGTCAGGGCCAATGGCACCGACATCGGTGATGGTTTTCTGGAAGAAATCGGTAAACATGCCGATGACGTTAGCCGGTGCTTTGACAACCAGTGGGCCGGTTTCTTTCAGATCCAGATAGCTCATGGAATAGATAACGTCGCCGTTTGGCGTCGGCACGACAGCGCGGCTGTCCATACGCTCTTTCCAGATAGGCAGCACGTTGTAACCCTTGCCAAATGCCGCTTCGGAACCATCGCGTAGACCGATGGTATTCAGCAGGGGCAGTGTCTGAATATAAGCGTGGACGGCGTCCTGATAATAGAGATCGTCGCTCAGAGACTGAGCTTCCTGTTGCGGCAACCAGTTACCGTTGTTCAGCTGTTTCATCAGCGGGGACATCGGGGCTGCAGTATCAGCGGCAAGCGCGTGAGTGCTGGCCAGGCAGGAGACCAGTACTGCGCCTGCGAGCAGACGCAACGTAAAACCGTTCTTTTTCATCAAAACTCCGGTAAACAAAGGGTTACTTATCCAAGATAACTTAGTGTTATTTGCAGAAAACGCCGGGAAAATGCATAAAAAAGACCGCAAACCCGATGGCCTGAGACGGCTATCTCAAAAAAAAGAGAGTTATAAAGTGAGCAACTCTGCGTTGCCAATTAAGATAGAGAATAGTTTAACGGCCTGAATAAGCCTGCAAAGTCCATGGTGGGACTTCTGTTAAAAAACAGAAATTGCGTTGTCGCGAGGCCTGTCGGCTGGCATAGTCATAGGTGTTTCGCTCAGGAGGCATCATGAAATTTGACTTTGAAATCATTCACCAATATTACCGTACGCTTGAGCTGGATAAGCATCATGCAGACGTTGAAGCCTGTGCGGAAAAATTCAGCCTCAAGATTAATGAGCCTTTGGTTCTTAACAAAGACTGTATTTATTTTGTCTCCGAAGGCGTTATCTCATTAGCGAAAAGCGATGATCCACGGATCATTGGCACCACCATCGAAAATATGCCGATTGGGCTGCTTGAGCGGTTTTGTCCTATTGTTGAGTTTAATTATGTCGCCATGACCTCTGCAACGGTATCGAAAATATCCATGGAAGATTTTGACCGTATTTTCTTCGGATCGTCGCCGGAAAATATGAAAGAGCTGGCGACGATTCTGACTTATATGTTGATATTTATTCTCGATGTTCACGTGGAAAGGCGACTGGATTCGGGGTATCACACCATCAAAGCCATGATGCAACGCTATCTTTATCGCCGCACGGTGAATATTGACGAAACAGAAGGGATCGCGAACTTTATTATCCGCCGCACCAATCTGTCGCGCAGCTACGTGTTCCGTGTATTGGCAGAGCTGAAAGAAGGTGAATACATTACGGTGAAAAAAGGAAAACTTGTATCGATTGACCGCAAGTTGCCCGAAGATTACTGACAATCGCGGTCATTTCCTGTTTCTTCCAGGTCACCAAAGATATTGCATACCCGCCGTCAGACTCCATGCCCGGCTTTGTAATCCGCCGCCGCCCGGACCATATTCATGATCGTCATTATCCCACTGATTTTCATCCCCGTGTTTATTGGGATAAAACGTGTAGCTCGCTTCCGTAAAGAGTTTGGCCTGTGACGTGACCCAATAACCGGCGTTCACCACGCCAGCCCACAGTTCGCCATTGTTCGTGCCCGTGCTCGAAGTGGCGTTGGTCATATAATGGACGTCATGATCCGTGGCATCGACCCAATGGCTATATTTCAGTAGCCCGTTAAATTCAAATTGCTCGAGGGAATAATATCCCGCCAGGCCAATATAAGGCGTTTTAAATACCTGGCGGTAGCCCACGGCGGGCTTCCCAGCAGGAAACGTGCCACGCTCACGGGCCGCATTCGGATCGTAATTATCATCGGCGTCGGTGCCTGCATAATCGTAGGTTCCGCCGCTGGCGAGCCAACTCGTACGGTTTTCCTGATAACCCGCCACCGCGCCCAGTTTATAATTTTGCTGATTCAACACCCAACCCCGCACGCTTAAATCAAATTCATTGGCTTCATTCACCGTGGCGGGGCTCGAAGAGCTGTCGGTGTAGTGGCTGGACTGTAAATCTTGCCAGTCATAATCGTTCATATGACCGCTGCCAGAAGCCAGCGTCGTCCAGCCGCGCGCATTGACGCTCAGCCAGGGTAACAAATCATAATTGGCTTCGGCTTTAATAATCGCCGCATTTTTCAATTTCCAGTCGAGGCGACTGAGCTGTCGCCCCTGATAATAAACAAACTCTTTCGACTCCCCGCCTAAATAGCCCAGCGAGGCATTGAGCGATAATCCATCATGCTGATATTGCGCAGGATCGCCGTTTAAATAAGACACGGCGAAGGAGGGAACAGCCACGGGAAGACAGACCAAACACAATGTCGGAGTGATTTTCATGGTGTCTCGCAAGAGGGTTAAGGATTAACAGCAGGCCGGAGAATATCGAAAGTATATAACCCAGCGGCTAAAACGCCATCAGCGTGCCGGGACAATAAAGGGAACGCGGGAATCAAGGCAAATGCCGCTGCGGGCGGGTGATCACTGTCGTCACAACGCCGAGGATCTGCACGTCATCATTCTCGTGAATCGGGATAGGGGCATAGGCCGGGTTTTCTGGCATCAGATGCGGCTTAGGATGCAGCCGCAGCCGCTTGACCGTAAATCCACTGCTCAAACGCGCCACCACGATATCGCCATCGCCGGCCTGCAAACTCGCATCCACCAGCAGCATAGAGTCCGCGACAATTGCCGCATCACGCATCGAATCGCCCGACACCCGTAACACATAGGTGGCCGATGGATGCGAGATCAGGCTTTTGACCAGATCGATAGCCTCATCAATGTAGTCTGCGGCGGGGCTCGGAAAACCGCAGGAAACGCGTTCGGTAAAAAGCGGCAGGGTGATAGCGACTTCGGCATCAATAGGGTTCATCAGTAAACAACCTCTTAACTACTGTTTATGCATACAGTATCTGCAATTATTTGTCGGGGAGCAAGACGTCGTTAAGACGATCCGCAAAAGCCGTTGATGAGAGGACGAATTTAGTTTTTCCCTGTCGCTGTTTCTTCCAACAGGGAGAGGACGTTGTATGATTCTGTAGCGGGACGATAACCACTTGAAATGAATAAAACCGGGTATAATCATTCATCTCAAAAATACAAAATGGCCGCCATGAAAGACGACATCAATCAGGACATTACCTTTCGTAAACTCAGCGTCTTTATGATGTTCATGAACAAGGGCAACATCGCGCGTACCGCGGAGGCGCTGGAACTCAGCAGCGTCAGCGTGCATCGGGCGTTGCATACGCTGGAAGAAGGCGTCGGCTGTCCGTTGTTTAGCCATAAAGGACGCAATCTGGTGCCGTTGCCTGCCGCCTGGACGTTGCTGGAATATTGTCAGGACGTAATAAGCCTGATGAGT
Source organism: Scandinavium sp. (assembly GCF_036271055.1). GTDB lineage: Bacteria > Pseudomonadota > Gammaproteobacteria > Enterobacterales > Enterobacteriaceae > Scandinavium. Next base: position 8,732 of record NZ_DATBBJ010000066.1, on the reverse strand, counting down.
AAAGGGCTGGAACAGACGCGTAAAGTGGCAGGCGTCGGGCGCGGTCGTCTGCGTATCGGCACGCTTTATTCGCTGACACTGGAAACGGTGCCGAAAATCATCATGGGCATGAAGTTGCGCCGTCCGTCGCTGGAGCTGGATTTAACCATGGGCTCTAACCAGATGCTGCTGGATATGCTGGAAGACGACGCGCTGGATGCGATTTTGATTTCCACCAACGAAGGCGAATTTGCCGGGTCGAAATTCGACGTAATTCCACTGTTCCACGACGATATCTTTTTAGCCGCACCCGCTAGCGTGCCGCTGGACACTCATCTGGATGCCGATCTGCGCGACTACGCCGACCGCAAATTCGTTTCGTTAGCCGAAGGGTTTGCCACTTATGACGGATTTCAGGAAGCGTTTCACATCGCGGGTTTTGAGCCGGAAATTGTGACGCGCGTGAACGACATCTTTTCGATGATAAGTCTGGTGCAGGCAGGTGTCGGGTTTGCGTTGATGCCAGGGCGAATGAAAAAAGTGTATGAGAACGATGTGCAATTGTTGAAGCTGGCGGAGCCGTACCAGATGCGCCAGCTGATTTCGATTGTGTATTCGCATCACCGCGAACGTGATCAGGACTTGCTGGCGCTGGCGGCAGAAGGGCGCATGTACGCCCGTAGCCTTAGCGGTTAAGGCGTTTCATCAAATGCTGTGCGACTTCGACGCTGTTACGATCCATGCAAATGGCGTCGCCTTGCCAGCCTGCCAGATGAGTCAGCCCGGTTAACACGCTGCCGGGCGGCATCTCGATTGCCAGTTTTGCGTCACGCTGATTGGCGGCGACCATGGCGTCCTGCCATTGCACCGTGCGCGCCATATTAAACGCCAAATCATCCGCGATTTTTTGCGGCTCCCACAGCACGCGCCCGGTCGAACCGCTAAGATAGGCGCGCTGTGGGCGTGACAGTGTCACTGATTGAAAGGCTTCTGCCAGCTTAACGGCAGGTTTATCCAGCAACGCGCAATGCGATGGCACGCTTACCGCCAGCCGTGTGGCCTTGCTGGCTCCGGCTTCCAGCGCTTTATGCGCCACAGCAGCCATGTCTTCATCGCGACCGGCGATGACAATCTGCGTTTCGGCGTTCAGGTTAGCAATATAGGTGTTGCTGCCCGCCACCAACTGCTCAACGCGATTAAGCTGCAAGCCGACAATCGCTGTCAGGCCGTAGCCGTGCGGATACGCCTGCTCCATCAAGTCACCGCGCAGCGCCACCAGACGCAACGCATCGTCAAAGGCCAGCGCCCCGGCAATCACGGCGGCAGGATACGCGCCAATCGACAAACCGCTGACGATATCCGGAGCAACACCGTTGCGAATTAGCTCGCGCGCCCACGCCACGCCGGCAATCAGTAAACACAATTGCACCGCACGGGTGTGTTTTAACGCTTCTGGCGTATCGAGTGAATCGGTTTCATCACCCAGAACGGCGCGTACGCTGCTAAGCATGGCATCGCCGTCCGGCAGATTTTGCAGCATCCCGGCGCGCTGTGTGCCCTGACCGGGAAAGGTAAAGAGGATTTTCATGATGGCTCCCTGTGCCACGGCGTCGCGGTGAGTTGCGGGCCAGCGGCGGTTTTCAGCAGGACGCGTCCTTCGCGTAGCCACTCGTTTAAAGCGAAAGCGCCAAAGGGCGTTTCAATTTGTGTGTCGGCACGGCACGGCAGTTTGTCGACCTGCGCCTGCCACTGACGTAATTCATCCACGGTCAGCGGTTGCGGGGCGCGGATAATCAAATCGAGATCGCTGTCGGCGTGCAGAACGGGAATTTCGGTGGCGAGCGCATACCCGGTGCTGCCGGTAATGCCCCAGTGCCACGGCCACGCAAAGGTGGTGAGCAAAATAGCCGCCTGAACAGGCTGCTGGGAAACAAACGGGGAATGCAGCAGGCGTTCGCGTTCTGCGAGCGTTTCTGGCGTCATCACGCGGGAAACCGCCTCTGCTTTCACCCATCCGGCGGCGCGTTGTTCGCGCTTCATGCCACGCACGCCAACCGGAATATCACTTTCTTTATTCACATCGCGCCGCACCACCACCGGTAATCCGGTATGCCACTGGCTGGCGACCCACGCCTCCTGAATGTTCAGTAAAGCGTCGGTCTTTTTCAGCCACAGTAAATCGTGGGGGCGCGGTGTGAAAGTCATATTAAATGCCTGAGGTTAACGTGATAAACAGCGGTAACGACAGGATACACAGAACCGAGCTTAACAGCAGCACGGCTTCTGCATCTGGCGACTGAACACCAAAGCGGTTACCGAACACCACACCGAAGAAACCGGCAGACAGCGCAATCATCAGAATAGCGGTGATGGCCACTGAGCCGTGCAGACCGAACGCCAGCACAATCGCCCAGGCGATAAACGGCTGGATCAGCAGTTTGGTGATAGTCGCAATGCCTACCATCGCGTTCAGTTTCAGCTTACGGGCAGACAGAATCACCCCCGTCAGGAACAGCGCCGCAGCGGTGGCAGACAGGCCCAGCGGTTTAATCGCCGACAGGAACAGGTCCGGCATTTTGATACCGATTGCCGACAGGATCACACCCAGCAGCGGGCCCATCACGATCGGTTTTTTCAGCGAACGCCACATCAGAACTGGCAGCATCGCCATTGTAGAACCGCTGTTTTCACCGGCAGCGCGTGCTTTTTCACGCTCAAGGATCAACAGGCAGAACGGCGTCATCAGCACGGAACCGCAGGCGATAGACACGGCGACGGAAAGGGATGTCGCTGAACCTTCACCCAGCACGCTGCCAAGAATCGGCAGGCCAAGTGCTGCATAGTTTGGCAGCGCCACGGTCAGGGTCAGCACCGCAGCATCCTGCGGCGATTTTTTAAAGACGCTGGTCGCGAGGAAGTAGATAGCCGCATAGGTGATCCACATCGCGCCAGTCAGCACCACAATCAACGGTGACTGCGCGACAATCCCGGCCCACGGCGTCTGCACGGTGGCGCTAAACAGCGCGGCGGGCAGGGCGAAATCCATTACGAAGATATTCAGTAGCGACACATTTTTGTTGTCGACCATTTTGGCTTTGCCGGCCCAGAAGCCCAGCAGCATGATGATAAAAATCGGAGCAAGAGCATGAACGATTACGTAAGTCATAGATCACCTGTAGATAAAAAAAGAAATACGCGTCATCTTTCAGGCTGCCTGTGCGTTGGCTGCTTTCGATCATTCAGTTACCGCTTTGAGCCAGCGTGAACGATGTAACGTATTGAACATTTGCGATGTTTATAATTTTCTAAAAGCGGGCTTACCGTGGGCGCTATAACTGCGCCCGACGGCGACCGCTTTCGGCAGGTCTTTTTTTACGTACTTCTGATACTGCTCGTTACCAGCTTGCGCGCATCCGTTCGCGGACCAGGGCAGAGCTACGGCGATTGTCCGCGCCGAGACGGTTTTTAAGGCTTGGATCCTGACGCGCTTCACGCACCGACTGTTGCAGAATGATTAACACCTGCGCCAGGTCGGCATCGGTTGGCGCGTCCGGGTTGCTGATGTTCAACAGGTCGGAAAGCAGGCCGAGTGTCGCGTAGTTGCTGACGTCATAGGCCATCGGTGGAATGGTCGCCGCCAGTTTTTCCAGCGCGTCAACGGTGCGCAGAGTGATACGCGCGGCAGATTCTTTACCCATCGCATGCACCAGCACGCCCTGGTCGTTGAAGGCAATCAGACGGTTGGCCTGATAGCCGTGTGCCAGAAACGCACCAGACATGGCTTTGCCGACGATAAGACCAATCACCGGATGGCCCGCCAGACGCGCTTTCGCGTAAGCACCCGCCGCACCAGCCAGCGCCTGGTGAATACCGAACGCTTCTTCACGGCGGCCATACGCCTGGCTTGGCACGTCAATCACTGCAATGATTGGGCGCTTCACGTCGCTGTTCGCGTCGGCGTCGATGGTTTCGTTCACCACTTTCGCCAGCGTCCAGCCTTCCAGCAGGCCCACTTCACCTTTAGCGGCGCGCGGATAATGGTTGTTGGCATCCGGCACTACGGCGATGTAACGCACGCTTTCGCCATTCAGTTCGCTGTCTGCGACCTGCACGGATGGGCACAGACCGCTCATGCGTGGCGCGTTCGGGGCCAGTTTTTCCAGCCACACGGCGGCACGGTTAGTCGACTGATTCATCATTTCACCTCCCCGGCAAAAAGCTGTTTGATTTGCGCGGTATCGGCTTGTTGACGGGTATCGAAATTCGTCAGACGAGCCAGATACTCGGCATATTTATCGCTGCGGTTTTGCGCAGGAACGCCTTTGGCAATGGCGTCGTTCATCGCAGATTTCACTGCGTGAATGCCGTCACCGACCAATGCATCGACCAGGCCGCTTTCGTAGCGGATTTCGCCACCGGTCATGCTCCAGATAAACGGACGGTCGCGGGAGTCGTACTCTTCAATCCCGGCTTCCTGCTCGATAACCTGCGGGCCGTTCAGGCCGAGACGCGCTTCGCGGGTGACAATCAAATAACTGCACAGCGCGGCGGCGATGGACATCCCACCGAAGCAGCCGACGGTCCCGGCGATGATGCCGACGACCGGGGTGTAGCGACGCAAATCAACAATTGCGGCGTGGATATCGGCAATCGCGGCTAAACCAAGATTGGCTTCCTGCAAACGCACGCCGCCGGTTTCGAGGCATAACACCGCCTGAGTCGGAATGCCGTTGCGGTTGTCTTCTGCAGCCAGTTCGAGGGCTGCGGCCATTTTTGCGCCGGAGACTTCACCCATGCTGCCGCCCTGGAAGGTGCCTTCGATGGCAATCACCACCGCAGATTGACCATTAATCGTGCCGCGAGCGACCACCATGCCGTCATCGGACTGTGGCACGACGCCTTGCTGTGGCAGCCACGGCGACATAATGCCTTCGAACGGATCGAGCAGTTCGCGGTAGCTGCCGTCATCGAGCAGCGCATGGGCGCGTTCGCGGGCCCGTAATTCAATAAAGCTAGGGTCGTTACGCATGGCTCACCTCTTCAAAAACCTGTTCGATACGAATGCGCGCCACACCGGGCGTCGCGCCGAAATCGTGGATAATCAGCTTGCCCGCAGGCAGGCCGTTCGTCAGGTTCAGGCGGTCAAACAGCGCATTCCAGCGTTGGGTGCTGTTGTCCACCGACGTGGTGATATCAATGCTGAGCGTTTCCCCTGCGGCTGCGGTGAACAGCACTTCCATATCACCGGAACCAACAACCCCTGCCAGGGCTTTACCGCTTGAGGTGCGGTTTGCAGGGAATGACAATGTAATGTGTTCCATAACATCCTCTTTAAATTGAGCAAGACACGGGCGGGCATACCCTGTCGAGAAACAGCGTGGCGGCGAGCAAATCCGCGGCACCGCCGGGCGAGGCGTTGAGGGCGAGCATCTGCGCGTCCAGACGGGCGAGCGCTTTTTTGCCTGCCGCTGTTGCGCTGCCACCGGCAATCAGCACCGCACGCGCCCCGTTTTGCATCGCTTCCAGACCAGGCATTCCGGCGCGGGAAAGCACGCAGGTATCACTGAGCGAGGTCATGATCGCCATCAGCGCATCGAGACGGGCTTCGCTTTCGCTTGCGCCCTGAGCGCGGCTGCGTAAGAGCTGCGGCAGAGCCAGTTTCATCACGTGCGGAAATGCCTGCTGTGCCTCTTCGCGTGCGCCGGGAACGCGATAGCGGTGCGTCGCTTTCAGGCCTTTACTGAAAACCTTTGGCGCGGCGCTGTCCGGTAAACGAGCGAGCAGAGCAGCGGCATCGGCGATGTGCTGCGCGTTTGCCGTTTCGTCCAGCATTGCTGCCGCACTCACTAACAGGCCGAGCGCCCAAATCGCGCCACGATGAGTATTCACGCCCTCAGTGGCGGCCATCATTTGCTGTTCGCCTTCGCGCCCAAGACGACCGACGGTTTCGCGCAGGGCGATATCGGCGGGGCGTTGCCAGCTGTGCCGGGCCAGTTGCAGAAACGTCGGAGTCAGGCTGTGCGCCGAGCGCTCCATCAGTGCCAATGAAAGGTCGTGATGGGCACCGTTTCCCCGGCTGTCCACCAGACCCGGCTTCGGGCTTAATCGCGCTTCGTCGATAAGGCAGTCGCGGGCGATAAACGCCAGTCGCTGGGCCTGACCCTCGGCATGAGTCTGTGACAGGAGTTTCATTACCAGCTCCGGAATTTCGCAGGTGGGTTATAAAGGCCGTCAGACCACTCGACCAGATCCGCCACGCTGCCTGCGGCAAGCAGAGAACGGGTGGCGTCGCTGCGACGAATGCCCATGTCTTCCGGATACACCACTTTGCCGCTCTGACGCAGTTCAGCAACACGTTTAGCATCAACGCCAAGACCGATATCGGTGATACCGGCAACTGCAGCAACCATCGCGCGGCGCTCTTCCATGTCTTTGGCACGGTAGAGATAGGCAATGCCTTCTTCGGTCAGCACGTGGGTCACGTCATCGCCATAAATCATCACCGGAGCCAGTGGCATACCGGAAGACTGCGCGACGTCGACTGCATCGAGTTTTTCCACGAACGTCGGTTTCGCGCCCGCCTGGAAGGTTTCCACCATCTGCACGACGAGTTTCTTACCGCGCTGCATTGGGTCCGGTTCGGTTATCATGTTCAGCCAGGCAGGCGTTGCATGACGACGACCGTGTGGGTCGTGACCCATATTCGGCGCACCGCCAAAACCAGACAGACGACCGCGAGTCACGGTGGAGGAGTTGGCGAGGCCATCAACCTGCAACGTCGAGCCGATAAACATATCGACCGCGTACTGGCCCGCTAACTGGCAGAACGCGCGGTTAGAACGCATCGAGCCGTCAGCCCCGGTAAAGAAGATGTCCGGGCGGGCGCGGATGTACTCTTCCATCCCCAATTCGCCGCCGAAGCAGTGCACGCTTTCCACCCAACCGCTTTCAATCGCCGGGATCAGCGTCGGGTGCGGGTTGAGCGTCCAGTGTTTACAGATTTTGCCTTTCAGGCCGAGTTGTTCGCCGTAGGTCGGCAGCAGCAGTTCGATGGCGGCGGTGTTAAAGCCGATGCCGTGGTTGAGCGACTGCACCTGATGCTCGGCGTAGATGCCTTTAATCGCCATCATCGCCATCAGGATGTGTTCCTGTTTGATCAGGCGCGGGTCGCGGGTGAACAGCGGTTCAATAAAGAACGGCTTATCGGCGACGACCACGTAATCAATCCACGAGCCAGGAATATCGACGCGCGGCAGGTCACACTCGTCATCCACCAGTTCGTTAACCTGGGCGATGACGATCCCGTCACGAAACGCAGCGGCTTCAACCAGCGCCGGGGTGTCTTCGGTGCTTGGCCCGGTGTAGAGGTTGCCTTTGCGGTCCGCTTTAAAACCGGCAATCAGCGCCACGTTCGGGCAAAGGTCAACGTAAAGACGGGAGTAAAGTTCGATATAAGTGTGGATCGCCCCGATTTCCAGTTGACCGTCCTGCAAAAGCTGCGAAATGCGCAGGCTCTGTGGGCCGGAGAAAGAGAAATCAAGTTTGCGGGCGATGCCTTTTTCGAAGATATCGAGGTGTTCGCTACGTCCGACGCTCGGCATGATCATATGCAGGTCATGGACTTTGGACGGATTGACTTCGGCTAGCATACGCGAGAGGAAATCGGCCTGTTTCTGGTTGTTACCTTCCAGCACCACGCGGTCGCCGGGGGCAATCAGTTTTTCCAGCGCATCCACCAGACCCTCGGTGGGAATTACCTTACCCTGCACCGAAAGGGAAGCGACACGGCGTGCTTTTTCGCTACGGCGTGTGTTCCAGTTCCGGGCCGGAGTTTGGCCAGCATTCATTATCAACCTCCTGATTCAGCAAATCATTTTTGCCTGGATTTATGCTGCAGTAAGTCTGCTCCGTAAGGAGTAGGACATCAATTAAGCTGTGGAATGGATCGTTAGCCTGAGAGTAATAATTGCCTGTGAAATTATGTGACAGCGATCGAAGCAGGAAAGGTGAGTGTAGACTACTGAGGGAGAAGGGATGTTCGGAGGGGGTCGGTGAAGGGATTAAGTTTTTGTGAATAATGGTAGATGTAATAAGAACGCAACGCGGGGGGAACGGGGTAAGGGCAGCTATGTGTCATGAGAGGAAGTGAGAGTGAAGTGGTTTACTGGATTTTGCCAACTTAACAGAGGTGATAAGCTCACCTCAGAACAACACTCGTGCCCCAAGGGATCCGTTTGGGAAACTGAATTTATTGTACGTTAGGACTAATTTTGAACAGAAAGTAACTGGGTTAAGCAATTTGAACAGACGGCACCTTGTTCCAAGTGCCGCAATATGGGCTTTTACGGCGAAGGTTTATACTGATGTGGTTGAGTAAGTCTGTGTCCGGCCCTCTGTGGAAACCGACAGAAGGTAAGCCAGAACTGCTACAAGGCGAGCAAACGGCCTGTTGAGGAACCTGTAAAACGGAAAGGCTCGCAGAAGCCGTATATTTTCTGGAGGTTCATCAGGCGCCGAACTCATCGAGGCGCGGGAAAAAAATCCCATGTAGGTGCCGGATAGATTCAAGCAAGACAGCTTATCGTCAAAATCGGTGTTGCAAAAACGGGAGTGAGACCCTGTAAATAATTCTGTGTAACTGCCACCGTATTAAAGGTGATCGCTCAGGCGGTCACCGAACTCGATAATAAAACGGCTCATCGCCAGCCGCCAGTTCTGGATCGGCATACTCCATTTTTTTGAAGCATCCCTGA